>NZ_QPJJ01000004.1 GCF_003337485.1 Saliterribacillus persicus
CTCTCCATAATATGTGAGCTCGATTGCTCTAAACTTAACTAGCTTAATTTCTTACTTGACATACTGGTTGTTCTGTTCAGTTTTCAAAGATCAATTCGTAAATGGTGGGCCTGAGTGGACTCGAACCACCGACCTCACGCTTATCAGGCGTGCGCTCTAACCAGCTGAGCTACAGGCCCATTTATAAATGGAGCGGGTGAAGGGAATCGAACCCTCATCATCAGCTTGGAAGGCTGAGGTTTTACCACTAAACTACACCCGCATATAAAATTAAGATATTATTTAAATGGAATCCTTGGATTCGACTGGTCGGGAAGACAGGATTCGAACCTGCGACCCCTTGGTCCCAAACCAAGTGCTCTACCAAGCTGAGCTACTTCCCGGAAATGGCGCGCCCGAGAGGAGTCGAACCCCTAACCTCTTGATCCGTAGTCAAACGCTCTATCCAATTGAGCTACGGGCGCTTATGAAAAGCGACATCTATTAATATACCATGAATCACATTACGATGTCAATAGATTTCTTGGTGCGGTCGAGAGGACTTGAACCTCCACGGGATTACCTCCCACTAGGCCCTCAACCTAGCGCGTCTGCCATTCCGCCACGACCGCTAAATGGTGAGCCATGGAGGATTCGAACCTCCGACCCTCTGATTAAAAGTCAGATGCTCTACCAACTGAGCTAATGGCTCTAAACAGTTTACCTTCGTTACTATTCAACTAACATATGTGAACAAACGATCATATGATTTAAAATAGTAAATTCGTCTGCTTAGACGAATTTAGATAATGGATATTTAAAATGTTAAATGGCTGGGCTAGCTGGATTCGAACCAGCGCATGACGGTACCAAAAACCGTTGCCTTACCGCTTGGCTATAGCCCAAGAATATGGCGGTCCGGACGGGACTTGAACCCGCGACCTCCTGCGTGACAGGCAGGCATTCTAACCAACTGAACTACCGGACCTATGTAATTTGTGTGAATTATTGGTGACCCGTACGGGATTCGAACCCGTGATACCGCCGTGAAAGGGCGGTGTCTTAACCACTTGACCAACGGGCCATTTTAGACATAAAAAATGGCGGAGAAGGAGGGATTTGAACCCTCGCGCCGCTTACACGACCTACACCCTTAGCAGGGGCGCCTCTTCAGCCACTTGAGTACTTCTCCACTGGCTCCACAGGTAGGATTCGAACCTACGACCGATCGGTTAACAGCCGATAGCTCTACCACTGAGCTACTGTGGAACAATATAAATTCAATATTGACGACGTTAAAAATATTACATGATTCTAACTCGAATGTCAACAGTAAAACGCTACTTTTTTTGAGCTTTCCCATTATCTAAAAATGTAAAAGCTTGTCCTTTTAAGTCTCTCTCTTAGTGACAAAATTCACGCTAGTTTTATTAGCGCCAATTTAATTTAACACAGGTAGAACATAGTCGTCAATGATAAACTTTTATTTTTTTAATAAAATCGTTTCTCTTTATCTAAATTACGAAATTCTGTTTATAGAAGAAAGCCGCGATAACTAACCCAGAACAATAACAACGAGACAATGAGTAGTAAATAACCTATTACGCTTTGCTTCCTTTTTTTAATGGCAGTTACTCCAACAACCAACACGAAACTACCAAAGAGTAACATCAATACAGGCATCAGACTAAAATCTTGCGATAATAACATATAGCCAGCTAAAACAATGACAAAGCTTGAAAGAAAAACTCTTATAATCTTCATAATTCACTCCACCTTTTCTACCTTTGCTTACTTTATGTTTCTTTTATTAAAGCAAGAGGCTTCATACACTTACCACATCGGTATTTACTGACATTGATCCTTCTTCTTCTTTTATATTGATGACCACACTTTTTACATTGATAAAGATATTTAAAGTCATCTTTCATCGACGGGAGAGCCTGACAATGTCTAGGTGAGTTGGTTTTTATTAATAATTGTCTAAAGTCTCTGTCTCGATGCATGAATCCTTTTCCTTCTATATGTAAGTGATAATGGCAGAGTTCATGTTTGATAATGCCAACAAACTCTTCATGATTTGTTTCCACTAAATACTTTGGGTTTAATTCAATCAACCTTTTGCTCGGAATATATCTACCCCCAGTCGTTCTTAACCTTTTGTTAAAGATAACCTTATCTTCGAATGCTTTATCAAAGAATTGTCTAGAAAGCTTATCTACTAATTGATGAAGCTCTTTATCATTCACTCTTTTCACCTCTATTGCCAAATTGCTATATGGAAAGGTTAGAGAGCAACTCCTCTGGCATTAATCAGAATGAGTTGCTCTCACCTATTATTCTTTAACCATGGTTAAAGCGATACGTTGTTTTGTTTTATCTACATTTTCTACCCATACTGTTATGACATCTCCAACTGAAGCAATATCCATTGGGTGCTTCACAAAGCTGTTGGACATTTTTGAAATATGAACAAGGCCATCTTGTTTAACCCCAATATCGACAAACACACCGAAGTCAACTACATTTCTTACCGTTCCTTGAAGCTCCATTCCCGATTCTAAATCTTCCATTGATAGAACAGACTTCTTTAATAAAGGTTTCGGTAAGTCATCACGCGGATCACGTCCTGGACTAACAAGTGCTTTTAAGATGTCCGTTAGTGTGTGGGACCCAATTTCTAACTTCTCAGCCATCACATTTTTATCAAGACTAGATAGCGCATCCGCTAATTCGTCCGATCCAATATCTGAGCGCTTAAAGCCTAATTCTTTTAAAAGCTTCTTTGTGGCTACATAACTTTCTGGGTGAATTGGCGTACGATCTAATGGTTCATCGCCTTCTATCACTCGAAGGAAGCCAATACTTTGCTCATATGTTTTATTCCCTAATCGAGGTATTTTCTTTAACTCTTTTCTGTTTTGGAATTTCCCCAATTCATTTCGATATTTAATAATATTGTTTGCCACGGTTTTATTGAGTCCTGAAACATATTGTAACAAGGAGGATGATGCAGTATTTACATTCACTCCTACTTGGTTTACGGCAGTTTCTACAACAAATGTAAGTGATTCATTTAAACGCTTTTGACTTACATCATGTTGATACTGTCCTACACCAATTGCTTTTGGATCAATTTTAACCAATTCAGCTAACGGATCCTGCACGCGACGTGCGATAGATACAGCACTTCTTTCTTCAACTTGAAGATCAGGAAATTCTTCACGAGCAAGCTTAGATGCTGAGTAAACACTTGCTCCTGCCTCATTAACAATCATATATGATACAGATAATTCATGCTTTTCGATTGTATCAGCTATAAATTGCTCCGTTTCTCTAGAAGCCGTCCCATTTCCAATAGCAATTAACTCAACTGGGAAATCAGATAAAAACTGCACTACTTTTTTAGCCGCTCCCGCGATATCGTTTCTTGGTGCGGTTGGATAAATGACATCAATAGCTTGTACTTTACCTGTGTCATCTACAACAGATAATTTACACCCCGTTCGAAAAGCAGGATCTACACTTAATACCCATTTACCTTTTAGTGGTGGTTGTAATAGTAGATTTTTTAGGTTCTTCGAGAAGATATCTATCGCTTGTTCTTCTGCCATTTCTGTTAATTGATTTCTTATTTCACGTTCGATGGATGGTTGAATTAGTCGCTTATAGCTATCTTCAATTACATTTGCATAAAAGTTTCTTAATTCTATCGAAACAGAATTTGGTACCACTTTCTTTTCTAAATAATGCAAAACTTGATCGGTTGGCGGTTCAATATTCACTTTAAGTATTTTTTCTTTTTCTCCACGATTTAACGCAAGCACACGGTGAGCAACAATTTGTCTAATTGGCTCGTGGTAATCATAGTACATCTCAAAAACAGATTTTTCATCTTTTTCTTGTTCTTTCGCTTTAGCAGTAGCTTGAATGGACCCTTTTTGAAAGGTTCGATTACGAATTTCTTCACGATAATCAGGATCGTCCGATATCCATTCCGCCAAAATATCTTGAACTCCCGTAATTACCTCTTCCACTGTATGTAATTCATGCTCATCTGATAAGTATTTTGCCGCTTCTTCTTCTAAGTTTCCCACTTTAAATTGCCATACTAAAATGGCTAACGGCTCGAGTCCTTTTTCCTTTGCAACGGTAGCACGCGTTCTGCGTTTTTGCTTATACGGTCGATAAAGATCTTCTACCTTTTGTAATTTCGTAGCTTTATTAATTTCAAGTTTTAATTCGTCAGTTAGTTTGCCTTGTTCCTCAATTAAACGAATTACTTCTTCTTTTCTATCTGCGAGGGCATTTGCATATTCCCACTTATCTTGAATATCCTTTATCTGCACTTCATCTAAAGCACCTGTTTGTTCTTTTCGATATCTCGCAATAAAAGGTACTGTATTACCTTCTTCAATTAAGGCAATTACCTGATTAACGGATGCCTCTTTTATTTTCGTTTCCTTAGCAACCCAACTAATAACGTTTGCTTTGTTTTTTTCCACAAAAAGTTCCTCCTTCAGTAACACCTGCTTATTATTCTACCAAAACTCTTTAACGAAAGAAAACTCCTACCGTAAAAGGAAGGAGTTTACCCAGTGTATTTCATAACAACTAATGTTATATCATCATCGTCTATACTTTTTTCAAGTAAAGAAGCGAATGTATCTGTAATGACATTCACATCAGAATTCATAAAGTATTTATTCGATAAAGTCTTGGCTGACACACCATCTGAGAACATAATAAACATTAGATCCTTTGATAATGGCTCTTTCAAAACTTTAATGTTTCGACTAAATCCTCCCAGATAACCTGAAAGGGGGATATTTCGCTTTTTTATGAAAGAAGAGGAAACCGTCATAAGTCCGATATTTCCAATGGAAGAAAAGCTATACTGCTGGGTTTCAAAGTTTATCTTCAAAACACCGAGGACAACTCCCCTTTTTCCAGTTAACTCTCTATTACATTGCTTCATAAGGTTTTCGACTGGTTCATCTTTTCTACTTTCAATAATATCAATGACGATTTGCGAGGATTCATTTGCAAACTCGCCACTTCCTAAACCATCTGCTATCGCACAGATGAATTCATTCTCATTCTCTTCATAAAAATAACTGTCACCACAATAGTAGTTTCCTTTTTTAGCTTGTTGATAAACAGATACTTCTACGCGCTGCTTAGTAACCATTACCGAAGAGCCTCCATATTTTCACCCTGCAATGCTTCTCTTAATTTCCTTATTGCTCGGCGCTGAATACGTGAAACATGCATTTGAGAGATTCCTAACAAATCACCTGTTTCTTTTTGACTACGATTCTCAAAATACGTACACTGCAATATTTCTTGTTCGCGATCATTTAAAATCGGCAGGATTTTTTCTAATAATAATTGACGGTCAATATTATCAAAACCGCCATCCTCGTTACCGATAAGATCCAGGATAGAAACTTCACTTCCATCTGAATCTGCTTCAATTTTTCGATCAACAGACAGAGCGTTGTAGCTTTGGCCCATTTCCATTGTTTCTAACACGTCTTCCTCTGAAACCTCTAAATAATTCGCAATATCTTGAATCGAAGGTGATCGTTGATCCATTGTTGTGAGTTCTTCTGTTGCTCGTTTTATTTTAGGACCCAATTCTTTTATTCTTCTTGGCACATGAACACTCCATGTTTTATCCCTAATAAATCGTTTAATTTCTCCAATAATTGTAGGTATTGCAAATGATTCAAAAGATTTACCGATGTCTGGATCATATCGTCTAATAGCTGCTAACAAGCCAAGCATCCCTACTTGAACAAGATCTTCGTAAATCATGCTGTTTTTTGCGTATTTTCTGGCCAATGATTTTACAAGATCTTGATACGTAAGAACGATCTTTTCTTGGATCGCTTCATCTTGAGGATTTTCTTGAAGGATCTTTATCCATTGGTAAACCTCATCCCCACGATTATTGTGTGGTTGAGATTTGGTCGCCATCTAAATCCACCTCATTTTCATGGAGGTATTTGGTCATCAACACGATTACACCATATTCGCTTTTAATTTCAACTTTATCCATTAAAGCTTCAATTAAAAATAAACCAAATCCACCCTCACGTAAATCCTCAACTGACTGGTTCTCTTTATAAGGACCAAGGCCGTCTTTTACTTGATTTAAATCAAAGCTTTCTCCGCGGTCAGCTACCATCACTTCTAAACGATCCTGATAAAGACCATAACCGATGGTCACCTCCCCGTCTTTTCCATCATAAGCATGCGTGGTTGCATTAGACATAGCCTCCGAAATAGCTACTTTCAAATCTTCTATTTCTTCATAACTAAAGCCCATTCTATTAGCAATACCAGATGTACTTAAACGCACTACACCTACATATTCTGCTTTTGCCGGTACTCTTATTTCGATAAAGTCGAAGGGTTCCATTTTATTAATTCCCACCTTGTACAGTCGAGTCGATCAGTATAATACTATCTAACCCCGTTATTTCAAACAATCTTTTTACTCTATCTTGTAAAGAAACAAGCTTTAAATCACTGTTATGTTCTTTTGTTGCTTTTAAAATACTAATAAAAACACCGAGTCCCGTACTGTCCATATAATTGACTCGGTTTAAATCTACCGTTATAGACGCATTGTCTTTTTCCGCAAGTGGCATTAGGGCATCTTTTAGCTTTGGAGCGGTGTATGCATCAATTTCCCCTGCCAAAAACACTTCATAAGTAAGATCTTTCTCTTCTTCTATCTTAATATCTAAATTCATAATCACATACGACCTCCAAAAATAGTTTGTCCTATTTCTTTACCCAATTTCACACTAATTAAACATTCTTTTTTAAAAAGATTAATGTGAAATCATCCCGAAGATGGAAATCTTGTAATTTTTCGAAGTACTTGTAGACACTCTCTACCGCTTCTTGAGCAGGTAAATGAATATACTCTTTTATCACTTCTAGGATTTCTTCTCGTTCGATAAAACGATCCCCTATTCGACACTCTGTAACACCATCGGTTAAGAGAATGACAATATCATCTTTTTCCATTTGAATTTCATATTGTTCATAGCTGGCATTATTCATCACACCTAAAACTAATCCATTTCCCTCTATATCAAAAAATTCATCCTTCGAAGCATTATAATAAAAACCAGGTTCATGCCCCGCGGACGAAAATTGTAAAAGATTCGTATTCAAATTAAAAAGACCATAGTACATCGTAATAAACATACTAGAGTCCACATTGCGTTCTACGACGCGGTTTAAATTTTCCAAAACGGTCTTTGGATTACGTTGCGTCTCACGGAAGCTATCCATAGAATATTTAATCATAGACATAGCTAAAGCCGCAGGTATCCCTTTACCGATTACATCAGCAATTGCAATACCCAAATAACCTGCATCGTCGTTTACAAAATGATAGTAGTCCCCATTCATTTGATTTGCAGGCACACTAATCGCCCCAATATCGATGCCTTTGACATTGGGTTTTGTAGTAGATAATAGAGATTGTTGCATACTCGCAGCAACAGATATTTCAGACTGTAATTCTACCTGTTTTTCGCGCAATGATTGAAACTCCTGATAAGCAAGTCCATACGAAATCATTGTTTCCATCAAAAAGTCTAAAGATGCATCAATTTCTGCCGGTAAATCCGGATATAATTCCTTTAACGCCTGAATATGAACATCTATAATTTCCTCTGGAGAGATCTTTTGCTGCATAGACATTTTACTAAATTGTTCTGCTTGGTATAAAGATGTTTCATCTTCCGATACGATGTATTGTTTTAATAATTCTTGGTAACTTTTAACATCTAGCTTTAAGGGCTTCATCGGTTTACCCCCCTTCTTTAAACTACCCCACCCTTACAAGTGGGGAATCTTACTACCTTACCCATTTGATTGTTGTAATCACAGTGCCTTCCCCTTGCACTGAATCAATATCAAAGTCATCCATTAGTCGTTTAACACCTGGTAAGCCTGCGCCTAGCCCACCGGAAGTTGAAAATCCATCTTCCATGACTTGACTAATATCCAATATTCCTGGACCCTCATCAGCAGCGACTATTTTCAAACCTTTTTTATTTATATCTTCTACAATCTCAAAGCTTACCCTGCCGGTGCCGGCGTACAAGTATATATTACGTGCTAATTCTGATATAGCAGTCGCAATTCTCGCCTGATCCACCGTTCCAAAGCCTAATTCTTTTGCTCGATTTCTTCCTAGTTGTCTAGCCCCAACGATATCCCATTCTTTTTTAATATGTACACCGGATTGGAAGTTCATAATCACTCCTCCAATTCCTGGCGAAGTTTAATTAAGCCTTGTTCTAAATCAAGTGCTGTTGGTACATCTTGCATATGAATTCCTAAATCAATCAGTGTCATAGCAACTGCAGGTTGAATGCCTGTCAACACTACTTTTGCTCCCATTAAATCTGACATTGTAATAACGTCACCTAGCACTTTAGCAATAAATGAATCAATGATATCTACAGAAGTTAAATCTATCACAACACCGGTAGCTCCGCTCTTATGTATTTTACTCAATAGATCTTCTTGAAATTGAATTGCTGTTTGGTCGTCTAAGTCAATTTGAATGGATACCAACAAATAGTTGTGTAGCTTGAGTATTGGTATTCTCAAATCTCAGCACCCCCTTATTTTAATGAGTCTAATAGTTTCTCTAAATCTGGGTTTGCATCCTGATTTAAATTCACTACATCTCGGTTTGTTAAAGCTAGTGCTTTATTAAAACCTTTCCTTAAAGAGCTTTTCGTTGGGAATTTACTTAAATCAATCCCTAAGTTAACAATTGTTTGTGCAATTTCCGGACGAATACCAACGAGAATACACGTGGAACCTATTAATCTTACTGCTTCAGCAGCTTGAATGATGTGATGTGCTACCATTGTATCGACCACAGGAACACCTGTAATATCAATTAAAACAACTTCAGCATTATGCTTAATCACACCGTCAAGTAGGTTTTCCATGATCAATTTTGCTCGTTCTGTATCTATCGTTCCGATTAACGGCATAATTGTTATATTATCCATTACTGGAATAAGTGGAGCAGATAGCTCTTGTAAGGCTACACGTTGTAAAGAAACGATGTGCTCCCAGCTACCTGAATATTCATTAACTAATTCCTTTATAATTGGCTCTACCCAATTGTCAACAACGGTAAGGATTTTAGAAAATTGTTCCGTGTCAACCTGATCGGATTGATTAAGAATAAAGTCGATTGTAACTCTTCGGAAGGTTTGGAGACCATCTGTTAAATAACTTAAAGGCCATCCTAAATTAATTAACCGCTCTGAGAACGTTTCTAGCTCTTCTGTTGAGCCGTGTCGATTAATACTAGAAAAAATCACATTGACAAATTCTCTATTTGTAGATTGGAACAACTCTTCAGAGATATTTGCTGTATAACCATTTCCTCTTCTCTCAGATACCTGATCTAACCAGTTTCTTGATATTTCATCGCTGTTTTCAATTACTATTTTAAGTAATGCCTCTGGCATCCCGGTCCCTCCATTTTTAGACAAATATTTATACATACTAATGTACACGATAATTTAAAAAAATACGAATTTATCTACCATTGTACCAAATCTTACAGCAATTGGCACGAGATTTGCTACAAACTTTGTCACAGAGCAAAGTTATAACACTTTTTTATTTAACAGAGTTCTATTTATAACCTCTGAAAAAGAAAGAAAACCTTCCATTAAAATGAGGATATAATGAGTTTTTTAGCGTTCTCGTAGAATAAAATATGAAGAAGGCTTAGAGGGTTGACTCTTTATACAAAATAAAAGCACCTTTACCTCCATACGGCAAGCGTGCTTTTGCATCTAACTATACACTTTAAAAATCTGAAACTAATCCAAGACTAATCTTTAAAGCATCATCGATTTTTTCCATCATATTACTATCTAACTGTGTGATCTTATCCGTTAAGCGTTGCTTATCTATTGTTCGAACTTGTTCTAATAAAATTACAGAATCTCTTTCAAAATCATATTGTTTCGCATCAATTTCCACATGAGTTGGCAATTTTGCTTTTTGAATTTGAGCCGTAATAGCCGCCACGATTACTGTCGGACTAAAACGATTGCCTATATCATTTTGAAGAACCAAAACTGGTCGAACGCCCCCCTGTTCTGATCCAACAACAGGAGAAAGATCGGCGAAATAAACGTCGCCTCTTTTTACAATCAACGCATTACACCCCACTCACTAAGCGTTCACGGGTGTGTTCGGCCTCCTCTTCCGCTTGAAAAGCTTCCGAAGCAATGTTCAAATTGATCTTTGCCATTTCCATATATCCTCGCTGCATTGATTCTCTGACATGACGCTTTTTCTTATCACGCAAATACGTTTTTGTTGCTTGATATATAAAATCGCTCAGATTGCTATCTTCACTTTTCATCAAGCCATCCACCTCATTCAGTAGGTTCTTTGGTAATCTTACGACAACTTCTTGTAAGCTTTCAGACAAAACCATACACCTCCACCAACGTTGACAAGCCCAATTTTTTAATCCACTTTTATCATACCATTAGGCAGGACCCTTTGCAAAGGGCATTTCGTGAATTATTCAAGAATTTTTTTGAAGTAAAATCCTTTTCACCCATTATTGTCCTACAACTCTAAACCCTTATACACACGCGGTACACGGTAGCTAAGCATGCATGCAATTTCATAGTTGATGGTATCTAGGTGTTCTGCTAATTCATCCATGGTGATTTCTTCGTTATATTGCTTCCCTATTAGTGTTACTTTTTCGCCTACTTTCATTTCTCTAGGTAGGCGAACCATCAATTGATCCATACAGATACGGCCAACAATTTCACACCTCTGTCCCTGCACAAGCACATCTGCCCCTTGCAAGGACCTTTTAATTCCATCTGCATAGCCTAAAGGGACAGTTCCGATCCATTCGTCCTCTTTTGCTTGATACGTAGCACCGTAGCTAATAAAAGAACCTGCTTCAACCTTTTTCACATGTACCAGCCTACTATAGAGAGATAATGCAGGCTTTAATTCAATTGGACGTTCTTCTAACACATCAGGTGAAGGATAAAGTCCATACATACTTATTCCGTACCTAACAAAGTCATACATGTCATCAGGAAACCGCATACTAGCAGCACTGTTTCCTGTATGAATGACAAAAGGTGTCTTGCGTTCATCCGAATATTGTTTCAATAATTGTTTAAATTTATTATTTTGCTCATTATAGTAGGCTAAATCCTTCTCATCCGCTGTAGCAAAGTGTGTAAATACTCCTTCTACTTGGAAGGTTTCTTCGTCAAGAAGTGCTAATAAGGCTTTTAATTCTTCTTCATCAGTTAAGCCGATCCTTCCCATACCAGTATCCCATTTTAGATGAACCTTTAAACGGTTGGATAATTGAATTTTTTTCACGGCTTCTATCCATTCTTTTTGAAAACAAGTGACCGTTATATCATAGTCAATAGCGATTTGGGCATGTTCTGGTCTGATCCACCCCATAACTAGAATCGGTTCACGTATACCTGCCTCGCGTAAACGGATCGCCTCATCCATTAACGCCACAGCAAGTCTGGTTGCTCCTGCATGGATAGCCGCCTTTGCTACTTGCACATCACCATGACCATATCCATTTGCTTTTACGACAGCATATATTCCTGTACGTTCGTTTAATCGCATCTTTAACTGTTTTATATTTTCTGCAATATGTTTTAAATTCACTTCAATCCATGAATCTCGATAAAAAGTTTCTACCATGATTATTTCTCCTCTTAAAAGCTATATTCTTTTTCATTATTCTCTTGTGCGTTTTACATGTCAAGAATTGTCTCAAAAAAGTAAAAAGCAGACCCTACTTTTTAGAGTCTGCCATTCATTATTTTATCGATTGTGCGGAAATAGAACCTGCAACCGAAATCATCTCTTCTTTTGTCAATTCTTCACTAGCTAAATAATAATTCACACCATTATAGCTCCATTTAAGAGAAGACTCCGTTTGTGCACCTGTTGTGAAGCCTAGATTTACCGGTTCACCGTTAGGCACTTCGGTCATGGCGCCACTAGTCTCCATCACGTCTATGGTTTCTTCAATGATGGTGAAATTCTTTTCGCCCTCATAAGAAAGCATCACTCGTTTTCCATGATCTGTTTCATGTTCATCCATCTCCACTAATTCAGCGCCCAGTTTTTCGGTAGGATAGAGAATAGAGAAATCCTGTTGAGTCTCCCCCTCCGCCATTGCCGGAATACCTAACAAGCTACTAGACATATTGTTATCCATAAGGAAGGTGTCTTTTGGTAAATCTGGATCTATCTCAAACTGCTGAAACTCTACTTCTACTAGTGCTTCATCATCTTTATCTAATACCTTCACAAGGATAGGAGTAAGTGATTTTTTATCAAAATATAGTTCTTGGTAAGGTAGATTGGTATTACTCTTATAGTTTGTCTTTGTTCTAAAAACATAATAGTTTTCCGTTGAAGTAAATGTCGCTTCACTGTCATCTACCACATCTTTAATCAACGATTGATACAAATAAGGTTGGCTATTATTCTCAGGCCAGTCACTTTGAAACTTAAAGCTTTTATTTAAGGCTGGAGTTAATACAAATACGCCATCTTCATTCTTTAATATAATTTGACTGCTTTCTTCGTCATTTTCATTTTTAAGTAAGACACGATATAAATCTTCTTTTTTATGCGCAATATTTACATGATAGACTTGATCATCTTGTCCCGTTTTTAGCGTCATTTTAGCTTCTGCTTGGTATGCCTGTAAATCTTGTGCTGTTTCCTCTAATTTACTTCTTACGTCCTCTTGTGATTTCTCCCCACATCCCATTAACACTATAGCAAATAACAAAACGGCAATTCCGATCTTATATTTTCTCATCACGACAACTCTCCTTTGTCTCGATGTAGCTATATAAAGCTACGCTTATTTGGACAAAGGGAACATAAAGAATCCGTCAGATAAATGTACAAAAAACCCGTGGAAGGCCTTCGATCACGTCACTCGCTAATAAATCGGTGGTTGTATGGCTATCTTCGATCAATAAGTCTGCTGCTTTACCATGAATAAAACAACTATTGTTAATCGCGTCGAAAATCGAGCCATGCTGCATTAAAAAGGTAAGCAAGATTCCTGATAATACATCCCCACTTCCACCTTTAGCAAGTCCTGCATTACCTGTCATACTTACTGTTTGCTCACCACATGGACTCGTTATAACCGTATATTTCCCCTTTAATACGAGATAGACCCCATATTCTGTTGCAAACTTTTTGGATAAGGCAAATGGTGATTTCTTCACGTCTTTAATCTCACAGTCCAAAAGCATTGCCATTTCTCCTGGGTGAGGAGTTAAAACTGTCTCACTTGTTCGCTCTTTTAATACACCAAGGAATTGTTTAAGGTGATATAAACCATCCGCATCGACAACGATTGGTGCTTTTTCATGTAAAACCTTGTAGCTTAGCGCTTCACTTTTGCTATTTCGTCCCATCCCCATACCAAGCGCTATCGCGTCATATCCGTTCATGTCGGGTAAGTCGCTTTCTACAAGAATACCTGCATCACTTTTTAAGGAAAAATAGGTTGCCTCTGTCACTTTGCTAGCTACGATAGGAATAATTTCTGGAATGGTTGCTACCGTTACTAAGCCTGCTCCAGCCTTTAAGCTAGCCCCTGCAGTAAGTGCCATCGACCCTGGCATCGTAAGTTGTCCACCTATAATGACCGCTTTACCCTGGGACCCTTTATGTGCAAAGGTATTTCGCTTAGGAAACGTGGCTTTTAAATCCTCCGCGTCCCACACACTGCTTTTAGGAAATGCTTCATAGGCTTTAACAGGAATACCAATTTCAACAACTTCCCACTCACCATAATAAGGGGCATAACTTTCTATAAAAACACTTTGTTTACACGCTTCTATAATATAGGTGCTGTTTGCTTCTATTGCGACGTCTAACTCAAAGCCTTCATCGGCAGGTAGTCCACTAGGAAGATCAACAGCAATGACAAACGCATTATGGTTGTTCACTACTTCGATCATACTCCTTACTGGTTCACGTATCGCACCTTTAACACCAATACCAAGAATCGCATCAACAAGCACATCTGCTTTTGGGATAAATTTTTCTAATTCAGAGGCCGTTTCAACTACTTGTACCTTTCCTCCATAATTTTCAAATAAATTCTTGTGATAGAGGGCTTCATTTGTAATTTTCTTATTTGGTACTAATTGAAAAAGCGCTACATCATAAGCTAAATTTAACAGTGTTCTTGCGATAACAAAGCCATCACCGCCATTATTCCCACCACCAACTAAAACAGCAACCTTATCCTCCTTTTTTAGGTTTTTTATCACTTCTTTTGTAATGGAGCGACCGGCATTCTCCATTAGCATTTCACCTGTGATCCCTCCACATTGGATCGCATATTGATCGATTTTGTACATTTCTTCCGCGGTTACGATGCGCATGATGTTCCCTCCTACCCGCATTAAACTATATGAATGCTTGTTATGATTTATGCAGACTAGCCTATTAGCTTTTTAGTTTTTTGCTTCTAAAATAACCTGTGCAATCGCGTAATGCTCTGCATGTGAGATGGAAATAAAGATCTTTTCTTCTTTTATCTTTTTACACCGAACAAAAGGTGCACCAGTGTCACTTTTTAAAACTTCAATATCTTTAAAACCTATTTTTCCTATACCTGTTCCGATTGCTTTTGAAAAAGCTTCTTTAGCCGCAAATCTTCCAGCTAGAAATTCAACCCTTCGCGCTTGGTGTTTAAAATTATGGAATAAAATTAGTTCTTCGCCCGAAAGAATCTTTCGAGCAAACCGATCTCCTTTTTCCAATAACGTCTTAATTCTACCTATTTCAACAATATCAATTCCGATTCCTTTTATCATTTGTTTTACCTCATTTATACGCTTTATATAATTGTAGTATAACTGATATAGCCGAATGATTTCTAACCGCAAGCAAATAATGGTAAGATTAAGCTAATATAAAGCATATACTTTATTAAATACAGAAAGCGATTCTTCGCATATAAGAAGGAGTATTTCATGTTTATACGTAACGAAAGTTTTCGAGACTTTATCCAATTTTATCCGTTGATTTCTATACTTGTCGCATTTCAACTCACCCTTTGGTTAATCGGATTTTTAATTCCGCCCCTAGGGGACATTATTTATAATGTAGGAGTAGGCCAAAATTATCTCATCAGTCAGGGAGAATATTGGCGACTAATAACGCCTATTTTCTTGCACTCTCCATACGGAATTGGTCATATTTTATTTAACTCGTTCGCTTTAGTTATATTCGGACCAGCACTTGAACAGATGCTTGGTAAAGGGAAGCTATTCTTTATTTTCATCTTTACCGGAGTGGTTGCAAATGTGTTCACCTATATCGTTGAACCGAGCCCCACTTACACTCACCTTGGTGCGTCTGGTGCTATCTATGGGATTATAGGTTTATATATCTTTATGGCTCTCTTTGAAAAGAAGCTTATTGACCCACAAAGTGCAAAATTAGTGATTATCATCTCTGTCATTGGGCTTATCATGACATTTATTCGTCCAGGGATCAATATTGCAGGTCATTTATTTGGGTTTATTGCAGGGTTCGCTTTGGGGCCAATCCTGTTGCGAAATGCACGAGCATTTAACCCTTGGCAAAATACACGTCGACGAAAGAGAAAAACGTATGATGGCGATATTGGTTTTGATCCAAACCGTTGGAACAAACGTCGTTATCGCTACAAGAAATATATTGGGCCAATTTTATGGAGCATCATCGCTCTTCTTGTATTACTTGGTTTAATTGGAAGTGTTTTGTAAGATGTAATTAGAAAGCTAGCTTTTACTTTTAAATTGATGAGTAGAAAAGAAAGGGGAGGGATTTATGTTAGGAAGTTGGTTTTTTGCTTTAGCTGCCGTTATTGCAGGACTTGCAATATTATTTGCTTTCAAACGGTTATTAAGAGGATTACAATATAGAATTGAAAGAAATGAATTTCATCCTAACGGAATTCAAAAGGATCAAATGCATTACTTTGTCCAAATTGCATTAATAGAAGCTATACCAATCTTTCTACTAATTTTGGGTTTTATGCACTTAGAAAGTCCAAGCCCAACTATTAGCGAGGCATTGGTACCATTTATGCTTGTTATTGGAACGATTATCTATACAGTTTTTAGTATCTGGATGACAAAGAAGGATCGTCTTGATCAGCTCAAAAACATCACCAAAGAACAAAAGAGTTATTTTACCACGATCATGATGATCGGTTATGTGACTACCTTAGGCATACCGATTATATCGTTTGTTGGTATTTTACTTTTATTTTAAAGAGAGCAGGAAAATATGCACAAGCCCAATCTGAATAAGAGATTGGGCTTGTTTCGTTTTATTGCTATTTCCCTCATAAAATTTATAAGAGAAACTAACTAAACTCAAGAAGGACCACTCGGTCCTTTTAGTAGAAAAAGAAAAATGAGTAACGATAAAATAAAGTATTCATTTTTAAATAAATGAACGGCTTGACCACTTCTTTCCTAGGGGGCGTGTCTTCAGCTAACTTTTGTAAAGAAATTCACTTTACAAAAGTGGATCTTCAGATCACGCTAATCCTTTGGGAGTCGAAGTGGACGCCTGCGCTAAATTAAATGCCGCAAACCTATCCTCATGCTATTTGTACACAAAAACCATTTACCTTGAGCATTATAGAAAACTTTACATAGAACAGCAAAAAACGCCAGCAAATGCACTGGCGTTTTAGTATTTAAATATTTTTATTTGTGGATTTTAGCTGTTACCAAAGTAAACATCTGCGCTACCATCGTGTTTCTCAATTTCACTTTTTCGAAAGGACCAATAATCATAACACAATATGGCAAGCTACCAATTGAGAAAGTAAAGATTACAGAAAATAGTACAGTAAGAACAAGATATATCGCACTAGCGAGCAAAGCACTATTGATGAAACCAGGTTCAATAATCATTGCAATCCACTCTAAAAAGATAAGGTGTACAAGATACGAACCAAATGTATACTTACCTATAAAGTTTAACAAACGAAAAAGGTATCCTTGTTTTTTGGTAATAGCAAGACTAACGCCATACAAAACTAATATCTGCAATAATACAAGAATAAACATAACCGGTGATAACGGTGTAACTTCATTTAATGAAATGCCACTTGGGAACTGAACAAAATATATATAGCAACCTACTGCTATCGTTACTAGCAGTAATGCAGGCACCAATATCTTCATGGACTTTTTAATAAAAGCCGTCCATTGACTTAAGTAAAGTGCAGCAGTTCCACCTAATAAAAAGTAAATGAAGTAGAGCAAAAAGCTTCGATCCAAATATTTCAAGAAGAAGTTTTCAGTTAAATAGCTACCATCAAATACAAATTGGTTAAATCCAACTAATATTGCAAGATACGATGCTGGTATTAGAATAATGGTCATCCATCTAAAGTTATTAGATGCTACCATCTTGGCTTGAATTTTTTTATAACTCCAAACAAGAATTGGGAATAACAAGGAAAATTGAAAAACCATGACAACATACCATAAATGGTTAGCTGCTGAACCTATTATTAATTGAGAACCAATTAACTCTAACCAGTTTACAGAAAAGCTAGGCAACTGAATGAACAAAGCACTATAGATCAATGTCCAAAAAATAAATGGAATATAAGTATCCGCAATTTTCTTCGTTAGAAAAGAACGATACGAAACGCGGTGATAGTGATGATGAAATAATAAAAAGCCTGTAATAAATATAAATGCAGGTGCTGAAAATTTAAAAAATGTATAAAGATAGCTCATGATACTTAATTCCATTGCTACCGGAGAAGCCTTAAGCGCAAAGACAATCGCACTTTGTGTGACCACTGCGATAAATGCTAATGCTTTTAAAATATTGATTTCATATAATAAATGACCTTTTTTAATATCCACAAAAAGGACCCCTATCTAGTAAGATTACTTTAAGTATACAGACGGTAAGCGCTACCAAGATAGGGGCATATTGTGAAATGTTTAACAATTTTGTGACTATTAATAGTTATTGTGATATAGTGCGCTTTCTTTTCTCGAATAAATTCAAAAAAGCACGAGCAAAAAGTTTGCCCGTGCTTTACATAGAGTGTTTTATTATTTCCCGCGTTTGTTTTGGAACTTACGATTTCTGCCTACAGGCTTACCTTTACCTGCAAAGCGATTGCGGCCTTTGTCGCCACCTCTAAAGTTACCTTTACCGCCACCGCCTTTATTGTTACCTCTTTTCACACTAACAGGTTGAACCGAACTTAGTGTAACTGGAGCTTGTCTTCTTTCTTTTGTTAACAATTTTAAAGCAGCAGATACAATTGTAATCGAATCATGCTCGTCTAATAATTCAGCAGCAGTTTCACGATAATCACGTAATTCTTTGCTACCAATAGCAGACTGTAATCTAGAAACAGTTATTTGTTGTTGTCCACGCTTAGCTTCATCATAGCTTGGCGCATTTAGACGCTTCATTTTACTCTTTGTTACTTTTTCAATCAAGTGAAGATGCCCTATTTCTCTTGGTGTAATAAATGAAATAGCTTCACCCATTCTACCAGCACGACCAGTACGGCCAATACGGTGAACATAGCTTTCTGGATCTTGTGGAATATCAAAGTTATACACATGTGTAACACCTGATATGTCTAGTCCACGTGCAGCAACATCTGTTGCTACTAAGATTTCAATACGGCTATTTTTAAATTTATTTAAAACAGAAGTACGTTTTCCTTGTGTAAGGTCACCGTGAATACCTTCTGCTTTGAAACCACGAGCCTGCAAACCATCTGTTAATTCGTCTACACGTTTCTTTGTACGACCAAAAATGATCGCTAATTCTGGTACATGTACATCTAATAAATTTGTTAGTGTATCAAATTTTTGCTTCTCATGTACTTCAACAAAGAATTGATCGATATTGGAAACGGTCATTTCTTTTGATTTTACTTTTACTTCTTCAGGCTGTTTCATTAGTGTCGCAGCAATGTTACGGATTTCTTTCGGCATTGTTGCTGAAAACAGTAATGTTTGACGATCTTCTGGAATAGCTTTTAAGATATCACGAATATCATCAATAAAGCCCATGTTTAACATTTCATCTGCTTCATCTAATACAGCAGTATGAACGTTATCAATACGGATCGTACGACGACGTAAGTGGTCTAAAAGTCTACCTGGTGTTGCTACAACGATATGAGGACCATCTTTAAGCGCTCTGATTTGTCGCTCCATGTGTTGCCCACCATATACAGGTAATGTACGAATGCTTTTGAATTTCCCTAGCTTGTGCATTTCTTCAGAAACTTGAATTGCCAATTCTCTTGTAGGCGCAACAATTAATCCTTGTATTTTACGTACCTTTGGATCAATCTTTTCTAGCATTGGAATACCAAATGCCGCTGTTTTACCAGTACCCGTTTGAGCTTGGCCGATAACGTCCTTACCATCCATACCTAATGGAATCGTTTGTTCCTGAATTGGCGTTGCCTCTTCAAATCCCATTTTTTCTAATGCCTTCATTATTGATTCTGAAATACCTAATTCTTTAAAAGTTGTCACTATTATCTTCTACTCCTTTTTTCTTAAAATCTCATCGTTAATCATTTATAATTTGCTACATTTTCATCTACTTTAAAATTTCAACTCTTCATATAGCTTAACCAATCTTGTAGTTAATCACAAGGATAGGCTAAGCGTCCACATCTAAACCTATTCCTTACGCTCTTGTTTAAATAACTTGCCAAAATTCAGACCATAGAAAAAGCCTTCCTCCACATTCCTTGGAAGAGGCTTATAAATGAGCACGCAATGGATTATTCAATCATACCATACTCTTCCGATTTATTCCAACTTTATTTGAAATGATTTTCAATTGATTCCGTGTTAGAATTGTAATATTAGTCAAGGATAGAACTATAATCTAAAAAATCCAAATAGATGCAGGAGTTAACTTTATGCAAAAAAATCAAATCTACCCTTATGTCGCTGTATTAATTGGTGTTATTTCTGTCTCTACCGCTGCCGTTTTGGTTAAATTAGCAACAGATGCACCAGCGGCCATTATTGCAAACTATCGCTTATTACTTGCAGTGCTTATCATGTTACCTTTTATTTTACTAAAAAAAAGAGTGGAGCTCACCCGCCTAACTAAAAGGGATTGGATTTTTACAAGTCTAGCTGGAATCAGTTTAGCTTTACACTTTATTTTCTGGTTTGAATCGTTAAATTATACATCTGTCGCAAGTTCTGTTGTACTCGTTACCTTACAACCGATTTTTGCTTTTATTGGGACCTATTTATTTTTTAAAGAAAGGTTCTCAGCGGGTGCCGTCATTAGTATGATTATCGCTATATTTGGAAGCACCATTATTGCTTGGGGTGATTTTCGTGTAGATGAAGAAGCTCTCTTTGGTGATATATTAGCGATCATTGGTGCTGTAATGATTACCATCTACTTTTTATTCGGTCAAACGGTTAGAAAAACAATGTCAGTTATGAGCTATACATTTGTTGTTTACGGGATTGGAGCTCTCACTTTACTTGTCTATAACCTCATCATACAGAATGAATTCACCGGATATGACAGTGATCATTGGCTAATCTTTTTAGCACTAGCTATTATACCAACATTCTTTGGGCATACGCTGTTTAATTGGGCCATCAGATGGGTTAGTACTTCCATCATTTCCATGGGTATTATTTTTGAACCAGTTGGAGCGTCTATATTAGCTTATTTCATTCTAGGCGAGCAAATTTCTTGGTCCCAATGGTTAGGTGGAACGATTGTTATATTCGGCCTATTCTTATTTATTGCTAGTACACGTAGAAAAAGGAAAATGAAACTTACTATTTCATCCTAATAAATCAAAAAAGAGGTAGCATTTTATTTTGCTACCTCTTCAAAAATTTATATACTGCTTTTGTCACTACTTCTTTATCTTCTCCTAGGCATATCAAATGCTTAGAGTCATGATAATAGATAATTTCTGTCTCCACCGGTATTTCTCTATCTAAATACTCTACTGCATTATACGGCACCATTCCATCCTGAATTCCTTGGGCAATAAAGACTGGACAATATACTTTCTTCAAATATGGTTGGGTAAACTGCATACACTTTAAAAATTCAAGTGTTGCCTTTGGAGGCACTGCTCCTTTTTTTCTCAAATAATGATGCAGTAGCGGATCATCCTGCAACGTATTTTGCAATCCTTTTTTAGCAAATCCTAGAATATCTATTGCTATTTGCTTAAAGCTTATATACCTTCTAGAGGCCGACAATAAAACTAATTTATCACTTTTATATTTCGCCGCTAAATAGGCCGCGATCATCCCTCCCATTGAGAAACCAACGAGATATATTGTTTCATAATGCTTTTGTATGCTTAAATAAAGGGATTCAATCTTTTCAATCCAATCTTCATACGTCACATCATCTAACTGCAAATCTAGGCCATGTCCAGGCATACGTGGTGTCACCACATACCAATTTGTATGTAACTTTAAATGGTCCGCGAGCGGCTCTACTTCATAAGGTCCACCAGTAAATCCATGTATACAGATGCATGCTATCATAATTATAATCCCTTCTATTCATAAACTTGTCTACTTGTTAAAGAGAAAAATCCTTGCCCTTTTCGGCAAGGAAATCCTATTATTTTATACCCTTAATTATATTTCCAAAACTCTTTACGACTGGTGAGATTTGTTGGTATGTCGCATTTAATTGTCCTATTGTATCAAGAACTTTGTCTATATCAATTTGACCATTCTCATCTTGAAAGACTGTAATGAAATTGGATACTGCTTGCTTTTGCTGCATGGATTGAGGGTAGCTTTGATGATAAGGATTCGAAAATGGTGCTACAGGATATTGCTGATAGGAATGATAAGGTGAATGTATTTGTTGTGGATATCCTGGTGGACCCTGATTAGGATGGTAGGGATACATTTAAATTCTCTCCTTTCCTATACCTTTACTTTTACTATATGGAAATAGGAAAGAATTTGGCACTGAATTTGAAGTAAAAATAAGTTCCATCAAAAAAGTCTATCCAAATCGACAGACATTTTTTGAGCTTTTTTATACCCCAAGTGCATTCTTTATTTTATGCTTTCTTAGTCCGAGTATACATCTATCGTTAATAAATACTGCAGGTGTTACATAAACATTTTTTTGCTGTAATTCTTTTAAAAAATTACGGTCATGCGTAGTATTTTTTTCTTCAAATTCTATATTTAATTCCGTTAAATAATCCATAACATTTTGGCATTCGTCACAATTTTCGCTCGTGTAAACAACTACTTGTTTTCCATCCATTTTATTATGCCCCCTAGTTGTTTTTCTAGTTTATATAATTAATATTACCCATTAAAAACTAGAATCAAACTACTTTAGAGCAAACCATGTCTTTATTTAGCGAATTTATCAGCAAAAGTTCCTAATTTCTTCAATAGTTCGACCGCTTCCTTCTTCTCTTCTTCTGTTAGTCCATCTGTAATCGATTCAATTTGCTTCCAATGCTCAGGAAAAATATTATGTAACAAGTTTGAACCTTCTTCTGTTAAAGAAGCATAGGTTATTCTTCGGTCAGTCGGACATGGGGTTCTTTTTATCAAACCTTTTTTCTCTAATTTATCAACCACGTAAGTTATACTTCCACTCGCTAGAAGAATCCTGTCTCCTATTTTTTGAAGCGGTTGGTCACCACGGTGATATAATAGCTCGAGAACCGCAAAGTCAGTAGTATTTAAACCATGACTTCTAATGTCTTCCGCTACTTGATCATAAACAGATCGATATGCTTTAGATAAGACTACAAATAATTTTAAAGAGGGATCTTGCTTCTTCTCCATATAATGCGCTTTATCTTCTTTCATGCTCTTCACCCTCTCCTTTTATGCACTACACGTATTATAGGCAAGCTGCCAATATTAGTCAAATTTCTTTTTTTACTATACCGAACGAATTTTTACCTTTATTTTTAATAAGATCCACAACTAGTAACAAAGAAAGGTACGTTACAAATTCATAATAAATACTCAAAGGAATGCTTGCAAATAGAATAATTGGGTACAAATATGAAAGTACCATTTGTTTAGGATAGGCTCTATTTATTTTTAGGATTTGCTTATTTATTTGTCGGTGTAATATGATAATTCCAGCTATGCTAAACAGGACTATAAATAGAAATGTTTCTATGTGAGCCCCCATGACAGAAATAGAAATAGCTCCAAAAAAAGTAATATATACTCCTCCGATAATATACATCCAGAATAGGAATGCTCGTTTGAATATATCCATATCCCAAGGCAAGCTATGTACTAATTTTTCATCAAAGCCCGCTGCAAAGAAGCTTGACGCAACAATGCTATATAAGAATATCGAAAGGCAAATACCAACGACAAATAGCGATTCTTCTTTGATCATTAGAACAGGAACAATGATAAGAATAGACCCAAAGCCTTGAAATACTTTATCCTTTACTTTAAGTAAACTGCTTTTCCATAAATGTCTATAAATTATAGTCGAGTGTTGATATGGAAAGGAGCGCTTTTGTTTTTCTGATTGAAATAACTGGCTCAAAAATCCTATTTTCTTTTCTGGCTTAATTTTCATTTCAGACATTGTATTAATGAAAAACATATTCCATACTGCAAGGTCATTGGTTTCAACCACACGCATCCAATCTATATTTGTTAATCGCATCCTCCATAGATAGTAATTTATAAGAACAAGCCCCACTAAAAGAATAGAGATTAACAAGCTCGATGATAAATAAATGGAACTAAAACCAATCAAAGACATTACTATCGTCAGCAAAAGGACAATGCTAATCTTCTTCCAAGATTTTATTTGAAATAGATACCACTGCGGCACAATCAAGAGAAGTTGAATTAATAAGTAAAGACCAAGTATTTTTAACACAAAAACAGGAGATAACGGCAAAAACAATAAAATCAGGCCTAATAATCCATAGCTTATTAATTTAAAAACTCGCATAACTAAACTTAAAAGCCAAATGTTTTTATTATCGTAAGGTAAAAATGTTAATTTCATCTCTGCACTCGTATAAGGGATCCCAGGTTTTGAAAAAGATGAAAAAAGCATTCGACCTACACCTGCAAGAATCAATACTTCCATATTATTTGATAAATAAACTTCTATTTCGATAAAATAGGATTGATAGGCTTGTAAGGTTTCTAACCCAATAAATACTAGAAATATTAGAAAAGCAGCTAAATAGATGGAAATTGTAACGTCAAACGCCATATTAAATGCTAATTTATAAAGCTTCTTTTTCTTCTCCAGTCGACTTTTATGTATAGAATAGTAGACCTTACTCAAACTACTCATGATAAAACCTTCTTGATAAGCCCTCAAAATCTTTCATTAATCCTTGTTGATCTATCCTTCCATGTTTTAGCATAATAAAATAGTCCGCTAGCTGACGCATGCGATCTAATTGGTGACTGGTTAGCAAAATGGTTGTTCCCTTTCTTGCTTTTTCTAATAGTAAATATTCCAAATAATCAGCGGCGTAAATATCTAATCCCATAAATGGTTCATCTACTAAGAGTACCGGAACATCAGGGAGGAGGGCACAAATCGTCTGTACTTTTTGGCGCATCCCTTTGGAGAGAGATTCCGGATATTCGTTTAGCTTATCTTCTATTTCGAATTTTTCCGCATACCTTTTTACTCGTTCGTTTAATACAGCTTCTTCAATATGGTAGCTTTGACCATACAATTGAAAATGCTGCATCGCTGTCAGCTCTGACAAGAGAAATGGTTCCTCAGGAATATAAGAGAGTTTTCTTTTAAAATCAGCAAATTGTCTATCTTGATCTACTTCATCTATAAGAATTCTTCCATCCTTTTTTTCCTGCCAGCCCATAATTGTTTTCATAACTGTCGATTTACCTGCACCATTATGTCCAATCAGTGCATAAATCGCTCCCTTTTCTAATCTGAAGGAAATGGAGCTGAGGATTTTTTCACGAGCGAGCTCTACCGATACTTGTTCCAAACTTAGTGTCACCCTATCACCTCTTTTCTTTTCATACGAAAAAGAGTAGCAAAAAGTTTCCCTTATTTCACAATTAAGCTTGCAACCATGTCATCATGACCAGTCCCGCATGGTAAATTACAGTAAATTAAATATTCACCAGGCTCTTCTACCGTAATCGTCTGTCTTCCATCTTTTTTAATATCAACATCGAGCTCACTTATTTTAATACCATGAACTCCTTCTTGATTTTTAAATTGAATTGTAACCGGAACACCAGCTGGTATCGTATAAGACTCTTGATCAAAGGTATAATTAGTTCCTTCAATCACAATGCTTTCGTCCGCCATTTCCGTACTAGTATTGTCATTTTCAGCGCCACAAGCGTTAAGGGTAAGGAAAATAACACCTACTGCCAACAATATTAATATCTTTTTCATCATTTGCCCCCTACTTTAAAACCTCGATTACTTTGTTATAGCTTTTACGGTAATGCACACCACCGATATGCATACTTTCTAATGATGACACCTTCGGGAATTGAAGTGTTCTATCTTTCATTATACCATCTGATGTTTCCTCATAGGTCTGTCTAACCGTGGTTACTAACTCTACTTCTTCTTTACCTTTAAGCGTAACATCCTCAAGCAATACATCTTCTTCTGTCTGAATCCTCATTTCAATGTACTCCTCTGTTTCTTCTATAGAAAGTAGCTTTAATTGATGGCCATCTAATGTGAATTCTTCCGGGAAACGATTCGGTAGAGCTACCTGCTGATTCAATTCCTTGTACCCGACAAAGGATTCCACCGATAATGTAATATTCTCTGCACTTTCTGGAAGAGCGTCGAACTTTAATTCAAAAGATTGCCCGAATATCCCCGTACTAGTTCCCATACTTAGAATATCAAGTTTTTCGCCATCAGCGAGAAGGTGCACACCTTGAAAAGGGTTTTCTACTCTGCTTAAGTTACGGACGTCCGCTGAACCGGATATGACGGTGCTTGATGGTGTGGCAATCATTCCCTCGAAAGTGATGGTACCTCTCGAAACTTCAATCTCCTTGTTTATATTACTTTTAAAGGAAGTAGCTAAAGCTTTATTCGCATCATACGGAAATGTTACTTCATGGCTGTTCCAATTACCATTGAAAGTTTCTTCATCAAAGGTAAGGGTTAATTTTTTTGCAAAGGGATTTGGTTGCTCCGTTACCATAGCCCCCTTTACGACTGTTTCATCTGCATTAATATCTGAAACGACACTTTTAATATAGTTATTGGTAAAAAATCCTTTGATATCTTGTGGCATAAAAACTTCATACCACTCGTTATCAAGCTTACTACCATCTTCTTTTTCTAATGTATAGTAAATTTGCGTTTGATTTTCATCTGATAGAATACCGTTAATGGTTAGCACATACCCATCTGAGAACGTATATGTTTCCCCAATTGGTTGACCTAATCCTTGATCTTGAAGGTCAGCAATCGTATTTGTTACCACTTCATCGAAACCAACAATTTTCTTACCGAAATATGCAAGGGCTGGGTACTGGATAAGAACAAATGAGAGGAATAAAACTGCGATAACACTAGCTAATTGAAACATTCTTTTCCTATTTTTTCGAGTTGGAATCTCGTTTAACTTTCTTGTTAAACGGAATTCTGTGTCCCGAGGAGCTTTTTGCTTTTGGTATATTTCTTTACCCTCTTCTAACAACTGCTCTATTTTATCCATGTTTTTCCCCTCCCTCTAGTGACCTTAATTTCTTAAGCCCTGTTGATATTCTTGATTTCACCGTGCCAACTGGAACATGTTCTATATCAGCGATAGTAGCTAAATCTAGATCATGAAAATATTTCAAACGAATGGCATCCGCTTGAGGTCTACTTATCTTTGATAATAACCGCTCTATTTCCATCTGTTGATCTGCATGGTCGATTTCATTTTTAGAATGCATGTGCTTAAATGGGGGAGTATCAAAGCTCTCGACGAGAATCTCACGACTACTCTTTTTGAGCTCTCTTTTACATTCGTTCACCAATATCGTTTTACTCCAGCTATAGAAAAGCTCCTCTTGCCTTAATTGGTCGATGTGCTGATATACTTGCACGATCATATTTTCTAAAGCATCCATGGCATCCTGTTCATTTTTCATATATGAAAATGCTAATCGATAAAAAGCATCACGCTCTTCATTTATGAGCTTTACTAATGCTCGCTTATTTCCTCTTTTCGCTTTTTTAACTAGCCGGTGCATCTGTTTTCTCCCCCTTCCAAGCTAAGAGTATGTAACAAGTGAAAAAGTTCATTTTATTTTAATTATATTTCCACCTAAAAAAAAGACACCAGAATCGGTGTCTTTTCCGCGCTCTCTAACCTAGTTCTTCTTCCAAAAAGGCTAGGACATCATCTGGTGTCTTTGTATAAGCACTATGTCTATGGGCAATTTTTTCACCATTTTTAAAAATTAATAAGCTCGGAATCCCCATCACGTCATAGCGCTGTGCTAGTCCCTCTACTTCATCACTGTTCACTTCATACCATGGGTACGCACTATACGATTCCGTGATTTCTCCAATGAACATGTCCATTCTTTTGCAATCTGGACACCAATCCGCAAAAAACTTTATAATCACAGGTGTTTCGGATTGAATGATTTGTTCGAATTGATCTTTTGTTTCAATTTTTTCCATCATTAAAACCCCTCTTTCCTCTACATCTTTTTAAAACGTACCATGTGTACAATCGCTTCGCAAAATATCCGCTTAGCTATATTCGACCTTTCCTAATAAATACGCCACTAATAAACCAATTGCAAAGGTGGTAATACTTAATAAGAGCCCTGCTAATTCTACTGGCCACCCCGGAAAAATTACCACTACAGAGCCTAGAACCATACCTGTAACAACAGCAAAAGTCGCTATTTCGTAATGCTTTAAAAAGAAATGAATGATTTTACTCATCACAATAATTCCTAGTACAATTCCTACACCTACGACCATAATTACCGGGAGATCAAGGTTTTTTACGGCGCTAATTATGGTCGTATAGGCACCTAATACAAGTAGAAGGAATGAACCGCTAATTCCAGGTAAAATCATGGCAGAGCTTGCTATAAATCCTGAGATAAATAACCAAACGTATGTCATCGTAGAAAAGGATGTAACAGGATCAGACTCGCCCGTATGAAAAAACACCATCGAAGCAACAAGCCCTGTTCCTACTATTAGTAAAAACAAATGTTGCATTTTAAATGTATTTTTGGCATCTGATTTTTTTAGCAAAAACGGGATAACACCAAGGATTAAACCGAGAAATCCAAACTGTGTTGGGCCAGGAAAATGTTCAAACAACCATTCAATCACATTCGCAAGCGCAAAGATTACCGTGACAATCCCTATTCCGAGCGGAAGTAAAAAGCCCATATGTTTTTTCCAGTCCTTACTGAAAAAACCATTAATCGCCTCGATTAGACGATCATAAATTCCTAAGACAACAGCAATCGTACCTCCGCTAACTCCCGGAATGATATCACTTGCTCCCATCAATAATCCCCGAAAAATATTTTTCCATTCCATACCTCGTAACTCCCCCATTAACTTCCAATATGTTTTGTTTTCACTCTATCCAATTTATATTATCTTCCCACTGGGACATATGTGTTTTTATTTCTTCATAATGACGATCTGCTTCTGGCAGAACATCTGCTGGTGCATCTTTGAGTGGTAAGACCTCAAAATCACGCATACCTTGATCCGTAATATTTATATCTACAAAGGTTGGTAAAAAGGCAGGTGAATGAACACGGATTGTTTCTTCACTTCCCTCGACTGTTTTCTCTACAGAAAATTGGAACATGCCACCTATTCTGCGAAAGAATGCATCCTGCCCTGATAAGAAGTTACCAAGAGAGTATACAACTAGCGTCTCTTCCCCATTTTCAGATTGTAGCCACTCGATCGGTTGAAGCACATGGGGGTGATGTCCAATAACAACTTCCACACCTAAATTCGCACTGAACTGTGCTAAATCCTTTTGTTCCTCGCTAGGAAGCCTTTCATATTCATTGCCAAAATGATAGCTTACAACTGTAAGATCTGCTACTTCTTCTGCTTTTTCTACATCCTGTTTAATTTTATCTCGATCGATTAAGTTAACTAAATAATCCTTTCCCTCAGGAATCGGAATGCCATTCGTTCCATAAGTATAGCTTAGAAATGCAACATCGATATTTTCTTCGGTCTCTATCACACGAATAGTATCCTGATCTTCTTCATTTTTAAATCCACCAGTATACTCCATCCCAATTTCCTCATAATAGTTAATTGCATTTTGAACAGCTTCTTCTCCGCGGTCTAGGGTATGGTTGTTTGCTATCGTGACTAAGTCTACACCGATCTCTTGAATCGCATCTGCAAGTTCATAAGGACTGTTAAATTGCGGATAAGTAGACAGTCCCATCTCCGCTCCGCCAATCATTGTTTCCTGATTAGCAATCGTAATAGTTGGTTTTTCAAGAAACGGTTTGACCTCCTCTAACATGGGCATAAAATTATAGCCATCTTCTGTTTCTGCATCGTCGTAAACGCGAGAGTGTATTAACAAATCTCCAATCGCTGCAATATCGATCTCTGCTACCGTAGGCTCTTTTTCAGGAGGTTCCTCGAGCTGTTGTTCAACTGCTTCTTTTTTTGGGGCAACCTTATTTCCCTCTTGAACTTCTTGCTCTTTTTCTAGCATGTTACTGCATGCCATTAAAAAGACCAATCCAATTATCACTAAAAAGCTTCTAAGCTGCATGGTGCGCATGTCCCCTTTGTTGTGCTTTATTTTGAAGTGAATCCTCTTAATATCTATTTTTGAAAACTATATACATTCTAGCATAAAGGACGATATTTGACTTAGAAAAAAAAGGAATTTAAAACTTTTTCAGCAATTTTGAAATAAAAAAGGTCTTTCGTTCGTCTTAAGTTGTAGCACGAATAAATATGAAAAGAGGAGACAATTTGATTAAAGTAAAAAAATTAAATCAACTATTCACGTTAGGTAAGAGAGGAAACAAAACAGAGTTCAGTGTTTTAAAGGATGTTAATTTCTCCGTGGACAAAGGAGAGATTGTAACTATACAAGGAAAGAGTGGCTCAGGAAAATCAACCCTATTAAACTTAATTAGTGGCTTTATGAAGCCATCTTCAGGTGAGGTATGGGTGCAGGGAATAAAGGTAAGTGAACTAAATGAAGGAGATTTTGCTGATTTTAGATTAGCCAATATCGGATTTATCTTTCAGAATTTCCAACTCATACCAAGTATGACTGCCTATCAGAATATCGAATTACCCCTTATTCTAAAAGGCATAGGGGAAAAAGACCGCGCGGAAAAAATTGAAAAGACACTTACAAAAATCGGTTTAGAAGATTTTGCTGATCACTATCCAAGTGAATTGTCTGGAGGGCAACAACAACGCGTGAGTGTAGCTCGTGCTTTAGTTTTGGAGCCACCACTCATCCTAGCAGATGAACCAACGGGTAGCCTAGACAGTGAAACAGAAGCGGACCTACTTACTTTAATTCAGGGATTAAATAAGGATTTAGGTATTACCTTTTTAATTATTACCCATGATGCATCTGTTGCTAAAATCGGGCATCGCACCATATACATCCATGATGGTGTTTTGACAGAAGGGGAGGTGGTCTCATGACTTTTAAAGATCAATGGCGCTTTGTCATGCAAAATATTAAAAAAAGTAAGTCCCGCGTATTTATGACCATACTCGCCACAGCAATGGGGGTTACCTTTCTGATTGTCCTTGCATCTGTCGGTTTTGGACTCCATGATTCTATTGTAAAAGAAACACTAGAAGACCGAGCCATAACAAAAATCCAAGTAGCAGGATTAGAAGATGAATCTGGTAACGGGCAAGGATTAACAGATAAAGAAATTAAAGAAATCGAAGCAATGCAGGGAATAAAAACGGTGACGAGAAGAATACATCTAAGTCAATCACCAACCTTTAGCCTAGAGGATTATACCGGTTATGCGCAAAACACAGTCGTCGCTCATTTCCCCTCAGAGTTAGAAGCTGGCTTAGAGTTAGCCAAAGGAGAATTTCCGGAAGATGAAAATGAAATCATTGTAGGACATGATTTTATATCAGGATTAACGCCTGAAAATATAGATACTGAAGAATTGTACGATGAAGAGGGAAGGTTAAAAGAAGAATACATGTATGAAGAATCATTGCTTGGTAAGACGATCACCCTTACCGTTCTAAACAGTCTGGAAGAAGAACATCAGGTTCAATTAGAAATTGTGGGGATGACTCAAAAACCAGCAAGGGATTGGATGCAGGATAGTACAGTATTTATTACAGAAAAGGTTTTACGAGAAATCGAAGCCTTCACTGGTACACCAAAAGGTGAGGTGCTAACTGAAGAAGAGAGTAGCACACAAGTACAGCAGGAAGAGGTCTATGATGATGTTTATGCTTATGCGGATAATTTAGAAGCTGTTGAACCCGTCACAGAAGCCCTTAAGGGCAAAAATTATTATATTTATTCTGTTGCTGATGAACTGAAAAACATTAATATCATGTTTACGATTGCCAAAGCTGGACTGATTTTTATCGGTACGATTGCGATTATTATTGCTTCTATTGGCATTTACAACACGATGACCATGGCAGTAACAGAACGCACACCTGATATTGGTATTATGAAAGCAATGGGGGCACATCCAAAAGTTATCAAACAGATATTTCTATTAGAAAGTAGCTACATTGGTATTATCGGAGCAGTTATTGGAACAGCCGTGGCGTATTTAATAAGTGTTTTAGTGAATATTGGGCTACCCTTCATTATTGAAACGGCATTTGATGAGCAATTACCAGAAGGATTAACTTTTTCCTCTATTCCGTGGAGTTTGATCCTAATTTCTGTTGTTATTTGTCTATCTGTCACCATACTATCTGGCTTAAAGCCAGCGAAACGGGCTACAAAAATTGATATCTTAAGGGCACTCAGGAGAGATATTTAATGAAACTATAGTAGGCAATAGTAGTTAAATACTAATGCTGTGATAAATCACGACACTCCTGCGAGAATGGAACTGTCTGAAGACCCCCCAAAAGCGATCTTTGCTTTTTGGAGGCTGAAGCGTTTCCCGCGGAAAGGGAGGAAATTTTCGCAACGGTATTCTAACGCCATATATTAACCAATCAAAAATCAAGCTAGTAACTTCTGGAGGTATACAGAAACGTTACTAGCTTGATTACCTTCTCTTCTCTATTATTTTTTAGTGGCCTCATTTAATTCCATTGCTTGTTGTTTATAGTAAACATATGCTCCGCTCCAAAATAGTAAATATATAACACAAAAGATCCCTATACCAATTAAAATGAAAAGAAAATCAACCGGAAGCCAACCCATAAATATCGCAAGCGGAAACCAAACGGCTAGAGAGACAAAAAAGTGTATAAGCGTTTGTTTTAAAGGGCTCCAATTTTCCGTTTCAAAAATAAGAGATGCATTTCCAAAGTATATCCCCATAATCATACTTCCTGCTATGTTTTTCCATAACTCAGAAATCGGAACTTGAATTTCTTGTAGCATCAAAATAGTTATCGCTCCAAAAATAAAAATTGCCGAAAATCCCAAGCCTAAAAATGTACGTCTTATCAATTCAAACTTCATCTTCCTCAGCTCCTAAAATCAATTTATTTTTTAAGCTACTTACATATTTTCGTGACACATACTCCTTATTACCAGAGGAGAAATAAACACAAAGGTTTCCATTAAACGATAATTCAAACCGAGAGATTTTACTGGTATTCCCTATCACCGATTTTGAAAAGCGACTAAATCCATAGGGCACAAGTAAATCTTCTAATTCATAAAGCTTTTTACTAATTTCTAACGCTTGTTGGCCAACTACTGCATAAACTTTTCGCCTCTGTGCATAGCAGTACTCGATATCATTTGGTGACAAAAGAACCGAATTATCACCATCCATCCCTACAATTCGCTTAGGTGTTTTTTTCTCTAATTTGGAGATTAAATCTTCCACCTCTTTCGTCCATTCATTAGCATGAATAGTTATTTGAATTTCGTCGTATTTTGAATCGATATCAATGCTTAGCTTCATTTCCTTCCACCTCTTTATATACAATACCATCAGTTTATCTCAAAGTTAGCAGCAATGACATAACTTGCTTAAATCTATGATTAAGTTGTTGTATCGACTGCATAACAATTCTCAGATAAAAATTGCATCCATACGAAAAGGGATAGATAGTCGCTGAATTGGACTACCTATCCCTTGAATACATTAATTATTTAACAAGCTACCTTCACTTAATAGCTTATCCTTTTTTATGAATCCCTTTTCTCATTTAAATCATATTTCACACGTAGTGATTCAGGCGCCATTTTAATAATTTGCTGTAATATTAAAGTAGCTACTGTAATGTCATCAAAAATCCCAAAAAACATAATGAAGTCAGGAATGATGTCAAACGGAAATACAATATAACCGATAATAAGAGCACTAGATATTACTTTAGTCTTTATTGCAACTTCTTTGGACAGAAAAAATTCTTTCAAAAATGGAATTGATTTTTTAAAATTAAATAAAAATTTTAATCTTTTTAAAAAACGTCTCATCTATCTTGCCTCCATGCAAACAAATCGTCTATCGTTGTATTTAGTTGAAACGATAATCGAAAAGCTACTTCTAATGTAGGATCATATTTATTATTTTCAATCGCGTTAATGGTCTGTCTCGTTACTTCACATCTTTCCGCTAAAGACTCCTGAGAAAAACCTAATTCTTTTCTTAATACTTTCATTTTGTTCTCCATACACCCACTCCTCTACCAAAAATCACCTGCTATAAGCGGCGAATTCAGTTTCTAATTACCCCCGGTAGATACAGGATGAAAATTAATTGTTTTAGTAGTGTATCTCTTTGTTGAAGGATTCATAACATAAAGATTAGAAAAACGATTACATTTTTATTCTTCAGATAAAATTATCAATTCCCTACATGGGCGTTACCCTTTTTCCATAAAAGAAAACCAGCATGTGATTCCATGCTGGTTTAACGTGTTATATTTGCTTTTTTTTCGATGCTTTTTCTCGTTCATTTTTATTTAATATCTTTTTACGAAGACGAATGGAGTCTGGAGTTACTTCGCAGTACTCATCATCATCTAAATATTCAATAGCTTCTTCTAAAGTAAGCTTTCTTGTTTTTCTAATGGTAGAAGTTTGGTCTTTATTTGCTGAACGCACGTTGGTTAAATGTTTTTCTTTCGTGATATTTACAGTTAAATCATTATCACGATTATGCTCCCCAACGATCATTCCAGCATATACTTCTGTACCTGGATCTACGAAGATAATTCCGCGATCTTCTAGGTTCATAATTCCATAAGTAGAAGATTTACCATTTTCAAGTGATACAAGTACCCCTTGTCTTCTTCCACCTACTTGACCAGGAATAAGTGGTGCGTATTCTTCAAAGGTATGGTTGATAATCCCATAACCTCTTGTTTGTGTCATGAATTCTGTGGAATAACCAATAAGACCGCGAGAAGGAACTTTAAATTCCATTCGAACTTGTCCATTTCCTTGGTTAACCATATCCATCATTTCACCTTTACGCTCTCCAAGTGATTCCATAACGGTTCCAGTGTAATCCTCAGGCACATCAATTTGTACTCTTTCTACTGGCTCACAACGAACCCCATCAATCTCTTTAATAATAACCTGCGGCTTAGAAAGCTGTAATTCAAAGCCTTCACGACGCATGTTTTCTACTAAAATAGAAAGGTGTAATTCACCACGACCAGAAACGATCCATGCGTCTGGTGAACCTGTAGGATCCACACGTAAACTAACATCTGTTTCTAATTGCGTAAGTAAACGCTCTTCAATTTTTCTAGAGGTAACGTGTTTTCCTTCTTTACCTGCAAATGGACTGTTATTAACGACAAATTCCATTTGTAATGTAGGCTCATCTATACGTAAAATTGGTAAAGCTTCCTGCTTATCAGTTGGACATACGGTTTCTCCAACGTTGATATCCTCCATACCAGCTACTGCAATAATATCTCCAGCTTCTGCTTCTTGGATTTCAGTACGCTTTAGACCGATAAAACCAAATAATTTAGATACACGGAAGTTCTTTACTTTACCATCTGTTTTGAGGAGTGATACTTGTTGTCCCACTTTAATTTTCCCTCTAAATACACGACCAACACCAATACGACCAAGATAGTCGTTATAGTCAAGTAATGTAATTTGGAATTGTAAAGGGTCCTCACGGTTGTCGATAGGAGCTGGAATATGTTCAATAATTGTTTCAAATAAAGGCTCCATTGTCTTTTGCTGATCTTCTGGTTCATTACCTGAAGTACCATTTAATGCAGATGCATAGACAACTGGAAATTCTAATTGAGAATCATCCGCTCCTAATTCGATAAACAAATCAAGTACTTCGTCCACTACTTCGCCAGGTCGCGCATTTGGACGATCAATTTTATTTAATACAACTACTGGATTTAGTTTTTGCTCCAAAGCTTTTTTAAGCACAAACCTAGTCTGTGGCATACAGCCTTCATAAGCATCTACTACTAATAAAACACCATCAACCATTTTCATTATACGTTCAACTTCACCACCGAAGTCGGCGTGACCAGGTGTGTCAAGAATATTGATGTGTTTGTCTTTGTAGTTAATAGCGGTATTTTTTGCTAAAATTGTAATTCCGCGCTCTTTCTCTATGTCATTCGAGTCCATTGCTCGCTCTGCTACGTGTTCGTTGTCCCGGAAGGTTCCTGAGTAATGTAACATTTGGTCTACTAACGTTGTTTTCCCATGGTCTACGTGGGCAATAATCGCAATATTGCGAAGGTCTTCTCTAACTTGAGTCATTAATTTTTTCTCTCCTCTTTATAACAAGTCGGGCTTGATAACTTATCGATTATATCATAAAGGAACTTCTCCGTATAGGTTTCAGCTGAAATTTATTTGGTTTTAGGAAACTCTAATATGAATTTCGCACCGCCTAGAGTAGATTCATCGAGACGAATCGTTCCTTCTGATCTTTCTACAATTGCCCGCGATATAGCTAATCCCAGACCTGTCTCACCATCTTTTCCTTTTACAAATCGATGAAATAATTTTTCCATCAATTCTTTTTCAATTCCAGGGCCGTCATCTTCTATATCCACAGCATAAAATTGACCTTTATCAACTACAGAAATTAACATCTGCGTCTTTGCATGACGAATACCATTGGTTACAATGTTCATCATAGCTTGAAGAATTTTATCCTGATCACCGTATATAAAATGATTTTCTGGTGCTTTTATATGAAGTGAGACACCTTTTTCATTTGCAATTGGTAATGCACGCTCTTCTGTTTGTTTTACCAATTCAGCAAGATTTATACGTCTCAAGTGATAAATATTTTCTTCACTGTCTAATTTAGCAAGTAAAATCATTTCATTAATAATTTTTTTCAAGCGACCAATTTCCTTCACCATAACGTTTAAACCGCGCTGCTCTTCAGCGCCTTCAAACACTCCGTCGCGAATTCCTTCTGCATATCCCTGAATCGTCATTAAAGGCGTTTTTAATTCATGGCTGGCATTTTGAAAAAATTGCCGTTGCGATTGGATATATGTTTTTAATTCTGTAGCCATCTCCGCTACACTTCGTTCCACTTCTTTAATTTCACCAGTCGCCTCAATATCTTCCATTTCATCAAATTTACGTTTTTCAATCTTTTTCAATTGATATTTAAGTTTTGTGAGTGGCGTAACTAATCTTTTCGTCAGGTAATGACTTAAGGCTACCGCAACACCAATACCAATTAAAAAGATTAACACCATTCGTCCTAATAAGCTTTGTTGAACAGCCTGTAAATCCTGTAGGGGCGTTAATAAAACTAAATGTTGGGTTGAGACAGGTGTATACAGTGGAATGATCGATACTACATATCTTTCCTCATATCCTTGCCACAACGGCTGCTCTTCTTCCTCAAAATCATAACGAGTAATCCAGCCTTCGACAATGTCTACATTTGCGATAGAAGAAAACAACAAGCTATCCGATCTGTCATCATAGGCAAATACTTGTAAATTATACTCTTCCAATAACTGCATTAAACGTTGTACATTTGCAGTATTATTCAGATCTTCATATAAGATAAAATTAACAATAAGTTCCCCTTTATCTTCTAGCTGTCGTTTTTCATCCTTTATTAGCATATCCATCATCATGGAGTAAACCAATATTCCAGCTACTGTCATAATGATGACAAGTAACGTTGTAAAAGCAATGGTTAATTGATATTGTAATTTCATTCGCTGCCCTCTACTTCATGTCGCAGTCTGTAGCCATATCCCCAGACCGTTTCTACTTCTAGACCATCCAGCTTTTTTCGCAGTCGCTTGATCAAATCATCTACTGCCCGGTCACTTCCAAAATAATCATTGCCCCAGACTAGGTCTAATAATTCTTCACGCGAAAAGGCGCGATTTGGGTTCTTTGTAAAGATTTCGAGCATTTCAAATTCTTTTGAGGTAACATCGATTTCTTCTCCGTGCCAATAAACAACACGCCCACCTTCATCAATTTTCAAGTCACCAACAACTAATTCTTGTCCCTGTTCCTTTTTAGCTGCTGCAATATTCATTTGCTCTGCACGTTTAAATAATCGCTTGATCCGAGCAACTAATTCACGCGGGCTAAAAGGCTTCGTTAAATAATCATCACTACCAAGCTCTAATCCTAATATTTTATCTACCTCTTCATCTTTTGCGGAAATAATAATGATAGGCACTTCGCTAACCTGACGTATTTTTTTACAAAGCTCATAACCGTCCATTCCTGGTAGCATAATATCTAATATCCACATATCTGGTTGATCTAGCTTGGTCTTTTCCCAAGCTTCCTCCGCATTATCTACCAATGAAACCTGAAAGCCTTCTTTTTGAAGATAGGCTTTGACAATATCACGTATATTCGGATCATCTTCAACTACAAACACATGCTGTCTCATTTTTTCCCCTGCCTTCATCAAGAGTTTTTCACATCTTTTGTTATTACCTATATTTTCGCACATTTCACTTGTAAATTTAAGCAAACACCATTCGAGTAGTCTTATTTCCATACTTTTTATACATTTCAACCATAGTTATGCCATACCTTCTAGCTACAATGAAGTTAGAAATAATTTAACATAACTTCTTAGAAAGGTGTGATCAATGATGACTGAAAACAATCATCAAGATTTTAATAATGAAAATAACTCGCTAGAAGGAGAAGAAATAAATACGCCACAAGAACAAAATGAGGTGGAAGCTACTTCTACTAACACAACTGAGGAAAACGAAAAGAAGGAGCCAAAGAAAAACAAAACTGGCTGGCAAATGTTTGTCAGTGGAATAGCTGGTGGACTGGTTGTCGCAGTTACAGGAGGCACACTTCTTGCGACTGGTGCTTTTGATGACACATTGAGTGAGGCGGAGCCAAATGAAGAAACCGCTGAAGTAGCTTCCTCTAATATAGCAGAATCGGATGTAACGCCTGTCATTAATGAAGATAGCAGTTCTTTAAGCCCTGCCATTAATCAAGTTTCTGACGCTGTTGTTGGTGTCTCTAACATCCAACAAACAAGTCTTTGGGAAGAATCTGATCCCGCAGGAGCCGGTTCAGGTGTTGTTTATAAAAAAGAGGGCGACTATGCCTATGTTGTTACTAACAACCACGTTGTTGACGGCGCAAAGGATTTAGAAGTTGTCTTAACAGACGGGGAATCCGTACCAGCAGAATTACTTGGTGGTGACCAATTAACCGACCTAGCTGTGCTAAGAATCGATGCAGAACATGTAGAAAAAGTAGCACCATTAGGTGAATCTAGCTCAATTACAGTCGGCGACACAGCCATTGCTATTGGTAATCCTTTAGGAAATGAGTTTGCAGGATCTGTAACCAAAGGGATTATTAGTGGTTTAGAACGTTCCGTTGAAATGGATTTAAATCGTGATGGTCAACCAGACTGGACAACTGAAGTAATCCAAACGGATGCCGCTATTAATCCTGGTAACAGTGGTGGCGCGTTAATCAATACAAGCGGTGAGGTTATTGGAATTAATTCGATGAAAATAGCGACAGCAACAGTAGAAGGTATCGGATTTGCGATTCCAATTGACGATGCGAAGCCAATTATAGATCAATTAGAAACAGAGGGTGAAGTAACTCGCCCATTTATCGGAATCAGCGCAGTGGATCTATCTACAGTTCCTGCTCAAAATAAACAACAAGATTTAGAGCTTGATGATAGTGTAGAAGACGGAGTTGTCGTAGCAGAGATTCAAGCAGATTCTCCAGCAGATGAAGCAGGTCTTGAGCGTTACGATGTCATTACTAAAATTAACGACCAAGCAATTACCTCTATGATGGATGTGAAAAATTACTTGTATAAGGAAACAAATACAGGTGACGAAGTAAGGATCACGTTTTACCGAAACGGCAAGCTTCAAACAACAGATCTTACTTTAGTAGAACAACCTGTTGAATAAGTAATTAAAAAACGAGTTGCGGCAACACGCCACAACTCGTTTTTGTATTCTATCCAGGAAACTATACAATTTCCCCTTGTGAAAAAATAAGTGCCAATAGTCAGATCCAGCTTCAAGCGCCAAAAACTAGGCAAGTTCCCTGAAGCTGCGAAAGTCTTTACAGGCGCTTTCCGCTTTTGTCTTTACAATTCATCAAACCCATTATCAGCTACATTTACTTTTGTATACTGTCTTGACTTTTGCTCGAAAAAGTCAGATTTACCCATGTCTACATCTTCATACGCTTTTATCCAACGCAATGGATTTTTATCAATAGTAGGATATAACTTTTTATAGCCTAGCTGCTTTAATCTTGTATTTGCAGTGAAGCGAATGTAATCTTCTACATCTGAAATTAAGATACCATCTATCTTATTACCAATGATTTCTCTTGCCCAGTCTATTTCAAGCTCCACAGCCTTTTCGAATGTGTCGTATACAAACCTTTCTAATTCTTCCGTTTGATGTGTAGGATTCTCAGCTAAAATTTCCTTAAAAATACGTACAAACAAATCAACGTGAATTTGCTCATCCCGATTAATATAATTGATCATAGTTGAGGTACCAACCATTTTTTGATTGCGTGCTAAGTGATAGAAAAAAGCAAATCCGGAATAGAAAAATAATCCTTCTAATATCACATCATACACAATTGATTCTAGGAGCTTGTCTATATTCGGTTTCTCCGCAAAAGCTCGGTAGCCATCAGTAACAAACTCATTTCTCTTTTGTAAAATTGGCTCCGTTCTCCAAAAATCAAACACTTCTTCTTGCTTCTTATCCGACACTAACGTGGAAAGAATATACGAGTAGGAATGATTATGGATAACTTCCTGCTGTGCCAAGATGATCATCAGAGCATTCAGACTAGAATCGGTTAAGTAATCAGCCACTTTTCCTGCATAATCAGTCTGAATACTATCTAGCAATGCTAGTAAACCAATAATTTTTAAAAAGGCATCTTCTTCAGCTTCATCCAGCTCTTTAAACTGCTTTAGATCCTGTGCCATATTAATTTCAAAAGGCGTCCAGAAGTTTCCGAGCATCTTCTTATATTTCGGATACGCCCAGGAAAACCTCACGTCATCCCAGTTTAAAATATTGGAGCTTCTACCGTTAATAATCGCTGTAGAGCGATTTGGTGCATCTTTATCCATAATATTTCTTTTTTCTAAAGCTTGTTCCATTATCTCACTCACCCTTTCCTTCCTTTAGCTTGAACATGATTCACAATCGATTAATTCAGACGACGTCGATCTTAAATAATAGGTCGTTTTTAAGCCGCTTCTCCATGCATCTAAATGAAGGGCTAAAAGTTCTTTCGCTTTCACCGTGTTTTCTACATATAAATTAAACGAAATACTTTGGTCGATATGGCGTTGACGTGCAGCATTTTGTTTAATACTCCAGTGCTGATCAATAAAATAAGCGGACTTATAATACCAAGTCGTTTCCTGATTGATGCCTGGTGCAGTGACCGGAATCTTATAATCCTTCTTTTCCTCTGAGTAAAACTTTTGGAAAATCGGATCGATACTTGCTGTGCTTCCTGCAATTAACGAAGTAGATGAGTTTGGTGCTACTGCCATCAAGTAACTATTTCTAACCCCGTATGTTTGCACATCGTTTTTCAGTTCATCCCAAAACAATTGTCTATCTTCATTTCTTTGATAGTTTCGTTTAGTGAAGTACTCCCCACTTTCCCAATCCGAGCCATAAAACGCTGGACATGGTCCTTTTTCAAGGGCTATTTCCATACTAGAACGAATGGTATAATAAGCAATTGATTCATAAAGCGAATCGGCATAATCTACCGCCTCATCACTTTCCCACCTGATTTTCTTTAAGGCTAATAAATGATGCCAACCGAAAGTTCCAAGCCCAATTGAACGATATTTCTGATTGGTGAGCTGTGCTTGAAGAACTGGGATAGTATTGAGATCGATCACGTTATCTAGCATTCTAACTTGAATTTTAATTAAACGTTCCAATACATTGTCCGTCACTGCAGTCGCTAAATTAATCGACGAAAGGTTACAGACGACAAAATCTCCCGCTTCTTTTTGGATAATGATTTTTCCGTCCTCTGTCTTTTGCTCTTCTACCGTTGTCGCACTCTGGTTTTGCGTAATTTCCGTACATAAATTACTCGAGTAAACCATTCCTAAATGATGATTACTGTTGTTACGGTTTACTTCATCACGATAAAACATGAAAGGTCCGCCAGTTTCAAGCTGACTTTTCAATATGCGCTTCATAATATCAATAGCTGGCACTTCATCTGAACTTAAATCAGGATTAGCCACACACGCTTGATATTTTTCCCTGAATGAACCTGCTCCCTTTTCTTCATCATAAGAATCTTCTAGACGAAAGCCCATTACTTTCTCTACTTCATACGGATCGAAAAGGTACCAATTTTCTCGCGCTTCTACTTTTTCCATAAAAATATCTGGAATACAAACACCAGCGAATAAATCATGCGTACGGAAACGTTCGTCTCCATTATTTAATTTCGCATCTAAGAAAGAATATATATCCTTATGCCATATATCGAGATAGGTACAAATAGCTCCTTTTCGTTGGCCAAGTTGATCTACACTAACTGCCGTATTGTTTAATTGTTTCATCCATGGTAAAACACCTGAAGAAGCTCCAGTGAAACCTTTAATTTCACTTCCTCTACTTCTAATTTTACCTAGATAGACACCAATTCCACCGCCATTTTTTGATAGATTAGCAATGTCTGTATTACTATCAAAAATGCCTTGTAAACTATCATCGACGGTATCTATAAAGCAACTAGACAATTGTCCATAGCTTTTTCCAGCGTTTGCAAGTGTTGGTGTAGCTACAGTCATGTATAAATGACTTAACGCCCAGTACGCTTCTTTAATATATTCCATGCGCTTATAAGGATCTTCTTTAAGCATTAAGGTCATTGCGATAATCATTAATCTTTCTTGTGGTAGTTCAAACACCTGCTTATCGTAATCCTTCGTTAAATACCGATCAGCAAGGGTACGTAAGCCAATATACGTAAACTTTCTATCATTTTTTTGGTCGATTACTGTTTCGAGCTCATTCAAGTCTTCCAACGTATAGTTTTCAAGTAATGCTTTATCATAAATTCCAATTTTTGTTAGGTGCTCAACTAGAGCATAAAAGGGACCATACTTTTGATCATAGGAGTAGGACCTGTTTTCTGCCGCTTCTTTATATAATAATTGGCTATATAAATGAGAAGCAATAAACGTGAAGTCAGGATGGTTCTCATCAAGCATCGCAAGAGACTCAAGTATAAGTTGATGCACCCACTCATTCTCATCTAACCAAGGTTTCTGTATTAAAATATTGTCTGCATGAGATAAGATTGGTTCAGTTAAATCCTTTGAAAATTGTTGCTGTAAGCTTTCTTTTAAATACGCTTGCCATTTACTTGTTTGAACGGTTGCCTGTGTCATTATGTAACCTCCTTATAATTACCCGAGACGCAAAAAAGCCGTCCGCGAGTTTGCGAACGACTGAAACGACAGAAGATCATACGTAAACAGGACAAGTGTACACCCCTCCTATTGATCGATTTCCTATCGTTTCTTTTGCTCAACCCCCGAAGAAAAGAAACTCCGGCAATAAGAGGCAGGTCTACTGACTTGTGCTTCACTCTACTAAAGCCCCTTCCCAAATAGTCGCCATTTCTAGCGATTCTATTCAGTGGATTTGCTCTTTCGTCCACACTTACAGTTGCGGGGACAGTCTTGGCTTCTCACCAAGTTCCCTTTTAAGACGTTAATGTCACCTATCATTGCGTGTTTTAAAGTACTAAAAGTACCATATATTGATTTTTTTAAAATATAAATACTATATATTGAATCTATCATACATTTTCGAGGATAACAATCCTAAGCTAAATATTTTTTATTCTATTTGGTTTAAAAAGTTTATTGCTGCGGATTATCCATTTTAAAGATAGTTTCATGTGATAGCAAGCTCATAAAACATAGTTATCATAATCCTAAATTTCCTCTCTTCTGTCTTCTTTGATTTGAACGAAACTTATCCTCAGGACTTACGAACGATACGCTCTGTGATAAACTTGAAGAAAGATTACTTTTAAGGAGTGGATAGAGTGATGCAGATCTCAACCGAAAATACCAAAATAGGCTTTATTGGAACTGGTGTAATGGGTAAAAGCATGGCAAGTAACCTTCTAGCCGCTGGGTTCCAACTTATTATTTATACTCGAACAAAGCACAAAGCGGATGATCTATTAGAAAAAGGTGCAAAGTGGGCAAGTACTGTAGAAGAAGTAGCTGAAAATGCTGATGTTATATTTACTATTGTAGGTTTCCCCAGTGATGTGGAAGAGATTTATCTAGGAGAGAATGGACTGCTTCACCATGCCAAAGAGAGTAGCTATTTGATCGATATGACCACCTCCAAGCCACTGTTAGCAGAAAAAATAGCTGCTGCAGGTAAGAAAAAGAATGTCCATGTCTTAGATGCTCCTGTTTCAGGCGGAGATATTGGTGCACGAAACGGAAAGCTCGCCATCATGATCGGAGGAGAACAAGAAGCGTACCATACCCTTCTACCTCTATTTGAAATAATGGGAGAAAACATTCAATTACAGGGTCCAGCGGGAGCTGGACAGCACACAAAAATGGCAAACCAAATAACAATTGCCTCCAATATGATCGGTGTATGTGAAGCCATTCGATACGCGCAAAAAGCAGGCTTAGACCCCACTAAAGTTATCGCAAGTATTTCAACAGGGGCTGCCGGAAGCTGGTCTTTAACAAACTTGGCGCCTCGAATGGTAGCTGATGACTATGCTCCAGGCTTTTTTATCAAACATTTTATCAAGGATATGACGATCGCATTAGAATCTGCTAAGGATATGGGACTCACGACTCCAGGTCTAGAGCTTTCGTTACAGCTTTATCAAGAAGTTGCGCAGGATGGAGAGGAAAATAGCGGAACACAAGCGCTTATCAAATGGTTTACAAAGGAAGAATAGTAATTCTCTTAGCTTCACGGAGCTTTATTTACACATTAAACAGCCTGCGTTCTTTTCGTATAGAACACAGGCTGATTCTTTTGCTTTTTCATTCATCTACTGGCGACAGTATACTTCACAAATCTTCGGGCCTTTCCTTATTGCTAAACCAAAAACGATTAGATTTTTTAAAAATAGTAATCTTCAACAATTAAAGCTCCTATAAGATAGCCCAAAAAATCAATTTTCATTTAGTTTATTTAGCAGACCATTATCATTTACAATCTCAAAATTTCCTATTTTTTCCTTCTCATAATAATCTGCTCTGCCCGAGACTTCTACCGTATCCATATCCTGTTCCCTACCATAGGAAACATCTGCAGTAAAATTATATAGCCCTTCACTATTTTCATTTGGCTTTATGTCGATCTCATCCACTTCAACATGATAACCATTTGAATAAGCTTTTACATGATATGAAATTCCGTACCTAACCACGAAGTCATCGTATACACTTTCAGAAAAATAATCTTTATACTTTTCTTCTAAATATACATCTAATTTTGTTGGTACATTTTCTAGTTCAGCAACTTCTTCATTTTCCTCACCAATGATGGTTAGATTCTCCGAGGAATCAAATAACTCTATTAATTCCATATCAGGCCCACTAAAGGTTTCTTCTATTACGTTTTGTATTTCGGTACTTTCTTTGCTAGTAGAGGAATTCTCCGAATCGAAAAAAGAGCATCCCGTAAGCAATAAAAAGATAACTATTAGTGCCAGAGTGCGTAAAATATAGTGACTTTCTTTAGGAGGATAATTTGAATTGTTTTTCATTTTTTCTCCTTTCAAATCTAACTTAATTGTAAATTTTCAATTGAAAGAAAGACGGCAACTAATATTATTAAAGTTAGATTATTAATAAATGGTAAATATTGATAATTTTATTTTATCATAGGCGGAACTGAATGAGAACAGTCAATTATTTTATTAAGGTCTATATACTGTTCCGATACTTGATGTTATCTGCACATACAAAAAAAGACACCATTCAACTTTTAGAGGTGTCTTATTAGTAAATAAACTTATATTAATTCCAAAACAATCTCAGACAACCTATGCCTGATTACTAATTGAACCTTTCTTGCATTTATATTGTAATCTTTAAGGTCTTCTGCTTGTACTAACCAAGAGATGTTTGTTTCTTGCTCTAATTTAGCTGTTTGTTCTTCTATCCAAGCATGATTTCTTTCATAAAATTCTAGGGCTAAGCTTTCATTCTGAAATTCTTCAGGACATCTAAAGTTAAGATTATATAGCCATTTTTGAAATTCACTTTCCCCGTATTTTATAAGTCTTTGTTTCAATACTTCCATTAAGTCTTTTATAAGGTTATCGTCAAATTGTTCTTCTCTCATTTTCTGTTCTAGTTCATTCAATGTAAGGTTGCTTAAACCCTTCCTATCCATCCCTAAGATATCTTTTGCCATTTCTTTTATTCCATTTTTCTTAATGATTATCACCCTTTTCTTTTTATCGCCTTCTAAATATTACCATATAATTTATTATTGTTTATTTTGCTTTTAAAAACAATATTCTGTTCGGAAACAATGAGTTTTAATAAATAGAATCTCTGTATTTTAGCGTTATTTCAGCAATCTTGTTAATGCTAAAAAAACATGATAAAATAAATGCTTGCAAGAGATGATGTAAATTGAATATCCAACCTATACACATTTATATCTTGCAAATATGAATTGATAGGTGGTAGAAAAAATGGAAACGAAAGAAAAGTATCAAGTATTATTGTATTACCAATATGTCCACATCGAAGATCCCGAAGAATATGCCAGAGAGCATCTTAAGTTTTGTAAAGAAGTTGGCTTAAAGGGTAGAATTTTAGTGGCACATGAAGGAATTAATGGAACAGTTTCCGGTACGATTGAACAAACCAATACGTACATGGAAATGATGCACAATGACGAAAGATTTGCTGATATGGTTTTTAAAATTGATGAGTCTGATCAGCACACCTTCAAAAAAATGCATGTTCGTCCACGACCAGAACTTGTAACGCTTCGTCTTGAGGATGACGTCAACCCCAAGGAAACGACGGGACAGTATTTAAGTCCACAGGAATTTAATCAAGCACTTCAAGATGAAAACACGGTTGTGTTAGATGCAAGAAATGACTATGAATATGATTTAGGTCATTTCCGAGGAGCGATTCGACCTGACATTCACACTTTCAGAGATTTACCTGACTGGGTGCGTGAGAATAAGGAGAAACTAGAAGGTAAAAAGGTTCTTACTTATTGCACTGGTGGTATTCGTTGTGAAAAATTCTCAGGTTGGTTAAAAAAAGAAGGCTTTGATGATGTTGGCCAGTTACATGGAGGAATTGTCACTTACGGAAAGGATCCTGAGGTTCAAGGAGAACTATGGGATGGTCAGCTATACGTATTTGATGAACGAATCTCTGTACCAGTAAACCGTAAGGAGCATGTCATTGTCGGAAAAGATTATTTTGACGGTGAACCATGTGAACGCTACGTAAATTGTGCAAATCCTGAATGTAATAAACAAATTTTATGCTCAGAGGAAAATGAGCACAAATATATGCGTGGATGTACGCATGAATGCCGCGTATCTGAACGCAACATGTATGTGAACGAACACAATTTAACAGAAGAAGATATAAAAGCGCGTTTAGCACGTATTGCAGAAGAAGATGGTGTGACGCAAGCTTAGAGATAATAAGAGGTATTTCTCTAGTCCCTCATGGACTTAGAAATACTTCTTTTTTATATTCAAATATCTTCTACTTTAACAATATCATTAGAGTCTGCTAAACTAACAAAAAAGGAGGCTTCATACAATGTCCGTTTATGATTACACTGTGAAAACAATTAAGGGTGATGAAGAATCATTAGAAAACTACAAGGGAAAAGTATTATTAATTGTTAATACCGCTAGCAAATGTGGATTCACACCTCAGTATAAAGGTTTACAAAATCTTTATGAAAAGTATGGTAGCGAGGATTTCGAAGTACTAGGTTTTCCATGTAATCAGTTTATGAATCAAGAACCTGGTTCTAATGAAACGATTCAAGAATTTTGTGAAATGAATTACGGAGTTAGCTTTCCTATTTTCGAAAAAATTGATGTTCGCGGGAAGAACGCCCATCCCTTATTTCAATATTTAATAAAAGAAGCTCCGGGCATCGTTTCTGACAACATTAAATGGAACTTCACGAAATTTCTGATCGATCAAGAAGGCAATGTTTTAGCCAGATTCGCACCCAAAACAGAACCGGAAAGTATCGAACCAGAAATTAAAAAACTTGTTCAAAACTAAAAAAATGTTGGTGCTCCAGTAACTAAGCTAGAGCAAATTAGCCAGAAAATCCTATTTCACCTTAAGTAGTTCAGATTGGGGGTGCAAAAACACAATTTGCCTCCTGAATTGAACTACTTTCTTTATGTGAAGCAGCTATCATAATAAAATAGCTACTTGAAGTTAAACTTCCACACCTTTTCCGTGTAATGGGGAAAGCTGTTTTGCTCGACTCACTAAACAGATGTTATTCTGAGTAGACTTTTAGTTGCTATAGTTGTTGTTCTGTTAAATTTTGTCTTTTAATAAAAAACATTACTCACCACTTTGAAGTAAATACCTTTTTTGCCTCCCATCATACTCCACAATCAAAATGACTCCACTTTCGTTTGTCTCAAAAATTTTAGCACCTAAAGGTAATTTATTAGCCATACCTTCTGAAATTTCCCCTACTTGTTCCCCTTTTGTTAATTCTTTTTCTTCAATCCAATTTACACCTGTACTATACACTTTACCATTAAATTCAAAGAGGTCTGCATCTGGATTTAGTTTTAATACTTGCTCCTTGTTTAAAACTCCACCTTCATTTTGCCCTGGGCTTGTTACACAACCTATCAATATAGAAGAAAATAAAAATAATAGGAAAATTGAAATGAATACTCTCATACATAACCTCCTTTATTTAACGAAAGTTAGCTATAGATAAGACAGTGCAGCTTAATGCATAGTCACACACCACTATTTTTCGTGTTTGTAGATAATAACAGAAGTGGTAAAAGCTCGTTGCACAGTTTGATAATTGATAAACTTGCTGTTGATATAAAGAATAGAACACTTACCTGCGAAGGATCAATTCTCCCTAGATAGTTTCATCCTATTAGAAAACAGTATAAATAATAATTCTTATGGATGATTAGTACCCGTTATCACATCCTATATGAATTACCCTTCTCTCAATCCTAAATATGGTATTTCCTTATCATTCACTTTTACAATATATATGCTGCTTTTTTCAACTGGTTTATATATTTTAGTTCCAACTGTCAATTTTGAGGCAGTATAATCTTCGAATTCATCACTTTCGTGGGTTTGTTTTTTAATCTCACCAACTGCTTCACCAAGAGTTAATTCTTTCTCCTTTATCCATTCCACATCTTCTGCATTACTGTATACAATGCCATTTAAAAGAAAAATATCTGCATCTTTATTCTTGTATAAAATTTCTTCGGCTGTAGGGTTGTCGATATCATTTTCTCTGAGGTCAGTTGTTTGATTATTACAAGCTACTAACAAAATTGCTAAGAATAAAACAAAAAACAACTTTAGCTTAAACATCCAAAGCCCCCCCCTTTACATATGTAGTAGTAACAAAGTTATCATTTCATCTTATTAAACTCGAGGCATTTATTTTAAGTACAGCTTTTCTCAAAAATCTACATCTACTTTAACACAAAATTAAAATCACATATTCCGTATTAAAATAGTCATCTACTGAATAACTTCCAAGTTAACATAGTAATTCGTGCGTTGAAACAACTATTGTCATTACATTAATTGGGTTGCAATATTGTATGTTAATTCAAGTATTAACACTCCGTAATTTTTGCTTTAGAAAGCAAAAATAAGAGACCAAATCATACGCGATTTGGTCTTCTAATTAGTGTGCTATTTTGTAAGGTTCTTCTCCTTAACCGATCTGCTTTAATAAATTAGCCATTTCAATTGCAGAAACAGCCGCTTCTGCTCCTTTATTTCCTGCTTTTGTTCCAGCTCTTTCAATTGCTTGCTCAATGCTTTCTGTCGTTAAAACACCAAAGATCACTGGGATATCTTGATCCATTGATACACTCGCAACACCTTTGGATACTTCACTGCATACATAATCGAAATGCGGTGTGGATCCTCTTATTACCGTTCCTAATGTGATCACTGCATCATACTTTTTAGAAGCAGCCATTCTTTTTGCTACTAATGGAATTTCAAATGCACCAGGCACCCAAGCAATTTCCACATCCGTTTCGTTTACACCGTGACGTCTTAGTGTATCTTCTGCTCCACCTAATAATTTACTCGTAATAAATTCATTAAACCTTCCCACTACGATACCAACCTTCAAACCTGTTCCCACTAAATTTCCTTCATATAAATTTGCCATATTATTTATCCTCCTCTTTATTATCAAAACGTAATAAATGCTCTAATTTTGCTACTTTTGTTTTTAAATATGCTTCATTATTTTCATTCGCAGGAATTTCTATTTCTTTTCTTTCTACTACCTCTAAACCATACTCATTCATGCTAGATAGTTTTCTTGGATTATTTGTTAACAGATTAATTCTTCCTACGCCTAGATCTTTTAAAATTTGTACGCTAATCGCATAATCCCTTAAATCATCTGGGAAGCCCAGCTGATGATTTGCTTCCACCGTATCAAAGCCTTGTTCTTGTAATTTATAAGCTTTAAGCTTGTTGATCAGCCCGATACCTCTTCCTTCTTGTCGCATATATACCAGAACACCTTTACCAGCTTTTTCAATTTCGTCTAAAGCCTTGTGTAGCTGTGGACCACAGTCACAACGTTCGGATCCAAGTACATCACCTGTTAAACATTCAGAATGAATTCTGACTAGTGTCGCTTCATTAGGACTGATATCACCTTTGTATAAAGCAAGATGTTCTTTTCCTGTATATTTTTCAGTGTAGGCAACTAAACGAAAATCTCCAACAGCAGTAGGCATATTAACCTCTACTTCTTTCGTAATTAATTTATCAAATACTTTTCGATAATTAATTAATTCTTGGATAGTGATCATTGCCATATCATTTTTTTTGGCAATTTCGTTTAAGTCATTTCTCCTTGCCATCGAACCGTCTTCATTCATAATTTCGCAGATAACTGCTACAGGATCAGAACCAGCTAACCGAGCTAAATCGATTGCAGCTTCCGTATGTCCTGTTCTCACTAAGACACCAGCATCCTCTGCTACCAACGGGAAAACATGTCCAGGTCTTTTGAAGTCATGTGCTGTCGCATCTTTTTCAACGAGCTTATGGATGGTTAATGCTCTCTCATGTGCACTAATCCCAGTTTTTGTATCCTTGTGATCGATACTTACCGTAAAAGCTGTCCCATGACTATCCGTGTTATCTGTGACCATCGAAGGTAAATTAAATTTTTCAGCATAGGTTTTAGACATTGGCGTACAAATTAATCCTCTTGCTTCCTTTGCCATAAAATTTATTGCTTCTGGCGTTGCATGTTCAGCTAATAATACAAAGTCACCTTCATTTTCACGATCTTCATCATCTACAACAATAATCATTTTCCCATTTCTTAAATCATCAAGTGCTATTTCTACTTTTTCTTTCACGATGTCACCCCCTAAAATCCATAATCCGTTAATTTTTGTTTGGTTATTCCTGTATTTGTTTGTTGTCCTTTTACATCTAGTAATCTTTCCATATATTTGGCTAGCATATCGTATTCGATATTAACCACATCACCTTTTTTCTTTTCTCCTAGAATCGTCGCTTTTCTCGTCTCAGGAATTAAGGAAATAACGAAGCTTTCCTCTTTAACATTAAAAACAGTTAAAGAAGTCCCATCGACAGAAATCGATCCCTTCATCGTTAAGTACTGCATATTTTCTTTTGGCACAGCTATTTCTACATAAAGTGCATTATCCTCTGTCCAAGTGCTAGCAATTTTACCAACCGCATCCACATGACCTGATACAAAATGACCACCAAAACGGCCATTTGCTGCCATCGCTCTCTCAAGATTTAAATAGGATTGAGATTGCAGAGTAGATAAAGCTGATCCGCGAAATGTTTCAGGAATTACATCAACAGAGAAGGATTGCTCGGTAAATTCTGTTACAGTTAAGCAAACACCGTTCACTGAAATACTGTCACCCGTGGATACGTCCTGCGTTACGATACTTGCTTTTATTTTAAGTCTTAACCCTTGTCCTACTTGTTTAATGGTTTCGAGTTGACCTTTTTCTTCCACAATGCCAGTGAACATCTAGACCTCTCCTTTCTTTGGACGTGCTACTACCAAAATATCTTGTCCAACTTCTTTTATTTCTGAAATATCAAGGTCTGTTGCCTCATCCATTTTTAGAGGAGATATTCCGCCAATAACTGATCTCGCATCTTGACCACCTAATAATTTTGGTGCGATATACCAATGATATTCATCCGCTAATTGTTCTTTTAAAAAGGAAGCGTGAACCGTCTGACCACCTTCTACATATAAGGATTGTATTTGGCGCTCTCCGAGAATTGCTAGAAGATCCGCTAATTCAATCGTTTTTGTAGGAAGTTGAATAAATTCAACATGTGGATATAGCTCTTTGTGACCTTTAACATCTGCTTCTTGCGTGCAAACTATCCAAGTTGGCACATCTCTACTAAAAATTTGATAATCACCTTTTATCGTTAAATGTGTATCTAAAATAATTCGAATGGGATTTTTTCCACCTTGGGGCAATCTGGTGGTTAATTGAGGATCATCCTTTAATACCGTTTCTTTACCAACTAAGATAGCATCATGCTGATGTCTGGACTGGTGCACCATTTCTCTTGCTTCTTTTGATGTAATCCATTTACTATCTCCAGTTGATGTTGCGGTTTTACCATCTAATGTCATGGCAGCTTTCAATGTAACATATGGTCGCTTTTTTTCCATGTAGTGAAAAAATTTACGGTTTAACAAAATGGCTTGCGTTTCTTTTATTCCTACTTCCACTTCGATACCTGCTTGTTCTAATATTTTTATCCCTTTACCCGCTACTTGCGGATTAGGATCAACGCAGGCAATATAAACCTTTTTTATGCCAGATTCGACGATTAAATTCGCACACGGTGGTGTTTTCCCAAAATGTGCGCATGGTTCAAGTGTGACATATATTTCAGCACCTTTTGCCTTGTCACCAGCTTGGTTAATAGCATGGACCTCTGCATGAGCTTCACCTGCTTGTAAGTGACTTCCCATGCCAAGTATAATCCCGTCCTTTACCACTACTGCACCTACAGAGGGATTCGGACTTGTTTGTCCTTCTGTCGCTTTTGCTAATTGGAGAGCAAGCTCCATCCATTCTGTTTTTGATTGCATGTTCATCCCTCTCTTCTTTCTTTGAAAATTTTGCAGAAGAGAAACGCAAAAATGCCCCAGATCTGAAGATAGACCTGGGGCATGAACCATATTTTCTACATGAAAGTATGCTAAAAAAACCATACCTAAATAAAATACGTATCATTTCGTACTAATCCTTTTCCCATCCAGACTTTAACTGTCGGCTTTGGAATTTCACCAAATCCACCTTCACATCAAAAGATGATCCGGGTCACGGACTAAAAGCATGCTTGCTTATCACCGTCGGTCGGGAATTACACCCTGCCCCAAAGGAATCCTTATTCAATTACCATCAGTATAGCATAGAAATTTACCAGAGATATACTCAAATGCTCTCTGTTAGAAATTTGTCACAAATCTTCTCCTAATATTCGTACTTCACGCTCGAGTTCGACGTCAAATTTATCTTTTACTGTTTTTTGAACCATTTCAATTACACCGATATAATCGCTCGCAGTCGCATCTTTTTTATTCACAATAAAGCCTGCATGCTTGGTCGACACTTCAGCACCGCCGATTCCTTTTCCTTGGAGTGAGCTATCTTGAATGAGTTTACCTGCAAAATATCCTGGCGGACGTTTAAAAACACTGCCACATGAGGGATATTCTAATGGTTGCTTAGACTCTCTTTTATACGTTAAATCATCCATTACAGCTTTAATCTCTTCATGCTTTCCTGGCTTTAGTTCAAAAACTGCCTCCATTACAATATAACCTTTTTGCGGGATGTTACTTGTACGGTAATCTAGGTCCAACTCAGAAGCGTTTAATTCCAACACGTCACCGTCTTTAGTCACAACGGTTGTCGATTTTAAACAATCCTTTATTTCTCCACCATACGCACCAGCGTTCATATATAATGCTCCGCCAACCGTACCGGGGATACCACAAGCAAACTCTAATCCACTTAACCTTTTTTCTAATGCATAATAAGACGTGTCGATTATTCTTGCACCACTTCCTGCTACTACATGATTTCCATCCGCATAAATCGCGTCTAATCGTTTTAAGCTAAGTACGATACCGCGTATGCCACCATCTTTTACAATTACATTAGAACCATTTCCCAAAAGTGTAAAAGGAACCTGACTTTTTTTTGCGTAACGAACAATAGCCTTAACCTCAGCAATGGTTTCTGGCATTACAAAAATATCAGCTTTTCCACCAAGCCTTGTGTAGGTATGATTCTTTAAGTATTCATCTATTAAAATATAGGTTTTATCCATTATTTCAGATAACTCTTTATAAACCTGTTGTATATTCATCGTATTATCAATCCTTTAATAGTGTAGCGCCTCACTGACACGCTTAAAAATCATTATAGCAAGACTCTAGACTGTCCTGCAATAATCATTCGTATTAGTCTATGTTTATTTGACTTGAAAAAATACTACTTTTAGAAAAACTTTCCTTATCGTTAAACATTCATTTTCCTTATATTATAGTCGGATAATTTTTATACTTCACTATAGCAAAAAGAAGCAATCCCCATTCTGAGAATTGCTTCTTTTCTCTCTTAACCAACGTATTGATAGTATAATTTTTTAGCTAGTTGAATATCCTTTGTGCCATGAATCAATGTTCGTCCATCCTTAAAAAGGACAATTCGGTGCTCCTCTATTTCAAATGCAAGTAAATAATCATTTTTTGTTACCTGTAGCTGTTTGTTTTTCATCAGTTGCTTCGTGAAATTATCGAAATTCATCTGTTTATGATGCGTTGGTCTAATTTGCACCGTGTTTCTCCCACATAAAACAGCCGTTTTTAATTGAGAAGAATAGGTAAGATTCGGATATGTCCTTGTCTTTGAACAGGAGGAACACTCCGGTTTTTTTAAACGATCTACTTTAAGCTCCATGCGTTCATTTTTCCAGACATCAAATCCTATTAGTTTATGAGATAGGTTTTCTTCTTTTCCTACTAATATTTTTAAGACCTCTGTCATTTGGTGTGCTACCACCATTTGAACCGCAGGCGCTATAATACCAACCGTATCACAGGTAGCACCGTCCTTCGGAATATAGTCCATTAAACATTGTAAGCAAGGTGTTTTTCCTGGAATAACGGTAAAAGTCACCCCATAACTCGCTACACAAGCTCCATAAATCCAAGGCTTTTTATATTTTTGTGCGATATCATTGATCATTAAACGTGTCTCAAAATTATCTGTCGCATCGACTATAGCATCAACCTTTGGCGCTAAACGCTCTAATTCATCGACACCTGCATCGATTAACAAGGAATGAATAACTGTTTTTGAATTTATTTGCTGCAATCGTTGTTTTGCTGCTATCACTTTCGGATTCTTATTTTCTACATCCGCTTCTGTGAAAAGCTGCTGGCGTTGCAAGTTACTTTCCTCCACATAATCACGATCGATAAGGGTTATTTCTCCAACTCCAGCCCGGACTAGAGATTCAGCGCTAGCTGATCCTAACGCTCCGACACCAATCACTAATACATGACTCGATGCAATCTTATCTTGGCCATTTTCACCAATTGGTTCAAATAATTGCTGACGATGATAACGGCTAGCTTCCACTGCTAATTCCTTCTGTTGGGCTGCTAGGATTCGCATAAGCTTTTTTCTCAATTCTTCCTGCCTCGTAACCCAAACGGCCACTTTGAATAGCTAGTTTCATTGCCTCAGCCATTTTCCCTGGATCACCCGCGCCTGAAACAGCTGTATTTAACAATACACCATCTGCTCCCAATTCCATCGCAAAAGCAGCATCAGCCGGAGAGCCAATTCCTGCATCGACAATTACCGGAACCCTAGCTTGTTCAATTATAAATTGTAGATTTAATGGATTAATGATACCTTGACCAGAACCAATCGGTGAAGCCCCTGGCATAATCGCATGTGCACCTAGCTCTTCCAATTTTCTAGCTAAGACAACATCATCTGATGTATACGGCAGAACCGTATACCCTTCATTTAAGAGTATCTCCGTTGCCTTTAACGTTTCCACTGGATCAGGTAGCAACGTCTTCTGACAACCGATCACCTCAACTTTTACCATGTCACACAAGCCAGAAGCATTCGCCAATTTAGCAATTCGTACCGCTTCCTCTGCATCTTTAGCACCTGCTGTGTTCGGTAAAAATTTATAGTTTTCTACTTCGATCTTTTCTAAAAAATTGGGTTGTTTTGCATCGTAAATATTCATTCTTCTAACCGAAAATGTTAATACTTCTGTTTCAGATACATCAACTGCTTGCTTTTGAATATCAAAATTTGGATACTTTCCTGTCCCTAAAAATAATCGGGAACTAAATTGAAATGAACCTATCTTCAACACTTTACCCACCTCCAACAAAATGAACGATCTCTAACCTGTCTCCATCCGTAACGAGTGTTTCTGGATGCTCTTCTTTTTTTAAAATATGCTGATTGTGTTCTACAATCAGTGATTTTGCTTCTAAACCTAAATGCGCGATTACGTGCTCCACTGTCTTGTTATTGTCTTCTACCGTAATGACGTCACCATTAATTTTCAATTCCATCTGCTCACACCCCAATTACTTTTTGTTTCTCTCTATCCGTTGAAAATGCTCGCTGGTAAGTTAAAGAAACTTTTTTTTCTTCGATCATATCTGCCATCACTTTCCCTGTGATTGGTGACAATAAGATACCGTTTCGATAATGTCCAGCAGCGATAAACAAACCTGAAACAGATGATATCGGCCCAAGATATGGCAGTTGATCTCTTGTTTGTGGTCGTATGCCTGCCCAAACGTCTTCAATCTTCGCCTCTTTTAGCTGCGGAATAATGCGCATCGCACTTTTCATTAATTGATGCATCCCTTCCATTGAGACGCTTTTATTATATTGATGTGGCAGGGAGGTAGCGCCGATGATGATACGCCCATCTTTCTTTGGCACCATATAACAGCTATCGTCGTAAATTGTTGCATTAATTAAAGCACTTTTCGGACGAACAGCTAAGCACTCTCCTTTAACTGGATAAAAATGAAGATCTGTATCGCTATACCTACTAAAAGAGTTACTCCAAGCACCAGTTGCAACCACCACTTTATCTGCATAAAATTTGCCTTTAGGCGTTGTCACACCAACAACCTGATCATTTTCAATCACTAAATTTTCCACACTGCATTCTTCTTTCACTTTTGCACCGAACTTTATAGCTGACTTTATGAAAGCATTTGTTAGGTGCTTCGCTGACACCTGACTCTCATTGGGAAGATACATGGCACCAGCTATGTCGCTTGTTACGTTCTGTTCTTTTTTTAAAAGGGTATCAGTAGATATAATGCTTGCTTTTTCCCCAACACCTGATTGAAAAGCTGCCAGTTGCTCTAGTTGTTGATATCTTTCATTTGACCTCGCCAGTTTAAACATGCCATTATGCATCAACTGAATATCAATGCCACTGTGTTCAAATAATTCATCAGCTAAGTCAGGAAATAAGCGGCGACTTTCTAACGCCAGTTGGAATAAGGGACTCTCCTCTTTAAATTCTGCTTGGGCACCTAACATTCCGGCTGCAGCACTGGATGCTTCACTTCCTACAAACTTCCTTTCAACTACCAGAACTTTGTGTCCTCTTTTAGCTAATTGATAGGCAATGGAGGAACCTATTACACCGCCACCTATCACAATCTGATCATATATCTCTTCCAAGCTATCCCTCCTTCAGTTGATTTAGCTTTCTTGAAATATTGCAGGATTTCATGTGGGCGACTCACCGTTATTACATGGATATCCGCGAAAATTTACTTTTATCCGCGACTTTCCCCATATATCCGCTATTTCCCTGATATATCCGCGAATTTTTGGTTATATCCGCGAAAGCGAAGTTTTATCCGCGATCTTGCCTATTCCACGAAAACGCATTGTCTTCACTTCGTATCTGCGAATATCTGAATCTATCTCTCATTTAAGGCAGAGCTATACGCTTTAGCTGACATTTGTGGGTCTTCTGCGTCTGCAATACCTGACATTACTGCAATACCTTTGGCTCCACTATCTAGCACTTCCTGTGTGTTCGCTGCACTTACCCCACCTATTGCTACCACGGGTATAGAAAGATTCTTCGCTATTTTTTCTAACGCATGACTTCCACGTGGAGATTGATCACCTTTAGATTGTGTAGAAAAAATATGGCCGAAGAGCACAAAGTCAGCTCCTTCTTTTTCTGCAAAGGTTGCTTCCTCTAAACTATGAACTGATTTTCCAATTAATAGCGCAGGAAAATGTTGCGCTAGGAGAGAAGCTGGTGGACTATGATAAGCAAGCTGAACGCCTGCACATTGTTTCACGTAAGCCACATCGGCCCGGTCATTGATAATCAATTTAGCAGTAGGAACACCCGCCTCCTCCAGACCCTCTATGATTTGAATGAGCTCAAGTGCAGTTCGTTGTTTTTCTCTTAGGTGAATATAATCAACTTCATGGTGGATTTTTTTAATTAACTGTATAAGCTCCGAGTTTGGAAGCTTTCCATTTGTGATGAAATGGAGCGTTTTAGGTTCCATCTATTCACCCCTTTCCGCGTCACATGTAAGAGAATAAAATTTTCCACACAAAAAACCACCCATTCAGCAGAATGAGTGGTATATATACTAAACGATCTTATTATTATTTAGCACTTTTCCCACTTCCCTCCGCTGGTGTTAACCAGATCAGGTTCAAAGGGTCCGAAGTTAATCGTCTCAGCCAATATTGGCTCCCCTAGTGTTGAATCGATATTTAATTATCTTACAATCCCATTATACCAGATAAAGGGATTTATTCAATGTAAAATTGGAACTTTAACAAGTGTCTCGATTACCCCATTAAAGCTACCATTAACGCTTTTTGAGCATGTAGTCTATTTTCTGCTTCTTGGAAAACAACAGATTGCGGTCCATCTATAATATCAGCTGTTACTTCTTCACCACGATGAGCTGGTAAACAATGCATAAAGATAGCATCTTTGTTGGCATGACTGAATAATTCTTTGTTTACTTGATAGGTAGCAAAAGCCTTCTCGCGCTTCGCCTGTTCAGCTTCCTGCCCCATACTTGCCCAAACATCAGAATAAATAACATCTGCATTCGCTACCGCTTCAACTACATCCTCTGTTACGACTACTTGGCTATTTTCTGCAAAGCCTGTCGCAAGTTCCGTCACTGCATTCAATGGTTGATACTCCTTTGGTGCAGCAATCGCTACATCAATTCCCATTTTTGCAGCACCAATCATTAAAGAATGCGCCATGTTATTTCCGTCACCAATGTAAGCAAGCTTTAAGCCCTCTAAGCTGCCTTTTACTTCTTGAATGGTTTGCAGGTCTGCTAGCACCTGGCAAGGATGATAAACATCTGTTAAGCCGTTGATAACTGGAATACTTGCATTTTCTGCAAGATCTTCGACATCCTTTTGAGCAAAGGTCCGAATCATAATGCCATCTAAATAGCCTGATAAAACTTTAGCTGTATCAGAAATCAGCTCACCACGCCCAATTTGAATATCGTTTGAACTTAAAAATAATCCAGTTCCACCGAGCTGATAAATTCCTGCTTCAAACGATACGCGTGTTCTTGTAGATGACTTTTCAAAAATCATCCCTAGCGTTTTCCCTTTTAATGGTTCATATATTTCACCATTCTTACGTTTTTGCTTAATCCGTTTGGAAAGCTCTAACAAATATGATATTTCAGCTTTGGAATAGTCCGCTAGGGTTAGAAAATCTCTACCCTTAAGCGTTTCTTTATAGCTTTTTGTCATTACCATTTGACACGCTCCTTTTTGTTACTGTCCTTTTGCTTTTTGCGGTGTACTTGAATAGAAAAAGGCTCTTCTAATTTTTCATTTGTAGCTTGTAGATAGGCTGTCAATGTATCCGTTGACGTAAAGCATAATATATCCGATTTTAACGTTGCTTCACGCAGGACAACATGACCATCTTTTTCACCTGTGCGATTGGTATCAGATACCAATTGGTAGAAATCATCCATACATTTTTCTTCTGCTTCTTCAATCGTTGTAACCTGATCAATCACGACACCATTTTCCCTGAGAAATTCGGCTGTTTTTTGATCCGCTTCTATTTTTGCACTTACCGTTTTAAGTTGAGAAAGTAGTGCATCATCTATAGTAGGAAGCGATAGATAGATAACATCTTCTTTTTCTAATGCTTTTAAATAATCTTCCTTCCACCCAAATGCTTTTGCCATTGCTTGGTCGACTGTTGAGCCAATCCCAATTGCTTCACCAGTTGATTTCATTTCCGGTCCTAAAATCGGATCTAAGCCAGGTAATTTATTTGTTGAGAATATCGGCATTTTTACTGCAAAAAAGGAAACGTCGTTGTGTAAGCCAAGATTCCACTCTTGATTTTTTAGAGCCTCACCCATTTGCACACGAGTAGCAAGGTCTACCATCGGAACACCCGTAATTTTACTAGAAATAGGAACAGTTCTTGAAGCTCTCGGATTAACTTCTAGCACGTAGATGGTTTTACGATCTTCACTTAATACAAATTGAATATTCATAATACCTTTTATATCTAATGATTTTGATATTTTTTGTGTATAAGCTGTGATTAATTGCTTTTGCTCTTCCGTTAAATCAGGTGCTGGAAAAATAGCAACACTATCACCGGAGTGCACTCCCGCTCGTTCAACATGCTGAAATATTCCAGGTATTAAAATATCTGCACCATCACAAACAGCGTCGACTTCCACTTCAAAGCCTTCTATATAGCGGTCAATTAACAGTGGGAAAATACGATCCCCTGCAGCACTTTCTGCAAGCTCTTCTAAGTAATTTTCCAACTGAGTTTCGTCCTTAAGAATGACCATTCCTTGACCACCGATAACATAAGACGGACGAAGGAGGACTGGATATCCAATTTCCTCGGCAATTACTTTTGCTTCTGTAAGTGCATTTACCGTATCACCTGGGATATGTGGAATGCTAAGTTTTTTCATCAATTGATAAAACTGGTCACGATCCTCAACTGCAGCAATTGACTCTAGAGACGTACCAGCTATTTTGACTCCTGCATCATGTAAGCCTTCTGCTAAGTTAATTGCAGTTTGTCCACCGAACTGAACTAATACTTCCTGTGCTTTTTCTTTTTCTACTACCTGTAGCACGTCTTCAACTGTTAAAGGTTCAAAATACAGATGATCAGCAGTATTAAAATCTGTACTCACTGTTTCTGGATTGTTGTTGATTACGATGGCATCAATATTTTGATCCTGTAAAGATGTAGCTGCATGAACAGAGCAATAATCAAACTCTACCCCTTGCCCAATACGAATTGGACCTGAGCCTAAAACAACCATACGCTTATCACCTTTTAGGGCTTCAACCTCATCCCATTCATTCCATGAGCTATAAAAATAAGGAGTCGCCGCTTCAAATTCTGCTGCGCAGGTGTCCACCATTTTATATGATGGTCTAATATTAGACTCTTTTAGCTTCCGGCGCACATCTTTTTCTTCAACATTTAACAATTTTGCTAACGTTTTATCAGAAAAACCAAGTATTTTAGCTTCTTTTAAATCCTTCTCATCTAGTTGAGACCATTCTTTAGCAGACAACTCTTTTTCTTTATCAATGATTGCAGCTAATTCATATAAGAAATATTTATTTATCTCTGTAATTTCATGGATTTGATCAACAGTCATGCCTCTACGCATCGCTTCTGATACTGCAAAAAGACGTTCATCCGTTGCTTTAAAGAGAGCAATTTTCAAATCCTCATCCGATAATTTTTCCATGCTTGGTAGGTGTAAATGATCCAAGCCAATCTCTAAAGAACGAATCGCTTTATGAAGCGCAGCAGGGAAATTACGAGCAAGTGCCATTACCTCTCCTGTTGCTTTCATTTGCGTTCCTAATAATCGATCTGCTTGGGTAAATTTATCAAACGGCCAACGTGGTATTTTAAGCGCGATATAATCAATCGTTGGCTCAAAGCTCGCGTAGGTATAACCCGTGATTGGATTAAGAACCTCATCTAAGTGATAGCCTAATGCTAATTTTGCAGCAATTCGTGCAATTGGATAACCAGTCGCTTTTGAAGCAAGGGCACTAGATCTGCTCACTCGTGGATTTACTTCTATAATGACATATTCGTCACTATATGGATTAAGTGCAAATTGAATATTACAACCGCCAATTACACCAAGCTCCCGAATCACCTTACAAGAAGATGTTCGAAGCATTTGATACTGACGGTCTGTTAGTGTTTGAGAAGGTGCAACAACAATACTATCTCCAGTGTGAACACCAACTGGATCAAAGTTTTCCATGTTACACACGATGATACACGTATCATTTTCGTCACGCATTACTTCATATTCAATTTCCTTCCAGCCCTTTACACTTTGTTCAATTAAAACCTGTTTAATCGGGCTATAATGCAGACCACTTTTGACTATCTTACGTAATTCAGCCTCATTGTCTGCAATTCCGCCTCCAGCTCCACCAAGTGTATAAGCAGGGCGTACAATTAAAGGATAACCAACACCATTCGCAAAGTTTATTGCCTCGTCTACTAAACTAGTTGATAAACTTTCCGCTACGGGTTCATTTAAATCCTTCATCATTGATTTAAAAATATCGCGGTCTTCCCCTTTTTGAATGGTTTCAAGCGGGGTACCTAATAGCTCTACCTTATACTGTTCTAAAATACCGGCTTCTGTTAGTAATACCGCCATATTTAAACCTGTCTGCCCACCGAGCGTTGGTAACAGGCCGTCTGGGCGTTCTTTTTTTATAATATTTGCAAGTGAATCCTTTGTTAAAGGCTCTAAGTACACTTTATCTGCAATATTTTCATCCGTCATGATCGTAGCAGGGTTATTGTTAACTAAGATAACCTCTACGCCTTCTTCTTTTAATGCGAGACAAGCTTGGGTACCAGCATAATCAAATTCAGCTGCTTGCCCGATAACGATTGGCCCAGAGCCAATTACTAAAACCTTCTTAATATGGTTTAACTTAGGCATGTTGTTTCTCTCCCTTAACGATGAACTGCTTAATGAAATCGACAAATAAATCATGAGTATCGATTGGACCTGGATGTGCTTCTGGGTGGAATTGAACTGTCATTAAAGGCTTTGTTTTATGCTTTAACCCCTCCACTGATTTATCATTCACATTCACATGGGAGACATACCAGTCTGTCATTTTAACCGAGTCATAATCTACGACATAGCCATGATTCTGTGAAGTAATCATAACCTTACCTGTTGTTAGATCCTTAACAGGGTGGTTACTACCGCGGTGACCATATGGTAATCGCTTCGTTTTTGCACCGTACGCAAGTGCTACTAATTGATGTCCAAGACAAATTCCCATAGAAGGAAAAGTCTCCGTAATTTTTTTAATATTGTCCGCTAAATAAGCAAGCGACTTTGGATTTCCTGGTCCATTGGATAACAGAACACCATCTGGATCGATTTTCTTTATTTCATCAAACGTTGTATTAAATGGAACAACGGTAACATCACAGCCTAAAGCAAGTAAAGACTTTGCGATCGAGTGTTTATAACCAAAATCCATCACAACAACATGAGGTGTATGGATCGAATTTGCAGGATTTTGCGTGCGATAAATTAACTTTTCCTTTGTAGAAACCTCTTCTACAATCGTATCAATTACCTGAAACTTTTTAGGTGCATCATTTTTATCAGAGGTTATTTTTCCGTAAACCTCTCCGTGCTCTCTCACAATTCTTGTAAGCGCACGGGTGTCGACACCGTAAAGCGCTGGAATATTAAATTCTGCTAGCATATCCATCAAGGTGTGCTTCTTTTCGTAATGCTCAGGATTAATGCTTGGTGTAGATATAATAAAGCCGGATAAGGATGGTTTAATACTTTCAAAATCAATATCATTACAGCCATAATTCCCAATAAGCGGATAGGTCATGGTTACGATTTGTCCTGCATAAGAAGGATCTGTCATCACTTCTTGATAACCAGTCATTGCTGTATTAAAAACTAACTCACCTTCTGTTGCTTGTGTGTGATTTAGCCACTTTCCTTCTAGCACATCCCCTGTATTTAAAACAAGATAACCTGTTGTTTCTTGCATGCTGCATCCTCCCAATCTATTTAAAGATGTTTATGTTTCATCTATGTTTAATGGGTAGCAATTAAATTTGCTACTACTATAATATTCAATAATTATACTATATTATTTATATTTATGCATTTATATTTGTAAAAATAGCTCATTCTTTTTTGTCTTTTATAAACAATAAATGATGAGCTAGTAATAATTTATGAATGCCGATGATTTTTTGTTAAATCCTTTTGTCATTGTAGGAATTAAAGAATAACCTATTTCAATTAGGATATAAAAAAACTAAGCCTCTCTCTGAGGCAGAGACTTAGTTTCTATTAATCCTTACTATGTTATTTAAATACATTTACAATTTCAACATGTGCTTCAATCCAAGCTTTTTCTTTTTCTAGAATAGTTTCAGAGTGTGTGATTTGATCTTCCACTCTATTTTTAGCCGTTCCACCTATCACATTACGTGCATTTACAACAGCTTTTGGATCAAGAACTGCATAAATATCTTCATCGATTAAATCAGAGAAGCCTTTAAATTCTTCTAAAGTTAGATTTAATAAATATTTATTTTCATTGATACAATGTAACACTACCTGGCCAACCACTGCATGCGCTTCTCTAAATGGAAGGTCTTTTCCAACAAGATAATCAGCTAAATCTGTTGCATTTGAAAAATCCTTTGCAACTGCTTCATACATATTGTCTTTTTTGACATCCATCGTAGCAATCATCGGTGCAAATAAACCAAGCGCACCTTTTAATGTTTCGACCGTATCAAACATGCCTTCTTTATCCTCTTGCATATCTTTATTATAAGCTAATGGTAAGCCTTTTAGCGTCGTAAGCATACCGATCAAATGACCGTATACTCGCCCAGACTTCCCACGCACTAATTCTGCAACGTCTGGGTTCTTTTTCTGTGGCATCATACTGCTACCTGTACAAAATGCATCATCTAATTCAACAAAGTTGAACTCGGCACTTGACCACTGGACAAGCTCTTCACTCAAACGAGATAAATGCATAATAACAAGTGATGCATTGGATAGAAATTCTACAACGAAATCTCTATCACTAACGGCGTCCAAGCTATTTTCTACTACCCCATCAAAATTTAAACTATCCGCAACCATCATCCGGTCTATCGGAAAGGTGGTTCCAGCAAGTGCACCTGCTCCAAGCGGAGAACGATTAACACGCTTAAAGCTATCAGTAAGCCTTTCAGCGTCACGCGAAAACATCGATACATATGCCATCATATGATGTGCGAATAATACTGGTTGTGCCCGTTGCAGATGTGTATAGCCAGGAAGAACCGTATCTAAATTAGCTTTCGCTTGTTTCATCAGTGATTCTTGTAGAGCTGTTAATAGCTCTACAATTGTCACTAACGATTCCCGAAGGTATAAACGCATATCTAATGCTACCTGATCATTTCTGCTTCTACCTGTATGAAGCTTACCGCCAACAGCACCAACCTCATCAATGAGTAACTTTTCTACATTCATATGAATATCTTCATTTGCTTCTGTTAACTCAGCTTCTCCAGCTTTAATCTTTTGTGCAACTGTTTGAAGGCCTTTTGAAATTTCCGCAGCATCTTCTTTGGAAATGATATCGCATTTTGCAAGCATATCAACATGTGCAAGACTACCTTGAATATCATATTGCGCTAGCTTTTGGTCAAAGCTAATCGATGCAGTATATTCATCTACTAATTCATTTGTTGGTTTTGTAAAACGTCCGCCCCATAGTTTCATTGCTTCACAGATTCCTTTTTATCGATAATTGTTTTTTCCATAATTTTTGCTTTGTCCGCATGCACGTTATTCACTTCAGAGTGAACCTTTGTTGGAAGACCCCAAAGCTTGATGAATCCTAGTGCTGCTTCATGATCGAACTGATCACCTTTATTATACGTTGCAAGCTCTAAGTTATATAAAGAATTTTCGGATTTACGTCCGATAACAAATGCTTGACCTTTGTATAATTGTACCTTCACAACACCAGTTACAAAAGTTTGTGTTTCTTCAATAAATGCTTTTAATGCATCTGTTAATTGTGTGAACCAAAGACCATCGTAAATAGATTGTGCAATTTTTTGTTCAACAATTGGTTTAAACTGCATTACCTCTCTCGGTAATGTAATTGCCTCTAGCTCCTGGTGTGCATTTATTAGTGTAATTGCAGCAGGTGCTTCGTAAATCTCACGTGATTTAATTCCAACTAATCTGTTTTCCACGTGGTCAATACGTCCAACGCCATGCTTTCCTGCAATTTTGTTTAATTCAAGAATTAACTGATCTAATGGATAAGCTTTTCCGTCCAATGCTACTGGAGCACCTTTTTCAAATGTAATTTCAATTACTTCTGGTTTATCAGGTGCATCTACTGGATCTGCTGTTAATTCAAAAGCATCTTTTGGCGCTTCTGCCCAAGGATCCTCTAAAATTCCACATTCATTACTACGTCCCCAAAGGTTTTGGTCAACGCTATATGGGCTATCTAAATTAATTGGAATTGGAATACCATGACTTTGAGCGTATTTAATTTCTTCATCTCTCGTCATTTTCCATTCACGAACTGGTGCTACAATTTTCAAGTCTGGATTTAAAGCAGTAAATGCTACATCAAATCTAACTTGGTCATTCCCTTTACCAGTACAACCGTGTGCGACAGCGACTGCTCCTTCTTTTTCTGCAATATCAACTAATACTTTTGCAATTAGTGGACGAGAAAGTGCAGATACTAATGGATATTTTCCTTCATACATAACGTTCGCTTTTAATGCTGGTAATACGAAATCTTCCGCAAACAATAATTTAGCATCTACTGTGTAAGATTTAATTGCCCCTACATCAATTGCTTTATTTTTTACGAATTCTAAATCTTTTCCTTCTCCTACATCAAGGCCCACTGCAATTACGTCATAATTATATTCATCTTGTAACCATTTAATTGCAACAGAGGTATCTAATCCTCCAGAATATGCTAGTACTATTTTGTCCTTCGCCATTTGTAAATCTCTCCTTAAAGTTTTTATATGCAAGTCATTACCTACGTTTTTATGTGATACGAATTATTATGCACTATTTCGTATATTAATTCAACCGTTTTAGGTTAATTTCTTAAAAAAATTTTTATAAATTTGAATTATAGATGTAAAAGTAATGACTTGTATTCCATTCTTTTAGTCTTTTTAATCTTATTTTTTTATTAAACTCACAATTATTCATATAATCGAATTTTTATACAAAATCATGAATAAGCATAGATTTGTAACCATCTCCTTTTATAAACGTCTAACTAGATAACGAAATAAAAGAGGGGGTCATTTTTATGATCAGAAAAAAAAGCTTACTTATACTAACTATTTTATCTTTCTTTTTTCTCTTCGCGTGTAGTAGTGAAGATTCCGAATCAAGTGAGGATAGCCAGTCTACTAATGATATAGCCGAAACAAGAGACATGGAAATTGGTTATCAGGAGGAAAGCGAAAAAGCTGCTTTAGAAAACTCTACTGATGAAGCAGCTGAGACCGAAGAGGCACCTAATGATAATGGATTAACGGAGGAAGACAGAAAAATCATCTATAACGCCTACCTTCAAATTGAAACAAAAGGATTTGATGAAACGATTAACTTTATAGAAAAAGAAACGAGAAAGAATAATGGTTACATCGTTGAATCTCGTGTTCATAATAATGAAGAAAACGAAAATCGGAACGGTTCTTTAACATTGCGTATACCTTCTGAATCGTTTGCAGATTTTCTCGTATTACTAGACGAAGGTGATATGAAAATTGTAGAAGAATCTGTAACAGGGGATGACGTAACTGAACAATATGTAGACTTAGAAGCCAGATTGAAATCTAAGAATGTAGTAGAGAAACGATTGCTTTCTTTTATGGAGAATGCCGAAAAAACGGAGGATCTTTTGAAAATCTCCAATGATTTAGCAAAAGTGCAAGAGGAAATCGAACAAATAACGGGGAAAATGAAATACCTTGAAAACCATGCAGCCCTTGCTACAGTTACCATTGAATTGTGGGAAACGGATGTAAAAATTCCTTCTATAGAAAACGACGATTTAAATACGTGGGAAAAAACGAAAGAACAGTTTATGAAAAGTATTAACATCCTATTACAAACCGCTTCCGCATTATTTATTTTCTTTGCTGGTAATTTACCTATCTTTATTTTAATCACAGCAGTCTTATTAGTTGTTTACATTATATATAAACGAAAAAAGAAATCCGCTCCAAAAGAATAAAATGAGATTTCCTTCAGTGGGGATTTTCTTTCCCCGCTGGAGATAAATGTAATTATTAGTATGTTAACCCCACTTTTCTCTTTTTATTTATTTAAAAAGTATAGTGCGGTTAGTTTGTGTCTAGTTGTCATCAATCGTGCATGCACGTTTAACTATAATCCTTCACAATTTAAATATCCGTCGTTAATTTACTATCTCAAAGAACCGATTGTCTTCCATACTATATATCTTGTTTAAGATTCCAAACGCTTTTATTGTTTCAGTTTCTTCATTACTACCAGGTATTTCAATACTTCTCTGCACCGACATAAAGATGCCTCCAATTCTATAATGCTGACCCATTACCAACACTTCCGTATTGTCTTTCTGACATACTCCGAATTCATCACATTGGTAACCATAATTTTCATAGACCCAATCTTCGAGGTTACTCCTTGATGGAGTAGTAATGAGCAGAACAACAAAAAATATTACGAATATACTTGTTATAATTTTGAATGTTTTTTTAAGTCTTCCTTTTGCTTTTTTCTGAATCACTATATCTCCTCAAATTCTTCTCTTATTTTATTTTCTCTGCCAACTCTAATATAATTCCTTCTGGACCACGACAGTAACATAGTTTATAAGTGTTTTTGTAATTTTGTATCTCACCAATCAGCTCTGCGCCTTTCTTTTTCATTTTGGCAACAATCGCTTCCATACCTTCAACCGCAAAGGCAATATGCCGGATACCTAAAGTATTTGCCAAAGGGTGCTGTATGCCATTTTCATCTGATGGCGTATGAAATTTTACTAATTCTATAGTTGCTTCACCATCAGGCGTCCGTAGCATTACGACATCTTCTTTAACATCCTCGAGCCCTATTATTCGCTCAACCCACTCGCCTTCCACTTCCGCTTCTCCCATCAATTCAAGACCAAAATCAAGAAAAAAATCTTTAGCAGCAGGAAGATCATTAACAATTATACCCACATGATCTATTCTTTGAATTTTCATATCTTAATACCTCCTGTTTTTTCAAATTTCCTTATTAACGTATTTATTCTAGATCCCTTCATGATTTTCCTTTTTTCAAGTAACCTAGCAACAGTTCATCTAAAATAAAAATTGGAATTATGTTACAATACAAAAAGATATTTAGTCATATCTTTTTTATGAAGAGGTGAATTAAATGAAATACTTCCATCCAATTATGAATTCCAGTGGAAACGAAAAAATATTAAATCTATTACCCAGTGAATATAAAAATGCTTGGATTATATTTCTTCCATTTATAGAAATGCCTGACGAATGGATCAAAGAAAACTCCACTCCCACTTTTCCAACAAATAAAGAAATCTTAAATGTAGGACGACCAGTTTCGTGGGAATATTTAAGGAAAAAAAGTAATATTAATAGCATTGCTAATTTTTCTATTGCTGTTAACACAAAGCTTACCAATGGATTTGGGAGAGAGTTATATACGAGAACAGATTTATCCCAACAGTTAACAGACGCTCTATCAAAAAATGTTTTCTTCCCCCAAGAAGATAATCTATCTGTATTTGTAATAAAATCAATTTTTGACTTTTTTTCTATAAGAGATTGTGAAAAAATTGAGTATGCTTTTATAGATGATGAAAATATCTACTCTCTTCAGTTAGACAGTATGACAAGTGAGGATATTTTAAAATTGAGTAATGGTCCTATAACCATTAGCGATTGTGACAAGGATTATGTGTTTACCTTTTTCTTTGATGAGGTTTCTGCTTTGTTATTCAGTAAAGATAGCATAAGTGATGTTGTATTCAAGCGATTTTTTGAAGGGGTAAATGTGGATAAATATACAATTTTCAATTGGGAAGAGCAATATAAATAAAGAATACTCGCGTGTCCTCTGCATTAATTTGTAAGCAAAGTGGAAAACATGAATTAATCATGAATAAGTTGATAGAAAAATGACGGCATTTAAATTAGCCTTTTAGCAGTAAATAATTTAACAATTAAGGCTGACATTAGAGACAATAATGTGTAAAGTGTTGCCCAGAACCAAAACGAAGTATTAAATACCGTAAAGGTTGCTATAACTGAAACTATTGCGACAAGTATCGGTGCTATATAAATATTCTTAAAGATGTAGTAGCCTAATATCCCTATTAAAATCGAAATCATTGGAAATACAAATATAATAAATATGATAAACGGGAATAATTCCAAATTACTCTCCCCCACCTTAAAATCTGATTCAATTGTTAGATTATTACAATATTGTATCAAATTTTATTTTATAACAACACATTAATCGATGAATTTCAGATAATTCACTATCTATAAAAAATGGGGCCCAGCTCCCCTCTGCTAGACCTCACCCTTATTAAAATACATTTAACTTTTTGATGCGATCAACCGCTTCTATTAATCTTTCTTCATTATCTAGTAAACCAATCCGTACATAACCTTCTCCGTATTCTCCAAAACCGTTTCCTGGTGCCACCACAACGTGTGCTTCTTCTAATAAAAGCTCGCTAAAAGAGGTCGAAGTATACCCTTCTGGTACAGGCATCCAAACAAAAAAGCTTCCCGCAGGTGGATCAATCGAATAGCCAATCTTTTCAAGCGCCTGAACAAAAGCTTCTCTTCGCTTCTCATAGATATGAAGCATTTCTTTAACAGGTTCTTGATCTTGTAATAAGGCCTTTGCCGCCGCTTCTTGCACAGCTCCAAACAAGCTTACATATAAATGATCTTGAAGGGTTTCGATCTTTTTAATGACACTTTGATTTCCTAATGCAAACCCCACGCGCCATCCAGCCATATTATAGGTTTTAGACATCGTATAAATTTCAATGCCAATATCCTTTGCCCCTTCAGATTCTAAGAAGCTTTGGGCTTTTTTACCATCAAAATGAAGCGCACTATAAGCAAAGTCATGCACAACACAAATGTCATGATCGTTAGCTAACTTAACCGTTTCATCAAAAAAAGCTTTGTTTGCTACACTTGCTGTTGGATTATTAGGGTAATTCAAAAACATTAATTTTGCTCGGTCTAAATCCTCTCCTGCAATCTCTCGATAATTGGGTAAAAAAGCATTCTCTTTCCTTAATGGCATCTTACTAACCTCAGCTTGTGCTAGGTGAATGCCAGATAAATAATCGGGATAGCCTGGGTCTGGTACCAAAGCTAGATCTTCAGCGTTCAACATACACTGACTAACTTCTACAAGACCAGTTTTAGCACCATAGAGAATCGCCACTTCTGTAGCAGGATCTATTTCGACGTTAAATTCACGCTTGTAGTATGTAGCAATTGCCTCCTTTAAAAAAGGAAAGCCTTTAAATGGCGAATAGCGGTGATAAGCAGGGTTAGCTACTGCCTCTTGCATTGCTTCTACAATATGTTCTGGGGTTGGCAGATCAGGACTTCCCTGCCCTAAATTAATCACATCATAGCCTTCTGCTTGTTTTTGTTGTGCCTTTTTCACCAAAGATGCAAAAAACTGCTCTGGTAGATTATCTAAAATCCGTGAAGACTTATACTCCTTCATCTATTACACTCCTTGTTGATTATCCTGTGTCTCTTTCTCCATTATGCCTAATTTTAGCTTTAATTGACAGAATTTTTTTGCAATGGGATAATTAAAATAGTAAAAAAGTATGCGCTTTAATTTTTAATAAGAATCTTCTAAATGAAACAATTAAAACCACAAATACAGACTAAAGAGGTGCTGAAAATGAAAAACATCGCTATCATTCAAATCGACCTTGCCTATGGCGAGCCAGAAATTAATCAAGAAGTAATAAAAGCGGCTTTTGGTCGATTAGAAGGAGACGTCGACATCGTAGTACTTCCTGAAATGTGGAATACAGCATACGATTTATCTCGGTTAGAAGAGATCGCTGATGTTAACGCGGAAAAATCGATTGCGTTTTTAAGTACACTTGCGAAAAAGTATCAGGTGAATATTATAGGTGGATCAGTCGCCATGAAAACGGAAGATAAAATGACAAACACGTTGTTAGTGATCAATAAAGATGGTTCGTGCATCAAAAAGTATAGTAAAGCCCATTTATTTCGTTTAATGGAAGAAGAAAAGTATCTAACCGAAGGGAATGAGGATGGACTCTTTCGCCTTGATGACCTAGATTGTGCAGGGGTCATTTGTTATGATATCCGCTTCCCTGAATGGATCCGTTCGCACATGCTTGATCAGGCCTCACTCTTATTTGTAGTAGCGGAATGGCCAAAACAACGCATTGAACATTGGCGTTCCTTATTAATTGCGCGCGCGATAGAAAACCAATGCTATGTGATTGCATGTAACAGGGTTGGCGAAGATCCAAATAATGAATTTGGAGGTCATTCCATGATTATTGATCCTTGGGGAAGAGTCGTAGAAGAAGCTGAAGATGAAGCAAAAATATTATATGGCAAAATCGACCCTTCCATTGTGGAGGAAACAAGAAAAAGAATTCCAGTCTTTGATGATCGAAGAGTAGACTTATATAAAATTTAGAAAACTCGCATTCGGTTTTCGTTTAGCGAATGTATTAGTTTTTTTGAATTTCCCCTCTGCAGATTAGTCTTCTACATGAAAAATTAATACTTTCTTAACGTATAAAAAAACCGGTAGAATGCAGATACATTCTACCGGTTTTACTTATCTTACAATATTAGAATAACCATCGCTACTCCAATAGATTAGTATTGATCGATATTAATTTCATTTTTCGGTTTACGGACAAGTCCCATAATACCTGCTATTACATAGAACACTCCACCAAAAATCCCTGCACCAGCTGTTGCAATTGTACTAATTACACCAACTACCAATAATAGGATGCCCGCAAGCTTAGGACTTTTGTTACCTTTAAAGAGAACCATTGAAACTATCCCAATCACGATTGCTATAATGGCTGTGATTAAGAATAACCATCCACCTGTACCCATGGTTTCCATCATCATATCAATATCCAACATATTTTCTTGATTCATCTCTGGGTCGGACACTGTCTCTTCTAGCACATCCCTATTGTTTTGTAACCAAACCATGGCACCTCCAATAATAGCAAGAAACCCATAAACTAGTGCGCCAATTATTGATAAAACTACTTCTGCTGTTCTTTTCATTTTTTACCCTCCTAATTTTTAATTACCTGCTACGTCACGTTTCGTAAATGCAATCCATGAAACTGCTAAAAATATAATGTAATAGATTACGAGTATCGTGACAGAAAAGCCCATTGTCATCCCTTCAATCATTGGATGTCGATCTGCTTGATATTGACTTAAGTCAGTGTTTGCAAAAAGAATATATTTGGACCACTCATACTGAGACAATACACCAACAATCATATTTCCTGCAAACATTAAAAATATTGCAAGACCAATGGCCATTCCACTATTTCTAAATAAGCTAGAAATCATAAAGGCAAAAGTCGCCATCATAACTAATTTAATCATTTGTAATCCATATTCCGTGAAAATCTCTTTCATGATACCCACTTCTTGAAAGCCACTCATTGTAGATTGCACAAAAGTTGGATTTAATCCATTTATTCCAAAGAAGATCGCGCCTACTATTAAATTTATCACAAATAAAAATATCAGCATACTTAACGCAAACAAAAGTACTGTTGCATATTTTGAAAACATTATTTTTGTTCGGGAAATAGGTCGAATTAATAATAGTTTAATTGTTCCCCATCTAAATTCACTTGCGATCATTCCAGCTGCAATAATAATCGTAAATAAACTAATCATCATCGACAACCCGGCATTATCTAATGTGAATTGCCAACCGTCATAAGAAGATGGTTTGATATCATTTTCCAAATGATAATTATTCCGCTCAATTTCACCAGTATAAGCACCTTCCATATACTCGCCTTCCATCATTTCTTCAAAATCAGCATTTTCTTCCTGCAATTCTGTTCGCCAATTATCTCCGTAATCTTTTGTTACAAAATCATCGAAAATAAATGTAATAATACCACTTGCAATAATAATAACTGCTATGATAATAAACATAGACCAAGTAGCAAATCGTGAAAATAGTTTTATCTGTTCGTTTTTCATTAAATTTAAAAAATTACGCAATGGTATTCTCTCCAATCACTTCAAAGAATTTATCCTCTAGACTTGTTCTTCTCACATTTACTTCAAAAATATTAATATCTTGTGCCGCCAGCTTTTTAATAATAGTAGGAATTAATTCTTTTTCTAATTTAATAGAGAGATAGCGTCCTTCTTCTGCTACCTTCAAATCAAAGTCATTCTCTAAAATTTCTCTCGATGCACTCTTATCTTCTACTTCAATAGAAACAGTCACCGCACTCTCTTCTTCTTGACCATTAACAGATTGGATCGAAATCAATTCACCATTTTTAATAATACCAATTCGATCACACATCAATTCTATTTCTGACAATAAGTGACTCGAAACAATAACCGCTACATTTTCTTCTTCTGCTAGCCTTCTTATGTATTGCCTGATCTCCTTAATACCGGCAGGGTCCAAGCCATTTGTCGGCTCATCTAGTATTAAAACTGATGGTCTGTGTAGCAGCGCTTGTGCGATTCCTAACCTTTGACGCATACCTAGAGAATAACGACCCGCTTTTTCCTTGATTGCTTTTTCTAATCCAACAAGCTTAATGACTTCTTCTATCCGTTCATCGTCAATTCCGTCCATCATTCGAGCATAATGCTTTAAGTTTTTCAAACCACTCATAAAAGGATACATTTCAGGATTCTCAACAATTGCTCCTACTTCTTTGACGGCACCTTTATAATCCTTTGCGATGCTTTTTCCATTAATCAAGATATCTCCTGACGTTATCTTCATTAACCCTACCATCATTCGAATTGTCGTGGTTTTACCTGCCCCATTCGGCCCTAAAAAGCCAAAGACTTCACCAGGCTTAATGTCAAAACTTAAGTCTTTTATAATTTCCTTTTTCCCAATTGACTTGTATACATTTCTTAATTCCATTGCTATTCCCAATTTTAACCCTCCATTTTCAGCTCTCTCTTTCTTATACGACAAAAGAATGACAAACGTTTCAAATTTCCAGAAATTTTCTTGCTATTTCCCTAATTTTATATTATGATATTAAATATAACATTTCGTGTTAGGTAAGTTAACATTAATGAACGATAAAAAAGATAGGCAGTAGGGGTGCTACCTATCTTATGCTTATTTACCTCATGAAATGATTGTCAATCTTATTTTCTCTTTATGGCGATTGCTACTGGCAATCGCTTATTTTCTGTTCTGCGCACGAAAGCTAGAGTGGCGGACAGATCCCACACCTCTATCAAAATCAAGGTGTTCCTCTATCGCTTTTTGTACAAACTGCTTGCTTTTGGAAATACCTTCTACTAAATCATAGCCTTTAGCTACTTCAGCTGTAATGGAAGCGGCGTAACTGCATCCTGCCCCACTTGTATGAATCGTGTCAATGGCGTGTGTTTTGAAAACTTCAAAACCCTTTCCATCATATAGAACATCGACTGCTTCTTTGTCAATGACGCCACCCTTCACTAACACAGCACGAGGCCCAAGCTCAAACAATTCAACAGCCGCTTGCTTTAGATCAGAAATAGTAGCTTCTATTTTTCGATTTATTAACCTTGAAGCTTCTAAGCGATTCGGTGTAATAAGGTCCGCGATCGGAATTAATTCCTTTTTTAATGTAATGATCGCTGCATCACTAAGCAGTTGCGACCCCATTTTCCCAATCATTACTGGATCTACAATTAACGATGGTGGTGGAAATTCTTTAAGCATTTTAACTGTCACTTGAATAATTTCCTTTGAAAATAGCATCCCTGTTTTACATGCATCATAGCCAACCATTTCTTGTACCGCATAGAATTGCGCTTCAATCTCTTCAGTCGACCGAATGAAAATGCCTTTTTCTGTTCGGCTATTATTGGCCACCGTTGCTGTAATAACAGACATGCCATATACATTTCTTTCTTCAAATGTTTTAAGATCTGCTTGGATTCCTGCACTGCCTTGCGCAGCTGAACCACCTATCGTCAACACACGCTTCACGATTAAAACCACCTTCACGAGTTATATCGCAATAAAAAACCAAATAATCATTACAAGTTGAATGACAACCTTAGCAAAGGAACCACTTAAAAATCCGATCAAAGAACCAAGTGCTGCTCGCATCGCTTCATTCGCTGTTCTTTTTTGAATGAGCTCAGTAACCATTACCGCTACAAAAGGTACCAGTATAATGCCAAAAGGCGGGATAATAAAAGAGCCTACGATTACACCGACCGCAGCAATTCTTTCTCCCCATTTACTTCCACCATATCTTTTCACAAAATAGCTATTTGCAATGATATCCGCAAAAATCAAAATGCCAGTAAAAATGACCATAGCTATCCAAAAAACCCAACCGATATTCTCTGCTGCGATTAAAAATTGGTATAAGAAGAAACCAACCCATAATACAAGAACAGATGGAATAATCGGAAAGATAATTCCGGCAAAGCTAAGTACGAAACAGGCAATAATCAATATCCACCAAAGTATGTCCATATTCTTACTCCATTTCGTTAAAAGATACTAGTTACCTAGCTAAAACTTCGATAAATTTTTGCATGTAAGCTGGTAAATCTGGTGGTCTTCTGCTTGAAATGATATGTCCATCAACAACAGCCGCTTCATCCGCCCAAAGCGCTCCAGCGTTTGTCATATCATCTTTAATCCCAGGCGTGCTGGTTACTTTTTTGCCTCTTAAAATTCCGGCAGAAATAAGCACCCATCCGGCATGACAAATTTGTCCGATTGGCTTTTTCTTCTCGTCGATTTCTCTGACCATCGTTAACACTTCTTTGTAGCGACGAAGTTTATCAGGTGCCCATCCTCCAGGAACTAAGATCGCATCATAACTGTCTGCATTAATATCATCAAAGTCATGCGATGTTTCTGCTGGAACACCATATTTCCCAATATACTTTTTCCCTTTTTCTTGTCCTACTAAGTCTACTTGCGCTCCTTCTTCCCTTAAGCGCAAGATAGGATACCACAATTCTAAGTCTTCAAAATCTTCTTCAACTAGTGCAATTACTTTTTTACCTTCTAATTTCATCTTGCATCCCTCCTATTGTTATTCTTAGTTTATCAAACATCCTATTCCTTTTACGAATATTTGCATTACTAATAGATCGAGGCATGCAAAGACATAACCTTAGCCATCAGCTCAGGATTTTCTGCATTACAAATGGCAGATATAAATGAAACACCATCCGCTCCAGCTTTTCGAAGACGAATAACATGCTGAAGTTTAATTCCACCAATCGCCACAACTGGCAATTCCCCTACAGCATCTTTTATTTCTGTTAGCCCTTCTTCCCCGATTGGCATTTTAGCATCTGCTTTTGTCGAGGTCGGATAAATTGGTCCGACTCCAATATAGTCAGCTCCTGCACGATTTGCTTCTTCTGCTTCCGATAGGTTGGTGGAAGAAACACCAATAATAAAATCTTTCGGACATCTTTTTTTAATCGATTCAATCGATTCATCTTCTTGTCCGACATGAACACCATCGGCTCCAATTTTAATTGCTAATTCCACATCATCATTTATAACGAATGGGACCTGATATGACTTACACAATGCTTTAATTTTTCTTACAAACTCTTCTTTCTCTTCTCCAATTTTCGCACCTTTCCCCTTTTCCCTGAGTTGAAAAAAAGTCACACCACCAGCTAAAGCACGTTCAATTGTCACAAGCGGATCTTCACGCGTGTTTTGGCTCCCCATAATAAAATATACACGCAAGTCAGCAGGGGTTATTTTAGTTACCATTATTATCCTCACACTCCACAATCATGCCATCTCTTATTTTCTTTTCATTAATTTCGTATAAAGCATCCAAAAATGCTACTTGAAATCCACCAGGTAACTGCGATTTAGTAAATGCCATTTCCGCTGCAATATTATAGCTCGAGATAGCTCCAACTGCCGCTTTTATCGGATTTTTTTGGACGGTTAAAAAGCTAGCAATAATTGCTGTTAATAGACATCCTGTTCCCGTTACCTTAGCAAGAATTGGGTTACCATTTCTTAAACGATAAAGGTTATGTTTGTCTATTACAACATCTTCTTCTCCAGTAATAGCTAGAGGTATGTTTAATTTTCCGAACGCCTCTTTTGCAATGGCATACGGAGTTAACGCAGCATTTCCTTCTACCCCACGAACCTTCACTTCTATATCTGCTAAGCTAGCAATTTCACCAGCATTTCCACGAATAAGTGAAACATCTACTTCCTTTATAATCTGTCTAGCTGAGTCTGTTCTAAACTTTGTTGCACCTACTCCAACAGGATCTAGTACAACTGGTACGCCTTTTTCGTTGGCACTCTTACCTGCGATAATCATCGCTTCTACTTGCTCTTTCGTTAATGTGCCAATATTTAAAACTACCGCGTCTGCAATTTGAGCCATGTCTGCCACTTCTTCTTTTGCGTGTGCCATCACAGGTGCCGCCCCCATCGCATATAAGCCATTGGCAGTAAAATTCATAACAACTTGATTCGTAATGTTGTGGATCAATGGTTGTTTTTGTCTCATTTCTTCTATATTAATCTCTAATTCCTTCATAATTATTCTCCTTTCTCATAACTTGGTACACCTTTTAATCGATATCCCCAATGATTGGTAGGCCCATTCCCTTTACCGAGCTCTAATGAATACTGAATCGCATCTGTGATAAACTGTTTTGAAATGCCAACAGCTTCTTCCATCGTTTTTCCTTTTGCTAATTCAGCTGTGATCGCAGCTGAAAAGGTGCATCCCGTCCCGTGGGTATGTTTGGTATTTGTTCTTTCAGCAGTAAAATCAAAAAATTCTTTCCCGTCATATAAAACATCAGTAGCCGCACCATTTAGATGCCCACCTTTAATAACTACCGCTTTTGACCCTAACTCGTGAACAATGACCTTTGCAGCTTTTTTCATAGATTCATAGCTTTCTACTTTGAAATCCACCAGTATTTCAGTTTCAGGGATATTAGGTGTAACAACCGTCGCAAGAGGAACCAATGACTCCCTAATCACGCGTCTAGATTTTTCTTCCATTAAAGTATCTCCACTTTTCGCAACCATTACAGGATCTATTACAAAAGGAATTCTTTTATCCTTTAATGTGTCAGCTAATAGCTCCATCATCTCAATCGTAGCAATCATACCAGACTTCAATGCATCCGGATAAATGTCACTAAATATCGAATGTAATTGCTTCTCAATAAAGTCAATGGGCAGATGTTCTATCGCCTCTACCCCTGTCGTATTCTGTGCCACAACTGAGGTGATGACACTCATCCCATAAACTTCGCGTTCCTGGAAAGTTTTCAAATCTGCTTGTATTCCTGCACCACCACTTGGATCTGTTCCTGCGATCGTTAACGCTGTTTTTACTTGATTCATTTTGTTATTCCCTCCATCTTTTAAGCCTTATTCACTCTTATTAGAGCGTCGTTTCTAATTATCATTTTTTGATACATTATAAATTTGTTCATTATCATGCGGTTTTTATCCAACATAAATTCACTAGCTAAGATTTGAAATAAATCCAAACAAAAAGCCACCCCTAGAAGCGGAGTGGCTTTTTGTTTATATATAGATATTCCATTATAAACAGTACCATTCTCCACTTTCCTACGCTGGTTTTAACCAGTTCAGGTTCAAAGGGACCAAGAAATCTCATTCTTATCTCAGCTACTTTTATAGCGCCCCTAGCGGAATTAAACTATTTAATTATGATTGTTATATGATTAAGGCAATATTCCTATGGAATCGAGTGGCCATATACGCATTTTTACGTCTCCAATTACCTCTTCTTCATCAATAAAACCAAATGATCGACTATCCTTACTGACTCGTCTATTGTCTCCTAAAACAAACAGCTTGTCTTCTGGCACCACTTCTTCACCGGTAATTTCCATCAGCGTAAAATTATTCGTCAAGGGATCTCCAGACGGAAGAATACTTTTTATGTCTTCCAAGTAAGGCTCTTTAACAGGTTTACCATTAACTAACAGCTGATCATCACGCATTTCAATAGTATCCCCAGGTAATCCTATTACACGTTTAACATAGTTATCTTCAGAATCAGGGGCTTGAAACGCAATTTCATCGAATCGTTCAATTTTACTTATTTTACTTAAAATGATACGATCCCCATCTTCTAAATTAGGCATCATTGATTCGCCCTTTACGATTGAGGGTGTAATCAAAAAATGTCTACAAACCAAAACGATTACTAAAGCAATTAATAACGCTTTAAGCCACGAAATCGCCTCTTGGACGAATTTATTGTTCATGCAAAGTTCCCTTTCTATTCCACTATGTAGGATTTTTAAATGAATAAACTAATTTTTACCTATTATATCATAGATATGAGGTGAAAAAGCGTAATATTAAAAATAAAATTGGATAATTTTTAGGAGATGAAAGTAATAGCCTTGTCTACCAGGAAGAGTCGATCTCATTACATTTTTATTACATAGAAAAAGCCTGAAAATCAACCGAGATTAGAACATATATTAATTAGCTTTAACTTTCATATTGCAAGAAGGAAGCAAGAACACCACTACTCTCAAAAAATAAAACAATAAATCATCACTATTCCCTTTTAAATTCTTAATTAACACATATTTATTTTCAAATAGCATTTGGCTCTTGTTCAACTTTTTTAACTTTTATAATTTATTTTTTTCTTTTTATTATCAAGTTTGTTTAGTTTAGTATTTATTACTCTTTATAGTGTTCAAAGAAATAAAGTCACTTTTGCATTGGTCTTACAAAGCCATTTATCTTCATCTCGGCAATTGAATATGGATACCGTTTTAGTTCAAACCTTATAGTTTTAACATTAAAGTTTTGGAATTAGAAAAAAGTTCAATAAAATGTCATATTTTACCAACAAATTTCTACAAAAAACGCTTGTCTTCTTTGCTATGTTAGAATTGTAAACTAAATTGGTATCAAATTCACTCTTTTCTACTTAACAAAAAATTATGAGAGGAGCTAGTCTCTATGGTTGAGAGAAAACTTAATACAAGAAGAAGTGGCTTTAATATCTCAGATGATGAGTGGAGTTTTTCAAAATTTAATGTTTTTAGTAAAGGAGATGACGGAACCCTCTTACTTTATAATAGTTATACAGGGGCGTTTGGCGGTATTCCAAAAGAGGAAGAGATGAATGTTAAAAAAATACTTAAGGAAGGATATTTTGGTAAACCTAAAGGCATTGTAAATGATCTAATATCGGGAGGGATGTTAGTAAAAAAAGGAGTAGATGAAAATAATAGAGCCGAATTATTACGACAGACTCTTGATAGATCAGATTATCTCCACCTAATTCTAATGCCTTCTGAAGAATGTAATTTTCGTTGTGTATACTGTTACGAAAATTTCCCAAGGGGGAAAATGGAAGAATCAGTTATAAAAGGAGTAATAACCTTAATTAAATCTCGTATTAGTAAACTTAACCATCTTACGATTAGTTGGTTTGGTGGCGAGCCATTGTCTGAACCAGAAGTAATTTATGAAATAACTGATAGTATAATGGACGAGATAAAAAAACACAATATAACTTTCAACGCTAATACCACAACTAATGGTTATCATTTAACACCTAACCTATGTAAACAACTTCTTAAAAGAGGTATAAACATACACAATATCACTTTAGACGGTCTTGAAAAAGATCACGATATGGCTAGGCGATTAAAAGGCGGTGAAGGTACTTTCAACGTCATAATCAATAATTTAATTCAACTGAAAAACACAAATTTGAATTTTAAAATTAATATAAGATGTAACTTCACCCAAAATACTGATATAAATGGTTATATTCTTTATTTAAACAAACTGTTTTCTAATGATAATAGATTTAATGTTTTTTTTCGACCCGTAGGTAAATGGGGTGGCCCAAATGACGCTAACTTAGAAGTATGCGAAGGGAGAGAAGCAGGGAGGATGATGTTAGATGCTGATATGATGGCGATTAATAATAACTTACCAGTTGCTTTATTACAAGAATCCCTCTCCCCTTTAGGCTCAGTATGTTACGCTTCAAAACCAAATTCATTTACAATAGGTGCAGATGGCACTGTGTATAAATGCACAGTTGCACTAGAGAGTGATTTTAACAAGATTGGTAAACTTCAACCAGATGGCATATTAGACTTGGATTTTGATAAGCTTGCACTCTGGGTAATCAGTGGCTCTTCTGAAGATAACATTTGCAAAAATTGTTTTTTTAGACCTTCATGTCATGGCGATTCTTGCCCATTAGTTAGAATTGAATCTGGCAAAAGGCCATGCCCAAAGGAAAAAGAACACATAAAAAACACACTAAAAATTATGTGGAAACAACATACAATGTATAATAATTGATTGACTATACCAGAAATACTATCCTACACCAAAAACTATTTATCTACCCACATGAAAATATACTCCCTCGAACCTTTTTGTTTCACCTTATAAGGTGTTTCAATAAATTTGACTTCTTCATCTAGATTTTACTTAAACAATTTTATAAGGAGGTGACTATAATGGAATGGGTGGTTACTACTGAAATCCCAGGACTGAAAACTAACGTTGTTAAAAACGTTTTTTGTGGTGCTGGATGTTGAAAAACTAAAGAATGCCGTTTAACGGCATTCTTTACCTAATTTGGAGGGCTTTAATATGTATGAAAAATTATTGATAAATAGAAATTTTTCATTATTATTATTTAGTAGATTTATATCTCAAATTGGTGATTACCTTTTTCTTCCCGCAATTTTGTGGTTAGCTATAGATTCTGAACAAGGCTCTAATACATGGTTAGGCATCATTTCCTTTGTCATTATCATACCGCCATTCCTAGGTTTTCTATTTGGTATTATCATAGACAATAAATCAAAAAGGAAAATATTAATTAATACAGATGTTATTAGGTTTATATTGTGTTTGATATTGATTCTAAATCAAGCTACTCTATCATCCTTTATAATGATAACAATAATTATCTTTATTATAGAAAGCGCTGGGCAAATGTTTAATATATCTTCTCAATCGATAATTCCTAATATAACTTCCGAGGAAGAATATTTAAAAGCTAATTCTTACTTAACTATTACATCGAATATTACTGCTATTATTGGATTCTCCTTAGGCGGGGTTTTCATTGCCTTTTTTGGTTTCACTCTTGTTATATTAATCAATGCAATTACTTTCTTAATATCCGCTCTACTTTTAGTGTTTTTAAGAACAGAAAATACTGTTTATAATAATAATAATGACAATAATAATGGAACAGCTCATAGAAAAATGTTTTTAAAAGCCTTCAGTAATACTTTGATAGATGGGTTAAAAATAACTTTTAAAAATAGCTTTTTAAGCATTTTACTAATTGTTGCTTTTATAATCAATATGTTTTCTGTGTCCCTTGAAATGATAATAACTGTTTGGACACATGAAATTATTCAAGTAGGGTCTCAAGGCTTTGGAATATTATTAAGCTCTATTTTAATTGGCTCCCTATTCGGGGGATGGTTCGTAAACTTCAAAATCATCAAACAGTTCCCTGTTGAATATTTAGTATCTTTATCAACTGCATTCTTTGGAGTTTCCTTTATATTGGTGTCCTTCTTTCCAAATTTCTCTATTGATTTAATTCTATTTTTCTTAGCTGGTATTTTTTTAGCGATAAACAGTATTAATTTCACTACAATTATTATGAAAAACACCGATAAACAGTCGATGGGAAAGGTTTTCGGAATCATCCAAACTATAATCAGAGGAGGGCAACCACTTGGAATAGCCCTAGTTACGTGGTTACTCGGATGGATAGAAGTACCCTATATTATTTTAGGAATCGGGATCGTCATAGGACTAAGTGGATTAGCATTATTTATTGTTAGTCTAATACACGTATCATCAAAAAAAAGATGGACCAAACTTCCAAAAGAAGAACTCTCATAAGGTCCCAGTATCTAGTCCCTTGTAGTAAGTCTTTTAATTAGCTTTTGTTTCTTTTAAGACTTCTTTTTCAACCTTTTCCGCTAAAGAAAATAAAATAGGATCACACAAATTAGACGTATCTAAGATGTGTGATCCTATTCTTATTACTTAGTTCTTTTATTTATCCATAAGGTGACTTAAATATTATACAGCTTTCGTATTTAATTCCACATCTATGTTACCGCGTGTCGCTTTAGAATAAGGGCAGAAATCGTGTGCTTGTTTTGTTAGATTTTCTGCTTCTTCTTGCGATACACCTTTAATTTCTACGTTTAAAACAACACCAATTTTAAACCCACCGTCTGCTTCATCTTTTATCAAACTAACTTCCGCAGTAATGGTAGAGTCAATATCTTTCTTTTGCTTAGACGCCATTAAATTTAATGCACCATCAAAACAAGCAGAATAACCTGCTGCAAATAATTGTTCTGGGTTTGAGCCTGTTCCTGAGCCGTCACCTGCAGGGTTTACTAGATTTAAATCAATTAAGCCATCACTTGACTTAACTTGACCATCTCTTCCACCTTTTGCTGTTGCTTTTGATGTAAATAAAACGTTACTCACTCTATCCACTCCTTTATATTTCAGCCTTTTTATTTTTAGGCTGTAACTAAGTATTCTACTTGTACTATACCTTTTCCTACCTATATTAAACATAAATCCTAGTTTTTATGTGCGATTTTATAATTGAATACGTAAAAAAGCGCTGAATTCACTATCATTCAGCGCTTTTTTGTTATCCTAAAACTTTTACTCTATTTAAAATATCTTCTGCATTTTTCACTCTTTCCTCACTTGGAGGTTCCACGCCTTGCAATTTATATTCAAGTCCCAGACTTTCCCATTTGTAGATGCCAAGTTTGTGATATGGCAATATCTCTATTTTATCTACGTTATTTAAAGTTGCGATAAAATCGGAAAGGCGATATAGATATTCATCCTTATCACTTATTCCCGGTACTAACACATGACGAATCCATACGCGCACATTTTGTTCAGATAAATAATTCGCAAGATCGAGGATATGGGTATTTGTCATCCCAGTCAATTCTTTATGCCCTTCAGCGTCAATATGTTTTAAATCAAGAAGCACTAGATCTGTATACTTTAATAGCTCATTTAATTTTTCCATAAAACGCGGTGATCTACTAAAGCATCCACCTGAAGTATCAATGGTTGTATGCACGCCAATCTTTTTTAGTTCCTTAAATAATTCTATTAAAAACTCTACTTGTAATAATGGTTCCCCACCACTAACCGTTACGCCTCCACCAGTGGATTGGAAGAAGGGAAGGTACGTTTTAATATCTTTAACGATATCTTCAACCGACATTTCGTTTCCCTGTTTAATTTTCCAAGTATCAGGGTTGTGGCAAAATTGACACCTCAACAAACATCCTTGTGTAAACAAAACATATCTTAGGCCAGGTCCATCTACAGTTCCACACGTTTCGACTGAATGTATTCTTCCGTTCATTGTTCTCACCCTCCTATTAATTTTCTAAGGAGGGAGAGAACCCCCTTAGAAGTTACTTATAAACTCTCATGGAACGTACGGTTTATAACATCAATTTGTTGTTCTCTTGTTAATTTCACAAAGTTAACTGCGTAACCCGATACACGAATTGTTAACTGTGGATACTCTTCTGGATGGTCCATTGCATCTAATAAAGTTTCACGATCAAATACGTTTACGTTTAAGTGGTGACCTTTCTTAATTGCATATCCATCTAACATTCCAGCTAGGTTTGCTATTCTAGAGTTTTCATCTTTACCTAATGCTTTAGGTACGATAGAGAATGTGTTAGAAATACCATCTTGAGCATACTCATAAGGTAATTTTGCAACTGAACTTAGCGATGCTAATGATCCATTTTTATCTCTACCATGAAGCGGGTTTGCTCCTGGCGCAAATGGTTCGCCAGCTTTTCTTCCGTCAGGTGTATTCCCTGTCTTCTTACCATACACTACGTTTGAAGTAATTGTAAGGATAGATTGTGTTGGTTTAGAATTACGATACGTATGATGCTGTGCAATTTTTTGCATGAATCTTTTCGTTAGATCTGTTGCAATTTCATCTACACGATCATCGTTGTTACCGTATTTAGGGAAGTCGCCTTCTGTTTCATAATCTACAGCTAAACCATTCTCGTCACGGATAACACGTACTTTTGCATATTTAATGGCACTTAATGAATCAGCTACTACGGAAAGTCCTGCAATACCGCATGCCATTGTACGTAATACTTCACGATCGTGAAGCGCCATTTCTAAACGTTCGTAGCTGTACTTATCATGCATATAGTGAATAACATTTAAAGCATTCACATATAGACCTGATAACCAATCAAGCATTTTATCATATTTTTGCATTACTTCTTCATAGTCTAAATACTCTGATGTGATTGGTGCATAATTTGGAGCTACTTGCATTTTTAATTTTTCATCAACGCCACCGTTTATCGCATATAATAATGCTTTTGCAAGGTTAGCACGAGCGCCAAAGAACTGCATTTGCTTACCAATTGTCATCGCAGACACACAACAAGCGATTCCATAATCATCACCATATTTATCACACATGATATCATCATTTTCATATTGAATCGAGCTTGATTTAATAGACATTTTTGCACAATATTTTTTATAGTTTTCAGGTAATTTAGTTGACCAAAGTACAGTTAAGTTTGGCTCTGGCGCTGGACCTAAGTTATCTAAAGTGTGCAAGAAACGATAAGAACTCTTCGATACTAATGGACGACCATCTTGCGCCATACCAGCTAATGATTCTGTTACCCACGTTGGATCTCCACTAAATAATTCATTATAATCAGGAGTTCTTGCAAATTTAACTAAACGTAATTTCATAACAAAATGGTCTACTAATTCTTGTGCTTCCTCTTCTGTCATTACTCCTGATTGTATATCTCTTTCAATATAGACATCTAGGAAAGTTGATACACGACCTAGACTCATTGCTGCACCATTTTGTTCTTTAATTGCACCTAGATAAGCAAAGTATAACCATTGAAAAGCTTCTTGTGCTGTTTTTGCAGGTTTTGAAATATCAAAGCCATAGATTTTACCTAATTCTTTTAATTCCATTAACGCTCTGATTTGTTCTGAAGTTTCTTCACGGTCACGAATTACATCCTCTAGCATAATTCCGTTTCCACCGATTAAACTCTTTTGTTCTTTTTTCTCTTCTATTAAACGATCTACACCGTATAATGCCACTCTACGATAATCACCGATAATTCGTCCACGACCATAAGCATCAGGAAGACCGGTAACAATACCTGCTTTACGAGCTAATAGCATTTCAGGTGTATAGCCATCAAAAACACCTTGGTTGTGTGTCTTACGAAATTCTGTAAATGTTTTTACAACTTCTTCATCTAATTCATAACCATAAGATTCTGCTGCAGCTACTGCCATTCGAATACCGCCAAAAGGCTGAAGCGAACGTTTGAAAGGTGCGTCAGTTTGTACACCAACAACTTTTTCCTTACCTTTCTCAAGATAACCTGCATCATGTGATACGATAGTAGATACAATCTTCGTATCTAAATCATATACGCCACCATTTTCTCTTTCTTGCGTTGTTAGCTCCATTACTTTATCCCATAAAGATAAAGTGTCTGAAGTCGGTCCTGCTAAAAAGGACTCGTCACCTTCATAAAGCGTATAGTTTTTTAATATAAAGTCACGGACGTCGATTTCTTTTTGCCATCTACCTTCAACAAAGCCATCCCAAGGATTTGAGCGCATTACTTCTTCAACAGTTTTCATTTGTATGCCTCCCATTTTTTGTTTGTTCAACAATTAACATTTATGTCTTAATTCGATTATAACTCCTTTTTATCGTTTTGTCATGTGAATTAGTACACATTTATTAGCTGTATTAGTAAATTGTCTTAATTTGTTCAAATTTAGAATGTAAGTGTTTTCGTTCTAAGAAAAGCTTGGTATTATAATGATTTGTATAAAACTATTTACTTTCATATTTTCATTATATTATAGGCTGTATCAATCTGTTTCATTTTGAAAGTCTCCCTTTTATATAACAGATAGAACAGAATAATTAATTTAAAGAAAGGAAAAACTACTAGTGAAAGCGAGCCAATCTCTTTACATGAAGATTATTTCTTGCCATATTAGAATAGAAATATAACTAACACGACAGTATGATGGAGGGTATTTAATGCAAAACTTTAATTTTCATAATCCTACTAAATTATATTTTGGAAAAGGGCAATTAACGCAACTACGTGAAGAGTTACCCCGATACGGTTCTAAAATATTACTCGTCTATGGTGGTGGGAGCATAAAAAGAAATGGACTTTATGATTCCACACTAGAAATATTAAATGATTTAAATATGGAAGTGTTTGAATTAAACGGTGTCGAACCGAATCCAAGATTATCTACAGCACGAAAAGGCGTGGATATTTGCCAAAAGGAGAATATTGACTTTATTCTTGCTGTTGGTGGAGGGAGTACGATCGATTGCACCAAAGCGATTGCAGTTGGAGCAAATTCAGACAGTGACATTTGGGATATTATAACTAAAAAAAGTGAAGCGCAGGGCGCATTGCCATTTGGGACTGTGCTTACGCTAGCTGCTACTGGCTCTGAGATGAATCCAGGTTCTGTTATTACAAATTGGGAAACAAAAGAAAAACATGGTTGGGGGAGCCCCTTCTCTTTTCCAGTTTTTTCAATCTTAGATCCAGAGAATACATTTACAGTTCCAAGAGACCAAACCGTCTACGGCATCGTTGATATCATGTCACATGCTCTAGAACATTATTTCCATCATGAAACAAATACATTGTTACAGGACCGCATGGTAGAAGGTATCTTAAAAACAGTCATTGAAACTGCTCCCCTTCTTTTAGATGATTTAGAAAACTATGATCACCGGGCTACTATATTATATAATGGCACCATGGCATTAAATGGTATGGTAAGCATGGGCTATCACGGAGACTGGGCAACACATAACCTCGAGCATGCCGTATCAGCTGTATATGATATTCCGCACGGCGGAGGATTAGCTATTCTTTTCCCTAATTGGATGGAATATGCTATCGATGCAAATGTAATCCGTTTTAAACAACTAGCTACACGTGTATTTGATGTGGATCCTACAAACAAATCTGATAAAGAAATTGGATTGGAAGGTATCCAGCGTTTACGTGCATTTTGGAATAGTTTAGATGCACCGTCTCGACTATCTGATTACGACATTAAAGAAGATGGCGTTGAAGAAATGGCTCAAAAAACAGTAGCCGCCTCTTCATCCTTTGGTAATTTTAAATCTCTCACCAAAGAAGACGCGATTAACATTTATAAAAAAAGCCTTTAATTTAAATAAACAGAAAGAAAGCTAGCGGAAAATTGAAGAGACCTAATTAAATGAGACAAAGGAAAAAGCACCCCGTGAGTCGTATATATATTAAACGACTATTATTGGAGGTGCTTTTCTCATGGGAGAAAAGAAAAATGTTTACTCGGAAGAAGTGAAAAGAATTGTAATTGAGATGAAGTTATCAGGAGAATACACTAATCGACAAATCATGGAGAAGTTTGGAATACGTAATACATCTCAAATTAAGACTTGGATGAAGTGGTTTAGGAATGGAGAGGAACATCGTCTTGCTCAACCTATTGGTAAACAGTATTCGTTTGGTAAGGGACCAGAGGAGTTTAGTGAAGTTGATCAATTAAAAAGAAAAATTGAGTACTTAGAAATTAAAAATGAAATTTTAAAAAAGTACCAGGAAATCGAAAGGAGTTGGAACCAGAAATAGTTATTAAACTTGTAGAGTCATTGAAGAACCAGTACACAGTAACGTTGATATGTGAGTGCTTAGGATTGCCTAGAGCTACCTACTATCGTTGGATTCAAAAATCTTGGGAACCAACAGAGCTAGAACAACAAATCATTGATATATGTAAATCGCTAAAATACCGTGTTGGTCATCGTATGGTTAAGAAAATACTAAAAGAGGACTGCAGTATTCTTGTTAATCGAAATACAGTTCAAAGAATTATGCAAAAGTATAATATCCAATGTCGAGTCAAGCCAAAGAGAAAATCGAAAATTGCTGGCGAGAGTAAGTGTATCGTTCCTAATTTACTTGAACAGAATTTTAAAGCAGACCGACCAAACCAAAAGTGGGTCACTGATATTACCTATTTGCCTTTTGGGGATTCTATGATGTATTTATCGTCAATTATGGACCTGTACAATAACGAGATTATTGCTTATCGAGTAGGCAATACCCAAGAGGTAGAGCTCGTATTAGAAACATTGAAAGAAGCATGTAATGGGCGGGAAACTAAGGGACTGATTCTTCACAGTGACCAGGGATCGCAATACACATCGTATGCTTTTCAAGAGTTAGCTGAAGAAAAAGGCATTATCACAAGCATGTCCCGCAAAGGCAATTGCTTTGATAATGCCGTCATTGAATCCTTCCACTCCACCATAAAGTCGGAAGAATTCTACACACACCAGAAGGCGCGTCTTACAAACTCTATTGTACTAGAAAAAGTGGAATCTTACATGTATTATTACAACTATATACGACCCTTTTCAAAATTAAACTGCCTTTCCCCTGTTCAATTCAGGGCAAAGGCAGCATAAGTGCTTTTTCTTGTCTCATATTACTAGGTCAGTTCAAATTTATCCGCTAGCTTTCTTTCTGTTCTTCTCTATTATAGGTATCCTCATGTTCTTCTTCTGGTAACGGATCAACGGTTTGCTTATATGCATAACCTTTATTTAAAGTCATAATGGACAAACCTAATACTGCAACAACAATCATAATACAAACAACAATTACAACCCACATACCCATACTCCTTATACTTTTTATTCCCTCGCTAACTTCCTATATAAGCTTCGCTTTCAAGTATAACACGTTCAAATTAAATAGTATGTGAAATGTTTCACAATTACGTCACAATTTACATATTTTGCAAGCGCTATCAGATGTTATTCTCTAATTAGATAACAAGAAGGGGTGAAAAAAATGATCTTTTATCAATGGAAAAACTTTCAATCAGACACAGACGTGTACACACAAGCAATCTTTGAGAAAGAGGTCGGTGATGAATTCGAGGCAATGATGTATGAGGCTAACTCAACTATCCCAAAATGGATTTGGACAAAGCACTTTGTCATACAGTTAAAATCAAACGCTCGTATGTACCAAGATATTTCCTTTGTCAAGATCCCCCGAAATCCACAAGATATTGTTTTGAAAGTTTAATTTTTTTATTAAGTTATGCTCAATATTTCACAAAATAATAGGAGGTAATAAAATGGTTACTAAAATGAATAAAAAGGAAGAAAAACAACCATCTGTTCAAGAAGCAATTGATCAATTAGTATCAAATGCCCAAACTGCTTTAAAAGAAATGAAAAAATTAGATCAAGAACAAGTAGATGCTATTGTAAAAGAAATGGCGTTAGCTGGATTAGATCAACATATGCAATTAGCAAAATTAGCTGTTGAGGAAACTGGTAGAGGTGTTTACGAGGATAAAATAATTAAGAATATTTTTTCAACAGAATACATTTATCATAATGTTAAATATGATAAAACAATCGGTGTTATTAATGAAAATCCACACGATAATGTAGTAGAAATTGCTGAACCAATTGGTGTTATTGCCGGAGTAACTCCTGTAACTAATCCAACATCTACAACAATGTTTAAAGCAATTATTTCTATAAAAACAGGAAATCCAATTATATTTGCTTTCCATCCTTCAGCACAAAAAAGTAGTTCAACTGCAGCAACTGTGTTATATAATGCAGCAGTAAAGGCTGGAGCACCTGAACATTGTATACAATTTGTTGCCGTTCCTTCTTTAGAAGCAACACAAACGTTAATGAAGCATGACGGAGTAGCTCTTATTTTAGCAACTGGTGGCGCAGGCATGGTGAAATCAGCTTATAGCTCAGGAAAACCTGCTTTAGGTGTTGGACCAGGAAACGTACCATGTTATATCGAAAAAACTGCTAATCTTAAACGTTCTGTAAATGACTTAATTTTATCTAAAACATTTGATAATGGCATGATTTGTGCATCTGAACAAGCTGTTATTATCGATAAAGAAATTTACGACACCGTAAAACAAGAAATGATCGACAATAGCTGTTACTTCTTAAATAAAGAAGAAAAAGCTAAAGTAGAAAAACTGGTTATCAATGAAAACACTTGTGCAGTTAATCCTTCCATTGTTGGGATGAAACCAGTAAAAATCGCAGAAATGGCAGGCGTGAAAGTCCCTGAAGATACAAAAATTCTTGTTGCTGAACTAACCGGAGTCGGTCCTGATCATCCACTTTCTCGCGAAAAATTAAGCCCTGTGCTAGCTTGTTATAAAGTAAACAATGCAGAAGAAGGCTTGACTCGCGCTGAGGAAATGCTTGAATTTGGTGGCCTAGGTCACTCTGCTGTAATTCACTCTGAAGACCAAAAAGTAATTGATCAATTTGGTCGCAGGATGAAAGCAGGTAGATTAATCGTAAATGCTCCTTCTTCTCAAGGTGCAATTGGTGATATTTATAACGCCTACCTCCCTTCTCTAACACTAGGTTGTGGTTCATATGGTGGCAACTCTGTTTCTACTAACGTAGGCGCGGTGCATTTAATCAATGTTAAAAAAATGGCGAAGAGGAATGTCAATATGCAATGGTTTAAGGTTCCACCAAAAATTTATTTCGAGAAAAATTCTGTTCAATATCTTGCTAAAATGCCAAAAATCTCTAAGGCATTTATCGTAACTGACCCAATGATGGTGAAATTAGGTTATGTAGATAAGGTATTATACTATCTTCGCAAGCGTGCAGACTATGTTCACTGTGAAATTTTCTCTGAGGTAGAACCAGACCCATCTAAAGAAACAGTAATGCGCGGGGCTGAAGAAATGAGAAAGTTCCAACCAGACGTTATTATTTCTCTTGGCGGGGGATCTGCAATGGATGCCGCGAAAGGAATGTGGTTATTCTATGAAAATCCTGAAACTGATTTTAATGGAATAAAACAAAAATTCCTAGATATTAGAAAACGTGTTTACAAATATCCTGATTTAGGCACTAAAGCGCAATTTGTTGCAATTCCAACAACATCTGGTACAGGATCTGAAGTAACATCATTCTCTGTTATTACCGATAAAGAAAATAACATTAAGTATCCTTTAGCAGATTATGCATTAACACCAGACGTGGCTATCATTGATCCACAATTTGTAATGACAGTTCCACCAGCAGTTACTGCAGATACTGGAATGGACGTTTTAACACACGCTATCGAAGCTTATGTTTCTAACATGGCAAATGATTATACAGATGGACTTGCGATGAAAGCAATTCAACTTGTGTTTGAATATTTACCACTTGCTTATAAAGATGGTAGTAACGAAAAGGCCCGTGAAAAAATGCATAACGCTTCTACAATAGCAGGTATGGCTTTTGCTAATGCATTTTTAGGAATTAATCACAGTCTAGCGCACAAATTAGGAGCAGAATTCCATATTGCTCATGGTCGTTCAAACGCAATCCTAATGCCACATGTTATTAGATACAATGCTACCAAACCTAAAAAGTTTGCTGCATTTCCTAAATACGAATCTTTCATTGCTGATCAACGCTACGCAGAAATCGCTAAAGTACTTGGCTTGCCAGCTCGTACAACCGAAGAAGGCGTAGAAAGCTTAGTTCAAGCAATTATTAAACTAGCACGTGAGCTAAACATACCGATGAGTATTGAAGCAAATGGTGTGAAGAAAGAAGATTTCGAAAGAGAAGTGGATCGTTTAGCTGATCGCGCATTTGAAGACCAATGTACACCAGCAAATCCGAAGCTTCCTTTAGTTACAGAGTTAGCTGAAGTGTATCGCCAAGCTTTTAAAGGAGTATAAGCTCCTTTAAATTATATCTCCCCTTATCGAGAAGCCCTTTTGCAATAAATTGCAAAAGGGTTTTTCATTTTCACTTTTGTGGAAAGATATTAATAGAAAATAAGGAGGAGATTTTTAAATGACTCTATTCGAAAAACAAGCATTAAAAAATGAACATGTCTTAATTACAGGTGCCACTGGCGGCATTGGTTATGAGACTGCAATATTGTTAAGTAAGATGGGAGCAAAAGTGACAATTACAGGCAGGAATACTGGAAAACTACAAGCGTTAGAAAGCAAGCTATACGAAAACAATAAAAATGCGGAAGTCTTTTTGTTTCCTGCTGATTTAGCTGTTCAAACCGAATTAGAAGCCCTTATTAAAGAAGCAACTAATAAATTTGGCGAGATATCTCTACTCGTTAATTCTGCAGGAATTATGGGCGGTGATCTTGTAGAGGATATGGATGCGGAGACTTTAGAAAAGGTAATGCACCTTAATTATACCGTACCAGTAATGCTCTCAAAAAAAGTTTATAAGGATATGAAGAAAAATAAGCGTGGTGCAATTGTGAATGTTTCTTCACTATCAGGCCTCAGAGGTACTTATGGAGGCACAGCATATTGCGGCTCTAAATTTGCGTTGATCGGCTTTACTCAAAGCTTTGCACTTGAGGCTATTGAAAACGGAGTACGTGTAAATGCTGTATGTCCAGGATTTGTAGATACAGAGATGGGAAGAACTGCGATTGCAAATAAAGGAAAAAGATCTGGCAATAGCTTCGAAGAACAATTAACAATTGTAAACGAAGGGCTCCCTTCTAGCCGAATTACAGAGCCTGAAGAAGTAGCAAATACAATTGCTTTCTTATTAACAGAAGCAGCAGGTAATATCATTGGTGAGTCCGTGAAAATTTCTGGGGGCGCGGTTATGCGATAACTGCTACACTAAACAAATTACCACCTCTAATAGGCGAAGCTACATGATGGTAGCCTCGCCTATTTTTCTACTCTATCTAAAAGCCATTTCTCCGCAAAATCAACCGCTAGGCGAAATGGGATGAGCCGAGCAGTAGCTGAACCTATATTCCCTACTTTAATTTCATATTCTTTTTCCAAGTCCTCCCCGATCTCTTCAAATAACTCTTCATGAAAATCAAGTTCAAGGTAGCTAACCCACTTTCTTTTTCCTTTAATAAAGATTGGGGCCTCTTTTTCTTCTACTTTATAACTGTTTATACGATATTCAGCTAGGTGGAAAGCTGTGCAGCTATCATAACCTGTCCCAATCATAAGAATCGAAGCATTTCTTTTGTAAAGTTTATCGAGAGGAGAATTTGGTCCTAAGCTATATGTTAGCGGTTGTTGTGTTAATTCTTCCTTATTTGCACCCCATGCCGCAAAAGAATAGTTAGGATGTGAACTCCTTTGTACATCTGGATATTGGCGAAATATTTCTGCTACCTGCCCCATGCCAAATGTTGGTGTATAACTTGGGTGATAGGCTGGCATTTCTACTAACATCTCTGTCCACCAGTGTTCTGGAACAGCAGGATTTTCCCACTCACTTGGATCAGATAAATCTGCCGTTTGTGTCGGCATTACAATGTTGCCTTTGTCCCCAATAACTTCCATTAGTGCATGACAGACACTAACGCCTCCGCCTACCACCCAACCAATGGAGGAAAGCGAAGAATGCACTAGAATATCCATTCCAGCGGTTACTCCTAACCTTTTCAAATCCAGCTTCATCGAGGACGTGGTCCTTACCATTTTTGTCTTCTTAATAATATGTTCCATTTCTTTTCCTACCTATCTTATGAAATATTAACAAACGTCGTATCTTTTTGTTGTTCCACGTAATGAAGTGCTCTTGGATAATAATCTAGAACCGCTTCTACATAAAGGATGTCCCCGTAGCATGCTTCATAGGCTTCCGCTTCTTTTCGAATACATGCATAAATACCCGTCGCTTTTAACTCCTGGTATTTTTTTTGCGAAAAGGAAATAGCTAATGATTTTGAATAAGTAGCATTACGATCCTTTACGTAGCTTATAAAGCCTTCCCCGAAATTATAGGATTGCAGTGCCAGTTTAATATCACCATCAGCCTTACCTAAGACGTGAACGAAATATTTCACACCCTGTTCAATGGATAAAGAAGCATCCTTTATGCAACCCACTTCACCGCAATAGCTTTCAGAGGCCTGCATCGGATCATTTCCTCTCCCACCGGACTCTTGCATCATTAAAGCCATCACCACTGGCGTATACGCTTCCTTTTGATATTTCTTTAATTCTTGATAAAGCATATCTTCATATTCCAATACAGAATCAGAAAGTTTTTTCCCTGCCGGTTGCTCAACTTCTTGATTTAGACTTGTAATCCATACTAGTAATGCGATAGATATCGCTATGACACCCATTAATTTTAAACTATTTATCAAAGGTTTATATAATTTATTTCTTTTTATTTTTGTCATTTCTCTCCCTCAATCGGTCTCCGAGTTAATCACTATACACTTTTATCATAATACGATTGAGGAGAAGAAACAATCAACAGCTTACGCCCTAGCAAAAATATTCTTTAACCATATACTAAATAAAAAGAGAGGATGAATGCTATCATGGAAAAAGTTAAACCGCGACGAAAAAGGCGCCCTATGAAAAAAAAGAAGCCTTGCAGCTGTAAGCAAGAAATAAAACGAATTAGGAAGGCCTAGCCTTCCTTTTTAATTGAAAAATTGAATAGAGAGCTCAACAATAGAGGCAACAGCGGCGATAGCTAATATGAATATCAGCGGTAGAAATAAGCCACTGAAATATGTGAAACCAAAAAATAAGAAAGCTGAAATCCATATACCTAAGCACCAATGGCAGATAAGTAATTCAGCAATAAAATAACCGATACCGTCTCGTTTATAATAAATAACCTCTTCTACTGTGCCGTCCTCCTGAATCTGATCTTCACGAAGAATAAACGGCGCGCGTATAAACGCTGTAATTTTATCGTGTTGAATCAATCGTGTTAACCGAAAGGTAGCTAAAGCTAGCATTAAAAAATAAAAAAATGTCATTGTTTCATCTCCTCTTTCTATTTCATATGAAAAAATAGAAACAATGATACTTTTATAGAAGGAATTATTTTATTTCCACACTCCAACAATTTTACCAAAAATAGAGGCCAAGATCTGTTGGAAAAGCATGCCGATAACAACAGGAACTGCAACCGGAGGCGGGAAATATTGCACTGCTATAACCGCTCCTGCACTGATATTCCTCATGCCTCCAGTGAAAATTAATGCTATTTTATCTTCTTTTGATCGTTTTGTAAGTTTCGCCACCAGCCATGCTAGCAAATAACCACTAGCAGCTATCAAAAAAACAATGACAGCAATTCTTAAAAGCTTAGAATCAAAATTTTTCAAATAAGGAGCTACTGCAGCACTATTGATCATAATAACAAGGGATAACGATATTTTGGAAAATGGTGCAAGCCTTGGACTCCATTTTTCGTGAATTTTTCCGTGTGTCCATTCATGCAAAATCAAACCAAGAATAGAAGGAAGAACGATCATCCCTAGTAAACCTTTCATAATTGGCCATACTTCAAGTTCAACTGCTTGGCCAATAAAAATGGATAAAACACCTGGAACTATTAATGGAGATAATATCGTATCGACTAAAATAATGGACAAGGTAAGGGCTATATTACCTCTCACCATTGATACCCAGATAAAGCTTGTTATTCCTGTTGGGATCACCATCGCAAGAACAACTCCTGTCACCGTTAACGGATCATCAGGAAACGTAATTACACCAACGCCCCACGCCCAAAATGGCATCACGATATGCAAAAGAAATACAGCAATTACAATAGGGAAAGGATGCACCATTACACGATGGATCGCAATAAAATTAGAACTTAAGCTGCCTGCAAAGGTCATGAAGGCAAAAATCCATGGCACAAGGTAAGCAAGTGGGGCAAGTCCTTCGGCAAATATTACACCTATTATCACACTGCTTGGCGCAATAAATGGCATCATTTTCTGTAATGTTTTGTTCATTTTGTACAACATTAAAACAACCTCTATTCTTTACCTCCCCCCTACTTTTTCCTTAATAGTGGTCGCTTATGTGTATGATCTACTTCTACTGGAACTCCGAAAAATTCGGTTAAGTGGTCTGTTGTTATCATCTCACTCGTATCACCTTGTGAAAAAACAGTCCCATCTTTTAGAAGAAGGGTTTTATTAAAGGTTGGAAGTATTTCGTCTACATGATGCGTTACATAAATAACAGTAGGGCTGTCTTTATCCATTGTAATTTTTTCTATAGCTTCAAGCAATTGCTCTCGTGCAATAAAGTCAAGCCCTGAAGTTGGTTCGTCTAAAATTAAAAGCTTTGGGTCGGCCATTAATGCTCGAGCAATTAAAACTCGTTGCTGTTCACCTTGCGACAGTGTTCGATAGCTGCGATTTCCGTATTTTAAACAACCCATTTGTTTTAATAAATACTTTGCCTTCTTTCTCATCTCGTCTGTGGGTGTTTCATATAGTCCAATAGATGCAAACCCTCCACTAAGTGCAATATGATAGGCAGTATCTGCTTCATACATCCGGGCTTTTAAAGAAGCGGACACAATCCCTATCTGCTGTCTTAAACTTTCTCCCAATACATCCTTCCCGAAGGTTTTATCCAGAACTGTCACCGATCCCTTCGTCGGAAAATAATAGGCTCCTAGCATATGTAAAAGAGCAGTTTTACCTGCACCATTTAAGCCTAACAATACCCAATGGTCTCCATTATCGATTTCCCAATTCACATCAGAAAGAATCCAATTTCCATCTTTTTTCAATGCAACATCTTTTAGTGATAAAATCATTGCTCTATCTCCTCCTGATTTCACGTCTTCTTTCTATTATATAGTAGTAGAAAAATAAACAAAAATAATGTTTTTTTATAAAAACTATTGAAAATGATTCTCATTATCATGTATAATGAATTTGTGATATTTAGATGTATCATACACTCCCTATACACATAATCTTTTGTTACCCCCAAACAACAAAAGCTTTAGGGTGATTCCTATTCAATGAGAGAAGTATTCCGTTACTTCTCTCTTTTTTTATACACTTAATTAAAATAATTATAAATAAACATTGATTTTTATTAAATTTGTATTATAATAAAAGATGTATTCTCTTTTACGGAAAAATACATTAATTTTTAAAGGAGAGGTGTTAATCGAATGAGTGAAGAAAAAAAATACCTAACAACTGCTACTGGTACACCGGTAGGAGACAATCAGAATTCCCTTACAGCAGGTCATCGAGGACCTACTTTAATCCAAGACGTACATTTATTAGAAAAACTTGCACACTTTAACCGTGAACGTGTTCCGGAACGTGTTGTACATGCCAAAGGCGGAGGTGCTCATGGTTATTTTGAAGTGACGAATGATGTATCTAAATATACAAAAGCAGATTTCCTATCAGAGGTTGGTAAAAAAACACCGATGTTTATCCGTTTTTCAACTGTTGCAGGTGAATTAGGTTCAGCAGATACTGTTCGTGATCCACGTGGTTTTGCAGTTAAATTCTATACGGAAGAAGGAAACTACGACTTAGTCGGAAATAACACACCTGTATTCTTTATTCGTGATGCTATTAAATTCCCTGACTTTATTCATACACAAAAAAGAAATCCACAAACACACTTAAAGGATGCGAATGCTACATGGGATTTCTGGTCTTTATCACCAGAATCATTGCATCAAATAAGTATCCTTCATTCCGATCGCGGTATACCTGCAACTTGGAGACACATGAACGGGTATGGCAGTCATACATTTAAATGGGTAAATAAAGATGGAGAAGCATTCTTCATTAAATATCACTTCAAAACAGATCAAGGCGTGAAAAATCTAGATACTGATTTAGCAAGTAAGCTTGCTTCAGATAATCCAGATTATCATATTGAAGATCTATTCAACGCTATTGAAGATGGTAACTTACCTTCATGGACACTTAAGGTTCAAATTATGCCAGCTGCTGATGCGAATACGTATCGCTATGATCCATTTGATGTTACCAAAGTATGGTCACACCAAGACTATCCACTAATCGAAGTTGGTCGAATGGTTTTAGATCGAAATCCTGAAAACTATTTTGCAGAAGTAGAACAAGCTGCCTTTTCTCCTGGTAACTTTGTACCTGGTGTTGAAGCTTCTCCTGACAAAATGCTACAAGGGCGTTTATTCGGTTACTCTGATGCACACCGATATCGTATTGGTGCGAACCATGAAGCATTACCAATTAATCGTGCAAAATCACCTGTTAACCATTATCAACGTGATGGCTTTATGCGCTTTGATGGCAATGGTGGATCATCTGTTAACTACGAGCCGAATAGCGTAGATGGACCAAAAGAAACACCTGAAAACAAAACTACTCCTTATGGAGTGGAAGGATTCGCTGATAGCGTACCATACGACAGTGAAGATCACTTCTCTCAACCACGCGCACTTTTCCGTGATGTTATGGATGAGGATGAGCGTACACGCTTAATCCAAAACTTTGTTGATCACATGAGCCGCGTGGATCGCCAAGAAATATTAATTCGTCAAATCGAATTATTCTACACGGTTGATACAGAACTAGGAACTAGAATAGCAGAAGGTTTAAATTTAGAAGTACCTGAGCATATTAAGAATAAGTAAACCCATTGATCGCCTCTATAACCTAGAGGCGATTTTTTATTAGAAATCCTCAACTTCATTGATTAGATTTATATGGAATTTAATGAAGCTACTACTCTTTTTTTAAAAAAAGGTTTTAATTTTTAGAAAAAGGGGAAAATATACGCTGAAGAGAAAAAGCAAATTTGTATTATATGTGAGAATACATGACAATATCGTAGCATTTTTTAAACAAAGCGAAGGGAATGATCATGAGCAATAGAGACGCCAATTAACCTCTAATTATCATGCTAAATTGCATTTGCGCAAACTCGTTTTACCCTATATTATATAGAATGTACCATTTGCGCAATTCTTTAATTGCCAAATAAGAAAGGAGCAAACCGTTATTAACACTGAAAAAAATCAAGCTCCAAGTGAAGTGGTGTTCTCGCATCCAACCAAACAAGATGGAGCTGGCATGTGGGAGTTAGTCATGGAGTCTACTCTTGATACTAACTCATCTTATAAATATATTTTAATGAGTGAATATTTTTCTGAAACTTGTGTAGTGGCCAAGCAAGATGAAAAAATTGTTGGCTTTATTACCGCATTTACCCCTCCAAAAGCGTCAGATACAGTTTTCATCTGGCAAGTTGGTGTAGATGCTTCACAACGAGGAAAAGGCATCGCATCTCGTATGCTACATTTTCTATTAAATTCTAAAAGCTCCAAGGCTATAGAATATGTTGAAGCAACTATTACTCCAACAAACAAAGCATCTCAATCTTTATTCCAAAAATTAGCTCGTGACTTTAATACAACATGTGAATCCAGCGAGTTTTTTACGGAGGATTTATTTCCAGGTGATGAACATGAGGAAGAATTAAAATTCCGAGTGGGGCCAATTAAAAGATAAATAATAATTATTATTAAATTTACAATTAGAATGATCTATTAAAAGGAGGATTTTATAATGAGTAAGAATTTGGATATTATCAACAATTCCGAGTCTGTAGTTCGTAGTTATATTAGAAATTTCCCAACCGTGTTTACAAAAGCAAAGGGACACAAAATGTGGGACGAAAATGGAAAAGAATTCATTGATTTCTTTTCTGGTGCAGGTGCATTAAATTACGGGCACAACGATGATAGTATGAAAGAAAAATTAATCGAATATATAACTAAAGATGGTATTACGCACTCTTTAGATATGGCATCAGATGCAAAAGCTGATTTCTTACAAAAATTTAACGATGTTATTCTAAAGCCTAGAGATCTTGACTATAAAGTTATGTTCCCTGGACCAACTGGTACAAACACTGTAGAAAGTGCATTAAAATTAGCTCGTAAAGTTACTGGCAGAACAGACATTATCAGTTTTACAGGTGGCTTCCACGGTATGACAATTGGTGCATTATCTGTTACTGGTAACTCTATGAAGCGTAAAGGTGCAGGAATTCCACTTCAAAACACAGTAACCATGGCTTATGATAACTATGTTGACCACGATACACTAGTGTATTTAGAGCGTTTCCTAGATGATAGCGGTAGTGGTGTAGCAATACCAGCAGCTATGATTGTAGAAACTGTTCAAGGTGAAGGTGGAATTAATGCCGCTCGTTTTGATTGGTTGCAAAAAATCGAGCAAATTTGTAAGCGTTGGGGCATCCTATTAATTATTGATGATGTTCAAGCCGGTATTGGCAGAACTGGTACTTTCTTCAGCTTCGAAGCTGCTGGAATTAAACCAGACATCGTTTGTCTTTCTAAATCATTAAGTGGTTATGGCTTACCTCTAGCTGTAACATTAATTAAGCCTGAATTAGATATCTGGCAGCCTGGTGAGCATAACGGTACTTTCCGTGGTAATAACCACGCATTCGTTACAGCTACAGCGGCACTTGATTTCTGGAAAAATGATAATTTTGAAAAAGAGATTCATGAAAAGTCAGAAATTATCTACAGCTTTTTAGAACATTTAGTAGCAGATTATCCTCAACTTAAAGGTGAGGTTCGCGGCCGTGGATTCATGGTAGGAATCGCTTCTGAAGTGGAAGGATTTTCAGGTAAAATTGCTGCAAAAGCATTCGAACTTGGATTGATCATGGAAACTGCTGGACCAAATGACGAGGTATTTAAATTATTCCCACCTCTAACCATTCCAAAAGATGAACTTCAAAGAGGTTTAGAAATTATTGAAGAAAGCATCAAAGGATTAATTAAAGAACCAGTAACTAACTAATATACATTCTAGGAGATAATATAGGAGGAACTAAGATATGAAAGTAGTAAGCTTAAAGGACGTACAAGGAACTGAACATGATGTAGATGGAGGTAATTGGATTAGCCGTCGTCTTATTATGAAAAAGGACAAGATGGGCTATTCTGTTAACGATACTATTATTAAAGCAGGTACAGAAACGCACATCTGGTATAAAAACCATTTAGAATCTGTATATTGTATCGAAGGTGAAGGCGAAGTTGTGACGTTGAGTGACAACAAAGTTTGGCCTATTACGAAGGATACTTTATATGCATTAGATGAAAATGATGAGCACTTATTACGTGCAAAAACGGAGATGCGTATGATTTGTGTATTTAACCCACCATTATCAGGGTTAGAAGTACATGATGAAAATGGCGTATATCCAGTAGACGAAGACTAAAATATCCTAAAAGAAAAGTAAACATCCTAAATCCTTTTCTTATCCTAAAAAGCTCCCACTTATCCGGGAGCTTTTTTCTTTTTTCGAAAAAATTAGCAATTAACTGTATTTTGTTATACGATAATAAATAGAAGTATTTTGAAATCGTGAGGTGCTAAACGAATGTCTAAGAAAGATGTAGATGATTACCTTCAAGAAGGAATATACGGAGCTAAAGAGATTAATCCAGATGAAAAAAGAAAATATTTAGGAACATATCGTGAGCGGGTTCTGCTAGCATTAACCCAAGCACAGGTGCGAGGCGCAAAGGGATTAAAGGAACTAGAAACAGCAATCGATCAGAATAACGATGTGCAATTATTATTAAATGGGGATATGAGCTTTCGTTTTTTTAAGCCATACCGAGATCTTTCGAGAAAAAAGAAAATAAACTACACATCCATTGCTAATAAAACAGCAACAAGTGACTATGGTTTAGTATTAACATCAAAACATGCAGTTGATAAAGAGGATATATTTTTAAAAGAAGCAGCAGCGTCACCACCAAAGGATAAATCGGAAAAGAAGACTTGGTGGAAAAAAATATTTGGTTTATAATCTATTTTCGTTTAACTAGATTAAAGTGAAAAATAGGTATGAAATAAGCACAGTAAAATATGGCGACCCATGCAGGAACAGCACAAGCTTGATATACTGCAAAAAAGCGGTCTTAGCTTTTTACAGAGCGATAATTGATATTGTTTAAGCAAAAAATAATCCGAACTGATTTGAGTTACCTCAAAATCATTTCGGATTATTCTGCGCATACGTTTCTTTTGGTCCAACTACTTCTTTTTTATTTACTACTTATTAATTGTTCTTCTTCTGTTTCTTCTAATACTTGAATCAACCGACCCATACCTTCTTTTATCAATTCAGGAGTAGAGTTAGTGAAATTCATTCTTAAAGTATTCTTATCCGGTTTTGACACATAAAAGGGGGATCCCGGAACAAAAGCCACACCATTTTTAACTGCTTTTTTTAATAGTTTTGTTGTATTAAAATGCTCTGGAAGCGTTACCCAGAAAAACATTCCACCCTTAGGAACAATATATTCTAGTCCCTCTACTTTTGCAGTGGCTAATAAATCCTTCATCACAAGCATTCGCTCATAATACGTTTTACGAATTTTTTCAATATGTCCATCTAAATCAAAATCATTTAATAAATGAACCAGTGCGTGCTGGCTTATTGAATTGGTATGAAGGTCGGTAGCTTGTTTGGCCTGTGCCATAATCCGTATAATTTGATGCGGGCCAACAATCCAACCAATTCGCATAGCAGGCACAACCGTTTTTGAAAATGTGCTCGTATATAAAACCAAACCATTATCGTCCATAGAAGCGATGGACGGTGGTGCATCCTCTTTATCAAATTGTAGTTCACCGTATGGATCATCTTCAAAAATAACAACATGATATTTATCAGCTAATTCCAACAATTTCTTTCTGCGTTCTAAAGACCATACTTTCCCAGTTGGATTGGAATAGGTTGGCACAACGTAAATACATTTTGGCTTTAAGCGATTTATTTTCTTTTCTAAATCAGCTAACACCATTCCATCATCATCAGAATCAACTGCAACTACTTTCGTTTCATAGGATTCAAATACTTGAAGAGCTGCTAAATAGGTAGGATTTTCCGTTAAAATTATATCACCTTTATTAAACATTACTCGCGAAAACAGATCAATTGCTTGCTGGCTACCTGAGGTGATTAATACGTCTTCTGCATCTCTTTTCATACCTTTTTTAGCCATCCGTTCTACCAAGGCTTCTCTTAGTTCTTTTACACCTTCTGTTTCACCGTATTGCAGCGCTTTAGCATTGCTTGTTACCGCTTTATGAAAAGCTTGATCTACCGCTTCTACTGGAAATAACCCCTCGTCAGGTAAACCACCGGCAAAGGATATAATATCACCCTGGTTAATCACTTTTAATATATCCCGAACCGCCGAAGATTTTAGATATTTTACGCGCCTGGAAAAGCCATACTTCATTGTTCCTTCCACCTTTCACCATGTTTAGCTAGATTTTAGAGAAAAAACAGTTACTTTTACGAAAGTAACTGCTCTTTCTAGCTTTGTTACCCAAGGATAGCTCGATCATTTGCCATCTGTTCTCCACGAATTCGTTGAAACTCAGCCAATAGTTTTTCTATCGTTAATGCTTGTTTTTCTTCACCAGAAACTTCTAAGATAATTTGGCCTTTGTCCATCATGATTAAACGATTTCCAAGATCTAAGGCTTGCTGCATATTATGCGTTACCATTAATGTTGTAAGATTAAATTTTTCGACGACTTCCCCTGTAAGGTTTGTGATAAGCTCCGCTCTTGAAGGATCTAAAGCAGCTGTATGCTCATCTAATAATAAAATATTAGGTTCTGTAAAAGTTGCCATTAATAGCGATAATGCTTGACGCTCTCCGCCTGAAAGCATTCCTACTTTTGCATTTAAGCGATTTTCTAACCCCAAATGCAATGTCTCTAAATACTCACGGAATAATGCTTTTCGTTTTTTTGTTACACCACTTTTTAGTGTGCGTGTCTTATTTCTTGCATATGCCATCGCTAAATTTTCTTCGATCGTCATCGTTGGAGCAGTTCCAGCCATAGGATCTTGAAATACTCTTCCAATATATTGGGACCTTTTAAATTCTTTTAGCATGGTCACATCTTTATCGTCTACAATGACCGATCCGATGTCCGGTTTTAAGGAGCCTGATATCACATTCATAAGTGTGGACTTTCCAGCTCCGTTACTTCCGATTACGGTTACAAAATCACCTTGTTCGAGTTGAAGGTTCGTATGTTGTAATGCTTTTTTTTCATCTAGTGTTCCTTCATTAAAGGTGATTGAAACATCTTTTAAATTAAGCACCATTAGTCTCCTCTCACCTATTTGCTAATTCTTGCCGCTTTCTTCGCTTTCTTGAAGCTTCTTTTTGTGCAGCTATTATTTTCGGAGCAACTAAAGCAATAATTACAAGTAGCGCTGTAATCAATCGCATATCACCTGTTTCAAGGAATTCTACCTTTAACGCTAACGTAACTACGATACGATAAACAACAGCCCCTCCAATTACAGCTAACGTTGTTCTGGCTATTGATTTTGTTCCAAATAAAGCTTCACCAATAATAACGGATGCTAATCCAATAACAATCATACCAATACCCATACTTACATCAGCAAAACCACCATACTGGGCGACAAGAGCACCAGAAAGTGCTACCAATGCGTTTGAAATTCCTAACCCTACGATCGTTAACGTATCGGTATTCGCTGAAAAACTACGAATCATCTTTTCATTATCACCTGTAGCACGAAGCGCCAAACCAACTTCTGTCTTTAAAAAATAGTCGGTAATTAATTTAACAACAATGGTTACAATAATCATAATGATTAAAATAGCCCATGTACCAGGCACACGGTCTAAGCCTGTGTTTGTTAATAGCCCATTTAGGAAAGCATCAATTCCGAGCATTTCCCAGAAACCTTCGACATCATTAAAGATCGTCGGTTCTCGAATTAAGGCGACATTTGGTTTATCCATTATTCTTAAATTAATCGAGTATAGTGCAATCATCATTAAAATCCCTGATAAAAGCGGATTTATTTTTCCTTTTGTATTTAATATTCCTGTAATCGTACCGGCTAAAAACCCAGCTAATGCGGCAAACACCGTCGCTAAAACAGGAGGCACTCCATTTATAATGGAAATTGCTCCTACTGCTGCTCCGGTCACAAAACTACCATCTACTGTTAGATCTGGAAAGTCTAGAATTCTGAATGAAAGATATACGCCTAATGCCATTAGCGCATATATAAAGCCAGATTCCACTGCACTAAATATAGACAAAAACATGCTGTTCTTCCTTTCTCCTACAATTTACACAAGCTAGAAAAATTCGACATCCACCTTCATCGATGAATGTCGAGTTTAAATTCTATTCTTCTGCTTCTTCCGTTTCTAAAAATTCTGCTTCTTCGTCCCATGCATCGTTCCATTCAATTCCCTGCGCTTCTGCTGCTTCTTTATTGATAAACAGCTGCATGCTAGGTGGAACTTCTACAGAAATATCTGCAGGTGTTTTTTCTCCAGTTAAAACCTCTACTGCCATTTCACCTGTACGGTAACCAATTGTATGATAGTCAATACCATATGTAGCGAAACCGCCACGTTTAACCGAATCAGGTTCACCAACAACAAGAGGAATAGATTGTTCTTCTGCAACATCTATTACAGTTTCAAGCGCCGAAACCACCGTATTATCTGTAATGATATAGAAAACGTCCGCTTCCCCTACTAAAGTAGAAGCTGCTTGTTGAACTTCAGCCGATGAAGCTACAGTGCGCTCTGCAGTAGAAAGAGAGGTTCCTTCAACTGCCTCATTTACAGCTTCAATTTGTGTAACTGAGTTCGCTTCTCCAGCACTATAAATTAACCCAACGGTTGATCCTTCAAAATATTGATCAATAAAATCAATCGTTTGTTTGATAGAATCCGGATGCAAATCAAGTACTCCGGTAATATTTTCGCCTGGTTGCTCCATGTCTTCTACTAATCCCGCCTCTACTGCATCAGTAACAGATGTAAATAAAATTGGAATATCACTTGTAGCCTGCAAAGCACCTAGTGCGCTTGGTGTCGAATTAGCAAAAATTAAATCAACATCATCAGCTACAAAGTTATTTGCAATTGTACTTGTATTATTTTGGTCATTTTGTGCATTTTGAAAATCATACTCTACATCTAGTCCAGCGTCAGAAAGAGCCTCTTGAAATCCTGCATAAGCAGCATCCAAAGATGGGTGTTCTACGATTTGAGTTGCTCCAATTGTATATGTTTCTGATTCTTCTGAAGCCTCTTCCTCTTCACCTTCTGTTCCATTAGCTGTGTTTTCTTCACCAGAAGTACCATTACCTGCTTCTTCATTTGTGCCACATGCTGTAACTAGTAGCATGGTAGTAAGTGTAATAAATAAAAATAATAGCCACTTTTTCATAATCTCTAACTTCCCCCATTTTCTTTATATTTTAAATTTTCTAAAGATTTACGTTTTATTATAGCATATCTTTACCTCGTTGCGTATACATTTCTATTGCTTTCTCCGATGAATCCAAACGTTTTTATTTTGAAAAATTATAATTAGTTGCTATCAATTATTTATTCAGGCAGACTATAAATGAAATCAAGATAATACGAGCTTTAAAATTATCCATTTCTCATGGAAAACAAGCATACTAAAAAACTGAAAGTGTGATGATCATGTCAGATATTATCATTATAGGTGGGGGGATTCTTGGCGCTTCTACCGCTTATCATTTGGCTAAGCTAGGAAATAACGTCACCGTTATCGATAAGGAGGAACCTGGGAGCGCAACAGATGCCGCTGCTGGTATCATTTGCCCGTGGATTTCACAGAGAAGAAACAAAGTATGGTATAGCTTAGCCGTAAAAGGTGCTGGCTATTATCCTGCTTTGATTCATGAATTAAAGCAAGATGGCATCACAAATACAGGCTATAAAAAAACAGGAGCGCTTGTCATCCGAACAGAAAAAAAGCAGGCAGAGCGCTTATTTAAATTAGCAGAAGAAAGACAAGCTGACGCGAAAGAGATCGGCGCCATTTCTTTTTTATCTCCAAACCAAATAGCTAAACATATGCCTGTGTTATCTGAGCAATATTTTGGTGTGCATCTAGAAGGCGGAGCACGAGTAGATGGTAAGTTATTAAAACAGAGCTTAATTGATGCAGCAAAAAAATATGGCGCAAAATTTCATGTAGGAGAAGCCAAGCTAAAAAATAATTCCAGTCACTTAGAGGTCTTGTTAAATGATGAGAAAATGAAAGCAGATCAAATTGTATTAACTAACGGGGCCTGGTTGCCTGATTTAATTAAAGCAACCCATCCTATTTGTAAAGTAAAGGCGCAAAAAGCACAAATTTCTCATATTCATGTTAAAAACCATGAAACGGACGAGTGGCCGGTTGTAATACCAGCCGGAACGAAATATATTGTTCCATTTTCAAACGGAAAAATCGTTGTTGGAACGACACATGAAGACGAGCATCAGTTTAATACAAATGTTACAGCAAAAGGGTTGCATGAAATTTTGCATCAAGCCTTACATATTGCGCCAGGACTTGCTAAAGCGGAATTAGTGGAAACAAAGGTTGGATTCAGACCAGCTGCACCTAACTTTTTACCCGTTTTCGGAAGATTGCCAGGTTATCAAGAAGTTTATCTAGCAAACGGCCTCGGTTCATCTGGGTTAACAACCGGACCTTTTCTTGGTAAAGAATTAGCAGCCTTTATTACGAATCAATCTATGGAGCTAGATCCAAATGATTATAATGTTTCCTGTTTGTTTGAAGAATGACAAGACGCACCATACTTTATCCTTACGGTGATACTTGTTAAATAAAAGAATGACTTAACAACTGCTACGGCTTGCCCACTTTGCTTTTCGAGGGGGCGTTTCTTCAGCTAACTTTTGAAAAGAAATTCACTTTCCAAAAGTGGATCTGCAGATCACGCTAATCCCTTGGGAGTCAAAGTGGACGCCTTCGCAGTATTAAATACCGTAATAAAAACAAGTGGTAGTATTCATGCCTTTTTCTTGCTAAAGAGAAATTATCCTTTTTTGAACATTCAAAAAGATAACAGTTATTACCGCTGAAGAGTAAACTACTCAGTGAAGGCGGGCAGCCGTAGCGATATCCCTGGACACAATAACCTTCATTATTATTATTAAACAATATCTTTCTTTATTTCGCCTTTTAATTAGAAATAGAATATCAATAATTATGTACTTTCCCACCTATAAAAAAGCGTGTAATCGATATGATCGACTACACGCTTTTTGAATTCTATATTATTGATCATCACGATTAATATAATCAGTTACTGCACCTTTTGAGGAACAAGATACGTTGTGTGCATATTTTCCTAACACACCTTTTTTATAAAGCTCTGGTTGTACCCAGTTTTCACGACGCTTCGCTAACTCTTCTTCAGGAACATCCATTGTAATTTCTTTGACCTCTGAATCAATCGTTACAATGTCACCTTCCTCAAGCAAACCAATTGGTCCACCAGCTTGAGCTTCTGGTGCGATGTGACCTACCACAAGACCATGTGTACCACCAGAGAAACGACCGTCAGTTAGAAGTGCTACTTTTTGTCCTAGGCCTTTTCCTACCAAAATGGCTGAGATAGAAAGCATTTCTGGCATACCAGGACCACCTTTTGGACCTACATAACGAATAACTAGAACATCACCTTCATTAATTTCGTTATTCATTACTGCAAGTGTTGCTTCATCTTCTGTATTGTATACACGAGCAGGACCAGTGTGACGTTTTACTTTAACACCAGATACTTTTGCTACAGCACCACTTGGAGCTAAGTTTCCGCGTAATATAACAAGTGGGCCAGTCGCACGATATGGATTAGATAATGGGTGAATAATATCTTGACCCTCTGCTAAATCTTCTGCATCCGCAAGGTTTTCAGCAATCGTTTTACCAGTAACTGTTAGGCAATCTCCATGCAGATAGCCATTTTCAAGCAACAGCTTCATTACTGCTGGAACTCCCCCAACATTATGCAAGTCTTCCATTACATATTTACCACTTGGCTTCATATCTGCTAAGTGTGGTACTTCTTTTTGAAGACGATCAAAATCATCAATAGTAATATCTACATTAGCTGCATTCGCAATTGCAAGTAAGTGAAGTACAGCATTTGTAGAACCACCTAATGCCATAACAACAGTGATTGCATTTTCAAACGCTTTTTTCGTTAGAATATCTTTTGGATAGATGCCTTTTTCTAACAAGTTATATACCGCTTCGCCTGCCTCGCGACAGTCTTCTGCTTTCAACTTAGATTCTGCTGGATTAGAAGAACTTCCTGGTAAACTCATACCTAATGCTTCAACAGCAGTAGCCATCGTGTTTGCCGTATACATACCGCCACAAGAACCAGCACCAGGGCATGCCGCACATTCAATACCATGTAGTTCACTGTCACTAATATCTCCGTTATTATGCTTTCCAACACCTTCAAAAACAGAAACGATGTCTAATTTTTCACCATTTCTAAAACCAGGAGAGATTGTACCACCATATACAAATACAGAAGGCACTTCTGCACGTGCAATCGCAATCATACAACCTGGAATATTTTTATCACAGCCACCAATTGTAACAACAGCATCCAAATTCTCTGCACCTACTACTGTTTCAATCGAGTCAGCGATTACATCACGACTCGGCAAAGAATAACGCATACCAGAAGTACCCATAGAAATACCATCAGAAACTGTTATGGTATTGAAGATCATTGGAACGCCACCAGCATTTTTCGCACCATCTTTAGCACTAATAGCTAAATCATCAATATGTACATTACAAGGTGTTACCTCACTCCAAGTACTAGCGATACCTATCATCGGTTTTTTGAAATCTTCATCTGTTACCCCAACTGCGCGCAACATGGCACGGTTCGGCGCTCTTTTTGCATCGTCAAATACATGACTCTTTATACGTAAATCTTTACTCATTTATCTTGCCTCCCTATTATGTTTGCTAACAAATTGTGTTAGTATTCAAACCATTAGATATTTTCTGTCAATTCAAGTCGAGAAAGATATGTAATATCTTCTCATTAATGATATAGTATCATAGATTAAAAAAATACGGAATGATTAGAATCACATTAGAAGGATGAGAACATGAAAAAGAGTGCACAAGCATTATTGGTTATGTTACTAGGATTAGTGATAGCAATTGTGCTTTATCAGTATATACTGCAGCAGAAATATGAAAAACGTCCACTACCTACAAATTTGCATCCTAGAGTAGAAGAAGCTAGCAATGCCTTAATAGCAGACGCTGCGGAAATTGGGATTGATATTACAATAACAGATGGCTATCGGTCTCACCAAGAACAAGAATCGCTCTATGAACAAGGGCGTTCAACAGAAGGAAGTATTGTTACCAATGCAAGAGGTGGTGACTCCTATCACAATTATGGATTAGCAATTGATTTCGCATTACAACCAAGTGCCAATGAAGTTATATGGGATTTAAATTATGATGGAAATGGTAACGGAAAAAGTGATTGGCTTGAAGTTGTAGAGCTAGCTAAAGCACTAGGCTTTAGCTGGGGTGGAGATTGGGAGAACTTTAAGGATTATCCACATTTGCAAATGGATTTCGGACTCACTTTAAGAGAATTAAAGCGTGGCAAGCGACCACGAGACGTATTAGAAGAAGAATAAAACAGCCTTAAGGTTATGATTGTTTAACTGAAAAAAGAATGATGAAAAGTGCAACATCAAGCATTCTCTAGATTAAAGCGAGTAAGGCTTTGTAATATAAACCTTACTCGCTTCTTTAACGTTTGCGATAGATAACAGTGCTATATACCTGTGCCGGTGCCTTTGGATCGACATATTGAGCTATACTATTTATCGCAGTAATCGCTTCGGTATAACCTGATGCGATTAACATCGTTTTTCCTTCATAAATCACAGCATCTCCGGCTGCATAAATTCCCTTGCGATTGGTGCTCATATCCATTCCCACTTGTAGTCGACCTTTTTCACTCGTAAGACCCCAGTCTTCAAAATCGATGGCTCTTAGTTTCACGCCATGATATACAAGCATATAGTCGACCTCTATTTCTTCCTCGTTTCCTAAAACAACCTTATGTAATCTGTTATTATCCCCTTTTATATCTAGGATTTCACTACTTTTATAAACGTGAATATCGCTACTTTCTAAGGCTTGTAGTTCTTCTTCTTTTGCATGCTGAAATTGATCAGCTGGATTAATGAGGTAGACGCTTTTTGCTGTTTTTTCTAACGTTAATGCACAGTCTAAGCCAACCCGATTATTCGTTGAAATTGCAATTTTTTTATTTTGATAATGAGACATGTGCATGAGGTTTGTCGCGATTGATTGCTTAAATTCGACCAGCTTATTTTCACTTATAGCATCTGTAACAACATTAAACGCCCCCATAGCTGTGGCAAGCAAAATAGTTTTTGCATGATGCACTTTTCCAGTTGACGTCTCTAATGCAAAGCTTTGATCCTCAAGCTGTTCTGTCTTCATTACCCATTGACCCGTAATGATTTCAATCGCATGCATATTTGCTTGTTTAATGGTTTGTTCCACTATCTCTTTCCCAGTCGCACCAGGCATACCTCCGACATCGTATAACTTCTTTTCCGGAAAAAATTGACGAACCTTTCCGCCTAAGTCATCATGCCCTTCGATAATTTTCACTTTTAGGTTGCGCATGCTCGCGTAATAGCCAGCAAAAAGGCCCGTTGTACCTCCGCCAATAATTATCACATCATACAATTGATCTGAACCTGACACTTGACCCCTCCTCTTTTTTTTAATTAACGTACTAATCGATTTGTACTTTTCAAGGCATTTATATCCTTAGCGCCGATCCCAAACATCACCATTTGGAGTTCTAACTCCCGAACTTCCATCCATTCGAGTATTGCTTCTTCTGAATCCACCGCTTCTTTTAAAATAGAACGAGCGAAACCGACTAAATTAGCACCAATTGCTAGTGACTTCGCAGCATCTAATCCTGTCTTCATTCCACCACTGGCAATTAACGGGGTATCAGGCACTTCCTTTAGAACATCCTCTAAGCAAAAAGCTGTCGGGTTTCCCCAATCACTAAAAGCTTCTGCAGCAATTTTTTTAATCTTTTCCTTTGACCTAAGTTTTTCTACCTGACTCCAGCTTGTACCACCAGCACCCGCCACGTCAATAAATGATAGACCTGCATCTACTAATGACTTTGCCACCTCCCCATCAATACCGAAGCCGACTTCTTTAGCTCCAACTGGTACATCGAGATCCTTTGCTAGATGTTCAATTTTGGTGAGCAAATCTTTGAAATTTGTATCGCCATTTTGCTGGATGACTTCTTGAATCGAATTGAGATGTAAAACAAGCCCATCTGCTTCTGTCCAGTCCATAATCCGCTTGCATTCATCAACAGTAAAGCCTTCATTTAATTGAACAGCGCCTAGATTTGCAAGTACTGGAATAGTGGGTGCATATTTCCTAATTTGAAAGGAGGATCGAAAAGCTTTATCCTCGACCATCGCCCTTGTAGAGCCTAAACCAAAAGCCCACCCTCTTTCTTCACAGGCCACGGCTAAATTTCGATTTATCGCTTCTGCTAAAGCAGCTCCACCCGTCATGGAGCTGACTAAAAATGGTGTACTGATTGACTTCTCTAAAAAACTTGTGCCGATTTCAATTTCTTCAAAATTCAGATCGGGTAATGCATGATGTAAAAAACGATATTTTTCCAAACCACTTGAAATGTTTTCACCCATGACTTGATCTGTTAAGCACAACTCAATATGCTCTGCTTTTCTTTTTTGTATCGATTCCTTCATTGTCATCATCCCTTTTTTGATTTTCGGATAATTTCATCTGCCACTAACCCACCAGATAGGGTCACAATTGGTGTGCCTCCACCAGGATGCACAGATCCGCCTACAAACCATAAATTCTTGAAGACCTTGTCCCTATTCGGTATACGAAAAAAGGCTTGGGAAAATGAGTTGGACGACGGTCCATAGGTGGTTCCTAAATGCGCTCCCGTTGTTTTTTTCAAATCTTCTGGGGTCATGATTTCCATATATTCAATATTTTCTCTTAGTTTCGTCAAGCCTAGCTGTTCCAAGCGCTCTAATATCTTTTTTGCATAAATTTCTTTATAATTTTCCCAATCATACATATCTGATAGGTGCGGTGCATTCACTAACACAAATAAATTACTCGCATTCTCATTAGGAATTAGCGATGCGTCAGAATAACTGGCATTACAAATGTAAATGGTAGGATTTGCTGGCAACGTGTTTGTACCAAAAATGGATTCAAATTCATTTTCATACGCTTCTTCAAAAAAGACCTGATGATGTTTTAATTGATCATACCTTTTTTTCACACCTAGAAGCAACGCAAAACCTGATAAAGAAGGTTCCAGTTTCGCAATCTTTTTATCCATTCGATGATTCTTTAATAGTTTCGTATACACTGTCAGCATATCCACATTGCCAATAACTTGGTCTACTTTTCTTAACTTGCCGTTAACTTTTACTCCTACTACTTTTTGGTATTCGGTAGCAATGCTCTCTACTTCTTCTTGATAGTGAATCTTCACACCTAATTCTAACGCTAACGTCTCTAAAGCGCGAACAAGCTGATAGGTTCCTCCTTTAATCCCGTAAACCCCTAAGCCCGCTTCAATGTGTGACATCATCCCATATATAGCTGGAGCGGAATAAGGGGAGGAACCTACATATGTTGCATAGCGCCCAAATAATTGAAGGGTGTTCGGATGTGAAAAATATTGTTTTAGCCAATCATGATAATGCGTAAATGGCTTCACCTTTAAAAGATTCATCATTAATATAGGAGACATTTTATCTTTGGTTGTAAGAAATAAACGATTAAGAAAGTTGCGTTGTGCGATATCATAGAATTTTTTACTGGCTGCTAAAAAGGCAGGGTAGTTGTCTGCATCCTTTTGGCTGTATCGTGCTATGTCTTCTTGCACCTGCTTCATATCTTGATTAAATTGAACGATACTATTATCCGGAAAATAATTGCTCGTTCCATCCTTTATAGGATAAAAGGTTAGATAATCATGTATATTCCGATTGCATGATTGAAACAGATTTTCAAACACTTCAATCATCGTAAGCGTGCTTGGACCCAAATCAAAGTGATAACCCTCTTGTTCTCTGAATTGCAGTTTCCCACCAGGAACCGTATTTTTTTCTATCATTTCTACATCATAGCCATGATAAGAAAGACGTACCGCCGTAGCTAAACCGCCTAATCCAGCACCGATAATGATTATTTTTTCTGTCAATGGTATCGCCTTCCCTTCCATTCAAATCCTGACTTGCGGTAGTGTTTAATGATTGCACTGCATCCTAGTGACACAAGACAGAGAATACTAAGTGCGATCGTGCCTCCATAATAAAAAGGTAATCCATGTGCACGGTCAATAATACCCTTAGAAAGCATTGCTAAGATGATTGCAAAAAAAGACAAGATAACGATCTCTAAGTTATAGATGTATGTGAAAAGCGTTATGATTGGAAGAAAATAAAGCATCATATAAAATAAGCTCAGCATTATAAAAAGGACCACATTATGGTTTATCCCTGCAAAAATATTTTTTTGATAGCCTGTCCATACTTCCTTTGAAGAAAAATACATACGCATATAAACAAACGGATCAATCTTTAAAAGTGTAGCAGGTAAGCCGTATTGCTTCACTCGTTTCATCAAAGCCATATCATCGACCATTTCCGCTTTGATGGCAGCATGACCTCCAATTTTGTGATAGCTGCTTTTTTTAATAGCAATAAAACCGCCATGTGCGGCGGAGAATGCTTTATTTTTAGATGTTTGTACCAGCTTTATCGGTAAATGACAATAAATAACGAACATCATCATTGGTACAAGTAGTTTTTCTAATTTCGATTTTACAATTTGCTTAGGAAATCCTGAAACAATCCCTGCTTTTTGTTTTTTCAGCTGTGGTAGCAATTGCTTGATAGCATCTTTTTTTAGACGCACATCCGCGTCTAAAAATAAAAGCCAATCCCCACTCGCATGATCTGCGAGCTGCTTGCAGGCAAAATTTTTGCCCTTCCAGTCCTTCTGTAAATCTTTTCCTTCAAGCATTCTTATTGTATTTCCTTCATCTATTAAGGACTGGATAATAGCATTGGTTTTATCTTCTGACTGATCATCTAACACTACAATTTCTTGCGGCTTGAAGCTCTGATTCAGTACACTTTCTAAACAAGCTTGTATATTTCTTTCTTCATTTCTAGCAGGGATTAAAACAGAAATCGTTTCTGTAAACGCGGCGTCGTTTATCTCTTTTTTTATTTTTGGAATAGTAAGGATATTGGTTACTATAAATGCGAGCTGTAAAAGTAAAAGTATAACGATTACATACAACAAGATACTCATGTCCTACCCCTTTTAAAAATCTGATCAAAGCGATCACTAGTTGACTTCCCTTCTTTCCCAATTTTTTTATATGGAAATTGGAAGGGTAAATCCGGATCTGATGTTAAGTCATTTATCTGTTCAATTCGCTGCATGTTCAGAAGATTTTCACAAAACAGAGTCCATTCTTTTTTTGTTTTCGTTTTACCATCTACACGAATGGCATCTCCTACACAAATAGCCGCTACCGGTTTTTGTTTTTCTGTAAAATAGTAATGAAGGGTTACAGGTTTTAGTTGTACGTTGTCACATTTTTGAATGAGGTGACCTAAGCCTGACTCAAACGTAAATGGTGTTTGAAGGGGATGCTCAATTTTCCCTTGAGGAAATAGCCATACTGCGTTCTTTTCTGAAAGTAATTTTTCTGCATAGTTTAACGACCGTAAGATATCCTTTGGACTTTTTTTATTTACAGAAAAAGCACCAATTTTCCTAAAAAAACGATAATCATTCATTCCTTTTTCATCCATCATAATATAATGCTCTTGCCTAGAAAAAGCTTCGGTCATTTGAAAAATTAACAACCCATCCCACCAAGAGCTGTGATTCGAAAAATAAATCGTTGGAGCATCAGGCTTTCCATCTATATCTCCCTTGACAGAAACAACAGAAAAATGCCTTTTTATTAAATGTATTTTTTGATAATGGTAAAACAACCGTTGAAACGACTTACTTTTATTTGCTTCTAGCATAGAAATACCTACCTTCTGCTATCAACATGAGGATAATGGTTGGGATCCACACGAAAGGTAAACCTGTCTTTACCCCGAGTATCCCAAATAAAAGAACCATTAATTGAAATAGAAGCTTTCCTCTTTTCTGTTGATAAAGCGTTAATGTCCTTTTAGGAACCATGAATGTGACAAGACCACCTATAATAAACCAAGCAATAAAGTTAGTCGTGGGTATGCCGTAATATACACCTGCATTATTCCAGTGCCAAAAGCCCAAAGCTTCAGCTGCGGGGTCAAGAATTAAATCAAGCAAGACTACCCAAACGCCAACTTCTATCGCACGTCTAAAAATAGTTGGCTGATCAGCCATTAATAATCCTGTATAAATAACACCAAGCCATGCAAAGCCAAGTGTGAAGGGCACTCCTAAAACATTTAAACCTAAGGTATCTGAATAGGCATAGCTTCCAAATGGAAATCCAGTCAGCACACCTAATACTTCAATAAAGTACGTCAAGAGTCCAATGATTATTGCCACGATTATTTCCTTTTTTGTTGATCCAAATACGAATACAGCAGCCAGAGCAAATAAGAGAAGAAAGATGCTATTGGAAAACTGCAACCAGTCTGGCACGGTAAAAAACACTTGTAAAACAAATCCAATACTATACCAGCCTAAAAACAAACCATATAGCTTAGTCGCGCGATCCATCTTTGAGAACACCCTTCCTGCCTAATTCGTAGTTTCTAAAAAGAGCTTGCCTTTTCTTCTTGCAGTGACAATTGCGCGTTTTCTGTATACTTCATAATTATTTTCTTTCACTACTTTTAAAATCTCATGATAATACCCAGCTGCTAGTTTGATAGAAAAGGCACTTTCCTTCGGGTATGTTTCTAACCCTTTTAAGCCATCATCAAACCATTTATCCGCTTGATCCATCAATTCATCAATCATATGCATAAAGGAGTCATTTATCACATTACGATTAAATTCTTCCATAGAATAGTTATGCTTGTCCATCAGTTCTTTTGGAATATATCTTCTTCCTAGGCGTTTATCAGTTCCTACGTCTCGTATGATATTTACAATCTGCATACCCTTACCTAAAGCAATACCTGCATTGGTTACTTTTGTAGTTGGTGCATCGTGTAACACAGGCAACAGCATTTCTCCTACTGATCCCGCTACGTGATAGCAATAATCCTCTAGCTCTTCAAAGGTATCATACGAGTGTTTCACAAAATCCATTCGTTGGCCGCGAATCTGGGTATAAAAGGGTTCTTTTGAGATCGTAAAATGGTTAAATAAATAGCGTAATGCCGGCCAGATAAAATGACCTTCTGCTTTTTCTAACGCATTAAAATTATCCTCTAATTCCTCCAAGGTATAGGGAGACTTCTCAGGCTCATCTACAGAATCGTCAATCATTCGACAGAAAGAGTAGATAATATAAACTGCTTCTCTTCTCGGAGACGGTAAATATTTAAATGCCTGATAAAAGCTAGATGACCCTTCTTTCATCATATTCTTGCATGCTGTCTGGAAGGCTTGGTTTAACATGTTGATCACTCCATTCTGTAATATGTTGACTTAATAATCTAGCACCTTGCATCACAATAGGAATTCCGCCTCCAGGGTGAACGGAAGCACCTACCATGTATAATCCTTTAATTTTCGGATGAACAATCTGGGGTCTAAATCCTCCCGATTGATTTAAGTCAGGTGCTACCCCAAAGCTACCACCCATATAAAGACCACTCGCCAAAGCATCCTGTGGTGTACGTATCTTTAACCATTCGATATTTTCAGTAAGACCTTCAAACCCTAGCTTCTCTACCCTAGTTAGCTGCTTATCGATAATAGCTTCTTTTTCCTGTTCAAAATCCAGCTGCGTGTTCGATGGTGTTGGAATTAAAAAGTAAAGCACACTTTTACCCGGTGGTGCGGCTTTACTATCCAATGCAACGGGGTTAAATACATAACACGATGGCTCTTTTGAAAAAGTCTTTGTATCAAACACATCCTTCATATGCTGATCGAAGTCTTCTGGTAGAAAAAACTGATGTGCCTCTCTATTTTCAAAGCGTTTATTTACACCCACATAGGCCAAAAGACAACCAGAAGAAGGCTTGTAATTCTTCTTTTTAAAATGATTTCTTTTTTGCTTTAATAACTGATCAAGAAAAGGAACTTCACCGTTAAAAATTACGGAATCATAAGAATCTACGCCTTCTTTCGTTTTAATTCCGTTTACCGTTTGCTCACTTACTGTGATTTCTTCTACTTCGAGTTGTTTTTTAATCTGTATCCCTCGCTCCGTGCAAATCCTTTCAAGTAAAGGAATTAAACTCGCGTAACCACCTTTTAAATACCAAATCCCAAAGGCATGCTCACTATAAGAGATCAGGCCGTACAGTGCAGGAACGCGATGCGGGGCGCCTCCAATATATAAGCTTTGCAGAGCATATGCTTGTTTTAAGTAATCATGATCAAAATACCGTTTCATAAAGGTACTGACTGTTCGGTAGGATTTAGATTTTGCGACGAATTTTACATTTTTAACTGTTAAAAAATCTCTTAACCTATGAAACGTTTTCGATAAAAATGCATCATATCCGAATTCATAGATTTGCTTCATATCGGTTAAATAATTTGTAAAATGCTTCCCTTCCCCCGGAAACAGTTTTTCTATTTCCTCAGCTTGTTTTTTTGGATCGCGCCATTTTGTCATTTTAAAACCATTATCATAGAAAATATCATAGAGTGGATCACACGGAATTAACTCAAGTTGATTCCTTTCTACGCCAGCTTCTTCTAATATCTCTACTAATAATTCTGGTAATAAGACAATCGTTGGACCTTGATCAATCGTGAATTCACCATTTGTTTCAAAAGCAATTCTTCCGCCTAGCTCTGCATTTTTTTCATAAATGGTGACAGCATGCCCCTGTCTTTCTAATAAAAGTGCGCTAGTCAACCCACCAATTCCTGCTCCTACTATACCGATTTTCACTGGGCATACCCCTTTTTATATGACTTAGCTTGTGATGTCTTACTTTTATATTGTTCTTTTAGGAGATCTGTACTGATCATTGCAGATTGAAAGATTGTCGGTAGCCCACTACCAGGGTGCGTCCCCCCACCTACTAAAAAGCAGTGTTCAATTTCCTCAAATTTGTTATGGGGTCTGAAATACATCATTTGATCTAAGCTATGTGCTAAGTTAAAGGTAGCACCTTTATAAACGTTATATTTATCCTGCCAATCCTGTGGCGTAACAATATACTGTTCTTCAATTAATTCCTTCAAATCACTTCTACCTACTTCTTTTGCAACCCGATCAATCATCCAATTTTTCACGTCTTCAGACATCTCGTTCCAATCAATATCCGCTTCAAGATTTGGTACAGGCATGAGCAGATACAAGGCCGATTTTCCTTCAGGTGCAAGCGTGGGGTCTATCACACTTGGATTATGTACATACATCGAAGGATCTTCTGATAACACTAATTCTTCTGTAATTTCACGTACATTATTTTTGTAATCCTCTGAAAATAAAACCATATGATGCGGAAGGTCTAGCTTGTCTTTTAGTCCTAAATAAACCATAAAGGTCGAACAAGATACTTTTTTCTCGTTAAGCTTGTTTTCTTTGTACTTTGTTAAATGCTTTTGGTCGACTAATTTTGTCATCGCATATCCAAAATCTGCATTAATGACAACATCGTCTGCGTAATGCACCGTACCATCCGCTAACTCTACCCCATATGCCTTCTTATCTTTGACTAAAATTTGTTTCACTTCAGTGTTTAGGTGGATTTTCCCACCATATTCCTTTATAACTTCAGCCATTGCTTCACAAATTTGATTCACACCACCTATCGGATGGAACAGTCCGTAACGATGCTCTAAAAATGAAAGGATTGTGAAGGTCCCTGGACAATCCCATGGTGACATTCCCAGATACTTTGCTTGAAAGGAAAATGCCCACTTTAGCCTCTCATCATCAAAATACTTGGATAATCGACCATATACTGTATCCATCGCATTTAGCTTTGGTAGGGCATGCCACATATCTTTGGTGAAAAAATCACCAATAGAGCTGAAGGGTTGTTTTAATAATTTTATTACACGATCATATTTTTCCCCTTCTATTCTCAAAAAGCGATCATAGCCTTCTTCGTTTCCAGGAAAGTCATGCTTAATTTGCTCACGTGTTTTTTGATGATCCCTACTTGGGGTGAATATCTTATCTCCGAATTTCAATGTATATAATGGATCTATTTCTTTCATTTCTACATAGTCGTGCAAATTCCGATCTACTCTCGTAAATACTTCTTCTAGTACTTGAGGCATCATAAAAAAGGTTGGACCGAGATCAAAAGCATATTCTCCAATTGTTAAACGAGAAGTTCTCCCTCCAACTATTGATTGCTTTTCAAAAACTTCTACTTCATAGCCCGCTGCACTTAACTGCATTGCTGCCGCTAAACCACCAGGCCCTGCGCCAATCACAATTGCTTTTGTCACCGCCAACATCCTCTCTTATCGCTGCCTTCTATCTTTTTTGGATTAATCCGTGACAACTTAATATAAGTATTATATACTAATTGTATAACTTTTGTATAGATTTTTACATGAATTTGTTTTCTTTTTTTTATAAAAATTGCCATAAGCATTGCAAAATAAGGAAATTATCGCAATAATTGATTTAGACAAAAAGTATATAGTTTTTGGAAGGAAGTGTATAACGCGTGTATGGAATTAAAAAAGCAGCCGAACTTACAGGGACTTCTCCCATCACCTTACGCGCGTGGGAAAATCGTTACGATGTGATCAAACCTATGCGTACAGAAGGCGGAACAAGAATATACAGTGAAGAAAATATTGAAGATTTGCTATGGGTTATTAGAGAAAAAGAGGAAAATAAGGTTTCGATTAAAGAAGCCATGCGTTTATTAAAAGAGAAAAAAGCAGACGTCTTCTCCAATGAACCTGTTAAAAAAGCATTATCTGTAACAGAAGCAGATCATTTTCATGAAGAAATTTACGCGATGCTAAAGAAGTATGATACGAAAGAAGCAACAACTATTTTAGAACAAGCCATCGAAACCTATGACTATGAAGATTTTTTTCATCAAGTATATGTTCCTATGCTTTTTCACGTCGGGAAGGATTGGGAAAATAACAATCTAAGTGTCGCGAAAGAGCATTTCATCAGTCACTATATCCAACGGAAAATTTACCAATATTTTAATGAGCTTGAAGCTGACACGAATAATCCTTCGGTGCTCGCAATTTGTCCTCCATATGAAATGCATCATATCGGATTAATTTTGTTTTCCCTCTTTTTAAAACGTCGTGGTTACCCTGTATTATTTATAGGGGAAAATACACCAAAGGAAGAATTGGAAGATGTCTTAGAGGAAAATCAAGTAAAATTGATGTGCTTATCCGTCACCATGCCAGCTCATGTAAATGAAGTGGAGGAAATGATCGAATATATAAAAGAACACTATAAAAAACCACTTGAATTTATTATTGGTGGTAATAGTGCACGTTTCCTTCCGAGTCATTTGATTCGTTACCAGCTCTCTGGCGGTCTTAAGCAATGGACAGAATGGTTAGAGAAAAGTACACTTAAACAGGTAGAATAGAATTTAGAGCTGGAGTGAAGAAAATGAAAGAAAAGTTAATCGAGCGCTTGGTTCGATATGCAAAAATCAACACACAATCCGATGAGTCAAATCCATCCTGCCCTTCCACAAACGGCCAATGGGAATTGGCTCATTTATTAGTGGATGAACTTCATGAGCTTGGACTTAACGATGCATCGGTATGTGAGCATGGTTACGTCATGGCCACAATCCCTAGCAATATAGAGCAGGATGTTCCTACCATCGGATTTTTAGCACATTTGGATACAGCCACCGATTTCACTGGTGAGCATGTAAACCCACAAATAGTTGAAAATTACCAAGGTGGAGACATAGCCTTAAATGAAGCTTTGGGGGTTACCTTAAGTCCAACCACCTACCCAGAATTAAAGAATTATATTGGTCACACGCTTATCACGACGGATGGAACAACATTACTCGGTGCAGATAATAAAGCAGGGATAGCTGAAATTATGTTAGCAATAGAATACTTACAGACGCACCCGGAAGTGCCTCATGGTAGAATTCGTGTAGCTTTTACACCTGACGAGGAGATTGGACGCGGACCACATAAATTTGATGTTAAACGGTTTGATGCTAAGTATGCGTATACGATTGATGGGGGCCCTTTGGGGGAATTACAATATGAAAGCTTTAATGCTGCAGCAGCAAAGATTTCGATTAAAGGAAACAATGTTCATCCTGGGACAGCTAAAGGTAAGATGATTCATGCGACTAAGTTAGCGATAGACATCCATAATCAATTACCACAACATGACTCACCTGAACATACGGAAGAATATGAAGGCTTCTTTCATATGATTTCATTAGAAGGTTCTACAGAAGAAGCGGAAGTCTACTATATTATTCGAGACCATGATCGGGATAAATTCGAGCAAAAAAAGCAATTTTTAACGACCTTGGTTGAACAGCAGCAAGCTATTTTTGGAAAAGATCGCGTTCAGCTAGAGATGACTGATCAGTATTATAATATGGCTGAAAAGATTATCCCTGTAAAAGAAATTGTAGATATAGCAGAACAAGCAATGATAAATGTTGGTATTTCTCCATTGATCCAACCTATAAGAGGTGGAACAGATGGCTCGCAGCTTTCTTATATGGGGCTACCTACACCAAATATCTTTACAGGTGGAGAAAACTTCCACGGTAAGTATGAATATATCTCCGTAAATAATATGGAAAAAGCTACTGAAACTATTGTTGAAATTGCAAGACTGTTTTCTAAGAATTAGAAAAATCGTCTTGTCGGCAACTGTTTATGGAGGAAATCATTTGTTTCCTTATACTGTAGTCCGATTAATCCTATAGTAGTACAAATGCCCATACACGCGGTGTATGGGCATTTTTGTTGCCTAAAATATTCACACGATAATGTTTTGATAGATGAAAGTGGAAATCTACTATTAGCATATTTTTCGAAGACGGGTTACTTATTAGGTAACAATATTAACTTTTCCGTTTTTTACATTGTAATTATACACTCTCGTTACAGGCGGACGCTTTCCACGGGGCACGGCCTCAGCTAACTTGGTAAAGAAAAACACTTTACCAAGTGGATCTTCGGACACGTGCTGATCCCGCAGGAGTCGCCGCCTTTCACTTTCGTTTATCGTGGTTTTTCCTGCTATACAGTAGTGTTGTACTGTTCAGCAAAGAACTTGGAAACAACAAATCACATTATTCTTCTATTGCCACCTAATAAATCAGTGACCACTTAACTCTTTAATAGAGTCAAGGTGGTTATTTTTTGTGTGTATTTTCTGTTGGAGCTTGGGAGAGAAGTTACTCTTCCTTCTCCCTATTCAACAAAGCATTTACCTCTGGTCTTTCGCGTGGTGTAATATTCATAATGAAATAGCCAATAATGAGCACCAATATCACAAGTGAATAAATTAATGTGTCTATGGGTTGATCATAGTCAACAATGATTAATCTTACCATTGCCGTAATACCAATATACAAAAAGTATCTTAATGGAAAATGGTAATTCTCTTTGAAGTATTTTACGATCATTGCAATAAACTCAAAGTATAGGAAAAAGATAAGAATTCTTGCTAGAAATTCCTTATAATCATTAACCCCAGCCCTCCATAATATATTAAAGAAAGCGAACAGCTCTTGTACTAATAAAAATGAGAGAATTGCTGCTAAGAAAAGAAGAGACACATTCAAAACGATTTGAAAAAACTTCGGAGCCATTTTTAATACGTATGCAAACTTTCTTCTCATTTTAACACCCCTTCTTCTTTCTTTATAATCATCATCACAGCCTTTAAACGAGATTCATCTTCCATATAATCCAATAAATTTCGCGGTAACTGGATACCATATTCTTTTAAATCTATAGTGAATTCACACGGGCATGTGTTCAGTTTACGCATGCTTTTATTAGCTGTAAAGAAAGATGCATGGGGTATCCTTATAGTCGAAAACGGTATCCAAATTGTTCTCTCCAGCAATAAAACTGACCGATTCTTCGGGTGCACTCGTACCTATTGCACTCCATTTTCTCAACTCCCATTATATATTTCTTATTAAACAATCCTACTAGTTCGTTCAATACCTTGCATTGTTGATTCAATAAAGTATCTATTTATTAAGAAAAAATGCTGATAAAGTAGACTCTTTCCTGATTGACATTTATTCTCATTATGCATAAACTATTTGGTGTGACCATGCAGTATAAAAAAAGAACCGATCAGTCAATAGGGGTGATATTTATGAGTAAAAAACAATATATTGTGGAAGCAGCACTCGTTTTGTTTTCAGAAAAAGGATTCAGACAAACCTCTGTACAGGAGATTGCTGAGGAGGCGGGTATTTCAAAAGGAAGTTTCTATCGTTATTTTCCAAGTAAAACAGATTTAATTCAAACCATGTTAAAGGATTACCAAGATAAGATAACCACTAATTTGCTGCAGCTTGAGCGCTCCACGTCAGATAAGCAACTTACATTAGCCGACTACATAGCAGTAGAATTACGAGCATGGGAAGAGCATGAATCATTTTTTAATGTATTATTTACTGAAATGCCCCATCAAGAAGACGAAGCGATAAAATCCATTATGGAGGAATTAAGGTTTACTTTGATCCATCTCCATCAGGACATGCTGCGGTCTGTATTTGGAGGGAAGGTATCTCCCTTTATCGAGGACCTAACCATTACACTAGAGGGAATCTTGAAAGAATATATTCTGTATTTTGTGTACAATTCCTTGCCACTTCCTATTGATGCGCTAAGTATATGGATTAGCTCACAACTTGAGATACTCATCGATAATTTAGAAGGAACACAGCCATTTTTAACCGCGCTAGAAGATACAGATAAAGAGTATAAGACAAGCTTTCTATTGAAGCAGATTCAAATCAAAGTAACGGATGCAAATCTACCGTCAATTGAAAGAAAAAAAATAGAGGATAGTATACAATTTTTAGTTGTTCATTTTACAGAGGAGCCAAAAGATGCTTTTTTGATAGAAGCAGTCTTCTGTTATTTAAAGAATCTCACAACCATACAATTAGAAATAAAAATGCTAGAGAAGCTATATATACAGGGGGAAAAAGAAAGTGACAGAAATAAATAATTCAATCAAACGAGGACCTATGGTAGCAGTGATGCTAATTGGTGCTTTTGTTGGTTTATTAAATGAAACATTACTCGCTACCGCTTTACCAGCAATTATGAATGATTTTGGCATCTTAGAAAATAAAGTGCAGTGGTTAACGACTGCCTTTTTACTTACCAACGGGGTCATGATTCCCATTTCAGCATTTTTAATTGAAAAGTTTACTACAAGAAAACTATTTATTACCGCATTAACAGTATTTGCACTCGGAACATTTATCGCTTCCTTGTCACACAGCTTTGAATTACTTTTAACAGCCAGAATCATCCAAGCTACAGGCTCTGGGATTATGTTACCTTTAATGATGACGGTAATGCTAGCAGTTTTCCCTATTGAAAAAAGAGGAGCTGCTATGGGGATGGCTGGGATTGTTATCGCATTCGCTCCTGCAATTGGTCCAACATTATCAGGTTGGCTACTTGAATATTTTTCTTGGAGATCTTTATTCTATGTAGTCCTACCAATTGTTCTGTTAGCCATTTTGTTTGCTGTGATTTTTGTAAAGAATGTTACGAATCTTACTTATCCTAAGATTGATATTCTATCTATTCTATTATCCTCCTTTGGGTTTGGCGGATTATTATATGGCTTTAGTAGTATTGGTGGTCACGGGGCAGAGGCTGGATCCTTAAGTACTTCCGGTATCATTATCATTGCTTCTGGCGCTATTATTTTAACAGTCTTTATTCTCAGACAGTTAAAAATGAAAAAACCCATGCTCGAATTTCGCGTATTTAAGTTTCCCATCTTCTCATTAGCACTTGTGGTGAATATGATCATATTAATGGCTCTAATTGGTGCAGAGACGCTGCTTCCTTTATACATGCAAAACACGAGAGGCTTTAGCCCGTTAGAATCCGGTCTAATGTTATTACCTGGTGCCATTATCATGGGAATCATGTCGCCTATTACCGGAATGTTATTTGATCGTTTAGGGGCAAAGTGGTTGGCAGTAACTGGGCTTGGTATTGTCTCCATTACCACTTTACTATTTACTAATTTAGCAATGGATACAGCATATAGCTTTCTAGTTGTCATTTATGCTGTTCGTATGTTTGGGTTGTCTCTTGCTATGATGCCTGTTATGACAGCGGGGTTAAATCAATTACCACAGGAATGGTATCCACATGGTACGGCGATGGCGAATACCATGCAGCAGGTATCGGCCTCAATAGGAACTGCTATATTAATTACAGTTATGACTTCAACTGCTAGAGCCTACCAGCCCGTTGCTTCAAATCTAACAGGTTTAAGCGAGAAGGAAGCAACACTTGAAGTAGCAAACCAAGCCATGATTTCTGGGTACAACAAAGCATTTATCTTTGCAACTGTACTCTCCTTTCTTGGCTTAGCATTATCTTTCTTTTTAACTACTAAAAAAACAGATAAAGCCACAAGCAATCAAGTAGTATCCTAGTTTAATATAGAAAATTTTTATTGGGAGAATATATCTATACCTCCTAAATAGACGCTAATGATTTTTGCGTCTTCTTTTTTTAAGGAAAACAAAAGAATAATCTAACATTATTTGTAAGTTCATGATAAAATACACGGTAGATAAAATAAAAAAATGGAGGCTTTGTTTATATGAAAACAGATTTACAAAAACCACTTAGCTTTGGTCAAATTTTAGACCAAACTTTTCGCATTTTAAAAAATAATTTTGTGCCATTATTTGTGATTGCTCTAGTCATTATGGCACCAATCTATCTCATTCAAATTATTAGTTTAATAGCTGGAGGCCGTGACCTAATTATTGCCTTAGAGCCCGGTCAAACTTTTCTTGATCAATTTATTAATAATGCTGAATCAATTGAAAATACTACTTTGGTCGAAGACATTGGAACAATAATTTCTAGTATTTTAGCACTTTTTGCTATTCCGATCTTCACAGGAGCATTAATACTAGCAGTTGGAGCCATAAGAAACGAAAAAACATTTACCACTAAATCTATGATAAAACAATCTTTAACAAGATACTGGCCAATGTTTTGGAGTACTTTACTTATCGGGTTAATACTATTTGCTATTATTTTTTTCCCGCTCATGATTATTACAATGGTGACAACCATATTAGCGATTAATGAGCCAGTCGTTGGTGTCATAGTAGGAATTGTTCTTGGATTAAGCTTCTTCATAGGGTTAGGATTATTATTTACTCGTTGGAGTATGTATTTACCGGCAGTACTATACGAAAGAGTGGCACCAGGGCTATTAAAGAGCTGGCAGCTTACAAAACGACAAACCTGGAAATTTTTTGGGCTTTATGTTGTCTTCTCATTAATCATAGCGGCTATTGGCTTTGCTATTCAGTGGCCTGTTACTTTATTAGGTTACAGTGTGTTATACACAGTTATTATGAACTTGGTCAATCTAACCACAGGATTAATCATGGCTATTGGCTATGCAGTTATGTATTTTGATGCTCACAAACGACATAGTGCATCTGATTTACATGATTTAATGGGTGAATACGAAGCAAAGTAAAGGAGTTGGGTAATGGTAGACCACGGAGCAAAAGAGAAACTAATTGAAATTACCGATAAAGAAGAATACCAGATTTATTATGAGGATCACCGAAGTATTATTGAGAGACTGTGGGATCAGCTAAAGACATGGGTTGGAGACTTATTAGCAAGAATCTTCACTAATTTCGAACCCAGCTCTGGCGTTGGTAACACGCTGATTATTCTTGTTATCATCATTGCTAGCCTGGCTATTCTTATTGGGTTCTTCTTTCTTTTTAGGGGTATTTATCGAAAAAGGAAATTTAGAAAAGATCAGATTTTTAATCAATCTAATCAGCTACACTGGACATCTTCTGACCACCTAAATGAAGCGAATCGTTTTGAAAAAAATATGGCGTACAAAAAAGCTGTACGCCATTTATTCTTAGGATTACTATTACGATTACATGAGCTTCATTTCGTGGAGGCTAAAATTTGGAAAACGAATTGGGAATACCATGATGAATTGAAGCAACAAAACCAGCAATTAGCAAAAACATTTTATGAGCTTGCAGGTTATTTTGAAGAGGTTACTTATGGTGAACGAACGATATCAGAAGAGCACTTTAATAGGTATAAAAGACAGATAGAAAAACAATTCCAAGAGCTTACGCAGCTCAAAGAGAATGAAATGGGGGGATAAAGTGACACCGAAGCAGGAAAAATCAAGAATAGGTTTGCTCTTTGTACTTTCCCTCCTTTTTTTGATCGGCTTGAGCATTATCACGATAAGCAAATCCCCAGAAGCTTTTCCACCGTATGCAGCTAATTCGCCTGCACCCGATGGAACAAAAGCGCTCTATTCCTATTTAGAACAAGAGGGCTATCAAGTAAGCAGGGAAAGTGGATTGGAAACAACAGAAACAGATGAAAGCATTCGGTTTTTAATAGAGCCCGGTATGTTTAACAATCAAGCACTTGCTAACGAATATAGACAATGGATAGAAGATGGAAATACACTAGTTCTGGCTAAACAAAACCCAGATAGCATGTTTGATATTAAAACTACTTATACAGACCAATTTTTTATCGAAGATGAGAGTACTACCTCCATTTCTGATGAAAATGAGCAAAGCTATGAAGCAATGGTTGAATCCACGGTTAGAATAAATACAGAAGAGCAGGATGAAATCCTCTTAAGCGACGAATATGGTGCGATAGCCTTAAAACGGCAGGTGGGATCAGGCAATTTGATTGTGCTCACAGAACCAAACTGGCTCACCAATGAGGAAATTATTTCGTCCGATCATGCAAAACTAACACTTTATCTTCTGAGTCACACGGAGAGTGAAGAAATAGTTTTCGATAGTAGTCAGTTAGGTCATACCACCAGTACAATTCTGACTAGTTTATACCCTAGTTGGGCCTACGTTATTTTACTAGAAGGATTACTACTAACTATTTTATGGCTGTGGTATAAGGGGAAGCGATTTGGCCTTATTGTAACACCGCGAGAAGAGTATGTACGATTCAGTGATGAAAGGACCGTGGCTCTTGCCAAATGGTATATAAAAGGAAAGAACTACCACGAATCACTTACATATCAAGAAGACTATTTAAAATACATGTTACAAAAGCGCTATGGTATCCCAACAAGTTACAGCTGGGAAATGCGAATCAACCGTTTGGAAAGATTCCTTTCAGAGGAGCAAATAGATCGCTTTCGACTCTTTCATCAACAATTTGATACATTTAAAAAAGAAGAAAGCACCAATAAACAAGCATATTTAAAGTGGGCTAAACACTTACATCGTATGCAAAAAGAGGTGGAAAAAGAATGAATACAACCGTTACAAACTTAATCGAAAAATATGAAACCCAAGTTCTAGGTCAATCAAAGAATGTGCGATTATTATTCACAGCCGTTCTAGCCCAAGGGCATGTTTTAATCGAAGGGGTACCAGGAACAGGGAAGACACAAATGGTAAAAACCTTTGCTCAGCTTGTTTCTGCGACGTTCAACCGGATTCAGTTTACTCCTGATTTATTGCCGAGTGACATTACCGGGAGCACCATCTACAACATGCATGAAAGTGAATTTAAAACAATAAAAGGGCCGATTTTTTCGAATGTTCTTCTAGCAGATGAAATCAACCGTACCCCTGCAAAAACACAAGCTGCGCTACTCGAAGCGATGGAGGAAAAACAGGTTACCATTCAAGGCAAAACCTATCCGCTTCCAAATTTCTTTTTTGTAGCAGCAACTCAGAACCCAATTGAATATGAAGGTACATATCCATTACCAGAAGCACAGCAAGATCGTTTTTTATTTAAATTAACGGTAGATTTTCCAAGCTTAGAATCTGAAACTAAGGTGTTACAAGAAGTAATAAGTGGACAGCTTAATCAGACATCAGCTATGACAACGGAAGAAGCGCTCCTTGAGATGATTGAGGACGTAAAGAAAGTCACGATCCAGGATTCCATCGCTGATTATATTATGCAAATAGTACGAAAAACACGTGATACTCCAAATATCCAACTTGGGGCAAGTACTCGAGCTGCAATCGCTATTGGAAAAAGTGCAAAGGCATGGGCTTACATTGAAGGAAGGGATTATATCACGCCTGATGATGTGAAAAATGTCGCTCTACCAAGCTTGCGTCATCGCATTCAATTATCCCCATATGCGGAATTGGAGGGAACAAACCTAGATGAAACGATTCAAGAACTGGTGGGGTCTGTTACTGTTCCGAGATAGAGGAATTGTACCAACGAGAAAATTAATTCTTACCTATTTAGTGTTTGCTTGTATGTTATTCATACTATCCTTTTGGTACTTTTCTTGGCTTTTATTTATTACCCTTTCAATCAGCTTTATCGGTATAACGTTGTTTGATTTAGTTTTTTCACCGTCAAAAAAAGATTTCACATTCGATCGTGATATGCCTGAGGAAATGGAAAGGTTTGAGGAATATACGGTTTCTATCGATATTAATAATGCGTCTAAGAAGCCTGCTTTATTTCAATTAAAAGATGGTCTACCAGTCTCCTTCAACCCTTCATTTAATTCACTATATCAAGTGAAGGGTGAAACAAAAAATACCTTAGAGTATACCGTTAAGCCAATGACGCGGGGAGACTTTGCTCTTTCCCAACTTTTTATCAGATTCCAAAGCAAGCTAGGGTTGTGGGAAAAACAACTTACTCCCAGCTTGGAGTCTAATGTGAAAATCATCCCAAATCTTTCTGAAGCAAAAAAATATTTAAGCAATGCCCAAATGTACCTTGTTCATGAAGGAAATAAAATTCGCAAACAGAGAAGCGGGATGGGTGAATTCTCAAAGGTTAGAACTTATGTAGTGGGGGATGATCCTAGAAAAATAAACTGGAGGCAATCAGCTAAATTACATGAAATGATGACAAATGTTTATGAGCCTGAGCACGGGAAATACATCACTTTATTTATTGATTGCGGACGCATGATGGGTGTAGAGCTCGAGAACGCTAACCGGTTAGAAAAAGCAATTGAAGCTGCTATTACTGTCGCAGCAGCTGCTTTAGACAACGGTGATTATGTTTCAGTGATTGCTTTTTCAAAAGAAATAAAAACTGTCGTACCTGCAAGGAAAGGACTCCCGCATTTAGATAGAATATTGAAAGGCCTTTATAACTTAAAGGCTGATCCATATGAATCTAATTATGCTTACGCCCTTCAATATGGACAGCAAATGCAAAGAAAAAGAAGTATGTTCCTATTATTCAGTGATGTACAAACCTTCATTTTAGAAGATAGCTTACAATTAATGATGAAAAAAATCAGGAAAAAACATTTGGTATTAATGCTCGGCATTGAGGATAGCCTACAGCAGAAAAAAATAAAGGCATCACCATCGCACATAGGAATCGCCATAGAAAAAAGCCTTGCTCAAAAGCAAGACCTTTATCTAAGGGATCAAATTCATTATTGGCACAAGCACGGCATTAGTTTAATAGAAGCAAAAGCCGAAAGTTTGGCAGTAACAGCAGTTTCTCAGTATATCGACCAACTAAACAGAGGCAGTCTCTGATAGGCGAGATCTTTTTTTCAGTAAATAATGACCAATCAACATATAAAGAATAACGCCAATTACTGTTATAAAAGCTACCACGTATTTTAATTCTAACGATAAATCTGCCGGGGTGATAAACCCTTCTATTAGTCCGGCAATAATAAATAATGGAATTGTTCCTAACAAAAGCTGGACAGATCTTACTGTTTGAATCTTTAAATGACTCACACGAGATCTTTCCTTTGGAACGAACAACTTATAACCCATGAGTAATCCAGCACCACCTGCAATAAATATCGCTAGTAATTCAATCATGCCGTGCGGTACAATAAAAGCCCAAAAAGCATAACTGTTTTCCGCATGCCAAAATAATGCGGCAAGCGCGCCAATAATCATGCCATTGTATATTAAAATATAAACCGTCAAAATTCCAAAGGTAATACCACCTGCAAACGCTAAAATGGCAACCTGTATATTATTGGTCATAATTTCTGCTGACATTAAACTAGCATTTACTTCTTTTGGAACGGTACCTAATTTTTCAGCCTCTAGATTTTGAGCTAATTCGGCTGGCAAAATACCATATACATTTATTGGATCATTGATTACAGCAAAAAAGCTAGCTACACCTCCAAGCACAAACAGGAGCATTGCTATGACAATAGCTTTCCATTGCTCAAGCAATAGACCAACAAATTTCGTACTGAAAAAATAGTGTATTTGTTTCCACGATGATAACTGTGATTGATATAACACATTATGTGCTCTTGATACGATCTCATTCAAGTACAACGTAATCTCATCATTCGGAAAGTATGTCTGACTATAAGACAATTGTTGCGAAACTTTTCGATATGTATTTTCAAAATCATCGATGGTGGATTGAGTTGGTTTCTTTTGAATCTTTTTGGTTAAAGCTTCTAAATGTTGCCACTGGGTTCTATTTTGTTTAATAAACTGATTTAATTGCATGTCATCACCTAAAATTTAGATATTTTCTCTATTATAATAGAAAATAGGAAGAATGCATACCTTTTGGAAGAATTTTACTCAGATTGAGGTGCTAAAATGGAGCAAGAACATTATGATATTAAGACACCCGAATATATTTCATTAAGATTTGAATTAGCTGGCCTAGGTAGCAGATCTACTGCTTTCATTATCGATTCCGCAATCACTATAATAGCTAATTTACTATTAATACTGTTTCTTTTTTTCGGACTAGAGAGCAGCTTTATAGGAGGTGCTTTTTCTGAACCAAGCGGACTACTAATCGGTCTTGTTATAATAGCGATTTTCCTCATTAACATGGGATATTATATTATTCTGGAATACTTTTGGGGCGGACGAACGATTGGAAAAAGAATACTTCATCTTCGAACCATTCAAGATAATGGCCACAGAATAACACTCCTATCTAGTATTATACGAAACTTTTTAAGGCTGGTGGATAGTTTGCCATCTGGTTATCTAGTAGGGATACTTCTTATATTTTTCCACCAGAGACATAAAAGACTTGGAGATATCGCGGCCGGAACGATTGTAGTGCATGAACATCGCGCGACCAAAAAAGAGAAGAAATTAGATAATGAAATAAGAAAAAGAGGATTAGTAAAAGAACAGCTCGTCATTTCATCACATAGCTTAAAACAGTTCGATCAAAAGGATTGGCACCTGTTACAAACCTATTGTAATCGGATTATCGACTTACCTACAGAGAAGCGTGTAGAGATAAATAAACAAATTGGAGATATTCTCCTTCCAAAATTGGAAATAGATAATACTTCCCTTACAACTAGAGAAATCGAGAATAATTTATTCATTTTATTCCTTCACCTTAGAGAAGAGTGGGATTTACAGCCTGCATAATTAAAATTTTTTTAAAAAAACAAAGAGCCTCCTGAATTTATAATATTCAGGAGGCTTTATTTAGTAAGGTTAATATCAACAATCTATTCGTTGATTATTTAATGCATGTGTTTACCAGCAATAACTGGTTGAGCTTGGCCCGCAGTGTCTAAATTCATTTCTACTTTTAGTTTTTTACGTCTAGCAGAAATTTTTTCTACAACGGATAAAACTAAAAAAGTGAGAAGAATAGTTAATGTCACCATGTATAAAGATGTCACCATAGTCAACTATCCCCTTTCCCTCTAATATTTCTTCATTTTTCAATGAATATACTTATATAATACCAAATATTCAGGATTTGTAAACATATATAAGCAAATTCTTTTAAATTCTTTTCAATACTTCATATTATAGACAAATACTCTAGATTTATAAGAGATGAATTTTTAAACAAATGCGCTTATGACAGCCTTTTTATTAATAGGACGAATAATTATTCATTTAAATTCTGAATATTGAATTTAATGAAACTTTTTTATGATATGATGCGTATAAACAAATATAAAGGAAAAGGAGCTGAGAGGAATGAATAATCACGAAATTGATTACAAGCTTTATGGAGATGACATGCAGTTTGTGGAGGTGGAATTAGACCCTGATGAAACCGTCATTGCAGAAGCTGGTGGTTTAATGATGATGGATGAAGCAATTCGCATGGAAACTGTTTTCGGAGATGGATCAGAGAACCAGGATGGTTTAGTTGGTAAATTACTTGGTGCAGGTAAACGAGTGATATCTGGAGAAAGTTTATTTATGACGACCTTTACGAATCAGGGTAGCGGAAAAAAACACGTCTCTTTCGCTTCACCTTATCCCGGCAAAATTGTTCCAATGGACCTTAGTGAATTAAATGGGAAAATTATTTGTCAAAAAGATGCTTTTTTAGCTGCGGCAAAAGGGGTAAGTGTTGGAATTGAATTTAGACGAAAGATCGGCACTGGCTTCTTTGGTGGCGAAGGATTTATTATGCAAAAACTCGAGGGCGATGGATTGGCATTCCTCCATGCAGGTGGGACCATTGTAAAAAGAGAATTACAACCAGGTGAAAAATTACGTGTCGATACAGGATGTCTAGTTGCGATGACCGGAGATGTTGATTATAATGTAGAATTTGTTGGTGGAGTTAAAACTGCACTCTTTGGAGGAGAAGGTATCTTTTTCGCAACATTAACTGGACCTGGAACGGTATGGGTGCAATCCTTGCCATTTAGCCGCTTAGCTAGTAGAGTATTTGCGGCAATGCCTGAAAAAGGTGGAAATAAAGGTGAAGGTGGCATCGGCGGAATTTTTGATGCATTCAATAAATAATATTTTAATATTATCCTATACAAATAATCCCCCACAGGTAATTTTCATTCCGCTTGTGGGGGTTAATCTTTTTCTTTTAACATGGCACGAATACCAGCAATATTAATACCTTGATCAATTAATTCTTTTATTTTCTTTAAACGATCAATATCATTGAAGGAAAAAAGCCGTCTGTTCCCTTCATTTCTCTCCGGAGATATCAAGCCTTGTTCCTCATAATACCTTATTTGCCTGCCACTTAATTGGGTTAATTCTTCCACCACACTAATCGGAAAGGTCGACACATCATCTGGGATATCATGATTCAATTCCCCTCCGCTCCTTTTTTTCGATATTTACTAACCCTGACTAGCAAGATGAGTATAAATATCTTTCATATTTTCAAAGCCCATTGCTTTTACCTTTTTAATATTTTCAGACCAAAGTCTTGCCGTTGCCATCGCATCATATAACGCGTGATGTCTTCTTTTTATTTCTATTTGATAATAGGAACAAAAATCATCTAAGCTAACCATAGCTAACTCCGGTTCTGTTATTTTCGTTAAAAAAGAAGTATCAATAATACGGTGCTCAAAGCTCGATTTTAATGCAATCCAATTCGCATGCTTCATAAATTGCTTCTCATGCGCCGAATGATGAGCGACCAACGTATCCGTTTGAACAAACTGAAAGAATTCACGTAAAACTTCTGGTAATGGAGCAGCTTGCAATAACTCAGAGGCAGTTATCCCTGTAAGCTCTTCAATGTTTTCTGGTACTCCTTTTGCACTATATATCGTAGAGTAAAACAGATCATCTTCAAGAACTTGATCCCCTTTCATTTTCACAGCGCCAATGGATAAAATTCGATCTCCGTTATATGGATAAAAACCAGTGGTTTCAATATCAAAAACGACAACAGATAACTCATCAAAGGGAATAGATAAAACATCCTTTTGCTTTAATTCTCTTTGCAAATTACGCATATAGGCAATCTTTTTTGCATCTGTCTGATTCGCTATATCATTCGCATTTAACCTTCCAGACATTTGTTTAATAAACTGCATCATTTCATTCATTACCATTTTACACACGCTTCTTCTACATAAGATTTGGTGTCATAAAATAAAGCATACCCTTTTTTCATAAAGTACTTTAACAGTTGTTTATCCTCTTTATTTAATTGACTTAAAGGCAAATAATGAACTTCATCATATGTTTTAGCATCTTTTCTGTATTCAAATCTGAATGCCAAAAGTTCTTCAAAATCAACCTGGTATTCTTTTAAATAAGAGTATTTCGCCTCTAAGACTTTAAATCTCTCGATGGTTTGTGGAACAGTTTCATGCTCTAGTAGTGATAGTAATCGCAAGGCATTTACATACGGAAAAAAGGTTGTCGTTTTAAGTGCAATCTCTCCACTGTGACTGCCAGATTGCTCTGGTAATAATTGTCCAAATATCCCGATCCCTTTGCGAACAAAATCTACATTATCTACTAACCTTTTATAGATATGCGGATTTTCTTCAATGAAAGAAAAGGCAGATTGTTTTAACTCCTCTAAATATGTTTCTTCACCTATCAATACTCTTGAATCAAAAAAAGTACCAAAATGGCGCAATGACTGCCATGTTGCTTCATCTAGCCAACCTATAATTTGTTCTTCAAAACTAGTGATTGACTGACACCACCTTGATTCAGACGACATCACTTTCCCATCACACTTCTCATAGCCTACTTCTTCTAATCCTCTCATTATTTCTGTACCAAGCTTTAAGAAATATGGCTGCAAGTCATCTTTGCCATCGAATAGGATTCCATGGTCTTGATCACTCCATACTGATTGTTCTGACCTCCCTGCACTACCCATTAAAAAGAAAGCAAAGGGAGCAGGAATCTTGCCCTGCTCACTTTCTATGTTTTTAATTGCTAATTCAACTGTATCTTTCATCACTTCATCATGAATTTTATTTAAACTATAATGATTTTCAGCTTCTTTGATTGTTTTTTCTCTTTTGACTTTGATCGCTTGGTAACTTCGCAAGCCTGAAGTCATCTCCTTTTTATGATAGAGAGTTGCCATTATTAAGCACCTTTCGTATCATTTGGATTCGGAATGTTCTCCGGATAACCATAACTACCATGCTCACTTAAGTCAAGACCGATAATTTCTTCTTCTTCAGATACGCGTAATCCACCCATCATTTTATCCATCACTTTTAGGATGATGAAAGATACAACGAATGCATATACACCACTTGCCGCTACACCCATGATCTGTACGCCTAGCTGTTCGAATCCTCCGCCATAGAATAATCCAGGCTTACCCCAATCCATGCCAGTTGACAGTTCAGGCGTTGCGAAGAAACCTGTAGAAATCGTACCCCAAACACCTACTGTACCGTGAACGGATAAGGCGAAGATCGGATCATCAATTTTCGCTTTATCAAACATACGCATACTTCCGACTACAATTAGTCCACCGATAATACCAATTATTACAGCTGCCCATGGCTCTACAAAACCTGCTGATGCAGTGATTGCAACTAAACCTGCTAATGCACCATTTAATGTTGTTGGAACGTCTGCTTTTCCAGTTAATGCCCAAACTAATAACATCGCTGCAATTGCGCCTGCTGCTGCTGCAAGTTGCGTATTTAAGATAACAAATCCAAAGAATGCATCCTCTACACCAAATGTACTTGCGCCATTAAAACCAAACCAACCTACCCATAGTAGTAATACACCTAAAGCCGTATATACTTGGTTATGTCCTGCTAAATCGTTTGATGAACCGTCTTTATTATATTTTCCAATACGAGGCTTCAAGATGATAGTCGCTGCTAAAGCTGCCATCGCACCTGTTAAGTGAACAACCGTAGAACCTGCAAAGTCTTGTTTACCGTGATCAGCTAACCAGCCACCACCCCAGATCCAGTGTGCTACTACTGGGTAAACTAATGCAGAAAATAATACTGCAAACACTACATACGCTGATAATTTAGCACGTTCAGCAAATCCTCCAAATGCAATTGTCATTGCAATTGCTGCAAATACCAATTGGAACATGAAATCAATTGCTGGTGATAAACCTTCTCCTGCAAATGATGCATCTCCGTAGAAGAAGTTAGAAAGTCCAATAAACCAATTTCCTTCCCCGTATATAAATCCATAACCTACTGCCCAAAACACTAGTGACGAGATACCTACTGTGAAAATTGTTTTTCCCGCTATGTGACCAGCATTTTTCATTCTAGTTGAGCCAGCCTCCAATAAGATAAACCCACCTTGCATAAGTAAAACTAAAAATGTACCAATGATGACCCACAAATTATTAACTAAAGATAATTCCATTTTGCTCTCCCTCTCCTTGTAAATTTAATTAACATCAACTGTTAATAAGAGTGTACATCGATTCGAAAAGAGCAACAACATTTATGTAAGATTATCTTACACACTATTTTCAGAATATTTAAAAACCCTTCTCCATCAAGGAAAAGGGCCTTTATCTTTTCAAAATATTTATTATTTAAAGAACACTAGCTTTATAATTTGAGTAAAATCATGATAATCGACCGTGAGCACGGATTACTTCTCAATGCATTATAAGGACTCAAATAATACTTAATCTATATAGAAGTCTTCGATTATTTTATTTCTTCTAATAGAGAATAAGCTTCCTCATCCGATTGTACTTGCATCAATTTTTCACGGTAGTCATCATCCATCAATTTACGAGAAAGCATCTGTAATATTCTCAAATGAGCGTCACCTTCTGCATGTTTTGGAACTGCAATCATGAAAATTAATTTAGCTAACGTTCCATCTGTGCTATACCAATCAACACCTTCTTTATTTAAACCAAATACCACTCTTGGTTTTTTAACCGCTTCGGACTTTCCATGTGGAATTGCAACATTCATGCCAATTCCTGTGGTGCTTTCCTCTTCACGTGAAAGGATTGCTTGTTTAAAGTCTTCTTTAGATGATAAAGCGCCGTCTTTATCTAATTTTGCAATTAGCTCGTCGATGGTGTCATCAAGATTGGTTGTTTTTAAATTGGTATCAATTAATCCTATATTTAATATATCGGTTAATTGACTTATGTCCTCGAAAGATTCATTTTTTTCGGCTGTTGTTACTTTTGAATCTGAATTTTGCTTTATTTCAGAAGAAGTAGAATTATTTGTAGCTCCAGCTGCACCCGCTCCTGCAGTTGCAGGTTGTGGTGAAATTCCATCTACGTCTCTTTTTAGTAATTTGATCATAAATGCAACAACAAACGAACCAACGAGTATTGCTACAAAGAACATGACAACATTATCAACAGCACCCAGAACACCTACAATCGGTCCACCATGAGCTACTCTGTCTCCAACACCACTTAGCATCGCTACGACAGAACCGGCCATCGAACCAACCATAATACTTGGAATAACTCGAAGTGGATCCTGTGCGGCAAACGGGATCGCGCCTTCCGTTATACCGAAAAAGCCCATCGTTAATGAAGCTTTTCCTGCTTCTCGTTGTGAGTTTTCAAATTTTTGTTTAAACATCAATGTTGCAATACCTAACCCAATCGGCGGTACCGCAATAGCAACTGCGATTGGCCCCATAATTTCATAGTTACCTTCTCCAATCATAGCTGCACCAAATAAGAAGGCTACTTTATTAACTGGGCCGCCCATATCAAAGGCAATCATGGCACCTAGGATAAGTGCTAGTAAGATAGAGCTCGTCCCTTGCATACCTTCTAACCAACCTGTTAAAGATTCAAAAACTTGCGCGACTGGGGCGCCAATTAATAAGACAAATATTAAACCTACTATAATAGAGGACAAGACCGGAATAATGATAATCGGCATAATCGGTTGCATCATTTTCGGCACTTTTACTTTCTTAATCCATAATGCGACATACCCTGCTAGGAAACCTGCAATAATACCACCTAGGAAACCTGCACTTGCCTCACTTCCATAAAAGCTACCATTAGCTGCGATATAACCACCAATCATACCCGGAGCTAAACCAGGTCGATCTGCGATACTATAAGCAATGTAACCTGCTAGAATTGGAACCATGAAACTAAATGCCGCAGCACCTATTTGTTCAATTGTTTTCCAAATGGAATCTTCCGGGATTACAATTCCACCTTCAGTAGTATCTCCACCTATCGTTAAGGCAATGGCAATTAAAAGTCCACCCACTACGATAAACGGAATCATAAAGGAAACCCCGTTCATTAAATGACGATATATCGGATTTTGTTTTGTCTTTGCTGAAGAAGTAGGCATCGAAGAACTTTCACTATCTCCACCCTGATGGACTGGAGCTTCATCACTCATAGCTCTCTCAATAAGGGTTTTGGGATTTCGTATACCCGCTTGTACACCTTCAACGACTAGCTTTTTCCCTACAAATCTTTCTTTATTAACCGTTTTATCCGCTGAAATGATAATGGCATCCGCTTCTTCAATCTCCGCTTGGGTTAATTCATTCTCCGCGCCAATTGACCCTTGCGTTTCTACCTTCATGTCGATACCCATCTCATCTGCAGCTTTTTGCAGATTTTCGGCAGCCATGTAAGTATGTGCAATGCCATTCGGACAAGACGTTATAGCTAAAATTTTCATCATTTCACTCCTTCACTTTTTTGTTATGTTTAGTATACCCTGATTAGACGCTTGTTAAGATTCATTTTTTTACCACAAGTTGTGGTAAAAGCAGATTATTAAAAAACTCAGGAGACTTTTATCAGTCTCCTGAGCTTTATAATAATGCTAATACTCTTTCTTTATCCTTACTTTCTGCTAATTTCTGTACGGTTTTTGGGTCACCAGCAAGTCTTGTTAACTGATGAAAAAGCGCACGTCTATTATCACTTCTTTCTTGCTTAAGGGCTAAGAAAAACACTACTGAAACCTGTTCTGTTCCCCACTGAAGCGGCCGCTCTAAAGTGATAATGGGAATTTTCGACTCTAGGACAAGCTCAGGATCCCCATGAGGAATAGCAATCCCTCCTCCTATCGCTGTAGCTGAGGCCCGTTCACGCAAAAGTGCTTGATGCGAAAAATCCTTAGCAACATAACCATCGATATGAAGCCGGTCCCCAATCTTTTCTATTAACTCATAAGGATGCTCCACTCTTACATGCAAAAAGATATAATTATCGTCGAGATACTTTTTCATAGAAGATGCTTTCTTTTTTGGTGATGCAAATAACAAGTGTCTTAGCTTTCTTTCATCCGCTTCATCCAATAATGGTGATACCATTATTTTTTCTATATCTTCTATTCCTCTTATGTCTGCAAGTTCAACAGTGGTAATTATTAGATCTACGATGTCTTCCTTACAAAATTGATGAACATTTCGCTTAGATATCGTGGCGACAATCTCTACATCTCTAAATTTCGCTTCCAGTTTTGCACGAAGAATTTCCGACACTCCTACTCCCATATGACAAACTACAATTGCTTTCTTAATTCGTTTCTTTTTTCCCTGTAGTCTCTCGACAGCTGCTTGAAAATGAAGCGTTAGAAAAGCCACTTCATCCTCTGACAATTCCTCTAATCGAGAAAACTTTTCTTCTTTTAAAGCAAAGAGCACCATATCAAACATATATGGGTACATCTTTTTAATATCTTCCACTAAAGGATTCTTTACTGGTAAAGCAAATTGCAAACGATGAAGCATGGTATATAAATGTGTAATAAGTCCGTCTTTTAAAGCAGGATCCTCTTGTAATGGTAAAAAGGATAATTCCGATACTCGTTTAATTAGCTGTGTTGAAATCAAGTTGGCGTCCTGCTTTCTCAAATGATCCAACGTTGTATTACTTTTTTCATTATGATATTGCAGCTTGGATCCCAATAATTGCATGGTTAAGAAAATAATTTCATCTTCCATCACGGGGAACTGTAACCTTTGGCTTAACTTGTGTAAAAATGCTTCTAACCATTGATACTCTTCTTTTTCTTTTACATACAAGCGTTGGTCAATTGTTATATCTACACCTTGTTGTTGTTTTGTTCGCTTAATCATTAATAATAAGTAAAAAACCATTTGTTGCATACTATCATCTGTAAGATGTAAGTGATGTTGACGCACAAAATCTTTAAAAGCCGATCTAACTTCGTTAACTTCATAGTCTTGAAACTTTCCTTCTAAAAAATACGAGTTCCTTCTCTGATTATTTTTTGATAAACCTTCATTTAATTGAAGTAGCAATTGTCTCTTTTCCTGCTCATTTGCATCTATTACAATACCGATTCGCTGTTTAATTATGATTTGATGATCTTCTTTTATCCACTGATTAATTCTTTCTATTTCATTTTTTATGGTTGCTTTAGAGGTAAAAAATGATTTCGCAAGGCTTTCTAAAGTAATCGCTTTCTTTTCTGTTACTACTTGGTAGGTTAGTTCCATTAATTCATCTTCGGTTAGTTTGGTTTTCTGTGTTTGACCTGAGGATGATGAGGCTACTACTTGAAGAATGTGCCGTCTTGTTTTAATATCTGTATCTAAAAGAATTCCAACGCCAGGTTTTTTTATTATTTTTATAGCAAAATGTTCTTCTAAATATGCATCAATTGTCGTTAAATCATTACGAATGGTTTTTTCTGAACAATCTAATTCTTCTGCTACTTCACTAACTAACACTGGGTCCTCTTCCTCTAACGCCAGTTTACGCAATATAGCTTGTTGCCTTCTATGCATCTGTCTCACCTCCTTATGTAAATGCTTTTACACTCACCTTTATTTACTATACAACAATTTTACTCATTATAAAATTGCTTAGCTTATCGACAAGTCTTTATGGTGAAATCCTCAGTTTTACTTAAACTATAGTCTGTGAAATTTTCTTTTCTATAGTGAAACAAAAAAAGATCGGCGCATACAATCTTGTATACACCGATCTTTTCTTATTTAAAATTATAATAATTGCCCAAACACATAATTAATCAAGAACCATAATATACCGAAAAATATAATCAGATACGTAATGTACTTAATTGCAGCTACGCCTACTTTACTAGGGTCCGATTTCTTTTCTTTGCGCTCAACTTCCACGTCTTTATTTTCCACCATATCAAATGCTCCTTTCATCATTAAGCTAGTTATCATTTACCCGCTTCAAGTATATTCAAACACTAGAAGCTTTAAATAAGGCTCTAACACTTAAAGATGAATGGTTGACTTGCTATTTCGCTCGAATATTATCTTTAAAATTAATTTCTTTATGGGAACCATCGCAAAATGGCTTATTTTTAGATGCCCCACAGCGACACAAGGAAAATTTAGGCTTCGTTTCAAACTTATTCCCTTCTGCATCTAAAAGCTCTACGTCTCCACTTACTAAAATCGATCCATCATCCCTTACTTTCAGTGTTACTTTTTCTTCGCTCATTTTATTTACCCCCATTTTTGTTTGATAAGAATGCTTGGCTTATCGCCAAGTGTTTGTGGCCAAAGCCTTTGTTTTACCTAAACTATATGTCCGATAAATTTAATACATTCTTATGGTATAAAGAAAAAACAAGGCACAGGTCCTCTTGCCTGCCCCTTGTCTTGTCTATAGCTCGTAAGGTGTTTCTTGATACACATAATAGTTTAACCAATTAGATATTAACATATTAGAATGCGATCTCCATCTAAGACGCGGCGTTATATCAGGATTGTTATTTGGAAAATAATTAATTGGCAACTGCGGGTTCAATCCTTGATCTAAATCTCTCTTAAATTCCTTTTGCAGGGTATATGCATCATACTCTGGATGACCCGTCACAAATATTTGCCTTCCATTCTCAGCAGCAATCATGTATACTCCAGCTTCTTCCGATTCACTCAAAATCTTTAATGAAGGTACCTTTAATATATCTTCCCTCTTTATGTCTGCATGTCTAGAATGTGGCGCTAAATACTCTTCGTCAAATCCACTTAATATTTTTTCCTTAGGGTCTGTTATGGTGTGCGTATATATTCCCGATAATTTATGCGGTCTGATAAACTTATCAATATCATAGTGATAATAAAGACCAGCCATCGCTCCCCAGCATATGTGCAGGGTAGAAGTAACGTTGGTTTTGCTCCACTCCATTATTTCACTAAGTTCCTTCCAATAATTCACCGCTTCATAATCCAGCTTTTCTATTGGTGCACCAGTAATTATTAGTCCATCATACTTATTCTCTCTTACGTCTTTAATTGATTTATAAAATTGACTAAGATGTTCTGCAGAAGTATTTCTAGGCGTATGTGTACTTGTATGCAATAAACCCACATCTATTTGTAACGGACTATTCCCAAGTAACCGTAACAATTGAGTTTCTGTTTGTTCCTTTAAAGGCATAAGATTTAAAATTAATATTTTAAGTGGACGGATATCCTGTTTAAAGGCTCTACTTTCATCCATGACAAAAATATTCTCTTCTTGTAATTTACTCTTTGCTGGTAATAAATCAGGTATTTTAATAGGCATGAAATGTATCTCCTTTATCAAATAATAAATCCTGTCACACATGTGTAGTAGCTAGTCTCTACACTTCAAAATTAAACATTACTATACTAGCTAAGACTTGGCTGTTGATAAGATATATTGTAACGATTTCAAGACTTGAAATAAAGTAAAAGTGCTTAGATTACAGTATTTTTGTTAGAAAAAGTCTGTTAAGTAAACCCAATTCTAATCTGAAACGCTACTATGGTTCAAAAAAGACGCCTCCTAATGATCTAAAGGCGTCTTCCGCTATCCTTTGTTTTAAGCCATCCATTTTGGCGGCATATTTTTACCCCAGTAAATCTCACCTATTGGTAAATGTTCTTCAAAACCATCCTCTTTAACATGATAATGAAACTGAAAATAATAACCGTCTTGTGGCCGTTTAATCCGATTAACATGGAATCTTGCTATATCCATTTTCGTCAGCTGATCATGCAAATGGAAAATTCGTTCTCCGTAACCTGCTGAAGGCTCTGCTGTTATCGAAAAGAATTGACTTTCTACTTTACCCGCTTCTTCATAATAGTAATTTAATACAGTTTCAATATTAGGAACGATCTCGTTAGTGAAGTCTTTTTTTACTTCATTTCCTATTTTAACACCTAATTTTTGATAGGTTTGGTCAATTGCTTTTTGCGTTAAAGTATCTAAATAAAGTGAAGCGGTATCTATTTCCTCATGTTGAATCTGTTCGTAAAGCGAACTATTCTCTGGGGAATCAGTTTTCAGATCATTTTCATTGCTTGGGGCAACATCGCCTTCATCAACCTCAGCATCAAGATAAATTGGTGGCACATATAAGCCCAGTGTTAAAATTGTAATAAATACTACTGTGAATTTCTTTAACCACCGTTTCATCTCAACCGTTCCCCTCTTTTCTTCTTATCTTAAATTTTATCATGTTTCTGTTATTTGTCCATACATGTAGGAAAGTTTTTAGATTTATCTGACAGCAGAAAAAGTGAAAATATTATCTTATAGTAGAAAGAAGCTCTCCTATTTGCAAGGAGAGCTTCTTTCTATTTATTCACGATCATATGCCTCTACATCGATATCGGATGGTCTGCTATTTTTTATAAAGAAAGATAAAACCAAACCAATAACAGTGATGATAGCAAGAGCAATAAATGCCATATTTGCACCATAAATTTCTGGGAAAGGCTGTGTTGCCCCTTTTTCAGCGGAAGCAGTTGCTGTCGTCATAACAGAAACTAAGATTGCAGTACCAATGGATGACGCTACCATACGCATGGTATTATCCATCGCCGCACCATGTGCAATCAAGCGCTTAGGCAATTGATTTAAACCTGCTGTAGCTATTGGCATCATCACCATCGCTACACCTAACATCCGCATCGCAAACACCACTGACATATAGGTTAAGGAGGTATTTTCATCTAAGTTTGTAAATAATAATGTACCAATTGTCATCATACTTAAACCGACAATTGCCAACCACCTCGCGCCTATTCGGTCAAAAATTCTACCTGTGATCGGCGATAAAATACCTGTTAGTAACGCGCCTGGCAAAAGAACGAGTCCAGATTCAAAGGCAGTAAAATCTCTTGCTTCTTGCATGTAGAGAGGAATTAATGTTTCTACTCCAATAAGTCCCATAAAGGAAATCATTCCAACAGCTACAGTAAGCGGAAAAATAGAATATTTAAATACTCTAAATTCAAGCATTGGGTGTTCTAGCTTTAACTGACGTAAAATGAATGTAGTTAATGAAATTGCACCTACCAGTAACACCGTAATGGTGATCCAAGACCCCCACCCATTGTTTCCTGCACTAGTGAAGCCATATAACAGGCCTCCAAAACCAAAGGAGGATAAGATAATCGATATCACGTCAACTCGAGGTTTCTTCACTTCCGTTACATTTTTCATCACTACTGCTGCGATAATAATATCGATTATTGCAATGGGTAATATAATGTAAAACAAGACACGCCAAGAGTAATGCTCGGTTACCCAGCCAGATAAGGATGGTCCAATGGCTGGAGCGAAGGATATGACTAGCCCAACTAACCCCATAACCGCACCACGTTTATTGATAGGAAAAATCATCAAGAAAACAGTTTGCATTAAGGGTAGCATGACACCTGCTCCCATTGATTGAATAACTCTTCCTGTTAATAAAAGTGGAAAGTTCGGTGCTAGCGCACAAAACAGGGTCCCAAACGCAAACACACTCATCGCTGTAATAAATAGCTGCCTCGTAGTAAAACGATCAATTAAAAAAGCACTGATGGGGATCATTATGCCGTTCACTAGCATAAAAATCGTGGTTAGCCACTGTGCTGAGTTTGCAGTAATTCCCATTTCATTCATAATCGGTGGTATAGCTGTTATCATTAATGTTTGATTTAAGATAGCAATAAACGCCCCTGCCAACAGCAAAGCAACGATTGTTGATCTTTTTTGTGTAGATGTAACCATTTATTTCTCCCCCATCATCATTTCAAGTAAAAAAATTGCTACTATTCCCTTTTAGAAATAGGTAGCAATTTAACATTCTATTTATAAATAGCACGAAATTTATTTCTAGTCCCGAAAGATATTTTATTCCTTTTCGGAAATAATTGCAATCTAAACAACTTACTTCTTGGTTATTTAAACCAGCCTTTCTCCTTAAACTTATCTATAGCTTCGATTCTATTTTTTACATCTAATTTATCTAGAATAATAGAAATATAGTTTCTTACAGTACCATTACTTAAAAATAACGTTTTCGCAATATCCTTACTACTTTTTCCTTCTGTTACTAACCTCATTACTTCTGTCTCTCTTTCCGTTAATGGATTAGGTTCTGCAAAGGCCAGATCAATAAGTTCTGGCGCATAAATTTTTTGACCTTTCATGATTAAGCGAATAGAGTTCGCCAACTCCTCACTTGGGTTATCCTTCAGCAAATATCCTGCTACATTTGCTGCACGCGCCCGTTCAAAATATCCCGGTCTTGCAAAAGTAGTGAGCATAATCACTTTACAAGGGTGGTCCTTCAACATCTCTGCCGCATCCAAGCCGCTTTTTATCGGCATTTCAATATCCATGATACAAACATCCGGATTCAACTCTTCGACTAACCCGATAACATCCTGACCATTGTTCGCTTTCCCAGCGACTTCCATATCATCTTCTAAATCTAACAGAGACCCTAATGCTCCTAATAGCAATTGCTGGTCCTCTGCTAAAACGATCCGTATCATACATCTTCCTCCTTACGCACAACACGTGGCACGCATATCGTTAATAAGCTACCTTGCGTAGCATCAATTTTTAAGTGTCCATTAACAAACTGCAATCGTTCTTCCATTCCTTTTAGGCCATTCCCATTTGTTTTAACGCTCTCTGTATTAAAGCCAATTCCATTATCCTTCACTTGAATACATACTTCATCATCTTTATCCGCAATCATAATTTCACATTTTGTAGCTTGACTATGCTTTACTACATTGGTGACAGCTTCCTTTAAACACATGCTCAATACATTTTCTACTAGGAGAGAGGAGCCTTTTCTCGTCTCCTCACCATTTACGGTATGGTCAATCTCAGCTGCATTTAAAATTTGCTCAACATGCACAATCTCTTCATTCAGACGAACACCTTTCATTTCAGATACTAATTCCCGAACTTCTTTTAGTGCTTGTCTGGCAGCGTATTGAACATCGTGCATTTCTCGTTCTGCTGCATCCTTATCTTTTTCCAGTAATTTAATTGCTAAATCACTCTTTAAGCCAATCATCGACAATTTTTGACCTAATGTATCATGTAAATCACGAGCAATCCTTTGGCGTTCTTCCACGATAGCGAGCTTTGCTAATTTTTCATTTGCATCATGAAGCTGCCCTTCTAAAACATCCTGCTTGATGCGATTATGACGGTTTATTGGTAATAAAATCACGCCAATTACAGCCATGGCAATAAATGGTAATTGATTAAAAAATAAATCATAAGAAATGATAAAACCAACTGCAATAGATAATATCGTAAGAACTAAATGGACAACATATAACGTCACAAAACCTGCTTTTCGTTCTACATTCCCGATGAAAAAGGCTAGAAATATAGCAAAATATACGAAGCCAAATAATAATGTCATGGTCAAACTAATGATAATTTCAATACTTAAACTGATATAAACAAGGCGGCCTTTTGATACAAAAGATAGGCGATATGCTGTGAAAAAGAGAATGATCATCGCTATCCCAATAGTGATCTCAACCCAAGAGGAAGACCTAAAAATAAAATAAAATGGCAATATGCAAAAAATGATCCAAATATATAAACTCAAACCCGTATTTTTAGGGAATATGTGATACCAATTCCAACTGTGCATAATGGTCTCCTTCTATATTACATACGTATATTATAACAAATAATTACATTTTTTTAAGCAATTTCATCTAGAAAAATAAAAACCCCCTGCCGATAAACAGAGGGAAAAGAATTTTACTTATTTTTCCTGAAATGATGGTTGAGTATTAATAGACACTTTTCTGCTTTTCAACTTTTTTACTTCTTTAAAGCCAATAAATCGTTTATTGTCCTCATCGTATAAACGGAAACGAATGGACTCTAAACTCGATTTTAATGTAATTGTTGTTGCCTTGTGAAGCGGTGGTGTTTCTGAGTGAGCCTTTTCTAGATGATAGTTTGGAACTCTTGGGCTTAAATGGTGTACATGGTGATACCCAATATTTCCTGTTAACCATTCCAGCACTTTTGGTAATTTGTAATACGAACTTCCATCGACTGCAGCTTTTACATAATCCCATTCTGATTCATTCTCAAAGTATGAATCTTCAAATTGGTGTTGTACATAAAAGAGCCAAATTCCAAGTGCACCTGCAATATAAATAACAGGAAGTTGTACTAGTAAAAAGGCTTGCCAACCAATCGCCCAAATCATTAAAGCATATACTAAAACAAGTGACGCATTAATAACATACGTATTGATTCTCTCTTTTTTTCGCGCGCCTTTTCTGTTAAAACGGTTGTCCACTAAAAATAAATAAATGGGACCTAATCCAAACATAACGACGGGATTTCTATATAAACGATAAACAAACTTTTCCCATTTTGAAGATTTTTGATATTCTTTAACGGTCATTACCCAAATATCTCCGGTACCACGTTGGTCTAGATTACCACTCGTTGCATGGTGAATAGAATGGCTTCTCTTCCATTTTTCAAAAGCAAAATGCGTTAGGATACCTGTCAGCGTACCAAGAATTCGATTTAACTTTTTATTTTTGAAAAAAGATTGGTGTGCACAATCATGAAAGATGATAAACATTCTGACCACAAACAATGCCGCCCCTGCTGATAAGGCTAAGCTTAACCATATAGATATGGATAAACTTTGATAGGCTAAGAACCATAAAATAAAAAATGGCGGAACAGTATTTATCAATTGAAAAATGCTTGCTTTTGTATTGGAAGTTGCATAAGGCATAACGTCTTTACGTAACTGAGCTTGTTTTTGCTTGCTCATTAAAATCCCTCTTTCCGTCTTTGATCTTATACTAAGCATACTTAAAAGTGTACTTTTAGAATAGACACAAACGTCAAGAATAATTCATGACAAATGTCATAACTTTTTTATGTGACCTAAATCACAGACAATCACTCACATCCGTGTTAATCTGCTTTATGTACCATATATTGTGTTTTTTATTTATTAAAACACAATATATTGAGCGGGAAGGATGGATTTTATGATAACCACACCTACTAAAATATCAAAAGAGGAAGAACTGATTTGTCACATTACAGAAATTGTACAAACGTCTAACCAAGACCTACTTCAAGAAAATGCCAATATGGATGGAAGCACACCGATGGGCCAAATGTCAAAATTTGCCTCAGTAGTCTCCAAATTTTACGCTAAGGATTATTTATTGGATAAGGAAGTAGTAACTGCAATCGAAGAAAATTTCATGCATCCACATGACTTGGATTTTATGCCAACAGGAACTACTACGTGTTGCCAAATCCCACTTGGAAAACTATTACATAGTGGCTTTAATTCTGGACACGGATTTATGCGTCAGCCCCAAGATATACATAGTGCAATGGCTTTAGCGTCCATTATTTTTCAGTCCAATCAAAACATGCAGCATGGCGGTCAAAGTTACCCTATGTTTGATAGGGATCTCGCTCCTTTTATAAAGCGTACGTTTAAAAAACATCAAAATTATTTAAGCTCTATTAATCCAGAACTCTCAGCAAGTAATTTGCAGACGCTTGCTTGGAATGCTACCGATCGCGATGTCTATCAAGCATGCGAAGCTTTTATACATAACTGTAATTCGATGCATTCTCGAGGTGGTGGCCAAGTTCCTTTCGTTTCGATAAATTATGGCACGGATACATCTAATGAAGGAAGAATGTTAGTTAAGAATTTATTATTAGCGACTCAAGCCGGCTTAGGTCATGGAGAAACACCTATCTTTCCTATTCAAATTTTCAAAATAAAAAAGGGAATAAATTATGAAGCAGACGAAATAAATTATGACTTATATCAGCTTGCGCTCGAGACCACTGCCAAAAGACTCTTTCCGAATTTTAGCTTTATTGACTCCACATTTAATAAAGAGTTTTATAATGGAACCATTGAATCTGAAGTAGCTTATATGGGGTGTCGCACTAGGGTAATGGGTAATCGACATGGAGAAGAAAATAGTATTAGTCGTGGTAATTTATCTTTTACATCGATAAACCTGGTTAAAATTGCGCTCGTCTCTAGAGATCAGGATAAATTTATGCAAACATTAGATTACTATTTAAGATTAACCATTAAACAATTATATGATCGCTATTTATTTCAAGCGAAAAAACAAGCAAAACACTTTCCTTTTCTCTATAGTCAACACGTATGGAAAGGTAGCGAAAATTTAACGAGTGAAGACACCTTAGAGGAGATATTAAAGCAAGGCACACTAAGTGTAGGCTTTATCGGCTTAGCTGAAGCATTAAAAGCTTTGACCGGTAAGCATCATGGTGAGGATAAAAAAGCTTGGGATCTAGGATTTAATATTATATCTCATATGCGTAATGTGGTAGATGAAGCGGCAGAAAGCTATAACTTAAATTACTCACTAATTGCTACACCAGCGGAAGGTCTCTCTGGTAAGTTTACTAAATCAGATAAAGAAGAGTTTGGCAGCCTTGAAGGAATTACCGATAGAAGCTACTATACAAATTCGTTTCATATTCCGGTTTATTACTCCACCCTGGCAATTGATAAAATAAAAAAAGAAGGACCCTTTCATTCTCTCTGTAATGGCGGTCATATATCTTATATTGAGTGTGACGGAGACGTTACAAAAAACACAGCCGCATTAGATAAGCTAGTCAAAGTAATGGCTGAGTATGATATGGGATATGGATCGATTAATCATCCAGTAGACCGTTGCAAGGCTTGTGGACACACAGGAAAAATTGATAATGCCTGCCCGAACTGTAATACAACGGATGAATATATGATCGAACGAATAAGACGAATTACAGGGTATTTGGTTGGTGACATGAAAAAATGGAACTCAGCGAAAAGCGCTGAAGAAAGCGACAGAGTCAAACACCAATGAAGGTTATGAACATTATCCATGATTCTGTTGTAGATGGACCGAATTTAAGAACCGTTATTTTTTTCGCAGGATGTCCCCATTTCTGTAAAGGATGCCACAACCCTGCAAGCTGGAATATAAAGAATGGAACCGAGATGACAAAGGCTGAAATACTGGCGGAAGTAGAAAGAAATCCACTTACCGATATTACGCTATCTGGAGGAGAGCCTTTTTTTCAGGCAAAAGAAGTTAGTGAACTGACAAAAGACATTAAAAAACTCGGTAAAAATATATGGATCTATAGTGGTTATACGATAAAAGAATTGTTAGCAACGAAGGATCGGTATTATTTAGAAATGCTTGAAAATGCAGATACATTGGTGGATGGCAAATTCATGCTTGATAAACGAGATTTAACTTTACATTTTCGTGGGAGCAGTAATCAAAAAGTTATTGATTTACATGAATTCCAATCTGAAATAGCCACTTTAAAGACAGATTTAGATTACAGATAATTTTTTTCTTAATCACTTCTTTTTTTAAAAATAAAGGCTGCGCTTAACAACCGCTACGGCTTGCCCACTCCTTTTTCCGAGGGGGCGTGTCTTCAGCTAACTTTTGTAAAGAAATTCACTTTACAAAAGTGGATCTTCAGATCACGCTAATCCCCTGGGAGTCGAAGTGGACGCCTGCGCTAAATTAAATGCTGCATTAAATGCAAGTGGTTGTATTTTTGCTTTTTTTGCAAAGTAGAAATGGGAGTCAAAAACGTTGTAATATCAACGATTATATACTTTCCTACCTTGTAAACTAAATAATCGAACTATAATAGATGAACATCTACTATAGTTCGATTATTTTATACCTTAAAAAAGTATAAATTTTTAGCACAGAAGACTAATCGACGAAGTGAAAATTTTACGTGCTAAGTATAAGAAAATACTAATTCATTCGCTAAAGGACGAGCGAATGCGAGTTTTTCTAATTGGCTTATTTACTTTTGTGCTAATATGAATAGATTCATCGTACAATATTTGTACTGCGTTCTTGAAAATCCACACCTTTATAATAAGTTTCTTTTACTAATATATTGGGTCCAAGGCATTTTACCGCAGGGCAGTGGCAATTTAAACTTTTAGCAGTTTTAGATTCCATCCATTTTTCAAAAGCTTCTTGTAGAGTAGTATCTTGGATATTACCAAGAGAAGGCTCTTCTTCGTTACCAAAATCAGTAACGATAACTTCCCCGTCAAAGATATTAACATTTAAACGTGAGCGACCATCTGGGTCGTTTCTAATCGTAATATTCTTTTCCTCATATAGCCGTTTCAATAACGCTAATTCTGTTTCATCGTTACTACACGGGTAAAATGGTAACGTTCCAAATAACATCCACGTGTCTTGGTCTCTATGATCTAATAACCTTTTTATTCCTTCTTGCATTTCTTCTAAGGTCAATGTTTGAAGATTGCTTGCAAAATCTACTGGATACATCGGGTGAATTTCATGTCTGACACAACCCATTTCAAGTACATGATCATGAATCGATTCTAAATATGGAAAGGTTCTTTTATTCAGCATCGTTTCAGCTGAAACCATGACCCCTTCTTTGGATAAACGTTGTGCATTTTTTACCATCGTATCAAAAAAGTTTTTCCGATTATCTAAACTTGGTTTCCGCTCCATATTTTTAAAGCCTGTTTCCGCAAATTCGTCTGCGGTGCCCCAATTATGAGAGATATGTAATACATCTAAATAAGGCACAATCGCTTCATATCGATTGTACGGAAGCGTTAAGTTAGAATTTATTTGCGTTCTTACCCCGCGATCATGCGCATATTTCAATAATGGCACGACATATTCACGAACTGATTTTTTTGACATAATTGGCTCTCCGCCCGTAATACTTAAGGTTCTTAAATGAGGGATTTCGTCTAATCTTTTAACAAGCAAATCTATTGGTAAAGCTTCTGGGTCTTTATCACTTAACGTATATCCGACAGCACAATGCGCACAACGCATATTACATAATGTCGTGGTTGTGAATTCTACATTAGAGAGAGTCATTTCCCCGTGTTCTTCTATATCTAAGTATGCTTCCCAAGGATCATACTGTGGTGTAATTGCTTTTTTTATCTTTAGTTCTGGCATGTGTTTCTCCCTTTCCTTTGTTACCGTTACTATTTATTGTAGCAGATTGTATATGGACTTGCCTATTGCCTTTTATTATCTCAAATGTTTTAAAAGGGTTATAATTATTACATATGTAATTGTGAAAGGAAGTGCTCGTTATTAAAGCAATCGTCGACAAACAACGTATATTTTACGATGCACAAAAAACCAAGTCTATCGATTTTCGATTAGACGCCCTCAAAAACCTGAAAAAAAGCATTAAATCACATGAGGAAGAAATCATGCTAGCGCTACAAAAAGACCTTAACAAATCAGCATTTGAAGCTTATTCAACTGAAATTGGTATACTCTATGAAGAGATAGCATTCATTAGAAAAAACCTAAAAAAATGGAGCCAACCAAAACGAGTTAAAACACCACTCACACATACCGGTTCAAAAAGTTATATATATGCCCAACCATATGGTGTTGCACTCATTATTGCACCTTGGAATTATCCAGTTCAATTAGCATTATCACCATTAATTGGGGCAATCGCCGCCGGAAATTGTGTGATTTTAAAACCATCAGAAATGACCCCCCACACAGCAAACATCCTTGAAAAAATAATAAACGCAGTATTTGACGAAGCGTATATTAGGGTCGTTCAAGGGGATAAAGATGTTAGCCAGGCATTACTTGATCAGCATTTTGACTACATCTTTTTCACAGGAAGTGTTCCAGTAGGTAAAATTATAATGGAAAAAGCAGCGGAAAAGCTTACACCAATCACTTTAGAATTAGGCGGAAAAAGCCCGGCCATTGTCCATGAGGATGCAAATCTTAATTTAGCAGCCAAAAGAATAGCGTGGGGCAAGTTTATTAATGCCGGACAGACCTGTGTAGCACCTGACTATATTTATGTCCACCAGTCTGTAGCGGATGTCTTTTTAGAAAAATTAAAAGCTGCGATAGTCGAACTATACGCGGAGGATCCACTTAAGAATACAGATTATACACATATTGTTAATCAAAAGTCTTTTGACCGTCTTATTCATTTCACTTCAGATGGAACTACGTATTTCGGCGGAGAATCAGATGAGAAAAACCTAATTCTAGCACCAACTATCCTTACTGATATTAGTTGGAAAGATAATGTGATGAACGAAGAAATATTTGGTCCGATATTACCAACCTTAACGTATGACAGATTAGAAGAGGTAAGAGAAGGAATAAAGCAATCACCTAATCCACTTGCCTTTTACTTCTTTAGTGAAGATAAGTCGTTAAGTACGAAAATGATTGAAGAAGTATCATTTGGAGGGGGTTGTATTAATGATACAATTTTTCATCTCGCTTCCCCCTATCTTCCATTTGGCGGGGTTGGAAACAGTGGTATCGGACATTATCATGGTAAATATAGCTTTGATACGTTTACCCATTATAAAAGTATCCTTAAACAAACAACAAAATTTGACGTCCCACTTAGGTATCCTAGTCATAAAAATTTAAAGTTTTTAAAGAAACTTTGGAAATAGGATCACCCTTTAAAATGCTACGATTAGCATAATGCTAGGAAAACGAAGGCTTTCACCAAGTATTTATGGAAAAGTCTTCGTTTTTCATATACTATAGTTCGGTAAATTTTATACTTTCTTAACATGTAAAAAAGGGTTTACTTCATCTTTATTTCGGTGATATACACTGTAGAGGTGAATATTATACATGGCACAATTTCTTATTGGAGCAGCAATTCTGTTTATATTAGTGAATTTGTATTATTTTTTCACAAACAAAACATATAGAAAAAGTTATTTTAGTACAGCATTATTTCTAAAATTATTCCTTGTGCTAACTGGAGTTTTATTTGGATTTACTTTGATTTATTATGCCTTATCCACTCAAGAAGTCATCCTCGTTAAAACACTTACTGGGATGGAACCTGTAGATCATAGTTTTTGGAATTTACTCTATTTTAGTGGAGTTACACTATTTTCTGTTGGGTATGGGGATATGCTTCCACTTGGAGCAGCAAGATTTTTCTCCTTATTAGAATCTATTTTAGGTATTTTACTTCCTGCTGCTTACTTTATGAAAGCACTCGATCAATCCAATCAGGGAAAAAAGGAAGAGTGAGAATAGAACTGACAACGATCCAGTATGTTGAGAGCAAAGTCTTGACATGCTGGATCATTTTTCGTTATATTCGAAACAAAATATACGGAGGTGGGTATATATGAATGCAAAATCCACTCAGGCTAAAATAGGGGTTCATGAAAATATTTTGCAATTTTCTCTTTTAGTTCTTATTAACTTTTTCGTCGGTTCCATGGTGGGTCTTGAACGTACTATTTTACCTATTCTTGGTGAAGAAAAATTCGGAATAGCTTCTACAAGTGCAGCCTTAAGCTTTATTATTAGTTTTGGCTTCTCGAAGGCCATTGTTAATTTCTTTGCCGGTGGTTTAGCTGATCATTTTGGTAGAAAACAAGTGTTGTTAATTGGTTGGATGGCTGGTATATTTGTTCCGCCACTTGTGATTTTTGCTCATGAATGGTGGATCATCGTTGTGGCTAATATATTCTTAGGCATCAATCAAGGTCTAGCTTGGTCAATGACCGTTAACATGAAAGTTGATTTAGCAAAATCAACTCAACGCGGATTAGCTGTTGGGTTTAATGAATTTGCAGGCTATAGTGGTGTAGCTCTGATGGCGTTGTTATCTGGGTATATCGCAAATGCATACGCGCTAACTCCTGAACCATTCTATCTAGGTATCATCATTGTCATTATTGGCATTTTCTTATCTTTTTTTGTGAAGAATACAGAGGATCATTTGAAAGCTCAAGCCTCTTCCGTGAAAAAAGAAGCTGTGCTTTCCTCAAAAGATGTATTTACCTTAACAACTTTCAAAAATAAAAATTTATCTATCAATACACTTTCAGGTCTAACTACTAATTTAAAAGACGGGATGGCCTGGGGGCTTTTTCCTATTTACTTTGCTTCAGTTGGTTTAACAGTTGGCCAAATAGGTTTAATTGTTGCTATTTATCCCGCAGCCTGGGGATTTTTTCAATTATTTACAGGTGTTCTTAGTGACAAAATCGGTAGAAAATGGCTAATATCGGTTGGGATGCTTCTGCAAGGGGGATCACTATGGTTAATTTTACTTGTTAACAACTATCCGCTATGGATTATTAGTGCACTCTTATTAGGAATAGGGACAGCCATGGTCTATCCTACTATTATGGCCTCCATCAGTGACGTGGCACATCCAGATTGGCGAGCTACTTCAATGGGTGTATATCGCTTTTGGAGAGATAGCGGATATGCATTCGGCGCTATTTTAGCTGGCATTTTCACAGATATATTAGGAATTTCTTCTGCAATTGGTTTTGTAGCACTTTTACCCTTTTTAGCAGGGGTTTTAGCTATTATTCGATTAGATGAAACATTGAGTTAGATAAAAACACCTTTACCAAAACAAATATAAGACCGCAGGATGTCTTCCGATAATAGAAGCTTTCCTGCAGTCTTTTTTTCTACCCTAATCTTTTGGAAAGGAGGGTATAAAGCTTTATTACTAACGACTTGACAGAATTCGATTCTCAATTTAACATACCTATATAGGTATTTTTCAGAATCGTTCTTGTTTATTTTTATACCTACACGGGTAAATGTTTTGTATAATTGAATGTTTTATTTTTAGGTAAAAGGAAAACCTACAATAAAATTTATGTTAGATTATTAAAAATGGAGGTATGTTAACCATGGCAATTAAAAAGACAACAGTAAGCGAAGTAGGAAAAAAAGTTATAAACAAAGATCCCCTTTTTATATTGGATGTAAGAAATGAAGATGATTATAAGGATTGGAAAATAGAGGGTGATTCATTTGAATACAATAATACTCCTTATTTCGATTTAATAGACAGTGTTGATCCTATCAAGGATGAATTACCGAAAGATATGGATATTGTTGTAGTCTGTGCAAAAGGTGGATCTTCTCAGTATGTTACAGAGCAACTAGATGAAGCTGGATTTGAAAATGTCTATTCCCTAGAAGGCGGTATGAAAGCCTGGAGCGAGCACTTAGAACCAGTAAAAGTAGCTGACCTTAGTGATGGAGGAGAATTGTATCAATTTGTCCGTCTTGGAAAAGGTTGCTTATCTTATATGGTGACTTCAGGAGGAGAAGCGGCTGTTATTGATCCCACTCGAATGATCGAAACATTCACAGGCTTTGCTGAAGAGAAAAATGTAAAAATCAAGCATGTTCTTGATACACACTTGCATGCTGACCATATTTCAGGTGGGCATGCAATAGCAGAAAAAACTGGAGCTCCTTATTGGTTACCTCCAAAAGACGCAGAAGACGTAGAGTTTGATTACAACAAGTTAGTTGATGGAGAAGACTTAACCATTGGATCATCAAAAATTCATGTTCAAGCTTTATATTCCCCAGGTCATACAATTGGTTCTACTTCTTTTATTGTAGATGATCAATTCTTATTGACTGGTGATATCCTGTTCGTTGAGTCTATTGGACGTCCCGATTTAGCTGGTAAAGCAGATGACTGGGTAAGTGATCTACGTGACACCCTTTATAACAAATATCGTAACTTGTCTAATGAATTAGTTGTCCTGCCTGCTCATTACATGTCCAATGAGGAAATGAATGAAGATGGCTCTGTTGGGAAGAAATTAGCAACCCTTCAAAAAGAGAATCACGGACTAAATGTAGCGGACGAAAATGAATTCAAAAAAATGGTGACGGAGAATTTACCACCTCAACCAAATTCTCACCAAAAAATTCGCGAAACAAATATGGGGAAAATCAACCCTGAGCAGGAAGAAAAACGCGAAATGGAAATCGGACCAAACCGTTGCGCCATAAAATAATACTGTGAAAATACTTTATAATATGATACTTTCTTAGAGTACAAAAAATGACAGCTCGTTTCCCTATTTGAGAAACGAGCTGTCATCATTTTTACGTAAATCCTTTAAAAATAAGATGTTATTTCTTATTGCGGCACACTTGGAACCCAGCCGCCTAATACATTTTCTTTTGTATAAGTAGCGGCTTCTTCTTCGGTTAATTGCCGTCTATCTTCATTAACTACAGCACCTGGTCCTTCATTGTTAAACTCATATAATTTTGCCTCTTCTGGCGGGAAGCCACCCATCTCTGTCCAGCCTTCCTCTTTGATATGCGCCGCCATCTTAGTATCTTTGAATACTACATGAGCGATAGCACTAGGATTACTACTTGGCTGCCATGGCCTTCCTAAATAAACTGTGTTATCAGGCGCATCACTTGTTAAAGTACTATTTAAAAATAGAAAACCAAAGTCCTGATGGTCCATCGTGCTAGCTGCTGTGATATACCCATTATTCGAATCAGAACCTCTATCTAAGGAATGCACTGTAACATTTTCAAATAAGGCCTGTGCTCCTCCAAAAATAAAGTCAACATCTCCCTCAATGTAACTATCTAGATAATACTGGGTTCCTGAATGTGCAAAGAGTGTATCCTGATTACCTAGTAATGTCACTTGATGAATAAGCATTCTCTCTCCTGCTGCATATAAAGCAACAGCTTGCTTTCCTTCAACCTCCTGTGATTCATCAAAACTATTTTCGATCGTTAAATTTTCAACAATCACATCATTGGATCGTATAAAAACTGTTGCACTTCCACTAGTTCCAATCGTACCACCAACTTCATTATCTTTCCCTGCATAATTATCATAACGAATAATTGTTTCTTGTTCACTTTCCCCAATTAAATGAATATATGGCTTATCAGATGGAATATTAACAACTTCTTCATAGATTCCATTTTTGATAATTACTTCAACGTGGCTATTTGCATTTTCTGGAACAGCATCGATCGCAGCTTGGATTGTTTCAAATTCACCACTACCATCCTTTGCAACAGTAAGATTCGCTTGTGTTTCTTTAACCTGGTTCTGGAAGTCTTCCATTTTCTCCAATTCCCCCTCTACAAGCGTACGATCTAAATTATCTTTGCTACTTTCAGCGACTACTTTTGCATACACATTATTTTTAAAATAACCGGTAGTTTTTGCAGTCTCTAAGAGTATCTGGCCATAACTACCGCCCCATTGATAGCCATTTCTTCTTTCTTCTTCAATTTCTTGAATATTATGCTTTATCACACCGTCTCTTCCAGAGAAAATAGGTTTGTTTGTCCCAATTTCATAGAAACGATACCAAGTGACGGCATTTTCATCTTCTACAAAATATTCCCCATTTTCATTTCCACCACTTACGTAGCGAATTCCGTCTAATTTCACTTCATCATACCACTCCAAAGCAGATTCAACCGCTTCTGTAATTTCAGGTGAGCCTTTTGTTCTTTCCATTAAAAATTGAACAATCGCTACTGATTCTTTACCTGAGATGGATGGATGTTCATAAGCTCTTCCTTGCACTGACTCATACGTTTTTGGATCATGCTGTTGTCCCCAAGCTGTTAATTTACCATTCGCTTCAATCTGAGCATTTAATATATAGTCTACCGCTTTATCTATAGACTCTTCAATGCTACTTCTTTGTGCATCGGTAATAATGTCTGTATTGTACGGATATTTCTTTTGAACGATATCTTCAAACATATTTAATACTCGAATCATCGCTTCATCATTGAATGTAACCATATCAGAATAATTACCTCTTCTTGGATACACCTGCGCAAATCCACCCGTGTCATATTGTAGATCAAATAAAAAATCTAAGCCTTTTTGAAAGCTCTGCTTTAAAGAATCATTCTCTGATGCTGCATATACTTCAGCTAGAAATTCCATTTCCTTTATCGTGGCATCATTATCTATCATACCTAGTTCTATTCCATCACCATTTACCCATTCAGACCGATCCTCTTCTTGATCCCAAGCATAGGCATAATCATTTCCTTTTGACCAACCGCCATGATCCATCTGCCAGCTTATCATATTATTTGCTTGCAATAATGCAGCATCTAAATCACCTTGAAAGGAGGGATCATCTTCCTCTAGATAAAATTTATTGCCCTCCAATTCTTCCATCGTTTCATACAATACGACAGTGTTCCCAAATTTATCTTTTGTCACAGCTGCTTTAGGCAGTCTAAGCTCTCGATTTAGGAGTGGAGAAAGGCTGTCCCAGCTTCCAGTAGGGATAGCTAACGTAAGATCATCAATATCTATCTCCGTAAACTGCCCATTTAAAGTTACCGCGATTAAGTGCGGTGCTAAAGCATCTACTCTTACAATATTCACTTCATTTTGCCCTTTATCTGAATCTGAAGCTAATTGAGCAACCATTTCCTCTGCTTCTTTTAGAGTCATTTCATCTTTTATTCCATAATTTATTTCTCGATTTGGATTCATGATGCCAAGCTTCGCTAGCTTGCCCATCATATTAGAACCTTCTTCATCTTCAGGTACTAAATCCATTAAATCCCCTACTATGAGTGCAGTTTCTTCTTTACTAAGTGGCTGATATAAATCTACTTCGTCCCAAAGAAAATCAGGTATATACTTATTTTCTTTTGCAATTTCTGCGACATAAATATCCCATTTTTCTTTTGAAATAGATCCTATCGATTGTCTTGCTTCTAGATTTTTATATTCCTGATTCTTATCTAAACCAAATCTACGGTTAATGAGAGCTAGTAGTTCTATACCGGTTATTAAAGCATCTTCTTCCATACTAGATTCTTTAATTACTCCTAATGCTTGAAGCTTTTTCTTCGTGATCCCGTCTAGTAAGTCGTCTAAAGCTACTTCTTCTGTTTCCACCGGTGTATGTTCATTTTCTTCTTCTAGCTGATTATGAATTCGAAGATGATCAATATTTCCTCCACCTTCTGCTCCTGTTGCAGTTAGACGAATAACATTCTCTCCTGCTTCTAATTCGAGACTGGTGCTCTCTAACTTCCAGCCAGCCCAATCCCCTGTTGGAGCAAAATCAAGCTCTTCTATAGCTGATCCATTTATACTCACTTCAGCAGGGCGATTACTTCCGCCAGCATGAGCATAACGAAAATCTAGTTGATACAACCCTGCAACAGGTACATCCACTGTCCATTCAATATATCCTCCTGGCACATTCGGGTTATAATCTACAAAGCCAGTTCCCGTAAAACCCTGATGCTTATTATCAATTATGACCCCTTCACCTGGTTGATCTTCCGCCTCTGCTACGATATCAACATCTTGATATACATATAGGTGGTCCACATTAGCCCCACCTGCCTCTGCTGTAGCTGTTAACTTTACCGTATGCATTCCTTCAGATAACTCTACTTTTTTTGTAACGTAAATATAATCGTCAAAATCACCTGATTGATTAAAATCTAGCTGCTCTTCAACAACTTCTCCATCTACTTGAAGCTCAGCATGGCGATTATCTGCTTTCCCATGTGCATAGCGAAAAGCAAAGACATAAGTAGCTTCTTCTGCGACTTCGATTTCCCATTCAATAAAGCCACCCGGTTCGTTTGGTTTATAATCTACAAACCCCTCACCTGTAAATCCAAGGTGCTTGTTGTCGACGATAATACCTTCACCGTTAGCTTCTTCTGCTTCATACAAGTCTCCAGAAAATTCAATTGTTTCTGCATTTACTTTTTGTTCAAATCCAAAAAGCATTCCTACAATAGATACAAGTAAAACAAGCAGCACCCCTATTTGTTTCCTTTCCATTACGCAACCTCTCCTCCCAATATGGCTATCCTTCACCTAAAAGTATAGCAAGCAAAAAGTAACATATTATGCACCATTTTTATGATAGCGTTTACATTTTGGTTGGTATGATTTCCCTAAGCCTTACTGCTTAATCAAGCCAGAAGTATTCTTTTTCCGATATTGATTAGGAGAGATGCCAATAATGCTTTTAAAAACTCGATTAAAATGAACATTGGTTGAGTAACCTACATAATTAGCAATATGATTAATTTTCCATTCTGTTTCCTTCAACAATCGTTCTGCTTCTGCCACTCGAAAACGATTCACATAGTCTGTAAAGCTATAATTTGTAGCTTGTTTAAACATACGACTAATATAATGTTCATTTAGATGAAATCTATCTGATAAGATCTGCAAGGAGAGATCTTTATTATAATTTTGATGAATAAATCGTATCATTTCAGACATGGTGGAGCGATCAAGCGCTTTTTTCGTTGTACGAGATGCCTTTAATTCTTTATTTAACAAACGCTTACTTTCTACTAATAACTGTATGACTAACGCTCGTAGATAGATATCTTTTTCTGGACGATCTTTTTTATATTCTCTAAGCATTTGCGCATACAAATTTCGAAACATACATACATGACTTTCTGGAAGGGACAGTATGGACGGTCCATCTTCAAACAAATGCTGTAAAAGATTACTCTCTGGATCAGATAAATAATTTTTATGAAAGTTAATGACAATTCTTTTATGTGCTTTATCCGCTTGTTTGCTTGTTTTATGCAGCAAATTTTTATCAATAAATACAAGTTGGTTTTTACGAATACAGTATTCTTTCCCGTCAATATAATACAACCTTTCCCCTTCTACCAAGAAGTATATTTCATAATCTTGATGAAGATGTGGCTTGCGCATCAGTTTCGTATTTTTTTCATCAGCCAGGTTCATATAAAAAGATTGTTTTCGCATTGAAATGTTAATTTTAGTACTCACATAAACTCCTCCCTCTTCTTAAGTTACTACTTAAATAAGCCTAATCCCTTTAAAAAACATTAAATTAAGGATTATATACCACAAAGTAAAAGTTGAAACCTTTATATAGCTACTTTCGTCTTAGTATTAACAACTAAATATTGGGAGTGAGTTTTTGAAGCTTTTATTAAAATGTCTATTCACTTGTAATGCTGTTTTCCTTGCATATTTCTTTTCTAATTCCAATGTTTTTGCCAATGAGCCAACATTAACAACGGAAACAGAGAGCCTTATATCCATTCAATCCACTGATTTCATTAGAAGTTCCGGTAACTCTATCAATGTCACAGGCTCTAGATCTCTAAGAGGAACCTGTCTCACCACTAGCTATAGCCCTGTACACACCATTTCTTGCGAATTAACCTTACAAATGAAAAACAAGAATACCGGAAAGTGGCACAATAAAGGTCAAACCTATCGATTCAAAAAGTACTTTGCAACAAGGATTAATGGCTCTGTCAATTTCAAGGTAGATAAAGGAGAATATTATCGCATAAAAACCATGCACAAAGTTAACCAAAGCGGTGTAGTTGAAAAGACTACTAGCTATACTGGAATAAAATACACTCCTTAAGCTTGAATTTTTGCTCCAATTTTCATATAAAAATCCAACTACTAACGTTAACAAAGTAGTTGGATTTCATTTTAATGATTCTGCCGTTTCTATTAAATTTGTTTTATCAATTTCCCCACTCACACTCCATTCAAATGGGAAATCATACCAGATCAATTCATTCCAGCCATCTTTATATAAAAACAGTTGTGCTTCCACTCCGTTTATTTCTATTTTAGCGATTTCCGTATCCTCATTATCAACCACGATGGACTTTGAAAAATCTTGATTTTGATATGTTTGGGCGATTGCTAAGGTAATATTTTCCGGAGATTCATACATTATTTTAGCAGTCTTTACTTCATCCATTTCCTTCAGTACTATCACTTCTTGTAATTCAAATCCATCAGGAACAGAGCTGGGTATAATAATATCAAATAATGCTTCTTTCTGCGCTTGTTCAAGCGACATCGATTCCTCTGTAATTTCAATCACATTACTTTCAATCTCACCAACGTCTATTGAATCTTCATTTTTCACATCTTCTGAATCACCTGTTGACTGCGTAATTTGTGTAACATTGCCCTCTGAATTTACAAAAAGGTTGGTAAACCATCCAAATGCTTTTGTGTTATTGTTTTCTAAAAAGAAACCACTGACTAAAAGCACGACAAACATCGAAGCTACTAATATTCCTTTACTAAAAGAAAATTTTTGTTTCTTTTTATGGGCACGGACCGTTTCAATGGATACCTTATCCCATGTTTCCTCTTTAGAAAACAGAGGATCTGATGGACTATGATAAATTTCTTTTAGTACCGCTTCAATCTTATTATTAAATTGTAGGTTACTCAAGAAATTCCACCACCTATCCATCTACTTTTCTTATCTGTTTCTATTCTTTCCTTTAGCACACGCCTTGCCCGGTGTAAGCGGGTTTTTACTGTTGATTCAGTTAAAACAAGGGTAACTGCAATCTCTTTAATGCTCATTTCATGGATATGCTTTAATAAAATTACCTCTCGATATTCAGGCTTAAGCTCTTCAATTTTCCATATAAGTGTATCCTTTTTAACTTGATTTTCAACCAACTGTTCAATTTCTTTTTCAAATCCTTCTTCCATCTCAGCATCTCTTTCAATGTCTTTATCGGGATAAATTTCTACGCCAACCTTGCGTTTTCTTAGTATATCAATAGCAGTACGGGTAGCGATAGTTGAGATCCATGCCCCCATTTTTTCACGATCATCAATTCGATTAAGGTATTTATAGACTTTGATGAATGTTTCCTGAAGTGCATCTTGTGCTATATACGGATCTCGCACAATAAAAAAAACATCCCGATATACTCTGGAATAAAACATGTCATATAGTAGACGGAATTCTTCTTCCGTAGGTTGCGCTTTTTTGAGAATTTTTTTTAACATATTAAAAACCGCTTTCTTATTAAAATATAGAAAACTTTACATTGTCTCCTTTAATATGAAAATTATAACATTTTTACCAATTTAACTGGAAGGTTTTCTCAAATTTTTTTCCATAAAAGAAAAATAAAATATCGCGCCCCACTTAAAGCGGTCATAATCCCTGCTACGAGCCCTTCCGGCTCTAATATATTTCTTCCAATTGATCGTCTATAAGAAGCAGGAAATTGTCTAATAAGATACAAATTGGCATAAATAGTCGGTATCTAGGTCCTACAATAGACTTGGCAATTGTGGTGCCATTAGATCAATAAAAGTAATGCCTCCTGTTACTGAAACGCTAGTTGCAGCTAAAGCAATCTTAGTAAAAGTTAAGAGGAAAGGCTCTTTTTTTAGTTCGACGCAAACAGCAACATTTTCGCCTAAAAATAAATGATACAAGAAGTGTCCTACTGATTTTTAGACCTCTCATTTTGAACATTACTTGTTAACTTTCTTCTATTTAAAAGTTTATTGTACTTCTTCAAATTTATAATTTGTAGAAATCGTTTCCAATCTGTATTCTAAAGGAAAGGTAAAATAATTTAATTAGAAATGAGGAGCCCATCATGTATGAGCATTTAGTGTTATTTAAATTTAATCAAGAAATTTCTAAAGAGAAAGAAGCTTACTTACTAGGAAAATTAAAGGCTCTAAAAGAAGAGATCCCTGGGATAGTTGAATTAACAACAGGTATCAATGTCACCGAGGAAACCGATCGCGCGCAAGGGTACTCTATCGGATTAAGAGTTACCTTTACATCAAAAGATGCACTAAAAGCATATGGCCCACATCCAAAACATCAAGATTTCGTGCAAGAATTAGATGGTATCATAGAGGATGTTATTGTAGCCGATTATCCGATTAGTTAATATCAAACAGCTTTGACTCATAATGGTCAAGGCTTTTTCTTTTGGTTAGGCTCAATTGCTCCCGATAGAATTTGGGCTCATCTAAAATAACGAAATGGGATAACCTATTTGGCTGATTCCAGCATATGAACTGTTTTCAACGCAAAAAAATACTATAGCTTCAGCAACTATAGTAAAGGAGAAAGCATTTATTTTATCTTTTTTAACCAAAAGCCTTAATAAATCTTTATTTTATACATTATTCTTGTGGACGAGAGGGCTCAACCTCTTCCTCTATCGCACCTGAATCATCTATTTCTTCTGAAAATTCTGTACTATATGCCATATTTTTTGGCCTACCGGCATTTGATGGTTCTTCATTATTTTCTTGTAAATCACTAAACAATAAACCAATACACCACAGACCACTTAGTCCAACTAATGAATAAACAATTCTTGCAAGCGCCCCGTCCTGACCGCCAAAAAGCGCCGCAACTAAATCAAATTGGAAAAGGCCGATTAAACCCCAGTTAATCGCACCGATAATAACTAATACTAGTGCAATACGTGAAATTGTACTCATGCACTACACCCCCTTCTCTCGCAAATATACAAGAAGAATCTTACTTCCTCTGCTTGAATCTTTTCTAATTGCGTTTTATCCAGTTCGTTTCCTAAACTCTAAAAAAGGGCTTGTTTAAGTTATTTGATAAAACGCATGAATACTGCGCCATGGAATTTAATTTGCTTTTCGCCACTTCCAGTACGCATAATTATTTTCTGCAATTGCTTTATTTTTATACTGTACTTATTTAGCACCTTTTTCATTTAGATTTCAGAAGACGCGGTCAAAACAATCCTCTTTCTATAACATCCTCCATTATTCTCTCTTCTCCCCTTGAGTTTTATTTCTAATTGAACATATTATTCATTTTTTGAGGAATAACTATAGACATGAAACTTAAAATAAAATTGTTAAAAATTATAAAAAAAGTTTAATTTAGCTCCATAAAGGAATATGAAGAATATCAATGACTAGGAGGTATATAGATGAGTCAGCAAGAAATTAGAGCGATGATTGAAAATATTTTAGATAACAGTTCGGTTGGTACAATGGCAACTGTAAAAGCAAATAAACCACATTCTAGATATATGACTTTTTTTCATAAAGGGTTAAAACTCTATACTGTTACGAATATAAAAACCCATAAAGCAGAAGAGATTGAAGAAAATCCTTATACGCATATCTTATTAGGGTATGATGGCGAAGGATTTGATGATGAATACGTGGAATATGAAGGAAAAGTTACGATAACAGATTCACCTGAATTAAAAAAAGAGTTATGGAACTCACATATGAAAAATTGGTTTGAAGGACCAGATGATCCGGACTATGTGGTCCTTGAGATAGAGCCGCTTCAAATTAGCTTACTCAATAAAAAAGGGATCGAACCTAAAATTCTGGAATTTTAATCTTAATCCCTGTAATTTGTGTAATCCCAGCTAGATAAAAGGCTAGACATACTCACGCTTTTAAGCGGAATATGTCTAGCTTTATTTCTATAGCATAAAGGTTCACACAGACCAGCGCATCTAATTCAAATATTTTCTTATAAGATAAGTTGGGGTGCAGCTCCATGCGTGACAATAGCTATTAATTAAATGGTTCCCGTAAGGAGAGAAGGTTTTATCCTTTGGATTATATAGCTCCCAAAAAGTATCTGCCCCATCTCGTAGCATGCCGCCCCAATACATTCTCATCCAATCCGTTGCTTCTTTTTTTAATCCTACTTCAAAAAGGGCTTCAACTAAGTGATGATGCATATAAGGCGTATTCATCTCTACCTCTGGTTGTGTATCTAATACTTGCAGTAAGAGCTCTCTGCTTTTAGCTTCATCCAATACACCTGCTATTACCATCCACACCTGTGTTGCCCAAGATATTTGCTCTTTATCTCCACTTACAAAAAAGCCAATATCATCCTTCCAAAGATACTTATGTGTAGCTTCCATAACTTTTTCCAAATGATTCTCTAGCTCCACTATTTTCGTGTCTTCTTTCAGTTCTTGCGCTAAAAGAATAGCCCTTTTTAACGTGTAGATTAATATAGCTTGAGACGGGCTCTGTTTGTTTAAATCTGGATGCCAATCTATAAATGACCACCAGCTATCATCGTCCTGAACTATTCCTTTATCATCTAATCTTTCAAGTCCTATTTCCACCTGACGATAAGCAATCGGCCAAAGCTCCTTCAAAGTCTCTATGTCTTTTGTTGCTTGATAATAATCATACAACGTAGTAGTGAAAAATAATGAATAATCGAATAGAAATGTATCATCCGGTATAAGGGAAGGTTCCACAAAAAGATTAGCAGATACCTGCCCATTTTGATTTGGCACAGCTGCGAATTGATATAAATTGCGCTTAACTAAATCATTATTTTTAAAGGTCGCATAATTCGCCATTGCTTGTAAGCGTAAATCACCCAGCCAAAGTCTTCGATCTCGCTTTGGACCGTCCTCAAATACATCCTGCATACAATCCTGTAAGGTTTTAATGCTTACACGGTCTATCTCTACTAGCTCTTCATCGTCATGAACGAACGCTTCGACTTGACCCTCGTCACCAGAAGTAATCGTTTCTACTGCTACATGTTGAAACGAAACTTTATATTTTGGGGAGGTATCTAATACTTCTATTTTTAGGTAACGAAAACTGTATCTTCGAGGAAGTTTCAGTTCACTCGGGAGAACGTCAACATGGATAGTTTCTTCTTGTAACCACGAACTGCTTATCCATCCATCATAGGTAGAAAAAGACTCTGCCATTTCTACCGGCATTTCACCAAATGTTAATCGCATATGTAACGGCGCATCTGGCGGACTCCCTACTGGAGTAATACTTAAAGAAAGATAACCTACTTGATGATCACCAAAATCTAGAATTAAAGAATTGTCTTTACCTAATACTTCGTCAGATAACTCCGATGCGGGTTTAACATTATTAATTTCCCACCCGTGCATTTTCTCTTCGTTTTCGACTACCTCAACTATGTGTTCAGGTATTATTTTTTTACGAAATAATTCAGGCTTTAATTCTTTCGCTTTTTCTTCTAGCTTACTAGACCTGATTACTTCATGACTTATATTTGTTTGAAAGCTCATTGTACCCTCCCTTTCTTTTTTAAAAAAATTATTAACTATCGAGCTGCTTAGAGATCAATCTCTACCCAGGACCCATCAGTAGGAATAGCTTTTTCTAACGTCTGCTCATTTTTTTTATATTTTAGAATGCCTTTTCCATGATTTGCTTTTACGCGAATCTTTTTATTATCCATATAAATAGAGGCATTGCCTTCTCCAATTGGTACTTCTCCTTCAAACCATTCCAAACCACCTAGTTTAGGCTCAATAACAAAATCCTGGAATCCTGGTGTAACTGGTCGAACACCTAAAAAATACTTCCCTATTAGATAGATTGGACTGGCACCCCATGCATGACATAAGCTTTTCCCATAAGGCATATCATACATTTGTAAATGCTCGCTTCCACTTTCCGCGGGATTGTACTCCTCCCAAAAGCTTGTGGCACCTAAGTCAAGCATGCCACCCCAATAATCATGTACTTCCTCTAACACGAAAGGATGAGCATCTATTTCACATAATGCTGCGAGTTCAAAAAAGCGCATGTATGGGGTCTTTATTTTTTGAACGCTTGAATTTAGTAGCACTTTTTCTTTTACCTTGGCGATTTGTTGATCGTTTAAGTAGCCAAACATGAGTGCAAACATATTAGGATATTTGGTTATTTTATTACTTAACTCCCCGTCTAAGCGCTGATGGAGAATAGCTCCTTTTTCTTCATCCCAAAAGATCTCCATTATCTTCTTTTTTAACTTTTCCGCTTCATGCTGATATGTTTTACTTCTTTTCGTATCATCAACCAATGCTGAGACAAGTGACATTGCTTCTAAGCTTCGACAAAGTAGAATTTGGATGGTACTTATCTCACCTCTATTATCTAGATCTGCCCAATCTATAAAGACCCAATCTTCTTCTATTCCTTCCATTAATCCTTCTGAATTACGTCTACTTAGGCAGAATTCCATTAACGAAACCATATTCTCATATTGTGAATTTACAAAAGCTTTGTCACCTGTATATTGATAATAGTCATAAATACTTATAAACCAGTACAAACTGTAATCGAGAATAGTATTGATATGTGTATTTATTGGATCTTTTCCCCTTAAGGCTATTAAAGTGCGTTTCACTACATCTGCATCAAAAAAGCTATAATAGTTCATAAGGAATGATTGATACGCATCACCAGACCATACCCACCTGTCTCGTTTGATTCCATCAAAGAAAAATTCCCTTGTATTTAAATGGAACGTATCCATAGATGTTGACCAAATATCATTTAGTCGTTGGTCTGAGCTTTTAAATTGGCTTCGGTATGTAACGGGTAAATATTCATATAATAAATGAACGATTTGAAATTGTATCGTTTCATTCGCTGGAATAAGTTGAACATAGCGTAAGGCACGTGATTTCTTAAACGTATAGGTGACTCCTTTTTCCTCGTCTATTGTTACGCGATCAATTAAAACAGAGTGCTCTGTATCTTTCGCTTCTTCCATGGATTCCCCGTAATAAACGACAAGCTCTCCTTGTCCGCTAAGCTCTTTTAATTGCAAATAGCCAAAAGTTTCTTTGCCAAAGTCCACCAGCCATCCTTTTTCTGTCTTTTCTATATTTTTTGCTACTTGAAGCTCTGTTTCGAGCTTATATTCAGATGGCAGTGTATGGGGAGAATGAAACTGACTTGGCCAACTTCCTACAGGTTTCCATCTGCTATCGTAACAGGAGACTTCCCAGTTATGATCGCTATAGATGATTTCTCCCTCTATATATAAAGCTGGAACATTTTTCACATTATAAACAGAAATCGTAATTGTATGCTTCCCTTTTGGTAGCGTAATTTCATGCTTATTTGAACGATGATTATCCTTCCCATCTAAGTAGACAGCATATTGTCCTTCTGCAGTAATTCGCACGGTCGTTTCCTCAGCTAAATAATACTCATATTTGAAAAGAACAGAGCTGTAATGGGAGTCAAGTCTCCAGAAGGGTGGGAACATAACCTCACGCATTTCTCGTCTTAATGAAACCTGTTCGTGGAGCCAAACCTCCCAGTCCCCCGGATACCAAATCCAACATGCTCGGGTTTCAGATATTGCATTTTCCAACTTCAAAACCCCTCTCCTCTTATGTAGTAAACAACAAATTTTTAACCTAGGCACTTCTTTCAGGAATGAACACCAAAAGGTTACTAAATTAATGAAAGCATTACTTATCTCCACTTTATAAAGTGATAAAAAGGCTAGCTCTTTCCAAATAGGAAATGCACTAGCCATATGATTTGTTCGTAAGTTTATTTTTAGTACGTAAAAGCATACTCTCCTGAAGTTAAGGAGATCCGCACACCACTATTATCTGCATTTACAGAAACAATTCCATCAATAGTAGATAAAGCTTTATCACTTTCTTTGACGTTATCTGTCTTTGCTTCTAGTAAATGAATGGTTGCTGTGGTGTTAGGTGGAATTGTAGCTTCTAACTGAACGTTACCTGCTTCATCCTTCTTCCACGCACTTCTAATTTTTCCATGCGGGGATTCTAAATTAGCTTCAGCAAAGTCAAGACCTTCACCAATATAAGGTTTGATCATAAAGTCTTTAAAGCCTGGTTTTTCTTCATTTAATTCAATACCCGCTACTTTTCGATATAACCAGTCACCAATAGCACCATAGGCATAGTGGTTAAAGGAATTCATATCGGTACTCCAAAATGTACCATCCTCTTTAATACCATCCCAATGCTCCCAAATCGTTGTAGCGCCTTTTGTAATTTGATACAGCCATGACGGATAATCCTTTTGAAATAACAATTTATAGGCAGCATCGTTCATTCCATTTTCCGTTAAGACATGGTTTAGATAAGGCGTTCCAACAAAGCCAGTCGTTAAATGATAGTCGCTTTCTTCCAAAAGCTCTTTCAGTTTTAAAACAGCTCTATCCTTCGCATTACTATCCAACAAATCAAACATTAACGCCAATATTTGTCCAGTTTGGGTTGGAACAGCTAGCTTGCCATTCGGTGTAATGAATTCATCAGTAAGCGCGTGTACAATATTTCCTTCTAATTCTTCAAAGTATCGATAATCTTCCATCTTACCTAATACTTTTGCCGTTCGTTTTACGAGTGACGTAGAATAGGCGAAAAAGGCCGTCGCAATGTAAGGGCGATCGGTCGCACCGATGTAGCTATCTGGCTTTGAGTCAAGTGCTAACCAGTCTCCAAAATGAAAACCTGTGTTCCACAAGTAAGGATTCTCCCCTTGACTCTTAATATAATCGATCCATGCCTTCATGCTCTCGTATTGCTCTGCTAAGATTCGCTCATCACCATATGCAATATAAATGGTCCACGGACAAATTACCGCAGCATCCCCCCAAGCAGCAGAACTATATGGTTTTTGCTCTGTCTTATCTTGTGGTTCTTCCATATCTGAATGTAATACATTTGGTACGACAAAAGGTACGCCACCTTCATTATCCTGATCTGCTTCTAAGTCTCGAAGCCACTTTTTGAAAAATGGACCTACATTCGCCAAATAACTTGCCGTTCGAATAAACATTTGAGCATCACCTGTCCAACCTAAACGTTCATCTCGCTGCGGACAGTCTGTTGGTACATCGAGAAAATTCCCCTTCAAGCCCCATAATATATTGTGTTGCAATTGATTAATAATAGGATCTGAACACGTAAAGTCCCCTGTTATTTCCATGTCGGAATGTAGCACCACTCCGCGGAAATTTTTTAAGTTAATTTGATTTTCCTCAAAGCCTATTAATTCTACATAACGAAAGCCTTGAAAGGAAAAATACGGTTCGAAGGTTTCTTTTCCTTTACCACCTAATATATATTTATTCGTTTGTTTAGCAGTTCGAAGGTTCGCTGTATAAAAGTTTCCATCTGCATCTAAAATTTCTGCATGCTTTATTTCAACTTCTTGTCCTCGTTTTCCTTCGATATCAAAAGCAACCCATCCGACCATATTTTGACCGAAATCCAACACCGTTTCTCCTCGTGGTGTTTGAATTACTTCTACCGGCGAAAGTACATCTATTTTTCTTACAGGCTCATTTTCTTGCGCAACTAAAATATCCTTTGTATGGTCTAAAAGTTCAACAGGCTCAGTGTGTTCTACCTCCATACTAGCATCAAAGGTTTCACCATGATAAAGCTCTGAGGTTCGAATCTGGCTTTCAGCCGCTTCCCAGTCTTGATTTGTTGTAATGACAACTTCCTTTCCATCATCGAATTCGACATGCATTTGAGCAAGCAATGCTAGACGATTCCCAAAGATTTCATCATTACCTTCCCATCCAAGGTTACCTTTATACCATCCATTACCAAGTAAACCCTGAAGTTCATTTTCACCCTCTATTAGTAGATCAGTAACATCATAGGTTTGATATTGCAGTCTTGTATCATAGCTAGTCCATCCAGGTGTAAAATAGTCATCACCTACACGGCTTCCATTAAGTTGTAATTCATATAACCCTAATGCCGTTGCATAAACTCGAGCTTTCTTCACGCTGCCTTCTAAACTAAATTTGTTCATTAATTTTGGACTCGGTTTCCCGTTCCATTTTTGTGGTGCAGTAATCCAATCTGCTATCCAATCCTCTTTAGCTAGTAATCCCATTTCAAAATAATTCACATTCGACCATTCTGAATCATTCTCATGATTATCGGTAACTTTTACTCTATAATAGTATCTCGTCCTGGATGTTAATGTGATTTCGTTTAAAGTAATAAAGTTACTTTGATCAGATGTCACTCTCTGAGAATCCCAGAGAATATTTTCAAATGAGTCGTCTAGTGCAACCTGAATACGATAGGAGGTTTGCATTACATTTCGGTTATTTGATGTTAACTTCCAACTAATCCGCGGATGGTTAACGTCGATTCCAATTGGGTTTTTTTGATACTCTATACGTAAATCTTGAACTTCCAACATGTCACACCCTCATTTCGTAAATTATCCTTTTACTGAACCTGCTGTCATTCCTGCTACAATTTTTTCACTGAAAATTAGGAATAAAATAAACGGCGGTATTGTAATTAGCAATACATTTGCAAATAGTAAGTTCCAATCCGTACTGTACATACTCATAAAGTTATATAATGTTAACTGAACCGTTGCGTTATCCGCTCCCGGAAAGAAATACAGCGGATGCACAAAATCATTAAATATTTGAACGGCATTTAGAATAATAACGGTGGAGTGAATCGGCTTTAACATCGGGAATATAATACTAAAAAACAATCGGAATCCCCCACATCCATCAATGATGGCAGCTTCATCAAGTTCTTTGGGAATAGTTGCTATAAAACCAGTATATAAAATGATGGAAAATGGAATAGATATGGCTACCATTACTAAAATTATACCTGGAAAAGTTTTAAATAATTGAAACTGTTCTAACACCCAAATAGTTGGTACAACAGCAGGCGGTATCATTAAACCAGCTAAGAAAGTCGAACCAATTATATTGATGGATTTACCTTTACGACGTTGGAGCACAAAGCCAGCCATTGACCCTACAACCAATAGGATAAGAATTGAAATTACCGTGATCACAGTACTATTGAAAAATGCTAATAAAAGCATATTATCCCTTGCCGCTAACACCTCTTGCATATTTTCTAATATTCTAAATTCTGTCGGCCAAGAAATCGATAATTTCGAGGCTTCTGGGCTTGTTTTCATCGCATTCACAATTATAAAATAAAATGGAACTAAAAATATCGCAGAAAAAACAATAACGATTAGACTTTCAACTATGAGACGAATTCTACTTTTCTTGCGTTTTTCTTTTCGCATAATTTCATGTTGTGTGCTCATAGATCCACCTCTTTCCGATTCAAGTACTTAAAGATTGGAAATACGATAACTGCTACCATCAAAAATAATAAAACGTTACCCGCAGTAGATAATCCGTAGAATCCTGCTTGATATTGTTTATAAATAATAGAAGCTATTAAATCAGAACTAAAACCTGGACCCCCACCTGTCATGGCCCAAACCAAGTCAAACGTTCTGAGACCACCGATTAAGGCTAAAATAATTACAGCATTTATTGCAGGTCGCGATAAGGGTAAAGTAATATGCCAAAATGCATTAAATTTATTCCCTCCATCCATCTGATGCGCTTCATAATAATCTACTGGAATAGACATCATACCTGCGATAAAGATGACAGTTGCGATCCCTACGCCTTTCCAAACATCAACAAATGCCACAGAGTAGATTGCTAAATTAGGATTCCCTAACCAATCTGGACCATTTAGGCCGATTAATCCTAACACTGTATTAACTAACCCTTCGGATGGATGTAGTAATACACTAAAAGCAATACCCACTGCAATTGTACTTACTAACACGGGAAAGAATACAAGGGACCTAATAAATCGTTTTGTTCTAAGTTTAGCCGTTAACAAAACAGCAAATATCAATCCAAGTACCACTTTTAAACCTGCTGTTAAAAACGCAAAAATGAACGTATTTTTAAAACCAATCATTAAGGAAGACTCTTCAAAAAACATGATGTAATTTTCTAGACCAATCCATTCCCAATCAGTTAAATTCCAACGAGTAAAACCAAAGAAAAATGACATGATAGTAGGGTATAAAAAGAATAGACCATAGATTAGTCCAGCTGGTATCAGTAATGAATAACTATACATTTTATTGATTTTCATAGATTGTCACCCCAATACAAAATTTATTTAAAAGGCCCTGTTATTTTATGAAATTCATAACAGGGCCTTTCCATATCTTTCTACCTTGCTATTACCAGCCTTCTAAATCCAATTGTTGTGCTTGTCGCTCAACATCTCGGTCATACTTTTCTGCTCCCTCTTCAGGTGTTACCATTCCTAAACCAACTTCAACTGTAATTTGCTCCAATGTTGGTCCTTTTAGTGGTGATAAGAATTCAAGTGCTGGTCCTACTTTTCCAGCTTCAAGATACGATGCCATATCTTTCACTGCAGGATAAGCATCATCTGGCAATTCTACCCCTTCAAGAACATATGGACCATTTGCTTTCATTTCAGCCATATACGTTTCAAGGCCTTCATCAGAAACAAAATACTCTAACCAAGTTTTTATAGCTTCTACATTTTCTGAATCTTTGTTAGCGTAGATGCTGCCAGGCATCCATAACGTTACACCGTGGTCGTCTGCTTCAGCACCTGGTTGCCCGAAAAATCCGATATCTTCTATATTATCTGGATAAGTATCAGCGATCGCTGCTAGAGCAAAGGTTAACATTGGATAGTGTGCTGCTTCCCCACTTGCTAACATTTCTAGAGCATCTTCGTAACCTGTAGCTGATTCTTCACCATTGTAATGTCCAGCTTCTTGTAGTGCTTGTAATTTTTCGAACCCTCTTAATGCAATTGGAGTACTAGCAAATTTTGCTTCATTATTTGTAAATTGTTCTGCAAAGTCAGGATCCTCAGAGTGTACATTATAGTAATCCGCAAGTAGTACTAATTGAGAAGTCCAAGTATCTTTATATGAAGCTATAACTGGAACCTTTCCAGCTTCTTTAATAGCTTCATTGTTTGCCATTAACTCATCCCATGTATTTGGAACTTCTAATCCTAATTCTTCATATACTTTTTTATTGTATAACCAGCCACCTGCTGAACTCGCTTCACCAGGAACACCATAAACGGCATCGCCTACAGATACGGTTTCTTTATAGGCATCATCATATTTTTCTACGAAAGATTCACCAGATATGTCTAAAAAGTATTCCTCTGGATTAAGCGCTTTAAAAAGAGAACCTGAGTTATACCACATGATATCTGTCATTTCTCCAGTCGCTAATCTTGTTTTAACGATGTTATCTCCTTCGGTACCACCCGGACGCAACTCGATTTCCGTTGTGATATTATGCTTTTCTTTAATATCTTCTGCTACAGCTTCAATACCATCTGTAACGGTTTGATTATCTACTAAAAAAGTCAACGTTGTTTCTGGGTTTTCTTCAGAAGCTGTTTCACCGTTATCTTCTCCATTTGTATCCGTGCTACCTTCTGAGGATTCGGAATCATCTCCTCCACACGCTACTAAAAATACTGCTAATAACAACATAAGTCCTATAAGTAACGACATCTTCATCTTCTTCATTTGTTAACCCCCTTTTATTTTTCAGCACCTTTTTGCTGTATCTTTATTATAGAAAGACTTTTATTTTTATAAAACCAACTCATTTAACTATAAAAGGGGGGATATTTTACTCTTTCCATTTAACCCTTTTTTGTTTATATTCTTTTGGAGTATAGTTTGTTACCTTTTTAAATACCGTTCGAAAATGCTTTGGGTCATGGTAGCCCACTAGCTCTCCTACTTCTACCGTGCGTTCTTTTCCTGCTTCAAATAATTCAATAGCTTTTTTAATTCTAACCTCGGTCAAATATTCAACAAAGGTCATCCCAGTTTGTGCTTTAAACTCTCTAGAAAGATAACTCAAACTCACATGATGGGCATCTGAAAACTCTAAGAATGTTATATTTTTTGCATAGTCCTGTTCCACCCAGCGTTTCACTTTCGGAATTAAATGCTTTGGCGCTACGTCCTTCGGAGAAAAAGTCTCCGCCAACTGATAAAAATAAGTATGTAACCACTTCTCTAATTCTGAAAAAGTAACCATATGATTTAGATGATCGATATTTTGATTAATTGGATCGATTTCGAGTGCCATTGTTTTTTTCTGACGTAATTTAAACAAAATTGCATAATTCATATCGACTATAAAATCCTGCAATTGTTTCTGAGTAGGAACGATTTTCCTTAACTGCTGAATAAGCTGCTCAATATAACTTTTTATCCTTGCACTCTCTCCTTTTTCAATAGATAATTCCAAAAAGCGAACGATATCCCAGATCGATCTGAGATCCTTGTCAGGAGTAGATTCTTTCTTAGCGTTTATAAAAGTCGACTTTCCAAACAACTTTTCTCTTGTTAACGCCTTATGTGCTGACTCAAACGCATCCTTTAATTCTATTTGTGGCTCTTTATTTAAGTAACACATGTGGACTTGACCTTCTGCACATAAATATTCATATAATTTAGGCAAAAATTCGTGTTCGATATTAAGATGATCATTCTTTGGTAAAAGCATAACCTTACGGCGAGAATCAATATGAACAACCCAAAAATGATCCAAAGGCAAGCCTAGTTTATGCATGATATTTTTAAGATTTAATTCTGATAGAAAGTGGTCCTTTTCTGTGTTTGTTTGCCAATTACCGATCAATAAATAGAGAAAGACATATTCCTTTTGATTAATTTCGGCCGATTCTGATGCTTCTTCCATGGAGGAAAATAATAATTGATTGATCGTCCATTTCTCTTTTTCGCGCTTTAATTTTTGATCCTTTTCTATATCTGCAATAGCTTTATCAGTTACCTCGAACAATGCTTGTTTTTTCACTGGTTTAAGCAGATAATCCATCACACCTAACTGAATTCCAGTTTTGGCATAATTAAACGTATCGTGCACCGTTAAAATAATCGTTTTAATACTCCTGTCTATCTCTGTTATTTTTTCAATTAACTCCAGACCATTCATTCTAGGCATCGTAATATCTGTAATAATTAGATCTGGTTTTACCTTTTTCACATGTTCAAACGCATCCTCCCCATTTTCAAAGGCGTAAATCTTATGCTCTGGTTCGTATTCTTTTAATAAAGCTTCCATTTCCTTTAATGCCCAGTGTTCATCTTCTACCACAAATATATTCATTCTGTTCCCTCCCTCGGTGTAAACTGTTCCTCTTTATACGGCAGATTAAGTATAACTGTTGTCCCTTCGTCTTTATAACTTTCAATATTCACTCCATAACGATGTCCATATATCAGTCGAATTCGTTGGATGACATTATTTAAACCAACTCCTTCTTTGGGATCTAATGTCGTATTTTTCTTGCTAATAGAGGAGTTAATTTCTTCTAGCTTTTCTTTAGTCATTCCTGCACCATTATCCTGGACATACACCATTAGATTATTATCTTTTTTTCTAATCTTTAAATGAACGATTCCTCCACTTTTAACATCTGCCAACCCGTGATTAATTGCGTTTTCGATAAGAGGTTGAATGATTAATTTTGGAATAAAACTATGCTCTATATTCGTGTCTATTTCAGACTTTAATACAAATCGGTCTTGAAAACGGTGCTGTTGAATGTTCATATAATTCTCAATATGCTTTAATTCTTCTTTTAACGGCACTAATTTATCCAGATCCTTCATACTATACTTAAATAAATCAGCTAACGATTCTGATATCTCTGCAACTTCCTCTACGCCCCGAATTCGACTAATTGATTTCATTGTATTTAACGTGTTGTATAAAAAATGCGGATTGATTTGTGACTGAAGTGCCGCTATTTTTGCATTTTTCTCTGTGATACTAGACTCGTATACCTCAGAAATTAGTTTATTAATGCTGTCTAGCATGTTGTTGTAAACGCGCGTGAATAAATCCATATCGCTATTTCCAGTTAGCTCCATTCGATCATGTAGATCACCGCGTTCTACTCTTTTCATTCGTTCAATCATGTTCATTAATGGTTTAGCAATTTGATGTGATAGGAAGTAAGAGATAATTGCAATAATGGCTACTGCGGCGGCACCTGTAACCGCAATAAATAGAATAATTTGATTTCGTTCATAAATGATGAATTCATTATCAATTAAAACAGCAGTATCCCACGAGGTATACTCGGAATGGCGATTAGCGTATAAATATTGCTTGTCCTGCCAAGATAATGTCCCATCTAACGGCTCCTCTTCTTTTGAGATTGACACGTCTAAGCCAATATCAGAAGCACCAGTGTATTGTCTCTGTTGATCATAGATAACAGATTTATTTGGTCCAAGCACAATCACTTTTAAGTATTCTTCTAATTCTTCTACATTCTCAAGCTCTAATAATCTATCAAAAACATTCACGTTAATATCGATTTTCATGGATCCTATTTTTTCACGTTGTGGAATGGTATAAATATGCCTCACAAGTGACACAACCTGTGCTTTTTCTCCACTAAGCAACTCTATTTCTGTAGTAGGAAGAATTAAGAATTCGTGTTTAGGTATATCATATAAGCTTTCACTCCATTTTGCAGTTTCCTTTTCATACGAAATCTCCATGTCTCCCCGCTTATCATAAATAAATGACGTACCCGAGTTGGTATACATAATTACTCGCTCAATATCTCGTCTTGGATACGCCTGACTAAAAAGATGTGGGTATAGGTTGTTTCTTATATTAATGTCCTGAAACAAGGAGTTGGTTTGGTCATAATTCCCTAAATTCTCTTGGACTGTATTATCCGTAAAGATTCCAGTGGATAGACGTTCTATATCATTAAAATATAAATCAATAGTTCTTGAAAATTGGGTCGACAACACCTTAGATAAGGACTGGGCTTGATCCTTCATTTCGTTCACATTACTTACATACATAATGAAGCCTACAAGGCTTATCACGATTATGTAAGCGCTGGCAAATATGACAAACATTTTAGTTCGTATGGAGGCTGCTCGAAAGCGATGCATGATTTTTCTCCTATCTGATTGAAAAGTGTTTTGAATCATTATATGTATTTTTCATACGAGTTACAATGGATGTATTATCCATTTAAAATTCAATCTATCTTTATCATCACCTATTTCGTGATTTTTTTATGGTGGTTTTTTTAGGTTTTTTAGTAAATTATTAATGTTTTTTCCTTCTGTATATATATAAGCTTTTATTTGGCCAATAAAAGACTTGACTCTTCTCGCTTATTTCATTATGCTTTGGTTATTATAAAGGAAAGGGTGAATGTGAGCCGATGAAGTACTAATCCTATTTTTTGACGTATTCGAATTAAAACAGAACATTATCACTTATTGCAAGGGGATAAGTCTGTTCTTTTATCGAATTCACAGAATAGGATTGGGAACTTTAAATCGAAAATGTTAAGAAAAAAAGAGGATACCTATCTATTTTTCTGCATTCACGTTTATTTCGTTTGCCTCCTATTCTGTCTAGAATAAGGAGGCTTTTTTCGTCTCCAGGATTTGAGGGATAAAATTGCTATTACAAGCAAATAAACTTGAAATATATGTAGAAGCACGATTACTGTTAAAAATTGATCATCTACAAATAGATAATAATGATCGAATTGGACTGGTTGGAAAGAATGGAACCGGAAAAACTACGTTATTACACACGCTAGCTGGGAAGATAAAGGCTGAAACTGGAGAAATTACAAGATTCACGACCACGCACCTGTTGCCGCAACTAAAAGAAATAGATAAAACGAAAAGTGGTGGCGAACTAACACAACGGTACATTCAGGAAGCCTTCGCTGAGAAAAGCTCTATCCTTTTCGTTGATGAACCAACAACTAATTTAGACACCAAACACATTGAATGGGTGGAAAAAACATTAAAGCACTGGGAGAATTCCTTTGTCCTTGTTTCTCACGACCGAACGATCTTAAATCATCTTTGTACAAAGATTTGGGAAATCGATAATGAAACCATTAAAGAATACAAAGGAAATTATCAGCAGTATAGATATCAAAAGAATCTCGAACACCAGCATCATGTGATGGAGTATGAAAAATACCAAAAGAAAAAACAGCAGCTAGAAGACGCAATTGTAAAGAAAAGTGAAAAAGCAGAAAGAGCAACAAAAAAACCAAAAGGAGTAAGTCAATCAGAGGCTAGTATTACAGGCGCTAAACCTTATTTTGCCAAAAAGCAAAAAAAGCTTCAACAAACAGCCAGGTCGATTGAAACTAGACTTGAACAATTAGATAAGGTTGAAAAGCCTTTTGAACACGCTCCAATTAAAATGGATTTACCTGATATTAAAAAACAAGTGAATAAACCGATTATTCGTGCGGAGGATCAGGAAATATGGATAGGAAGTATTAAATTACTTCATAAAACTAATTTTTTAATTAAAGGTGGAGAAAAGATAGCAATCGTTGGACCAAACGGATGTGGAAAAACCACACTTTTAAAAGAAATGATCCGAGATAATTCAAGATTCAAGCTATCTCCTATGGTGAAATTTGGTTACTTTAGCCAAGACCTTTCCATTCTCAAACTAGAGAAAACGATTCTGCAAAATATGAAGGATTCTTCCAACCAAGAAGAAAGTTTAATTAGAACTGTACTTGCTAGGCTTCATTTTTTCAACGAAGATGTTCACAAAGAAGTTCAGGTGTTAAGTGGTGGCGAACGTGTTAAAGTTCTCTTAGCTAAAATATTCTTAAGTGATTGCAATGTGCTTATTCTTGATGAACCGACAAACTTTTTGGACACAGAAGCGGTCGAAGCTTTGGAGGATTTGTTGAAGGGATATGAAGGAACGATTATATTTGTCTCGCATGACAGACAATTTGTTAAAAATATTGCCACTAGGATTTTTTCAATCGAGAATAAGACCTTGTCAATTGTTAATAACGGGGAGGATGACGTAAAAGAGACTCTCCCAAGCGCTACAGAAGAACAAAAGTTAATACTAGAAACAAAGATTACAGAGTGTCTTGGAAGAATGAGCTTAGAACCAACCTCAGAACTTGAAAAAGAATTTCAACAACTATTAATAGAAAAGAAAAAATTAGAGTAGTAAGAAAAACATCACAGGAAAATCTCCTGTGATGTTTTGTGTCTTATTTACCTGCTCTATTTTTATTAAATACGTCAAATCCAACAGCAAATAATAGAACCATACCTTTGATAAATTGCTGCCAGTCAATACCGATACTGATAAGAGACATCCCGTTATTCATTACACCCATAACAAGACCCCCGACAATCGCACCAATAACTGTACCAACACCACCAGCCATTGAAGCACCACCGATAAATACCGCAGCGATTGCATCAAGTTCAAGCATGTTACCTGCTGCAGGTGTAGCAGAATTTAATCGAGATGCAAAGATTAAACCAGCTAGTGCAGCTAAAACACCATTATTTACAAATACCCAAAACACTACTCGTTTTGTTTTAATACCTGATAAATCTGCCGCTTTTTTATTACCACCTGTTGCATAAATATAACGACCCATTACCGTATTGTTCATTACAAATGTATAAATGATAATTAATCCAATTACGATCAATAATACCATTGGAATACCTTTGTTCGTCGCTAGTTGATATACAAACCAGTTAATAGCAAACAATAGAATTGCTAATTTTGCAACGATCAACCAAAGTGGTAGTATTTCTAAGTTATATTGGACTTGTGTTTTTCTTTTACTAAATTCCAAATAAACAAGTACTAATGACATTATTCCCGAAAGTACCAGAGAGAAAATATGAATTCCCTCTCCACCAAATATATCTGGCAAGAAGGCCCCACTAAATGTTCCGAATGCATCCGGGAATGGAGCAAGAGACTGTCCGTCTAGTAGATATAACGTTAAACCTCTGAATATTAACATCCCTGCCAATGTTACGATAAATGAAGGTATACCAATATATGCAATCCAGAAGCCCTGCCATACACCAATTAGCGCCCCTACAAATAAGGATAAAATAACAGCTATCCAAACTGGAACATTGTTGTTAATCATTAATACCCCTGCTATTGCTCCAACAAAAGCAACGACAGAACCAACAGATAAATCAATATTACCCGTTATAATAACTAATACCATACCTACTGCTAAAACTAAAATAAAACCATTTTGAAGAATTAAGTTTGTTAGATTAAGAGAATTCAAAGATATACCGTCCGTTAATACCCAAAATAAGCTTGCAATGAATACTAACGCAATAATCATTCCGTATTCTCTTATATTATTTTTAAATAAGCTAATTAACGTTTGCACGTTTAGCACCTCCAGTTCCGGTCATATAACGCATTACATGTTCCTGATCAGCATCTTCGCCTTCAAGTTCACCAGTTATTTTACCTTCATTCATTACATAAATTCGATCAGCTAAACCTAGTACCTCTGGTAACTCTGAAGAAATAACTAGGACAGCCAATCCTTCAGCTGCTAATTCATTTATTTGTGTGTAAATTTCATATTTTGCACCCACATCAATTCCTCGTGTAGGTTCGTCAAGAATTAAGATATCTGGTTCAGTGAAAATCCACTTACTAAGAACAATCTTTTGTTGATTTCCACCACTAAGATTTCCTGCTAATTGCTGTAATGATGGTGTTTTAATATTCAGCTTTTCTCGTAGAAACTGAGCTTCTTTTACTTCTTTTCTCTCATCGATTATAGAATTTTTGGAAATCCGATTTAAATTAGATAAAGTAATATTACGTTTAATATCATCAATTAAATTTAATCCATATGTTTTTCTATCTTCTGATACATAAGCGATCCCTTGTTTAATGGCTTCACTTACCGTATCTGCTTTTATCTTTTTGCCATTTTTGTATAATTCACCGGTAATCTTCTTGCCATAGGTTTTACCAAAAATACTCATCGCAAGTTCCGTGCGCCCCGCACCCATTAATCCAGCGATACCAACAATTTCTCCACTCTTAATATTGAAGTTCGCATTATCAATTACTTTACGATCTTGTTGAGGATGATATACATTCCAGTTTTTCACTTCAAAAACAACATCACCAATTTTTGCGTTCCTATCTGGGAAACGACTTTTTAATTCTCGACCAACCATCCCTTTAATGATCCGATCTTCTGAAGCCTTTTCTTCTTTTGTATCAATTGTTTCGATCGTTTGACCATCTCTAAGAATCGTAATAGAGTCGGATATACTAGATACTTCGTTTAATTTATGAGAAATTAAAATAGAAGTAATTCCTTCATTTTTTAATTCACCTAATAACTTTAGTAGATTAGCACTATCCGTTTCGTTTAATGCTGCTGTAGGTTCATCTAAAATTAAAAGTTTTACATTTTTGGATAGAGCTTTTGCAATCTCAACTAACTGTTGTTTACCTACCCCTATATTCATAACAGGTGTTTCCGGTGAGTCTTTTAAACCAACTCGTTCTAGCAGCTTTTTAGCCTCTGAAAAAGTATCCTGCCATTTCATGATATTATATTTCTTTCGTTCATTTCCCAAAAAGATATTCTCTGCTATAGATAAGAAAGGACTTAGTGCTAATTCCTGGTGAATAATTACGATGCCTAACTCCTCACTTTGTTTGATGTCTTTAAAATGGCATTCATTTCCATCAAAGTAAATTGCTCCATCATAAGAACCATGCGGGTAAACACCACTAAGCACTTTCATCAACGTTGATTTTCCTGCACCATTTTCTCCTACAAGGGAATGGATCTCACCTTTTTCCACTTTAAGGTTTACATTATCTAACGCTTTTACACCAGGAAATGTTTTGGTTATATTACGCATTTCTAAAATATAATCCGCCATCATCTCACCACCTTAATCATTGATAGTTTCCATCGTTCTTTTAAAAATTAGAAGAATAAATACAGAAAAACTAGGTTTATCGCCAAGTTTTTATGGCGAAAGCCTTAGTTTTACTTATACTATAATCCGTTAAAATATATACTTTTCTATAATGTGAGAAATGATTTAGTGGTGATCGAAATCACCACTAAATTTTTCAACCTATTCTAATTCTTCTTCTGAGTAATAACCACTGTCGATAACAACCTCTTGGTAGTTGTCAATATCAACTGATACTGGTTCCACTAGATAAGAAGGAACAACTTTCACACCATTATCATACGTTTCAGTATCATTTACTTCTGCTTCTTCGCCAGCTAAAATTGCATCGATCATATCTACTACTACTGCAGCTAGATCACGTGTATCTTTAAATACTGTTTGTGATTGCTCTCCAGCAATAATTGACTTTATTGAAGCAAGCTCAGCATCTTGACCACTCATAACTGGAATTTCAAGATCTCCAGAACCATAACCTACACCTTTAAGTGCTTGGATAATACCACGGCTAATTCCATCATATGGGGAAAGAACAGCATCTACTGTTTCTCCATCAGAATATGCCTTACTTAAAATGTTTTCCATACGTGATTTTGCATTATTTCCATCCCAACGCATTGTAGCAGCTTGTTCGAATTCAGTTTGCTCACTTTGAACTACTAATTTTCCACTATCAATGTATGGTTGTAATACTGACATCGCACCATCCCAGAAGAAATATGCGTTATTATCATCTGGTGAACCACCGAATAATTCAATGTTAAACGGTCCTTCTTCTTCAGATAAATTTAATGCTTCTTCAAGATAAGACGCTTGTAATACACCAACCTGGAAGTTATCAAATGTAGCATAGTAACTTACATTTTCAGTTTCCATAATCAAACGGTCATATGCGATAACTTCAATATCAGCGTCTGCTGCTTTTTGAAGTACATTTGAAAGAGCTGTACCATCAATAGATGCTACTACTAAAACATCTGGTTGCTTTACAATCATATTTTCAATTTGTTCGATTTGCTTATCTACATCGTCCTCCGCGTATTGAAGGTCCGTATCATAACCTAATTCCTCTAATTGATCTACCATGTTATTACCATCATCTACCCAACGTTGAGAAGATTTTGTCGGCATCGCGATACCGATAGAAGCATCATTTTCTGTTGCCTCTTCTCCACCTTCTTCTGATCCTCCGGAAGCTTCTTCATCGCCACCACAAGCAGCTAATAGTAACATAAGACTAAAAAACAGTGCTAATAATCCTAACTTTTTCATTTTGTAACCCCTCTCTTTTTTTGAAATCGCTTTCTAATACATACTTTAGCACCATTATTCATGTAAGGCTTTACATAAATTTAAACTGTTTTTATGTTTTTTTAACAATCCTGTAATAAAGCTGCTTGTTAAAAGTCTTTTTTCAATTCTGAAACTAACCTAAAACCCTGTTATACCAACATATTTCACAAGTTAAACGTTTATGCATTAATTATTACAAAGAGATGACAAAAATATCCGAATAATTTTTTAGACAAAAAAATACACGTTATCGGGACTGCATTTGCCTAAAAATAATGACAAATACCCGTAACGCGCATGACTTTTCGTTCATTCTGCATGTTTGAATTGCTTTGGTGATACTCCTGTTATCTTTTTAAAGGTAGTACTAAAATAATGCTGCGAATCGTAGCCGACAAATTCTGAAATATCACGAATGGTCATATCTGTGGTTTTTAATAAATCTGCCGCTTTATTAATACGCATTTGTGTCAACAAACCAACATAAGAAATACCAAGCTCCTGCTTCATCATTCTGCTAAGATAAACCGTCGAGATATGTAGGGCAGCCGCCACTTTTTCCAGAGTTATCGACGGATCAAGATAGTGCTCATGCACATACGCTTGTGCTTCTTTTACAATGGGAGAAATTCTGAGCTTACTATCAACTTCTTCTTTACAATTCTCATAAGCTATATGTAAGTCTGTAATTTCACCTTCCACTTGAACTACGTGCTGTAAAACAGTGATATCTAAATATTCTTTAATAGAAGCTTCAATTTTTTTAATTAGCTCCTGTGGTATTGTATCCCATAAACAGACATTCAATAGATGGATACGATCTCTAAAGACAACAGCTTGTTTGCCCTCTAACAATTCTTTTACAATATTTTCAATCGCAAATAAATAAACCTGACGATCGTTTTCCTGCATATATGTTTGATTTTGATGATATTCTGGCCATTTAATAATCATATATTGAGCTGGTTTTTCAACAGGAAGATCTAGAAAAGCAAGTTGCTCAGTAATTTCATCTTGCACAAGCTGCTCTTCTATCCAGTCTATAAAAAAACGAATCATCAGCTGATTATAGTTCTTTTTAAGCTGTGATTTTGCTTGTCGCAAATAAGTTTGTTGTGTTATTTCCTTTTCTAGAGATTCATGAACCTCCAGTAGCAGTTGATGAAGCTTTTCAGGATTAACTGGCTTCAAAATATAATCTTCGACCTGTAGCCTGATTGCTTCTTGTGCATATCGGAATTCATCATAACCTGAGATAACTACCATTTTACACGACGGTAGCTCTTCTTTTAAACGCTTCATAGCTGCTATCCCGTTCATAATGGGCATATTCAAATCGATCAGAAGAATATCAATGTTATGTGCTATTGCCATTTCTACTGCTTCTTCACCATCTTCTGCTTCTCCAACAACCTCCATATTCAAGCTTTCCCAATTAACTGAGGAACGAATGCCGTCTCGAATAATAAATTCATCATCTGCAATAAGTACTTTCCATTTACTCATTAACGTTTTTCACCATCCTCAATCGCTTCATTTTTTAGAAGTGGTAATTTAATTTGAATCGTTGTTCCTTCTCCTTCTTTACTTTCTAACGTGAGACCATAAGAAGAACCGAAGGCAAGGATGATTCTTGCTTGAACATTTAACATGCCATACCCTTTTTTATCATCATCTTCTTTTTGATTTTCTGTTCTTTCTATAGCTTCGTTTAAGGCTAATTGCATATGTGCTAACTGCTTTGGATCCATGCCCTTGCCATCATCTTTCACTTCTATTATTAAATGATCTTCCTTCTTGGTTGCTGTAACATCTATGTGACCGATTCCTCTTCTTTCTTTAATACCATGGTAAATAGCATTTTCCACAAGTGGCTGAAGAATAAATTTTAGAACGTAATTTTTTTTCAAACTTTCTTCGATTTCTAAATGGTAAACTAACTTTTCTCTATATCTTGTTTTTTGAATAAGTAAATAACTTTCAATATGATCGAATTCTTCCTCTAGCGTAATTCGATCTCGGCCTTTACTGAGACCGATCCTAAATAACTTAGCTAATGATTCAACAACCTCTGCGACATCATTTGCTTTTTGTTTTCTAGCCATCCATTGAATGGTATCTAAAGTGTTATATAAAAAATGCGGATTAATGTTAGCTTGAAGACTTCTGAATTCCGCTTCTCGTTTCTGCCTCTCATGGCGCTCTGTTAATCTTAGCAAATCATTGATCTGACTTAACATTTTATTAAAGCTTCTACCAAGCAATCCAATTTCATCATCTCTTTTTTCTTTATATCTGACATGAAACTGTCCACTTTCTGCTTTTCTCATAAAGGCCATTAGCTGCGTAATTGGTTTTGATAACGAATAGGATAAATAGTAAGAAACAGGGATCCCAAATAACATTAGGAAGAATACAAATGTCACGATATAAAATCGAATCTCCCGCATTTCAAACACTGTTTCCTCAGTAGGAAAAACACCAATGGTTGTCCAATTAGAAAAAGGAGACTCCTGAAAGATAAATTGCAGTTTTTCCTCATTAATGTCCTTTGAAAAGGTTCCAGACTTTTGACCTTCAAGCCACTCACGCGGAATGGATTCAACTAGTGGATCATCAGGTCGATAGATATTCTCTCCCTGATCATCTACTACCATCAAATATCCAGACTTACCTAGTCTAACATCCACTAATGTTTCTGCAATAACTCTTAATTTTAAATCAATCAAGATTACACCTTTAACTTCTTGCGTATATGGATCTGTCACTGCCCGAACAACCGATACTACTTCATCATTCTTATAGTTAACCAATGATGAAATCTTTCGATCGGATGGCTGACCAATAATTTTAAATATCCCTTTGTTTTCAATAGCTTCCTGATACCAAGGTTCACTCGTCAAGTCTCTAGAGGCAGGAGCGTAAAATTCATTACTTATGTAATCTCCTTCGTTGTTAACAACTAGAATGCCCGCTACTTCTGGTGACAGGGTGGTAAAGTTTCTTAAGAATTGTTGAATATCATAGTCATTTCGCGTCATTGTCTCTTCTGCTTGATCAATTTGAAAAAAATTTTGCACATCTTCATTGAATGCAATTAAATAGGTAATACTTTGCATGTTATTAATATAAAATTCAAACGTTTCATTCACTTTACTGATTAATTGAAGCGTATTATCGTTCACTTGCTCTTCTAATACTCTTTCAACAGTCCAATTTATAAGGATACCTAATGCAATAATCGGTATGATACTAATAATTAAAAAATGTGAAATCAGCTTATATCGAATTGGTAAGTTATTAATTTGTATCCAACGCTTCAATATAATCAATCCATTCTAGGCGGTTTATTTTGGATAGTAAGATTCCACATTATCTTCGGTTACGATCGAAATACCTGTGTCTACATAACGAGGAAGTGGATTACTTCCATCCTCTTGTTCGACAATATCATGATTTAAGTGAAATAAATGTTGCAATGACCAATATCCCATCTCCCAAGTTCCTTGAGCAAGTGTTGCAGAGATGACTCCTCTTTCTATCATGTCTAATGTTCCTTTATCCGTGTCAAAACTAATTATTTTAATTTCATCTTCAAGATTTTTGTTAATAGTAGCTTGTCCTACACCTACTCCACCATTAGCTTCTGTTGCAAAAATTCCAGCAATATCTGGATACTCTCTCATAATTTCGTCAGCAGCTTGACGCGATAATAACTGATCGCCTCTACCATCTTTTATTGCAACAACCTTCATGTCAGGATACTCCATAAAAATGGTATCCTGAAACCCTTGTGTTCTTTCTTGGTGGTTGAGCTGCCGTGGTTGAGTGATCACACCTACTTCACCTGTTTCATTTAAAAAATCTGCCATTTTATGAGCGGCTTGCACACCTGCATAGTAGTTATCTGTGCCAAGGAAAGAATAAGCTTTACTCTCTGGTGCATCTGCATCAAACATAACAACAGGAATACCAGCCTCCACAGCCTTATCGATGACATCGTTTAATGCTGTGGGATCCATGGTAGATACAGCAATCCCAGCTGGGTTTTTCGCAATTACTTGTTCTAAGACTGTAATTTCTTCTTCTACATCATACTGCGTAGCGCCACGGTATTCCACAGACACATTTAAAGCTTCCGCTGCGTCTTCAAACCCTTTAACAGCTCGCTTCCAATAATCAATACCTACTTGAAAAGTTACCATAACGTAGGTTTCATCCATGCTACCTCTTAATTCATTTTCTGACCATTCCCGAGTAGTTTCAGACTCAGTCTGATAATTATAAACATATATAACAAAAAGTCCAATTAGAATTAAATAAATGAAAAGCAGTTTTCGCAATAGTGAAACCCCTTTCAATATTAACTTAGCAAAATATAATAACATTCATCCTATAGACGAATGTGAGATAAATAGATTGCTTGATTGTAACAAAATTGTAACGGAAAAGCTTTGTTTCGGCAACCTTATATTGTAGCTAAATGGAGAGGGGTTTCACTGAATACTTAAGTGGAAATATGATTTGGTCATGAATCTCTACAAATCTTGCTCATCAACTCAGGGAAATTGACCGTGAATTATCGAATGAAGCACCTCTTTCATTAATAAACATTCTCTCAAACACACGAAAATTATTTTTAGAATTGCTTGAATTGGTAATAACTTTACATTTTCCTTGTTTATGATTTCGTTTTTCGGGAAAAAGTGTAAAACAAAGGAGCGTGATAGAAATGCCTTGGGATACAACTGATTACCCAAGTTCTTTGAAAAATTTAGACACGGTCGTTCGCAAAAAAGCGATTGATATTGCAAATGCCATGATTGATGAAGGGTACAAAGAAGGACAAGCTATCCCTATCGCCACGGAACAAGCAAAAGAATGGTATAAAAATGCCTCCGATAATGAAAAAAATGAAGTAAAACAAATGGGTGATGAGGATCTTAAAGCACGTGATGACAATCCACAAGACAGCAGACCTGAATTGCTTGAAAAAGGAGAGCATGTTATTTCTCATGAGGATGGTTGGGCCGTAAAAACACAGGATGCTAGACGTTCTTCTCATGTATTTGACAAAAAGGAAGATGCTATTAAACGAGCAAGAAAAATCGCTGAAAATAAACAGACCAGTGTCATTATTCATAAAAAAGATGGTTCAATACAGGATAAAATAAATTATTAACATTTTTTCAAAATATTGGTTTATTAGATTGCAAAGCGGGTAAACCTCTACTACAACAAGGAAAGGAGGATCAACATGGCTAACAATCAAGGAAAAAGCGGCGAAGAGCGTAAGCACGATACTAACAAAGAATACGGCCGCCAAGGAAAATATGCTAAAGGGAATCAAAAGAACAGTGACAATGATAAATAAACTTACTTATATCAAGCAAGCTGATCAAAAGAATGACGACCTTATGATCAGCTTGCTTTTTTATTGTTTATACATAGCTAACCCTTTACCTTTACACTTCTCCCATTTAAAATAAAAATGATAGTATTAATCTTACAAAAAACCCAAGAAGAGGTGTATAGTTTGTTTTTTAAAGCAAATCCAAAGGCAGATAAAACTAGTGTGAATATAGCTTTTTATAGTACATTTATCTTTTGGTCAGGATTTTTACTTCTCAACAGCATACTCGATCCATTTAATAAAAGCATACCAATCGATTCCTTAACCTTATTATTAAGCGGCTTAGCTGTCTTTTTTCTAAGTGAAATTGTCGCACGCTTTTTCAGAAAAAGAAAAGGACGAACGCCAAATTAGACGCACACCCACTTATCATTAATCTTCCGCATGTCTTCCTATTAGAATATCCAGATCTATTGTCACTTCCATTAATTTATCGATTTTATCCTTTATCTCATCATAATCTGTATTCCACGTTAATGGCGTCATTCTCCAAAGTTGTACCCGCAAATCATTGTCAATTTCCTGCTTATAAGTAAGACGATGAATTTCTGTCTTACTATAATGCTCATGAAACTTATTCACTGTCTCATCATTCGAATAATTGGAAGGCTCTGAAGAAATAATCTCACGAATTTCTTTTAGATAATTCTGCTGTGGAACGACTTTAATTACGACAGCGTCTTTTGTAGAAATTCGATCAAATTCCTCATAATTTGCTGGAGACAGTATATTTAACAAAACATGAAAGGAGCTTTTCTGAAAAGGATTCTTTGCTAGATCCCCTACACTCCATATCGCTTCTGGATAGTATTTAGCTGCTGTCATGATTCCATCCTTAGAAATATCAATGCCAAAGCCTTGAGGATTTATGTGGTCGATACGTTTCAAAATTTCATGCAAATGGGAGCCTTCCCCAGAACCAACATCTAAAATATGCAGTTTATTTTGAGAATGAGATTTGATTACTGTTGTAATTTTTTCATGCAGTGGCTGATATAGCCCTCCTGCAATAACCCTATGCCTTGCTTCAAATAATTCTTTGTCATATTGCTCAGGAGATGATTGCATATAAAGGTTGATGTATCCTTTTTTAGCTACATCAAAGGTATGCTGATTCACGCATAGCATGGATTTTTCTCTTATATCCATCTCACCCTTACAAATAGGACATCGAAAAAGATGAATGTATTTTTCTAATAATAAGACTGTCTGATCTCGTTTTTTCATAGTAATCGCTCCGCGTGTATAGTTTGTTTAACCATACTACCATAAAAAAGCCCCAGAAGTCTTAGCCTTTCACTAATTTTGTACGCATATGGTTAGAGAATAATTCTACGAGTAAAATCAGCACCATTAACCCAATTAAAATTGAACCAACCTCTGTCCACCTGTAAGCATTCATGGCAAAAATTAGAGGGGCACCAATCCCACCTGCTCCTACCAAGCCTAATATAGAAGCTTCTCTTAAATTCATATCAAAACGATAAATCATAATCGATAGAAAAATCGCAAATAATTGCGGCACAATACCATAGCGTATTTTTTCAAAAGTGTTACAACCAATGGATGTCATCGACTCCAGAATGCTCGTGTCTAAATCTTCTATAGCATCGACATAAAGCTTTGCTAACATTCCAATCGAGATAAGAGCGATAGTCAAAACACCCGCAAACGGGCCTGGCCCCGTTACTCGAATAAACATCAGCCCATACACAAGAGCAGGAACGGTTCTGATAAAAATTAATAACAATCGCGTAATAAATGCCACCGGCTTTGGTACAACATTTGACGCTGAAAAAAAGGCTAACGGAATAGCTAATAACGCTCCAATAATTGTGCCTAAAAATGCGATCGCTATCGTTTCAACCAGTAAATATAAAACCCCTTGCGATGTGATATTTAATAATAGATCTAAATCTGGACTGACAATTCCTTGTAGAATATTTGTCGCAATTATCCAGCCACTTTCTTCAACATTTTCAATATTTACCGCTGAAAATGACCAAATAAATAAGAAAGCGACAAGTGCTGTCACGATTAAAATATAGCGATTATTACGAGGTGCACTCACTAACTGCTTTTCAATCATTTCCATTTATTTTTCTCCTTTTACATTAGCTTTTTTCTGAAATGTTCACTCACGTTCTCTATTAAAAATACAGTAATGGCAAGCATAAATAATACCATTCCAACACTCGCATAATCTCGCCAACCGAGGCCTTCGTTAAGTAAAAGTCCTATACCACCTGCACCAACATAGCCTAAAATCGCTGCATAACGAACATTTCCTTCAAAACAAAATAAAGAAGTCGATAAAAAATTAGGCAAAACTTGAGGGAAAACTGCATGGCGAAAAGCATGAATCCGCGTCATACCAATTGATTCCATTGCTTCAAAAGCTCCCATATCAACATTCTCTATTTGTTCATAGAGAAGTTTTCCAACATACGCAAGTGTAAATAGGAAAATTGCCACGGTTCCAGCAAGTGTGCCAAGCCCAAAGATAAACGTGGCAATAAGGGCTGAAACTAATGTAGGCAAGGTTCTTAGAATACTCAAAAATACTTTAGAAAGTATGACAATCACTCTATTTTTCACCATATTAGAAGCGGCTAAAAAGGCCAACGGAATCGCTGCGAATGCACCAAAAATAGATCCTAATAGAGACATTTTTATCGTGTCCATCAATGGCCGCCATATATAAGGTAGATACTCCCATTTAGGAGGGATCATCTCTCCAATAATTACAAAAAATTCTGTCCATCTTCGAATTAATATATCCAATTCGAAATTTGTGAAATGGACCGAAAGCCACGTCGCAATGAAGACAACTATTAAAATAATAGGCGTTCTTGAACGCTTCTCAAGAATCGACTTTCCATTTGCTAAGGCTAGTTTTTTAGGAGGAAAGATTTTATCATACATACGCTTCTTTCTCCTTTTCCTCAAATTCATCCTGAATTTCATCTAACTTTCCGTTGTATATGTAGTCAAGAATTTCTGGAGTAACTTCACTTGCATGACCGTCATAGACGATTTCACCGGTGCGAATACCAATGATTCGATCCGCATATTCCAAAGCCACCTCAACATGGTGAATATTCATAATTACGGATATTTGCATATCCTTATTGATTTTTTTAAAATCGTCCATTACTTGCTTTGACGTAACAGGATCTAGAGAAGCAATTGGCTCATCAGCTAAGATAATAGCTGGATTTTGAGCTATTGTTCTTGCTAAAGCCACTCGCTGTTGCTGACCACCAGATAATTGATCTACCCGTACATAAGCCTTGTCCAAAATTCCGACCTGATCTAATGCAGTAAGCGCCCTTATCTTATGCTCTTTTGAAAATATCCCTGTTATTTTTCGCCAAGCTGGTAAGTCTGGTATAAAGGAAACGAGGACATTTTTTAATACTGTCGTGCGAGTAACGAGATTAAAAGATTGAAAGATCATGCCAATTCTTCTTCTTAGCTTACGAACACCTTTTCCTTTTAATTGTGCTACTTCGATATTATCCACCAACAGGGTTCCCCCTGTGATGTCATGCATCCGATTAATGCATCGTAACAGGGTTGATTTGCCTGCACCAGATAAACCAATTATGGCAACGAATTCACCCTGTTCAATAGATAAATTTATATCTTGTAATGCCAATACATCTTTTCCATATCTTTTTTCAACATTTATAAATTCTATCATGTCAAAATCTCCATTCTTCATTACAAACTTTTAAGTTTAGGCAAAAAGAGAACACCATAGATGATGTTCTCATTTTCTACTTTTACCTACCTATTTCACTATTTATTACATATTAATTTAATGACTGGACCAATTCCTGAGCTTCACGTTCTGCGTCATAATCCTCAGAAGTAGCCTCTTGGTACCCTTCATGGTTATAAATCGAGATAACTTCTTTTCCTTCTTCTGTTTCAGCAATATTCATAAACGCCTGTTGAAGTGCTGCTTTTAAGTCATCATCCATGTTTTCAGAATTCTTACTCACACTAACAGTGTCATTATAAATTCCTGATGTTACTCCAATAACATTTGTCTCGTCCCAGATTGGTGCTTCACGCTCGAAATCACCTTCCCAAGATTCCGCGTTATCACGGCGAGCATCTGCATAGGTAACCATGACATCGACTTGCTCTGCTGCAAGACGTGCAAAGGCACTACCATAAGAATCTGCTTGCACAACATTTTCTAAATCCGAAATTGTTTTACCAAACTTATCATCTAACCAAAGTGCTGGATAAATATAACCTGCTGGTGAGGAAGATGACATCACTGCCCATGATGCGCTATTTACATCTTCAAAACTTAATTCTTCTCCATTATTTACTTTTTCCGCTAATGCTTGTCCTTTTTCAGAAGGCCCTGCAATCATTAAAGCCCGGTAGTAAGTAACTTGTTCATCAGACGCATCTGTTGGTTTATTATCATTCCAATCCTTTGCTTCATCAGAATCATTATTCAAACCAGCACGAGTAGCAGTTAAAATCACTTCTGCTCCATCATCATATAAAACATAAGTTCCACCTGGTATTAGACCAACATCTGTAGTTCCAGCAGATAGAGCTTCACCTACTGCTTCATAATTTGTTCCAACCGTAATATCTACTTCTCCGATATCATAACCAAGCGAAGACATTTCTTCTGTTAGTAAATTTTTAAGCGGCTCTGTCGCCGTAATAATTTCTTCCGGATCTCTTGAAGGAACAAATCCAATAGAAAGCGTGTCTAAGGATTTATTTTCTTGTGCTTCCTCTTCTTCCTCTGAAGCTTCTTCTGTTTCTTCTGTTTCTGTTTCTGTTGCTTCTGCTTCATTACCTGTTGTTTCTTCCGCTTCTCCCTCTTCGGAATTGCCACAAGCAGCTAGGAATAAAACGAGAAATAAAATACCTAATCCAACCATAAATTTCTTTAACATTCTTGATCCCCTCTTTCGTATTCAATTGAAACTATCTACTATACTAACGAATGATTATTAAGCAGATATGGATAAAATGTAAAAGATTGTTAATAAGTTGTAAATTTGGCTTTACTTGCTGTTTTAAGTTTTTTAATTATTATTGGTCTAACTTTAGTAGTGCATGTCTAGCAACTAATATAAAAAAAGCATGTAAATCCATATTTAGATAGGGATTTAACATGCTTTTCTACTTTTTATTAATGAGAGCTATAAATTAAATTATATTTGTATTCCTTTTTATTTTAGTATTCTCGTACTATTTTAAAATGTGTATCTTCACTTGAATCAAGATTAATAGCTAAGCTAAGAAGTCACGACGTGTTGCTGAATTTTTGGATTTGTCTTGGGTTTTGCGCTTTGTTTTCGATTTTCGCGATTTGCTCTCGACTTTTACGATTTGTTCTCGACTTTCGCGATTTGTTCTCGACTTTCGCGATTTGTTCTCGACTTTCGCGATTTGCTCTCGACTTTTGCGATTTATTCTCGACTTCTGCGATTTATTCTCGACTTCTGCGATTTATTCTCGACTTTCGTGATTTGCTCTCGACTTTTGCGATTTGTTCTCTACTTTTGTGATTTGCTTGCAACTTCTGCGATTTCCTTGCAACTTTCGTGATTTCCTTGCAACTTCCGCGATTTCCTTGCAACTTCCGCGATTTCCTTGCAACTTCCGCGATTTCCTTGCAACTTCCGCGATTTGCTTGCAACTTCTGCGATTTCCTTGCAACTTCCGCGATTTCCTTGCAACTTCCGCGATTTCCTTGCAACTTCCGCGATTTCCTTGCAACTTCTGCGATTTCCTTGCAACTTTCGTGATTTGCTTGCAACTTTCGTGATTTCCTTGCAACTTTTATGATTCTCACAGATATTTTTCAATTCAGTAATAAATGATTCATGAAAACTAGAATTAGTATTTTCCTAATCCCATATGCTGATATCTTCCTCTTGCAATTTGGTAAACTCCATATAAAAATAGACCTATTGCGGCTATTCCCAGCAATACTTGACCATAAGGCTCCTGGGACAATTCGGATAAAACACCATCTAGTCCTTTTGCTTGATCAGAATCAGAGGTCCAGGCGGTTTGAATGAAGAAAAAACCAACCATACCAAAAACAGCTCCTCTTGAAGCTAGTCCTAATCTTCCAGCGTTTTTAGCAATTCTATATTCATGTGAATTCATATCTTGTGTATGAAATCTCTTCATGAACTTTGTAGTAATTCCTTTGTAAAGCTCTAATATTCCATAAACAATAATTATCACACCAACTGCAGCTATAAGCCATTGCCCAAAAGGTTGAGATAATAATTTAGCAGTCATTGTTTTTTCAGTATTCCCACCACTACTACCTGCGTTTAAGGCAATTTTAAATGCACTATAAATTAAACCACCATAAATAATTGCTATGACTAAGCTAGCTCCTCTTGAAAAAAGTCCTTTCAATCCCTTTCCTTTATTCTGAGGGTCTTTGATAACTTTAATTAAAAGCCACATTTCATATAATAATAGTCCAATAGCAATTAGCCAAATTAATATTTCGCCAAATGGCATCCCCGCTAAAGATCTGAACATCCCTTGTGTGCCTGACGTATTCCCACCAACGCCGATCGCCGCCATAAAGGTTAATATACCAACCATGACAAACACCATACCTTTTGCCATATATCCGATTCTTGCTAGGCGCCTAATCCAAGGTTTTAATTCTTCTTTAGCTTCTTCGGTAGATGTATTAGTTGTATTTGCTATCTCCATAAGTATCCTTCCTTCTAATTATTAATATTTCTTTTCACCGTAATATTCCCTCTCGAGAAAAAAAGAAACCAGAAAGCAGTGAGGAACAGTTGGGAGTTATCTTTTTTTCCTTTTAGAATTTCACACTTTCTAAATACAAAAAATGATCAATGATTAGTAGGAATTCGAACTACCAACCATTGATCATTTATGCTTACTTTAATACATTTTTATGGATTTACAATAAAGTTATCGATATTGATCCTTTTCCCAGAGGTTCCATTGACTACTATTTTAAACCGAACAGGGTTTGTTTCATTAACGGTTATTGTTTTCTCCTCTAAGCTACTATTACTTGTAAAGGGCCCCGCTACATTCGACCAATTATTACCCCCGTCTGTTGATTTTTGAAGTGACCACGTAGCACCAGAGTCGCCTCCAAAATTTGCATGGGATAACGTAACAGAGCTTGAGCTGTTCACATCAAAGTTCATTTCAATTGCTCCATTAGAACGAATTCGAGCTGCTTGGGATCCATCTTTTTTATCAGAGGAGAGATTGCCAAGAAGCGCATTATCAAAATACCAGCTTCCCGATGCGAGATTTACATCGGCAGCCGCATATGCCCCCTTTGATCCTGTATCAAATTCTTCTAACGGTTCACCTGTAGCTTGTTCAATCGTAAAATTATCGATATTGATTCGTTTACCTGAAGTTCCACTGACAACAATTTGAAAGCGAACAGATCCCGCTTCGCCCACAGAAATAGTTTTTTCTTCAAGGGAACTACTACTTGTAAAAGGACCGGCAACATTTGTCCAGCTACTGCCACTATCCGTCGATTTCTGTAGTGACCACGTAGCACCAGCATCACTTCCAAAATTAGCATGTGATACAGTAACTGATTCAGCACTTTCCACATCGAAATTCATGCGAATACTTCCATTCGATCGAATACGTGCAGATTGTGTGTCGATCCTTTTATCAGAAGCAAGTGAACCAAGGAGTGCATTATCAAAATGCCACTCTCCTGAATCTAAAGAAACATTTCCTGCAGCATATGCTCCTTTACTACCACTTTCGAAATTCTCTGTACCGTCTGTTTCAGTTGGAGGCTCTTCACTACCTCCATCTTCATCTTCATATCCATAGGAGCCAGCACTAAAAGTGGAACTATCCCACCAATCATATCCTGGAGCTGGGGTTGCCCATGGCTCTTGTTCCGGCTCTGTAGATGTCTCAGGATCTTCCATTGCTAATAAACTAGTTGGCTGATCAAGTTGCAGACCAGAAACCTGATCAAGTGAAGTATAGCTCTCTTGTTCTGCTAACCAGTTAATCAAATTCGTTAATAGTAGATGATTATCCTGATCATAGAATCCATCATAGGTTGTTTTGGTTTGACCATTTTCTTCTCTTTTATATTTTGGTGTAATATCCTCAACAGGTGAAGAATCACCAATCACTGCTACTTTTCCTAAGCTTGGCTTTGAAATTGCTACATACGGACCTTCGTCTTCACCACCGCCATTATATACGCCTTGATCTACTGCATGAGCCCATGCTTGCGTCGTTTCTTCAACATATACGATACCCTTTGCTTTATCTGGATCGGTTATCGCAAGTGTAGAACCTGCGTGCATTGTCATTTCAGTAACATTTTCGGTGATATCAAAACTTTGCTGCGGGGAAACGATAATATCACCAGCAACATTTCCAAGTGAATTGTAACGAATACGGATCCCAAAGTTATCAGACAGCCAGTCTGAGCTATTCACATTCGTCATATAAAAGGAATTAGCTTCTTCTTGGCTCATGCCAAGCGTTGGATCATTCCATGCTCCTCTGCGATATCCATTAAAAACCTCTGAAGAGTCCCATCTGTTTTTGTTTCTATCTGCATTATAATGATCTGCGATGAAAAAAATACTACCGCCTTGATCCACATAATCTACTAATGCTTGTTGTTCTTGGGTAGAAAAAGGAATATTAGCTTCAGGAATAACAAATACCTCATAATTACTCAAATCACTTAAGGTAATTCTTCCTTCTTTTCTTAACTCTTTTACATAGTAGCCTTCATCTGCTATTGCGTCGGCAAAATCAGAAAATGCACCATCAATTACCCAGTCAGCTGCTCCAGCCGTTTGGCCGTGTACGTTATCAAATAACACAGACATTCCGTTCGCATTTCCAGACGGATTAATCTCTGGCGCTGGATCTGTTGGACCCTCTGCTAATGCATTCGGCACCACAAACCCAAATAGACTTGCTACCAACACTAAACTGATTAACATCTTCTTAAACAACGAACATTCCTCCTCTATATTAAAAAATCCTTCGAACACTTACAATCTAGCAAATGGATATAGAGGTAGTATGGAGTGGATATTAAATTCGCGTAAATTTTAAGCGGCTGATAGAATAAACGTGAGTATTGTCTATCAACTTTTACTGAAATGGAAGGTTTGTAAAGGAAAAAGGAGTCAAGGATGATGGAAGCATTATTGTCTTTAAAAAAAGTAGAGCTAAAAGATAGAGATAACTATAAACGCTATTTGTTGTTAGCAGACGAAGATCCGGCTATGGTTGATCGTTATCTATATACTGGGGAGTTATTTGCTATTCGCAAACAGAACGATGTAATAGGCGTGATTCTTGTTACTTTTCCATCTAATTCAACCATAGAAATTAAAAATATTGCCCTAGAGCCTCAAGAGAGAGGACTTGGATATGGGAAGAAAGCTATTCAATTAGTCTGTGATCAATTTTATTTAAGAAACTTCAAAACGATTCGAGTAGGAACAGCCAACTCAAGTATTGGCAATCTAGCATTCTATCAAAAGATAGATTTTCGAATCACAGAAATTCGCAAAGATTTTTTCTTGCAATACGAACATCCTATCATCGAGAATGGAATCAGAGCACTTGATATGATTATGATGGAAAAGACAATTAAAGAGACTGGAAAGATATCTAGCCAAAAATAATAAAAAAAGGTTTTGGTTATGTCATTTGATAATCAGAACCTTTTTAGGTGAATGTTTTTCATTATTTGTTTCCTCTATTTTTCCGGAAATATATTTTTAATTTTTATGTTGTCATATCTAATAGGAGGTTACTAGTGTATGGAAAAATTAATGTCTAAAAAAAGTGCTATTACAGCTATAATTAGTATTTCTCTTTTATTAATTGTAAGGTTATGTAGTATATATTTCGCAGGGGATAAACTATTTTCAATTTACAATATAGATATGGTAATTCTATTATTGCTTATAATAGGTCATTTGGTTGTTTTAATAGTGTTGGTTAGAAAAGATAACAACCATAATAAAAATTCAGAAACACAGCATTTTAAAAAGGTATCCATTTTCCTTGTTTAAAATAGATAAACCAATAAAAAATCGCACCCTCCCATTATTTGGAGTGGTGCGATTTTTCGTTTTTTATACTGAGTTTTGTCCCAGTCTCTTTAGAGCACTCATTAAAGTTCTTTATCTTTGTGTTATCTAAAGATAATTAAAACCACTACTTGTTAAGCTCTGTTTTGGCTATAGATAATGGATTTACATTACTGACATAGGGTACTAAGCGAACCGCAAACTGAAAATCCTCAGCACTTAATTTATATTTATCTAATACATCCGGACCACAGCTTGCTGACCCCAGACCATGCTGTCGATAATCTAAATTAACAGTTACGGTGTCTTCTTCCCTTAATTCATAGGTGTGTTTAGCTTGGTCGATATTCTCCATTAAATATCGGTGGGCACTAAAATCAAATGCTGGCTCTCCCACAGCAAGAAGACCTATTGTCTTTCCATAGATAGCCATCCAGTTTACGTGATGTCTATTACCATTTTCTTGTGGTACAGCATAATTGGTAAAAAGCCCATCAACGGTATTCGACCAAATCCCTTTACGATTCGCTTCCTTGCTATCGACATATGCTTCTCCAGGACCATTTCCATGATAAGTTACGTCGCTAAATGCATCTGGTACCTGCATTTGCAAACCGATTTTCGGAAAGGTTTCTGGTGTGTCACCAGCTAATTTTCCATCCACTGAAAGTACAATATCACCACTTGAGAAAACATCATACGTATAAGTAGCTGTTATCGACCATGCTAATTTAGGTGGGGCGATTCGTACTTGCGTTTTAATCTGTACTTTTTTTCCGTCAGAAGAAAGATCGTACTTGATACTATCTAACCGATGCTGTAACCAGTGTAAACCATATTGACGCCAGTATTGTTTATTACTGACTGGCTTCCATTGATTTGTTTCATATATATCATTATCAATTAATGCTCTCCAAAAATTTAATTGTGGAGCCTGTTTGAGTACTTCCTTACCTTGGAAACGCCATGCTTCAAGTAAGCCACTAATTTTACTGAAGACAGCTTCAAAATGACTCCCTCTTAGATGCAAAGCCGTTTGTTGATCATCTATTGTGATCGGAGCTTGCTCGATCCGCGGGATTGGTGTGGTAGTTGCTTCTACTAACACTTCAAATTGAGACCATGCGACCTCATAACCAGCACTAGCCCAGTCCGTATCTGAGGCTAACAATACTTTTGTATTCAAATAATAATACGTATTAGCTATGATCGATTCAGGTAAAGTAAAGTTCACAGTCAATTCCCTCGTCTCCCCAGGTTTTATCCCGCCAAGAGAAGTTGTCCCATTTTCCACTATTTTACCGTCAGCTTCTATCGACCACACCAATTGAAGATGATCTAATGTGATAAAATCATAGCGATTAGTCACCCTAACTGTTTGCTTGTTCCAATCGATATTCTCAATTTTCACAGGCTCTAGCACCTTTTTGTATTCTGCTAAGGCAGGTGAAGGAGTATGGTCTGACATTACTAAGCCATCCATGACAAAATTCGAGTCATTTGGCTGATCTCCAAAATCTCCACCATAGGCAAAATAGGATTCGCCACTCTCTGTGGTCTTTCTAATTCCATGATCCATCCATTCCCAAACAAAACCGCCTTGCAGCCTTGGATAACGATAGAAGGTTTCCCAATATTCCTTTAATGCCCCTGGACTGTTACCCATCGCATGTGCATATTCACAAACAATATGAGGTGTCTTTAAGAAGTCCTTTTTGCCTAATCGCTCCAGGATATCGATGTCTGTGTACATGGTTGTAAATACATCAGAAGATACCGGGTCAGTTGAAGGGTCCTTATCACTTGCATTCATAATCTTTCGGCATTCGCCTTCGTAATGCACCAAACGTTGTGGATCTCTTTTCTTTGCCCATTGATACATTGCATCATGATTTTGACCATAACCAGATTCATTCCCTAAAGACCACATAATAATTGAAGGATGATTTTTATCTCGTTCTACCATTCGAATCATCCGATCAAGATAAGCATCCTGCCATTCTTTATCATCACTAATCAAGTGGGGCTGTCCAATATATTCAAAGCCATGACATTCTAAATCCGCTTCATCAATCACATAGAGCCCGTACTCGTTACATAGCTCATAAAACCTCGGATCATTCGGATAATGTGCCGTTCGTACTGCATTTATATTATGTCGCTTCATCATCACAACATCTTCTACCATCCATTCATAAGGAACTGCTTTCCCTAGATCTGGATGATGATCATGCCGATTGACACCTTTTAATTTTATCGCTTTTCCATTGACTAAAAATAGGCCATTCTTTAATTCAAGCTTACGAAAGCCAATATTTACAGGGATAACCTCCACAGGTTCACCATTTTTTAAAAGTGTAATAAATAACTGGTATAAATATGGATCTTCAGCACTCCATAATCTTGGATCTGTGACCTCGAACTCTTGCGATTGATTTTGAGCATTCAAGGCTACTGCTTCATCTTTTATAAGCCTTCCATTTTTAGCATATAACTGATACTGTAGCTTGTAGTCTTCAGAAGTATTCCCGTTCATCTCTGTCTCTATTTTCAGTTTGCCATGCTGATAATTATTATCTAATTCCGTTTGAACAAAAAAGTCACGCAAATGATATTTCGGTCTTGCTAATAAATAGACATCTCTAAAAATTCCGCTGAGCCACCACATATCTTGGTCTTCAATATAGCTAGCATCTGACCATTGATACACTTTTACCGTAACGCTATTTTCTCCCAGTGTGAGGAACTTTGAAATATCAAATTCAGCTGGTATGCGACTCCCTTGACTATATCCTACAACTTGTCCGTTGATCCAAAGGTGAAAGGCACTATCCACCCCTTCAAACTTTAGAAAAATTTGTTTATCTTCCCATGATGACTGAATATGGAATACTCTTTTATAGACTGCTGTCGGATTTTCTGTTGGAACCCTGGGTGGATCAATGGGAAAAGGATATTGTTTATTGGTATAATGCGGTATGCCATAACCATGCATTTGCCAATTAGAAGGTACAAATAATGCTTCCCAATCATCCGTATCATAGTCATTTTGATGCACCCTATTCGGAACTTCTTGCGGTGAACTAAAATAAGCAAATTTCCATGATCCATTTAATAATTGAAATTGATCCGAATTTTCTCTTTCCATAGTTTTTGCTGCTTCCTGATTGGAAAATGGAATATAATAAGATCTAGCTTTTTCGCGATTTCGATGTAATACAGACAACGTTTCAAAATCATTTGTCATTTAGTCACTTCCCTTCTCTTTATCACCGCGTTATTTCTCTGTGAGACTCCAAAAGTCAACGTCTGCTTTATACTTTTTCAACAAATTGTCTTGCTCTTTGGGTTAAAGCTTTTAAGTCTTCTTTGGAATAAGAATCCTGTTTTTTTACTAGTGAGCTTCCTAGACCTGCAGCCACAGCTCCTACCTGAAAATACTCGGAAATGGTATCAAGGTTAACTCCACCTGTTGGCATTAATGGGATATGAGGTAAGGGTCCTTTGATATCCTTTAAATAGGCAGGTCCTAATATCGTCGACGGGAATACTTTAATAATATCGCCACCATTTTCATAAGCCGTTAAGATCTCTGTTGGAGTCATCGCACCAGGAATACTTACTACACCGTATCTCTTGGTCATTTTGATTGTCTCGATGTTAACCGTTGGTGAAAATATAAATTGTGAGCCTGCCATTATTGCAGCTCTTGCTGTCTCACTATCTAGCACTGTTCCAGCACCAACAATGATCTCCCCGTCAAATTCATTCCTTACTTGTTCAATAGTTTGCAGGACATTAGGGGTATCAACGGTTATCTCTAACGTTTTAATGCCACCTTCATACAAAGCTTTCGTTACATCTAACACATCTCGCGGATTAACGCCGCGTACAATAGCCACTAATTTATTGTGAAAAATCCTTTGTAACGTTTCCATTATAGGTTCTCTCCTTTTGTATTAACGATCCACGTCCTCTTTATCCACTTGCATGAATCGATCAATCTCATCAAGTTCAGGCAGACCTTCAACATCTCCATTTACCATTGTTACTAAAGCGCCAATTGCATTTGCACGAGCTAGTACTTTTTCCAGTGGTAAGCCTTCTAGAAGTCCTGCAATCACACCTGCTGCAAAACCATCTCCAGCTCCAATCGGATCAACGACTCGGTCAACCTTATAGCTTGGCACGAAACCACTCTCACTTTTTGTGAAATAATGCGCACCTTTACTACCTTCTTTTAAAATAACTATTTTCGCTCCGTTTTCTAAGAATGCTCTCGCATACTCTGAGCTACCATTTTCTCCGTATAAAAATTTCGCTTCACTCATTCCTGGTAACACAACATCCGATTTTGCTGCTATTTCTAAAAGAACTTCCTTCGCTTTTTGTTCCTCGTTCCACAACTTCATTCGGATATTCGGATCAAAAATCACTTTTACGTGATGTTTTTTTGCTAGGTGGATTGCGTGAATAATTGTTTCATAGCAAGACGTACTTAAAGCTGGTGTGATACCAGTAATATGAAGGTATTTCGCTTTAGCGATATAGTCCTCGTTAATATCATTCGGTATTAGCGTGCTCGCAGCAGATCCTGCCCTGTAGTAATAAACTCTTACATCTTGATCATGCCGCAATTCTTTAAAATAAATACCTGTGGGTGCTTTATCGTGCCTTTTCACTTGGGAAACGTCTACACCTTCCCCTCTAACAAAGGAAAGAAGTCCTTCACCTAATTCATCCGCTCCAACTTTACTTATCCAGCCCGCTTTAAAACCTAATCGATTTAAGCCAATTGCAACATTTGTCTCGGCACCTGCAAATTTTCTTGAAAAATTCCCAGCATACCTCATTTTCCCTGGCATATCTGGAGTAAATAGCGCCATGCTTTCACCAATGGTCACGACATCGAGCTTGGCTTCCTTTACCATTCTGCAACAGTTCCATCTTTATGACGCCATACTGGATTTCTCCAACGGTGCCCTTCTTTCGCCATTTCTTTTACTTTTTCTTCGTTTATATTGATTCCTAAACCAGGCCCTTGAGGGATGGAAACATGCCCATCGTGATAATCAAACACAGATTTATCCGTAATATAATCTAATAAATCATTGCCTTTATTGTAGTGAATACCAAGGCTTTGCTCCTGAATAAAAGCGTTATGTGCAGTAGCGTCCACCTGGAGACATGCAGCTAAAGCGATCGGACCTAATGGACAATGCGGTGCTACCGCTATATCATAAGCCTCTGCCATAGAAACGATCTTTTTCACTTCAGTTATTCCACCTGCATGAGATAAGTCAGGTTGAATAATATCAGCGTAACCAGATTCAAATAATGGCTTAAAATCCCAACGAGAGTACATTCTTTCTCCTGTTGCAATCGGGATAGCTGTATGTTTGGTGATCTCTCTTAACGCTTCATTGTTTTCTGGTAATACCGGCTCTTCAATAAACATTGGACGAAAAGCTTCGAGTTCTTTGACTAAAATTTTTGCCATTGGTTTATGAACTCGCCCATGAAAATCAATGCCAATTCCAATATAATCTCCTACTGCTTCACGCACAGAAGCAATCCGCTCCACAACGCGATCAACCTTTTCATAGGAATCTACATATTGAAGCTCCTCTGTACCATTCATTTTCACTGCAGTAAATCCTGCATCAACCACTTGTTTCGCTGCAGTTCCTACATCACTAGGACGGTCCCCGCCAATCCAGGAATAGACACGAATCGATTCTCTGCAAGCACCACCTAACAATTGATAAATTGGTGCATCGAAATATTTCCCTTTGATATCCCACAATGCTTGATCTAATCCAGCAATGGCACTCATTAAAATAGGACCTCCGCGATAAAAACCTGCCCGGTACATCACATTCCAATGATCTTCAATTCGAAGTGGATCCTTTCCAATCAAATTATCCGCTAATTCAAGTACTGCAGCTTCTACTGTCGCTGCTTTTCCTTCAATCACAGGCTCTCCCCACCCTGTGATTCCTTCATCTGTTTCAACCTTTACAAAACACCATCTCGGCGGAACAATAAATGTCTCAACCTTTGTAATCTTCATTTACACCATGCCCTTCTATTTATTTTTTTACATATCCTAACCTTTGGGATATAAGCTTACTCTGCTTTAGTATTTCTTCGGCAAGAAGTCCTTCTACTCTTTCCTTTGTTACTCTTTCGGTAGGTCCCGCAATACTGATGGCCGCAACTACTTGATGATCATGATTAAATATCGGAGCGGCAATGCAACGAATCCCATTTTCATGCTCCTGCTCATCGATCGCATAGCCTTTTTCTTTAATCATTGTTAGTTCATGAAAAAGCTCATCTTTATTCGTAATCGTTGTTTCTGTAAACTTTGGTAAGCCTTTATTCGCTACCATTTGCTCCACTTCATCCTGAGTAAAGCCAGATAACAAGACTTTCCCTACTCCCGTACAGTGCATATATGCTCTTCTTCCAATTTGCGAATACATTCGAAGCGTTTGATTGCTCTCTACTTTATCAATGTAAACGACTTCATTTTTATCATGAAGGCATAAGTGGACAACTTCCTTAGCACTTTCCGCTAAAGTATGTAAAGCCTCTTTAGCTACCGTACGAATATCTAAATTATTTAATAATGAACTTGCTAAAACAAGACATTGTAAACCTAATTGATAGGTTCCATTTTTTTCATTTTGCTGCACATAACCCTTTGAGATTAACGTTTTCAATAGTCGATGAACGGTACTTTTTGCAAGATCCATTTCTTTCGACAATTCCGTAAGCCGTAAACCCTCAGAATTTGCTGCTAGTATCTCTAAAATAGAAAGTGTTCGATCCACTGACTGAACTTGGGTCATAAGTTTCCTCCTTACATTAGTTCCACAATACGGAACTTAATTCTTCTGTGTGGAACAACTTTATTTTATCGAATACCTCACATAAACGTCAAGTTTAATATGAAGAATGTTTTAATTTGGGAATACTTCATCCTGTGCCCAAAATAATGAACAGTCTCGTTTAGCCCATACTAATCACAGGTTTACTATATACATTGGTATGTTATAATTTGCCTACTTCGATTATTTTATAAATAGAGAGAAACTTAGCAATATCATATTGTACGGAAGCCTTTAAAAATAGAGAGAAAAGAAGGTGAAAGTATGAGGAATTACGCAGCATACCTCGTAACAATTTTAGGTGCCAGCTTCTGGGGATTAACTGGTTTATTTGTAGAATCTTTATATGATCATGGTTTTACAGCATGGGAAATTGTCACCGTCAGACTAACAAGCGCCACGCTTATATTATTCTTATTTATGAGTATCTTCTCCCGAAAACATTTACGCATTCAATTAAAACACATCCCACATTTTATCGGTTTAGGTGTTGTGAGTATTGTTATTTTTAATTGGTGTTATTTTACCGTTATGGAGCAGACCTCCCTTTCATTCGCAGTAGTTTTACTGTATACTTCACCAGTTTTTGTAGCGATTTTATCAAGAATTATTTTTAAAGAGCAAATCACGAAAAGAAAGACGGTTTCACTTATGCTCACATTAGTAGGATTGTCTTTAGCCATCAAGCTAATACCTATTGGAGGACTTTCCATTCCAATTATCAGTATTGTTTTAGGGTTACTGTCTGCGTTTTTTTGTGCGCTATATAGTATTATAGGTAAATTCGTTAGCTGGCAATATAACTCTTTAACGATTACTGGTTATGCTTTGTTGATGGGAAGTTTATTTATTTTCCCGACAAGCGGCGTGTGGAAAAAAGTGAATGCATTTGAATCTGTCGATGTTTGGCTAAATATTTTTGGAGTTGCCATCATATCGACCATACTTGCTTATATCTTATATACGTTAGGCTTAACCTACATTGAATCGAGTAAAGCAGCGATTTTAGGAGCGATGGAACCAATTGTCGCAGTGTTTGTTGGTGTATTGATTTTTGGAGATGCATTGAACTTTTTACAAATCATCGGAATTATGCTTGTTATCACCTCCTCTTTTCTCACCGTCATTTATAAAAAAAGAAAAATCATCATGAGAGATAAGAGCTTCTATGAGACAAATAAAGCCTCCCCCACTAGATAGTAACAACACCTTGAATTTAGCAATTCGGTTAAGGTTTACAAGAGTAATGCTTGTACCCTTAGCTGGATTGCCTTTTTATGTTCTGTGATGAAGCTATATTCCCCTTAAAACTTGCTAAACCAATAAAAAACAAAAGAATAGATGGCATTATTATGGTAAAATGAAACAAAAGATGGAAATCATTGAAAGAAGGTTTTAGGAAGGATGAGAAAAAGTGAGATTAGTTTTAGAATTATTTCGATTTACCTTTATATTTCTTTTGCTTAGTGTGGTATTAAGCATCATTAGTTATATGATTTATTACCCCCTTATCGGAGAAAAGGCAGAAAGTTATTTTAGTGGAACTGGAGCTATTGCTGCACTTATTATAGTCTTTTTCCTATATAGAAGAATGGGTTGGGGAAAGGGTTCTATAGACAAATTCATTCTATCCCTTTCTATTGGATTCGTAGTTTTATTTGTTATCTTAATTCCTGACTTTGCTCCTGCAGTCCAGCATTCCTCTCGTTATATTTACACATATGGATTTCCACTTAACTTTCTAACTGTTTATAACGAAGCTGGAGCAAAATTTTTACTTCCAAACCTATTTTCAGGGGGCAGTATAAGCATGGATATGGGGATAGTACTAAACATTCTTATTTTCTATTTTCCCCTACACTTCCTATTCAAAAAAACAAATTTTTTAACTAAGGTAAAAGGAATTAAGAGGCAATCCTATGGGGAATCTAGGTGATGCTACTAATAGAGCAAGTAGCGGAGGGCTTGTGGATTTAGTAGGTGCGCTCGGTTGGAAGGGAACCGGAATATTACTTATTATACTCATCGTTGGGTTCTTCACATATGCAATCTTCTTTCATTAACAAGAAGAAGGTCGCAACACCGAATAATATAGACCGTCATTAAAAATAGAGTGGAAATAATAAATTTTTCTTCAAAATTCTTTTTTGTATTTAAATGTTTTTATCAAGTAATGAGGGCTACATCCAACGGAGGGATTTTCCTGAAAAAATTAAATAAGAAGTATATGACCTGGAGTTTTCTATTCTGTCTATTTATACCGCTTTTTTTACCAAGCAATTTTTTAAATGAAGGATTCGGAGGGTACGCTTTTGGTTTCCCACTAAAATTTGTAACGATTTATCAGCGAGAACCTCAGAGTGAATGGTTCTTCAGTAACTTTTTTAATGGAAATGCTGGTTTAGCAATTAATCCTGCTACTTTTGCATTGAATGTCTTGATTATGTATTTAATCGTTATGTTTATATTGAAAATATTCAGTAAGAAAAAGCCTTTACAGGTAAATGCTGAGTAAGTATAATCACTTCCTATCTTTGTTCGTTTCATACCAATAGAAATGGCGGATTAAATTACAAATCAATTTAACCCGCCATTTTTTATTATTTATAAGATTTAAAACCGAAAGCTACTATCATTTAAGATGATACGCATTTACTTTTTAAAAATGCTTACCGCAAATCCTTCTAATGAAATTGAATCTTTTACCGTATTACCACTTAATATATCTTGGTATTCTCCATTTAATTTAATTTCTTGAGCTTGATTGGAAAAATTCATCAAGAACAAAAAGTCTGTCTTACCATCTGTACGAACTTGTGCACTCACATGCTTCGGTAATGGACCATCAATCGCACGTTTTAATTCAAGTTCATCTGCTAATTTTGTGAAAAAAGCTTGATTAAATGCATGATCATTTCTTGATGCAATATAATAAGCTTTTCCCTTACCAAAATGATTTAACGTAAGTGCAGGTCGGCCTGCATAAAAATCATCGCCGTAAGTTGCTAGTGCTTCTGCTCCTTCTAAATGGATAAGATCACACAATTCCTTAGCCTCAAACTCTCCGTGGAGACCAAACGAATTATTTCCTACGGCTTTAATTGTATTAACTTCACCGTCATATAAGCCATCAATTTCTTCTGACCACACACCAAGTGTCTTGCGAAGTGGCCCCGGGAACCCATCAATGAAACAAAGGTCTGTTTCATTTACAATGCCTGACCAATATGTTGCTACAAAATTACCGCCGTTCTCAACAAACTTTTCAATGCTTTCTCCAACGCCGTCTCTTACCATATATAACATTGGTGCTATGACTAATCTATATTTGGAAAGGTCCTTTTCTGAATCAATTACATCGACTGCGATTCCTTGCTCCCAAAAAGCCTGATAATGCTCTGTTACCGTACGCTCATAATGCACACCAATATTTCTAGGTCCTTGCGCATCTTTAACTGCCCAACGATTTTCAGTATCAAAAATAATGGCGACTTCAGCGTCCACTGTCGTACCTACTATCTCATCTAATTTGGAAAGACCTTCTCCTAATTCTCCTACCTCTTTAAAAACTCTCGTATTTTCATGACCAACATGATCAACTACAGCACCGTGAAACTTTTCACTGGAGCCTCGGCTTTTGCGCCACTGAAAATACTGAACAGAGTCTGAACCATGTGCTACTGCTTGTAAAGAAGACAACACATGCATCCCTGGCTTTTTCAGCTTACTAATCGGCTGCCAATTGGTTAAGCTTGGAGTACTTTCCATCAAGAAAAATGGTTGCCCGTCTTTTAAAGAACGGAACCAATCATGATTCATGGCTGTATATGCCGCACGATAAGATTCATCGCCTTGGTCATGCCATGTCGGATAAGAATCCCACGAAATAAAATCGATATCATCAGCAAATTTTGCATAATTTAATCCTTCAAAGGTTTCCATAAAATTAGCTGTTGCTGGAAGCTTTGGTTCGACAGACTTTAACGGTTTCAATTCATGACGATAAAAGTCCAATGTTTGATCTGTGACAAAACGTTTCCAATCTAAATTTAGACCATGCACCATTGTTTCACCCTGTGGTGCTGGGGATTCAACCTGTGACCAGCTTGTATATGTATGGCTCCAGAAAGTTGTCCACCAAGCATGATTTAACGCGTCTAAGGATTGGTATTTCTCTTTCAACCAATTTCGAAAAGCATCCTGACAATAATCACAATGACATTCTCCACCATACTCATTTGATACATGCCAACCAATAACTGCTGGGTGGTCTGCGTATCGTTCTGCTAATTTAGTATTCATTATCTCTGTTTTTTCACGATAGACTGGTGAAGTATAACAATGATTATGTCTTAAGCCATGTAAATTCCGTACTCGATCAGCCCCAACGCGCAATACCTCTGGATATTTTTCAGACATCCATGCTGGCCTTGCCCCAGTCGGCGTTGCTAAAAAAGCATAGATTCCATTTTCATGAAAAGTGTCTAATAATTGATCCATCCATTCGAAGGTGAATTTCCCTTCTTCTGGTTCTAATTTTGTCCATGAAAATATCCCCACAGACATGACGTTACATTTTGCCAACTTCATTAATCGAATATCTTCTGCTAAAACTTCTGGATACTTTTCCCATTGTTCTGGGTTATAATCCGCTCCGTGCAACATCTTTGGAATTTTATCACTTAATGGTTTGAATTTCATGCTATCACCTTTTCCCTTCTTGGTTACGTTTTCAAAAGAATTATACGCTCCTTTATGGAGAGTTGCAAAAGAAATTGCATTTACATTATTAAAAAAAAATTATTATAGTCCTTCATCTTAAGCTATCCCACTATCTTTTTTTAATCTTTTTATCGAACATGCTTCAATGGTTTGTTATGATAGAAATTAAAAAGCTTATGAAAGCAGAAAACTTATCTGAATCCTAGCATGAGGAGGACTAATATAGCAATGAAAGATTTTTATAAAATTCTAATTGTAGATGACGAAATGTTAATTCGGCAAGGAATTATTAATTATATAGAATGGGAAAATGAAGGGTACAAAATAATTGGCGAAGCTTCTAACGGAGAAGAAGCTATGGAATTAATCCATGAACACCATCCTCATATTTTGATTACCGATATCGTTATGCCAGGTATGGATGGTATAGAACTAGTAAAACAAGTAAAAGAAGTAAATCCCGATACCGAAATTATTGTTTTAAGCAGCTTTGAAAATTTTGATTATGTGAGACAAACCTTCCAAAATGGAGTGGCCGATTATATTCTCAAGCCTAAGTTAAATCCAGAGGAATTATTACAGACTCTAAAGCGTATAACGCAAAAACAACAGAAGTCGACCAACACAGTAGACAACACAGCTACCATTAAAAATGCTTTAGTAAAAGCTGTCCAAGGCTATCAGTCTATCAGGGAAATGGATTTACTTAGACAGCATTTTTCGTATAATACTTTTGTTTTGCTTGAAGTTTTTTGGAAGGAAAATACGCCAGCAACGCCATCCATTCAAACAATTACCGATTCAATGAATATGGACATAGAAAATACACATGCAGAGATTCCACTTCACGATACAAGTATAGTCCTGTTAGTAAATCTTCCCGAGAGCGATTTAAGCACTTTGAAAAATATAGTGAAAGAGTTAAGTAATAAAACACAACAAACTCCCTCCAAGGTTAAATGGATTTTAAGCAAGGCTTTTTCATCGATAGAAGAGTTAAAGCAAACATTCGAAGAAGATCATCTAAAATTACAGCAATACCATTACTATTTGCCAAATAAACCTTATCTCTTATACGATGAATTGCCACAACCAGAAACAAGTACCTTTGATTTTGATTTAAATCATATGATTTATTTATTTAAACGGAAGCAATTTCAAGATGCTTTTATTTATGTAAATAAGAATATTGGAATTTTATCTAATCAACACGATACAGAGGTATTCGAATTTAAATCCTGGTTAGAAAATATTATGTTTAATATTATCGTTCTATTAGGAAACATGGGCTATGAAATGGAAGAGCTTGAATCAGAGAAATATACATTGTTTTCTGATATCAATGACGCCTTTGATGTGGGAGAAGCAATAGCCATTATTGATGCCTTTTTAGAAAAGGTAGAAACCATGCTACTACCCTTTAACAAAGAAACAACAACAAAAATCCAGCTTCTTTTAGATTATATAGAAGAGCATTATGATAACCATCTATCCTTACAAACATTGGCGGACCATTTTCACTTTAACCCATCATATTTATCCAGTTACTTTAGCAAGCATCACCAGGAAGGCTTCAGTGAGTATGTGAATCGTGTTCGCATAAAAAATGCCATGCAAATGTTGGAGTCATCAGATATGTCTATTTCTGCTATTAGCGAAGCAGTAGGGTATTCCGATGCAAGTTATTTTACTAAAGTATTTAGAAAAGTTACTGCAAAGTCACCTCGTACTTATCGTAAAGAAAACCAGAAAATGAATTGAGGACAACCTATGAAAAAACTAATTCGTTTTGTACAAGCAAATAATTTATTTATTAAATTCTTCTTAGTAATGGTTATTAGTATAATAGCTGTTTCTTTATTCATCACCTATAGCAGTATTCGGATGTCGAGTAATTTATTTATCGATACCTTTAGTATCACCAATTCAAAAGTCATGGATCAAATCACGCAGAGGTTTAATTCCTTTACCGATTCCATTGTCTCTGCTTCTTTAGAGGTTGATACAAATGGGACAATCAAACAATTACTTTTAGAAGATCACGACAATGCTGTTGATAAGTCTACGTTTTATTTTTATATGACGGACGAAATGGATAGAATTTATTCAGAAGTAGACCCTGATGATACGAACATGGTTATTATGAGTAATAGTAATGATATTTTTAATATGAATTATATTAAATGGCAAATCAATGGGCATACACTGATGAATGATCCTATGATCGAAAGGGTCGAAAATAGTCCGAATGAAATTGTTTACCAATATGAGGATTCTGAGTTAACCAATGGGGTACCGATGATTATTGCTTCAAAAGCATTGAAATTAAAAACAGGTTATATTTATGGATATTTATTTTTTTCATTAACTGAACCTGACCTTAAAGAATTTTACGAAAGTTATACTGGTGTTGGTAACAATGTCTTACTCGTAACACCTACTGGTAAAATTATTTCTAGCAACCAAGATGAACGAATTGGAGAGACTTCACCGCAACTGTTAAGCTATGCGGAAGATTTCGAAAATTTAGATGCGGAATATCAACAGGTGAATGTTTTTGATCAAGACTATATCTTTCTTTCTGAATACATCCCCAGTCTTGATATCTATCTGATTAATCTAATTGATCAAGAAACAGTAGCTGAAAATGTTACAGATACAAATGAAATTATTCTTATAAGCATTGCTATTGTTAGTTTATCAGTGCTTGTAGCATTTTTAATTTTGCGAAGAATGACGAACTCTATTAGTAATCTTGTCCACCAAATTTCAGATATGGCTAGATATCAATTTAATAAACCCTTAAAAGTGACAGGGGGATATGAAACTAGAAAAATAGCGAACGCCTTTAATTATATGTTAAATGAACTACAGGATTACGTGCAGATTTTAATGAAAACACAGGAAAAACAGCGTAAAGCGGAGTTAGAAGCATTACAGCATCAAATAAGTCCGCATTTTATTTACAATACATTGGCCTCCATTAAATTTATGATTAAGCAAGAAAAGAAAGAAACAGCTTCTGACACAATTGATTCCTTTATCTCTTTACTTCAAAGTTCGATAAGCAATGCGGATGAAACAATAACAGTAGAACAAGAACTTGAAAATTTAAAAAGCTATGTTCAAATAAATCAAGCCCGCTATGGCGAAAGAATTAAAGTAAACTATTTAGTTTCACCGGATTGTCTAGATCTCTATTTACCTAAGTTAGTGATCCAACCGTTTATTGAGAATGCATTTTTTCACGCATTCACGAAAAAAAAGAGTGGTTATATTCAAATATTAATTGCACAGAAAGAAGAAAAACTCGTATGTGAAATTATTGATAATGGCGATGGTATGATTTCTGAAAGAATTGCTAACAATACCATTAAGTCAAAAGAAAAAAGACAATTATTTAGCGGAATAGGGGTGAAAAACGTTCACGAAAGAATTCAATTGCGATACGGGAAAAATTATGGCGTCGAAATAACAAGTGAATTATCTAAAGGAACCCGAGTTATAATTAAGCTTCCAGTTAACGATGAACAAACTTAAATGGTACTTTCTTTATATAGCGAATTGATTCAATCTAAAGAAAGTACCATTAAAACCAGACTTTTTTCTTGTCTAAAAATAATTTTATTTTTTGCTAAAGATCATCCAAGTGATCTGTAGTTTTTTTTGTTACAATTTCATTACAGTGTTGAAAACGATTTCATCACTAAGAAAAAAATAATAGGGGGTTTTATCAGTGAAAAAAACACTATCAAAAAAATTATGGTTACTTATGTTAGCACTATTCACAGCGTTAGTACTAACAGCATGTTCAGGAGACGACGAAGGTTCTGACAATGCAGAAGGTAATGACGATGCAGAAGGCAGTGAGGCTTCTGAAGGCGAAGGAGCAGAACTTACTGCATGGGCTTGGGACGTAAACTTCAACATTGCAGCCCTAAACCTAGCTTTAGAACATTATGATAATGAAGAATTTAATTTAGAAATTATTGAAAATGCTCAGGATGATATCGTTCAACGTCTAAATACTGGTTTAAGTTCAGGAACAATGAAGGGTATGCCAAACATCGTATTAATTGAGGATCAACGTGCTCAAAGTTTCTTGCAATCTTATCCAGATGCATTTTATGCAATTGGTGATTACTTTAATACAGAAGATTTTGCTGATTATAAAATAGCACCTACTAGTCTTGATGGCGCACAATATGGTTTACCATTTGACACTGGTGTAACTGGTCTTTTCTATCGTACAGATTACCTTGAAGAAGCTGGTTATTCACATGAAGATTTAGTTGACATTACTTGGACTGAATATATCGAAATCGCAACAGACGTAAAAGAAAAAACAGGAAAAGCAATGCTTTCACTTGACCCTAATGACTTAGGTATTCTACGTGTTATGATGCAAACAACAGGTGCATGGTACACTACAGAAGATGGTAGCATTCAATTAGAAGATAATGAAGCATTAAAGATGGCTTTAGAAAATTATAAAGCTTTACTGAATAATGATTTAGCAAACTTACACTCAGACTGGAGTCAATTCTTAGCTTCATTTAACAGTGGAGATACAGCATCAGTACCTGTAGGTAACTGGATTGCTCCAAGTGTTGAAGCAGAAGAGTCTCAATCTGGGCTTTGGAGAGTAGCTCCAACACCACGCTTAGATATGGAAGGTGCTGCAAACGCATCAAACCAAGGTGGTAGCTCATTCTATGTGCTTAATATAGATGGAAAAGAAGCTGCAGCTGAATTCTTAGGCGAAACGTTTGGTTCAAATGTAGAATTCTATCAAGACCTTGTTACAGAAGTTGGTGCAATTGGAACATACAAGCCTGCATCTGAAGGTGACGCTTATCAATTTGAAAATGAATTTTTCAATGGTCAACAAGTAGTTTATGACTTCTCACAATGGATGGAAGACATTCCACAAGTAGATTACGGCATGAACACATATGGTATTGAAGATATTTTATCAGCTGAAATTCAACAATATTTAGATGGTAAAGATTTAGATGAAATGTTGACAGATGCACAAGCTCAAGCTGAAAACCAATTTAAATAAGAAGGTAAGAGCCCTAGGGAAGCAGGCTAAACTGTAAATTGTTTAGCCCGCCCTTACTGGGGCTTTCTTTACCATTAATCAGTTCCGTGAGGAGGGGGATCAATGACTCAAACTACAGATAAGCCTAATCCAAAGCATCAAAGTACATTTATGCAACGATTTAAAAAGAAAAACATTGGCTGGTTATTTATCATTTTATCCGTGTTAGGTATTTCGTTATTTTATTTCTATCCAATGGCGCAAGCATTAATATTATCCCTGCAATCTGGTATGGGTGCTAATTTGGAATTTGTTGGATTGGATAACTATGTAAGATTATTTAATGATCCGACATTCATTACTGCTTTAACGAATACGGTTATATACCTGTTAATTCAGGTACCATTAATGATTGTTTTAGCATTAATATTTTCCGTTTTATTAAATGATCCTACATTGAAGTTTAAGGGGTTTTTCCGAACAGCTATCTTTTTACCAGCGGTTACTTCTCTCGTAGCTTATGCGGTTATTTTTAAATATCTATTCGGAAATAATGGTCTAATTAATGATTTTTTAGTAGATTTAAATATCATTGCCGAACCATTAAATTGGCTGTCAGATCCACTTCTAGCGAAAATCACGATAGTAATTGCAATTACTTGGAGATGGACCGGATATAACATGATTTTCTATCTATCAGCTTTACAAAATGTTGATAAGGCATTGTATGAAGCAGCTAAAATTGATGGTGCTACAGCCATACAACAATTTTTCTTTATAACTATTCCTTTGTTAAAACCAATTATCTTATTTACTTCGATCGTATCAACCATTGGTACACTTCAACTATTCGATGAAGTAATGAACATTACAAGTGGAGGACCTGGTAACGCAACGATGACGATATCAATGTACATTTACAATTTATCGTTTGAATATACACCAGACTTTGGTTATGCAGCTACTGTGTCTTATGTTATTTTGATCTTAGTTATTCTTTTATCCTTCATCCAATTTAAAGTGGCAGGTGATCGAGATTGAAAAAATTAAAAAGAATTTTCACATATTTGTTTCTAAGCACCGCAGCCTTGGTCTCTATTTTCCCATTTTTATGGATGTTAGTAAGTATGACCAACAAATCTGTTGATGTAACAGGAGGTAGACTTATCCCTGGGTTGCATTTAATGGAAAATTTAAATAATTTACTGGAAAGCACCAGGATTGGAACTGCCTTGTGGAATTCCTTTGTTATTGCGATAATCACAACTGTTCTAACGCTACTTATTGGTTCATTAGCAGGTTATGGATTTGAAATTTATCGAACAAAAGGCAAGGATATGATCTTCAATATCTTAATCTTATCGATGATGATTCCATTCGCTGCAATTATGATCCCGTTGTATCGTTTATTTGGTAGAATATCTGCAGATGCTCCATTAATTGGGCTAGATACTTTAGCAGCTGCATTTTTACCAACTATTATCACAGCATTTTTCATCTTTTTCTTTAGACAAAACACGAAGATGTTTGCTAAAGAATTAGTAGAAGCAGGAAGAATTGATGGGTTAAGTGAATTAGGAATCTTCTTCCGAATTTATGTACCAACTATGAAGACAACTTATGCTGCGGCTGCAATTATTGCTTTTATGAATAGCTGGAATAACTATTTATGGCCGTTAGTTGTTTTACAATCACCTGAGAATCAAACAATACCTTTGTTGATTTCTAATTTAGGTGCCGGATATACACCGGATTATGGTGTCATTATGACTGCCATCGTAATTGCTACCTTACCTACAGCATTAGTGTTTTTCTTAATGCAACGTTACTTTGTAGCTGGTATGATGGGCTCTGTAAAAGGATAATGTATAATAAAGTGAAACCATCGGAGCTTTTTTATAGCTCTGATGGTTTTTTGTATTTATTGAACCTTGTTCACTGTTTTAAAAAGGAGCCAGCAAATTCATTTGCTGGCTCCTCTCCTACTTATTCATATTCTTTTTCGATATTTTTTGTACTTCTCACCGTATCAATAGGGCGGACCATGCTTTCTATTTCTTCACGTTTGTTCTCTAGAAATGGTGGCAGAGATAATTTTTCACCTAATGTTTCGTAAGGTTCATCTCCCATAAATCCAGGGCCATCCGTAGCAAGTTCAAATAAAATTTGTGGAGCTACGCGTGTATAAAGGGATTTGAAAAAAAAGCGATCTACAAACCCTGACGTTTGAAGTCCAAATCCTTTAAATCGCTCGTCCCAAGCATCTAATGTTTTTTTATCATCAACTCTAAAAGCAGCATGATGTACGGTGCCAAAGCCTTGTTGAGCAGCTGGTAATACAACATTTTCTTCTACAATTACTTGCGCACCATTTCCACCTTCACCGACTTCAAACAGATGTTGTCCGCTATGCTTATCAATTTCGATAAACATCAGAACTTTTTCCATCACTTGCTTAAAATAATTAAAATCCTGAATCCGGATAAATAATGGTCCAAGCCCAGTAATTGCATATTCTAAAGGAATTGGACCATCCTCCCACGCTTTCCCCGATGCAACACCATCGTTTAATTCATCTGAAACAAGCTGATAGTTTTGCTCATCAAAATCAACAAATGAAATAACCTTCTTGCCAAATTGCTCTTTTACTCCAGAATGTTTCACATTTAAACGATCAAAACGCTTCTCCCAATAGTAGATAGCTTCATCACTTGGAACACGAAAGCCTGTTTTATAAATTTCATTTGTTCCGTGTGTACCTTTAGGGATACCTGGAAAATCAAAAAAAGTCATATCTGTTCCGGGATTCCCTTTGTCGTCCGCAAAAAACAAGTGATAGGTTTGTATATCATCCTGATTAACTGTTTTTTTTACTAGACGCATGCCTAATGTATATGTGAAAAATTGATAGTTTTTTTCAGCACTGCTTGTGATAGCAGTTACATGGTGCATTCCTTTTAAACCATTCATCTACTCATCTCCTAGATAAGAATTTAATTACTTTGAATTCGAGATAAATGTATCATGAATTACTATATATAGTCAAATAATCAATGCTTCCTTCATTGTTTGAGAGCTTGACATCACTTAGACTTTGGTAGGTTATCGTTTTTTTGAGAAGCTCAATTTATAGCTACAAGTTAAGAAACTTAGCAAAAATCGTTTAAACCTTACAAAAGGAATGAACGTGGAGTCTCATTCCTTTTACATTATTATTTCCACCAGTCATCAAATACACTTACTGGATCTTTTCGCTTATGTCTTGTTTTGACATACCAGCTTTCTATCGTTTCTGCATCTTTTTCTGCAATTTCTTTTCCTTCTAAGTAATCGTCAATTGCTGCATAAGATACACCTAGTGCTACTTCATCAGGAATTAGAGGTTTATCATCTTCCAAATCCGCAGTTGGTAATTTTGTATATAAACGCTTAGGACACCCTAAAGATTTTAGGATAGCTCTACCCTGGCGCTTATTTAGTCGATATAACGGTAATATATCAGCAGCCCCGTCTCCATACTTTGTATAAAAACCCGTCACAGCTTCAGCTGCATGATCTGTTCCAACAACTAATCCGGAGGTAGAGGCAGCAAGATCAAACTGCACTTTCATTCTTTCTCTGGCTTTTGTATTACCTTTTATAAAATCACTTATTTTACCTAACTCAGACTCTACCGCTTGGATGCTCGCATCAACAGCTGACTTTATATTTACGCGAACAACCTTTGATGGCTGAATAAAGCTTAGCGCCTCTTGACAATCATCTTCATCTGCTTGTTCTCCATATGGAAGGCGTACACCAATAAACGCATAATCATTTGAAGCTGTTTCTTCATTTAATTCATTAATTGCAGTCTGGCATATATAGCCACTGAGCGTAGAATCTTGGCCGCCTGAAATACCTAATACTAAGCTTTTTAGAAAAGGATGTTTTTTCAAATATGCTTTTAGAAAGTCTACACTTCGTCTAAATTCTTCTTCCACATCAATAGTAGGGCTAACCTTTAAGGTATCAATGATTTCTTGTTGTAAGGGACGCATGTTTTACCTCTCTCCTTTTAAATTTATTTGCTTTTTTGCATTTGCCTTTACTTCTTTAATTAAATTCATTTTGTTGTCCCAGCAAGCTTGACTAAGGTCTACTGGGTATTCTTCTGGGTTCATTGTACGTTTGTATTCTTCCCATAAGACGATCAAATTTTTCTGCAAAAACGCCTGAATATCCTGTAATGCCGGAGTCTTATAAACGATTTCTCCGTTCTTTACCACATCTACATGTAGATCCTTTGCGGTAAAATTGGAAACAAACTTACTAATGTATGTATGCACCGGATGGAACATTTTTAAACGTTGTTGTTCTTCAGGATTTTCATTTGCTAAGGCAATATAATCCCCTTCTGCATGCCCATCTTCCTTATCAATAATACGGTAAACTCGTTTTAGCCCTGGAGTCGTTACTTTCTCCGGATTAGCAGATATCTTAATCGTATCTGTCATTTCTCCGTTCTCATTTTCAATAGATACTAATTTATATACCCCACCTAATGCCGCTTGATCATATGCTGTGATAAGCTTAGTGCCGATTCCCCATATATCAATTTGAGCTCCCTGAGCTTTTAAGTTCATAATGGTATATTCATCTAAATCATTTGAAGCAATAATTTTTGCTTGAGGAAACCCAGCATCATCTAACATTTTTCGTGCTTTTTTAGATAAAAAGGCTAAGTCTCCACTATCTAACCTTATGCCTCTAAAATTAATTTTGTCTCCAAATTCCTTGGCAACTTTGATCGCATTTGGAACCCCAGAACGAAGGGTATCGTAGGTATCTACGAGAAATACACAGTCCCTGTGTGTTTCCGCATATTTTTTAAAAGCCGTGTACTCATCAATATAAGCTTGAACCATAGCATGTGCATGAGTTCCTGCAACAGGAATGCCAAACTTTTTACCAGCTCTAACGTTACTTGTCGCCACAAAACCAGAAATATAAGCCGCTCTCGTACCCCAAATTGCTGCATCTAGTTCATGCGCTCTTCTAGTACCAAACTCCATTACAGCCTCTTCACCTAATACTTGCTTAATTCTTGCTGCTTTTGTTGCGATTAGTGTTTGGTAATTTACAATATTAAGTAAGGGAGTTTCAATTAACTGTGCTTCTATCAAAGGAGCTTCCACGCGAAGCATTGGCTCATTTGCAAAGGCTAATTCGCCTTCTTCCATTGATCTAATAGTTCCTGTAAAGCGTAATTCCTTCAAATATGCCAAATAATCCTCACCAAATTGGCCTTCTTCGCGTAAATAAGCTAGATCACTTTCAGTAAAACCAAAATTACTAATAAATTCTAATACTCGCTCTAATCCAGCAAAAACTGCATATCCATTATTAAAGGGCATTCGACGGAAATAGACTTCAAAGACAGCCTTTCGCTTATCAATCCCGTCTCTCCAATAGGTTTCACCCATATTAATTTGATATAAATCTGTATGTAACATCAAGCTATCATCTGCATAACTCATAGTTTAAATCCCCCAAGCTGATTTTAATTTATACAATCGTCGCTCCAAGTGTGTGTTCAAAATGTCCAAGTGCCCACTCATGTCCTAATGCGTTGAAGGAAGCGACAGCATCCTTATAGATTTTAATTTGAAAGCCTTTATTGTAGGCATCTATCGCTGTATGTAACACACAAATATCTGTACACACACCCACTAGATGTACTTCATTAATTTCTCTTTCACGAAGTTTTAGTTCTAAATCTGTTCCAGCAAAAGCTGAGTAGCGCGTTTTATCCATATAATAAACATGCTCTAGGGAGATAGATGATTGTTGTAGCTTTTCTAAGCTTCCATATAATTTTCTACCTTCTGTTCCTTTTATGTTATGCGGAGGAAAAAGATTGGTTTCAGGATGATATACATCATTTCTCTCGTGAATATCTACTGCAAATACTACAAAATCTTTATTATTAATAAATTCTCTTGTTATCGCAACAATCTCGTCTTCAATTTTTTGGCCTGGTTCACCACATGTCAAAGCACCATTTGGCGAAACGAAATCCATCGTATAATCAATATTAATTAATGCACGTTTATTCATATTCATCCCCCATTTTTTAAAAATAAATAGAAGCATCAACATTGATATCATTAAAATAATAGAGTTGTGAAGGTCGATAAGAATGTCGATTCGTTTTTTGATATACACCATTTTCATCTACAACTTTCTCTACAAAGGCTAACTTCGGAATTTTCGTAAAAAATAACGAATCATTCGCTATCCTCGAATCTTCTCCTAATGTTAAAAGCACACCCTGTAGTTCAGATAACGTAAATTCCTTCGGTAAAAAGTTCCGAACTATAGTGGTTTGTAACATTTCTCTTTTCATAACTGCTAATGCGTCCTTTATAATTTTTTCATGATCAAAAGCAAGTTTAAGTTTAAACACTTCATCAATATCGAACAATGCCACTTCCATCGCATCATCTTCTGCTCGTCTTTGTTTTAATTTATCCTCTGGCACTATGGCGTAAAAAGCATTGGAAATCATCCAACCCCGTGGATCTCGGTTAATCGCATCATACGTACTAAAGTGTTTAAGAAATAACCCTTCGACATTGGTTTCTTCTTTTAATTCTCGTTCTGCTGCTATATATGCCGTTTCATGTTGCATTGCATCTACAAACCCACCAGGCAAAGCCCATTTACCACCTTCAATATTAGCTTCTCCCTCACTGCTTTTTAAAGCACGTTTAATGAGCATTATTTTCAGCGTCATATTAGGCGGTGCTTTCGCAGCTATTTTTTCAGATATTATCGTAAAAATAGCAATATCTGCTGTATATCCGTCTGGTGTCTTATATTTAGTTGAGTCGTAATTTTTTAAGGCTTCTTGTTCTGCTTGTTTTTGAGACATGATTGCTCGCCCTTTCCTCATAATTCTGATTCAACCAAGTAATTTGTAATTTAATAATTACTATTAACCACATGATAAATGATTCACAAACAAGATGCAAGTATTTACTTATATTTTCACAATATTCGTATAATCCCCCAAATTATGTCATACTACAACAAAAAGGAAGAGGTGTATACCATTGAGAAAAGTTGTCATTGCAGGTAGTTCTGGTTTTATTGGACGTTATTTAGTCAATAAATATGAAAGCTTGGGATATGATGTACTCACCATATCTCGCAATGAACCTTCGATTACTTGGAACCATAAAGAAGAAATAATAGCTGCTTTAGAAAATGCAGATCTACTCATTAACCTTGCAGGTAAATCAGTTAATTGTAGATACAATGAAAAAAATAAACATGAAATATTAACGTCACGCACAGGCACAACCAAAATATTAGGCGATGCTATAAAGGCTTGTCAGAATCCCCCTGAACTTTGGATTAATTCCAGCACAGCAACGATCTATCGTCACGCAGAGGATCGTCCAATGACAGAAAAAGATGGGGAGATTGGAACTGGATTTTCTGTAGACGTAGGGAAAAAGTGGGAGAAAGCCTTTTTTAGCTTTAACTTGCCAAATACGAGACAAATTGCATTAAGGCTTGCGATAGTACTTGGACCAAACGGTGGCGTCATGACGCCTTATAAAAATTTAGTAAAACTTGGACTGGGTGGGAAACATGGAACAGGCAAGCAGATGTTTAGTTGGATTCATATTGAAGACTTAAGCAGAAGTATAGACTTTGTACATGATAGAAAAAATTTAGAGGGTGTGTTTAATTGTTCCAGTCCTAACCCTGTTACAAATCAAGAATTTATGCGCCAATTAAGAGATGTGATGAAGAAGAACTATGGCTTACCGGCTAATAAATGGATGCTAGAGGCAGGAGCAATTGCACTTCGAACAGAAACCGAGCTTTTATTAAAAAGTCGCTGGGTAGTTCCAGAAAGGTTAATACAGGTTGGTTTTACATTCGCTTTTCCAACTATCAGAGAAACCTTCGTAGATCTTACTAGGTGAGTACGCCCTTTTTATGCTTACCCATTTACTTTGGATGCATATTTAGTATATAATAAAAGTAGAATATGGAGAGAACGCGAGAGGAAACTCCCCTCACGTTCCATGGGTATTACGTAGATCGTCGCTTGGCAGAGCGACGGTCTTTTTTGTTGTGCCGCTTGAAATGCAAAAGTGCGGTTACTAAATTAATAACCGCAACTAAAATGCTTATGCCAACGGCTACTAACGCAAGTACCACTTCCATACCTACCACCCCCTTTCTTTAGAGGGTAATTTTATTATATCACAACAAGAACATACGTTCTAGTTTAAAATAGTAATTCCTACTTTTGTCCGAGATTAGAAAAATTCACATTTCCTTCTCCTTTAGAGAAACAATTACTTTTCCTTAAAATGCAGCCCAAAAAATTTTATATTTATAGTACAAAAATAAGACCTTTTCCAAATAGAAAAGGTCTTATTTAACAACGATAAGATTGAATCCAAATTTTTATAAATTATCAATAAACAAACGAATTACATCTGTTCCGGCAATGATTGTACCTAATGAGCTTCCTAAATTAGCAAACACAATAATAAGCAACACTCGTGTGACTTTGTTTTTCCAAAAGCCCTTTACTGTAAATACATCTTCAGACAATGTTTCAAAATCGGATACTTGTGGCTTCTTAACGTATGCTTGAACAAAACCAGCAAACCATCCAGCAGCCATCAATGGATTTAAAGATGTGATCGGCGCAGCAATTAGAGCAGTTAAAACAGCTAACGGATGACCTAACGCTAAAATAACTCCAAGTGCTGAAAAACCACCATTCCATAACAACCAGCTTGTTACCTGTTGCCATCCAGCTACAGGATTGGCCATAAAGGTATACGTCATTAATGCGATAATAACAAACGGAATGGACCATCCAATTATTTTAGGCCATTTTGACTTAGGCGGCACGGTAGATAACGCCTTCAAGTCATGTTCCTTGTGAATCTCTTCCATTATACCTGGAACATGCGCTGCCCCTAATACAGCTACAATCTTTTCTCCTTTAGCTTCTTTTATTTTTTGAGCTAAATACTGATCTCGTTCATCAATAAGAGGTTTTTTAAGTCTTGGAAAAGTTTCCGTAAATTCACTTAGCATACTATGAATAGAATCCTGTGATTTCATTTTTTCTAAATCTTCCTCTGAAATGGTTTCTTTAGAAAAAACGCCTCCGATAACTTGTGTCAAAAGCATTAATTTACCCTTAAAGCCTACTCCACCCCAAATGCGCGCAAACGTTATTTGAATGTTTCGGTCAGCTAATACGAGATCTGCTCCGATTTCCTCTGCCGATTTAATACCTTGAATCATTTCCTCTCCAGCTTTAATACCAAATTGCTTAGCAATACGTTTTTGAAAAGAAGAAATGGCTAAATTCATCAGCAAAAGAGTGGCTTTCTTTTCTTTGATCACTTGGAATATGTCCATATTCTTCCAACGATTATCATCTTTAATTGCTTGAAACCTTTGTTCATCCAGTTCAATACAAACCGCGTTTGGTTGTTCCTTTTCGATAACTTCTTTTACTTGTTCTGCACTATGCTTAGATACATGTGCTGTACCCACTAAAATATATTCCTTACCGTTATTTGAAATTCTCGTGATATTCTGATTTTCGTCCATGAATTGATCCTTTCTTTTACAGACTCTACCTTATAGTATAGCGCATTCTAAGCAAAAAAGTTAGGTGGGAATCTTTAATAAAAAAATTTTTAAATATATGGTTTAAAAATCGGAAAGCGTGGTATAATACTATTACAAGGTGAAACACGGTTGATAGGAAAGATAATCAATCGATGAAATGCACAGCCTTGGCGGAAAATTAGCTTGGCTGACGATAAAAACTCGTCAGGAACAATGAAAGTGGAAGTTCCGTTCACGAAAGTATTTTGTAATTTGTAAGTGATTTTGTGAAAGTGCAAGTGAAACTAACTGCTTTAGCTAGTCATTGCATGAAATGAATGCAGAAGAAAGATTTTGTATCGCAGTTAGCCGATTCAAACTGCAAGAGACGGGTTTATTATTCGTCAGAGAAGAAACAGTTTGGTTTTTTAGAAATTGAATAGGAAATGTAATAAATTTTCCGCGTGCATCCCTTAGTATTGGGAACGGAGAAAAGCATGGTCCAGTATGGAGCATGCTTTTTCCGTTTTTAATACTATTTTTGATTTATTTCCTCAAGATACTCATCTAATTTTTCAAACTGTGAACTTACACCTTCTAAAACACCCATCTCTATCAATTTCTTTAGCTCTTCTTTTGATTGAAACGTATTTTCCATTACAATTTTCGATTGACTGCCAAGATCATAAAAGTAAGCCGCTATTTCCATCCCAGGCAACGCTTGATTTATATCACCATTTTGATCGGAAAAATAATCATGATAGACAATCCTTTCATTCCTTACTATCTCTTGATAAACCGCCTTACCCCAAGAGATTTCCCCATACCAGTCACTTTGTTCTTGATCAATACACTCCATGCCATAGTGCCATACACCGGTTGAGGCAAAATCAAAGTGGTGATTTTTGGTCTTCCATCCTTTCGGTCCCCACCAATTTTCCAAATGATTTGATTCTGAGAAAACTTGAAACAAAAGTTGTTTTGGCGCATTGAAAGTCCGTTCAACAATTAGTTTGTTGTTTTCGATCACATGCTTTTGCACATTGCTTTCACTCATTAAAATCCCTCCCAAACATTTATTTATCACTCATGTATATTATTTACTTTTGTATATTCGCTCTTTTATCAAAAAATCCTTCTAACTAATATAGAAGGACGGAAGTAATGCCATTATTATTTTCTGCTTTTCATTTTTTCTAATATTTTATAATCTTCGCTCTTTGAAATTGGTATAGAATGCACCTTCGCAAATTCAATTAGGTCATTGTAGACGCTCTCAGGTCTGAAACCATAAATTCTCACATTTAATTTATTTTTCACCTTTATTGAGGTACCCTTTGCAGCCCAATTAACCCGCTTGAATTTCATCTGTTTGATGTTATCGGATTTTATTACTTGTTGATATATAGGTAATTTAAATAAGAGTAAACGATATGTCAAGGAATCCTTTTTTAAAACAAGTTCAAATTTTATTAAAATCGCTACCAAGATAAAGATAGTTATACATATCTGCATGATCCACAGTTCTTTCATGTTGAAGCTTATCATAATGAATTGAAACAGCATCAATAAAAACAAAAAAATCAATGGTTTTCTATGTTTTCGGCTGTGATATATCATCTAGGCATCATCCAAAAAAAATCAGTCAAAATCATAGAAGAGAAAAAGAGTATGATAAATATTAATTGACTTATCGTGAAAATATAATCTCTTCTATTCTCAGCAAATTTCCATTCCATATAAGCACGAGCTCCTTCCAGTACTACAACAAACACGATCATAACAAACCAAATTTCTAGATACCACTTAACATTTCTAAAATCTACACTTACCTTATACGTGTACGATAGCAGTAATAAAAACATAAAAGTAATACGAATCGCCCAATCGATGATCTTATGTTGTTTATTTATGTGATTATAAGAAAATAATTTCTTTTTCTCTACTTTTAGCCAGTGCCGCATAACATTATTATACATATATAACAATATTCCGAAACTGACAAGAACGAAGCCCGCTTTCCACAGCAATTCTGAATCAATATAGAACAAAGGATCACCTCTTCTCATCATTTATCAAATTTAATTTTTTCCATACACTAGCGTCTTATTTCTCTCGCTTTAAACTAACAAATATTAGAAATGAGATAAGGACAAAGAATACTACACCAACACCCAGCAAAAGATTCAACACTAAAAACGCCTCCTGAAGTATAAAAAAGAAATCGCATAACGTCCGACTAGCAAACGTTATGCGATTCTTAGAACCCATAAAGGCTTTCATTTAGATTGCTATGGTGCGCTAATCATTTAAGATGTAGTGTTAGTTTTGTTGATTTTCTGTAAGCTCCGTATTTTCAGTAGCAGATGCTAACCCTTCCTTAATCTTCGCTTCATTCTTTGAAGCTACTTTATCTAGCATCCCTTTTAAATCGACACCTGAGACGTCCTGCAGTGTTTCAGGTAACTGACTCATTAATTTTGTTACATAACTACTCATGCGCGTTGCTCCGTCACCATCGCCATTTCCTGTATCCACAACAGTTACTTTATCAATCGCACGAACTGGATCTGCAATTTTACCAGCAAACTCTGGTAACATCTTAATGATCATCTCAAGGATAGCCGCTTCTCCGTATTTCTCCATTGCTTCCGCAATTTTTTCTTTTGCTGCCGCTTCAGCTAGACCTTTTTGACGAATGGCATCTGCTTCTGCCTCACCATCTAAGCGAATCTGAGCCGCCTCTGCCTCAGCTTGTTTGACACGCGTTACTTTATCCCCTTCTGCTTTTTGTTCTGTTGCATAACGCTCTGCTTCTGCTTTTTTAGAAATTTCCGCTTCATATTGCTTTTGTTTACGCAGAACTTCCTTTTCATCAATTTCAATTTGCTTATTCTTTTCTACCAGTTGAATTTGCATTTCTTCTTCTTTTACCTGTTGCTCAGATTTTGCCCCTTGGAGCTTATAGGCCATGTCGGCTTCCGCTTTAGCTGTATCTTGCTCACGCTTATATGTGGCAACTTTTAATTCTTTCTCCTTGGTTGACTCTGCAATTTGCGTTTCACTTAATAACTCAGCGCCCTTTCCTTCACGTTCTGCTTCTGCCTTTTTAATTCTGGAATCACGCATCGCATTAGCTTCAGCAATTTGGGCATCTCTTTTTACTTCTGCAATCCGCGGTTTACCTAATGCTTCTAAATAGCCATTTTCATCCTGGACATCTTTTATGGTAAACGATACAATTTGAAGCCCCATTTTCTTCAAATCAACTGCAGCTTGTGTTTGGACTTCTTGTGCAAATCGTTCACGATTTTTATATATTTCTTCTACAGTCATCGTGCCTAATATGGCTCTTAAATGGCCTTCTAAAACCTCTTGTGCTTCTTTTCGCAGCTCAGAGTTATCCTTCCCTAAAAATTGTTCACCTGCAGTAGCAATTCCTTCTGTAGTACTTTGCACCTTAATGATAGCCGTACCATCAGCCATGACAGGCACACCATTTTCGGTATAAACATTCGGTGTAGAAATATCTAAGCTGTGAGATCTTAAGCTAATGTTCTCTTTTTGTTGAAAAATAGGTAGTATAAATGCCCCGCCACCTCGCACAATTTTTATCCCGGAGCCATCATCTACCTTATGTACATTTTTACTTCCTAAAAAACTACCCGTTACGATCATAGCGTCATCTGCACCAACCGTTTTATAGCGAGCTGCAAATAAAATAGCAAATGCTAGAATAACAGCTACAATCACACCAACCACAATTAAAATATCCATGTGTACCCTCCTCCAAAATTATAAGTCGATTAATTCAGAAACATACAGAAGCTGATCTTTAACCTCTACCACTACAACTCTTGTTCCTTGTTTAATTTCCTTTTGATCAAAGCTAAGAGCTGTCTCATTGCGACTTCCATTTGTGGAACTAATAAAAACTTCTCCCATCCCATTAGCAGGAATGGTGGTAATTACCTCTCCAACCTTTCCTTCTAGATCATTTACTGAAATAGAAGTAGAAGATTCTGCATTAGACATCGGAATAACTAGAAAAAAATAAATCAAAACATATGCGCCAATACCAAATAATACACTAATTAACAATACATAAATTGTATTTAAAGATGTGTATTTTGTTAGTATGACACCAGCACCACCTACGACCGACAACGTTCCAAATAATAATAACGGATTCAATAATTCCCCGATACCATCAAATATACTGTCTAATAATCCATCTAACACATTTCCAAGAAGTAAAGAAATAATTGCAAACCCAAGACTCCCCCACAGTAACCACCAATAAATATCAACTATTCCAATATAAGCTCACTCCCTTCTTAAATGGTCTCTCATGATGTATACGTAAGAAATAGATAAAAAGTTCCCAAATTTATGTATTAAGTGATAATTACTTCCTAATTTAGCTATGTTCTCCTATATACAAACTTAAATTCAAAAAATGTTTAGAAAAAAATAGAGAGAGAAAAAGTAATGAACTTTTCCTCTCTCTATTTAATATTTTTAATTAGGTTACAACTTCTAAGACATGTTTTTATGATGGAAAGGGCATTTACCCTCGATAGGTTTGATGTCATCTCCGATAAAGGATTGTTTCCATTCATTATGATCCGGATCCCCAAAATGACTGATATCTGGATGCTTAGGTAAGCCATCCCACTTCTCAACCCTAGCCCTTACCTTTTCCCGGGACATAATACCGCCCTTTTCCGTTCCTTCTAAACCTTGGAAAATAGCACGTGGTTGGAAACCTAAGATCAAGCTATTTCCTAAATCTCTTGTTTTCCTCTGCTTATATGCAGGGGCATTTCCGAATGCAAAGATAGGTTCACCAGCAAAATGAAAATCCCATAAATGATGTTCCGGGTCCTTCGGCGCTTGTTCCGGCCAATCAAATCGATCATGCTCATGGAGATATTGCAAGATCTCCCAAAAGTAGGAACGATAATACTCAATTGATTTCTCTGTGCTTTCTGGTTCCACAAAAATGAAAAGGCCATGTCTTATTTTATTTTCTTCTGTAAATAAACTTAAAAAACTTTCCACTGCATCAGGTAAATGCGCCCAATTATCCTGTGTTATATAGGAGTAGCGAAGTTCTCCCCTCCGTTGACCAGTTCTTCCAAAAAAACAAGGAAAAGTCGGATCTGTAACAATTTCACTAAACGTTTTATATTCATCTATAAGCCAGTTTGGCAATACTTCGGACTGTTCAAAATCATCCTTAGTAAGTAAATAGGGACTATTTTTTATTAACATCTTGCATCTCCTTCTATCTTTGTTTCATCAATATAATCATAAATTGACGTTAACTTCCAATTCCCGAACCCCATAGATTGTAAACTATTTTCACCTATACTTCCCTACTGATATATTTATCCTATCCATAAAAAAGAACCAAGTTCTGCAAATAATTCACAGAACTTGATCCCATATATCTTTACTTATTTTAAAGTTATTTTTATTTCACTGCTCCATCTGTTACACCTTTAATAATATGTTTTTGTGCAAAGAAGTAAACGATGATAACAGGAACAATCGCAATCGTTAGTCCCGCTAACGCTAAGTGCCATTGCTTGGTATATTGTCCAAAGAAAAAGAACATTTTAAGCGGGATTGTCGCTGTTTCTTGACTCAGAACAAGTGATGGTAGTAAATAATCATTCCAGATCCAGATAACATTTAAAATCATTACCGTGACAGAAATTGGCTTTAGCATCGGAAACACAATTCTCCAAAATATCTGCCATTTATTTGCACCATCGATGGTGGCAGCTTCATCTAAGGAAACTGGTATGCTAGCCATTGCACCGTGGTACAAGAAAATAGAAAGACTAGAACCAAAACCTAGATACATAAAAATTAACCCTGCTGGATTTAACATCTCTACTTGACCGAATAATGAAATAAGTGGAATCATTACCGATTGAAATGGGATCAACATCGCAGCAACAAACACCATAAAAATACCTGAGCTTAATTTACTTTTATTCCTCGCTAAAGCATAGCCAGCCATTGAGGAAAAAATAATGATAAGCGCTAAACTCCCTACAGAAATAAAGAGAGAGTAGAAAAAGGAGCGAATAAAATCCAGATCAATAAAGGCTTGCTTGAAGTTCTCAAATGTTCCTTCTTCTGGCAGACCCAAAATATCAGAAAAGATTCCCTTTTTTGTTTTAAAGGCATTTACAACCATAAGATAGAATGGTGTTAACCATAAGATAGCAAGAATAAGACCAGAAATCTCGATGAGTAATTTATTACGTTTTTTATTCTGCATTATAGGTCAACCTCCCGCTTCTTATTATAATAGACTTGCGTTAAAGCAACCGCCGCTACTAAAATAAAAAAGATAACAGCTTTCGATTGAGCATAGGCCATTTCATAATCACTAAATGCTGTATTATAAATTTCCATTGCAAGCATCTGTGTAGAACCAAATGGTCCTCCATTCGTAAGCGCTAAGTTTTGATCGTACAGTTTAAACGCATTCGAAAGTGTTAAAAATAAACTAATAGTAAAAGCTGGCGCAACTAATGGAAACTTCACCTTCCAAAAACGTTGAAAAGCACTTGCTCCATCAATTTCTGCAGCCTCTAACAATTCTTGTGGAACACTTTGTAAATAAGCGATGTAAATAATCATAATATAGCCAGCGTATTGCCATACATTTAAAATAACTAATCCCCAGAAGCCTGTCTCCGTGGTAGACAACCAGCCCTGTAAAGCCTCAATGCCTAAGGCATCACCAATAGCTGAAAATGCACTTACAAAGATAAACTGCCAAATGAATCCTAGAATCAATCCACCGATTAAATTAGGCATAAAAAAGACAGTTCTTAATAGATTGTTAGATTTAATTTTTTGCGTCACCATTAATGCGAGACTAAGACCAAGTATATTCACTAGGATAATAGACACTACAGCAAATAATACAGTGAACACAATAGCATCAAGAAACTCAGCATCCTGAAATACTTCTACATAATTTGCTAAGCCAATAAATTTAGATGCGGTTAGACCATTCCAATCTGTAAAGGAATATATAAAACCGTAAATAAACGGAAAAAAGACGACTAAGGTAAGCGCAAGTAAAGCAGGCGCTAAAAATAGCCAAAATGATAGATTCCTGTTATTCATTTAAAAGCACCTCCATCTTCTGTTGTTTTCCTGTTGAATTAAATGCAGCCAACAAAACAAAATAAGAATTTTTGTTGGCTGCAACGTTTAATTTATTGTCGTGATTTTTCCCATTCTGATTCTGCAGTATCTAGAACTTCTTGCCATTCTATGTCATCTACTAAATAGCGTTGCATATTGGCACCCATCACATCTTCATTCCATCCAACCGGATTAGCCATAAATGTCCATCCAATTGTTTTTCCTTCAGATGCATAATTGTATACTGCTTGAGATAATGGATCAGCGATTTTATCAGCATCGTATCCTTCATATGCAGGAATAAATTTAAATTCATTTAATACAAATTCTTTACCCGCATCTGATGTATACATCCAGTCTAAGAAATCTTTAGCTGCTTGCTGTTGTTCTTCAGAACTGTTTTTATTTACTACCCAGTACTGTGGAACACCTACTGGTAAAGAATCACTTTTCTCTCCTTCAAACGGCATAGGAATCATGCCAATATTATCTTGAGCAAATTCCGCATCCATTTGTTCTACTGTTGGATAGATCCAATTTCCTTGTTGAATCATTGCTACTTTTCCAAGTGAAAAGAGTTGCTCTACTTGCATGGAATAATCCAAACTCAAAACTGGTTGGACAGAATATTGATTTTGTAAATCTAGCATTCTCTTCATTTGGTCCCCATATTCAAAATCGATACTTGGTGCTTCATATGCGGTCATAATGTCACTATTAAATTCTGGTGCAATGTAATGGTTAGCTAAATGATTTCCCATTACCCATAACTCTTTTGCTGGTAAAGCCATTGCTGCATCTAGTCCTAATTCTTCCTTTTGACTATCAATAGTAGCTAACGCTTCTTCTAAATCTTCGAAGGTTGTTAATTCTTCAGGGTTAATGCCTGCTTGCTCTAAAATTTCTTTGTTATAAATTAATCCATATCCTTCTTGTGCGAATGGTAGGCCCCATACTTTTCCATCTTCTTCAATTCCATTTAATGTTCCATCTAAAGCTAAAGAAGCCGCTTCTGTATCTGATACATCTGCTAAGTATTCTTCATATTCTTCAACATCGGTAGGTCCACCAATATTGAAAATAACTGGCTCATTACCAGATGCCATTTGTGATTTCAAGGAAGCGGCGTAGTCATTTCCTCCACCAACGGTTTGCACGCTCATGTTAACATCGGGATTTTCCTCTTCATACATTGCAATAATTTCCTCGAATTGTTCCTTAAACTCTACCTTAAACTGAAAAATATCTACTGCTACTTCTTCTTGTGAGCCTCCTGCGTTTTCTGTTCCACTTGTTTCTTCTGTATCATCTGAATCTCCACAAGCAACCATCAACATCACTGCTAACAGAGCAAAGACTAAAAAGAGTTTTGATTTCATTTTTCCATGTAACATTTACATTCCTCCACTAATTGTATTTTGCGAAATCGTTTGCGCTTTGAATTAAAAAAATATACTGCCATAACAAAGTACAGACAATTTCAATAATCCCTATAAATTACAAGACTATAACCTTATCTCATTCACACATAAGAGAAATCGTTTGCATGAATTGATTAAATGTTACCACATATATTCTAATTGAACAAGTCCTAATTAGAAAAATAAAAGCGTTACCATTGCTTATTTATCAATGGTTAATAAATTGATTATGCAAGCGCCAATCTAGCTTGGTTTATTTTAGACAAACGTTTGCATAAAATTTAATGACGATTTGTCTTCTCTCTTTTGCTACATTAAAGCTAAGTAAAAGCTTACGCATGATCGATTAATGTTTAATTAACATACTTGTTTAATAAATCTCCATAAAAAAACTGCATCACAATTATTAGCCCTTAAACCTAATAATTACGATACAGTTTATGCTCTCATGCTTTTACTAGAACAAAGAAACTATTTATTTTTATGCTTTGGATGCTTGTACTTCTTTTCTGATTGAGAAGTACTTTGACTATTCTTTTTATCTTTCAAATTTTTCTCTTCTATCTTTAAATCTTCTAATGGAATATCATCGACAAGTTGTTCTTCTTTAAATTTATGAAGCTCTGTCCGGTCTTCATCAAACGTACTCTTACGTTCGTTATCAACTACTTGCTTCTTCTTTAAATCTTCGTGATTTTGATTATCTTTACTCACAAGCTTCACCACCTTAAATGGATTGTGTTATCAATATTCCTGTTTCGAGAAATATTAAACATTATCCATGAAGATGACTTTAATTAGATACTACGTTTATCGTGATATATCTGGCTTAAGGTAATGGACTTACATGAGTTAGTACACTAACAACCAACAAAATAACAAGGATTAAAAGAATATCCCCTTTCAAAAGATGTTGTTGCGCTTTTTGATTTGTTTTCTTATATGCTTTTCGCATAAAATAGCCAATAAGAGCAATTATAATGAATACCACTATTTTTAATAGTAATACTTGTCCCCATAAGCTACTCCAAAGTAAGGTGATGTCTGGTAGAAAGAAAACCGTCATAACACTCCCCGAAATAGCTAATGTGATCATACTAATCAAGGCATAAGTTGAAAAGATAGGAATAAAACTTTTGATGAATACCTCATTTGATTTCCAAAATAAAAGTAGAATGACTATACCCGATATCCATATTGCTGCCGCTCCGAGATGAATAATATCTAAAGATATATTTAAAATAACTGGTTTCATTGCATTTGCATGACCTGAAATGGCTTCTGTAAAAAGCAAAAGTACAATCCAGATGGCATCGATAAATGTTGAACGATGCAGAATGAAAAAACTAAGAATGGATAAACCAATTAAACTCATCCACGCTCTACCTATTGTGGTTTCAACTAATAACGTGGTTATACTCGTCATATCTGTTAATAAACTATTAGACTGTAGATATCCAGAAATCACAACACTTATTAGTAGCATCACCTTTAAGTACATAGACGATTTTCTATAAACCTTTTCAGTAGATGACTTACTAATATTCGTAAAAAATGACCAGAATACCAAGCCTGATATGGTCAGTAAACTAAAATAATAGAGCGCTCGAATCAAATAGGCAGGGACATCGATGTGATTCTCGGTGGCTTCATCTAATTCTGACTCATTATTAAGCTTCTCTTCCCTCTCTTTCTCTTTTGAGATAGCTTCATTTTTATTATCTTTATTTTCCTTTTCTGGCACACTTTCATTAACTATCTCGGATGCTTCACTATCCTCTTCTTTCAATGCTGCTTGCTCATCTACGCGTAAAGAAAAAGAATAAGTGTCCTCGATAACATGTCCATCAGCTCCTATTACTTTATAACTTAGCGAATAATCTCCGCTGTCGAGGTCGGTTAGTTCTCTGTATATGGTTTGCTGATTATCTTCAATCTTTGTAGCTTCGTCAAAAACTACTTCCTTACCTTCGTCCTGATATAGCTTTATCTCATACAAGCTTGAATCCAAGGTTCCACTAAAAGTTAGTGTAACTGTTTCTGGTGCCTTGACTAATTCACTGTTCGGCGCAGGGTTAGCTTCTAGAAGCGAGGTATGTGCAGAGACGAGCGTTGGAAAGAGGATAACTAGCATCAGGAATAAAGGAATTAATAAGTATTTTTTCATATGTTTTTTGTATAGACAGCAATTTGATAAATTATGCCTCTACACAGCCCCTCCTTAAATTTGTGCTTCTTTAATATAATAAACGTTAAAATCGCAGATTTGGATCACTTCAACAAAAAACTGACCAAGAAAATAATCTTGATCAGTTTTTTTATTCTTATATCCTTTGTTATTATAAACAATTCCAAACAATAAGTTAAGCTAATTCTTCTTGTACTCTTTTTTCTTCGGCTTTTTGTATATCCGTTTTCCATAACTGAGAAATTTCTTCCAATGATTTATTTTTGGTTTCTGGAACGATTGTCATAACGAAAATAAAGCAGATCACATTAATAACAGCAAACATCCAAAAAGTGAATGCACTACCCATATTATTAATCAATACTGGTGTAAATTGACCAATTGCCCAATTCGCTCCCCATAAGAAGATCGTAGCAATTCCAACCGCTTTTGCACGAAGGTGATTTGGGAAAATTTCTGGAATCATAATCCACGGAATTGGACCCATGGATACGCAGAAGGATGCTGTAAATCCAGCAATCATAATAATTAACAGAATACCTGCATTTGCTGGTTCGAAATAAAATACACTTCCAATTAATAGCATAAATACAGCCATTAAGCTTGAACCAATCGCCATTAATTTCTTCCGACCAAGTTTATCTATTAATAAAATAGCAACGATCGTAAATACTACTTGTACACTACCAATAATACTTGTCGCTAAAAATTCGGTATTATTTTCAAAGCCTACACTTCTGAAGATGTCTGGACCATAATAAGTCACGGCATTCATACCAATTACTTGGTTGAATAATGCTAGGAAAACACCTACACCCATTGCCATTCTTAAACCAGGCTTTAATAGTTGTTTCACAGACGTATTTTCTTCCACTTTGATTGATGCTTTAATTTCTTTCTCTTCTTTTTTTGCAATAGCTTCTCCATTAATACGCTTTAAAATTTGATAGGCTGCTTGATCTTGTCCTTTTTGAAATAAATATCTCGGACTTTCCGGAATGAAGAATAACAACACTAAGAAAATAATACCTGGAATCGTTCCATAACCAAGCATCCATCTCCAACCAAATTCAAGACCCCATTCATAGGTACCGCTATTTGCGACAAAATAATTTATATAAAAGGTGGCACTAATACCTAAAATAGTAAATAACTGATACATCGAGCCTAACCTTCCCCGAATTGCTGGAGGTGCACATTCACTAATATAGGTCACCGATAAGGCTGAAGCAAAACCAATACCTAGTCCTCCAAGAATTCTTGCCAGTACTAGTGTTGTAACATTAATCGCAAAGGCTGATCCCAATGCAGAGATGATGAAAAACACTGCAGAAACCATTAATAATTTTTTTCGACCAAAACGATCACTTAAAAAGCCAGAAAGAGCTACCCCTGTAACACCACCTATCATTACACAGGAGATAACCCACCCTTCCATAGCTGGACTCAAATCATAAATCTCTTGTAGGTATCCAATTGCTCCTGATATAACTGCTGTATCAAACCCATATAATAAACCTGCCATTCCTGCCGCTCCGGCAATTAAGATAACATACCATGCTGAGTGTTTCTTTTCCATTATTATCCCCCATTAATTTGATTTTTTTAAGTTCCTATTCTTTATCCATCATGATGAAGTGAGAATGCTCTGTTTACACATAAACGAGTCATTATTAATTCGCTTTCATTATTGGATAAAGCGTGTTTAACCGTTCGTTCTGTCAAATTTACCATGGATATTTACTTCTAAAATGCCAATCATCTTCACTTTTTTGTTAATAGCTAGATTTTTTTGCACAACAAACACAGTTATACAATTTCAAGGAGGGATAGTTCATAACTCTTCATCCAAATGATTAATTTGGGTGGATTAATTGAATTAATGATTACAAATGTTACTGGATATGATGTCGCATTATTAAATGATAAATGTGTAGATATACATTCACGACTCAAGCACAAAAAGCAGTACTAAGGGAGAGATTACTTGGAGGACCCAGCTAATTTGCAAACTGAAGGAAGAATATGTCTTAACAAAAGATTTAGAAGTCAATAAGAAGAATTAGCTTCTGAAGGCTATCTAGCTACTGATGGCCAAGAGCCGCTTACGGATACCGCAAGACCTTTTTTCTCATCTTTGATAAAGCAGTAAAAACCAACTTTTAGAAAAGAATTACTAAACTAAGTTATTGAGAGTTCCACAAGAAAAGAATTAAATGTCCATACGATAAAAACAATTGAAGAACCGAGTCAAGATATTGACAAAACGGAATGTACATCTGCTTCTATTGGTTATTTTCAAATAAATAATGGAAAATGTTTAAGTGATACAGGAGAACGAGTGGTTAATCCCCTTACCACCCATTAATTAGATTAGTTAACTTACTTCTACTATTTATATTGGTTTTAAGGAAAATTGATTTCAAGTGATCTTGCACGGTATAAGGTGAAATCGATAATTGATCTGCAATTTCATTGGTCGTATCGCCTTTAATTATGTAGCGAATAATTTCAGATTCCTTAGCTGTCCATTGATAACATTTAATTAAATAAGAAAACCAATCTCCATTTGTAATCGGACCTTTTTTTATGACTATTACCATTTCGTCTTCATGATCCGTTAATAATGCTGCCTCTAGCGCATATAATTCTCCTTCACTATCAATCATAATTGTATTGCTATGATTCTTTCGGTTCTTAAGCACCTGGAAGAAAATAGCTCGAATCGATCGAGGTATTTGATCTATCAATAGGTCCTCTTGTTTAGAAAGCTGATGAAGCCAACTTTTTGCTTGTTGATTTTGGTAAAGAATCGTAAAAGAACTGGACATAATTAACATGGGTTGAATTGTAAAAGGTTTGGCCTTATTCGTTACACGGAGGACATGTTTTCTAATAATACTAGCAATTTCTTTTACTTGTTTCCTAATTTTGTTCACATCATTACTATTAAAAGCTAGATCTCTTCTATATAAACTAGCAAAACCATAACATTGTCCACCTGTTACAAATGCCATTCTCATTTCACTCTTGAAACCTGCTGGAAAGAGGATTTCTTGTAGTCTTTTGCTTTTTTCGCTATTCGTTGAATGACTTAATACCTTTATTGGAATCGATGAACTAGCTAGTTCATATTGAGAATGAATATCCTGATCTAAATATTCATTCACGAATAATTGTGGATGTATTTTTTCAATTACTTCATCTGTTAAAGCCCCAGTGGTCAATAAATTATTAGGATCAACTGTCCGAATGCAGGAAGCATCAAAAGAACAAATAGTGTACAACTTCTGACGAATTCTTTTCCTTATTGCATTAGCCTCATTCATATATACCCCCCTTATCTCTGGGATAGTTTCAGTCCCTTATTACTATTATAATTGAGAATGATTATTGATTATACCATAAAATGAGTTTTTTAAAATGTTTTCATTAAATGACGGATGGCAAAGCAAGAAAGTTCTCCGGTATCCAAAAACCATTCATCGTAAAGTACCTGGTTATCAAACGACGTACCAACTCACAGCAAAATTATTGAAAGGAAAATTACCCCATCATGAGCGTAACGTATTACTAATAGGAGCTGTTGGTGGAGAGGAGCTTTTAAATATATTGGCTATAATCCCCGATACCAAACTTACGGCATTAGATCCATCTGAAAAAATGTCAATTTGGGTCCAAGCATTGCATTGTTCGAGTTGAGGCATTTCACAAAAATGGGCATGCTTCTCTCACTTTCAAAAGTGAAGAAGAAACTTCTGTAACAGCAAACATGACAACTAGTGTTGCTCTTGCCTTAGTAGATACCAAGTTCGACTAAAAAATCCAGCACATTGAAGAAGCATTTTCTATCTCACAGGATGAGAATAACGTCCATTTACAAGTCATCAAGAATTAAAAACTATGTCATAAGTACTTCAAAATTGATGGCTTTTAATCACACCCTTCGCTCTCAAAGCTTCTTATGGAGCATACTTTTACCTTGGGAAACTTGCTTAGCTCTCTATTCTATGATTATAGAAGCGGTTTGTTGGCAATCGGTACTTTATACATTTTTGAAACTATCACTTGGGTAAAGTCTCGCAACAATTGGAGGAATTGTTCCCTGTTGCGCAAGTGGCAAAATCACAAAGCTCGCTTCCGTGACCATGTTACTTGTACAACTCATACAGACCATTCCACCAATTTCTTGGATATTACTAGAAATTCTTTGGTTTAGCAGGAATGGGGGTGCTCAAATATCGGTTGTGTTTTTGGCTCTATTTCCAATTTTTTTAATCTTATCAAGCCATTCGTGCTGTTTTTAAAGAATTTCTTGAAGTTGCGCAAGTATTTTAACTTAACATATTTAGAAGGCTACGACTCATATATATACCTGCAATGAAACCATACTGGATCTCTGCCATTCACATCACGATAGGAATGGGGTGGAAAGCAATCGTCATGTCGGAAGTAATTAGCAGGAAAACAGGAATAGGGGCAAAATATGAAAACAGCTAGAATTTATGTGCAAACAGATCATCTTAGTGCATGGACAATTATTGTCACTAACTTAAGTATTTTTATGGAATTCGTAATAAAGCTTAGTATCACACCTTATGCAAAGAGGAGGCCGAAATGGATAAAAAAATCGTTCCCACTAATAAAGAAAACCGGCTAATGGAACTTGATGTAATAAGAGGAATCGCCTTGTTTGGCATTTTAGTCGTTAACATAAATTACTTTTCTACCCCAGCCCTATATGCTGATATGTTTAATATGAACGCAAAAATTAGCTTTATGGAACAGTGGATGAAATGGATGGTGATTTTCTTTTTTGAATTTAAATTTGTCAGTTTATTTTCATTATTATTTGGCATTAGTTTTGCTTTATTTTTATCTAGATTAGAAAAACGCGGCATCCGTTCGAGGACTCTATTTAAAAGAAGATTAGTCTTCTTACTTATCATTGGATTGATTCATCTTTTTTTCTTCTGGTATGGTGACATATTGACGATATATGCATTATTAGGATTTCTATTGCTTTTGTTTGTTGAGACGAAACCAAAAACACAACTAAAATGGATTATCTCTTTACCTATCCTGCCTATACTAATGCTTACTTCGATAATTATGTTCGGAGATAATATTTCTTCTACCTTTACTCATCAGATGGAAAATATATACCATAATGCGATGCATTCCTACGCAGACGGAACAGCAATAGAAATATTTCAACAACGATTTGTAGATATCAAATACATCTATCAAGGTTATATTCTTATGATCCCGGTTATATTCTCCATGTTCTTATTAGGTATGTATACATGGAAAAAAGGATACATCACACATGCAAGTAACTATAAAGAAGAGCTTAAGAAAGTACAAAGATACAGTGCTTGGATCGGCATTCCATTTGCTTTTTTAGCAGTTTTTTCAGATACGAAAATAGAAAGTGTAGCTTCCCCATTCTATTTTATACAATATATAAGCCATGTAGGTAGCGGGCCCATTTTAGCGATATTTTATATGTCTAGTTTAATCCTTTTACTTCAAAAAGAGGAGTGGCGTAAACGGTTTTTCTTTTTACAGCCAGTTGGCCGCATGGCACTCACTAACTATGTGATGCAAACGATCATTTGTATCTTTATTTTTTATAGTTTTGGTGGAGGTCTTTTTGGTCGAATTAATGTAATTGAAGGATTTGGAATTGCGCTTTTGATATTTTTGCTGCAAATATTAGGTAGTCAGATTTGGTTAAATCATTATGGAATGGGCCCCTTGGAAACGATTTGGAGAATGTACACGTACAAGAAATAGCAGTTTATACGTTTAAGGAAAACTAAAACAACGATCTGTTAAGATCGTTGTTTTAGATATCTATTTCTGTATTCACTTGGACTGCTGCCTATTTCTCTCTTAAACACTCGACTAAAGTAATTGGGATCTCTGTAGCCTATATTTAAAGCTATTTCTTTTAACGGCATATGCCCTTCTAAAAGGAGTGATTTTGCTTTCTCCATTCGAACACGCGTAAGATAGTCAATAAAAGTCTCTTGGAAATGCTCTTTAAAAAGCTTGCTTAAATAATAGGAACTCAATCCTACCTCATCTGCGACTTCCTCCAGTGTGACAGCATCACTATAATGAATCTCTATATACTCCTTGGCATGTAAAAGCATGCCTCGCACCCCTTTAGAGCGCCATTCATCTACTTGTTTAATAATCATTACTAAATGTGATTTAGCTGCTTCTTTTATCTGTATCGATGTTTCAAAGTGATCAAAATTCATTTGAACGTCTTGGCTATATCCTAATTCTTTCATCGCTCTAGCTAATACGATAAATAGATTTTCCATTTCCTTTTTTATCACTTGCACATGATAATTCGCAGTTTTTTGAACCTCTTGAAAATAGGATTCAAATACTTGTAAGCTTGTTTGTTCCTCACCTTTTTGAATTGATTCGAGTAATTTCTTTTCTTTCTCAAAGGCACTAAGATCATTTCTTTTGCCTTCTAATCGAGGATTATAAGACAAATAGCTTGCCCCCGGATTATGTTGAACGAATTCTAAGGCATATACTGCTTCTTCATAAGACCTTGAGAATTGATCTAAATTGGATACACCTGTACCAATTCCCACAAACACCTGACATTGATGTAGGTCTTGTTGTATCTTTTGAACAATTCTACGGGCAAAGGCATCTCTATTCTTTATATCCATACCATCAGCAGTACATGTAATAAATACAGGAACTTGAAATGCAGTTAGCGGCCCTACAATGCTAGAATAATCCGAGCCCAGAGCCTCTAAAGCATTTTTCAATATCTTGTACCATTTACTTTTAGCTTCTCGTGTAGGGTTCGCCTCAAAAGATTTAAAGAAAAATACAGCTGCAAAACCTGTTCCTGTTTCAAGGTCTATCCAATTCTTCCATTCATCTGTACTAAATTCATGAACATGGTCCATCAGTAGCGAAACAATGAACTCCTTTTCCACTAATGAACTCGCTCTTTCTAATCGATGCACTCTTTCTCGTGTTTCTTGCACTTTTAATTTTTCAGACTCCACCTCATTGGCCATTCGATCATATGCTTCTAATATTTCAGATACTTTACTGGGCTTTAGCAAGTATTCCTTTACACCAAAACGCATCGCTTTTTTTGCATATTGAAAGGTATCAAAGGCAGATACCATAATACATTTAACATCTGGAAGGACAGCTAAAATTTCTTCAATAGCAGTTAAGCCATCAAACTCTGGCATTTTTATATCCATAAAAATAATATCTGGCTTTGCTTTTAAAGCAAAATCTACAGCTTCTTTACCATTTTGAGCTTCTGCTACAATCTCCACATCACTTCGATTTCGACTTAAAATCATACGAATCCCTGTCCGCTCTAAAGCCTCATCGTCCACGAGCATTATCTTCATAGCAATGGCACTCCTTTTCTTCCTTATTTTTTGGGTAATTGAATACTCACTTTTGTTCCTTTTCCAAGCTCTGATTGAACCTGAAACTGACTATTTTGATCGAACAATTCTAATCTATCCATCACATTCCGCATACCAATACCTGTAGAATGACCCACTCTCTTGTTCTCCTGTGCTGACTCTTCCACTTTTGTTTTGGCACCTAATAAGTGATTTATCGTTTCTTTATCCATGCCAACCCCATTATCCCAAATATCAATATTTATCATGTCATGTTGCTGGTAAATATGAAGGGTGATTTCGGCACCTTGAGCAATTTCTTCAATGCCGTGCATGAATGCATTTTCCATTATTGGTTGTAGCGTGAGACAGGGAATAGGTGTATCTAGGCACGCTTCATCAATATTTTGATGAAAAGCTACTCTATCTCCAAACCGCGTTTTTTGAATAAAGAAATATTCTCGAACAATCTCCACTTCATCTTTTAAAACAGTTTCTCGATCTAAAACGCCAATATTGTAGCGTAATAATGCGGAAACAGACGAAATCAAATCAGTCGTTTTTTCCGCACCTTCTATATACGACATTTTTGAGATCGTATTTAAAGTATTAAACAGAAAATGTGGATTTATTTGATTTTGTAAGCTTTTGAGTTCCATTTCCTTTAACAAATGTGATAAGCGAGCTTTTTCTTCCATTTCATTAACCGATTGAAGAATATTTCGTTTCATCTGATTGAAGGTTTCCGTTAATATTTTCAACTCATCTTTTCCAGATACAACGACATCATCTCCTGTATAATTGCCAGCAGATATTTCTTTAGCTGCACCTGTTAAACGATCAATGGTTCTCGTGAGTCCATTGGAAAACCAAATCGCAAAGGTGACACTACCTATAATGATCGCTAAAAATATGGCTGTTCCCATATTTTTTGTACTTTCCATTTTTTGATCCTCTAAAGCAAGCACATTTTGATAGTCCGTTAATTCTTGGTTAATTAATTCAAGTGTCATCTCATGAATATAATTAGCAGTATTATCTGCTTCATTTAAATAATAGGAATACTGTTCGATCTCTTCTTCGCCCACCCAGGCAGCTGTTTTATCTGTTAATTCTAGAAAACTAGACAGCATAGATAGGAAATTTTTCTCCTCTACCCCTATGACTTCCATCTTCTCATACTCAGCTTGGAGGTCGATCAATTTCTGTTTATCCTCTGAATAAAATACTAGGTTATCATCGCTTGGTTCATGCACATATATCTGTAAGGATTGAAAAGTTTGATCTGTCACCTTTGTGATTTCATTTAATAGAAAATATTGCGAAGAGCTTTCATCATGTAACTCCATTACTTGTCTAGCACTCTCTTCCCTTACAAAAAACAAAAGAACTACCAAAAGAAGTACCGCAACAAAATAAATAAGTAATTTTGTACGAATTTTAATCATAGCGGTTACCTTCTTCTATACCGGGTTCATCTAGATCTTCTTTTTTTACTACCTTGGCGTCCGTATGATAGACATCTTCTACCTGATTTCCCTTCATGATCTCTAGCATCAATTCAATGCTACGATGCCCCATTTCAAAAGGCTTTTGCTCAATCAAAACATCTAGTTTTTCTTGCTCTAATAATTTAATATTTTCTGGAAGAGTATCAAATGTCATCATATAGACATCATCCATCCCTAAAGAATCGGCTGCAGCAGTCATGCCAATTCCATCTAAAGAACTTGTGCCGTATAAAGCCGTTATATCAGGATATTCTGTTAACATTTGATATGCTTTTTCTTCTGCTATTACCCGTGTAATATTAGATTCTTCAATTGCAACAATCTCAATTCCCGCTTCTTTTTCTACAATATCTTTAAAGCCCTCTACCCGAAGCTGATGATGAGAATTACTAAAGCTACCCGTAACAATACCAACAGTAGCTTCTCCTCCTGTATCTTCAACTAAGGCGCGACCCGCTAACTGTCCAGCTACATAGTTATCAGTTCCAATATAAGTTGAACGCATACTGTCTGGAGCGTCCGTATCAATTGTAATAACAGGGATCCCTTTTTCCATTGCTTTGTCTATCATTGGTAAAAAGTCATCATTTAATGCTTGAACAATAATCCCATCCACCTTCGACTTTATAGCGATGTCGAATAACTTTAATTGTTCTTCAGGGTTCGACCTTCTTGGTCCCACATACTCAACCCATACATCGTAATTCTGTTCCGTTTTTTTCGCCCCTTCACCAACAAGTCGCCAGTAATCATGATCCATTTCCTCTCCAATTAAGGTAAAATGATAGCTCGGAAGCTCTTCATCTACAGTGGTAGCTTCTGATACCTGGTTCGTTAATTTCTGGGTTTGATAATAAAAATATATCGAGAAACCTGCCACTATAATAAAACAGGAAATCAAGACACTATATAGTAGTTTTCTGTTTTTCATCATTTATTTCCCTACCTTTTGAATAATAAGCATAGAAATAATGATAGCATATTCATAACTTTCAAGGGAACTGGAATGCCATGCCTTGGTATTTCAAAAGGTTTTGTTTACAAACAAAAAACCTCCATAGATCATTACTCTAAAGAGGCTTCTTAAAATGAGTGGTATAACGTTTATTTGTGCATTTTCTTTTTCTTAAGGTTATCTTAATTAAATGCCTTCTGTAACTGTCTATCTAATACTAAGTTTCCAAATGGAATAAAAGCAACTGCAATAGCGCCAAAAAGCCATTTAAAGGACCACCTAATTCGATACGTTGTATAAAGCGTTATTAATACATACGTAATAAATAGTCCTCCATGGATCGAACCTACTATTGTTACTGCTTCATGTATGCCTCCCATATACTTCAAAGGCATTGCCAAAAAGAGTAGTATAATTAATGAAGCTCCTTCTAAAAGACCCATAACTCTAAATCTTCCTAAATCCGTTTTAAGCAAAAAACTTCACCCCCGTGAATAACCCGATTATATTTTATGAGACTATTTCTATCATCATTTGTTTATGTACTTAATCGTAATCTAAGTATAAAAATAATACAATGTTTACTAGTATGCGATATATCCCTTATATCCTTTTAAAATAATTAAATTTCTTTTATTACCAAGGCTTTTTACTAATTAATAGAATTTAAAATACATTTTCTGTATTAAATTATTTAATCTTCTGTATTCGTTTTCATTGACTTAAACTTATTTTATCTAATATACTTAAAGGACCTAAATCTTTAATAAGGAGTGAGTATGTGGATATACAGATTAGAAAATGTACGCTCGACGATTTACCTCTTTTACAAACAATAGCAACAGAAACCTATAATGAAACCTATAGTCATCTAAATACCCCAGAGAATATGAACGACTATTTAGAGAACGCCTTCAATTCTACTCAACTGAAGAAAGAGCTATCTAATGAATCCTCTACTTTTCTATTTTTGTATACAAATGAAGTTCTCGCAGGCTACTTAAAAGTAAACGAAGGAGAAGCACAAACCTTCGAAGTTGGTGAGAACGCATTAGAAATTGAACGTATTTATGTGAAAGAAAAATTTCATGATAGAGGTTTAGGTAAAACATTGCTTAAAAAGGGATTTGAAATTGCCAAAGAAAAAGACAAGAGTGAATTATGGCTAGGTGTTTGGCAAAAGAATACGAATGCTGTTGCCTTTCATAAAAGCATGGGCTTTGAAGTTAAAGGCGAATATTCCTTTTTCATCGGGGATGAAGAAGAAACGAATTATATTATGGTAAAATCACTAAAATAATAGCAAGTTCCTTTGGATTAGCTTGTAGAGAAATGAAGTGTATTTTTCTCTACACGCTTTTTTAATTTCTAGATTATTTTAGTAGATTTTGTTGTTTATATTTTTAATCTTCATGATTGGTACGCATTATTTTGTGATGGTTTCATACAGGATAAAAGTAATATAAAGGATATCAGAAGCATAATCAACGCTCCCATTATAATCGCAAGCTGAATAGAAGCAAATTGGGCAAATATACCGATTAATACTGTTGTAATAATAATTAAAATGGCTTCGAGGATGCCGTAAAGACTACTCACTCTCCCCATAATTTCAACAGGTATATTATTCTGATAAAATGTGAAAAAAGCGGTATTTGCAATTGCGAGAAATAAAGCTAAACTGAAAAAGCCCACAGCAGCCATCATAAAGGTTTGTGAAAAGGTATAAATAATATAGCCAAAAGATACTAATACCGATCCTAGACCCATTAGTATAGAGACTGATATCTTTTTTACAAAAATGGCATTAATACACGCCCCTATAACTATCCCTGCTCCGGCGATACTCACCAAAAAACCATAATTACTATCAGATAAATTCAGTACTTCCTTCGCAAAAGCAGCCTCCAAAGAATCTACAGCGGCAGTCATCACAATAACTAAGTTAAATAAGAAATAAATGATAATAATATATGAATGATCACGACTAAAAGAAATCACGGTTTGAAAGTCTTTCTTTAAAAGCCTTATGGTTAACTTTTCCCCCATTTTATTAATGACTTCATGCTTCTCTACATTTGGCATGATAAGTGTAATGACTCCAGATAAAAACATAGCAACACTATTAAACATAATCGCATACTCTGGTGAACCCATGATAAAAAATAATCCTGCGATTGCCGGTCCTATAAGAAAAGCTCCGGAATCAATTAAACTTCTTAAAGAATTAAATCTTTTTCTTTGATCATAGGGGATTAACTTTGTAACATAAGCCATTAAAGCAGGCGTATACATAGCTCCCGCTACATTTATGAAAAAGACTGTTATATACATGATCCAAATGGAATCTTTCATTAACCACGGTACAGAAAAGATACAGATGGCACGAGAAATATCAATTATAAACATCAGTGTTCTTTTATTGAATCTGTCAGTAATACTCCCTGCCCAAAAGTTCGTGAATATTGCAGCTAGTGGGATTAGAATATATAATGCAGCAACTGCTAGTGCGGAACCAGTTGATTCAAATACGATTAAATTTAAAGCTAACAAATAAACCCATGCTCCAATATTAGATACACCAATTCCCAACAGTAAGATAACAGGGTACTTCCATTTTTCCTTTAAGACTTTTAACTTCACGTTTCATCACTCCCTATCATTATTAACAAATAAAAAGACCTCACCTCCAAGACAATTGTCTTGGAGACGAGATCTTTTTGATCGTGGTGCCACTCCATTTTATTAATAAGTTACCCTATTAACCTTATTAGGTATCGTATCTATTATTTCATACCTTCTGCTCTTAACGGGCGCTCCCGTTACATCATCACCGCAATAGGATCCTATGTAATGCTTAGAGGCTTGGTTCAATAAAAAACTTCCTACTCCTTCTCATCTCACGGAGCTCTCTGTGAAGAAGCTTTAAATCTACTCTTCTCATCCTAGCATTTAATTATTTTTAATATTGTATCATTACATGCAAACTTTTTATATGTTTTTCCATTTTATTTTTATCGAACATTTCCGCACTGTGTATAACCATTAAGAAGTTTTTATTATTTTACATAAGTAAACAAGGTTTTATCAAGTTCACTTCCGCTTCATCACAAAAATTTCATGCGCTAACATTGCTAAGATAGTTTCTTTAAATTAAATTTTCCTTCTACTATATTTTCACGAAAAAGTTTGAGCAATATAATTAAAAGATTATATATTTTTCTCATTGCCATAAAACATCCGTCATTAATGGTATTTTATGGTTTTTTTGATATAATTATATGTATCATTTTTAAAAGAAGTTAGTTTGATGTAGTTATTGCATGGTTCAACTCATCAAAAATAGTTATAACAGTAATATTGTATGTATTTAGTGTGTTAGTACTAGGTTATTAATGCATCTAGACAGTAAGTAATTTCTGTTAAGGGCCATTCAATAAAATAAGGGTATAGATGTTGTTTTTGGAATTAATGACAGGAGTGAGCACATTGGAGCAAACTTATTATGAAAAGAAAGAAGCTGGAGAAGCAGCGGTCGATTTAATTCACAATAAAATGGTTATAGGTTTAGGTACTGGATCAACCGTGTACCATACTATTAATAAACTAGGGGAAAAAATGAAAGATGAAAAATTAGATGTAACATGCGTGTCCACCTCTAGTAATACTACGGAATTTGCTAAACAACTAGGAATAAAATTGGTAGCACTGAATGATGTTCAAGATATTGACCTTACAATTGACGGAGCAGATGAAATTGATGGTGATTTTAGAGCAATTAAGGGTGGTGGTGGAGCATTATTGTTTGAAAAGATTGTAGCAAGTAGCTCCCGAAAGGTAGCTATTATAGTCGACTCAACAAAGTATGTAGATACAATAGGAGCGTATCCCTTACCTGTAGAGGTCCTTCCATTTGGATATAAATATGTTTTCGAAAGGATGGTGAGAGAAGGTTTTCAACCAAATCTTAGAAAAATGGGGAACGATCCCTTCATTACAGATAGCGGGAATTTTATATTAGATATTAACGTAAGTAATATCATTGATAAAGTAGACACAATTAATCTTGAAAAGTATATAAATAATATCCCAGGTGTTATTGAAAATGGTTTGTTTACTAATATTGTTGATGTTATCTATATTGGAAAAAAAGATGGTGTAGAGGTGAAAAATAGGGAGAAAGGAGATTGATATGGTATTTATTCAAAAATCATACGAAAAGGGGAACCATAAAGCTAAAATGAATAAATACAATTTTGTTGAAAGAAACATCAGTGAACAATTAAATTTTGCCGATGAACTAAATATAAATAATACTTCTATAGCATTGGGTTTTTGGAGTGTATTAAAAGGTGCTCCATGTCTTTTGGAACGAAGCCTCATAAAAGGAGTTATTTCATGCTAAATAGGCGAATTATTGTGTTTGTCTTTCTTTTCTTTGCTTTCTTGTTCACTGATCTGATATTTGGTGACGGTATACAGTTATTAAATGCTTTGGCATCTGCTGTTATATTTATAATTGCCGCTGAATTAGTAATGTATATTTTTAATGGTTCCAAAAGGCAAAAAGATAGCTATTATGAAGAATAAATTCTTAATTCATTCGTTTCCGAATAGCAATTGTAAACTTTTGGAACAAGAATCACTCAGAGGCATAAAAAAGAATGAAAAAGACGATTGAAAATGATCGTGCATTAAAGTTTAATCCAGAACCTTTTAAGGAGATTGTTTTCTTCGTCAATAAAATCCGTATCCCTTATACCACCATTATTTAATATAACTTTTATGGATGGGTTATTAGACGAATTACACACAAGAAGAACTTTTTTCAACCCCAGTTCTCTTGCTTTTTCAAAGGCTAATAAAAGCATTGTAGTAGCATACCCTTTTCTTCTTTTTGAAGGTCGAATGCCATATCCAATATGCCCACCCTGATTAAAAAGTTTATGTGATAAGCGATGACGAAGATTTATTACACCAATCACTTCATTATTATCCACTAACCAGTATGTCGAGTTTTCTGGCACCCAATCCACTTGTGGTTCTATGCCTTTTTCACAATTTGATAAGTAGTTCATCATAGAATGAAAGTTCTCTGGATTCTTTTTTATTACGAACGGGACCATTTCCTCCCCGGATTTTACCCACTCTTCATAAAAATCAAAGTATTGCTCTTTTAATTCTATGGTAGGTTGTGATAAAAACATAGCTGACAAATCACTCCTTGCCTTTTATTTACGAGGACCCGTTTTCAATATCTGTTTAAGCTATAAAAGATTAACGGAGGACGTCCCTGCTTATTATTTATATACTAACTTAAACCTTTCACACACAACTGGTATATTATTATGGAACTCCTTATTAACCTCTTTTAGTTCTCTTTTGAAAAAATCTTCGTGGACGTCACGCCAATATTTTAATGATCGGTCCCCCTCCCCCTCTAAATAAGCATGTTCTTCACTAACTTCATTAAAAGGTATAATTTCAACAGAGGTCGTCTCTACAATTGCTACTGCTTTTCCATCACCATCAAGGATAATATTGTGAAGACCAACATACGGCAATGGGTCATCTTCTTGATAGGAAGAATAATTGGCTGCCGTTGCAGTTTTTATCCCCGCAAGCACTAATTCCGCAAGTTCATCTGCCATTTCCTTCGAATCACCAAACGCCCATGCATCGTAACTTTTAGAAGAATGATGATTAATCTTTTGAAAATCCTCCCACATTTGTATGATAGAATCTTTACTCATTTATACCAACCTACTTTCTATCGATATTTTTAATTGATTGGTGCTTTAATTATCGTTGTTGTTAATTTCGCGACAATTTCTGTTGGTGTCGTAATTATTTTCGCCAAAACGTAGAGCAATTAGCTTTATCCTTAATATTAAATTCAATCATTTTTTCAAGTAATGCGTAATCAATAGGACTCTTCCAAGGCATTCTAATTATTTCCTTTGTATAATCATATCCAGCTTTCACAATCTCATCTTCTACATGCGTAATGGTCACACTTTCAGGGGCAACAGCTAAATGCTTTTTAGACACACTAAAGCCAATAATAAACGTACCATGATCCGTAAACATTGGTTGATTCCATTTTATTTCTATTTCTAACTTCGGATATTTATTATGTATCCAATCAAATACTTCTTCTACTCTTTCTCGATGTGAAAGGTTATCAATACCTTCTAAAAACTTTGATAAATCGCTCATATGAAACCTCCTCCAATAATTATAATTATTAAGCTGAAATTTTCCGAGTGATCAAAACCACACTATAATTCTCCTTACAAGCTATCACTATGGATCAAGTTAATCTGGATAAAAAAAGTATTTATCCTAAGTGAAAAAAGAATTACTTTAATACTTCCATCCCTTTATTTAGATTGGAGTTTGAAACACAAATAAATTATTACGGTTATATTAAGTATTGCAGGCACGATAAAAAAATACAAGATAGATATAACTCCAATTATTGTTGCGAAAATTAACAAAATAAGTGATTGTTTTTTATTTCTGTTACCTTAAATGGATTAATAATTGTTATTGTCAAACTCTATTATACCTTATGGTTTATCGCGCACATAAAAAAGCCGCTACCTTATCCTCTGATAAAGTAGCGACTTTATTTGTTATTATATGAGTAACAAAATGTTTTTAGTTGCGAATTAGATAATCGAATGCACCAAGAGCAGCTGTCGCTCCGGATCCCATTGAGATAATAATTTGGTTATAGGCACTATCAATACAGTCTCCTGCAGCAAATAAACCAGGGACAGAGGTAGCACCACTCTTATCCACGATGATTTCGCCCATTCGATTGCGATCAAGTGTCCCATCTAACCATTCGGTATTTGGCACAAGTCCGATTTGGACAAATACTCCTTCTAATTCAACATTATGTTCTTCGCCTGTTTCACGATCCGTATAAATAACCCCTGTAACACCATCTGTTCCCGTTATTTCTTTTGTGGCAACATTTTTAAGAACCGTTACATTTGGTAAGCTATTTAGACGATTTTGAAGGACTTGGTCAGCTTTAAGTTCTGGTAAAAACTCAAGAACGGTAACATGCTTGGTGATTCCTGCAAGATCAATTGCAGCCTCGATACCGGAGTTACCGCCTCCAATAACTGCAACATTTTTACCTTCATATAATGGTCCATCACAGTGAGGACAATATGCTACACCTTTGTTTTTAAGTTCTTGTTCACCAGGAACATTAACATTTCGCCAACGAGCACCAGTAGAAATAATGACTGTTTTACTCTTTAGAACAGCACCATTTTCTAGTTCAAGTTCAAACATATCTTTCTTTTCTAAACGCTTCGCACGCTGTAAGTCCATTACGTCAATCTTATAATCTTTTACATGCTCTTCAAGAGCCTGTGCAAGTTTAGGTCCTTCTGTAGCTTTTACACTAACAAAGTTTTCAATGCTCAATGTATCAAGAACCTGACCACCAAAACGTTCCGCCACAATTCCTGTGCGGATACCTTTACGCGCTGCATAAATGGCTGCACTTGCACCAGCTGGTCCACCACCAACGACAAGAACATCATAAGGGTCTTTATCTGTGAAATCTTCAGCACTTGGACCCTCACCCAATTTAGCAAGGATTTCTTGGATAGAAATACGTCCACCATTCCAAAACTCACCATTTAGGTAAACAGCTGGAACAGCTCGGACATTTCTATTTTCTGCCTCTTCTTTATTTACAGCACCATCAATCATCACATGTGTAATATTAGGGTTTAACACACTTAAGATGTTCAGTGCTTGCACTACATCAGGACAGTTATGACAGCTTAAGCTGACAAACGTCTCAAAGTGATATTCCCCACTGATATTCTTCGCTTGATCTATAACACTTTGATCAACCTTTGGAGCTCTTCCGCTTACTTGTAAAAGTGCTAATACTAGTGATGTGAATTCATGACCTAAAGGAATACCAGCAAAAACTATTCCTGTATCTTCTCCAACTCGATTTACACTAAAGCTAGGAGTACGTTCTAATTTAGTTTCCTCAACTGAAATTTTTGATGACATAGAGGCAATTTCATTAACAAGGTCTAAAATGTCTTCTGACACCTTGTCAGACCCTGCACTAACCTTTAGAACAATATCATTTTCTAATAGTTCTAAGTATTGGTTTAGCTGTGCTTTTATATCTTTTTCAAGCATTCCCGTTTCCACTCCTTAGATTTTACCTACAAGATCAATATTTGGCTTAAGTGTTTCGCTTCCTTCTTTCCATTTAGCTGGACAAACTTCTCCAGGGTTGTTATACACGTATTGCGCTGCTTTAATCTTGTCGATAAGTCCACTTGCGTCACGACCGATACCCTCTGCATGAACTTCCGCAACTTGGATAACGCCATTTGGATCAATAATAAATGTTCCGCGATCAGCTAGCCCTTCTTCCTCACGTAACACTTCAAAGTTAGTAGGTAGAGTTAAAGAAGGATCACCAATCATTGTATACGTTACTTTTCCAATTGCTTCTGACGATTCGTGCCAAGCTTTGTGAGTGAAGTGAGTATCTGTTGAGCAAGAATATACTTCAGCTCCTAGTTCTTTTAAATTAGCATATTCATTTTCAAGATCCTCAAGCTCTGTTGGGCAAACGAATGTAAAGTCTGCTGGATAAAAACAAAGAACTGTCCATTGACCTTGAAAATTTTCTTCTGTCACCTCTATAAAATCTCCATTATTATAAGCCTGTGCTGTGAAAGGTTTCACTTTTGTACCGATTACTGACATAATTTTATTCCTCCTAAATTATATTTTACTATTATTATTTTCATTGAAAAACATTCGCAGAAAATAATAATTATAATTATATACATGTGTTATTATGCTAAAGTAATAATTTTTTGTCAAGAAAAGCAATCTATTCTTAAACGAAATGGATTCTACAATAAGCATATAATAATTTTAATTCATATATATTATCTTCAAAAGGGTTGAAAATAATGCATGCATTTTATCATTTGGAGCCTATTTATGAAAATGATGGTTTAAAAAGTTATGAAAATTGCTTATCTACGGAGATATAAAATTAATCTTTTATTTTCACTAAATCTCCTTCATCTTTGGAAAAATTATTCTTCACCCTTTTTTAAAAAATAGGATGCGCAATTAGTATTTTTCCCCAAAACATTCTATTTAAACTTGAAAAATCCCTCAAAAAAAGAAAGAGAGGATTAAGATTATAGTAATATGTAGAAGTGTGAATTCAAGCGAAACAAAAAGGGAAGAAGGAGAAATTATTCTTTTCCCTTCTTCCCTACTATCTAAAAGGATTATATTAAAGTGGTTTTTTAGTCTACAAATGTTTTTTAATAGCAGTAGAAGAGACGTATGTTCTTTTGCTTTAATTACACAAATATCATAATTGATCTGTATTGAAATAGACAGAATACTAACAGACTTAGAATTTATCACGAGCGGTCTAAAACTTAAAAGCAAGTGGTTAGTATTGGAAAAAAGGCATTCTATATTGTTTAGCCAGTTAATATTTCTTCCTGTGGGTATTTAATTTTCTTATCTTTAGAACTTGCCAATGAAAAGGCTAATGTTAAAGGTCCTAATTTCCCAATAAACATGATGAGAGTAATGATTATTTTACCTATTATAGACAGTTCTGCTGTTAAACCCATAGAAAGCCCAACGGTTCCAAATGCAGAGATTACCTCAAACAAAACATTTAAAAAAGGCGCTTTTTCAGTAATGCTTAATATGAAGATAGCGGTAAAAATAAAGAACATTCCCATAGATGCGATAGCTAATGAACGTAATATATATGTTTGACTAATGGTTCTCTCTGCAATTGTTATTTCTCTTTTACCTTTTAAAAAAGTAAGAACCGCTAATACAATAATGATAAATGTAGTTAGCTTTATACCACCGCCTGTGGATCCACTGCCAGCACCAATAAACATTAATATAAGCATAAAAAAGAGGGTAGGCTCTTCTAAACTACCAATATCTAATGTGTTAAAACCTGCTGTTCTCGGAGTCACAGCTTGAAAATAGGAAGCCCACAACTTATCGGACAAGGTTGACAGACTTCCTAACGTGTTATAATTATTGTATTCTAAAACAAAAATTATAAACATAGCTGTAATATTTATTGCAAATGTTGCTACAATCATTAATTTTGAATGAAGAGATAATTTCCTGAATTTTTTCTTATGCCATAAATCTGAAAGAACAGTAAAACCAATTCCTCCTATAATAAAAAGTCCTGAAATAATAATGTTGGTTATAGGATCTCCTACGTACCCCATTAGACTATCTGACCACAAAGAAAAACCTGCATTATTAAATGCGGAAATAGCATGAAAGAAGCTGTAATATAAGCCTTTTATCCAACCTAGATCAGGTATCCATTTTATCGATAAAAATAACATTGCAATTAATTCTACTGTAAGTGAAAAGAAGAATAAATTTCTTACTAACTTAATTATCCCACCAATTGAAGTTTGATTTAAGGCCTGTTTGATTACTAGCCTTTCTTTGATTCCTATTCTTCTACCCAACATAATATAAATCATTACTGCAAAAGACATAATTCCCAAACCACCAAGTTGGATCAATATCGCAATAACCACTTCTCCAAATACAGTAAATGCTACCGGTGTGTCTACAACTATTAACCCTGTTACAGTCATAGCCGAAGTAGCTGTAAAAAAAGAATCTACCCAAGTGATAGAGTTTGTTGTGGCTATAGGAAGTCTTAATAAAATGGTTCCTGAAATAATGCAAAGAGTAAAGATTAAAATAAGTAATTGAGAAGGGTTTAGATTGACATATTGTTTTTTCATCAGTCTCCTCCACGCTTTTCAAAACGTTCGATATCCTTATTTCGACCAATGATAATTAGGACATCGTTCTTATTAATAATTTGGTGAGCTGGGGGTGAGACAATGGTTTCCTCATTTCTTTGAATAGCAATTATATTACAGCCATACTTATCGCGAATATCTAGGTCTGTTAAAGTTTTATTATGAAGTTTGTCAAAAGCCAGAATTTCTACAATACTATGGTTTTTCGAGAGCTCAATAAAATCAACCATATTGTCATTGGTGACATGTTGTGCGATACGTTTTGCCATTTCTCTCTCTGGATGCATGACTCGATCTACACCTATCTTAGTAAGGACTTTATGATGATAAGAATTTTGAGCTTTAGCCCAAACTTTAGGCACGCCAATTTCTTTTAAAAGTAAAGAGGTCAATATACTAGCTTCTATATTTTCACCAAATGAAACAAACGCATGATCAACATTTTTTACTCCTATTTCTTTTAATGAATTTTCGTCAATGCCATTAGCTTGAACAGCATGTGTTGCAAGCTTACTATACTCACTAACTTTCGTAGGATCAATATCTACGGCGAGAACTTCCACATTCATATCTGAAAAGGATTCTACTAAACTTCCACCAAATTGCCCCAAACCAAAAATTGCATAGTGTTTCTTCATATCTATCCTTCTTCCATTAAAATTTAGCACAAAAAAAACCATCCCAAAAAGAATGGTCAATGTTAACATCAACCCTTCTCTCTTATGATGCTGACGAGGTTAGCTGTCGGATTAGGAACTAAGAGTATCCCTTCTTAACCTAACTGGTTAAGATTCACCCCAAGATAAATAATGTTTATCGAAAGTGGTTCCCCCGCTCATTTATATGATTAAGCTTAAAAGGTTTTATGAAATTGATAAAATAAACAATACTCTTTCTTATAATGATAGTCAATAAAAATTTTGTAAATTTTTTATTATATTACTAAGCTTGTTATTTACATATTTTTGAGTAAAACTATAGGGTTATTTATTAACACTTTTTTAATCTGCTTTATTCCTTTTTATCACAATTATAAATTTTTGATGGTTGAACTCATATAGAATTTCAATATACATAAGGACTCTTTGGGCTTCTGTCTGAAATTTTAATATATCAATAGTTTTGCATTAAAACCCTCTTAGGATTTTATACGGTTTTCTTAGAGATTTTCTCTCAATCATCCTTCTTTCTGCTATTTATTAAAAGTATCAATTCATTAAGAAAAACTTTATTTTCACATAACAAGTGAGTGTAGCTTTAAAATACTTGAGACCTCTATATACTACGATAAATTAAAAAATTTCATTCTGAAAAAGATTAATCATTTTCTACTTGGATTGCTCCCATATCGCACATGATTGAGAAAGTTATACTAAAATTCTCCATTATCAAATACTTAGAGATGGTGAAGAAACTTAACTCTAATGAACCAATCTTTCTTTATTTAAAGCTTCAAAAACATTTTTTCGCATAAAGCTCTTTTAATAATCAGAATAGATATTGACATATAAATAATTTCATACTAAAATCAAACTAGACAGTACAGTTTGTTTTAAGGGGTTATAAATTATATGAAGAAGCTATCTTCTAGAGCATTAAAGAAAAAAGAACAAATCCAATTAGCTGCAAAGCGATTGTTTTTGGAAAAGGGATTTTCTAATACTAGTATGGATGCCATAACAAAGGAGGCTGGGGTATCAAAACAAACGGTTTATGTTTATTATGAAAGTAAAGAAGACCTACTTTATGATGTATTCCAAAATTTAATTGGCCAGATTGATATGGAAAGTAAATTTCAGCTAACAAAAAAAATCGAAATAAACAATATTGACGACTTAACAAGATTATTAGAAATGGTTGCTGAAAAGATTAGCCAAAATTTAGTGCAGCCTGAATACTTGGGCATGGCAAGGATAATATTATCAGAAATATCTTATTTCCCACAGCTTGGCGAATTATTTAAGGAGGCCGTACCTACGCAGGTTATAGGCACAATCAGAGGCATTCTATCGTATGCAAATAAAAAAGATGTGATCAACATCAAAGAAGCTGATACGGATGTGATTGCGCGAATGTTAATCGGTCCATTGCTAACCTATATTCTTTTAGATGGGTTATTGGTACCAAAAGACCAAGTGACTGTGCCTAGTCGTGAAAAGATAGCATCCATCATTCACTATTTTATTAAATCAATCCAATAAGAAATCTATTTTCTTTCAAACCCTTTATATAGAAGGGTTTATCATTTATCTATAATCAAACCAAACTGTACAGTTTTATAAAAAGGAGTGTTTATTATGATTAGCAAACCAACGCAAGAAGAGTTTGTCGTTGAAATCAATAAGGCAGACTTAATCTTTAATAAAAATAATAAAAAAGAATTTAAAGCACTAGAAGCATTAGATATGAAAATAAAGAGCGGACAAATTTTTTGTCTGTTAGGACCTAATGGATCAGGAAAAACAACGACAATAAACCTTATTAATGGATTGTTAGAGCCAACCAGCGGAGACATAACAGTCTTAGGAATGAACCCTAGTAAATCAAGAAAAACCGTCCTTCAAAAGATTTCCTTAGTACCACAGGAAACTGCTTTATATAATGATTTGACTGCTAGAGAGAACTTGTTATTTCATGCACGATACTACGGTGTTAATCGAAAATTTATTTCTAAAAGGATAGATAACGTATTAGGCATTGTCCAACTAGAAAATAGACAAAATGATAGAGTAGGAACTTTTTCTGGAGGGATGCAAAGGAGATTGGCATTAGCACGAGCATTATTAACAGAACCAGAAATACTATTACTAGATGAACCAACATTGGGCGTTGATGTGCAATCGAGAAACGCCATTTGGGAACAGATCCGTACACTTGCATCCGTTGGAAAAACCGTTATTTTAACAACCAATTACATGGAAGAAGCGGAAGAACTGGGTGAGCAAGTATTAATTATCGATAAAGGGAAGCCCGTGGCCTCAGGCTCTCCAAATGAATTAAAGAGACATATTGGTCAAAAACAGATGATCATTCACTTTAATGAAACAAAATATGCCAAACAGGTCTATGACGAGATAGCTGAAGATTACGAGGTAACATGCACCCGTAACCAACTTAATGTGAATACAAATGCTTTAAATGTTCAATTCCAGCTTTTAGAGCAATTAAGTAAGTATGAGGAATATATGAATCACATTGAATACAGTGAGCCAAACCTGCAAGATGTTTTCCTTCATTTTACAGGTAAGGCATTAAGAGATTAAAGAAAGGAGTGAACACATATGTTTAGTGCTATTTTAGCAATCGTACGTAAGGATCTACTGTTAGTTATTCGGAAACCAATGTTTTCTATTATCAGTCTATTAGTTCCTTTAATATTTATTATTTTTTATGCGTTAGTGATTCATACTTCATCCACTAATCCTATTGTAATTGCAAATCATTCAGAAGGACCTTACACGGACCGCTTTGTTGATATTTTACAAGAAATAAAATCAGTAGAGGGCTCTTATTTAGAAATCATTACATTAGATTCTGAATTAGCTTATGAAAAATACAACAGCGGACAAGTGGATGCCTTATTAGAAATTCCTGAATCGTTTGAAGAAAACCTTAGTTCAGGAAAACAAACAGCGTTAAAGTTAAATGTATTTAATATTAATTCAGATGGGACGAAGAACTTTCAATTACGAATTGACCATGCTCTTTATGAGTTTCATAAGAACTTAGATGAAAACTCGTTTATTACCATTGATGAAGAGATGACTTTTAGTAAGGATACTCCAATGAAAAGCTATGTCAGCACAGGTTTGCTTATTTTCTCAGTATTACTAACCTCCATGATAAGCACAGGGACATTAATGGCGAGAGAATGGGAAGAGCGAACGGCTAAATCAATCGTATTAACTCCTAAAGGATTTTTACCTTTGATTATTGGAAAATGGATGACAGCATTCCTAGTTACTGCTTTAAGTACCGTATTAATTCTTCCGTTGCTTTATATACTTCTAGGCTATCCTATTGGCCAAATAAGTACTTTAGTTTGGTTTTACTTATTCCTTTTCTTTTTGTACGGAAGTGCTGCTGGTGTATTACTTGGTGTCTTGTTTAAAAAGACATTGCCTATCGTACCTATCAGTGTCGTAATAGCAATGAGTGAATTTTTAGTAAGTAGTCTAGAATCTTACATTAGAGGTTTTGCTTATGGTGGAATGACAGAGTGGGTGTGGCGATTAGGTAGTTGGTGGCCAAGTTCAGAAATAATTGATACCATCCGCTTTACCGTTGAAGGCTTCGAGCAAATAGCAATAAATTGGGAAGCGTTCTTCTATATGGCATTGTGGATAGCACTTCTTTTAAGCCTTGCATTAATTAAATTGAACAAACAACTTTCCTTTACACAGGGACAATAAGTTAGGGAGGAATATATATGAAAAAGTGGCAAGCAATAATAGCTATTCACAACCGCAATATGAAAATTTTAATGAGACAAAAACAAATGTTAATCCAACCCATTATTGTTCCGCTTGTATTACTATTTTTAATGGTGGTTATATTTGGTGGTGGAGGCGACGATTGGCCAGTCGCAATCGTTGATGACTCAAATAGTGTAGAATCACAAGAACTTATGGAAGCATTTAAAAGTAGTGCATCCAATATCACTCCTTATTTTGATTTGATTGAAATGAACCCTGAGGAAGCTGAAAAGAAAGTTTCTGAAGGAAGATTACACCTTTTCATTAAAATACCTGATGATTTTGTAGAAAGTAAAAGTATAGAAATGAAAACCTATAATATAAACAGTGATGCTATGAAGAACGTTCGTTTAAGAGTTGAACATACCTTAAACAATTATATGGAGCAACAGGGTGAATTACAGGTAACATCCCAGCAAGTAACAGCTCAACCTAATGATGTTTGGCGTGCAGCATTTTATGGAGGCAGTAGTGTTTTGTTAACTCTATTTTTAGGTTCCATGATCATTGCAGCTAATTTGCATGCTTTTGAATATGAAAATCGAACCGCAAAAGAAATTATATTGACACCAACTGGTTCAATAATGGCAGGGTTTGGTATTATCATAACATCGGTTCTTGTGAGTTTGATCCTTTCATTGATTCCATTAACCTTGTCGATATTGTTCTTACATTTTGAATTTCACCTTTATAATATAGTGCTTGTATATCTGTCCATTATTCCTATATTAATTGGTTGCGCAGGAATCGGCCTTTTATTAGGAGCATATTTTAAACAGTATCGTGTATTGCAACCATTGGTTATTTTAATCGGTATTGGAACGTATATTATTGGCGGTGGTTTTGCGGGCGTAAATATGCTGATGCCATTAGCACGAGAAATAGCTGATATATGGGTGTTCTCCGTTATTTTTGAATGGTTTAATCCTGTTCTGCACAACTTTGCAAGTAGCTTTTCTTTCAGTCAATATACCTTTATTTTTCTAGCTGGTATACTAGGTTTTCTTTTCACCTTTATTGCATATTGGTTTGGAACTAGAAAATCAATTTTTGGTGGACAGTAAACCAGCGGCTGTTGAACTGCCCACTCTTATGTAGAAATTGGAGAAATATAAACTTAAACGAAGCGGCTTCAGCTCTATATTCTATAGGGCTGTGGTCGTTTTTATCGACGAGACTTGTAACGGTCCGAACCAAAAAGCACACTTACTCTAAAAGTCCGCCTTTTAACAAAATTTATAGCTGTTGATTTTGAAAAATGCGATGCATTACCTCTTTAGATATGGTAATATAAGGTAGGTTTTTTCAATAACAAAGGGGAAGTGACATAATGAATAAAAAAGTTTGGGCTTTATTTGTGTTTTCATTTATTATTCTTTCAGGATGTAACCTTTTAAGTAATACAGATCCTGATTTTTCGAGGGAAAAATATGATAAATGGTATGAAGAAGAACAGTATAAATTAGTTTTAGAAGATGTGAATCAACAATTGGAAAAATACCCCGAAGATCCAATACTGCATAATGAGAAAGGGCATGTTCTTAATTTTATGGAACAATATGAAGAAGCTTTACTTTCCCTAGACAAAGCAATTGAACTAGAGAGCCAAATGGATAGTGCTTACAATAACAAGGCTTTATCATTAAATGCACTAGGTGAATACGAACAAGCGATTGTTGCTGCACAAAAAGCGATCGATATTAGTGATAAAGAACCAGAGCAATTTATCAACATGGGAAATGCCCATTTGTCACTTGAAAGATATGAAAATGCATTAGAGTATTATAATAAAGCTTTAGCGATTGATGAAAGCACACCGTATGCGCTATATGGAAAAGGGGTTTCGCATTACTACTTATACGAAGATGAAAAAGGGCTCCCTTATTTAGAACAATACATAAAAGCATATCCCGAAGATATCGACGGATTATGGTATGTTGTCTACATCCATGATGCATTAGAGCAATATAGTGATACGATTCCTTATTTAAATAAAATTATTGAGCTTGATTCAGAACAATCATTAAATGCTTTAGATTACAAAGGCTTGATGCTCACCCGCTTAGGTAATTTTAAAGAAGCTGAAGAAATCTATAACACTGTTCTAGAGCAATTTCCAAATGAAGCCATAGGGTATTATGGAAAAGGTGTGGCACTTGTGCAACAAGGAGATATTGATCACGGATTGGAAGGATTAGCTAGATCGATAGAATTAGATGAGACATTAAAGGATACAGCATATAATGATCCATTATTATCCTCCATTTATGATAATGAGACATTTATTGAGTTAACAGAGTATTAATATTAAAATGGACTTTTTTGAGGATGAAAGGGGAGGGTTCTTTTAACCCACACCGTGCGGAGCAAAAGAACCGTCCCTCCTCTTACAAATGTTTTTTAATTTGTGCTAGAACTGCTGAGGCTAATTTGTTTGTATCTTTAAAGCTTCTTGAATCGATGGGATCGGAGTAATGGACAGAAACTTTTGCTGGTGTATTCCGGCCATTTTTATTTATCAATTTGTAGGAATCTTTAAAGGTGACTGGAATAACTTTAACCCCTGCTTTAATCGCAATTCGTAAACTACCCGATTTAAAATTTCCGATTTCAGGACCCTTACTTCTAGTGCCTTCCGGGAAAATTGCTAAAGAATTACCTGATTTTAAACTCTCTATTGCCTGATTAATAGCCTTTAAAGAACTACGAACGTTTTCCCTGTTTATAAAAACGCATCCCCGTTCTTTCATCCAATAACCCAATAGTGGAATTTTCTCCATTTCTTTTTTAGCAACAAAAGCCATTGTTTGAGGGGCTGTTGAATATAAAATTGGAATATCCATATTTCCTTGATGGTTGCCAACATATAATACAGGTTCATTTAAAGGGATATTTTCTGTGCCAGTTATTTTAAGATCAGCACCTGAAATTTTAATTAAATTGTTTGTGCATTTCTGAATAATCTTATTCATTAATTCTATTTTTTCTTTGTTCTTACCCGCCTTATTTAACTTATTGATAGTAAATGATTTATTTGCTTTAGTTAAAATATAACCCCACATGTATCCTTGAAAAAGCAGAGTACGCATATTCATTCCTCTTTTCACTCATATTTAATCTATCGTAATTATAAAAGACATGACAAAATTAGATAAGTTACAAGTGTCACTATATGATGTGAAAAATGTCACATAATGAGAGGGATATAGATTTCCTTTTTCTACCTCTTAATTAATATTGTTTCCTAAAAATAACCGATTATGATCTTTCACATTTTTTAAAAATATCTCCAGCGGTTATTGTGTTTTTCCCTAACAAAAAAAGACTGAAAGAAAAAAGAAACTCTTTTCTCTTCCAGCCTTCTATTTCCAACATTTCAATGTGTCTCTGTTTAAATTTGTTTGAATTTCAATTTGTTTTTCTGAAATATCTTTTCTCTATCACTTTTCTTTCTCCCATTTTAGGGAAAAATATAAATACTTAAGGAAAGAATTAATTAGGGCTGACATCTTCCTCAACAAATGACATTGAAAATAAATAGAAATCCATTTTAAATGCGTAAAAGCCCTCTTCGAAACCAAAGAGGACTTTTGCTATTTATTAATAGAATCTTTTATAACTAGAAAAATGTTTCTTCCAATAAGAATTATTTAAACTGACTATCTCGACCCCTTTAGAGCCAGCATGAATAAATTGATTATCTCCCAGATATATTCCCATATGGGAAATTCCAGACTTATAGGTACCTTCAAAAAATACTAGATCCCCAACTTTAGGATTGTTCACATAATAAGAGCGGTCATAATAACCTTGACTGGAATGACGTACCATTTCTTTGTCTGCTTGCTTATACACATGATATATGTATCCACTGCAATCAAATCCACTTGGTGTTGAGCCACCCCATGCATAGCTGGCCCCTTCCAAACTAGTTGCTTTTTCGATTAGTTTAGATACATTATAGTCCACACCAGTCGGTTTTTCTTTTTCAAGAGTCTCATTACTGGAAGAAGTTGTTTTTTTGGATGCTCCAATGTTTATTTTTTGACCGATATAAATTCTATCGGAGCTTAACGTATTCCATTTCTTTAGATTTGATACCGTTACACCGTAATTAGCACCAATTTGGGAAAGTGTGTCTCCGGACTTCACTGTATATATTGTTGAAGAAGAAGTGCTCTTTTTCTTATCAGATGAATTTGATGGAGATGAGCTGTTACTACTACTGGAACTATTATTAGAATTTTGTTTCTGAACAACCAAAACATTTCCTGGATAGATCAACGTAGTATTTAAGTTATTCCACTTCATCAAATTATTCAGAGAAATGTTATGTTTTGAAGCAATACCACTTAATGTGTCGCCACTCTTTACTTTATATTTACTTACACTACTAGTCGTTTCATTTTTGTTATTATTGCTTTTATTTGTATTACTACCGCTACTATTACTATTTGAAGAAGTAGCTGTTGTTTTTAAAACCTGATTAGGAAAAATAATATCTGAACGAAGTTTATTCACATCAATTAGCGACTGAACACTTGTGTTATATTTCTGAGCTATGTTCCATAATGAGTCCCCACTTTGAACTTTATGAGACGCAGCATTAGTTTCCTCAGCCCCAACGACAGCTGATGCGATTGCAGCACCTAGAGTAACGGACATGATTACTTTTTTATTCGCCATTCACTATTCCCCCTTGTTAATCTTTGTTATTAAAGTCTTTATATGAATTTAAAACACAACTAATATAATGTTATGTAATCTAAACTAGAGAGAGCTTTATAGTATTGTAGCGTTATTTTCCAGATTATTATTCCAAACCCACAATTAACCACATTATATCTCTTTTCTGCGGAAAATGATATATTATAGCGAAACTTTTTGGAAAAATTTTACGTATTTAAAAAGATTTACTAGACTAATATACTTATCACATTATCTTTAGTGCACATTGTTGTCCCTTAAATTAATGTTTTTCCCTAAAACACCCGATTTTGCTCTTCCACATTTGTCGAAAAATATCTCCAGCGGTTATTATGGTTTTCCCTAACAGAAAAAAAGACTGAAAGAAAAAAGAAACTCTTTAATCTTCCAGCCTTCTATTATAAATGTTGTTATATCAATGGTTTTTCTACTAAAATCCATTAGGGTTTCAAGTCGTTTTCCATCTAAATCTTCTCTACTCCACAGTAACACTTTTAGCAAGATTACGTGGCTTATCTACATCACAATCGCGGTGTAGCGCTGCATAATATGCTAGTAATTGCATTGGAATAACACTTACTAGTGGTGTTAATAGTTCGTGAACATGTGGTAATACAAAGGAATCTGTATCTTGATCTAATCCTTTTAGGCTTATAACACATGCTTTTGCACCACGAGCTTCTACTTCTTGTACGTTTCCACGAATAGAATAGTTTACATTCTCTTGGGTGGAAATCGCAATGACTGGTGTACCATCTTCAATAAGTGCAATTGTTCCGTGTTTTAGCTCTCCACCAGCAAATCCCTCAGCTTGGATATAAGAGATCTCTTTTAATTTCAAAGATGCTTCCTGCACGACGAAATAGTCCATGCCACGGCCGATATAGAATGCATTAGGTGTGGTTGCAAACATATCTTTTGCGATCGCTTCAAATTCTTCTTTTTGATCCGTTAAGGACTCCATCGCACTTGCAACGATACCGAGTTCTTGTAATGGATCAAAGTCTAATGCGATCCCTTTTGCTTTCGCTGTATCTACTGCTAGGATAGCAAGCACTGCAATTTGTGCAGTATAAGCTTTTGTAGATGCTACAGCAATTTCAGGACCTGCATGAAGGTGTAACGTATGATCCGCTTCACGAGAAAGGGTTGAACCTGGTACGTTGGTTACTGTTAAGGCAGTGTGCCCAAGCTCTTTAATTTTCACTAACACAGATCTGCTATCTGCAGTCTCTCCGCTTTGAGAAATGAAAATAAATAATGGTTTTTCAGAAAGTAATGGCATATTATAAGAGAACTCACTTGCAATATGCACTTCTACAGGAATATTTGCTAGCTTTTCAAGGAACTGTTTCCCAACTAAGCCGGCATGGTAACTGGTTCCTGCAGCTATAATATAGATACGATCTACTTTCTTCATTGCCTTACGAATATCTGCATCTAACTTAATTGCATCATTTTCGTCTTGATATTCTTGAATAATTTTACGAATAACGAATGGTTGTTCATCAATCTCTTTTAACATGAAGTGTGGGTATGTTCCTTTTTCCGTATCTGCAGCATCAATCTCAGCCACAAACGGAGCACGAACAACTTCTTCTCCATCGAATTTTTGAATTTCTACATGTGTTTTTCGTACAAGGACAATTTCTTTATCCTCAATTTCAAGATAGCGATCTGTTTCTCTTAACGTCGCCATTGCGTCACTTGCTACTAGGTTAAAGCCGTCACCTAAACCTACTAGAAGTGGGCTTTTATTTTTTGAAACATAAATAACATCAGGGTTTTCCTGGTCAATTAAAGCAATCGCATAAGAACCTTTTAACGCAAGCATAGCTTTACGGAAAGCTTCTAAAACGTCTTGAGTTTCTTCAAAGAATACTTCGATTAATTGCACAATAATTTCAGTGTCCGTTTCACTTTTTAGTGCAACACCGTTTAAATACTGATCACGAACCTCATAAAAGTTTTCGATGACACCATTATGAACTAAGGTAAAGCGAGCATTGTTACTTTGATGTGGGTGCGCATTTTCCACACTAGGTTCACCATGAGTTGCCCAGCGCGTATGTCCAATCCCAATCTCCCCAGTAACAGCTGGGTCTACCTTATCACGAAGTGCAGCGATACGTCCTTTTACTTTATATACATGCATGCCATCTGTATTTAACGTTGCGATTCCTGCTGAATCATAACCGCGATACTCTAATTTTTCTAAACCTTTTAATAATACTTCCGTTGAATCCTTTTGTCCGATATATCCTACTATTCCACACATTGTGTTGTTTCCTCCTTAGAATGTAAGGGGCAAACAAACTCCGATAGCTATTTTTCTATGGGGCGTTTATTTGCCCCTTTCTCGTTTATCATTTTTACATCTTACCTTTAATCTTGTGCAAAGAGTCGCCTCTTTGTTTTGAGTAAAGGCTCTACAGCTGAGATGTTTCAGCTGGGAGGTATCCGCCGATCAAACTCGATACTCCTCCTCCTCGTCAGCTATTGTTTTGTCGGTTCAATAGCCCAGGCGCTTTTTGTTACTTTAAATTCTCTTGCTAAGCTCCTTTCCATTTTTGAGTAAGTTATCAAAAAATAATAACTTCCCTTATTTTACTTTAGAATCCGCAGGCAAGCAATCCTAAAATAAAAATTTTCCTTACATGATATACATATTCGTTTTAATTTGTTCCTTTTTCGCCGTTTTTTTATAAAAAATAAGAAAGATGTTTATTCTTTCAATAGTTGTAGAAAAATAAAAAGCGTAAAAGGGAATGGAGAATTCACAACCCTTACGCTTTTCATTTGAATTTTTAAGTTATTTTCTATTCTTAGGCAATTGATTTACATACTTCTGCACAATTAAAGCATGCATCCGCACATTTTTGACAATGGTCATGATCATGCTTGCGGCATTCTTCTCCGCATGCTTCACAAATCGTAGCACAAACCCCTGCTAATTCTTTCGCAAATGGTGTATTTCGAACCAATGCCTGTTCTAAGTATGCACAAATATCTGCACATTCTCTATCTAACCTAATACAAGGTGCCATCATTTTTACGTCATCTTCTTGTAAACATGCATCATAACAATGATTACACGCCTCCATACATTCATGAAGTGCCTCTATTGCTTTTTGATACTTTTGGTGTGCCATTTAAAAAATGCCTCCTTTAAAGTTTTAAAAAGCTTTCATGTTTGTTTTACCCATTTATCTTTATATTAAACAAAAATCACAAAAAAATAGAAGCAGCATCAAAAATCAATGCTACTCCTCAAAAATTTTATTCAAGTCCCAGTACATTTTCAATTACTTGGACAACTTCATCTACATATTTATTACATTCCTCTAACGTTGGTGCTTCTACCATTACACGAACCAGTGGCTCTGTTCCGGATGGTCGAACTAACACACGACCTTCTGTACCCATTTCTTTTTCCACTTTATCAATGGACTCTTGAATCACTGGGTTAACCATTGCTTCATTTTTGTTGGTTACACGAACATTTTTCAAGACTTGTGGGAACTTTTCCATTTCACTTGCTAATTCGGATAATGGTCGGCCAGTTTCTTTCATAACGTTAACCAGTTGTAGCGCTGAAAGCATGCCATCACCAGTAGTATTATAGTCTAGAAAAATGATGTGACCTGATTGTTCACCACCAAGGTTATACCCACCCCTACGCATCTCTTCCATAACGTAACGGTCTCCGACAGCTGTTTTATTACTTTTCATTCCATGAGCTTCTAATGCTTTGTAAAAGCCGATATTACTCATTACGGTAGAAACAACCTCAGACTTGCGAAGCATTCCTTTCTCATTTAGATATTTAGCGATGATGAACATAATTTGATCACCATCCACTATATTTCCATTTTCATCTACAGCAATAAGTCGGTCTCCATCTCCGTCAAACGCTAAGCCAAGATCCGCTTCTTTTTCAACGACAAGGGCTTGTAATTTCTCAGGGTGTGTGGAACCCACACCATCATTTATATTCAATCCGTTTGGTGAAGATCCAATCGTTGAAATATCCGCTTCTAAGTCCGCAAACAAATGAGATGCCAGTGCAGAAGTAGAACCATGCGCACTATCTAACGCCACGTGAATACCATCAAATTCATTATCAACAGATTGTTTTAGGAATTGCAGATACTTTTGTCCACCTTCAAAATAATCTGTAATTTGTCCGATGTTTTCTCCAATTGGACGCGGTAGGTCGTCTTCCTCTGAGTCAATTAATGCTTCTATTTCTGCTTCTTGTGCATCCGATAGTTTAAAACCATCTGAACCAAAAAATTTAATGCCATTATCTTCTACTGGATTATGAGAGGCAGAAATCATAACCCCTGCTTGAGCACTCATTGCTTTTGATAAATAAGCAACGCCTGGTGTAGAGATAACGCCTAAGCGCATTACTTCTGCACCAATTGAGAGTAATCCTGCTGCAAGCGCACCTTCTAACATGTTACCAGATATCCGTGTATCTCTACCTACTAATATTTTTGGACGCTCTGCTTCTTTTGTTAGCACATAGCCACCAAAACGACCTAATTTAAAAGCAAACTCTGGTGTTAAATCTTTATTCGCTATTCCTCGGACACCGTCTGTGCCAAAGTATTTACCCATGCAACAATCTCTCCTTTTTTCATACATGAAGCTTTTCTATCTATATATTCATGCAACCCTATTCTTCTACTTGTATATTTACTTCTGGATATTCTAACTCCACTTCTATACCTTCTGGTGCAGTAACCTCCACAGGCAACTCATATTCTCCAGCTTCACGTTCTCCAACTTCTACTAGTAATTCTATTGTTTCCAAATCTAGCTCATCTAATTCAGATTCATAGCCTCTTAATGTCATATTCATAGTACCCTCTGCTGGTTCCAGAAAAGTAATTTCCTGGGAAGCTTGTACATTATCCATTTGAATATCCACATTTTCGACTTCACGCTCAATTTCTTGATCTAAGTCTATATTGACAGTAACCTGAGAAATATTTGACGTTCGTACTTCAGTTGGAATTTCCAAGTCAATCTCGATTGTGCCATCCTCTGAAAGTGTACTCAAATCGATTGGTTGCGTCAAGATTTGTTCTAAAGATCCTAGAAACTCTTCAGGTGCGAATATCTCAACTTGCTCTGTTTCCAAGCTCATTTCATTAATTCGTGAACCTTCAGGGAGTTCTCCTTCTGTTTGAATCTCAATTGGGACTGTTTTGCTTGGATTCTTAACGTCTACCGATACATCGATAGTTGGTGGATCCAAACGCACACTTAATTCATTCCCTTGATTATCATACACTTTTATTGGAACGTTATCTACTGTAAATGATTCACTCACATTAGTCACGTCAACAAATGCTTTTACAATAGAAATACGGTCTACAATACTCTTCGAACTCGTTATCGTAACCATTTCAGGGTCAGCAGTTACGTCCCCAAGCTCATATCCTGGTGTGATTTGCTCTCGATTGGTAAAGTCTATTGTAATTGGAAAATCTTTACTTGACCGTTCTTCTATCGTCACTTCTACTTCAACAGGCTCAATATAGACATTTATCCGATTGGAGATACCTGAATGTTCTAATGGAATAACATATGTACCAGGTTCTTTTCCTTCTAAATCGGCATAAATATCAAAATTTCTTTGAAGCGCAGTGGAAGTTACCATACTAACTGAACCTTGTAAGGAAACAGTAACGGTTTCTGGCACACCACTCACCACATATTTATCTTGGTCCATTTGAACACTTACAGGAACATCCTCTAACGTTTGCGTTTCATTTGATGTACCAAATGGTGAATCAAAGCCATCATCAGAGGATTCATTTACCTTTTCATCAAAAGCAATGATCACAAAAATAAGCACGGCAAGAAGCAATGATACTACACGAATAACCCATAGTTTTTCTAGCCATTTATTCATTTCTTTTTCCCCCTCCAATTCCATGCTTTATTCGTCGGGGTTCTAAACTTGCTAATTAACTCTATTTCAAGCATTTCTGAAAGTTTATCAATTGTTAAATTACGATGCAATTCACCATTTTTTGCACAAGAAATCTGTCCCGTTTCTTCTGATACTGTTATCGTTAAAGAATCCGTCGCTTCTGATATCCCCATTGCTGCACGGTGCCTTGTCCCTAATTCTTTAGAAATAAAAGGACTTTCTGATAATGGCAAATAACATGCAGCAGCAACGATTTCATCTCTACTTATAATTACTGCTCCATCGTGTAAGGGTGTATTTGGAATAAAAATATTGGTAAGTAATTCATTCGTCAGCTTTCCATTCACCGGAATCCCTGTAGCCACATAATCCCCTAACGCAGATTCTCGTTCTATTGTAATTAAAGCACCAATCCGTCGTTTAGCCATGTAGTTACAAGATTTCACAATTGCTTCAATTGCTTGATTTAAGGAATCTTCTTCAGAGGTTGAATTTCTCGAGAAAAAACTCCCTCTACCTAATTGTTCTAGCGCTCTTCTTAATTCAGGTTGGAACAAAATAATAATTCCAAGTGGACCCCACATAATAACTTGCCAAATCAACATTCGTACAGTCATTAAATCAAGAATCACACTCAGTAAATATATCGCAATTACTACAAAAATCCCTTTTAATAGTTGAATCGCTTTTGTTCCTCTTATTAGCATTAATAATTTATATAATACATACCAGACAACCCCAATGTCCACGGTTATTCTGAGTATGCTTAGAAAATTCCAGTCCCATTCGAACATCTTAACACAACCTTTTATTCATTAAAATCTTATTTCTATAAGTTATGTAGTCATTTCTAATATTATAGCATAGATTTTAAGGAAGCAGGAATGGAAGGTCTTTTTTCCTAGTAAAAAGAGAGAGTATCCATACCCTCTCTTAACTATCTGGATTTATTTTCGACAATGCTTTAGTCGCTGGCCCTTCGATTACTTCCCCATCATAATCAAAACGTGATCCATGACACGGGCAATCCCAGGTGTGTTCTGCATTATTCCAATTTAATTCACATCCCATATGGGTACAGGTTGTATCAACAACATGAACAACTTCCTTATCATCTTTATAAACTCCCGCTCTCTTCCCTTCCATTCGAACCACTGCACCCTCATTTGCAACTAAGCTATCTATTTCTTTCTTTGGTTGTTCGAGCTTTCCTTTTACAAATTCCTTTGCAACCTCTGAGTTTTCTTTCGCAAAACTTTTCAGCTGGGTCTTCCCGATTTCACGTGAGGGAGAATAGAGCTCTTCGAATGAATTTTCGTTACCTATGATTTGATCTGTGATTAATTTTGCTGCAATCGTACCATTTGTCATTCCCCATTTTCGGTAGCCCGTCGCAACAAAGATTTCTTTATTTTTTTTTGTAATTGGTCCAATGTACGGGATACTATCTAACGTTATTAAATCTTGAGACGACCATTTAAATTTTACGTTCGTGCTATTAAAATGTGTCTTGGCATATTCCTCAAGTTTCTGATATGCTTCGTCTGTCTTTTCTTTTTTCCCACTTTCATGTCCTTCACCTCCAATTAGGAGAAATGACTCACCATTTTCCAACGTATAATGTCTAATGGATCGCTTTGGATCCTCTGCGTTAATGTACATGCCATCTGATATAGTTCCTGGCGCTTCCACAGCAACTACATACGACCGCTCTGCATGTAACTTTGAAAAATACAATCCTTCAAAATCCTTAAATGGAAAATGAGTTGCTAAGACTACGTAATTTGCTGAGAGTGTGTGCCCTTTTTCCGTAATAACTTTCGACACGTCTCCCTTTTTTATATCAACTGCCCTGGAATTCTCAAAAATAGGTGTTCCCTTACTTTTTAAATAGCTAAGCAAGGAGGTTAAATATTTTACAGGGTTAAATTGTGCTTGACCTTCCATTTTGATCGCAGTATTTACTGAAAAGGGTAAATCAATATCTTTGGTTAACCCTCCATTTATTGCAAGTTTTTCATAGGCTTTCGCTTCTTCTTCAATTTTTTGCGTACCCTTTTTGGTATCACTAAATACATAAGCTGCTTGTTTTTTAAAGGCACAAGATATATTCTCGTCCTGAATTATTTGTTCGATTAGTGCTAGTCCTTCTTGATTGGCCTGGTAATATTCCTTCGCCTTCTTTTCACCTACAGTTTCTATAAGCTGCGCGTAAATTAATCCATGCTGTGAAGTGATTTTAGCTGTAGTATAACCAGTAGTTCCTTCTATGACTTTCTTTCCTTCTAATAGCGCAACTCGATAGCCTTGTTTCACTAATAGATAAGCTGTAGTAATACCGGTAATGCCAGCACCAATAACTGCTATGTCAGTTTCTATATCCTCTGTTAGCTCTGGGAATGTGTCTATCTTTACATCTTCTTTCCATATTGCCTGGGTTCTATTGCTCATTTTTTTCCTCCTTTTTGCTTGTTTTAGCTATACCCTTTTTTCAAACTTAAAAAAACTACCATTAGAATTATGGCTGATCTGGTAGCTTTTAGTATTCGTTATTTGCTTATTATTATTTCGATTTTTTAAAAGTATTAGGATTTAGCATCATTACGTATTCACTTCACCCATTTGTAGAGGTGAAATTAGTTTACCTACATCATCAGCATTTCTTTAAATATAAAAAAATACACCTTTTTTCCCTAACAGAATTTAATTCCACCGTCGTTTTAACTTTTTAAACAACTTTAAGGTTCTATTTCTATCTCGCTTAGTTGCTTGTCTCTAATTTCTATTTCTTGCTTTTTTCCCTACAACTATTTCAAAAATTATAAAAAAGATTATTCCTCAGATAAAAAAAGAAATGTCTCTTTGTATGAGTAAAAAATAAAGAGAAATCATCAAAATAAGTGTTCTAATTACTTGCAAAATTTTATGGTTATCCATTTGTTAAATCACTCCTATGATTACACTAGTAAGAAAATGTATATTTAACAAAATGTTAACATTGATTTTTAATCTTAGGCTAATAAATCGAACTTTTGGATTTACTGTCGTTTCCCGCGCAGGGTTAAGTCAATTAATAGAAAAAAGACTCTTCTATTATTAGAAGAGCCTTCTGATTTATTTTGACGTCATATCAAATATACTGCGACTTATATCTTTTATATGGTACCAGAGCCATTCAAATATTTCATTCACTTGCTTTATTTCTCCAGAAATATTCCCAGTTGAGGCCATTAAATGATCCCCGTTAATGATCACAACATTTCCTTCTACTTCACCATCAATCTTCAGGTTCCCATTCTTAACCACCAAATCACCGTCTACTCGTACCCCTTCAGGTACAATAACAGTGTCATCTTCCACAACCAAATTTTTGCCTTTTGGATAGCTTAATTGATGGTCTTGATCCCAAGCAGAATATACTCCTCCGAACATCATCACAAAGAAAATAGCAGCTGCCGTGAGAAGTGGATGCATTCGTAGCCACCTTTGTACACCAATTCGCTTTCTTTCTTTTGGTAGGTTATTCATTACTTGCGATGTGAAAGAAGAAGATGGCCGTAAATCACTATTTGCCTTAACCAAAGAAATAGCGCGTTTTAGTTCATGAAAATGTTCCTGACATGCGGGACACGTTTGAAGATGTGACCTTAACGTTTGCTCATCTTTTTTTGTAATATGACCATCAAGGTACTCATGCATTAAATCTGTTATCTGCTTATCACATTTCATTATCATCACACCCCTTAAACATGACGAAGCCTTTTACGTAAAGCTTCTCTCCCTCTATGAATTCTAGTTTTAACAGTCCCAACCGGAATTTCCAAAATCTCACTTATCTCTATTAGGGAAAGTTCGTCTACAAATCGAAGCGCAATTACACTACGATACTTTGCAGGCAGGTTCATAATCTCTTGCTGTATATACGACTGAATTTCAATACTTTCTACTTCTTCTTCCGGTAAAGCTTGGTCTGCTGGGATTTGCGCATATAAATCAAGTCCTTCAGTTCCTTGCACCTGCGCATCCAAATAAAAATCGGGCTTCTTTTTCCGAATGCGATCGATGGTTAGGTTCGTCGCAATTCGATAAAGCCAAGTAGAAAATTTTCGCTTATTATCGAAGGAGTGAATATTTACATAAGCACGAATAAATGCTTCCTGAGCAATATCTTCAGCTTCATGTCTATTGCCAATCATCCGAAAACAGATAGCAAACACTTTACTTTGATAAAAAAGGACAATTTCTTCAAAAGCAGCTTGATCGCCTTTTTTGACTAATTTAATATATTCTTTTATTTTTGTCTCCATCATCATCTAATACCTCCGCTACATATGCGGTCACTCCTAATACGAATGAGGACAACATGAGGTTTCATTTTTTTAATTATTTATTTAAAAACTTGTTTAATACTTTACTAAAATGGGTATAATTCATTAATCATTATAGCAGTTTAGGAGGTGATTTGGATGATGGATTTGAATATTTTAGAAAAAATTGAAATGCATAGAGAAAAGATGGTTCAATTGTCCTTTTCGTTACCACTAACTTCACCTGAGATGATTCGGTTATCTGCTGAATTAGATGAATATCTTAATGAATATTCACAAACGTATATTAATAAAAGCAGTAGCTGAGCCCTTCTTTATATGATTTTCCCACTAGTATAAAACTATTTGTGCACAAAAAAATTGAATAGGCTTCCTATTCAATGGTGTTTTTATTATATACGATTGGTGGAGCCTAGCGGGATCGAACCGCTGACCTCCTGCGTGCAAAGCAGGCGCTCTCCCAGCTGAGCTAAGGCCCCAAAATATGTATAAATTAAAAAATGAGCCATGGAGGATTCGAACCTCCGACCCTCTGATTAAAAGTCAGATGCTCTACCAACTGAGCTAATGGCTCAACTTATTGGCTGGGCTAGCTGGATTCGAACCAGCGCATGACGGTACCAAAAACCGTTGCCTTACCGCTTGGCTATAGCCCAATAAAAATAAGTGTACTTCTATAATCTATACACTTCGTTAAAAATTATACATGGTGGAGGGAGTAGGACTCGAACCTACGAACCCGATGGGAGCGGATTTACAGTCCGCCGCGTTTGGCCAACTTCGCTATCCCTCCAAATATATATAAAACAAAAACTGGTGCCGGCCAGAGGACTTGAACCCCCAACCTACTGATTACAAGTCAGTTGCTCTACCAATTGAGCTAGACCGGCGAAAATGGTGGAGGATGCAGGGCTCGAACCTGCGACCCCCTGCTTGTAAGGCAGGTGCTCTCCCAGCTGAGCTAATCCTCCAAATGGTGACCCGTACGGGATTCGAACCCGTGATACCGCCGTGAAAGGGCGGTGTCTTAACCACTTGACCAACGGGCCATTTTCAAAAGTATTAATCTAGACAGAGCTTCCAGCCGGACTTGAACCGGCGACCCCTTCCTTACCATGGAAGTGCTCTACCACTGAGCTATGGAAGCAAATAAATGGCTCCACAGGTAGGATTCGAACCTACGACCGATCGGTTAACAGCCGATTGCTCTACCACTGAGCTACTGTGGAATAATTATTAATTGAGCTTGTCTATTTTTTAGTTGAAAAAATATTGCCTGGCAACGTCCTACTCTCGCAGGGGCGCAAGCCCCAACTACCATGGGCGCTGAAGAGCTTAACTACTGTGTTCGGCATGGGAACAGGTGTGACCTCTTCGCTATTGCTACCAGACTATGTATATTGAAGGAATATACCTTCAAAACTAGATAAGGTGTATGACAATCAAACATTTTGTGTTTAGTTAAGTCCTCGATCGATTAGTATTCGTCAGCTACACGTGTCACCACGCTTCCACCTCGAACCTATCTACCTCATCGTCTCTGAGGGAT
>NZ_QPJJ01000005.1:0-86761 GCF_003337485.1 Saliterribacillus persicus
CGATAGATATCAAAAACGATTAAACGGCCTTAGCCCTATGGAATATAGAGCTAAAGCCGCTTAAATCATTTTTATTATTTCCACTGTCTACTTGACAGGGGGCAGTTCAGAGTTTTTAAGTGGGTTTTTATTTTAAATCAACATAATTTCTTAAAATATCGTCATAAATATTTCTGTTACTTGCAAATATTGTATTAGCGTTCAACATATCTACTGGTTCCCCGTCTGCTTGAGTAGTGATACCACCTACTTCTTCATAGATGATTTTCCCAGCTGCAAAATCCCAAGGTGATAAGGTCATTGTAAGATATCCATCTACCATGCCCTCTGCCAAAAAAGCGAATTCTAAAGCTGCTGAACCATATGACCTCGTACCTCTTGTATCCTTAATCATTTGTTGTACTTTTTTTTCATTGATTTTATTATTCGGACAAGCCCAAAGGCTATTTAAAGCGATAATACTTGTTTCAACTTTTACGTCATCTTTAAGCATGGGAAGCTTAGAATTATTTCTATATGCTCCTTTTCCTCGAACAGCAGAGTATAATACGTCATCCATAACATTATAAATAAAACCTATTTCACCAATTCCTTCTTGATATATACCAACAGAGATGGCAAAGTTTCTCTTTTGATGAACAAAATTCATGGTACCGTCTATAGGATCAATCACCCATACCGTTCCATTAAAATTAGACAGTTTATCTCCATAACCCTCTTCAGAATACAAAAAATCATTCGGATATTTCTCTCTAATTTTACTTGCAAAGAATCTTTCTGTTTCTTTATCTAATTCGGTCACAAGATCATTAGAATTTGATTTTGTGTCTATTTCTAATGGCTCATTCATTTTACTTTTAATATTAGCTGCAGCCTCATATATCCATTTCTGTGCATCAACTAGATAATTATCGACTGTCTTGTTTTCCATAAAATAGCCCCCATCAGTAATTTAGATAGTTTAATTCTAGCAGAAAAGCCATAACTAGAAAAGAATTCTCTTTACATAGATAATTTCAAGTATTAATAATTTATATAATTTAATAATTATGATAAAATAATTACTATATTAATCAAAAAGGTAGGCGTCAGTATAATGACTTTTAATGGATTTAGTAGAAAAGATTTTGAAACCTTTCATATCGATGGTCTTGACGAAAGAATGGAAGGAATTAGATCAAATATTCAACCAAAATTTCAGGCCCTTGGTTCAGAACTTGTCCCTTACCTATCCTCAAAACTAGGTGACGAAATGTATTTACACATTGCTAGACATGCAAGAAGATCTGTAAATCCACCTAAGGACACATGGTTGGCAATTTCTGAGAACAAAAGAGGTTACAAAAAACATCCGCATTTCCAAGTTGGCCTTTTTGACGATCATTTATTTATTTGGCTAGCATTTATATATGAATTACCGAATAAACAAGAAATTGCTAAAGAATTATTATCACATTTTGATACATTTAAAAGTCTATCCGAGGATTTTGTGATTTCATTAGATCACATGAAAAAAGATGCTTTTCCAATTAAGGAATTAGAAGAAAAGGATTTGAAAAGATTTAGAGATGTAAAAAAAGCTGAATTTTTAATAGGAAAACACCTTCCAATCGATAATGAGTTATTATCTAATGGCCATGATTTATTATCTTTTATCGAGAATACGTACGAAGAATTAATCCCATTTTACAAAATTTCAAAACATAGATCTTAGATTTGACTCAAAATTGAAAGAAGCGTAACCATTCGTTGCTTGTAATGGTTACGCATTTTTCAATTTAATAACATCCTTATCACTACACGAGTTAGCATATTTCATAACTGGGAAAGGGGCATAACCCGATTGCTTTTCAAACTTCTTGAATAATTGCTTTTCTTCACTCTTTGATGGCACCACTTTTTTAAAGGAATGAAAACTTTTCATCAGTTTATCTTTTTTTATCCCTTCTTCATATGCTTTTTCTATTGCTGAAAAAAAATTGACGACATCAACAATTTCTTCTGTAGTCCAATAATCATCTATTGGGTAACTGTAGGCCATTAAGTACTCCTCCATTCTTAAAATCCCTAATTAGTATATCAAATTCATAATAATCTTTCACCTAACAAATGATAGAAAAAAACTAGCTATCAGCTGTTAGCTCTGTTATAATACGATTTGTTTTCATTTTAATTTGAGGAGATTTTTATATGAAAAATCAATACAACATGCCACTATTTAATGGCTTACTTAAACATGTAGAAAAAAAACCAATACAGTTTCATATCCCCGGTCACAAAAAGGGAAAAGGTATGGAGGACACATTTACAAATTTCATCGGACAGAATGCACTTTCTATTGACTTAATCAATATTGAACCATTAGATGATCTCCATCATCCTAAAACCATTATTAAGGAAGCCCAAGACCTTGCTGCAGAAGCATTTGAAGCAGACCATACTTTTTTCTCTGTTCAAGGAACTAGTGGTGCTATCATGACGATGGTTTTAAGCGTGTGTAACCCAGGAGATAAAATAATTGTACCTAGAAACATTCATAAATCTGTTACAGCTGCTATTATTTTCGCAGGTGCCATACCCATTTTCATTCATCCTGAAGTAGACCGCACCTTGGGTATCTCTCATGGAATTACTCCTAATGCTGTTGAGAATGCTATTGAAGCTAACCCGGATGCGAAGGCTGTATTAGTAATAAACCCTACTTATTTTGGTGTTTCTGCTGATCTCAAGAAGATTGTAGAAATTTCCCACAGAAGTAACATACCAGTATTGGTAGACGAAGCGCATGGTGTGCACATTCATTTTCACGAAAAACTTCCATTATCAGCGATGCAAGCTGGTGCAGATATGGCGGCAACCAGCGTACATAAATTAGGCGGCTCACTCACACAAAGCTCTGTGCTTAATTTAAAAGATGGTTTGATTAATTATGAACGTGTGCAACAAATACTATCCATGCTTACAACAACTTCCACTTCCTATATACTACTGAGCTCTTTAGATGCAGCAAGGAAGCATCTAGCTACAAAAGGAAAAGATCTTCTGGAGGAAACTATTTTCTTAGCCAATGAAACACGTGAGGCAATTAATAAAATTGCACATTTATATTGTGTAGGAGAAGAAATATTAAACAATGAAGCAATCTATACATTTGATCCAACAAAGCTAATCATTTCAGTTAAGAAATTAGGGATGACTGGCCATGAAGTTGAGTTATGGTTAAGAAGAAACTATAACCTGGAAGTAGAATTATCAGATATGTATAATATTTTATGCATTATCACCCCTGCAGATTCGAAAAAAGAAACAAATATTTTGATCGAAGCATTAAAAAATCTATCAGACCAATTTGGAAAAGATAAAGATGATGTAAAAATTGATGTAAAGGTTCCTGATATTCCTATCTTGGCTCTCACTCCGAGAGATGCTTTTTATTCAGAAACAGAATCGATTCCATTAAAAGAAGCAGCAGGAAGAATTAGTGCAGAGTCTATTATGATTTACCCACCAGGGATACCTATTTTTATTCCAGGTGAAATTATCACAGCAGAAAACTTAATTTATATTGATGATAATTTAAATTCAGGTTTACCAGTACAAGGATTAGAAGATGATACTTTACAGCAGATAAAAGTTATTAAGGAACTTAAACCGTTTAGATAGTCAAAAAAGAAAGCAGTAGATGTAAAGTCTACTGCTTTCTTTTATGGGGTTTTTATTAATTCTGGATCTACCATTTCATAGCCTTTTTCTCTTAATCCTATCACGATATCTTCTAATCCTTCAGCAGTCCATTCGCGGTCATGCATGAGCAAATTTGCACCTGCATGCAATAAATCTGTGTTTACCATAATATCAGCTATAGCTTCTTTACTTCTATAATCTGCTTCCCAATCATAGCCATAAGTCCAGTTCATAAGAAGCATACCTTGTTCTTCTACATGTTTTGTTGCAAAATCTGTGTTTACCCCATTTGGTGCACGGAAAAATACTGGTCTTTCTCCAACAATTTCCTCAATTAAATCACTTAATTTATCAATTTCTTCCCTTTGTGTTGCTTCATCTACTTCAGAAAGTCGTTGATGATTAAAAGTATGGTTCCCTATTGCAAAACCCATCTCATGGATGGTTTTTAATGCTTCTTTTTGTTCATCAGATTGAAGAAAATGTCCATTCACAAAAAATATAGCGGAAGCATTTAATTCTTTTAATGTTTTTGCCATTTCAACTGCATGTCCATCTGGAGCATCATCGATGGTTAGTAATACAATATCTTCATTGGCACTTTCATTTAGAGGAACAATATCCCAATTACCTGCTACTTCATATAGTTTTTCTTTTTCTTGATTTTCAACTGGAATATTTTCTTCCTCGACTTCATTATCAGCATCATTTTCTTCTTCCATTGGTTCTTCAGTATTCTCTTCATGTTCTTGTGATTCTTCGTCGATTTGCGGTTCTTCTTCTACTTCATTATCATTTTGATTAGCTTCTTCTGCTTGATTTGAAGAATTGCAAGCCATTAAAAGGCTAAGTAAAAAAATAGTAAATAATATACTAATTATCTTTTTCAAAAAATATCCCTCATTTTTCCTATATTATTATGGAAGAAAAGAGCCTGTTTTAGTAAAAAACAGGCTCTTTTTTTTATAACATCTTTATTTTGTAATATGAATTGGAGTACCCATTGCAACTTCAGCTGCTTCCATTGTAATCTCACCTAATGTTGGATGCGCATGAATAGTCAATGCAAGATCTTCAGCAGTCATTCCTGCTTCAATTGCAAGACCAATCTCAGCTACCATATCACTAGCGTTCGGACCAGCGATTTGTCCACCAATTAGTAATCCATCTTCTTTTCTAGTGATAAGTTTAATAAAACCTTCACTATCATTTAGTGATAGAGCACGGCCATTCGCTGCAAATGGGAATTTTGATGCTTTTACATCATATCCAGCATCCTTAGCTTGTTGTTCCGTAAAACCTACTGAAGCTAACTCAGGATCAGAGAATACTACTGCTGGAATTGCATTGTAATCAATAACAGATGTTTCTCCTGCAATAGCTTCTGCAGCAATTTTACCTTCATAAGAAGCTTTATGCGCTAATGGAGGTCCCGCTACGATGTCACCAATTGCATAAATGTTATCAACGGTTGTACGACACTGTTCATCGATTTTAACTAAACCTTTGTCATCCAATTCAATTCCAACTTGCTCTAAACCAATTTCAGATGTATTTGGTCTTCTACCAACTGTAACAAGTACATAATCAGCTTCTACAGTTTCTTCCTTGCCATCCACTTCATATTTAACTGTTACGCCATCTTTTGTTTCTTCTACGCCTTTTGCCATTGCTTTGGTAACAATAGTGGCACCTTTTTTCTTAAGTTTTTTCTTAACAAGTGCACTCATTTGTGATTCAAAACCATTTAGAATATCATCAAGACCTTCTAAAATTGTTACTTCAGTGCCAAGGTTTGCATATGCAGTTCCTAGTTCTGTACCTACATAACCGCCACCTATAACCACTAATTTATTAGGAATTTCTTCTAAATTTAAAGCGCCTGTTGAATCAATAACTCTATCTGTATACTTAAAAGTTGGTAACTCAATAGGAGTAGACCCTGTTGCTATGACACAATTTTTAAATGTATACGTTTGAGAATTTTTCTCGTCCATAACCTTTGCCGTATTTTTATCGACAAAATATACTTCTCCACTAACGATATCAACTTTATTACCTTTTAATAATCCTTCTACTCCACCAGTTAATTTTTTGACTACTGAATTTTTCCATTCCTGCATTTTTCCAAAGTCAATGGAAACCTTCTCAGATTTTATCCCCATCGAGTCTTCACCGTGAGCATACTCAACACGGTGACCTGCTTGAATTAATGCTTTTGAAGGGATACAACCAACATTTAAACATACCCCTCCAATTGTACCTTTTTCAACCACTGTTACTTTCTGACCGGTTTGCGCTGCACGTATTGCAGCAACATAACCACCAGGTCCAGCTCCGACTATAAGTGTATCTAACTCAATTGGAAAATCTCCTACTACCATGTTTTTACGCCTCCATCATTATTAATTGTGGATCGTTCAATAAACGCTTAATTTGGTTCAATGCAAATTGTGCAGTCGCTCCATCAACGATTCGATGATCAAAGCTCAAGGAAAGAGCTAATACTGGAGCAATAACTATCTCTCCATCTCTTACTACAGGTTTTTCAGCAATTCTCCCTATACCTAAAATTGCAGCTTCTGGGTAGTTAATTACTGGTGTAAACCATTGGCCACCTGCAGATCCGATATTCGTAATTGTACAAGAAGCGCCTTTCATTTCATTTGGCCCTAATTTTCCATCACGTGCTTTAACTGCTAATTCATTAATTTCTTTTGAGATACCAAAAATTGATTTTGTATCTGCTTTTTTAACGACTGGTACAAGTAAACCTTTTTCTGTATCAGCAGCAATTCCAATGTTGTAATAATGCTTTTGAATAATTTCGTCTGTCTCATCATCCACTGCAGAATTTAAAATTGGATATTGTTTCAATGCTGAAACAAGTGCTTTTACAACATATGGCAAGTAAGTTAATTTAATGTCTTGTTCCTGTGCTACAGGCTTGAATTTCTTGCGGTGTGCCACTAATTCAGTTACATCAATCTCGTCATGCAATGTAACGTGTGGAGCTTTGTGTTTAGAATTAACCATTGCATTAGCAATAGCTTTACGGATACCACTCATTTTCTCTCTAGTTTCAGGGAATTCTCCTTCTGTTGCAGCAACCGCTTGGTTGTCAGAAGATTTGCTTTCCTCTGATTTTTGATCTGTGCTCTCAGCTGATGCATCAGCTTGATCACCATTTAAGAATGCATTGATATCTTCTTTAATAACACGGTTGTTTTTACCCGAACCATTAACTTCAGAAATATTAACACCTTTATCACGAGCATATTTACGAACTGATGGCATCGCGATAACACGGTTATTAGGATCTTTTGCTACTTCCTGATCTTTTTTAGAATCTTTAGATTCCTCAGCAGGCTCATCTTTAGCCTCTTCTTGTTTTTCTTCTTTTTTCTCTTCTTCTTTTGGCGCTTCCTCAGTACTACCACTATCTTCGTAGCCCTCTGCGTCAATTGTAATAATCGTTTCACCTACAGTGGCAACAGTACCCTCATCAAAATGAACTTCTTTTACTGTTCCATCAACAGGAGAAGGAATTTCAACAACAGCTTTGTCGTTTTGTACTTCGCAAAGCACATCGTCTTCTTTAATTTCTTCTCCGGCTTTCACGAACCACTTAACTATTTCACCTTCATGGATACCTTCACCGATGTCTGGTAATTTAAATTCAAATGCCATGTAAAATGACCTCCCATCTTTTTTTTATTAAAAATTGATTACTGCATTTACTTTTTCTATTATGTCGTTGTAATTTGGTAGCCATACCTCTTCTGCTTGCGTGAATGCATAAACAGTATCAGGTGCGGCAACAGTTAAAATTGGTGCTTCTAAATGTAAAATAGCTCGCTCTTGAATATTAGATACAATGTAAGAGGCCATTCCAGCTTGACGTTGGGCTTCTTGTACCATTACAACACGATTTGTTTTTTCAACAGATTTTAGAATTGTTTCAAAATCAACAGGCATTACCGTACGAAGGTCAATTACCTCTGCACTTATACCTTCTTTATCTAATTCTTCAGCTGCTTTTAAAGAGGAATGAACCATTGCTCCATATGCAATTAAGGTAACATCTGTTCCTTCTCTTTTAACATTTGCTTTACCAAGTTCAACTGAGTAATCCTCTTCAGGTACTTCTTCACGGAAAGAACGATAAAGCTTCATATGCTCTAAGAATACTACTGGGTCATTATCTCGAATAGATGAAATTAATAAACCTTTAGCATCATATGGATTGGATGGAATAACTACTTTCATTCCAGGCTGTTGTGCGATTAAACCTTCTAAAGAATCAGCGTGCAATTCCGGTGTGTGTACGCCTCCTCCAAATGGAGATCTAATAGTGATTGGTGCATTCATTGTATTTCCAGAACGATAGCGAAGTCTTGCCATTTGACCATTTATCGCATCCATCGCTTCATATACGAATCCAAAGAACTGAAGTTCAGGTACTGGTCGATACCCTTGCGTGGCTAAACCAATAGAAATACCTGCAATTGCAGATTCTGCTAATGGTGTATCAAATACTCTTTCTTCACCAAATTCGTCTTGTAGACCTTCTGTGGCACGGAATACCCCACCATTTTGACCAACATCTTCTCCAAATACTAGTACGTTTTCGTCATTTTTTAATTCTACTCTTAATGCATCAGTTATTGCTTGAATCATAGTCATTTGAGCCATGGTTTACTTCGACTCCTTTGCTTTAAATTCTTCCAACTGCTCTTGTAAATTTTGTGGAAGTTCTTCATACATATTACCGATTAACTCAGAAACTTTTTGTTTTGGTTGTTCATCGGTCTTTTTAATTGCAGCTTTAATCTCTTCTTTTGCTTTATCTATTACTTCATTTTCTTCATCTTCAGACCACAAACCTTTTTCTTCAAGGAATTTACGGAAACGTACAATAGGATCCTTCTTTTCCCATTCAGTATCAAGATCTTCCGTACGGTATCTAGTTGGGTCGTCCCCAGCCATAGTATGTGGACCATAACGATAAGTTAGTGCTTCAATTAGAGTTGGACCTTCTCCATTAACTGCGCGATCTCTCGCCTCTTTGGTTACAGCATAAACAGCTAAGACGTCCATACCATCAACTTGTATACCTTCTATCCCTGCGGCTACTGCTTTTTGAGCTAGTGTTTTTGCATTTGTTTGCTTTTCAACAGGAACAGAAATTGCAAAGTGATTGTTTTGCACAACAAAAATCGCAGGAGCTTTGTAGGCGCCAGCAAAGTTTATACCCTCATAGAAATCACCTTGAGAAGTACCACCATCACCTGTGTAAGTAATCGCTACTGATTTCTTACCTCTCTTTTTCATTCCCATTGCAACACCGGCAGCTTGCGTATATTGAGCACCAATGATAATTTGTGGGCTTAGTGCATTTACACCTTCAGGGAACTGGTTCCCATGAAAATGACCGCGAGAAAATAAGAATGCCTGATAAAGTGGTAAGCCATGCCAAATAAGCTGAGGAACATCTCTATATCCAGGCAAAATAAAATCTTCTTTTTCTAACGCAAATTGCGTCCCTAACTGAGAAGCCTCTTGTCCTGCTGTCGGAGCATAGAAACCTAAGCGTCCTTGTCTATTTAATGCAATCGAACGTTGATCCAAGATACGTGTATAGACCATTCTATACATAATTTCTTTTAATTCTTCATCTGAAAGCTCAGGCATTGCGTCTTTATTAACAATTTTACCTTCTTCATTCAGAATTTGAAACGTTTCAAACTGCTCTTCAATATTTTCTAATGTACGTTTCAAAAAACTCACCTCTTCCTTTCCTATCCCAAATTAATTTTATCCATTATAACTTTCCCAAAAAAATAAAAAATCTGTACCATTCTCAATATTATTTCTCTACCCTTTATTTTGGCATACTAACCAAAAATAAATGCATAGTGCTTAACTGTTACATAGAAATAAACAAATGGATTGATACAAGCTATCTACTAGTATAGTTTAGCTTATTGTTAGAACAAGGTCAAACAGTTTGAAACATTTTTTGTTTTTTTATGTAACAACCCTTTATAGCATATTAAATTTAATATGCGTTCGTTACAAGTGCTTTTATTACAGAAGTTATTTTAATAGTATTCCAACGTATTAATTACAATATTATCTAAACATTTAAAAAAAATTTTTAATAAACTGTTACAATTACTTTTTGTATCTGTATCATTTATAGATTTACAAATTCCGCGTATCAAAAAAGAGCTTTCAAAAATGAAAGCTCTTTACATTATTTATTCATAACTAACTTTTATATCTGCTGTTTCGTAAAAGCTTCGCTTAGCTTCATTATAAGTATCCGTGTGCTCATTAAAAGCTTGATTGTGTTGAGTAACTTCTTGATACTGCGCATTTACTTTATCAACTTGCTCTGTCAACTCTTCTTCAGTTAAGTCTTCTTTTAAAAATAGTTCATATAATGTTCTATCAGCTTTTATGGACTTTTCATATGCAGAATGTAATGCTTGATAAGCTTCATACCTTTCGTTCATAGCGGTTACCATTTTTTCTGCAGCAGCTTTTTCTTCATCCTCTAGTTCATCTATGTATGATTCAATATTATCAAATTCACTTTTAGCCTCTTCTATACTTTCTTTCTCGGTCTTAAGTAAAGATGCTCTTTCATCAATCATTTCTATAGCTTCGTTCACTAATCCTTCTACTTGATCCATTTCATCTACATCTAGTTCAATCACTTGCTCATAAATTTCTTTTTCACTTGTTTCTAACTCCACTAATGGTGCTTGTTGTTCAGCAAAAGTCTGTTCTAGTTCTACTGATTTTTCTAAATGCTCATACATATTATCAGCTGCAGATTCCCCGCTACAGGCAGCTAAAACTAAAACGAAACTTATCATGATGCCAATCTCTATGATCCTCTTGTACACAATGCTTCCCCCTATTAATTGTTCATTATTATCCTTGTAAGTATAACACAAAATAAGAAATATGTTCCTTCTAATACATATGTTTTTTTATGGTATTCATACTAGGTATTTAAATATTTATGTGATAAACTATTTTGCAGATATGATAGGAAAGGTGTGAAGTATGTGATCACAATGAAAGATGTAGTAAGAGAAGGTCATCCGAAATTAAGGGAAGTAGCCAAAGAAGTATCCCTCCCTGCTACCGAGAAAGAAAAAGAAATATTAAATAATATGTTAACCTTTGTTAAAAATAGTCAAGATGAAGATTTAGCAGAAAAATACGACTTACGGCCGGGTGTTGGATTAGCTGCACCTCAAATAGGTATATCTAAAAGAATGATTGCGGTTCACTTTATCGATCTAAACGATGAATTATATGATTTTGCACTTTTTAACCCGAAAATTATCAGTCATTCTGTTAGAAAAGCATATTTACCTGGCGGAGAAGGTTGCTTGTCTGTTGATCGCGAAGTTCCAGGATATGTTCCTAGATATGCTAAAATTACAGTTCAAGCCACAGATCTAGAAGGAAATAAAATCAAGATGAAACTAAGAGATTATGCCGCTATTGTCTTCCAACACGAAATAGATCACTTAAACGGCATTATGTTTTATGATCACATCAATAAAGAAGATCCTTTTTTTGTTCCTGAAAATAGTAAAGCAATAGAAGCTTAAAAGTGGATACCGACTTTTAAGCTTCTTTTTTTATTTTATTAATCCCAATTTTAATAGGCCGTTATATACACCGTTATTACTAACACTGTCTGTTACAACATCTCCAGCTTCTTTTAATATCTCTAGACCATTACCCATGACTACACCTGTGTTAACTAGTTGAATCATTTCTAAATCGTTTAATCCATCTCCAAAGGCGTAAGTATTTTCCCATGGAATTTCTGTTTTCTCAATAAACTTTCTAACACCATACGCTTTAGATCCGTTTTCTGGCATAACATCACAAGAGAATTGATGCCAACGGATAAATCGAAGGTCTGCAAATTTTTCTTCATAAACTTCTTGCTCTTTCTCTTCATTAAACAACAACACTTGATAAATAGAATGTTTTTTAAAAAAGTTAGCATCTACTTCTGGATAATTCATTTGTAGGCTTTGCATCCCTGAAGTAATATGAAAATTCGATGGATGTGAAGCTTTCATTGCATGCTCTGCTTGATAAACAAGCGAATGATTGTATTCAGCACCATACTTAGTTAAATTTTCTAATTGAGAGGCAGTTAAAGCTTGATTATGAATGACCTCTCCTTCGTACACCACATATTGTCCATTGAAGCTTATAAATGAATTAATATTAAGCTCTTTTAGTATATCGCGAAACATGAAAGGGGCTCGCCCGGTTGCAATTGCTACAATGATTCCATTATCTTGTAAAGCTTTTATTCCTTCTTTAGTCGAATCAGGAATTTTCTTTTCATGATCTAATATAGTGCCATCAATATCTAAAAACACGACTGACTGTTCCATACAATTCTCTCCTTAATTTAAAGTTGCCAATTTATTTTACCATTATTTCTTTTGTATAAATATTATTAGGTTTTCTAAAGCTATATAAAAAGGGGAATTGAGCGAATTAAAATATAAAAAACCAAGATAATTATTCATTTTTGTTTCAATCTTTGCCAAATCATACTATACTATAAAGTAATAGGGATTGGTTCGGTTATACGTAATTACTTACTTTTCTTTTTTATAGAAAGGAAAGGAGACGAAATACCATGTTAAAAAAATTAAGAGAAAAATTAAAAAGACGGTGGCGTGAGGTATTAAGAAAACGTCGTATTCCAACAACCTTTAAAAATGACAATCGTTCGTAACAAATTATTGTCAAAAATTGTGTTCGTCCAACACTAAAATTGTATAAGTCTAAGGAGAGATTGAATGATTTACAAAGTATTATATCAAGAAAAAGCGGGAGAAGTTCCCGTTCGTGAACATACTAAAAGTGTGTTTGTGGAAGCAAATTCAGAACGTGAAGTAAGAAAACACCTAGCAGAGCGAAATTTCAACATTGAGTATGTCCACGCAGTGAGTGATGAGCACCTAAATTACGAAAAAGCATCAGATACTTTTAAAGTGGAGAAACGATAATATATGAAGTTTGTAAAGAATGATCAAACAGCAGTTTTTGCTCTAGGTGGATTAGATGAAATAGGAAAGAACACTTATGGTGTGCAATTCCAAGATGAAATTATTTTGATCGATGCGGGGATAAAATTCCCGGAAGACGAGTTATTGGGAATTGATTATGTTATTCCTGATTACACGTATATTGTTCAAAACCAAGATAAAATTAAAGGTTTATTCATCACACATGGTCACGAAGATCATATTGGTGGAATTCCTTACCTATTAAGAGAAGTAAATATACCAATATATGCAGGTAAACTTGCGATTGGACTCATTAAGAATAAATTGGACGAGCACGGCTTATTGAGAACTGCGAAACTGCATACGTATCAGGAAGATGACATTATTAAATTCAGAAAAACATCTGTTTCCTTTTTCAGAACAACGCATAGTATCCCTGATTCCTATGGTGTAGTAGTTAAAACGCCTCCAGGAAATGTTGTTCAAACAGGTGATTTTAAATTTGATTTTACACCGGTTGGAGAACCAGCAAACATCGCTAAAATGGCTGAAATTGGTAAAGAAGGCGTTTTGTGTCTTTTGTCTGATAGTACAAATAGTGAGGTTCCAGGCTTTACGATGTCTGAAAGAATAGTTGGAGATAGTATTCAGGATATCTTCACAAGAGTTGACGGTCGACTAATCTTCGCTACTTTTGCATCAAATATCTACCGACTTCAGCAAGTAGTAGAAGCTGCAGTGACCCACGGTCGTAAAGTTGCTATTTTCGGCAGAAGTATGGAATCAGCAATGAAAATTGGCCAAGAACTAGGTTATATTAACGCACCTAAAGGTACTTTCATTGATACACACCAGATCAATCAGTTACCAGCGAATAAAGTAACAATTATTTGTACAGGTTCTCAAGGTGAGCCAATGGCAGCCTTGTCCCGTATTGCAAATGGCACACACCGTCAAATTTCAATAATTCCTGGCGACACTGTTGTATTTTCTTCTTCACCAATCCCTGGAAATACAATTAGTGTTAGTAGAATTATCAATATGCTTTATCGTGCAGGAGCTGACGTTATACATGGTCCGTTAAATGATATTCATACATCTGGTCATGGTGGACAAGAAGAACAAAAGCTAATGTTACGATTGATGAAGCCTAAATACTTCATGCCTATTCATGGAGAATTTAGAATGCTTAAAGAACATGTGAAGCTTGCTGAATCATGTGGGTTAGATCCAAAAGACAGCTTTATCATGGACAATGGTGAAGTTTTAGCCTTAGGAAAAGACAATGCTCAGATTGCTGGGAAAATACCATCTGGCGCTATATATGTAGATGGTAGTGGTATTGGAGATATTGGTAATATCGTTCTTAGAGATCGACGTATCTTGTCCGAGGAAGGTCTAGTTATTGTTGTTGTAAGTATTAATATGAAAGAATTTAGAATAGCATCTGGACCAGACATCATATCACGTGGTTTTGTTTATATGAGAGAATCTGAAGACCTTATTAATGAGGCTCAAAAATTGGTGTCAACTCATCTAAATAAAGTGATGGAAAGAAGAACCACCCAATGGTCTGAAATAAAAAATGAAATAACCGATACTATTGCACCGTTTTTGTTTGAAAAAACGAAACGTAAACCAATGGTTTTACCTATTATTATGGAAGTATAATCAAAAATTAAAAGAAGCTCCATATCACTTTTAAAGTGATATGGAGCTTCTTTTTTTAATTCCATTAATCCTCTACTACTAATTGCTTTTCAAATCTGGATATATCTTTATCTGCCCCAATAACTATAAGAATATCTTCTCGATGAAGAATTTGATCTGCCATAGGCGAAACATTAATGCCATTCTCATTCGCTTCTTTAATAGCTACCACGTTACAACCGAATTGTGCACGAATATCTAGTTTTAGAAGCGTCCTACCATGCATTTTTTCACCAGCTTTTACCTCCACAATACTGTGATCATCTGATAATTCTAAATGATCCAATATATTCGTTGAAATGATACTATGGGCGATTCTTTTTCCCATATCTCGCTCTGGATGAACGACTTGATCAGCACCTATTTTATTTAAAACTTTCTCATGATAATCATTCTGAGCTTTTACAGTGATTTTGTTTATTCCAAGCTCTTTAAGCATTAATGTAGTCAAAATACTTGCTTGAATATTATCACCAATTGCAACAATTACATGGTCAATATTTCTTATCCCAAGTTCTTTTAGGACATTTTCATCCGTTGTATCTGCGATCACTGCATGCGCTGCAATATTTTTAAATTCGTTTACTTTGTCTTCATGTATATCTATTGCAAGTACATCCATTCCTTCTGCGCTTAACTCTCGACAGATACTACCGCCAAATCTTCCTAATCCAATTACAGCAAATTCTCTTTTCATTGCTACTCCTCCGTACTTCAGAATACTCTACATATTTTACCACAATTAATCTAAGCCTCCTATTGTATTATTAAATATTCTTCTACTTTCTTTGAATATTTAATATTACTAAAACAGGATTTGGCAGTAATATTAGCTAAATTAATATTTACTAACAAAAAAACTGATCAAAATGATCAGTTTTTTGTATTTATAAGGCATCTAACATTTGAAATTGTGATTTAACTAACTCGAAATATTCACCTTTTTTATCCATGAGTTCATCATGGTTACCTTGCTCTAAAATACGTCCGTGTTCTAAAACGATAATATTATCCGCTTCACGTATCGTAGAAAGGCGGTGAGCAATCATAATTGCAGTTCTACCTGCTAATAGCTTTTTCAATGCTTTTTGAATTTTCATTTCTGTTTCTGTATCAATACTTGCAGTTGCTTCGTCCAAAATTAAAATACGTGGATTAGCTAACAGAGCTCTAGCAAATGACAGTAATTGACGTTCTCCAGCTGAAAGAATATTCCCTCTCTCTTCCACCTCTGTTTCATAACCATTATTTAAACGGCGAATAAAATCATCAGCTCCAACTACTTTCGCAGCATCTTTGACCTCTTCATCCGTGGCATCAGGCCTTCCAAATCTAATGTTCTCCATTATGGTTCCAGAGAAGATAAAGGTATCCTGCAGGACAACGGAAATGTTGTGTCTTAAACTATCTAATCTCATATCTCTTAGATTATGACCATCCACTTTAACCTCACCGCTTGTTGGATCATAGAATCTACTGATAAGGTTAGCAATTGTAGACTTTCCTGAACCAGTATGACCGACTAATGCAACGGTTTGACCTTTCTTCATTTCTAAAGAAATTTCATGAAGTGCTACACGATTATTATCATATGAAAATTGCACTCGATCAAATTCAATGTGCCCTTGCATGTCTTGAAACTCTTTAGCATCTTTCTTTTCTTCTACATTAGGCTGTTCATCCAAAAATTCAAATATTCTTTCTGATGATGCCATCGCAACTAGAAGCTGATTATAGATCTGGCCTAGACGTGAAATTGGCTCCCAAAACATTCCTAAATAGAAAGCGAACAATACAAATGTTCCAATTTCAATGTTTCCAATTAAAATTAAGTGTGCACCATACGAAATCAGAATAACCGTACCGATCGCATTACTCATTTCAACAAATGGTCCAAAGTATGCACTCTTTTTCATTGCTAGTCTTTCTGTTTCATAATTATCTGTATTTACACCATTAAAGAATTCAGTGTTCTCTTTTTCTTGGGAAAAAGATTGCGTAATTCGAATGCCCTGCATGCTTTCGTTTAAATGAGAATTCAGTCGTGATTTTTGGATTCGTACATCTTGCCATGACCTTCTTATATTTCTTCTAAGTTTTATAGAAATAAAGAACATAATAGGTAAAATAACTAACACTGCAAGCGCTAATTGCGGACTAACAGCAAATAAAATGACTACGATACCTACTAACATGACAATATCCATTAACAGATTTATTATTCCATTCGTGAAAAGCTCTTGCAATGAGTTAACATCGTTAAGAATTCTTACAAGAATAGATCCAGCTGACCTTTTATCAAAGAAATTATGTGATAGGCGTTGAATATGTGAAAAAAGTGATTTTCTTAAATCATAAATAACTTTTTGACCTAGGATATTAACCCATTTTATACGTAGGGTATTTCCAATAAAGTTCAAAATATACAATAAAGAAATCCCAATAACTAGATAAGTTAATAAAGTAAAGTCCTTATTTGCAATTGCTTGATCGATTACTACCTTACCAATTAAGATCGGCACTAGTAATCGAACCATTGTTGAAACAAACATGGCAATAATCGCACCTGGTAACAAAGTTTTTGCATATGGTTTAATATAATAGAGTAGCCGTAACATTTGCTTCCAATTAAAAGGCTTCTCAATTGCTGTATCTAATGGATAATAGAACCTTTTTAAATGCGGACTTTTCTTTTGTGCTTGCGCATTATTTCTTTGTTTTGACAACTTTTTTCCCTCCCTTACTTGCTGGCATTAAATATTGCTTCTTTATCCTGATATTGAATATCATAAATTCGTCTATACTGCCCTTTTTGATTTATTAATTGATCGTGGTTCCCTCTTTCCACAATCTCACCATCCTTTAAGACAAGGATTTCATCAGCATGTTTTAAAGAAGATATTCGATGGGCAATAATAAAAGTAGTTCTATTTTTCATTACTTCTTTTAAAGCTTTCTGAATTTGAAATTCTGTTTCCATATCAACAGCTGAGGTTGCATCATCTAACACCAATATACTTGGATCAATTAAAATAGCTCGAGCAATGGCAATTCGTTGTTTCTGACCACCCGATAACCCCATTCCTCTTTCACCAAGCATCGTATCATAGCCCTTTGGAAGTTCTAATATAAAATCATGGGCTTGTGCTCGTTTAGCTGCTGCAATGATCTCTTCCATACTTGCATCAGGATTACCATAAGCAATATTTTCTTTAATGGTTGTTGAAAACAAGAAAGATTCTTGTAAAACAAAGCCGATGTGCTTTCTCAACTTCTTCAAGTTGTATACACTACTTGGCTTACCATCAATTAAAACGTCCCCTTTTTCTGGTTCATAAAAACGAGTGATTAGCTGAGTGATACTCGTTTTCCCGGAACCTGTTGGTCCAATCAAACCGATTACCTTACCCGGAGGAGCATCAAATGAAATATTCTTAAGTGCTGTATCATCATCTTCTGTATAAGTCAGCGTAACATCTCTAAAGGTGATATGACCTTCAATTCTTTCCGTATCAATTGGATCATCATCCTGATTAATTTCATCCGGAGCTTCCAAGATTTCTAAGAGTCTTTCACCTGAAGCTTTTGCTTGTGAAAACATATTTACAATGAAACCTAAATGCATAAGTGGTCCGAGAATATATGTCACAAGACTAAAAAAGGCTACCAACTCACCAAGCTGCATATCGCCTGAAATAACCAAATAACCACCATATATTAATAACGCAACCATACTTACATTTCCGATAAATTCCATGAAAGGGAAATACCTCGCCCATATATTAGATGTACGAATATTTACTTCCCGATAGTTAACATTATTTGTTGAAAATCGATCAATCTCAAAATCTTCCTTCGATAATGATTTTACAGTGTTCATTCCACTTACATTTTCTTGTATTCGTGTGTTTAATCTACCCAATGATTTTCTGATATCCCGAAATGCAGGGTGTACCTTTTTATCAAAACGATAGACCACTACTGCTAGAAATGGCATAACAGCCATGGTTACTAATGCTAGTGGCACGGAGTAGAAAAACATTACACTTAAACTAATGAACATCAAAAGTGTTACACGAATTAACTCCTTAAATCCAGCTGCAAGGAAAAATTTGAAACCTTCTACATCCATTGTTAGACGAGACATCAAATCTCCTGTTCGAGCATTGTCATAGTAAGTGAAAGAAAGCCTTTGCAATTTTTTGTATAAGCTATCTCTCAAGGTATATACCGACTTAACCCCAAAAACATCACCAAAGTATTGTTGGAAAAAGTTAGCGAATCCTTTTACAATCATGATCAAAATAAATCCAATAGATAGTAATGGAATAAGTTCATATTGTTCATCTAAAACTACATCATCTATGGTGATTTGTAGAATAATTGGATAAAGTACTGTAATCCCAGTTACTAACAATACAAATAAGATCGAACCAAAAAAATACTTCCTAAAAGGCCAATAAAACTCTTTTAATTTTTTAAAAGTTTCCACTTATAGCCACCCCCTGTTGTTTTTACGTAAGTATAAATATATCGGGTTCCGAAATAAATTTCCAGTTAAAAGCCTTCATTTTTGTTAAAAATTTTTTTTTTTTAAATGTGATTAAAAAAACCTTTCAGAAACAAAGGTTTTTCTATTTATTTTTATCATATTATCAGATAAATTCTAGGTATATCCTCTATTATATTCATACCATTTTTCAGCGAGGATCAAGATAATTGAAAAACAAACTCATTTGAAGGTGCAAAATACATCTAATGCATCAATTACATTTCATCTTAACTGTATATTTAATCTTGCTTTTCTATTTTTAACTTCATTAAAAGAATCACAGGCACCATGTTTTATATTTTCAGCCATGCATGAATTGCTTGTATTAATTTGTATTACTTGCTATATTCATTCTCGATCAATTATTCTATATTTACACAAAAAAAGGAGGAATTTGACGAATGAATATTTTTGAAGACGGATTTTCTATTAATATAGGAAATTTATTAGACCTTGTAGTTGGTGTTGGGCTAAAGATTTTGTTCTTAATTTTAGCGTTTGCTATATTAGCACCAATAGGTAGAAAGATCATTGTATCTACTTTACATAAAGCTACCTCGAAACAAAAAATATCTGAATCAAGAGTTACAACCCTAGAAAAATTACTACTTAATATTTTTTCTTATACACTGATTTTTCTTTTCATTGTCATGTTATTTGGCATATTTGATGTGCCCTTCGGACCGTTACTTGCTAGTGCTGGTGTGGTTGGCTTAGCAATTGGTTTTGGTGCACAAGGATTGGTAAGTGATATTGTTACTGGCTTCTTTATTTTGTTAGAAAAGCAAATTGAAGTCGGTGATTATGTTACAACAGGAGGATACAGTGGTATTGTCGAAGAGGTTGGTTTAAGAACCACTCAAATCAGAGGATTTGATGGAACTCTAAATTTCGTTCCTAATCGAGATGTTATGGGTGTAAGCAATCACTCTAGAGGAAATATGCGTGCATTAGTTGATATTGGAATCAGCTATGATGATAATATTGATCAAGCCATGCAGGTGTTACAAACAATTTGCGAGGAATTTCAGACAGATGCTCGTTTTATCGATGGTCCAGATGTCTTAGGTGTACAAGCCTTCGGTTCAAGTGAAATAGTACTACGTGTTTTAGGTAAAACAGAAAATATGGAACAGTGGGGCGCAGAGCGTGATATGAGAAAACGAATAAAAGAAGCATTCGATGCAAACGGTATTGAGATACCTTTCCCACATCAAGTTAACATTACAAAAAATAACTAAATTAAAAAAGAGCACTCGTTTTTTGGGAGTGCTCTTTCTTATATTAAAATTATTTAATTCTATTCTTCAAGTGCAGCTATCATTTTCTCACCTGCTGATATACCAACGTTAATTGCTTTTTCATCAGGATTTAGTTTACTGTGATGGAGACCGAATTCTGAATTAATTCCTAACCAAAACATCAGTCCAGGAATTTCCTTTAGAAAGTAACCAAAATCTTCTCCAGTCATCGCTTCTCTTGCCTCGACCCAATTCAAGTCACTACTATTTAGCGCATCTCTAAAGATATCTACATACTTCTTATCATTGCTAACCTGATAATAATTTGCTCCATAGTCAACTTGAATAGAACAATCGTAAATACTTTCAAACCCTTGCACCATATTCTGAAGCTCTTTTTTTACTTGAATCATAGTCTCAGGTTGCAACGTCCTTATCGTACCTTCTATTCTAGCTTCTTCAGCAATTACATTTTGCACCGTTCCACCAGTGATTTTACCAATCGTTACAACCGCACTATCTAAAGGGTTAACTTTTCTCGAAACAATTTGTTGTAGCTGCGTAACAAAAGCACTTGCCGCTACAATCATATCCTTTGTCAAATGAGGATATGCTGCATGTCCCCCTTTACCCTTGAAATCAATAAACAACTCACTTGTATTGGCGAAAAGAATACCCGGTTTACAAGATATACTACCAGTCGGTAGTTCTGGTGCTACATGTAATGCCAAAATAATATCGGGCTCATATAACTTGAAGACGTCAGATTCCAATAATGGTTTTGCACCACCTGGCCCCTCTTCAGCTGGTTGAAAAATAAACAATAAATTATTTTGAGGACGATTCTCTACCATTTTAGCTAGCAGTCCGAATGCAATGGTCATGTGAAAATCATGTCCACAAGCATGCATCTTTCCAGGATGATTAGAACTAAAGGGTAAATTAGTTTCTTCCTTAATAGGTAGACCATCAATGTCAGCTCTATATCCGATTGTTTTCTGAGGAGATTTCCCTTTTAGAAAAACCAATATTCCTGTTTTCCATGTTTCTACTATTAAATTAGTCTGATCTAATTTTTCAATTTCAGCTAAAAGGTATTTCTGTGTTTCAAATTCTTCAAATCCTAGTTCTGGGATTTGATGTAAAGCTCGACGAATATGAATAAGTTCTTCACTCTGCAACTTTTTCACCTACTTTAATAAAAAAATTTTAAATGACTTATGATCTTTTCTATCTAGTAATTACATTTTTAAGTCTGTAAATGTTTAAGCGTAAAACAAAGACAGGTCATTAACCTGTCTTTTGTCTCTTACTCTTCATCTAGTTTTCTTAAGGCTTGCATAATTTCAGTTTTTGATTTAGTTTGGTCATCAATTTCTTTAATAACCTTCGCTGGTGTTCCAGCCACAACTGTATTAGCAGGGACATCTTTCGTAACAATTGCTCCAGCTGCAACAACTGCTCCTTCTCCAACACGAACCCCTTCTAAAATAACAGCATTTGCACCAATTACAACCCCGTCTTCGATTACAACAGGACTTGCAGATGGTGGCTCAATTACGCCAGCAAGTACAGCTCCAGCTCCAACATGACAATTTTTACCTACCGTAGCTCTTCCACCTAGAGTAGCATTCATATCAATCATTGTTCCTTCACCTATTACAGAACCAATGTTTATCATGGCGCCCATCATAATTACTGCACCATCACCAATCTCTACTTGATCTCTAATTACCGCTCCAGGCTCAATGCGTGCATTAACTTCCTTTAAATCCAATGTAGGGATAGCAGAATTGCGACGATCATTTTCAATCACATAATCTTCAATATCTCCCTTATATGTATTTAACCAATTATTTACTTCTTTCCATTCTCCAAACAAAACGCCGTTATCATCATTAAAAAAAGTTTGGATTGAATCGTCAGCTTTAAGATTTTTTAAATTTTTTGCCTTCACATAAACTTTTACAGGTGTTGATTTTTTACTGTTAGAAATAAATGAGATAATCTCATTCGCATCCATCATTTTCATTTGTCATTCCTCCAAGTATGTTAGTTCGTCTTATAATGTATCAAAAATTGAATAGTAAAAACAAGTATTATTATAAACCAAAATGATCGTTATGCATCCTTATCCAAATACATGTGCTTATTAACCTGCTTTAATATTGCACGTCTTGTTAAGATACCTTCGAAGGAACCATTTTCATCTACGACGCATGCAAAAGCAAAATTAATAACTGTCTTCATGCAGGTAAGAAAATCAGTGTCCTTATGTAAGGAAGGGATATCGGTTCTCATGACTTCCTCCACTTTTCTTTGTGAAAGCAGCTCCATTTCAAACCTTTCAATTCCTAATACACTTTTTAAAATAGCCGTTTTACCAATGGTGCCACAAAAACGATAGCTCGGATCTAAAACCGGAACCGAGGAATATCCAGACTGAACAAGCACTAACAATGCGTGTTCAATAGGATTACCTAATTGGACGTGTGCTACTTTTTCAGCTGGTATCATTAATTCTGAAACTTTGATATTCTTTATATCCATGTTTTCAATACTTGCACTCGTCATCCTAACACTCCTCTCAATAAGTAGGATAAAGGAGCAAAACATAACACCTTTATTTTAACATAAACCATGAGTTAATGTGTATTAATTCCGTTCTAGTTATCTTATTAAGAATCGTGTTATACTAAAAAGATATTGCATTAGAAAGGTAATAATATAATGAATAGACGAACTTTTTTAAAGAAATTATCTCTCAGTATAATTGGTTTATTTGGGCTTAGTGGCGGAACCTATTACTACGCTCGAGAAATTGAACCGTCCATGCTAGCAATTAAAGAAACAAACATACACTCAAATAAAATCCCGAATTCGTTTGATGCTTTTAAATTACTACAATTCACAGATACACATTTAGGTTTTCACTATTCCTTAGATAACCTACAAGAGTTAGTAAATAAAATAATTGATATTGAACCAGATTGTATTGTGTTTACAGGTGATCTAGTAGATGATCCCGCCCTTTATAATTGGAGTGATGAACTGGTTGCCTTATTAAGTCAAATAGAGGCTCCAAAGGGAAAGTATTGGATTTATGGAAATCACGATCACGGTGGATACGGAACCGACATTGTGAAAGAGACTTTTGAACAAGCAAACTTTACCTTACTAAAAAACGAAGAAATTCTTTTAGAAAATGATCAAGATAGTATTAGATTAGTTGGAATTGACGACGCACTACTAGGAAGCCCCTCACTTGAAAATGCCTTATCAGATCAAAATGCCGATCTTTTTACGATTCTTTTGGCACATGAGCCTGATTTTGCGGATGAAGCAAAGCATTTTCCTATTGATGTTCAATTATCTGGACACAGCCATGGCGGACAAATTCAGGTTCCCTTTTTTGGACATATCTATACACCAGTTATGGCACAAAAATATGTAGAGGGTCATTACCAAATTGGTGAGCATCCTCTAAGTGTATACGTTAGTCGGGGGCTAGGAACGACAAGATTACCTTATAGATTCCTATGTCAACCTGAAATTAATGTTTATAATTTAAGACGTTCATAAGGTAATTACATTTCTTTCAATCAAAATTATAGTATCAGATCATTATCTTTGCTATGATTTAACATTAGTACGATATTAATAGTGTTGGAGTGAAAATAATGAAACATTTAAAGTGGGTAGTTTTAATCGCTACTCTTTTATTAGCGGCCTGCGGACCAAAATACGAAGGTGATTTTTCTTTTGAGGTTCAAGATTTTGAATACACGAATCAAGATGGTGAGTCTTTTAGCAATTCTGATTTAGAAGGAGATTTCTGGGTAGCGGACATGATTTTTACTAATTGTGATACAGTATGTCCTCCAATGACAGTTAATATGGCTCGATTACAAAAAAGTATAGATGAAGAAGGCTTAGAAAACGTTCAATTAGTATCGTTTTCAATAGATCCTGATAATGATACACCGGAAGCATTAAAAACGTTCGCAGAAGAACGCGGTGCAAATTTCGATAATTGGAATTTACTAACCGATTATTCATTTGATGAGATAAAAACATTTGCCTTAAAATCTTTTAAAGCCCCTGTTGACAAAATAGCTGATTCTGATCAAATGCTACACACGGTTTATTTCTATTTGGTTTCACCTGAGGGAAATGCTATAAAAAGATATGAAGGAACGAAGGCAGAGGCAATGGATGAGATAGTAAAAGACATAAAAGCGATGCAGTAAACTAATTAACAAAGAAGGTGATAGCATGAAAAACAGTACGTTAGGACAAGCACTTTTCATTGTCAACCGTCATGCTAAAACAGCAACTAATCCTAAAAAATTATATCAATTAAAGAAAACCGCCATAGAGAAGTTAATTCGTGAAAAGAAAGCGAAAAAAATAGGATTGCATTTTACAGATAATCCAAAGCATAGTGTGCAACACTCTACACTTTTGGTCGAAATTGATCACTATTATTTTCATGTTCCCCCTACAAAAGAAGATTTTAAAGAATTAAAACACCTAGGTTCCTTAGATAAAAATTATAGAAACCCTAAGGTTCATATGTCCCTTTCTAAATCCACTCAAATCCTTTGCAATTATTTAGGATGGTCATATGATACCTATTTTAATGAAGCTAAGAGAAAACGACCACAAGAAAACAGTAAATATGCGGTACCTACCTCTTCTCTGTCCCCCTTCTATCATAAAAGGAAAAAGTAAAAAGATATTCGGCCAAAAGCTATGAATATCTTTTTTTTGCGTGCGCATTTCCGCTTAAGATTAGATTCCATGCTCTATAAGTTGTTAAACAAAGTCCAAAGAAAAAGATAGCAAATAAAAATACAGCTAAGTTATCCTTGAACAATAAAATTCTTGCAAGAAAAATGGTCCAACTTGATACAAAAAGGAAACTTAATAAATGTGTCCATCTGAGTGCTATTAATAGTTGTATGACTGGAAATAATAATTTATAGAAAACAGTAATTAAAGTAAGACCTAACATAAAAATCAACATTTCTTTTGTTAAAAAAGGAATAAAGTTGACACCTTCACTTAACAATCTATTTAATATTTCAAGTTTCATAAAATACTCCTTTCTCCAATTACTTGGGTCAAGTAAATTTACTATGATAAAATTACTTTAACATTTATAATTTTAATCAAGAGATAAGATCTTTATACATAGGAATGTTTTTAAGGAGGATAATAATTTGAAAGATTTAATAAACAATCGTGTGGAAAAAATTGAAATATCGGGAATAAGAAAGTTCTTTAATATGGTCGCTGATTATGATGATGTGCTCTCACTTACAATCGGTCAACCAGATTTTCACACACCGACTCACATTAAAGAAGCAACCATTGCCGCTATAAATAATAATCAGACCACTTACACACACAACGCTGGTATTCTACCATTAAGAGAGGCTATTCATTCATTTCAAAAAAAGCACTATGATATTAATTACGATCCTGCTTCAGAAATCATCGTTACAGTAGGGGCCTCTCAAGCAATTGATATTAGTTTAAGAAGTATATTAAATGAGGCTGATGAGGTTATACTACCAGGACCTGTTTATCCTGGTTACGAGCCATTAATTAAGTTAGCTGGAGGCATCCCTGTTCATGTGGATACCCGAGATAATAATTTCAAATTAACCAAAAGTTTAATCGAAAAAGCAATAACAAATAAAACCAAATGTATTATTATGCCTTATCCTTCTAATCCAACTGGAGTGTCATTAACAAAGGATGAACTTAAAGAGATAGCTGCTTTAATAAAAGAAAATAATTTATTTTTAATTGCTGATGAGATCTACAGTGAGTTAACTTATCATAAAAAACATGTCTCTATTGGAATTTTCACAGAAATACGTGAACAAACGATTATCATCAATGGGTTATCAAAATCGCATTCCATGACTGGTTTTAGAATAGGATACTTACTTACTACAAATTGGCTATGTTCACATATATTAAAAGTACATCAATATAATGTTTCCTGTGCAAGTTCTGTAAGCCAATACGCTGCACTTGAAGCCCTTACTATTGGAGAAAATGATAGTTTATCGATGAAGGAAGAATATGTACGAAGAAGAGATTATGTATATGACCGCCTGCAAAAAATGGGGATAAAAACCATTTTACCTGATGGTGCCTTTTACTTTTTCATCCCTATAAAAAAAGAAGGACTCAATTCCTTTGAGATTGCGCTAGAGTTAGTTAAGACTCAAAAGTTAGCCCTTGTTCCAGGGGATGCGTTTTCCCAATATGGTGAAGGTTATTTAAGACTCTCTTATGCGTACAGTATGACAACACTACAAGAAGGAATGGATCGTTTAGAAAAATACTTAATAAAAAATGAGCCAACTCTTTTTTAAATAAAAAGAAGGCTCACTCCATTATTGATGATAGTTACTAATTAAACTGTTCTCGTATTTTAAACATCTATATCTTCATTTTTTTTACATGATTCATATTTATTTAGCAGTTGATCTAATTCTTGACTTAACATAACAGATTCATAGCTAGTTAAACCATTATGTTTTGCAACATATGTCATTTTCTCACGAAGCTCTTCTATTCGATCAACTAGCTGTTTATTATATAAACCCATTATGATAGTACCCCCTTAAACAACGGCTATAGCTCTTAAGATTCTAACCGTTATAAGCGATATTGATTATCTCAAAAAATACTATATATTGTAAAGTGAAACGCAATATTAGACAAAATGTATTTGAATTTAATTATATTTACCTATAATTTACGTGAAATTTCGACAAAAGAAGCAGAATTCATGCTATAATTATAGTAATAATTTTATTTACCATTTATATTAATAAAGTGAGGCAAGGTCTATGTACTATAAAAGAAATGAACCTTTTCGTTTTGTTTTTAATCAACCTTTATCCGGAGAATTAATCTTCCAGAATGAAAAGAAGCAAATATCTATTCATGACATTAGCTTAAATGGAATGAAAATTGAAATGACAGAAAAAGTTAATAGATTTGCCTCGGTCACACTTTCCTATTCAATTTTAAATAATTCATTTTCTCGTGAAGGTAAAATTGTTTGGATGAATGACTATGGGAGTTACGTTCAATGTGGTGTACAATTTGAAGAAGATGGAGATTATCAACAGCAATTAGTTGATACATTAAAAGAAATGGCAAAAAAACAAAAGGAAAGATAGGGAGTGTTTCAGTTGGTAAAACAAAAAAAGTTAAACTTACTAACCCTTATCAAATTTTTTCTAGTTACCTTCCTTTTATTTTACTTTTTATACCAAGCTCTTTTTCAAACTTCTGTAATTGAAGGAAAAAGCATGGACCCTACCTACGAACAGGGAGAATTAATTTTAGCTAACAAATGGGTATATATGTTTGATGATCCCAAACGTGGAGACGTTGTTATAATTGAGAAACCAACTAAACAATATATTAAACGAATAATAGCTTTACCTAACGAAACAGTAGAAGTTAGAAATCATACGCTTTATATAAATGGTGAGCCATATGCACAGCATTTTCTACCAATTGACGTGCAAAATTCAACCACTGATTTTGGTCCTATCGTTATTCCAAAAGACAGTTACTTTGTTATGGGAGATAATCGAATATACAGTAAAGATAGTCGTAATGGTTTGGGGTTTATTAGTCGAGATGAAATAATAGCCAAATCTTTGAAGTTCCCATGAAAATTTAACACCATAACCAAACCCTATTGAATTAGAAACTAACTTAAACTAGATACCCTTAGTGGTTGTATCTACTTTTTTAGTATGCTTATCAAATTGCACAAGATAACGAATGTATTGGTACTGCGATTCACTTCTTATATAAACACTAAAAAACGCCTTCTCATCAAAAAGAAGGCGTTTTTTCTATTTAGCACGATCAAAAATGCTAAAACCAATGAAAGTTATTAAAACAAGAAAACTAATTAAACCAAAAATTACATCAAACATGCATAAGCACCTCTTCATCTTAATGTTAATTATTATTATACCTTATTATTTCAATTTAACAACACTCTCATAGGATTGCAAATCATGATATACTAATATCATAAAGATGATGAAAGTGAGTGTTTCCTTTGCACTACTGCCCTTATTGTGGAAGTTTAGTAATAGAAGAAGAAAAATATTGTATGAAATGTGGCAAGGAGTTACCTAGTGATTTTGATGAGAGAGTTACATCAAGCAAATCAAAATGGAAATGGTGGAAGTATCCTATTATTATTTCGCTAGTTATTGCCTTATTTATAACCGTCTTATTTGTCAGAACACAGCAGCAAGAAAATGATGCCCAAGAACTATATCAACAAGCTGAAGAAATGGCCCTAATTGGAGATTATCAAACATCAAAAGAATATATAGAACAAGCACTCGATCATAAAAATAATTTTCCTACAGCAAAAGCAGTATTGGATTTTTTAAAAATTGCCATTGAAAGTAAAAATACGATTAATGATATTGACGCATTAGCTAAAAATCAAAATTATGAAGAAGCATTAGATAAACTAACTGCGATAGAAAATAATATTTCTGGTTTTAAAGGTGATCTAATTAATAAACTAAATACTACGGTGTCTGATTATAGAAATAATATTCTTTATCAACAAGCAGAACATAAATTAACCAATGACCTTTCCAAGGATGAGCTGAAAGAATTGTTGTGGGAAGTTGAAGAAATAACAGATGAAAAAGCCGAAGTAATAAAAGAAGCAATTCAAGAAAAAATTGTTGCGCATACTTCTAATCATGCAACAGAACTATTAAAAGAAAATCAATTTAATCAAGCTATGTTAGTTGTGGAAGATGGACTTATTTATGCGGAAGAGTCGGAACAACTACAAAGCTTAAAAACAACAGTGGAAAAAGAAAAGATAGCTTTTGAAACAGCTCAAGAAGAACGAATAGAACAAGCATTGACAATATACGAGCAAGAAGATGAAATTAATCGAAATCAAGCAGTAGAAGTATTAAACGTAAATGCTTCTGTATCGACCAATGAAATAACAGTCACAGGGGAAATAAAAAGTGTGGCAACAGTACCTATTAATTCCATTTTAGTAAGCTATCAATTAAAGAATAACGATACACAAATATTAGAAAATGACGTGTATGTATTCCCTGAGACCTTGTATCCAGATGAAAAAGGAAAATTTGAGTTTACACATTTTAATAAAGAGATAAAGAATAATGATTTAACAGCTGAAGTGACTAAGATCACTTGGTTTATTGATTAATTTGGGGGAACAACTGATGCTAAAAAAACATACACATATACCCATTGGTCTATCTATATTGCTTTTCATATCCGGCATAATATTGACGGTTCTATTATATAACAACTGGACATCAGAAGCCTTACATCAAACGAATTCATTAGCATCGGTCGCATCTGATGAAAATAGTCCGTTAGATTTAAAATCAATTATTGACCGCTCTCAAAATAGTGTCGTTCAAATAGAAACATCTAATAGTATGACAGAAAAAACTGGCGCAGGTTTCTTATATAATAATAAAGGCGATATTGTAACAAATGCTCATGTTTTAGAGGACGCGGAGCAGATTTTTGTCACGTTACATAACTCGCGTAGTTTTCCTGCAGCAATTGTAGGAATAGGAAAAGATCACGATGTAGCTGTTATCAGAGTGCCGCAATTAGCTGAAGAGCAGCCAATATCTATTGAAAATGAAATTTTTGCTGATATTGGAGACGAGGTAATTGCTATTGGAAGCCCTACTGGAATCCAAAATGCAGTATCTATCGGGCTAGTTGTGGGAACCGATCGAAATTTCTCCATAAATGATTACAGCTACACAGATGTCTATCAAATCTCTGCAAACATAACACACGGAAATAGCGGTGGCCCATTAATTGATAGAGAGTCGGGTAAAGTAATTGCAATAAATGCTGCGGGTATTAGTGACAGTGATGTCGGATTTAGTATTCCTATGCCCTCTGTAAAAAAACAGATTGATACGTGGATCGAAGAAGTAGATGAATCTGAATTAGTATACCTTACACCTATTGACCAACAGTTAAATGAAGATCAAATTATAGAAGACGCCACTAATTTGGTTGAAGTTTTTTTTCAGAATATTGCTGCTAGAGAATACATTAATGCTTATACATTGCTTGGAAGCAGTGAGCAAGAGGACCTTCGTTATCAAGACTTTAGAGATGATTTTATTCATGTTAGCGATATGGAAATATCCAATATCAGTTCTGAGTACAGTAATGGTGAGGTTGAAATTAAAGTGATCGTTGATGTTACTTTAAGAAATGATGCGACCAATGAAATTAATGAGAATTGGAATTATCAATTAATAGTAGCGAGTGAAAATGATCAGTTGAAAATATTAAACTATGATGATTAAACATTTATACTATTTTGAGAGTAAGGTGAGCCAATTTGAAATGGAGTATGTTAATCTTATTGTTCATTATTCTTGTAGGATGTGAAGAGAATGAACCAGCAATAACTAAAATAGAAGAACCACCTGCAGAAGAATCTACTATTGAAGAAGTGCCAGAAGTAACGTTTACTGAGGAAGATAAAATACTTGAGTTCCTAATTAATGATTCTGTTATTTCAATTGATGCAAATAAAATAGGTATCTTGAATGCCTATTTAAATACGGTAAAAAACACATCTATAGCTATCGAAAATATGGAGTTAAATCAAATAAGTCTTAACGATCAAAATGAAATTTACGTTTTAGAATTTTCCTGTTTTGAGAATAAATGCTCTTATTTATTATTAAATCAAGAAGTCAATCATGAATCTTATTTGTTGGATGACCTTACCAAATTAAATTCATTTATTGTCTCTCCAGATGGTGTGTATACGCTATTTACACTCCAGAATTCAAAAGAAACCTACTTTAAAATTTTTAATAATCAAACATGGTCAACCGTCCCATTTACTCAAAGTTTCTTTTTACAACCTTCAACTATAATCTCATCAAGTAAATGGTTGGACAATGAGACTGCTCAGTTAAACGTTCAATATACAAATGATGAAGAACTTCAGGCATTAGAGATGGAAAAGGAATTATTAATTAATCTTACGAACGAGGAGTAATTTATATGAATTCCACGATAGATACTATTTTAAATCACCGTTCCATTCGAAAGTTTAAAAATGAACCAATTAAACAAGGTGACCTTAACCTTATTTTAGAAGCTGCTACTAAAGGATCGACCTCGAGTTATATGATGGCGTATTCTATCATAAGTGTAACTGACCCTAGTATCAAGAAAGAACTTGCAGCAATAACCACTCAACCCTATGTTGAAAAAAATGGCCACTTATTTGTATTTTGTGCGGATTTAAACAGAAATTCTATTATGGCAACACCAGAAGAACTTAATCAAATGAAGGATAATCTCGAAAACACAGAACATCTTTTGGTAGCTACAATTGATGCAACCATATCTGCGCAAAACGCTGTAATCGCAGCAGAATCATTAGGAATTGGCATTTGTTATATCGGTAGTATTCGGAATAATATCTCTAAAGTAGACCGATTATTAAAATTACCAAAAAATGTTATCCCACTTTTCGGTTTAGTTCTAGGTTACCCCGATCATCATCCTGAGATAAAACCAAAATTACCAATTAAGGCACTTCATTTTTTTGATACATACTTGGATAATAAAGATATTTATCCCTCTATCATTGCTTTTGATAAGCAGTTGAATGACTATTATTCCAATAGAGCAAGTAATAATCGCCAGGACAATTGGTCAAACCAAATGACACGAAAGCTTATGTCGCCCACTAGAATGGATGTTACACAATTTGTAATGAGTAAGGGCTTTAGAAAAAAATAAGGACTGTAATTCAAAACCCATTGCTTCGCATTTATGCGTGGCAATGGGTTTTATTTAAAGACTAAACGACCTTCTGTTTCAATATCCACTCTTTCCTCTTCTATGAAAAATTGAGTGTGAACATATATCTTATGCTCCCCTTTATCTAACGAATCAAAATGAATAGGTTCTTGAGGATGGTAACTGAATCCCGGACGTAACGTTTTTGAGACAAAGCTTCCCGTAAAGGAGCCATTTGGCTGATCAATGGTTACCTGTGTTAAAGGTGTTCGATGCTCAATAATGACTTCTTCTTTTCCAGTATATTCAATGGATCGAAGAACCTGCATGCCCCCTTCATGTTTTTCAACTCGAATATGTATAATAAAATCCTCATAACTTTCACTTATTTTCACCGTGTTTTCTAATTCAGCTTTTGAATTTAGGCTTATCCACCAAAATCCACCAAGAATTAACAAAATAATTAATATTGCAGAAATATAAAGCTTCCTCATGCTGCTCTCACCCCTTCATCCTTCCATACTATATAGACGTTTAGAAACGCTAAAAGGTTTCAAATTTTATCCATTTTTTATTCTTTGAAATTTTGGGGTATAAAAATTTCACAAATACTTAGGATAAGAGTAAATATTTGTCGTTTGCACCTTAAACTGTTTCCCTCTTTATGCCTTACGTAAACGTTTCAATAAATAACAGAAGGATGGTTGATACATGAATAAAGGAATGGTTATTTTAATCGTAAGTGTTCTAAGTCTTCTCTTTGCATGTAATGCAGGAGAAAATAATGAAACCCAAACTAATACAGTGACTCCAATAAATATTGAAAAAGGTACAGACGATATTAACGGGACACTATCGAAACAGGCAACAGCAATTTTAAATAAAAAAAATGACTTTCTTTCTTCCTACAAAATACTGGAATCAGAAAACGAATTAATCATCGCTATTAAAGTTGATTTTTTCCAACAATTCACAGAACAAAAGATTGAAAAAAAGTTAGAAAAAGAGCTAAAGGAAAAGCTTCACACAAAAAAAATAAAGGTAAGCTCTGATGAAAAAATCTATATAGAAATATCCAAATTAGAGAATAATGAATTTACGAATACTGAGAAAAAGAAGAAATTCACGAAATTAAAAAAACTGATGAAGGATAACGCATAATATCAAGTTTATTAATAATTATTCATAACTCTCACAAAATTAGGGAGCTTTGACTATCTAAATTATCCTACATCTTCAACCAAAAAAGGAGATCACAATGGTTCAAACCCAAAATTCCTATAAAAACCTTGTTACAAAAAAAACAGATAATCCTCCAATTTTATTAAACTGTATGAAGGCATTTGTGGTTGGTGGATTTATTTGTGTTATTGGTCAAGCACTATCCTACTTCTATATGTATTTTTTTGATTTCACAGAGAAAACAGTTGGAAACCCTACCGTGGCTACCTTAATTTTTTTCACCATGTTACTTACAGGTTTTGGCTTTTACGACAGGATTGCTCAATTTGCTGGTGCTGGAACAGCAGTACCTGTTACAGGATTTGGCAATGCCGTGATTTCTGCAGCTATTGAGCATAGAACGGAAGGCTATGTCCAAGGTGTTGGGGGAAACATGTTTAAGCTTGCAGGTTCAGTAATCCTATTTGGTGTTTTTTCTGCTTTTGTACTTGCGCTTATTAAAACAATTTTAAATCTATGGGGGAATTAACGTGTTAAATGGAAATCAAACATGGATCTTCTCTAACAAACCAACGATAATATCCACCGGTGTTGTTGGAGGACCCTTTGAAAAAGCAGGAAAAATAAAGGCAGACTTTGATTATTTCTTCGATGATCAATGGTGTAATGAAACTTCCTTTGAAAAAGCACATACGGCACTTATTGAAAAAGCTTCTGACTTTGCTGTTTCAAAGGCCTCTATAGCACATTCAGACATTAATTTTTTCCTTCATGGCGATCTTATTAATCAAATTACGCCTTCTAGTTTCGCTGCTAAGAAGTTAAATATACCTTACTTGGGATTATTTAGCGCATGTGCTACTTCAATGGAAGGGTTAGCTATTGGAGCTATGCTTATTAATAGTGAAAGTGCTAACTACGTAATGACTGGTGCCGCTAGTCATAATTCTGCAGTGGAAAAGCAATTCCGCTATCCTACAGAGTATGGTAGTCAAAAACCGAATACTTCCCAGTGGACGGCTACTGGAGCAGGTCTAGCCATCCTTTCCAAAAACGGAAAAGGACCTAAAATTACATCTGCCACAATAGGAAAAGTTATAGATTATGACTTACACGATCCATTTCATATGGGAGCAGCGATGGCTCCTGCAGCAGCTGATACCATCTCTACACACTTAAAAGAACGAAATATAAAACCTTCTGATTACGATTTAATCATTACAGGAGATTTAGCGTATTACGGGAGAGAGTTGTGTTTATCATTGTTAGAAGAAATGAATATATCTATTCCACAAGAAAAATTTCTCGATTGTGGGCTTGAACTTTATTCCTCCTCTCAGCCAACGATGGCAGGAGGAAGTGGCTCAGCTTGCTCTGCTTTAGTTACTTACGGGCATTTTATAAATAAAATTAAAAATAAGGAATTAAACAAAATACTGGTGGTAGCTACTGGTGCTTTGCTCTCTCCTTTAACCGTTCAACAGAAACAATCTATTCCCTGCATTGCACATGCTGTATCTATCGAGAATGGAGAGGTTTAACATGGTATTTCTTTCAGCATTTATAATTGGTGGCCTCATATGTGTAATTGGCCAGTTATTAATGGATATCTATAAATTCACACCAGGGCATACATTAAGTATCTTAGTGGTAGCAGGTGCAGTTCTAGGATCAATCGGTTGGTATGATGCACTTATTGACTTTGCAGGTGCAGGTGCAACTGTTCCTATTACGAGCTTCGGTAATGCATTAGTGAATGGAGCACTAAATGAAGCCGATCAGCATGGCCTTATTGGCGTAGTAACTGGAATGTTTGAGGTAACAAGCTCAGGTATCTCTGCTGCTATCATATTTGGCATGATCGGCGCGCTTATCTTTAAAGCAAAAGGATGATTTATTGTACTTCAGTATATTTTGTAGTCATTTACTAAAGGATTTTAATCCTTACTTATTATTTAAAGAAACCCCCCAACTCACAAAAAAAAGAAGATCGCTTTAGAAAGGCGAACTTCTTTTTTTAACGTTTTTAAGAATTTGTCAATACTACTTTACCAAACTGTTTACTCTCTTTTAAATATTCAAAAGCATGTCTAGCCTCTTTCAGAGGAAAAACCGCTCCAATTTCCGGCTTAATATTGTATTCTTTAATAAATGCTAGCATTTGTGTGAGTTCTTCTTTACTTCCCATTGTTGAACCAAACATTTTGTATTGACCATAGAAAAAAGCTCTAAGATCAAATTGAAACGTATCTGCAGTAGATGAACCATAAGTAACAATCGTTCCACCTTTTTTTAATACATCTAAAGAACGAAGAAAGGTGTCCCCTCCTATCCCTTCTATGACAACGTCAATTCTTTCATGCTTCAACTCTTCCTTCCAATCTCCGTGTGTTGAAATAGCTTGTGAAGCACCTATTTTCTTCGCCAATTCTCTTTTCTCATTAGACCTTGAACTAGTAATAACTTTTGCACCAAGAGCAGACGCGAATTTAATAGCCAGCATATTAACACCGCCTCCAGCTCCCGGTATAAAAATGGTATCATTTTTCCTAATATTAGCTTTTGTAACGACTGCACGATAAGCGGTCAATCCAGCTAAAGCGATCACACCCGCTTCATTCCAGTCTAAATGTAATGGCTTTTTACTTACATTCTCTTCATTAGCAACAAAAATTTCAGAAAATGTACCATGTGATGGCATACCGAGAATTTCAAACTCATCTGGTGGGCTAGGAGTATTTTCTTTCCACCCAGTAAATGGGTCTATGATAACTTCATCCCCAACACTATATTCACTTACCTTCTCCCCCACTTCTATAATAACTCCAGCACCATCTGAACCTAGTATAAGTGGTTCTTTTGAAAACTTACGCCTAGTAGGGATATTTAAATCTCGATGATTTAGACCCGAACTTTTAACCCTGATTTTAACATCATGGGCTTCAAGCTCTGGTTCTTCCATTATACGATTTTTCAGTTCTTTACCTTCTAATACAAATGCTTGCACAATAATCCTCCTTCTCTAATCATCTTCCATCATGAATTTTCTTATTTTCAAGCACTGCACTTTTTAATCGTGCTTGCATATCTCCAATACCTTTTGACCCATCAAGCGGAAATTGGATACTTTTTGCTTGATGAAAAATAGACGAAATAATTGGTTGATACTTTTTCCCTGTAAGTACAACGATATTATCAAATCCCGTCAAATTTTTTTCTTCAATTTGTTCTTTTAACCTTTCGATAGAAATTGTTTTTTTTCCTTTTTGTCCAAAAGTTAAGTCATAGTTTTCAGGAACAATGTCGTGCGGTAACAAAAAGCCGTGTTTCGCTGATATTATTATCCAGTCATTAAAAAATTTCTTTGCGTACTGTTCTGCTAAACGATGAAAGGTTCCAATGTAAGCTTCTTCAGCAGAAACAGCTCCCTCTGATGGATACTTGTCCCATATTTTTTTCTTGCCACATGGAATGATACAAATTGCAGACACAGTATTTCCTTCTTTCTACTTTTAATATGTATAGCCTAATTATACTGGAGCAAAAAAAAGAAGCAAAATATATGAAGACATAAAATATTCAAAAAATAGTTCTTATTAAAATCTCTGAATAAAATCTTATAAAAACAACAATGTAATCGCTTACTGATTTTGCGCTTTTTTGCAAAAGTCAGAAAATTTATAAAAAGCGGTTGACCTACACCTAAAATGGTTGTATTATTGTCGTCAATCAGATAAATTATTATTTCATCAATACCAACATTATTTGTTTCATTTATATAGACATACCACGAAAAAGTTTGGTATGATAGTAAATAGTATATGAATTAAAGTCGAGTAAAGCGATGAAGGGAATAAAAGAATAAGCAACTGTATTTTTAGAGAGTCGAGGATGGTGGAAACTCGATAATGCTACTTATTCTGATACTCATCCCTGAGTGTTAAACTGAAAAACTTTTTTAAAAGTAGGTTTAACCGGGTGTTACTTAGCACCCGTTATCAAAAGGAAGCGTCTTTACGCTTTTAGAGGCAATATTTGCGAAAATATTGTAAATCAGGGTGGTACCGTGAAAAGATAAGACCTTTTCTCCCTTGAATGATGATGTTTTTTTACATCTCAATCAAGATAGAAAAGGTCTTTTTTATATCCACATTCATAATTAGTTGAAGTTACAAAATACTAACTAAAATAAGCTTATAGTTTTTCAAATTAGGAGGGATTAGAATGGAACGAACAAATAAATCAATGGATCAACAACAAACACAAGATCCAAAAACGGGATCAGATCTTCTAGTGGAAGCCCTAATAAATGAAGGGGTTGATACACTATTTGGCTACCCGGGTGGTGCAGTTTTACCGATTTTTGATGCATTATATAAAGCACGCAGCTCTTTTAATCAGGTATTAGCTCGCCATGAGCAAGGCTCTATTCATGCCGCAGAAGGCTATGCAAGGGTATCTGAAAAACCAGGTGTTGTTATCGCTACTTCAGGTCCAGGTGCTACTAATTTAGTTACAGGAATCGCTGATGCAATGATTGACTCTCTTCCTTTAGTTGTCTTTACCGGTCAAGTAGCTCAAGGTGTCATTGGAACTGATGCCTTTCAAGAAGCGGATGTTATGGGAATTACAACACCGATTACAAAGCATAATTACCAAGTTAGAGATATCAAAGATCTACCGAGAATTGTAAAAGAAGCGTTCCACATTGCTACAACAGGTCGACCTGGTCCGGTTTTAGTTGATATTCCAAAAGATATTTCGGCTCAGATCATTGATGCGGATTTCAAATCGAATACGGATATAGACCTTCCAGGATATCAACCAACTGTAAAACCAAATCCGTTGCAACTTAAAAAATTGGCAGAAGCTATCGGAAATTCTAAAAAGCCAATTATTCTATCTGGTGCAGGGATATTGATGGCAGATGCTTCTGAGGAAGTCCTAACTTTTGCTGAAAAGCATTCCTTACCAGTAGCATCCACTCTTTTAGGGCTAGGGGCATTTCCTGGAGACCACCCGTTATTTTTAGGGATGGCTGGGATGCACGGCACATACGCTGCAAATACTGCGTTATACGAATGTGACTTATTAATAAATATTGGTGCTCGTTTTGATGATCGTTTAACAGGTAACTTAGCATCATTTGCACCAAATGCCACTGTTGCTCATGTGGATATTGATCCTGCGGAAATCGGAAAAAATGTTCGCACCCATATTCCAATAGTAGGAGATGCCAAATTAGCTTTAACTCACTTATTAACGCAAGTAAAGCAGTCACCACAGCATGATGATTGGTTAATAAAGATTCATGAAAATAAAGAAAATTATCCACTTTGGTTTAATAATCCAGAAAGTGAAATGATTGGCCAGTGGGTAATTAAACAGATTCATGACCAAACAAAAGGTGAAGCTATTGTTACAACAGATGTTGGACAGCATCAAATGTGGACCGCACAGTTTTATAAATTTAAACACCCTAATCGCTGGGTTTCATCTGGTGGGCTTGGCACTATGGGCTTTGGCTTCCCTGCTGCAATCGGAGCACAGCTAGCAAAACCTGATGATACGGTAGTAGCTATTGTCGGAGATGGCGGATTTCAAATGACTCTACAGGAGCTATCTATTTTGCAAGAACGTGGATTGCCTGTAAAAATATTCATTGTTAATAACCAAGCATTAGGTATGGTACGTCAATGGCAAGAAGCTTTTTATTCGGAAAGATACTCAGAATCGATTTTTAGCATTCAACCAGACTTTGTGAAATTAGCAGAGTCTTATAATATCAAAGGTATGAAATTCACTACACAAGAAGAATTTTTAAATGCCCTTCCAGGAATCTTTGATTATAATGGTCCAGTGCTAGTTGACTGTAGAGTGCTTCAACAAGAAAATGTATATCCAATGATTGCACCTGGTAAAGGTTTAAATGAAATGATCGGGGTGAAACCATGAGACGAATAATTACTGCAACTGTTAGAAATCGTAGTGGTGTATTAAATCGAGTAACTGGTTTACTTCAAAAAAGGCAATTTAATATTGAAAGTATCTCTGTTGGAAAAACCGAAACGGATGGGATGTCTAAAATGACATTCGTCGTTGATGTGGAAGATTTCCAAAAGCTTGAACAGGTTACCAAACAACTAAATAAACAAATAGATGTAATTAAAGTATCTGATATAACAGATAAAGCTATTGTTGCAAGAGAACTGGCACTAATTAAAATTGTTAGTAACAGCCAGTTAAGAAATGAAATTCAGGGTATTATCGAGCCTTTTAGAGCTAGTATTATTGATGTAAGTAAAGATAGCTTGTCGGTTCAGGTAACAGGTAAACCTGATAAAATCGAGGCTTTAATTGAGTTATTAAGACCTTATGGCATTAAAGAATTAGCTAGAACTGGATTAACTGCCTTTACTAGAGGGCAACAACCAGTTATACAAGACGGTAGCTCTTATTCGCTACTAAATTAATTACGGTATTTATGTAAAACATATATATAAAATTAAAATTTTGAGAGGATGTAACTAGATATGACTAAAGTACTTTATAACAAAAATATTAACGAAGAGGTTTTGCAAGGTAAAAAAATCGCTATTATAGGCTACGGTTCTCAAGGCCATGCACACGCATTAAACTTAAAAGAAAGTGGATTTGATGTAGTAGTTGGTTTAAGACAAGGGAAATCATGGGATAAAGCTGTAGAAGACGGTGTAGATGTTAAATCTGTAGCAGATGCAACAAAAGAAGCAGACGTTGTAATGATTCTACTTCCGGATGAGTATCAACCATCTATTTATCAAGAAAGCATTAAACCAAACCTAGAGGCTGGTAATGCACTAGTATTTGCACATGGTTTTAACATTCACTTTAACCAAATCGTGCCTCCAAGTGATGTAGATGTATTCTTAGTAGCACCAAAAGGTCCTGGTCACCTAGTACGTAGAACATATGAAGAAGGTGCTGGAGTACCTGCTCTTTATGGTATTTTCCAAGACTATACTGGTAAGGCGGCAGATGTTGCTCTTGCATATGCAAAAGGAATTGGTGCAGGCCGTGCCGGAATCCTTGAAACAACTTTCCAAGAAGAAACTGAAACAGATCTTTTCGGAGAGCAAGCTGTACTTTGTGGTGGAACATCTGCACTAGTTAAAGCTGGTTTTGAAACACTAGTAGAAGCTGGATATCAGCCAGAAGTTGCCTACTTCGAATGTTTACATGAATTAAAATTAATCGTTGATTTAATGTATGAGGGTGGATTAGAAAACATGCGTCATTCAATCTCTGATACTGCTGAGTGGGGAGATTTCGTTTCTGGCCCTCGCATTGTAACAGAAGATACAAAAGCTCGTATGAAAGATGTATTAACAGATATCCAAACTGGTACATTTGCTCAAGGATGGATTCTAGAAAATCAAACGAACCGTCCACGTTACACAGCAATTAAAAAAGCAGAAAATGAACACCTAATTGAAACTGTAGGAAGAGATCTTCGTGAGTTAATGCCATTTGTTAAGCAAAAGGCTATTGCTAAGAAGGAAGTGGTCTCGAATGACGAGAATTAAGATTTTTGATACTACCTTGCGTGATGGCGAACAATCACCAGGAGTTAATCTTAATCAATTAGAAAAACTTGAATTAGCTAAACAACTAGAACGCCTTGGAGTAGATGTAATGGAAGCGGGATTTCCTGCTTCCTCCAAGGGTGATTTTGACGCTGTGAAAAATATCGCAGAAACTGTAAAAAATGTTTCTGTAACAGGTTTAGCAAGAGCAGTGAAATCAGATATTGATGCGTGTTATGAAGCATTAAAAAATGCCGAAAGTCCGAGGTTACATGTTTTTATTGCTACCTCCCCTATTCATATGGAATATAAATTGAAGAAAACTCCAGATGAAGTAATCGAAACAGCTGTTAAAATGGTCGAGTATGGTAAAACAAAATTTGATCAAATAGAATGGTCTGCTGAGGATGCTTCTCGAACTGATTTAGAATTTTTAGCAAAAATAATTGAAAAAGTGATCGATGCTGGCGCTACTGTTATAAACTTGCCTGATACTGTAGGTTACACAATGCCTCGTGAATATGGGGCTATGTTTAAATATATTAAAGAAAACGTACCAAATATAGATAAAGTAGATTTATCTTGTCATTGCCATGACGATTTAGGAATGGCTCTAGCAAATTCCTTTGCAGCCATTGAAAATGGTGCCACACAAGTTGAAGGAACGATAAATGGAATTGGTGAACGCGCAGGAAATGCTTCGTTAGAAGAATTCGCTGTTGCATTAAATATTCGAAGTGATTATTATCCTTACTACTCTAATATGGTGCTAAAGGAAATTAAACGCTCGAGTGACATGGTTAGTAAATTCACTGGAATGGTCGTCCCTGGTAATAAAGCAGTAGTTGGAAGAAATGCATTTGCGCATGAATCTGGCATCCACCAAGATGGTGTATTAAAAAATGCCTCCACTTATGAAATTATCACTCCTGAACTAGTTGGAATACACTCCAATAATCTAGTACTTGGTAAGCATTCTGGACGCCATGCTTTCAAGGATAAGATCAATCAATTAGGATATCAATTACCTGAAGAAAAGTTAAAAGAAGCTTTTGTTGCATTTAAGTTACTAACAGATCGTAAAAAAGAAGTAACAGATGATGATCTTTTTGCTATTTTAACGGATATTCAAACAGATGTTTCCAACGTGAAACGTTATAAATTAAAAGACTTCCAAATTCAATACGGCTCCCAACACATTCCAAGTGCAACCGTTACGCTTATCAATCCACATGGAGAAAACGTGGAAGATACCAATACTGGGCAAGGAAGTGTGGAAGCGCTGTATAACACACTAGATAATATTATAGATGAAAAAACACACTTAACTGACTTCCAGCTTAATTCAATTGGTCAAGGTAGAGATGCATTAGCAGAAGTTCACGTAAGTATGACTGTAAACGACCAAACGGTAAGTGGAAGAGGTTCTGCTCAAGACGTATTAGAAGCAGCAGTTCAAGCATTTTTAAATGCTGTCAATCGCGCTATAAACAAAGCTGCATTAGACGCAAAAAACAATTGAAGGCTTGCTCGTAAGTAGGAGGAATAGATGTGAATAAAAAGATTGTATTATTGCCCGGAGACGGAATTGGAGCAGAAGTAATTCATGCAGCAAAAGATGTCCTAACCGCAATCAGCAAAAAGTTCAACCATGAGTTCGATTTTCAATATTGTGATATTGGTGGAATTGCTATAGATAACCACCAAAATCCACTACCTGATGAAACTATTGAAGCTTGTAAAAGTTCTGACGCTGTATTGTTAGGTGCTGTGGGTGGACCAAAATGGGATAATAACCCCTCTCATCTCCGTCCTGAGCGTGGCTTACTTGGCATTCGTAAAGCGCTTGATTTGTATGCAAATTTAAGACCTGTTAAAGGATTTGAAAAATTATTACACGCTTCCCCACTCCGTCAGGATATTATCCAAGGAAGTGATTTATTAATTGTTAGAGAATTAACAGGTGGTTTGTATTTTGGGCAACCAAGTGAAAGAAGAGATAACGGTAATAGTGTAGTGGATACACTGACCTACTCTAGAAAAGAAATAGAACGTATAGTAGATAAAGCCTTTCAAAGTGCTAGATTAAGGAAGAAGCAACTTACTTCCGTTGATAAGGCAAATGTGCTAGAATCTAGTAAATTATGGCGAGAAATTGTCGAAGAAAAAAAGAGCGATTATCCAGACGTAACAGTTAATCATGTTCTAGTTGATGCTGCAGCTATGAAATTAATAACTGAGCCAACATCCTTTGATGTAATTGTTACGGAAAACATGTTTGGTGACATACTGAGTGATGAAGCTTCCGTACTAACAGGGTCACTTGGAATGCTGCCATCAGCTAGTTTAGCAGAAGATGGTGTAGGTTTATATGAGCCAGCACATGGTTCTGCTCCTGATATCGCAGGTAAGGGAATAGCAAATCCAATAGCAATGATCTTATCAGCAGCATTAATGCTTCGTTACTCCTTCCAACTTGAAGAAGAAGCAGTTGCAATTGAAGCAGCAGTAGAACGTGTATTAAATCAAAATTATCATACTGCTGATTTAAAAAGTGAAGATGGAAAGTTAGTCAATACAAACGAGATGACAGAATTAATTGTTAACGAGTTAAAATAAATCTGAAGCTTTAAAATAATAGTAAAAAAACTTCGGCGTATCCTATTTAAAATAATAGCTCTGCGGCGATGTTTTTCTAAACAGTGAGGAGTGAAAGCATGGGAAAGCCTAAGACAATTGTTGAGAAAATTTGGGAGAAGCATATCGTTCATGAAGAAGAGGGAAAGCCAGATTTATTATATATTGACCTTCACTTGGTTCACGAAGTGACATCTCCTCAAGCATTTGAAGGATTAAGAATAAATAACCGTACAGTTCGTCGTCCGGATCGCACGTTTGCAACAATGGACCACAACGTACCTACTATCCATCGAAATGTTATAAAAGATGAAGTGTCGAAAACACAAATGGATACACTTAAACAAAATTGTACTGAATTCAATATTCCCCTTGCTGATATTAATCATCCTGACCAAGGTATTGTTCATGTAATTGGTCCAGAGTTAGGTTTAACGCAACCTGGTAAGACCATCGTTTGTGGAGATAGTCATACCTCTACCCACGGCGCATTTGGAGCGTTAGCTTTTGGAATTGGTACGAGTGAAGTTGAACATGTTTTAGCAACACAATCGATCTGGCAAGCTAAACCAAAAACATTAAATGTTAAAGTTAACGGAAAACTCGGCACTGGTGTTACTGCAAAAGATTTAATCTTAGCGATTATAGGTAAGTTTGGGGTTCGCTTTGGCACAGGTTATGTCTTAGAATATACAGGTGAAGCTATTCGCAATCTTCCTATGGAAGGAAGAATGACAATCTGTAATATGTCAATTGAAGCTGGAGCTAGAGCTGGTTTAATTAGTCCTGATGATACTACGGTAGAATTTCTAAGAGGTAAGCGTCATGTCCCACAAGGGGACGCTTTTGACGAAGCTGCAAAAGAATGGAAATCACTTGCTACTGATGAAGGTGCTATTTACGATGAAATGGTTGAAATAAATGCAGATGAAATCGAACCTCAAGTTACTTGGGGAACAAATCCAGGTATGTGTATCCCTGTTAGTGCAAATGTTCCTGTACCTGAATCTGCTAAAACAGATAATGAAATTGAAGAAATAGAACGAGCATTAGAATACATGGGGCTTGAGGGTGGAGAACCTATTTCCTCAGTGAAGATTGAGCATGTATTTATTGGTTCTTGTACGAATTCCCGTTTGGCTGATTTAAAGAAAGCATCCTCTATTATAAAAGGACAAAAGGTTCATCCTAATGTTACTGCTATTGTTGTTCCAGGATCTCATAGTGTGAAGAAAGCGGCAGAAGCAGAAGGAATTGATATCATCTTTAAAGAAGCTGGTTTCGAGTGGAGAGAAGCTGGTTGTAGTATGTGTCTTGCTATGAATGATGACGTTGTACCAGAGGGTGAACGTTGTGCATCTACTTCAAATCGTAACTTTGAGGGTCGTCAAGGTGCAGGTGCTCGTACTCACTTAGTAAGTCCTGAAATGGCAGCTGCCGCCGCTATAGAAGGTCACTTTGTAGATGTACGTCACATGAAAGTACCTACTGCTTAAATAAAAGATATAAGGGGGTAACTTATATGGAACCAATTAGAAAACATGAGGGAATTGTCTATCCATTAAATCGTGCCAACGTCGACACGGACCAGATCATTCCTAAACAATTTTTAAAACGCATATCAAGAAAAGGTTTTGGTCAGTTTTTATTTTACAACTGGAGATATGATTCCAAAGGTGAATTGCGTGAAGATTTTTCATTAAACAAGGAAAAATATCAACATGCCTCTATATTAGTAGCAGGTGAAAACTTCGGGTGTGGTTCCTCACGAGAGCACGCTCCATGGGCACTTCAAGACTATGGTTTTCGTGTAATTATCGCACCAAGCTACGCTGATATTTTTTATAATAATTGTACGAAAAATGGTATTGTCCCAGTACAACTTAGCCCATCTGAGGTTCAACAATTAATAGATAATGCTGAAGCTTCAGATTATAAATTAACTCTAGATCTTGAAAGTAAGGCAATTTATGATAATCAAGGATTTCATGCGGATTTTGAATTAGATGGCTATAAGCGTGAAATGTTATTAAACGGTTGGGATGATATTTCAGTCACTTTAACCCATGACGATAAAATTAAACAATTTGAACAACAAAGAGAGCTTTCATAACAGCTATACATTACCATTTTTAAGATTAGTTATGGAGTTTTGAGTTTATATTTTTTTATCGAAGCTTTTCTATACTTTTTCATACACATGCAAAAGACTTCCACTAAACCATTAGTGGAAGTCTTTCCATTTATTTTATGTGACGCAGAACCTGTTCAAAATCAGTGGTTGGAGATTGACAAGTAAAATTTTCACATACATAGAAGGTTACGAGATTATTTATTCTTTTATAGGAAGAAAACGCCTCACGGTCATCTCCTTCTGTAATTAAGATCATCTGTATATGTGGCATAAACTTTCTCTTAGATAACTGAACCAACTTTTCTACTTCTTCCTCCCCCCTCTCTCCAACGACAATAATTTGTTTTGGTGGATGCTCTACATAAAATAAGCTTTGTAACAAGAATGTCGCAGCTAAGGGATAATCTTTGATGTAAGCTTTACTTATTACTCTAATTTTATCCGCAGTTTTTAGATATTCCATATTATTTGTGTAATAGGTTAACCTTGTAAGGACTTCACCTATAACATTATTTCCACCCGGAAGGGCGCCATCATAAAATTCCTTTTCCCGAATTAAAAGCTCTTCCCCTTCAATAGCTGTATAAAAAAATCCTCCTCTTTCCTGATCCCAAAACTGTTCCATTAATTTCGTTACTAAATTCTCTGCTTTTATAATATAATTCACTTCTAACGTGGCTTCATATAATGTTACGTAAGCCCATAATAAATAAGCATAATCATCTAAATAAGCATGGTATTTAAGCTCTCCTTTACAATAACGAGCCATCCATGTTTCGTTTTTGTAAAAAGTACTTTCAAGCTTATTCATGCTTTTCTTCGCTTGATCCACGAACATTTTATTTTGAAGCTTACTACCTGCTTTAGCCAATCCGACAATTGCTAAAGCATTCCAACCTAACAGAAATTTATCATCAATAGCAGGCTGATTTCGTGTTTTTCGCACATTTTTCAATTTTTCACGGGCCTCTGCTAAACCATTTTCTAATTCTTGGTCCGTTAGTTTGAACTTCTGTATATACTCGTTTTGTTTTCTTTCAATCAAGTTAGGCAAATTTTCACCTTTAAAATTTCCATTTACAGAAAAACCGTATGCATGTAAAAAAAGTTCTGCTTCTTTATTCGTTAGAACCTTTTCTACTTCATCTATGGACCACGTATAGTAATCCCCTTCCCCTTCTGCCGTATCAGCATCAATTGATGCCATAAAAAGGTCATTTTCCATTAAGTCAGTTTGAAGAAACGACACAACTTTTTCTGTAATCGATTTATACCTGATCTTATCTGTTGCGCTATATAGCTCTGAATAAAGAATTGTTAATAGTGCATTATCGTATAGCATTTTTTCGAAATGAGGAATCAACCATAAATTGTCCGTAGCATATCGACTAAATCCAAATCCTATATGGTCAAAAATACCTCCTTCATACATCGCATGAGCACTACGCTCCACCATATCTAATGCATCTTTATTTTGGTGAAAAACTGAGTATCGCAACAAAAATAAATGATGGTGCACTTGCGGAAACTTAGGAGCTTTCCCAAATCCCCCATAAGCCTCGTCAAAATCCTGTCTCAATCCATTATATGCCTCCATAAGCATACCAAGAGAGATTCCGGTTGAACTTTCTAATTTAGTTGATTCTTCTAAAGCGTTTCTAACATTTTTAGTTACCCGATCAATTTTTTCACGATTATTATGATATTGTTCAATTAATTGTTTAAGTACCATTCTAAAGCTAGGACGATTACCTAATGTCTTTGGTGGAAAATACGTACCAGCAAAGAAAGGAATTTGATCTGGACTGAGAAAGATAGATAGTGGCCATCCTCCTTCCCCTGTCATCATTTGGCAAGCCTTCATGTATATAGCATCAATATCCGGTCTTTCTTCCCTATCAACTTTAATCGATACAAAATGTTCATTTAAAAATTCTGCAATTTCAGGATCTTTAAAACTCTCTTTCTCCATTACATGACACCAATGACAGCTTGCATAGCCAATGCTTAAAAAAATAGGCTTATCCTCGAGTTTTGCTTTTTCAAGAGCCTTCTCGTTCCAAGGATGCCAATCAACTGGATTATAGGCATGTTGTAAAAGATATGGTGATTTTTCATAAAATAGAGCATTTCTTTCATTCTCATTATTTTTCATGGCGCACCTCCAAAAGATCTGCTATTTCCATCATAACGAAACATTTTTATTAATTCATCTATTCTCTTACTATACTTTTAGTTTTCGCTTAGAAAGTAGCTGTTTGGTATGAATTAAATTAATATGGCTGGCCAATGTGAGGAACTTCTTGTCCAAAGCACTAAAGATGTTAACACTTGACACTCCCCTTAAAAATATGGTATTAAATAGTGTGTTAGCACTCTTATCATCAGAGTGCTAACACACATTATACATATTTTATTGGGGGGTATTTTTATGGAAACAAAACAATTTCAAGCCGAATCCAAACGATTACTTGAAATGATGATTAATTCCATCTATTCGCAGAAAGAAATTTTCTTGCGTGAATTAATTTCCAATGCAAGTGATGCCATAGACAAGATCTATTACAAGGCACTTACGGATGATCAAATTTCCTTCAATCAGGAGGATTATTTCGTTAAAATTTCAGCAAATAAAGCTGATAGAACACTTCATGTTGTTGATACTGGGATCGGAATGACAAAAGAAGAATTAGAATCTAATTTGGGTACAATTGCTAAAAGTGGCTCATTAGCATTCAAGAATGAAAATGAAATGAAAGATGGTCAAGAAATAATCGGACAATTCGGTGTAGGATTTTATTCTTCCTTTATGGTTGCCGATAAAGTTGTTGTTTATACGAAATCATTAAATGATGAACAGGGGTATAAATGGGAATCAACTGGTGTCGAGGGTTATACAATTGAGCCTTATGATAAAGAAGATGTAGGAACAGAAATTATCATTTATATCAAGGAAAATGATGAGGATGTAAACTATGATGATTTCCTTGATGAACATCAATTAAAAACAATCGTAAAAAAATACTCTGATTTTATTCGTTATCCAATTAAAATGGATGTCACAGAGCAAAAACCAAAAAGTGATGACGATGATGAGCTTGTCGAGGTAACAGAAGAAAAAACTGTTAATAGTATGGTACCAATTTGGAGAAAAAATAAACAAGAACTAACCGATGAAGATTATAATGCTTTTTATCAAGAAAAGCACTTTGGTTTTGATAATCCATTAACACACCTACACATAAGTGTAGATGGTATGGTAAGATTTCAGTCCATACTTTATATTCCTGAACAATTACCGTATGATTACTATTCCAAGGAGTTTGAAAAAGGACTAGAATTGTATTCCAATGGAGTTTTAATTATGGAAAAATCAGCAGACCTTGTCCCAGATCATTTTAGCTTTCTGAAAGGAATTGTAGATTCTGAAGATCTCTCTTTAAACATCTCAAGAGAAATTTTACAGCAAGATAAACAAGTTAAATTGATTGCAAAGAATATAGAGAAAAAAGTGAAAAATCACTTACAAAGCATGCTGAAAAATGCTCGTGAAAAATACGAAAAATTCTTTGAAGCTTTTGGTCGTCAACTAAAATTTGGTGTGTATAGTGACTTTGGTGCAAATAAAGAAAAACTCCAGGATCTACTTCTTTTCTATTCATCCCAAGAAAAGAAATTAGTGAGTCTAGCTGAATATGTAGACAGAATGCCTGAAGATCAAAAATATATTTATTATGCTAGTGGCGAGTCCCATGATCGTATTGAAAAATTACCACAAACAGAAATGTTAAAAGACAAAGGATATGAAATTTTATATTTCACAGAAGAAGTAGATGAGTTTGCAATTAAAATGCTGATGAATTACAAAGAAAAAGAATTTAAGTCTGTAGCAAGCGGCGACCTTGATTTAGATGATGAAGAAACTAAAAAAGAAGCGGAAAAGCAAAAAGAAGAGCACAAAGAGCTTCTAGATCACATGAAAACACTTTTAGGGAATAAAGTGAAAGATGTTAGATTATCTACACGGCTCAAGTCACATCCAGTATGTCTTACTGCTGAAGGTGATGTATCAATTGAAATGGAAAAAGTGTTAAAAGCAATGCCAGATAATCAAAATATTGAAGCAAATAAAATTTTAGAAATAAATAATAAGCATGATATCTTTCAATCATTAGTGAAAATTTATGAAACAGATCCAGACAAAGCTGCATTGTATACAAATATTTTATACAATCAAGCATTATTAATAGAAGGACTTCCTATCGAAGACCCTGTAGCGTTTTCTAATGATATGTGCAAAGTAATGGTTTAAAGAGGAAATATTTAAATTTCAAGCAGTTTTTATACTGACTTCGCTCTATTTTAGAACATCAAATGATTAAATCATTTGATGTTCTTTTTTAGTGAAAAAACACAATGGAAAACCAGTATTATATTTCTGAAAAAACACATAAGTCAAATCATCTCCTGTGGACATACTATTGATGTGATTTAAAGAATTCATTATTAAGTATCATACTACAAATGAGTTTAGCGTCTCTTATAGACATCATTACTCCTTCAATTTCTCCATAATTGAACGCTAATCAGATTCTTTATAATTTTTTAGAAGGTAAATAATTTGAATCTATATTTCAATTTAAAACAACTACAAAAGTTAAAATAATAAGGAGGATTCAAAAATGCTTCATCGATCACAATTAGAACAATGTAAACAAGAACTACTTTCTCAAAAAAACGCACTCAAAAAGCATCTTAGTGACCATTTCGGTTTGGAAATAGAACAAAACAAAGAAACTAGCTCAGAGCTTTCTAATTACGATAACCATCCCGGTGACACAGGCACGGAACTATTCGAACGAGAAAAAGATATTGCTTTAAATGAACATGCTGAACAGGAAATGAAACAAATTGAAGAAGCTTTAAATGCTATTGAAAACGGCACATATGGAATTTGTGAACAGTGTGGTAAGGATATACCGGCTGAGAGACTTATTGCGTTACCTACCACCAATAGGTGTATTACACATGCTGATAAACATATTCCACACACACGTCCTGTTGAAGAAGACATTATTCATGCTGGTTTAAATGAAGTGAAAACGGAAAATGGAGAAGAAAAAGCAACATTATTTGATGCAGAGGATGCATGGCAAAGTGTTGAAAAATATGGATCATCAGATAGCCCTTCTGACTTTAATGAAACTAATGAAGATTATGACAATATGTTTTTTAATTCAGACGAACAGATAGGAAGTGTTGAAGATATAGAAGGTTTTTTATTAGCTGATAAAAACGGGAAATTTATAGGAGTAAATGAAAAACATGAATCCTACGAGAATTATTTAGATGAAAATGAAGTAAATTCCATATTATCAACGGATAAGTAAACAAGTGGTGGAGTGGGCTATATTTTTTATAGTCCACTTCATTTATAGTAGTGCTGGAATTAAAATTATAGCGATTTAAATACATATAAAACCCTTCAAAATTGATTATAATTCCATATCGTTATAATTTTGAACACGATTTCTTCCCTTATCTTTAGCATAATAAAGTGATTTATCTGCTTGTTCAAGTAATAGTTCAATCGACTGATTATGATATTGTGCAAATCCAAAACTAGCTGTAACTCCAGAAATTATTTCAAATGGGTAGTCTTGGATAGATATTCGAATTTTATTAGCTAAATCAAATACTTCTTCTTCTGTTTTATTTCGTGATACTATAATAAACTCTTCCCCACCCCATCGCCCAAAAAAATCCTCTGAGCCTAAATTTGCTGTTGTGAGCTCGGTGATTTTTTTTAATACTTTGTCTCCTATAGGATGGCCATATTTATCATTTACAGCCTTAAAGTAGTCAATATCAAAAAGGATAACTGAAAAATCTTCTTTTTTCTTTAAACTTTCATCTAACCAAATGTAAATTTTGCGCCGATTGGCAATGCCAGTCAATGTATCATAATAGGCCATTTTTTCCGTTACTTCTTTTTCACTATAATAAGTCATTATTCGACGAACAAAAAAGATGAATATTATATAGATTAAATTTGATAAGAAGTATTGCAACAAACGTTCGTGACCTGCTTCTGGTATTTTATTCCAATAATAAGCTCCTATTCCTACAATAACTAGCCATAAACTTAATGCATAATATAAGCCGAATTTACGTGGTAAAGAAATAAAAATAAATACAAATACTAACGGAGTCCAATAAGTTGAACTTCCCGTATGCGTTGATCCGTTTATGACCATATCTGTGGCAATAATATCATGTGACTTGATTATATGAATAACACTGACTAGGGTTAAGTTTATATACTCCACTAGTTTTAATGTATTAGCAAACCATAGTAAAAGCCAAGACAATGAAAAGACTATGGAATATATACTTAAAACCCAGTTATTTAGCTGATTCGAACTATCCGAAAAGAAAAGACCCATTATGCTCGCAAAAGTAATAACAGGTAAAATAAATAAATATAAATACCTTTTAAAAACGTCATATTGATTCATAATGGGTTCTCCTTTTTAATAAATAATCGAACAGTTTTTAGAAAATGTAGAAAAGAGGAGCTAGAAAAATCCACCTCCTCTTTTAGATATTAATTTAAAAATTTCACACATACAGCTTCTGGAGCATATATACCAGTTTGAAGAACAGTTAATTTACCTGTTTTGCTGTCTCTTTCAAATAAAGCTAGTGTATTCGATTCTTGATTTGCTGCAACAATAAACTGTTCAGAAGGATCAAGCACAAAATCTCTTGGCCAATTACCTTCTGTATAGGTAAGGTCAATTAGCTCTAATTTATGATCATCATTAATCTTAAATACCGCGATGGAGTCATGTCCTCGATTTCCTGCATAAATAAATTTCCCATCTGATGATACATGAATTGCACTACCTTGGTTATTTTCCGTAAAATCTTCTGGAATCGTTTTAATGTATTGTAGTTCTTCAAAAGTTCCTTCAACTTCATCAAAATCTAAAACAATTACTTCATTGCTTAATTCCGTCATTACATAAGCATAAGGCAGAGTTGGATGGAAAACAAGGTGCCTAGGTCCAGTACCTGGATTAACCTTTAACTGCGCCTTCTTATTAAGCTTACTGTCTTCTACCTCATATGTCGTTATGGTATCTCCTCCAAGATCGACAACAACAACATAATTTTCATCAGGAGTAAATCCTGCATAATGTAAATGTGGTTTTTCCTGTCTTTCATGTGGTCCTTTTCCAGTTTGAATGACAGCTGAGGCCACTTCGAGAGATCCGTCTGCATTAACTTGATAAGACTCTGCTTTTTCTGTGTGATAATTTGCTGTAACAAGAAGTGAATTATCTTTATTTACACTTACGTGACAAGGTGCAGAGCCAGGTTGAGCTTGACTATTCAATTTTTCCAACGTATCATTTTCAACTTTAAAAGCCGTCACTCCACCTTTATCATCTTCTTTCGATACCGCATATAAAAATTTGTTATCATCACTTAATGTAAGATATGTAGGGCCATCTAATTTAGCAGCTAAAGAAACATTTTTAATTTTCTTTTCCACTGTATCTAATTCAAAACGATGTACCCCTTCGCTTTCCACTTTAGTATAAGAACCAATGTAACCGATATATTTCATAATACAATCTCCCTTCCAACATTTCTCTCTATTATATCAAAATGACCTTCAACATTCTAAGATTATTGGTTTATCGTTCATTTTACATTCAAATGAAAAAGACTACCTGAGCGGTCGACCCCTCAGGTAGTCTTTCCATTATTAAGACCCCATCGTGTTAGATAAAGTAGAAGCTAACTGATTTGCATTACTCTTCATGTTATTACCTTTTCGCATACGGTAATACGCTAATGCACCAATACCAACAGAAGCAAGGATAGGCATCATCATAGAAGTATTATTTTTCATCGTTACACACCTCAAAAGAAAAGAGTTAAGCTTTTTGTAAGCTTACACTTATACTTTTTCCTATAGGGTACGAAACATGCAGAGAATTTATTTAATCTTATTTCCAATCCAGAGAATAAATAGAACAAATAAACCTATAGTGAATGGCAGAGCACCGATTAAACTAATTGCCATACCATCAAATCCACCAACCATTTGTGTTCCAATTAAATAAATAATAATTCCAATCATGCAGCATAAAAAGCCCCAACTAAAGCTTATTCTTTTTATTACACTTATGATAAAACCAATAAAACAAAGGATTAAGAAAATCCAAGGTAACACTACGTACACATAAAACCCCATCAACGACATCCTTTTTGACCATAATACCTTATTATAGAAGGTTTATGGAAAATAGAAAAGAAAAAATACTTTAAGGCTATGCTGTCGTTTTTATTGGGGCAGTAATTTCTCTAAAATCTTTTTTATCTATAGTGTTTCGGATTATTTGCCTAGCTCTAAATAAACGTGTCTTTACTGCAGACAAAGATATATCTAGATGTGTTGCAATTTCTTCATCTGAAAGGTCTTTACAATATCTCAGAATAAATACTACTTTGATTTTTTCACTTTCATTTTTAAAGCAATCAATCATGTCTTTTTTTAGGCAGCATAAAGTCAATTGTTTATCAATTTCATTAGCATCACTTAGAGAGAAATGATCCATGGAATAAGATTCAGATAGCAACACCAATCTCGATCTTTTTTCTTTTCTTAAAAGGTCAATTGCAGTTCTGGTTGTAATAGTTTTCATCCATGCAAATGGCTTCGCTAATTTTTTAAGCTGGTCAATATTTTGAAATATTTTTATAAAGGCCTCTTGAAGCGCATCATGTGCTAAATGTGTTTCCTTTAATATAAAGAACGCAGTATTATATAATCGGTCGTGATAACTGTTGTAAATTTCATCGAAATACGCAGTATCTATTAATGTTTTCTCCATTTTAATCTCCTTCTTATTTCATTTTTTCTAAAATTAAGGCTGGCATATCCTCTTTATTTACTTGGAAAGTATATAAATAACCATTGTTTACTTTGTCATACACCCCAACGGTATAATTATCCTCCCAATCAATCGATTGATTGGCTTCCAACACAGTCTCTATATGCCCCGTCTCTTCTAATATCCAATAATCTGTTCCTTCCTTCCAGTTATCGAGCTCCCATAATATTTCTTCCGAATGATTTTCTGAAAGGATTACTAGGTGTAATAAATCTTCGGCTGCCAAAGAAAAATCAGGGAAGTTTTCTTTTATCCAAGTAATTGTTTCTTCATCTTGATCTGAAAAATTAGCGTGATAATATTCATCGTTTATCTGAAATTCTGCATAATAAATATTATTTTCTCTATATTGCATTTCTTCGTAACTTCTTTTTTGATAGTCCTCTTTTATTTTTTGCATAAATGCTTCCATTTTTATAGGATCGCTAAGTTCCATACTAATAAAAGGTGAATTGAGTGAAATAGAGTCCACTTTCTCTTTTTCAAGAGACATCCACGGCTCCTGTATTTCTTTATATTCCTGTGTCTCAAATAAAGGCTTTAGCAGTTCATTATATTGTTGTGAATGTTGTATAAAATACTCCCTTACTACTTCACTTCCATCTTCGAGATAATAAATAAGATAAATATTTTTACTATCAGGATGGTAATTAGGATTTATGGTTTGATTTTGTTTATCATTGATTAAAGCTTCGTGTAACTTTCTAACTTGCTCAATACTTCTTTTAGATGTTAATTTATTATCCTCCCTGAATTGATTCTCTTCAAAATAGGAATAACCATCTTCACTAACATAAACACCTTCAATTTCCTCCCCAGTAGGTATCTTTGTCTCATACCCGAAAATATCAAATACGATTATGAGCAAAATAATGGTTGTTAAACCCGCATAAGTAAAGAATCCTCTCCATGCATTCCATACTCTCCAATTTTTCTGTAAAATCATTTCTGATAAAAAGTATCCAAGTATCGCAAAAATAATGTATCCGAAAATTATCCAGCCTACTTGACCTTGTACTTCAGCGAAGTACATCCCACCTAACAGCATAAAACAAAAAGTCACTCCGAATTTAAAAATCGGTTTAAGCTGTGGGAAAGCTAAGGCTTGTGAAGCAGCTTCAATTGGTCGTTTTAGATAGAGAAATTTGGATAGCAGATAAAAAATAACACATAATAGTACATATGGGATCAATCTTAACCAACTTACTTCATAGTAATAATAATCCAACATATCTGTAATAGGCGATAAGGCTGACGTTCTTATATCCCAAGCATATGCTTGAGAAAATCCGTAGAGTAGTAAATCTAAGTTGGAATAGATCAGAACAATAATTCCTGTTGGAAATAAGAGCATTACAATAGTTAAAATAGCTTGCACAACTGATATTCCAGTAATAAATCCAATAAAAACAGTGACTGTATAGATTAATGAACCATACATAAAATATACAAGTAACCAGTCCCCTATATCTTTTAATTCAATTAAACCCTGGTGATTTGAAAAAAAGTATAACAATACTAAGAAAAAAGCATTCAGTATCACTGGTAGAAATAAAAGTAAGTACCCCATCCAGAAATGATGGTCAAATAATCGTAAACGTTTTATTGGGAGACTATGCATAAAATCTGCCATTGGCTTGACCTGAATATAACGAAAAATAAATAATCCAATTAGTAATGGAACAATCATCAACATCATAAATTGAAATTCTATATTGAAAGAGATCAAGTCGTCGTAATAATTAGCGAAATTATCATCTTCACCTGTTAGCATCATTAAAATGCTCAATGGTAATGTAAATAAGAGAAGGAGAAAATATGCAATCGAAATCCAACCCACAGATCTGAAATTTTGGATTGCTATTTCTTTATTAAACCAGGACATTTTCAATCGCATAGCCTACACCCTCCATTTCATAAATAAATATTTCTTCTAACGTTAAAGGTAAGATATCTTTTAATATTGGCTGGTAAGATCTTATTTCTTGATCAACGTCAGCATAATCTCCTTTAACGATCCAAATATTGACACTTCCCCGCTTCTCTTGGTGAACAATATTTAGGGATTCTATCAATTTCTCTGGTGGATCTCCATTAAAGGCAATTTGAATTTTGTGTACATCTGATTTTAAATCATCTAAATCCTTTTCAAGCACAAACCCTCCATTATGTAAGATACCTATATAGTCACAAATGTCCTCTACTTCACGTAAATTATGGGACGAAATAAGAACTGTCATCTCTCGTTCCGCAACATCTTGTATAATCAAACCTTTTACCTTTTTTCGAATTACTGGATCTAACCCATCAAAAGGTTCATCTAATATTAATACTTCTGGCATCGTGCTAAAAGCCAACCAAAATGCCACTTGTCTTTGCATTCCCTTAGAAAAGCGATGAACTTTTTTTCTAGGATCTAGTTTGAATATCTTCCCTAATTGTTGAAACCGATTCTGGTTCCAACTGGAGTATGTATTCTTATAGAAATCGGCCAGTTGATTTACAGTATAATGTGAAAAGAAATAAGGTGTGTCAGGTATAAATATCAATTTATCCTTTAGTAACGCATTCTCAAAGATGAGTTTATCTTCAATGGTGACCTTTCCACTGTTTGCTTTAATTATTCCTGAAATTATTTTTAATAATGTAGTTTTCCCTGCCCCATTGGATCCAAGCAAACCATATATCGATCCTTTATTTATGTTGAGATTTAATTCCTTTAAAACTAAGTCTTTTTCAAACCTTTTTGTCACTTCTTCTACCTTAATCATTATCTTCACCTCTTTTTATGCCTCTGTTTGCTTCATCCATTAAATCATTAATTTCTTCCAGACTAATACCTAAAAATAAAGCTTCCGTTAATGTTTTTTTCAGCTTTTCTTTTATTATTTTTAACTCCTCTGAGTTATTTTGTGTACTAAGCTGATTAACAAAACTGCCCTTTCCCTTTAAGGAATAGATAAATCCAAGCATTTCAAGTTCTCTGTAAGCTTTTTGAATGGTATTTGGATTAATTGATAATTGTTGAGCAAGAGCTCGTACTGAGGGTAATTGTTCATCCTTTTTTAATACACCATTTATGATTAATTGCTTCATTTTATCGACTAATTGTTCATATATTGGTTTTCTGCTTCTTAAATCTAGCTCAAACATAACAACCCTCCCTATATCCACTGTATGAAGTGTATGGATTGTATTAACTGTATTATTATATTTAATACAGTTTTATTATATTCTATATTTTTAAAATAGCAAGTGTTTTTTAAAATTTTCCACAAAAAAAAGAAGCAACGAGTGCTCCTTTTTTTAAGCTTTATATAATTTGCTCCTGATACCATTTTTTAGCGGCCTCAACTTCTGTTTGGGATAACTGATGTCCATTATTTTCCCAGTGGATATCAACATTAGCCCCATTTTCTTTCAGTGTACTTTCAAGCTCATAGCTTTCTTCTTCTGTACAAAGAGGATCATTATGACCCGCAGTAATTAATACCTTCACACTAGACAAATCCGGCAATTCAATATTTCTTCTTGGCACCATAGGATGATGCAAAACAGCACCATTTAATGCATCTTGATAATGAAATAGCAAGCTTGCAGCAATGTTTGCTCCATTAGAATATCCAATCGCAATTATATAATTACGATCAAACCCATATTCTTCTGCAGCTTCATCTAAAAATTCATGAAGCTCTTTTGTTTGATATATTAAATCTTCTTCATCGAATACGCCCTCTGCCAATCTTTTAAAAAATCGTGGCATACCATTTTCTGATACATTTCCCCGAACACTCAAAATGTTTGCTTGTGGATCGACCATTTCAGCTAATGGCAATAAATCATTTTCTGTTCCACCTGTACCATGCAGCAATAGAAGTGTTGGACCTTTCAAGTTTTCTCCAGCTTTAAATATATGTTTCATTCCATCACCCTTTCCAAACGAAATTCACTATCAATGTTTGCATAAAATCTCGAATTATAGATAAGTAAATTATAGAAATATTCACTACTTTCTGTCAATCAGCTTGCTTCACCTGCCGATTGGTACTAGAATTATAACATACAGGTCGCAAAAAGAAGGTGATTAAGATGTCTAAACTACCAGTAATGATTGATATAACAGAAAAGTTAATTGTGGTAATCGGTGGTGGAAAAGCAGTTGAAAGAAGGCTAAATAAATTAAGCAAATGGACAGAAAATATTGTCATTATTAGCCCCTCAATCACAGCTCAAATAAAAGAGCTTGTAGCTTCTACAAATATTGTATGGAAAAAAAGAGAGTTTCATCCTTTAGATATCGAAAATGCCTCTCTAGTTATTATCGCTACAAATGATGTGGAATTAAATCGAAGAATTTCACACGATGCACCCTCTCATGCGTGGATAAATGCTATGCATGATGCAGAAAACGGCGACCTAGAATTTCCTATCTATATGCAGAATGGTCACCTCACAATTGCGATTTCAACCAATGGCGCGAGTCCCATACTGGCTAAAAAAATAAAAAAAGATATGGAAGAAAAATTTAATGATAAATATGTAACATATATAGACTTTTTATATGAAGTTCGTCAGCTATTAAAGGGATTAAGTATTGATCCTTTAAAAAAACACGACTATTTAAAAGAAATAGTCGAAAACCCGATTTATGAGGAAGAAGACCAATTGGCTTATTTAAAAGAATTAAAGAGTGAAAATAAATAAAACTTTGAATGCTATTATTTTATATCGCTGTTTTTTATAATATTTGCAATTTAACCTCTCGGAAATTTTCCTTATAAACTATAACAACCTTCCGTTTTATGGTATTATTTGTCTGAGATTTACTTTTATTACTAGGGGGGATCATATGGGCTTTTGGATTTCTGTGATTGTTGGAGTACTAAGTGTTATAGGTTTGCTTAGTGCGTCTCATTTTTATTATAAATCAGAAGAGTATGATGAAAAATACATTAAAAAGTAATTGGTTTTTTTATAAAGAATTAATTCACTTATACTTTATTTACAAGAAAAATACACATTACACCATCAACTATCGCGGACGGTGTAATGTGTATTTTTAGATTCAAAATTAAACAACTTTATTAGGATTAAACGTGACAATTCATACCTATTTTCGAAATGCTTCTATAGATGTTAAACAATACTTTCTTTCTTCCACTCAGACTTACATTTACTTTGCCATTTCGTTAATAATTGTAGTCCTCTACCGGAGGATAGTTGAACTTTAGCATATTCAACACCCTCTTCAATAGTTGGATAAATTCCAAACAGATAGTATCGTAATCCGGTATTTAAAACTAATTGATTATAATAATATAAATAAGATTCCCTTTTATCACCTGCTAGTAGAGATAAAATAATTTCCGCTTGCTCTGTAGCGTTTAACTTTATATTTTTATCAAACTCTTTACACAATAAGCCATAGTCAGCAGGCTTAACTGTAAAAGAGGATAATCCTTCTTTTTCCCAATGATATACAAAGCTATTTCGATGAACTGGTACGTCTTCAGAGCCTTCCAAACCTTGAACAATAAATACATTCTTATAATCCATTTGTTCGAAGCTTGATTTCATTCGTTTAATAGCCGTACGATGAAAGGCACCAAGCATAATATTTCTAGCTCCTGTAAAGTTTAAAAGCTTTTCTACCGTGTTAAGTATAGTCCTAACACCAATTTCTTCACGAATAAAGCGTAACTCTTTTAAAGGGGACGAAAATGCTTCTGCTTCTAAAAAAGTAAGATTTTGATCCATAATTTCATCTTCTACCGTAACGTTTGTTTTATTTCCATTTATGTTTAATGCTTGAAAGATATCTACCATGGAAGTACCGTACTTTGGTGGTAACGTAATGGAAGCAGACATGGTACAAGGAACACCTTTTTCTGCTAACAGAATAGCTGAAGGTATAGTTGCTACAAAGGAATTGCGTCCATTATAAGGCCCTTGAAAATCAATGAGCTTATCTCTCACATTTTCTGGTAATGATATCTCCATATTTTGCGTTCTAAATGCATCAATAAACGCCAATAACTCATCAGATGACTCGGTTTTGATTCTAGCAGCAATTAGATACGCAGTAGTTTGTGCGATAGTCGCTCTTTTATCAATAATTTGTTCAGCAAGTAAGCGTGTTTGCTCATAGCTTAAATCCTTTGAGCCTTTTTTTCCACGAGCAACTTCCTTAAGCCATTTTTGCATCCTCTGACCACTCTCCCTGTAACTCCAATACTCTCTCTTTAAAAAGTGTCGAGACATTATCATGATGGCCTAGATAATCAGCCACTTTTATTGTTGTTCCATATTGTTTTTGCAAATGCTCCATCGTTTGATGAACTTCTTTAATCAATAAACCTGTAAACAATAAATAAGGAATAATTAAAATAGGTTTATTATGATGCTTTGCTTTTTCGGTAACTAATTCCTCAAACTTAGGATTACTGGCAGCTAGAAAGCATGCTGTAATATTATTCGTTTTCAGTTTTATTTTCAATAATTCTTTTATTTTTCTGGTGTCTTCTAATGCTTCGTTGTCACTACTTCCTCGCCCTACAAGTAATATGTCATATGCAGAAGGATTTGAAGTGACGTCGAGCACTCTATCTGATACCGCTTCGATCATTTTGTTCTCGACACCTAATGGTCTTCCGTAATTAAATTTTATAAGGGGATATTTCTTTTTTTCTCTTTCTAAAACTTCCGGAATATCAATTTTGGCATGCCCTGCAGTTAATAATAGTATTGGAACAATAGCTATATTTGTTGCACCTTTTTCAACGCAGACTCGAATACCCTCAGAAATATTAGGTTCCTCTAGCTCTAAAAAACATACTTCTTGGATCCTTGTTGTAAGTTTAGCCATGGTTTTCTTTAAACATGCATTAGCTTCAATTTTAGCTTCTTTTCTTCTGCTTCCATGACAGATGTATAATACTGCATCCACTAGCTTTCCCTCCTATATTAGGCTTGTAATACCTCAAGAGGTTTAAATTCTTGATCTATTGCTTTTAACTTTAGAAGTTCTGCTCGAATTTTCACTACTTCTCCTACTATTATCATTGCCGGATTACTTATTTCCTCTCTCTTCACATCATCACAAATTGTTTCTAATGTTCCAACGACAACTTTTTCATTTTCAGTGGTACCTTCTTGAATAATTGCGATTGGAGTTTGTTTCGTTTTCCCATACTTCATTAGCTGTTCTTTGATAAAAGGAAGATTACTCATTCCCATATAAATAGCCAATGTATCGACAGATTTCACTAAATGCTCCCATTCAATATCTGATGGGATGCCGTTTTTACAATGCCCCGTTACCGTTGCAAAAGTGCGACCTAGTGAACGGTGCGTTATAGGAATATCTGCTGAAGTAGCAGCAGCAATTCCAGCCGTAATCCCTGGTACTACTTCATAAGGAATTCCTTCAAGTGCTAGTGCATGGACTTCCTCTGCACCACGGCCATAAACATAAGGGTCTCCACCCTTTAACCGCACCACACGCTTGCCTTCTTTTGCATATTTAACTAGAAATTGATTAATCGTTTCTTGTTTCATTAAATGCAACTTAGGTAATTTCCCGCAAAATATTAACTTACATGCTTTTTTTGCTTCCTTCAATAATGTTTTGTTAACTAGACGATCGTATAAAATAACATCAGCTTGCTGAATGCATTTCATAGCTTTCACTGTGATTAAGTCTGGATCCCCTGGTCCCGCACCCACTAAATATACCCTCTTCACATTAATCCCCCCAATTATTGGTCTTCCTGTATATTACCCAAATAGCTTTAAATTATGAATCTTTCCTTATTAGTTTGCTAGATTGATATAAACATTATTTTGATCTACTTCAACTTTATATGTTTCTACACAACCTTCATCTGGAGCTTGCACCTGGCCATCTACAATACTAATTTTCCAGTCATGCATTGGGCAAAATACATGTTCCCCAGACACCATTCCTTCTGCTAGTACTCCACCCTTGTGGGGGCACCGATTTTGAATAGCTCTAATATCACCATTCGCTAATTTAAATACAGCAATTTCTTTATCATCGATCACGATTGTTTTACCTAAACGCAGTGGCATTTCATCCACTTTTCCAATAAATACTTTACGTAATGTGTTTTCCATTGTTTTTTACCCCCTTATTTAGAAATAGCAGTAGCGTGTACTTTTTCAAATAAATCTTTTAAAACTGTTTCATCATTATTGGTTTCATTCCAAGGTTCTTTGTAGACAGATAATGCCTCATCTAATCTTTCATTTAATTCATTTCGAAGGAACTGATCTTCTACTACTTCTTGAACGTGTGCAATCCCTACTCTTTCTACCCATGCCGAAGTTCGTTCAAGATATTTAGCATTCTCACGGTAATATTGAAGGTATGCACCGATATATTCTAATACTTCTTCTTCTGTTTTCACTTTGGTTAAAAGCTCTGCCTGTCTTAATTCTGTTCCACCGTTTCCACCAACATGAATTTCCCACGTTCCATCTAGCCCAATTACACCAACGTCTTTCACTCCACCTTCAGCACAGTTTCTCGGGCATGCAGAGACGCCCATTTTTACTTTGTGTGGTGTGTTTAATCCTTCAAATTTCTTTTCAATTTGTATTCCCATTCCAACTGAATCCTGTGTACCAAAACGACAGAAATTTGCACCTACGCAAGTTTTGACGGTTCGTACAGATTTAGCATAAGCATGCCCTGATGGCATATCTAAATCTTTCCATACAGACGGAAGATCTTCTTTTTTCACTCCTAATAGGTCAATACGTTGCCCACCAGTTAACTTAATCATACCTACTTCATATTTATCTGCTACGTCAGCAATCTTTCTAAGATCATCTGAATTTGTTACTCCACCATACATTCTTGGAACAACAGAGTAGGTACCATTGTTTTGAATGTTTGCATGCATCCGTTCATTAACAAAACGGGATTCTTTTTCATCTTCATATTCTGTTGGATTAACCATTCCTAAATAATAATTCAATGCTGGTTTACACTTGGAACAACCTTCTTCTGTTTTCCATTCCAATACATGCATGACTTCTCTGGTATGCGTTAAGCCTTTTTCTTTTATTTCGGCAATCACTTCATCACGAGATAATTCAGTACAGGTACAAATGGATTCTTTTTGATCCGCTTCAAATGCATCTCCTAAAGTATGCTCTAATAAATCAGATACTAATGATTTACACGTACCGCAAGATCTTGAAGCATTCGTTGCACCTTTAACTTCATCAACAGTAGATAAACCTTTTGCATTAATTGCTTCTACAATCGTTCCTTTTGTGACACCATTACACCCACAAATTAGCTCTTCATCTGACATACTAGCAACTAAGCTTTCACCTGAATCTTCACTAGATTCACTCTCAAGATATTCTTCAATATTTGCCTTTTGTTTAATTAAACTTAATAATCTGTTGCCTTCTTGGGTATCTCCAAATAAGACAGCGCCTGTAATCTTTTCATCTTCTACTAATATTTTTTTGTACGTTCCACGCCATTCATCAAATACTTTAATAGACTTGGTTACATTCGTTTCATTTATTTGTCCGGTACTAAATACATCCACACCTGAAACCTTTAATTGAGTAGATAATACAGAACCCTTATAGCCTTGATGATTCATTCCACATATACGTTTAGCAAGCGCTTGACCTTGCTCATAAAGTGGAGCCACTAAACCATAGACCATTTGATCGTGTTCAGCACACTCACCTACAGCAAAAATATTGGCTTCACTTGTTTCCATATAATCATTGACTACTATTCCGCGGTTAACTTCGATACCATTATCTGCTGCTAATTGAACATTTGGTTTAATTCCTACAGCCATTACTACTAAATCTGCAGGTATTTTCCCACCGTCTTTAAATTTCAACCCTGTCACTCTATTTTTCCCTGTAATTTCAACCGTCTCTTTTTCTAGCAGGAATTTCATCCCTTGTGCTTCTAATTCTTTTTGAAGCAACTTCCCTGCTGCTTTATCTAATTGTCGCTCCATTAAATAATCTGAAATGTGAATAACATCTACTTCCATTCCTAGATTCAGTAGTCCTCTCGCTGCTTCTAATCCGAGTAGGCCACCACCGATAACAGCAGCTCGCTTATATTTATTTGAATATTCAATCATTTTTTCGCAATCCTTTATATCACGAAAAGCAGTAACCCCTTCTTTATCAACTCCAGGCAAAGGAATCATAAACGGATTAGATCCTGTTGCAATTATCAAATAATCATATTCTTCTTTACGCCCTTTATCAGTTTCCACAAATTTCTCTTTCTTATTGATAGTTGTTACTGTTTCTCCTGGATATAATCGAATATTATTTTCCTCATACCATTCCCATTCATTTATGGTAATATCACTAATTTCCGTGTCTCCCTGTAATACTTTTGAAAGCTGAATTCGATTATAATTTGGATATGGTTCTTTACCAAAGACAGTAATATCAAACTGATCTGGTAATAATTTTAATATCTCCTCTATGGCTCTAACTCCCGCCATACCATTTCCAATTAATATTAATTTTTGTTTCCCCATTAACAAGTCCCCCATTTATATGGAAATTTAATCTATCTTTAAGATACAGCAGAATAAACATGTATGCGACATACTTGTTATAAAACCTTACAAGCTTTTTTAAACGGACAGGATGCTTGTCAATTCTAGAATTTTGTTCATCGTTATTCTAAAGATGAGTAGAGAACGCTAATAAGACATTAGCATTTGACTGAAGAAACTGTGATAAAGAAATCAAGGAATCTAACTAATCACCTATAACTTAACTAATTTTGCATTCTGGAATTTGCTGTTATCAGAGCTTAGGTACTTATGAGGGCTAGCACTTGTTTTATTTATAATGAAAAACTGTATTAATTCCATAAAAAAACTCTTCTACTTGCGATTGGTCATCGCATAGAAGAGCTTGTTAAGCCTACATTATATATTTAGAAAAGATACTCTAACTTTCTAATAGTAAAACGTCACTGCCAATAATTTGAGGTATTTGTAATAAATCAAAAACTTCTAATATGTCATCATTGATATTTTGAATTGTTATATTGATGTCTTTATCTTTTAGGGTTTTCACTAAGCTAATTAGTAAACCCATCCCGGATGAATCAACAAAATGAACATTTGAAAAATCAACACGTACATTTTTTTCATGAATCATAGCAGGTATTAGCTCCTCATGAACGATTTCTTCACATTCAATATCTAAGTCACCCTTACATTTAACAAACAGTAAGCGTTGTGTTTTAATTTTTTCAAATTCTAGCATCTGTTTATTCCTCCATTCTTTTAATGAATGATAATTTGTTCTTTATCATTCAACTGTGCGGTAATAAAACGTTCATCTCTTTGAACTCGATAAATCGTTTCTCCTATTCTTAATAATGTACCTTCGTAGGCTAAGGATAGTTTAATCTTCTGATCTTTTGGTACAGATAATGTGGTTTTTGTTCCGCTAATAGATCCCACTTCGTTAATAGAGATTCCTAATCGTCCAAATAGCTCCCCACCACGAGCAATTCCATGTATATCTAATTTACCGCCAGCATGAACTTTAGAATTGATACAACCCTTACCTATAATTTGAATATCACCACTCGAATAGATTTGACTATTAACCGTATCTGAGATAGTAATAAATGAATTCGGCTCCACTTCTGCGTGACTCAGAACCGTCAGTTCTTCCATAGACTCTAAAAGCGTCTTTAAATCATTAAGGTTCGTCTTTTGACTAGATAAATTTATGAATATCCTCTTTATATCTCTAGAAACATTTTTCCATTCCTCTTCTTCGATGAAACGATCAGCACGTTCAACTATATCTACGTATTTCTTAGCAGAAGTTTTAAAATCTTTAAATTTTTTCTCAAGTAACAACATAATCATCGGTTGTAATCCATTTGTAGTTAACTCTTTCTTCTTATATACAGGAGATTTCATTAATTGCTCAATAATTGGAATCATTTGCTTCACCTGCAAACTTAACACTTGGATAACTTGTCCCAATTCCATTACAAGTAGATTATGCTTCCCTGCAGCTAGATTTGAATTTCCTACATTTCCTTTTATGATCATTGATTTTGATGCTGTAAGACTAGATTCACTTACATTTTGATGGATGTAAATATCCCCACCAGCTTCCACAATCATATTATCTTCTACTTCTCCCCTGATTTCTATATCCCCATTAAAGCGTATATTTCCAGAAGCAAGGTTTACATTACCATCATGAACAAGCTTAGATAAAATCGAAGCTTTCACATAGTGACCACGCTTTTCAATAACCGGTTTTCCAGGCTCTGTCGCAATTAATTTATCATCAATCAAGTCTACACCGCTGCCTTTATTAAGCTGCAAAGCATACGTGTCTTTAGCAGGTATTTCTTCACTCGTAACCGTTTTTCCGGAAAGACCCGGAATTGGTGGATGAAGGATTGCTAGGATTGTACCAATTTCCACACTAGGAATCATTTTTGAATCTTTAAAATTAACGTTACCTTGTTCATCTTCCATCAACCCATTTGAAGCGTTAATATCCACTTTCAACTCAAGCTCACCGTTCATACCTTCTTTTGGTTCTAAACCTGTTGCTACTACAAAGCGCCCAGCTTCTTTCGTACCTATGGCGTGATCAATGGCATCTTGATTTATCCCGACTGTTACATTTAATTCTTCAAGTCTTTTCAATATTTGATCTTCAGTTAAAGTGTTAATAGGCTTACTTTCGCTAATTAACTCTATATCAATATGCTCAGCCTCATCTACTTCCTTCAGTTGCCACTCAGTTATCTCACCAGGCTTTACATCTAACATGGCTTCTAGTCCATTTTTTATCACACTTATACTCCAGCTCATCGCCTTTTTTGAAGATTTTTCATAATCCAAACGATATTTATCGTTCTCTGTCAAAATTATTTTACTATCGGTAACTTTCTGTTCATTTCGGTATAAGGTGATACCTTTACCTATGGAAGCAGTAGCATATATATCATCCATATCTTTAACTTCTAAATGGTTATCTTTAATCCATGCATAGCCATGATTGTTTTTTACTTTAATTTTAGTATTAGATAAATTTTCATTTGTAATATTTTCATTTGTGACTTCTTCTTTTTCTAAATACTCATCCATTAGTTTATCTAAGGAAATATCCTCATCTATATTATCATTTAGATCATTTGTATTATTAGCAACTTCGACTTCAGCTTTTCCTTTTTTATGAGCTTTAGAAAGTTTAACAACCGCTTCTTTTTTACCAAGTCCAATAAAACCTGAAGTTGCATGCTGTAAAATTTCAATATTTACTTCTTTTTTCTTTACCTCCATTAATTCCAACCCTATTGCAATTGCCTCATGCACTGTCTTACCTTTTGATATTAACTCTCGCATTATAAAACCTCCTTTTTTACCGGAACTTCTTCGGTTTATTTATCATTTTCGTTCACTTTCAAAATTAGCATAGTTATATCGTCCTTTTGCATAATTCCGTTTGTAAAGCTATCTATTTCCTCTTTTATCGAATATTCAATTTCATTCGTCTTAAAATGATGTAAAGTTTTCAGTAATTCAACTAATCTAGGTAAACGAAATAAATTTCCATGTTGATCTTGTGCTTCTATAATCCCATCCGTGTAGAAAAACACCATATCTTGATGGGATAACGTTATAGTTTGATCAATATATCGACTATCTGCCAGTCCACCGATCATCACACCTGATTGTTTGACTAATTCCCTCTCTTTGCTTTTTTTATTCACGATAATAGGTAAATTATGGCCAGCGCTAGAATAAGTTAGCGCATTTGTGTCCGGATCCCAATCAGCGCATAAAAGTGTTACAAAAGATCCTAATGTTTTTAAATCGTTATACATAGATCGATTCATCACTTCTAACGTCTCACTCGGAGTCGCCTTAAATTCCAAGCTACTTCGAAATGCTCCTCTAGTGAGTATCATAAGCATTGCTGCGGGTATACCTTTACCCATGACATCGCCTATGATAATCCTTAATTTACCATTAGGTAATGTCTGGAAATCAAAATAGTCTCCTCCAATTAAGCGAGCTGGTATGGAAACACCAGAAATATCCGCATTTCCTATTTCAGGCTTTGTAGCATTCAATAGTTTCATTTGTATATTTCTTGCTTGTTTCATTTCTCTAGCAAGTGTTATATCCATTTCGGGATTCACCCTTTTATTTTTATCACTAATCTTATTTTTGAACACTACATTCACCACCTTTTAGGACTACTATGAGGAAAAAATAACCCTTTAGACATCAATAGATTCGAAAATGTCAACTATTTCAGATTCACTGTATTTTATGCTAACATCCCCTCTATAAAATAGATGGCAACAATCGTGATTGATTATTTTTTCAAACTTTCAAAAACACTCGTTTTTTTAATGCATTCTAAACCTTAAAATTAATTTTATAATTACTTAACAGTTATTTGTCCATTCTCATTTCTAGAAAATTGAAAGACATATTTATGATTAAAAAGTTCTATTTTAATAATTTCCATTAATCGAACAAAATCATCCGAATAATAGGTTATTTTTTCTAAATTTAGTTAGTTCCTAGGATTTATTAATGAATTTAAACCCTATTCGATGACTTAATCATCCTATTCACACAACCTTTGACCCATATAATTTGCGTGCTTATCATTCAATAAGTTTGCTTTTTCATTAAAATAAAATAGTTCTTATTACTTAAATAAATTGTATGTTATTCTTGTAATTTCGTCAATCATTATTAAAATGCTTAAATCTCTCCATTATTATAAAGATATTTTCATTTATCTAATCATATTCTAAAGTGTTAGATAGTTCTCAAGTTATAGTTGAAAACAAACTTCACAAAAAAATAACCTTGGGAGGGATCCCAAGGTTATTTTATAATTGTGTTCCACCATACTATTAAACTAATGAAAACTGCAATACCAACGATCATAGACTTCACAGTATATGGCAAACGATTAGGTATAAAGCGAAGCGCAAGACTTACTACAATACCTGTTATTAACATATAAATAACTGCATATATCAACATACCTAAAAAATTATCTACTGGAAGCTTCATTGCCTCTTGAATTAAGTCCACCATTCCACCTCTTCATTCAGTTACCTAACAATTTTTATCCTATACTATCATACAATATTTTTTGATAGTTGAAACCCTTTTTTTATTATTTTATTCTATTTTTTCATATTCTACTAGTTTTCTTGTACCGACTTATAATTGAGCTTCACTCCAACGAGAACCATTCGGAAAAGGACAATCCTTATAAGCCAATTTGGCACGAAACTTAACAAAACATCCACAATGTTGACAGGTTGAATCATATACAAAAGACGGACAATTGTAGCAAATGGTAATTCTAGCTTCGTAGGTGGAATCATCTACAATATCCGTTTCAAGCATTAACTGCTCTGCAATTTGTTGTTCAATTTTTTCATTTGACACATAAACCGATGAATGGCAACCTTTACAGCTCAATTTCTTTTCCTTCTTTCCTTTAAAAATAAATATACGTTATTCATCTTTTCTAAGTTCTTTTATTAAAGCATCTGGCTGATTACCTTCTAGTACTTGAACAGCATTTTTAGCTGCATATAATGCCATCTCTGTTCTTGTTTTAGTGGTTGCTGACCCAATGTGAGGTACTGTTACTACTTGATTCATCTTAAGCAAGGGATTATCTTTATTTATGGGCTCTTGTTCAAAGACATCTAGCCCCGCTCCATTGATTTCTTGATTTTGTAAAGCTTCAATCAAATCCTTCTCATTTACAACTGCACCACGAGCCGCATTAATAAAAAATGCAGATTTTTTCATCATTTTAAAGGATTCAGCGTTGATCATATGATACGTCTGATCCGTAAGTGGTGTCATTAGTAGAATAAAATCGCAAGTAGATAATAGTTGATCTAATTGTAGATAATTAATATTGAGCTTTTCTTCCAATTCGACATTTCTTGTTCTATTATGATAAAAAACATCCATTTCAAAGCCCTTGGTTGCGCGCCTTACAATTTTTTCTCCAATTCTTCCCATACCAATAATCCCTAGTTTTTGGTGATGAACATCAAATCCGAATAATGGTTGATTAACAGGGTGAGTCCAGTTACCATTTTTCACATATTGATCTAGTTCAGGAATCCTCCTAGCCGAAGATAAAATTAACCCGAATACTAAATCTGCAACTGTTTCATCCAATACATAAGGGGTATGTGTAGCTGCTATATTATGTTTTTTAATAGCCTCAATATTAAAATTATCATAACCAACTGATATATTACTAACAACTTCCAATTCTTTTGCTGCACTTAATAACTCTTCATCAATGGTATCCTTTGCGGTAACTAAGGCGTGAACATCGCGAATTGCTTTTTTAAGCTCTTCTTTTGGCATGGCTTGTGTATGTTGCCACTTTTCAACTTCAGCGTTCTTATTTAAATATGTATAAACTTCTTCTGGGACAGGTTCTGTAATGAGTATTTTTTTTCGTGACACACAAATCTCTCCTTTAGTCTATTTTATCATGGAAAATATACATTCCTCATGCATTTCATTCTTTTTTAAAAAGTGAATTTATCATATAAAAAAATAAAACATATCTTCATTTTAGGATTTATCCTGTAACATCTTTAGTATTAAGCCGGCAGTTTCTTCAATGGACCTTTCTGAGACATTAATAATATTGCAATTAACTTTTTTCATTAGTTCATCTGCAGTTGCTAATTCTTTATTAATTTGTTCAATAGAAGCATATTTAGCTTTATTTGGAAGTCCTAAAGCTTTTAAGCGTTCGGTTCTAATTTTAAGTAAGTGAGCTGGATTAATCGTTAATCCAATAATCATTCGATCAGTTGGAACAAATAACTCTTCAGGAGGGTCTGTATCTGCTATGATTGGTAAATTGGCTGTCTTAATCCCCTTGTGAGCTAAGAAAATACTTAGCGGGGTCTTTGAGGTTCTAGAAACACCAATTAAAACTACCTCGGCTAATAATAATCCTTTGGGGTCTTTCCCATCGTCATATTTCACAGCAAACTCTACCGCTTCAATTCGTTTAAAATACTCTTCGTCCAAGACTTGGCGTTGACCAGGTTCCGGTTTTGGTGAATCATTGAATGTATCAATATAAGCCTGAATCATCGGACCCATCACGTCTACTGCTTTGACTTTTAGTTTAATTGCTCTTTGTTGCATCCTTTTTCTCAAATGGGATTGTACTAGCGTGTATGCAATAAAACCGAAGCTATTTGATACTTCATTTAGAATTTCATCTATTTCCTCTTCTGTTTGGATATGGCTGAACCGTTTCACCTTTACATTATCATTTGAAAATTGTCGAATAGTTGCTCTGACTACCGCATCTGCGGTTTCGCCTACTGCATCGGAGCATACATAAATAATTGATTGAGTTGTTGCCATTGTTAGGCTCTCCTCTACTCGAATATTAGAAACCATAAATTTTAACTATTTATTTTCATTCAGTGTTAAAATAATCCTCTTCACCTATCAATTTTGATAGTATTATTCATTAGCTTGATCGGCAAAAAGAATGAATGATTATTGTGATACATACTTTAACTTTCAGTTTTTAGTAAATGTGGAACCGCTTAATAAGAGAAAAATATTCTTCACTAATGATCCTATCACATAACTATAGGGAGTTCGACTAATTATACTGAAAGTTAATCATATCGCAACAGTATTTACAATTTTAATATTTACTTTATTGATCTGCTTACATTTTCTCTTTTACATCTATTCAAATTTTCGATAATATAAATCCACTACATTTATTTAATGTTTAATCTGCACAATATTTGGGAAATGCTATCATGTAATTCAAATATAGATGGAGGGATAACATTGGCTAAAGTAGCTTTTTTAGTGCATGACAAATTTGAAGACTCAGAAATGAAAAATCCATATGATGCGATTAAAGAGGCTGGTCATGAAGCTGTTATCATTGGTTTAGAAAAAAATAGTGAAATAAAAGGTAAGAATGGTACAACATATAAAATAGATGAAGCAGTTAAAAATGTGTCTGGAAAAGACTTTGATGCTCTTGTCTTACCAGGTGGAGGTTCACCAGAAGGCTTAAGAAATAACGATGATGTAGTACATTTTACAAAAGAAATAAATGGTGAAAATAAAACAATTGCCGGAATTTGTCATGGACCACAAATAATGATAAGTGCTGATATACTTCAAGGCAAAAGCTCTACTTGTTTTCCAGGCATTAGAGACGACGTAAAATTAGCTGGAGCAAATTATGAGGATAAAGAAGTCGTTGTTAGCAGCAATCTCATCACTTCAAGAACACCAGATGATGAACCTGCCTTTATCCGCGAGATATTAAATAAATTGTAAAAACGAAAAGAAGCTGTAGATTCCTGCAGCTTCTTTTTTACGCTCTTAAAAAAAATAAAATAACGATGACAATTATCATTAGGAAAAACGCAACTCCATCTTTTTTTGCAAATATAAGAGAACGATATGATGTTCTTTTTTTCCCTACCTGATAACCTCTTACTTCTAGTCCATTAGCCATTTCTTCTGCTCGATTTAAAGAATTTGCGAATAACGGTAAAAAGATAGGTGTGAGTGATTGCATTTGTTTCAGGAGATTTCCTTCCCCAAATGTTACTCCTCGTGCCATTTGCGCTTGCATCACTCTTTCCGTCTCATCTAATAATGTCGGTATAAATCTTAGTGCAATCGACAACATTAATGTAATGTCTTCGATGGGTGCTTTAAATAATTTTAAAGGCTTCAGCAAAAAGTAAATCGCATCTGTTATTTGAATGGGTTTTGTAGTTAACGTAAGAATGGTAGATAAGATTATAATTAATACAAAACGAAAAAAAACAAAAATACCATGCTCTATCCCATAGGATGAAATTTTAATAATTCCCCATTCTACATATATCTCTCCACCAGCCTTAAATAATACTTGCAGGACCACTGTAAATAGAATTAAATAAATTAATGGCTTTATTCCCTTTAGATATATTTTGAAGCCAATTTGTGATAACTTCATTAAAATAAAGGTTATAACAATAAGAAATATAAGGGTTTCCCAATTATTAATCAGTAAAACAGAAGCTATAAATAATAGAGTAACAACTAATTTTAAACGAGGGTCTAAGCGATGAATAATAGAAGAAAGGGCTATATATCTACCTAATAAAAGGTTTTTCATGCCAACCCCTTCCTTTCAATTTGCTCGGCTAATTGGTTAGCCGTTAAACAAATTTTATCAAATTTAAATCCAAGCTTTTTTTCAAGCTCTAGTTGTAATAATCTAGCTTCTGGTAAAGCGATACCCCACTGATTATCCGGACTTAAATTAGAAAGAATAGAGTAAACGGAATCATGAAATATAATTTCCCCATTTTTCATTACTATTAAATCATCTGCGTAATTTACAACCTCTTCTATATCATGTGTAACCATTACCATAGTAGCATTTTTTCTTATTTGCCAGCTTTTTAGAAAATCTAATATTTTTTTTTTGCTACTCGGATCTAAGCCAGCACCTGGTTCATCTAGGATAAGTGATTTTGGATGTGTTGCTAAAACACCAGCAATTGCTACTCTTCTTTTTTGCCCCCCTGATAGTTCAAGCGGAGATTTTGTGAAAATGGATTCAGATAAGCCAACTTGTGTAATCACTTCTTTGGCTTTTTCTTTTGCTGATTCCTGTGTATCGCCAAAATTAAGTGGGCCAAACATAATATCATCTAACACCGTCTCTGCAAATAACTGTGCTTCAGGAAACTGAAAAACCATTCCAAGATCAGCTCGAATGTTTTTTAATGTTTGTTTGTTAACTTTTGAATGAATAACGTGTTCGTCTATTTTCACCTCACCAGAAGTCGGCAAAATTAATCCATTCATTAATTTTAATAATGTCGATTTTCCAGAACCAGTTTTTCCGATAATTACGGTCACTCTATTTGTTTTAATTTTTAGATTTACATCTTTTAAAACATTTTTTGATTTTATTGGACCTAGTTGGTAATCTGCACTTACACTTTTAAACTCAATTTGCATAGCCAATTCACCAACTTTTCCTTGGATAAATAATTTTCAGGTACAGGTTTACCCTTCTCCCTTAAATGCCTTCTTATTTTTTCTGTTATTGGTAGTTCGATTAAATCACTAGTCGCAAACAGTTGTTGAGGCGTGCTTTCTGATTTAACCATACCGTCCTCTATTATTAGCACTCTATCAGCAATTTCTACCTCGTGATGATCATGGGTAATAGCAAGAATTGTCAGCTTCTCTTCTTCCTGTAATTTTTTTAATAATTGTAGGATAGTGTGCCGGCTAAATGGATCGATCATGACAAATGCTTCATCCAATATTAACACTCTTGGCTTTTGTGCTAATACCCCGGCAAGAGCTACCCTTTGCTTTTGTCCGCCTGACAAACGTGCGGGATCTGTCTTACGTTCTTCCCATAAATCTACTTTAAGTAATGCTTCTTTCACCCTTTTTCTCATAAATGATCGCTTCATATTTTGATTTTCTAAACTAAAGGCCACATCATCTTCAACAGAAGTTCCTATGAATTGGTTTTCTGGGTTCTGAAAAACAATAGCAATGTCTTCCCTGATACTATTTTTATTTTCTTCCGATAATACTTCTCCATTTATTCGAATACTTCCAGACTCCAGCTCATGCAACCCTACCAAAAGCTTAGCAAGTGTGGATTTCCCTGATCCATTGGGCCCTATAATAGCAAGCCATTCTCCTTCTGAAGCATTAAAACTGAGGTTGTGGATAGTAGTTTTTTTCATTCTTATATCATAGCGAAAAGTTATATCTTGAACTGAAACTATAGCTTCTACCATCTTCCACCCTCCGATTAAATTTATATTCCAATTATCAATGATAACAATAAGATTGTAGCAAAAGTGCCATTAATCATGACAAGGTTGCGAATAGATACAACAAACGTTTCTGCTTTTTTTTGTCTTTTATGAAATTTTTTCAATTGTTTATAGACTGGTACGATAATCAATAATACTAGCAGTAAAATCCTTGGGAGTAATCCGATAGCTACTGCAGCTATAAACGATATAAAGGTTGCAATATAAAGTATATCAAAAAGTTTAATTGCATTATTTTTTCCGATATAATACGGCAAAGTAAATCTTTTATTTTGAATATCCTCTTCCAAATCGCAAATATTATTGGCCAGCATTATTCCCGCTATAGTAAAAACACAAGGTAAAGATATAAGTAATATTGCTAATACATTTAAAATATCTAATTGAAATAAAATCATACTGCCTTCTACTGATAATTGTGCAATGCCTTGATCAAATGCATTTATATATATAGTTAGAAAAATGATTCCAAACCCCATTGTAACACCAGAGAACACTTCTCCTAAAGGCATTCTTGAGAGTGGAATAGGACCGAATGTATAAAAGATTCCAATTCCAAAACATAGCATTCCGATTAATAATACGATCAAATCTGTCAATACAACTAACCACAAACCAAGTGCTGTTGCAATTGCTAACATAATGATAATAATAGATATAACAACTTTTTCTGAAAGCCCTTTCTGACCAATAATATTACTAGTCTCTCTATATTCTTTACTCATCGCTTTTCGATAATCCATATAATTATTAATAGCTGTGGTCGTTAAATCAAATAGAAGCATAGCGACGAAAAATAAAAGTGTGTGCATCGGTCGAAAAACCTGATAATGATAAACTACAAATAATACCCCGATTACAAAAGGGAAGAAACTAGCAATTTTAGTCTGGATTTCTACCAATTTAAGAAAATCAGATATTTTCATTTCACTCTACTCCTTCCATTAGAACAAAATCCTCATTGGTGAGCTCAAAGTTTGTGAAACCTTCAGATAAATAAACCTCTTTATCCTTCGTTACAATGATTACATCAATATCATCCATTTCCTCTATCGCTTGTAAACCTCCTTCAAGTCCTTTCGAGAAAACTAGTGTTGAAAGAGCATCTCCATCAATTGATTTTTCACTAATAATAGTAACCCCAGCAATTTCGTTATCAAAAGGATAGCCATCAATTGGGTTTAATAAGTGATGATATTGTTTCCCATCTACTTCAAGATAGCGCTCATATATTCCAGATGTTACGACGGATATATTCTCACCTGTTACCTTACCTACCAATTCTCCTCTGCCTTCAAAAGGGTTTTGGATACCAATCGTCCAATTGTCTTGTCTCGGATGTTCCCCACGAACGTATATATTTCCACCTAAATCAATGATTCCAGTGCTTACCTCTTTTTCTTCGAACAATTCATTAATTCTATCAGCAATAAAACCTTTAGCAATCGCACCTAAGTCTAACTGCATGTTTTCCTGCTCCAGATAAATAGTTTGGTTGTCTTCGTTCATCTCAATTTTCTCGTAATCTATATAACTTAAAATCTCTGTAATTTCGCTTTGATCAGGCTTTTTTGCATCTTCATAGCCAATGTGCCAAAGAGAAGTCAACGGTCCTATCGTAATGTCAAAAGATCCATTTGCTTTCTCACTGTATGCTTTTCCTGATTCAATCAGATTAAATACTTCTTCGGATACTTTCACCGCTTCTTTCCCAGCCTGTTGATTAATTTTATTAATTTCAGAATCTTCTATAGAAGTAGAAATTTTCGCTTCTAATTCCTCCATTAATGTAAAAGCTTCTTGTAATACAGCTTCTTTATCTTCGTCATAGATCTTTACCGTTACAACGGTACCTAGTAAAAATTCAGTTTGTTTAAATGGTTGAGTGCTTACCTCTTCTTCTCCAGTAGTTCCATTACATCCAACTATTATTATAGAAGAAAAAAGGATAATTGCGAGTATTTTTTTCATATGAGTCATCCTTTCTTATTTTACCTTTATAATTTAATATACTTTTTATATTGTGAAGTATTTCACAGGTTTAGTATAGCATGGAACTTTTCTCATGTCTATAAAGCAAATATGAAAACTTTTCAAATATTTCCGTTTAAAAAGTATTGTTAATTTTTCGTGAACAAAAACACAAATTAATATTTTTTATCTCCAAAATTCCTAGACAGTCTTTTTCTCTTACGATACAATAATGTTAAGAAAGTTGCTCAACGCTTTACAATATCGTCACTTCATGTGAATAGTTGAGCAAAACATACTTAATAGTATATAAAATGGGGAGTGGTACAGATGGCACAGAAAAATATTGTCATTATTGGTGCTGGTTATGCTGGTGTTCATGCAGCTAAAAAACTAGCAAAGAAATATAAAAAGGATGACTCTGTTTCTATTACATTAATAGATCGACATTCTTATCATACGATGATGACAGAATTACATGAAGTAGCTGCACATCGAGTGGAGCCTGATGCGATTCAATTTGATCTACGAAAACTATTTAATCGCACAAAAGTTAACCTTGTTACAGATAATGTAACAAATGTTAATCATAACAAAAAAGTAGTAATAACGGAACATGGTGAATATGCTTTTGATTATTTAATTTTAGGTATGGGTGGAGAACCAAATGATTTTGGCACTCCTGGAGTAAAAGAAAATGCCTATACATTATGGTCTTTTGAAGATGCTGTTCTTCTTCGTGAACATATTGAAAATATGGTTCATAAAGCAGCGCAAGAACATGATGAAAAAATCAGAAAAGCAATGCTAACGTTCACCGTCTGTGGATCAGGGTTCACTGGAATTGAAATGGCCGGTGAATTAATGGAATGGAAAGGCCGTTTAGCAAAAGATAATAAATTAGATGAAGAAGACATCACACTTTATGTTATTGAAGCAGCACCAACTATCTTAAATATGTTAGATAGAAAAGATGCAGATAAAGCTGAGAAATACATGGAAAAGAAAGGTATTAAACTATTAAAGAATTCTCCAATCGTAGAAGTTAAAGCTGATCGGATTATTCTTAAATCAGGTGAAGAAATTCCAACACATACCCTTATATGGACAGCAGGCGTAAAAGCTAATTCAGATACAGAGGATTACGGTATGTCTAGTGCAAGAGCTGGACGTTTAAAGGTTAATAAATTTATGGAATCTGAAGACCTAGAAGATGTTTACGTAATTGGGGACTTAGCTTATTATGAAGAAGAACCAGGAAAACCTACACCTCAAATTGTAGAAGCAGCTGAACAAACTGGTACAACAGCTGCAAAAAGTATTATTGCTTCTATAAGTGGTGGTGAAAAAGAGGCTTATGAAGGTAAATATCATGGCTTTATGGTTTCGATTGGTGCAAGATATGGAGTTGCTAATCTTAGTGGATTACGCCTAAGTGGTTGGTTAGCTATATTCATGAAACACATGGTAAACCTTTATTATTTCTTCGGAATTAGAAGTGGCTATTATATGTTCCAATATGTGATGCACGAATTTTTCCATACAAAAGATAAAAGAAATATCTTCCGTAACTTCACTACTAGATATGGAAATGTATTGTGGAGTGTTCCATTACGATTATTCGTTGGTGGTTTTTGGTTAGTAGAAGCTGGTATGAAGATTTGGGGTAAAGATACTTGGACCGAAGCGACCTCTAGTTTTAGCAATCTACCAAAATTATTTGATGGTCTTGGTGAAGGTTCATGGTTAGTAGGTTCGACTGTAAGAATGCCTTTTGAGTGGTTACAATCAGAAACAAGTGGTGCGAGTGAAGCTGCAGAAGCAACAGAATGGGCAACACCTGTTTTAAGTAAAATGCCAGGAATATTTGAATGGTTTATGCAAATAATGTTACCTACGCCTGAAATGGCAGTATTTATGCAAAAATTCATGGTATTCGTAGAATTAGGTCTAGGTTTAGCAATCATTGGTGGATTATTTACTTGGTTAGCAAGTATTGCAAGTGCTGGATTCCTTGTAATGTTTACTCTTTCCGCGATGTTAGGTTGGGATAAATTATGGGCTCTTCCTGCTTCTATCGCGTTAATGAATGGTTCTGGCCGTACATTTGGTTTAGATTACTGGGTTGTTCCGTTCTTACAACAAAAAGCTGGTAGATTCTGGTACGGTAAAGAAAAAGCAATATATAAAGATAAATAATGTTAAGGGGGGAGTTCCCCCCTTCTATAAAACTAGTTAAAGATAGGAGGGAAAGCATGCTTCGACAATTAATAAAAATAATGCGCCGGGGCGATATGATAATCGTAATCCTTTTATTTTTGCTTTCTTTCTTGCCTTTAGCTATTTTTACCTATGTGCAAGCTTCCGTTTCAGATGACGCTACTAAAATTGCAGTCGTAAAGATGGATAATGAAATAATTGAGACAATCACTTTAACTGGCAATAGAGGAACTCAAAGTTTTGAAATAGTAGCTGATGATGGTGATATAAATACAGTTGAAATCATTGATGAAAAAATTCGTATTCGCTCTGCTACTTGTCCTGACCAAGTATGTATTTTGACAAGTTTTATAGAAAATCCAGGAGAAACAATCGTTTGTATTCCTCACAAAGTGGTAATTGAAATACAAGCAGAAAATCATCATGAAGAATTATTAATCAGCTCGTAAAGACATTAGCGAAAGGATGAGGAAAATGACCAATAATCAACGGCTAGTTTTTATTGCTTTACTTGCTTCACAAGCCGTAATTATTAGTTTGCTAGAAAGAGCCATTCCCTTTCCTTTCGCAGTTGCACCAGGAGCAAAGCTAGGATTAGCAAACATGATTACGATTATGGCGCTTTATACTCTTAGCACAAAAGATACAATGCACGTTATTGGAATTCGAATTACACTTGCTTCTCTTTTAGGAGGGACAATTTCCACCCTAATGTACAGCGGTGCAGGTGCCCTGTTAAGTTTTATTGGTATGGTTCTAATGAAAAAAATAGGTGGTAATAAAATTAGCATCATCGGTGTTAGTGTAGTCGGAGCTGTACTTCACAATGTCGGGCAATTATTAATAGCTAGTATGGTTGCTAATACATGGACAGTAATGTTATACCTACCTGTCTTATCCATGATTGGTATTCTATCCGGTATTGCCATTGGTATAGCTGCAAATTATATCCTAACACATGTTAATCGATTAAATTATTATAAAGATTTACAAACATTCCAGGTAGAAAGGGGTTAAATTCATGCATAAACTCTGGGAACCCTATCCATTATTAAAAAATGATTTAAAACTTGTAGAAGAATTGATAAATAAAAGTATTCGTGTGAAAAATAAAAAAGTTGAAGCAACAATTAAGCGAGTTACACAAGCAGGAGGCAAAAAATTAAGACCGGCATTCGCTCTCCTTTGTGCAAACATTGGTCCAAAACAAGATGATCAGAATAAAATCGCAATTGGCGCTGCATTAGAAACTTTACACATGGCTACACTTGTACATGATGATGTAATTGATGAAGCTGAAGAAAGACATGGTGTTGTAGCTATGCACGCAACAAATGATAATAAGTATGCCATTTATGCAGGTGATTATCTATTTTGTGTCTGCTTCACTATTTTATCTCAACATTCTGCTACACTTGGCCAATTAGAATTTAATGCAAAAAGTATGGAAAGAATTTTAACAGGAGAATTAGATCAATTAGAGGCACGTTTTACACCTCCTCTTTCTGTAAAAAGCTACTTATCAAGAGTTTCTGGAAAAACAGCACAATTATTTGCTGTTAGTTGTTACTCTGGGGCACTTGTTAGCGAGGCAACTAGAAGACAGCAAATGATCGCGTGGAATTTTGGTCATTATATCGGCATGGCATTTCAAATTATGGATGATATATTAGATTATACTGGAAAGGAACAAATTGTTGGTAAACCTGTATTAGCAGATGTAAGACAAGGTATTTACACGTTACCTCTAATTTACGCAAGAAGAGAAAATCCTGAAGTATTCGATAATATCCTAACTAAAAAAGAAGCATTAACCGAAAATGATATACAATATTTAACCGAACTTATTGAAAAATATAATGGAGTCGAAAAAGCGAGAGAACTTGCAAAACGATATACCAAAAAAGCAACTGATCATTTAAATAAGCTTCCACAAGGGGAATATCGCGAGATTTTAAACGACATAACCACAAAATTACTAAAAAGAACTTTATAATTTTTATACCTTTTTTATAATTGTAACTCTTACGAAAATGAATTCTAGCCTATTGCTAGAATTCATTTTTATGTTGAAAGGATATGCAAGCATAGAATTTACAAGGGTGTAATCAAATAAGTTGCATCTATATTAAAAGCGATTACAATTATATTTAATTATTGTAAGAAGGATGGCTCAGACTTTATGAAAATTACAGCTAAAACAAACTATTATTTACTGCTTTTCGTCATTTTTGGAGGGTTCTTGATCTTTGGGGTTTCTGAAAACATAAAAGGCCCTGCTCTTCCTGAAATTCAGAATGATTTTACACTTAGTGAAGGGAAACTAGCTATTCTATTAGCAATCAATGCATTCGGTTTCTTGCTCGCTTGTCTTTATACATCATGGCTAATTAACAAGATTGGTGTGAAAATTACAAGTGTAGTTACACTAAGTTTAATGGCACTATCTGGTGTGTTTATCTACCTCTCAACTAATTTTGCAACATTAACTGTTGCTTATTTTCTTTTATACATAGGAAATGGAATGCTTGAAATCGGACTTGCAATTATTGCTGCAAGGCTTTTCACCAAAAACACTGGTACAATGTTAAATCTATCTCATTTCTTTTATGGTTTAGGATCAACTGTTGCGCCCATTGTCGCCGCTTCTATGATGGGCTGGACGATACAAACAGAAACACTAGGTTGGAATGGTATGTATTTAATCATGTTATCACTTTCTCTCTTACCTATTATCCCAGTGCTTCTAAGTAAGTTTCCTAAAGATACAGCAGAAGAAGAAAACCGCACTTCTATTAAAAGTTTAACGAGAGATCCGATAGCTTGGTTAATAGTCTTTGCCTTAACTATGGGCGTCACTGCAGAACTTGGTATGGCTGCTTGGCTAGTCAATTATCTAGTGAAAGTGGATAGCATGACCCTTGGAGATGCTTCAGGTATGTTATCACTATTTTTCTTATTCTTTATGCTTGCAAGACTACTGTTAGGTCCAATAACAGACAAATTTGGCTACACTATATCGATAATTGTTTTCTCTATATTCGCTTTTGTGTGTGCTACTATTCCCATTTTCACTGGTGGTGCTTACACATTCTTATTTGCTTTAGCCGGACTCGGGATCGGACCAATTTATCCCACCATGATGGCTCTATTAGCAAAAAATTATACGAATGGTACAGATACAGCAATCACTTTCACAGTTTCATTAATAGGAATTGGTACTGTAATCACTAATTTATTGATCGGTTATGTTATTGAATTGGTATCTGGATTTTCACTTGGTGATAATGCTACAATTAACAACCAAATTGGTTTGCAAGCCGGGTATTTGTTTATTGCGATTACCGCTCTTTTATGCGCATTAGCCTGTGTTGTAATGCTATTTATAATGAAAAAAGAACAGCGAGTTTTATAGCTATAAACGCTGCCTCTTTTCCAAAAACAAATCCTTGATCACTATAAGGATTTGTTTTTTATTTAGTTAGCTGAAGTATCTTCTATTATTAACATATCATTTTTATCAAATTTCCACATTTCACCGTAAGCAACTTCCCAGTAGTATCCATTTGGATCCTTAAAATAACCGCTGTAACCACCCCAGAAGACCTTTTGGGCAGGTTTGACAATTTCTGCTCCAGCAGCTTTTGCTTGGTTCATTACCCTGTCGACCTCCTCTAAAGATTTAGCATTATATGCTAAGGTAAACCCAGGAAAACCAGCTTCCTTCGATTCTTCCAATGGTTTACCAATGTCTTTCTCTAACTCTTTAAGAGGAAATAGAGCAAGCTTTGTACCATTGTTATCGAAAAACACTACAGCAGGATTATTTTCTTCTTCATATGTTCTAAAACCTAAACTGTCTCGATAAAAAGTGAGTGATGTCTTCATGTCTTTTACACCTAAGGTAATTAAATTTATTCTATTCATTTAAATGCCTCCTTTTTTTACTATATCTATCTATTTCGCTACTACTTTTTTAAATCCCTTTATTTATACCAATGGGTTTTGTTTCTCAGTTTAAACAAAAAACATTCATTAATAACAGAAAAAAAGAGTGGAAAATAAATTTCCACTCTAAAACTTAGTTTGTAATTCCCTCTATACTTATACTTTCTACAGTAGCCGTACCATTTTCTAATAGCTGCACTTGAGCCTGAATTTCGTCACCTGACTGTAAGAAAATAGCATAAGGTGCTTTACTAGCATTCACCACATAAATAGTAGAATCTTCTTCTAATAAATATTGCACTATTTGACCTTCATCAGTTGAAGTTACTAATACTCTTTGAATCGTACCTGATGCTTCTGTTGTTTGGGTATATCCAGTAGCAGAAATGTTACCCGGATTTTGAAGTAAAGCCATTCGATAGGCATCAAGTGTTTCATTGGCAGTATCACCAAATACGACAAAGTCAGAGTCATTCGCTTTAATATAAGCGTAATGCTTGAATAATCCATTAGGATCCAATACATTAACTACCCAAGTAGGATGGCCATCTATATTATAAAGTACGGGCATATAGCCTTCCCAATTCTTCTCTGGGAATTCTTTATTAACAATTTGATTTGCACCTTCACTATCCATGATTGCATTATTTATTTCACCATTATAATATGTTAACTCTCCAGTTCGGCTATTTATAAGTGTATACCCTAATGCAGAGTCAATATTTTCCTTTGGTGAAGTCATATCTGTAAAATAATACATTTCTCCAGATTCATCAAAAATCGGAGTAACACCAGACTCAGAACCTGATTCATTCGGAATTTTAACATCTCGCTTGCCAAAAACAGAGTTTAACCAACCATTAATGTATTTACCAAAGTAGTTATTTTCTGTAGTAGCCATTTCAGAGCTAATGGATCCTTCGATAAAATCTGGAGCTTCTTCCACATTATACATGGTCATGTCACTAGCTTCTGGATCAATAACCACTACTTTTAAATCACTTAGATCTGGCTTGTTTGTAACATGTAATGGACGGTAAACAGTTTGCACATACCAAGGCTTACCGTCCTCATCCACCTCAATTTGAGCATCTCCGCTTTGAATATAATGAGGATACTGATCATAAATCACACGTTTTATATTTTTATTAAAGTAACTAGAATTTGTGTACAACATTTCGCTCTCATTAAAATTTGGTTGAGCATTCGTATTCGTAGCAGAAATAGTAAAGTATCCTGCTGTTGTATCTCCTCTTAAATATTTCCAAAAATCTGCAAATTCAACAGGAGCTACAAAAACGATGTCGTCTCCAATTTTTTGCACTTGCAGTTTTCCTGAGTCGTAAAACTGTGTATTTGGAACAACGCTCATTGCTTTTTGAATTTTATTTCGAGCAAACTCAGGCGAAACTGTAATAGGTGTTTCATCCTTTGTTAATGGTTCAGCAACTTCCATTTCTTGTTTTTTAATACTGTTATATGATTCATCTAGTGTTGCTACTCCTATAATTAAAAATACTGGCACAGCTAGAACTGTTAAACTTAGTATCAATACCACTGGCCTTGTCACACGTGTTTCTACCTTCTTGCCACCATTTAAACTTAAAAATAATAATGATATAAAGATAAAGGCATGTATAACATTAGCAAGTATCATATTTGGAACTGTAATAGCAGGCATTATCAGATAAATCAATAAGCCGCTTAACACAAAACCAATAACTAAAATAATACTACCTAATCTCATCGCTCTATTCTTTCCTTTTTTTGTTATAAGTACAATTACTACAAAACACAGTAAATATAATATTGATGTAATAGCAGTTGTAATTAAACTTCCTATCATGAAAAAAAACCCCCTTCTACTATTGTTATACGATTATCATTGAGAGAAGTTTCAATTTATTTTTGTGAACAAACAAAACCCAGTGAACTGAAATTCACTGGGCCAAATATTATTTGATTTTATTCTTCTGTCGCTACTTCACCAGTTACTTCACCATCAACAGTTGCATTTGTTTCTGCATCTGCATTAGCGAAAGTTAAATTTCCATCAATGGTAGCTGTTTCGTGTAAAGTAAAACCATTCGCCTCTACAACTACATCACCTTTTACTGTTCCACCTTGAATTAACGTATTTTCACTTTGAATAGTTAATGTTGGTACTTCAACAGTAAAACTTGCCGTAATATTACGATCATCATCTTGCTCATAAAGTGCAATTTTACGGTAAATATCCGCTTCAGGATCGTCTTGATTATGGAATTGACCTGCCACTACTAAGTCTTCTTCTACCGTAACATCATTTAAAGTTGCTATAATCCATGTACCATCTTCACCAACAGCCGCACTAAATTCTTCACCAGTAGTAACAATGGATGCTGTACTTACTGCATCCGTTTCTTCTTCTGTTTCAGTTTCTTCTGCTTCAGATGCATTGTTATCTGTTTGCTCTTCTGATTCTTCTTCATCAGATCCACAAGCCACCAATAATCCGATGACTAAAAATCCAATTAAAAATAGTTTAAGTTTCAATGAAAACTCCCCCTATACCTAGTATTTATATTTTGTGTTTTCTAACACACTTTCTATTTTAACATATAATAATACCCATTTTTAATTTAAACCTTCCATTATAAGAACTATCTTCTATATATTGGTATCATTTGGTCATTAATAATATTTTTGTATGCAAACAAAGTCCAGTGAACCGAAATTCACTGGACCGTTGATTTTATTATTCTGTTGTAACTTCACCAGTTACTTCGCCCGCAACAGTGGCATTTGCTTCAACATCTGCATTTGCGAATGTTAAATTCCCATCAATGGTAGCTGTTTCATCTAATGTAAAGCCATCAGCGTCTACTACTACATCACCTTTTACTGTTCCACCTTGAATCTTTGTATTTTCACTTTCAATTGTTAATTTTGGTACTTCAATTGTAAAACTTGCTGTAATATTACGATCTTCATCTTGCTCATATGGTGCAATTTTACGATAAATATCTGCTTCCGGATCATCTTTATCATGGAATTGACCTGCTACTACTAATTCTTCTTTC
>NZ_QPJJ01000005.1:86855-231871 GCF_003337485.1 Saliterribacillus persicus
TACGATCTTCATCTTGCTCATATGGTGCAATTTTACGATAAATATCTGCTTCCGGATCATCTTTATCATGGAATTGACCTGCTACTACTAATTCTTCTTCCACTGTAACATCATTTAACGGTGCAATAATCCACGTACCATCTTCACCTACAGCTGCACTAAATTCTTCTCCAGTTGTAACTAATGATGCTGTACTTACTGCATCCGCTTCATCACCAGCAGCTGATTCAGTTGTTCCAGTTACTTCTCCATCAACAGTTGCACTTGCTTCTGCATCTGCGTTAGCGAAAGTTAAATTACCTTCAATGGTAGCTGTTTCGTGTAAGGTAAAACCATTTGCCTCTACAACTACATCACCTTTTACTGTTCCACCTTGAATCAATGTATTTTCACTTTGTATAGTTAACTTTGGTACTTCGATAGTAAAACTTTCTGTAATATTGCGATCTTCATCTTGCTCATATGGTGCAATTTTACGATAAATATCTGCTTCCGGATCATCTTTATCATGGAATTGACCTGCTACTACTAATTCTTCTTCTACTGTAACATCATTTAACGGTGCAATAATCCACGTTCCATCTTCACCTACAGCTGCACTAAATTCTTCTCCAGTTGTAACTAATGATGCTGTACTTACTGCATCTTCTTCTTCTTCTGTTTCTGCTGCATTGTTATCTGTTTGATCTTCTGCAGCCTCTTCATCAGATCCACAAGCTGCCAATAAACCGATGACTAATAATGCGATTAAAAATAATTTGAGTTTCAATGAAAACTCCCCCTATACCTTTTGTTTTATTTTGTGATCTCTTTCACAATTTCATTTTAACATATAATAATACTAAAAAAGATTAAAAGTGTGGATATTTTGTGAAATGTTGATCAATATAAAATGATTCCATTAAGCTTATTTTTGATTGAAATGAATCACTTAGGGGTAATAATGGGTATAGGGAATTAGATTAGATTAAAAAAGGGGTATACAAATGAAAGAAAGCAATTTATACGATGTGATCGGGATAGGAATTGGTCCATATAATTTAGGATTAGCAGCTTTAATAGAAGAAAGAAGTAATTTGAAAGCTTTATTTTTTGATCAAACAGAGGAATTAAATTGGCATCCAGGGATGTTAATTGATGGAACAGATCTTCAGGTTCCATTCATAGCAGATTTAGTAACTTTCGCTAACCCTACTAGTAAATTCACATTTTTAAACTATTTACACACTAAAAATAGACTACATAAATATTTCTTCTTCCACCAATTTGAAATGCCGCGACAAGAATATAATGCTTATGTCAAATGGGTTGTAAAGCAATTACCTACTTGTCAATTCCAGTCAGAGGTGATAGATGTGCAAGAATTTAGTGATCATTATGAAGTAAAGGTACATCATAGTGATCAAAAAATCACAAAAAAATATAGGACGAAGCACATAGTACTTGGTACAGGAACAACCCCAAGTATACCGATAAATAATGCGGCCATTTCTAAACAGAAAATGCATCATTCAAGTGAATATACATTTTACAAAAAATCTTCCCAGAAAGGTGACAAAATTGTCGTTATTGGCTCTGGCCAAAGTGCAGCAGAGATTTTTTATGACTTACTAAAAATACAAGATGAACAAGGTTATCATTTAACATGGTTCACAAGATCACCTGGATTTCTCCAATTGGATAATTCGATGTTGGGACAAGAAGTTTTTTCACCAGACTATGTCGATTATTTTCACGGCTTAGATTTTGAAGAAAGAATAGACTCTTTAGATCATTTAGGACAGCTGCGCAAGGGGATAGATGGAGAGACTCTAAAAAGTATTTATAAATTACTTTATCATAAATCCATTGATAATAAACCACAGCCAATTATCATTCAACCAGCCACCGAAATTAATCATGTTGAAAATAAAGCGAATGCTCTATTGTTGGAAGGAAAACAGTGGCAAAGCCAACAACAAATTATATACAAAGCAGATAAAGTTATACTCGCTACTGGATACAAACCGAATATTCCAAAGTGGTTTTACAAACGATTTGAAGATAAAATTGAATGGGAGGGAGAAAATTTATTTAAAGTTGATAAAAATTTTAAGATAAGTTTTAAGGACCAAACAAGAGAGAATTTTATTTATACATTAACAAACTTAGAGCATTCACATGGTACCGGGGCAACAAATCTTGGTTTAGCTGTAGATCGCAATATGCAAATAATAAATGAAATTGCAGGTAAGACGTTATACCCTCTTCAACGTGATACTGTTTTTTCCCAATTCCAGCTAAAGAACTCAGATCAAGACTAAAGAAATGCGAATGAAATAGATAAAATCATGCTTCCTTAGGCATATTACTTTATCTTAAAAATGGAATATTTAAAATAATAATTCGTTTAAGTCTCTATTACAGCTTTTTCAGTTTTTTTTTAGCGAATGAAAAATAGGCGCTAACTTACTACGCCTATTTTTCATTCGTTATCATATTTTATTTACTCAAGAAGACAATTGCTTCATAGGGTTTTAAAGTTAATGTTTCTTCCATTTCATATGGATTAGTTGTATTGCTTAATAAGATGTCATACTTTTTCCCCAATAGGTTAGCAGGTATATGGAAGTCAGTTTCTTTATTAAATAAATTTGATAAAATAATTGCTGTTTTATCACCCATCGTTCTTGTATATGCATACACATAGGGATGAGATTCATTTAATAAAGTGTATTTACCGTAAATAAAAATGTCATGTTGTTTTCTGAATTTAATCATCTTTTTGTAATAATGAAAAATTGAATTTGGATCTTTCATGGCATCTTTAACATTTATCTCTTGATAATTTTCATTTACTTTTAACCAAGGAGTTCCAGATGAAAACCCGGCATTCTTTGAATTATCCCACTGCATTGGAGTTCTTGAATTATCACGACCACTTTTCCAAATCACTTGCATAATTTCTTCATGGGTCTTTCCACTTCTCAGTTCTTCTTGATACATATTTTTAATTGCGACATCATTATAATCCTCAATAGAATCATATTGCACGTTTGTCATGCCTATTTCTTGCCCTTGATAAATAAATGGAGTCCCTTGCATAAAGAAATACATTGTCCCTAGACCTTTTGCAGAACGTTCACGATATTCCGCGTCATTTCCCCATGTTGAGACAGATCTTGCTTGATCATGATTTTCTAAAAACAACGCATTCCAACCAACGCCATCTAATCCTGTCTGCCATTTCGTGAGTGCTTTTTTCAATGCGAAAATATCTAACCCACCTGTTGCACTTTTTCCCCATAGATCCAAGTGTTCAAATTGGAAAATCATATTGAAATAGCCCTCATCTTCTCCAACCCAAGCCTCGGCATCTTCCACTTTTACACCGTTTGCTTCGCCAACCGTCATAATATCATAATGATTAAAAGTTTCTTTCTTCAATTCTGTTAGAAATTCATCTATACCAGGTTGGTTCATATGGCCATCAAAAGATGGTACATATTTTTTGTTTTTTGGATTAGGCAGACTAGGAAAACCTTTTGTTTTCTTAATATGAGAAATTGCATCCACTCTAAACCCATCAATACCTTTATCTAACCACCAATTCACCATATCATATAACTCATATCGAACTTTTGCATTTTCCCAATTTAAATCTGGTTGTTTTTTTGAGAACACATGCATATAATATTCTCCAGTTTTTTCATCATACTCCCATGCTGAACCTCCGAAAATAGATTCCCAGTTATTAGGTTCAGCACCTTTAACTGGCGGATGCCAAATATAATAATCTCTATAAGGATTATCCTTTGAGGATTTTGATTCCACAAACCATTCATGTTCATCTGAGGTATGATTGATAACTAAATCCATAATTAACTTCATACCATGATCATGAACAACTTTTAATAATTCATTAAAATCTTCCATCGTACCAAAATCTTTCATTATTGCTTTATAATCGCTTATATCATAACCATTATCATCGTTTGGAGATTCGTATATTGGTGATATCCAAATTACATCAATTCCAAGGTTTTTTAAATATTCTATTTTTTGTATTATTCCTTTTATATCTCCAATTCCATCACCACTGGAGTCCTTAAAGCTTCTAGGGTACACTTGATAAGCAACTGCTTCTTTCCACCATTGTTTCATTTTCATTTCCTCCATTCACAACATCAACAAACTTTTCAAATTAATTTTTTTAGTTTTTACATTATAATCTAAATAATAATCATAAACCTATATGCGCAATCGATTGCGCTTGTTTTTATCATACCATTAAAACGTTTACTGTCAATAGTAAATTAGAATATAACATGTTATGGATTTTGTGCATAAATGGTTACAAAAAGCAATCGATTGCATTTCTAATAAAAAAAACTACCTTATGTTAAAGGTAGTTTGATCTGTTGAATTTATGCTTTTTGCTTATCTTTTTTTATTTGTTTACTTCTTAACTGTCCACATGCAGCATCAATATCTGTTCCGTGTTCAACCCTTACGCCGCCATTTATTCCGTTTTCTAATAGAACCTGATAAAAGTCTAAAATCGCCTGCTTTTCACTTCGTTCATACTGATTGTGTTCATCTACAGGATTATATGGAATTAAATTAACATAGGATAAATGTCGTTTGTTTTTAAGAAGCTTCACAAGCTCTCTAGCCTCTTCTTTATGATCATTTACATCTCTCAGTAAAATATATTCAAATGTAATACGTCTATTTGTTTTTTCTAAATAATAATCAATTGCTGGCATTAGCTTCTCTAAAGGAAATGCACGATTGATTTTCATGATTTTTGTTCTTAATTCATTGTTCGGAGCATGTAAGGATACCGCCAAATTAATTTGGATGTTTTCATCTGCAAAATCATAAATTTTGTTGGCTAATCCACTAGTAGATACAGTTATATGTCTTGCTCCAATAGAGAGTCCATTTTGATCGTTAACAATGCGTAAAAAGCTCATCAACGCATCATAATTATCAAAAGGTTCTCCTATTCCCATCACAACAATGTGGCTTACTCTTTCTTCTTTTTCCTTATCATCTAAATGATGTTGAACTTTAAGAATTTGTTCTACAATTTCGCCAGCAGTTAAATCTCTATTTTTCGTTAATAGTCCACTCGCGCAAAAAGTACAACCAATACTACATCCAACCTGTGTTGTAACACATACTGAATAACCATAATTAAACTTCATAAGAACAGTTTCAATTAAATTCCCATCTTCCAACTTAAATAAGAACTTAATGGTTCCATCCTTTGATTCTTGTTTAATCTCTTCAGTTAAGGTACCCATTAGAAAATTATTTTCTAATTTTCCGATTAAATCTTTATTTAAATTAGTCATCTCGTCAAAACTTTTTATTCGTTTTTTATAAAGCCAGTCCCACACTTGTTGGGCACGAAATTTTTTTTGTCCACTTTCTACAATCCAATCTTGTAATTCGTTAAACATTAACGAATAAATCGATTGTTTCACCATGCTAAACCCTCATTTCAATTATCCGTATTGTCCATCTGTCTATATTATAGATTATATCACCTTATTTCAAGTTTTTTCGTCTATATAAGGAAATCTATACTTTTTAGTTATTCCTACATATAATACTGCTTAAGTTTAGACCAGTCTATACACTTTTATTATAAAAGAAAGCTGGATATTTTATCTAACTATCCTCTAAATAATTAAAAGCTTAAAAAATTTTTGCATATTTTTTTCGATCCTTTTTTTGATCCTTTATGATAAAAACCTTTCTACGCTACTTTCGAATTTTTTATTAACTGAACTTGCATTTCTCAAAAATGCCTGTTATAATTGCCTTAGCTATTTTGTTCGATGACACCTTCAAGTATCGTAACGTTAAGTTTTCGTTTTGAGGCAAGAGCAAGAATAGTAATACATTTGTGTGAACGGTTCACACTAGGAGGAAATATATATGGTACAAGGTACAGTAAAATGGTTTAACGCAGACAAAGGTTTTGGATTTATTGAAGTAGAAGGTCAAGACGATGTATTCGTTCACTTCTCTGCTATCCAAGGCGACGGCTTTAAAACACTTGAAGAAGGTCAAAGCGTGTCTTTCGAAATCGAAGAAGGAAATCGTGGACCACAAGCAGCTAACGTTACAAAAAACTAATTTTAGCTGATTTAAAGAAAGCTCCTATTCATTTAGGAGCTTTTTTTATTGCTTTTATTATTTTTTTCACCTGAATTCTGATCATCCTGTAAAATTAGTTGAAGAACTCGGGCGTGATTGTATTTCACTTCTTTCGCTGCAAAAATAAGGCTAATGGTTTCATTCTTTTTACTCCATTTCCTTAATTGCTCAAGTGCTTCTCTTTTTTTGTCATCTTCGTTTAATTGTTCTTTATACTTCTCTTCAAACGCACGAAATTTATCTTTATCATGATTAAACCATTTTCTAAGTTCCGAGGATGGTCCAATTTCCTTTAACCACTCATCAAGTGATGCTTTCTCTTTTGAAATTCCTCTCGGCCACACTCGATCCACTAATATGCGAAGGCCATCATTTTTATCCACATCTTCGTATACTCTTTTCAATTTTATCAAAGTAAACTCCTCCTTTATTCGCAAGCAGATTATTAGACTTACGTTCCTTTTAAACGTATCATTTCTTAATAATTAGATGATAAGGGGGAACAACATTGACACATTCTATCCAAGGAGCCAAGTTATCTGTATTAGATTTGGCACCTGTATTACACAATCAAACGATTTCGACATCCTTTCAAAATAGTGCCAATTTAGCGCAACATGTTGAAAAATTAGGTTATCATAGATATTGGCTGGCAGAACACCATAACATGCCAGGCATAGCAAGTTCTGCTACTTCAGTAGTTATCGGACATATAGCTTCACAAACTAAAACGATCCGAGTAGGTTCAGGTGGAGTAATGTTACCTAACCATGCCCCACTAGTAATTGCAGAACAGTTTGGAACGCTAGACGCTTTATATCCGAATAGAATCGACCTTGGACTTGGAAGGGCGCCTGGTAGTGATCAGGCAACAGCATATGCTTTAAGAAGGACCCTAAACGCAACAGCAGAAGACTTCCCACAGCAGGTGGAAGAATTGGAAGCCTATTTTAACGGTGAAGCAAGAGTACGTGCGATCCCAGGAGAAAATGCTAATGTACCCATTTGGTTGCTTGGTTCAAGTAATTTTAGTGCAAGATTAGCTGCTGAAAAGGGATTGCCTTTTTCCTTTGCCAGTCATTTTTCACCAGATTACACCTTACCTGCTTTGAAAATTTATCATGATCATTTTAAACCTTCTTCTATTTTAAAGGAACCTTATGCTATGGTGGCTGTTAATATTGTTGCTTCGGATAGTGAAGAAAAATCTAAGTGGTTAGCCACTTCCCAACAACAGCAGTTTTTAAACCTAGTACGCGGAACACCATCTGCGCTTTTACCTCCGATTGATAATATTGATGAAGTGTGGAGTAGCTATGAAAAAGCTTCAGTGGAAAAAACATTAAATCAAGATGCAACCATGATTGGTGATAAAAGAATCGTGGAAGAAAAACTAAATGCGTTCATAAAGGCTACTAAAGCAGATGAGGTTATTATTAATTCGCAAATTTATGATCACAAAGCACGTTTAGAATCATATAAAATTGTGGCGGACTTAATGGAATAAATGTAAAATGGTTCAAAAAAATTATTTCTTCATATTAAGAAATTTCAGTTTTATACAAAACAGTAAATTATAGAAGATAGGGATGATACTTACAATGTAATGAAGTAAGTATCATCCCTTTATTTAAGCTGTAATTTTACATAAGTTATATACCCAATTCAACACACCTTTTATACACTATACCTGAACCAATGATAGAAATAAAGCTTCATTATTATGGATTTACAGGGGTAACCATTTTAATACACGTTGGATATGATCATCCCAATATCCCCATTCATGCGTGCCTGGATCAAATGTCGTTTGTGTTTCTATACCAAGTTCATCTGTATGAGCTTTAAATTCTTTATTTCCTTCAAATAAAAAATCTTCTGTCCCGCAGGCTTGATACAACTTAGGAAGCTCTATATTCTTCTCTTTTAAATTTTTAATTAAATAAAATAAATCTTCTTCTGTATTGTTTATTTTATTATTACCATATACATGGTATAAGCTTTTTACTATTGGATCGTCTTGATTTGCTACTTCTTCACGGTTGGCAAGGTCTAATACACCTGAAAGACTTGCTGCCGCTGCAAACATGTCTGGTTTTCTAAGTGCCCATTTAAATGCGCCATATCCGCCCATAGAAAGTCCTGCCACAAAATTATCCTCTCTTTTATCAGACAAAGGGAAAAACGATCGCGCTATTCTTGGAAGTTCTTCACTAATAAACGTCCAATATTTTTTTCCATACACCATATCCGCATAAAAGCTATGATCTACTTGTGGCATGACAACTGCAATTCCAGTTTCAGCTACGTATCTTTCAATAGATGTCCTTCTGGTCCAGATTGTATGGTCATCACTATACCCGTGGAGCAAGTACAATGTCTTAAACTTTCCTTCATTTAAATTGTTTTTCATTCCTATTTGATTGTTGGTATCTTGGGGCAGAATGACAGTCATAGACGTATTAATTACTAATGTTTCAGAAAAAAAGTTACAAGTTAATAATGCCATTTCTTTTCACCTCGAGTTATTTTTAATAGAGTGAACCATAAACTACATTTCTAATTCTTGGCTGGTGGTATGCTTCAAAGTTCGGAAGCATTTGTTGCATATACACAACACTTAATTGATGAAGCGGGTCTATACTTACATACGTACCGGCGAGACCTGACCAACCAAACTCCCCAATTGAGCTATTGCTGCCCCCTTTTGCTTTATCAATCATCACTCTCACGCCTAATCCATAACCATATCCTGTTTCAGCATCCCATCCCTCACTGTTTAATAAAGCAGGTGTTAGATGATTGGTTGAAAGTAAAGAAATAGTATGTGGGCTGAGCAGTTGATACTTTTTATATTTACCACCATTTGCAAGAGCTTGGGCAAATTTACTGTAGTCATCTAGTGTTGAATGAAGACCTGCTCCGCCGCTTTCAAAAACAGCGATTGGTTCTGCTGCACTATCTAGTATTGTATTTCTTTTCAGGTTGCCAGCTTCATCTCTATCGTATAAGGAAGCCAATCTACTCTTTTTATCTTCAGGCACTTTAAAAAAAGTATCATTCATCTGTAGCGGGTCAAAGATTTCATCTTTAAGATATGTTCCAAATGATTTTCCGGATATGACTTCAATTAATGCTCCTAAAACATCATGACTTAAACCATACTTCCATTCACTAGCAGGTTCAAATTCTAATGGTAGCGTTGCCAATTGTTTAGACAACAATCTTAATTTGGAATGATTATCTATTGATTCATCATCTCTTACCTTTATCATGATTTGTCTCGTCATTCTTTCTACTTCGGTATTATCTCCCCCATAAACTAAACCAGATGTCATTGTAAATAAATCTTTAATTCTAATAGAACGTTTTGCTTTTACTGTATGTATTTTTTGATCGTCTTTTCCTTTAATTACTTCCATATTTCTAAATTCGTGTAAATAATCTTCTAATGGATCTGAGAGTAAAAACTTTCCTTCTTCCAATAATTTAAGCGCGGCAACACACGTAATAATTTTTGACATAGAATAAATGCGATAAATCGTATCTTGTTTGATTGGTTCTTTCGCTTCTATATCTGCCACACCATGAAAGCCTTCATATAAAATTTTGCCATTTTGAACTACTTTTAATGCTGCACCAGGTGGTCCATTTTCAATAAAGTGCTCCAATAAATGATCCATTCTTCTCGTTAACATAAATACACCTCTCATTCTCCTATATTTTCTATATTTTATCATACTTCTAAATAAAGACACCATGATCTCACTCGTTTTAGACGTTTGAAGTTAATTAAATGATACTATTTTTTCCTCTCTATTGTTCCTTCTTATAATATGGTAAAATTGCATAACACGAACTGCAAAGGAAGGAACCTAATGTCTGGCAAAAATAAAGAAACAAAACGCACCCTTGTCTTAATAGCACTCATTCTATCCATGTTTATAGCGGCAATAGAAGGTACCATTGTCGCTACTGCCATGCCTAATATTGTCAGTGACTTAGGCGGATTTTCTATGTATAGCTGGGTTTTCTCCAGTTTTCTTTTAATGCAAGCAGTAACTACGATGATTTACGGAAAATTATCAGATCTATTTGGAAGGAAACCAATCTTCTTAATTGGTGTTATTATTTTTTTAGTTGGTTCCATACTTTGTGGACTAGCAGATACGATGACTTTATTAATTATATTTAGGGTGATTCAAGGTATCGGTGCAGGCGCAATTCAACCAATTGTGACAACCATCGTGGGGGATATGTATACCATTAAAGAACGGTCAAAGATTCAAGGATACTTAGCCAGTGTGTGGGGCATCTCTTCTGTTATTGGTCCGCTTCTAGGCGGAATTATCGTAAACTATGTACATTGGGCTTGGATTTTTTGGATGAACATACCACTAGGAATTATTGGAATGATTGGTGTGTATTTATTTTTCCATGAAGAAGTTGATACAACTAAAAAATCGATTGATTATCTTGGCGCAGGATTGTTTTTTATCGCAATATCTGCACTTATTATCGTATTTGTACAAGCAGGAGCTGTTTGGTCTTGGACCTCTTTTGAAACACTTAGCTTACTGGGGTTATTTTTCATAGCAATAAGCTATTTTGTTTACCATGAGTATCGTACGAAATCACCTATGATGCCTTTAGAATTGTGGCAAAATAAATTGATTGTCATAAGTAATCTTGCTACATTATTTTCAGGGATGATTATATTAGGATTATCTAGCTTCCTACCAACCTATGTACAGGGTGTAATGGAACATTCCGCAATTGTGGCTGGATTTACTTTAAGTACTTTATCAATTGGTTGGCCCATTGCCGCTACAATAGCTGGGCATCTTGTCATTAAAATTGGATTTCGTCCAACTGCAATTATGGGGGGAACCGCTTTACTAATCGGTACATTTTTATTTGTTTTTCTAGACCCTTTGAAAGGTCCCGTTTATGCAGGGATCAGTTCTTTTATAGTCGGTATAGGAATGGGGCTAACGAGCACTACTTTTATTGTTGCAATCCAAAGTACCGTACCTTGGGAAAAAAGAGGAGTAGCGACTTCCTTAAATATGTTTATGAGGATAATTGGAAGTGCGGTAGGCGCAGCCTTTTTAGGTGGAATTTTAAATCAACAGCTACGTCATTATTTCATCGATCGAAATGAAGATCAAAGTGTAGCAAATACAGAAATATTATTAGATGAAGCAAGGCGCGAGCAACTAAGTCCTAGCTTATTAGAATTGATCCAAAACGGATTGACCTCTTCCCTCCATACCGTTTACCTAGTTATGTTCGGAATCGGAATCCTCACCTTCATCCTTACATTATTATTTCCGAAATTAACTGTTGAGTCTAAAAAATAATACTCATAAATACTGCCCTAAAGGAGAGCCTTTAGGGCATATTTTTTAAAAAGTACCATATACTTCATTACAATCAGTAGCTGTTGGACTATAAAAACAGTGACTTTTATATCTACCTGTATTCCATTGACCAAACCACTGCGGGGGACAGCTTCCTTCTGGCATAAAGAACCATAAAGAATAACTTGCTGGGTGATACTTTAAGCCTTTAATTGCTTTTCTGGCTAACTCAATATCTTTTTCCCTCGCACGTTGAAAGAAATATCCTTTTTGAGTCGCTTCAAATCCTCCTGGACTTTGATAAACCATTCTTCTAATGGTATTGACATCAGAAAAATCTATACAACTAACTCTTGCTCTATTCACTCCTACATTACCAACCATTAGCATTCCTAATTGTCCATCACCTTCCGCTTCTGCTCTCATCAGTCTAGCCAATAACTTCACATCTTCTTCAGTCGCTTTAACAACTGCCATTGTATCCCTCCATCCTTTATCTATTACTGTTATATTCAACTACCCTATAATTGATGAATAGCCATATATAATTGAGTATTAGCAATTATATAAGTGATGTGTATGTTATAATATGAAGTACAACTAGCAAGAAGGGGTGATGGATTTGGAACTAAGTAATTTTATACTACACAAAGAAATATTACTCATCCATGCAACTATTGATCAATCTGATTATATTTTTACCGTTAAGTGGAAAACACCTCAAAATCAAAAGGGTGGCTCTTGGGAATTGAAATCTTATCTAAATCATTCTACTGGTGAAAAAGATTTAACTGCTGAACAAATTGAAGCCTTTCTCGATAGAATTAATCCAAAATGGGATTGGGAACAAGATGAACAACAACTCATAAAAGCAATGGAAGAAGAAAAAAAGAAATAACCTATGAATCTAATAAAAGTAGCTATGGAGGATTTTTTATCCTTCATAGCTACTTTTTCTCATTTAATATGAATCAATGCTTCTAGTGCAATTTTTGATTCTTTCTCAATAGCTGCTGCAACCTGCTGATTATGTGGGTCATATTCTTCCGCTAAATCAGCATCTGCAAAGCCATCAATTGCAACAATTGCTCCAGCTTTTATCCCTCGAATTGCAGCGATCGTAAATAAAGCAGAAATCTCCATTTCGACTGCAAGCACTCCAGCTTTTTGATAAAGATGGTGTGGAAAAGATAAAGCTCCTTCATAAAATACATCCAATGTTAAGGTGATACCACTGTGTATCTTGAAATCATATTTTTTACTCGCATCAAGTAACGCTTGTGTTACGGAGATATCAGCTACAGCGGGAAAACCTTCTGGCGCAATTTGTTTTGATAATCCGTCCTTCGAAACTGCTGCTGTGCTAATCACAAGACTACCTGGTTGGATTTCTTTTTGATATGAGCCGGCAGTTCCCACTCGAATGATTTCTTCCACTCCACCTTGGATTAACTGTTCAAAACAAATAGCTGCTCCAGAAGCACCAACACCGTGACTGACAACTACTACTTTTTCATTTTGATATGTTCCACCATAGGTTACGTATTCTCTGTTCTCAGCTAATACGGTGGTATTTTCTAATTCAGCTGCAATAAATTTCGCGCGATTTGGATCCCCACATACGATTGCTTTTTTGGCTAAAAGGTCAGATTCTATTTTTAAGTTCGTTAAATACATATTAATCAAAATCCTTCTTAAGCCATTCATCTTCTGGCATATATCCGTCATCTGTAGAAAAACGTTCTTCTTTATATGGGTCACCGTAGTTATGAAAATCATTTCTTTCCCAAAATCCAGGGCGATCTTCTTCTAAAAACTCAATTGCTGTAATCCATTTTACACTTTTCCAAAAATAAAGGTGTGGAACAATAAGTCGAAATGGATAACCGTGCTGTGGTGTTAAAGGTTCGTTTTCATAACTATGTGCAATCAGAATATCATCATGAAGTAAATCTTCTAAAGGGATATTACTTTCATAATCTTGATCCCCATAAACCATGACATGTTTTACATTATCCTTTATATTGAGTGCTTTTAAGAAATCTGAAAACTTCACTCCTGTAAACGTATTGTCAAATTTAGACCATCTTGTAACACAATGAATATCACGAACAATCGTTGTTTGTGGCATCTTCATTAAATCATCATAGCTAAACGTTTTCTCATCTTCTACTTCACCAAAAACGCGAAGACTCCATGTATTCATATCATATTCAGGCACTTCACCCTCGTGGAGAATAGGGAATTTTTTCGTGAGTGTTTGCCCCGGTGGTAAACGATCTCCATACTTTTCATTACGTGGCGGTGTTTTAGCTTTTTTTAATCGATCTGCTTTTTTCATCTGATCACTCCTCGAAGATTAGTCTATTACCTTGTACTCCCGGTGTTATTTTTCAAAGCGTTTAATTGTGTCTTATCCTTAAAAATAAACATTGCTACAATTGTAATAACATAAGGTAACATCAAGGTAAAATTAGTAGGTATATTCATGCTTTGCATGCGTATACTGATTGCTTCCGTAAAGCCAAATAATCCACTAGATAAGAAAACCCCGAAAGGATTTGATTGACCAAGCATGGTTGCTACTAAAGCAATAAAACCTCTTCCAGCAGTCATATTTTCTGAAAACATCGTAACTTGTCCTAAGGATAATTGTACACCACCAAGTGCACACAAAACAGCTGATATTATAATTGCTTGATATTGAATTGCTTTCACCTTAATTCCTTGACTTTTAGCAGCTGTAAGATTTATTCCAACAGCGTCGTATCTCGACCCAAGAACCGTGGATCGAAAGAAAAAGAATAAAAGTATAGTGATAAGAATCCCTAAATATACGATTGGTGTTTGTCCAGAAAATATATTACCTATTATCGGAATTTCTCGAATAATCGGGATATGTATAACTGGTAATCCCGCCATTTCATTATCATAGTAAGCCCCTTTTACATCAAACATTGTCCGAAGTGTAAAGGTTGTGATTCCAATAGAAAGGAAGTTTAGAGCAATCCCAACAACGATCATGTTGGCTTGAAGGTTTATAATTAAATAACCAAGGATTAAAGAGAATATGGCTGTTCCAATCACTGCAAATAACGTTGCTAATATTAAATTCTCAAAAAGCACATTGGCAGCAATACCAAGGAATGCTCCCATTAGCATTAACCCATCCAAACCGACATTAAAAATTCCTACTCTTGCACAAATTGCACCACCCAGACCTGCTAAAAGCAGAGGGGCCATCATTCGCAACGTCGAATTGATTAAAGAGAGATCAAATAGACTTTCCATGCTTTTTCCCCTCTTTCTTTTTTAATTTAAGGAATGTAAATGTGAATCTAGCTGAGATAAAAATGATTAATACGGCTTGAATGATATCAGAGATCGCATTCGGTACGTCTGTATTTCTTTCCACACCTAATGACCCGGTATCTAAAGCAGCTAAAAATATAGCCATTACTGCTGTTCCTATTGGATTAGAATTAGCTAATAAAGCTGCCATCAAACCAGTCCATGCAAATTGAGGTGTAGTTAAAGCACCTTCAATAAAACGATAGTGCATCCCCAAAACTTCAACACCACCACCTAAACCTGCTAACATTCCACTTATTAACATGCTAGTAAACATTACTTTTTTACGATTAATACCACCATATTGTGCAAAAAATCTATTTTGACCAAGCATTCTAACCTCATATCCAAACGTTGTCCGTTTTATAATGAAGGCTAATATAATGGTTGCAACTACTGCAAATATAAATCCCATATGAAGATTTGTACCTTCAAATAATGCCGGTAACTTAACTGCATCATTAATCATAACTGATTGAGGTACGCCGCCTGCACTTGAAGTGTCTCTAAAAGGTTCACTTACAAGATATCCGGCAAATAAAACAGCAATGTAATTTAACAATAATGTAGAAATTAATAAATTTATTTGAAATCTTTGCTCCATCCATCCCGCAAAAAAAGACCATAATCCTGCAATAACCATACCTGAAAAGATAGCAATTATTATTGCTATAACACCAGTGAATGGTAAATATACAACTACTATTGCTGTAGTTACTGCACCAAGTACAAGTTGACCTTCTGCACCAAGATTAAAGAATCCAGCTCGAAATGCAAAGGCAACTCCAAGGCCTGCTAAGATAATCGGAATGGATCGCTCTAATGTGCTTGTAAAGAAATAAAAATTACCAAAGGCTCCCTTCCACATCTCATGATAGGTGTTCAATACTGATTCTCCAGCTAATACCATTGCAATAGCTCCCACTATGAGACCTACCACAATAGCTAGAAGTGGTTGCATCATTTTCGAGGCACTATTCTTAACCTTGTTCATGTTTACCTCCTGCCATCAATAAGCTAATTTTCTCATCACTAACATCAGCTTGAGTAAACTCACCGACAATTTTTCCTTCAAACATAACTAATACTCGATCTGCAATAGATAGTATCTCTGATAATTCAGATGAAATAAGTAGCACACCATCGCCATTATTTCTTTTCATCAATAATTGCTCGTGAATGAATTCCATCGCGCCAATGTCAACACCTCGTGTTGGTTCAGCTGCTAATAAAAAAGGAGTATTTTGCTGTATTTCACGAGCAGCAATTAATTTTTGTAAGTTTCCACCCGATAAATTTTGTGCACTTTCCTCTTGTGAGGTAGTTTTAATAGAAAATTTATTAATGGTTTCTTTGGCAAATTTACGAATAACATTTGTATGTAATATTCCATTTTTTTGAAATGCCTTTTTTCTGTACTCTGTCATCATAAGATTATCTTCTACACTTGCTGTTTTTGCTGAGCCCCACAAATAGCGATCTTCTGGAATATGGGCTAGTCCTGCTTCACGTATTTGTCGCACAGAGAGATTTGTAATATCTATATCTGCTAAGTGAATACTACCTTCATTCACTTGTAATAATCCCGTAATTGCTGCAATAAGCTCTGATTGCCCATTTCCAGATACCCCTGCAATACCAACTATTTCTCCAGCTTTAACTTGAAAATTAATATCTTCTAATAATTTCTTTTTTGAAGAATTCTCTATGATATTTAAATGCTCGATAGATAAAATCGAGGCTCCAACTTTGACTTCTGTTTTTTCTTTTTTCGCTAATTCTCGACCTACCATCAACTTAGAAAGGTGCCCTGTATCTGTTTCCTTTGTTTTTAATGAACCCGTTACTTGACCATCTCTAAGTACAGTCACACGATCCGTTACTTGCATCACTTCATTAAGTTTATGTGTAATCAATATAATGCTCTTACCTTGCTTTGATAAATTTCTCAAGCTAATAAGTAGATCCTTTACTTCTAAAGGAGTAAGAACAGCAGTAGGTTCATCTAAGATAATAATATCTGCTCCTTGATATAAGACCTTTAATATTTCAACACGCTGCTGAACACCAACTGGAGCATCACTAATAAGTTGGGATGGATCAATATTCATTCCATACTTTTTTGCTAGAATAGCTACCTCTTCTTCTGCTTTTTTGCGATTGTAAAGGATGCCTTTTTTTGGTTCATGATGAAAAACAATATTTTCGGCAATAGTAAAGGAGGGAAATAACATAAAATGTTGATGTACCATGCCAATACCTAGCTTAATGGCTTCATTAGGGTTGTTGATTTTATGCTTTATACCTCTTACAGAGATACTACCTTCTGTGGGAGTTTCCATGCCATAGAGCATACGCATAAGCGTGGTTTTACCTGCTCCATTTTCCCCTACAATAGCATGTATTTCATTTTCTTCTAAGGAGAAATCAATTTTTTTATTAGCAAAAAAATCACCATACTTTTTTGTAATGCCTGTAAGTTCAAGTAACAAAGTTATCCCTCCAAATAGCAATGGGCTGCTTCAATAGCAGCCCAAACCCTTAATTTTCTAGTGGATTATCTACTGTAATCTCGCCACTAATAATTTTATCTTTAATTTCTATAAGCTGATCAATAACATCCTGACCTATGAATTCGTTGAGCGGAGACTCCGAATCAGCCGTTACGAAAGTTAGTCCAACTCCTCCTTCTTCTAAGCCAAAGGATTGGTTGTCCGTTTCAAACTCTCCATTACCAAAGCTTGCAACAAAATCATATGCCACAACATCGGTATTTTTAAGCTGTGACAATACAATATGTTCAGGATCCTTTACAGTCTGATCAATATCTTGTCCTGAAGCATAAAAACCTTCTTCACTTGCAGCTTCAAATACGCCTAAATCACTGACAGCAGCTGCTGCTGCAACAAAATCAGCACCATTTGAATTTTGTAGTAATGCTAGTTCTTTTGCCTTCGTAGGATCAGCAAAGCTACCGACATAGTTCACGAGCATTTCTGCATCTTCATTTACTGAAGCTAAGCCTTGTTCAAAACCTACAATATATTTGTCTAGTAAAGCAATATCCATTGCAGCTACCATACCAACCGTATCTGTTTCCGTTGCTAATCCTGCTGCTGCACCAAGTAAATACGATGCTTCATATTCTCTAAACTCAGCACTCTTAACATTTGGTAGATCAACGACAGCATCAATTATAGCAAATTGTTGCTCCGGATTTTTTTCAGCGATAGCAGTTAATGGATCTACCGCATCAAAAGTCGCTGTTAGGATTAAATCATATCCTTCTGCTACAGCTACTTCTAAGTTCTGTGTAACTTCTGATGGATCGGATGATTCGATTACTGAAATATCCACATTTGTTTCCTCTGCTGCTTTCTCTGCACCAGTAACAATTTGCTCAAAAAACGGGTTAACCCCAATTTGATCTGTTAAAACAATTGCTACACTTTTCGATTCTTCGCTTGCCTCTTCCTCAGAACCCTCTTCATTTGATTCTGATTCAGGCTCATCAGCTCCACCACAAGCAACAGCAAATAACAGCATAAATATCCCCATTGCTAATAGCCACCATGTCTTTTTCATCTCTTTTTCCCCCTAATTTATATTTATGAAAGCCTTCTACATTAAATAGAAAGTTTGGTCATCCAAAGCTTTTTAGTCTATCACTTTTCTCTCTATATAAGTGATTTATGTTATTTTTAACAATTTTCAAAAAATTCTGTGACAAGCTGATTATAATGAAAAACCACCCACATTGTCAATCTAATTTTCGACAAAATTCTCGCTTCTTTTACAGAAATTTAATTAAAACTCTACTGATCTGTAATCATATGGATCAATTATTTTCAGTTTTTGCAATTGTGCTTTTGTTGGTAATTCTGTATATGTAATATGATCATAAATCAATGGAAAAGCAGTATTTTCCTGAACTTCTTCTATTGTTGTATGTGGATGAATGGAGTCTAACTGAAGTTGGCCATTCTTATATACAAATACACATAACGGCGTAACAATCTTCCACAAATTACCTCTTGTTGTTTTAAAATCAACTTCCTTCACAAAAGTTCTCTTGTCATGCTTAGTACGCCATATGATAGCTTTTTTTGCAGTTGGTATTAATACTGCACTGCCAGCTCCACCGGGCAAACGAACTTTTGGTTTATTGTAATCACCAATGACAGAAGCATTTACATTACCATTTATATCAAATTGAATTCCACCTAAGAAAGCAACATCCAGTTTTCCACGCATCGATAAATCAAAAATTTCATCCAAAGGAAAATAAGATTCACTTTTATCTACTAAATCAGCTCCAGCAGAAGAGAAGGAAGATTGTTTGATAGAAGATGGATTAACACCACCCGGTATATTTAAGTGAACGAGATTTGGTGCATGCATGTTTTTGGCTAAATGCATTGCTACCATTGGTAGTTGTGAGGAAACACCATGAAAAACAGTTTCTCTATCTTTCAATAAGTTGGCAATTACACATGTCATCAAATCACTGATTCGGTAATCTGTACTCATGCAAAAGTCCTCCTTTTGCCAGAATGATCACTATTAGAATATTGATCTACCCATTGGTAAATCTCATCTTGGGTTTTAAACTTCAAAAAGCTTCTTAGAGCCTTCTCATCAACATCATATTTTTTATAGCATGCAGTAGGTTTTGCTCCATTTGGAGCTTTCACTATATTACTAACTAGAAAGCCAGGTATATCAATTCTATCTTTATATTGTTTCATAGCATGTGACGGTAATATTTGCTCGGTCGTTATAATTACACGCTCAGCAGCTCTTGACATTAGTATATCTTCATATTTGGGACCTTCAATAATGGCATTTCCCTCTTCATCACATGCATGTACATGGATAATAGCAACATCAGGGAAAATCGAACGAACTAGTGTGACAGGTTCTTTCGTAAATGGATCTTCTACCACTAAAAAATAATCATTTTTATCTATTAAATCACCATATTTCAATCCATTAACAGGCATAAAAGGAACATTAGTGGACGCACCTCTAAGTGCACTAATGACAGTGTAACACGCGTGCTCATTTGCTTTTACTTTCCCGGTTTGAACGGAATTGCGATAATGAGGAGGTAATCCATATACGGTTTCATAACTAACAAATCCAGCATCCACAACGGATACAGCATCTACTGCACAGAGTAAATCGATATCATGTGCTCCAGCGGTTTTTACTAATTTTAAATCTTTCTTTTTTTGACGAGTGAGCTCTCTTACAAATGCCATTGGTGCACGATGTAAAACATTACCACCGAGCGCTAATCTACTTCCATTAGCTACAGAACTTACTGCTTCCTGTAATGTTAATTGTTTGCTCATATGTTTACCTCCTTCTATTTAATCGCATTACTTGCAATGTGAACTGCATCCCAAACACCAGCAAATGGTGGGGCATAGCATAGATCCGTCATACCTAGCTCTTCTGCAGTCATTTCATTTTGAATAGCGATTGCAAACATATCAATTCTAAGTACTACATCTGTATATCCAACCGCATGAGCGCCAATAATTTTCCCGGATCGCTTTTCACAGATTAATTTTATCCAAATAGGCTGTTGTCCAGGATAATAACCCGGATGATTGGCTGTTTTGACAAACTCTGTAACATAATCTATTTTTAATGCAGTTGCTTCGACTTCTGAAAGACCAGTTCTGCCTATTTCTAGATCTAAAATTTTGACAGCAGCACTTCCTAAAGTACCGATATATTTATTCCGTTCACCAGCTATATTTGCACCCGCAATTCTTCCGCATTTATTTGCATTTGTTCCTAAAGGTATATAGTCATTTTCCTGCTTTATAAAGTTATATACTTCTGCACAGTCTCCTGCTGCATAAATATCTTCTATGTTTGTTCTCATTTCACGATCAACAACTATCGCACCATTGTCTGCCAATGTTATGCCGCTTCCTTGCAAAAATTTAGTGGCAGGTTTGACACCAATGGAAACAAACACTAAATCAGTTGGATAACTTCCTTTGTCTGTAATAATCTCATTAACCTTTTCATCACCTTTAAATCCTTTAACACTTTCGCCCAAATGTAATGCAATATTTTTTTCTTGTATGTGTTCTGTTACAATATCGGTAATTTCGGTTTCAAAAGGAGTTAAAATTCGATCAACTTGCTCGATAACTCGTACATTTTTCCCTCTTTTATGCATTGCTTCAGCAACTTCAATTCCAATGTAACCTCCACCAACAATACTTACATCTTTAATTTCTGGGTTTTCTAATAATTCATGAAGATATAAACCATCTTCCATCGTCTTAAGAACATGAATATTTCTTAAGTTTGCTCCATCAAAAGGAGGGAAAATAGCCTCTGTTCCTGTTCCAATCATCAATTTATCATAATGATCGATAAATATATTTCCACTATTTAAGTCCTTTACCATAATTTGATTTCGATTAGGTGCTACTTTGACCACTTCATGATGTAAGTTCACTTGGATATTTTTTTTCTCAAATTGTTCTTTTGTACGTGCAATCATTTTTTTATGATCATCATTATCTCCTGATAGATAATACGGTAACCCACATGCACCATAAGAAATAAAAGCACCTTTTTCGTAAACAATTATCTCAGCGAATTCATCCATTCTTCTAATTTTCGAAGCAGCTGACATCCCTGCGGCTACTCCACCGATGACTAGTACTCTCATCATAAACTACTCCTAATCATGCTAGATTTTGCTGTCTATTAACTCTCTATTGTTAAATAGGTTCTTGATCTACAATTCCAACAACCAAAGCATCGATTGGTGCTTTTCTTGTTAAAGCAGTTTGAACCGAACTTCCAAATGATACAAGAACTAATTCTCCAACCCCAGCACCTATTGTGTCGGCAGCAACAAAGAATTTTTTGTCCTCTTCATAATATGGTTCAATGATTAATAACTTATAACCTTGTATTTCATCATATTTTCTTGTAGCAACTACTCGATTTACTACTTTACCAATAATCATTTATTATCCTCCCGTTCCTTAAGAACAGCACAAGTCTATTACGCATGCTCAAAACAGATTTTTCCCTAAAGGACAATTAATAAGCGCAGCAATTAGATTAATCTATAGCTTGCACTTTAATTTATCCCTCTTACTCCAATAATAATCCTAAAAGAAGAGGTTAAATTAAACATGATTAGTCCCTTAAGGAAATCTCTTTTAATAATGCTGTTTTATAGCAGCAAGACATTACATCTTTTTATTTCAATAGTTTTAACTTTTCTTTTCCACTTACACCAAATGCATTCGCATCATCGGTATCAATATGCATATCTAAAGCATAGCGATCGCTTATTCGAATCGTCACATTATACATAATGCCGCCTTTTTGACCGTTAATCTCTATCTTGACTTTTTGATGATTACTAACATTAAAGGCGAGTGCATCTTTTGGTGACATATGGATATGACGATCTGCCACAATGCAACCTTCTTTTAAATCTACAGAACCTTTTGGTCCCACAATTTTAATAGGTGCAGAATCTTTTAAATCTCCAGAGTGTCGGACTGGCGGGGAAACCCCTAGTTTCCTAGCATCAGTCATAGAAATTTCCACCTGTGTCTGTTTTCTCAGAGGTGCAACTACTCTAACTTTTTCTATTTCATTTTTTGATCCAATTAAAGTTACCTGTTCCACACAAGAATATTGGCCAGGTTGGGATATATCCTTGAATTTTTCAAACCTATGATTAAATCCAAAAAGAATATCCGCATGTTTTTTTTCTAGGTGAACATGTCTAGCTGAAATACTGACAGGTACAAATTGAGTTTCATTATTCTTTAGCGTTAATTGTTTAGTTTGCAATTCATCAATTACAGCCTGTTGAATAACAGAATATAGCTTATCTTTATTAGTTAGAGACAATATATTTCACCACTTTATGAAAAATCTGGCAGAAGTTTAGCTATGTCATTGTGTGGACGTGGAATCACATGTACTGCCACTACTTCCCCAACACGACCTGCTGCCTCTACTCCTACCTCAGTAGCTGCTTTAACCGCTCCTACATCACCTTTAATAATGACAGATACTAATCCAGAGCCGATTTTTTCACTACCTACTATTTCTACATTTGCTGCTTTTAGCATTGCGTCCGCTGCTTCAATTGATGCTGTTAAACCTCTTGTTTCAATAATTCCTAATGAGTCACTCATTATAATTTCCTCCTTTGATTTTTAAGCAATATAATATAGCATTATTTCCAATTTACAATTTTAATAGTTTGTTAACATCATTATGAGGACGAGGAATGACATGAACAGCTACTACTTCTCCAACTCTTCCTGCCGCTTCTACTCCTACCTCTGTTGCTGCTTTAACAGCACCAACATCACCTTTAATAATAACAGATACTAATCCTGAACCAATTTTTTCACTACCTACCACTTCTACATTTGCTGCTTTCAACATCGCATCAGCTGCTTCAATTGATGCTGTTAACCCTCTAGTTTCAATAATTCCTAATGAATCACTCATTATTCTTTTTCCTCCTTCAAATCTCTCTTTTTTTGTTTGTTACTATTCTTTTTTCCTGATACCTCTTCATCTTTTTGCACAAATTTTAAAATTTGATCAGTTGGATTCGTTATCGTTAATGCCATTTTTAGTGGTTGGTTATCGAGTAAAGCACCTTTTTCTTTAGCAACCTCAATAGCTGTCTTTACATCTGACACATTCCCACCAATTACAATGGAAACGAGCCTTCCACCTAACTGATTCTGACTAGATAGAAAAGTTACATTTGCTGCTTTACTCATTTGATCTAATAATTCTAGAGCATTGGCAAAATACTGAGTTTCAACAATACCTATGGCATCAAACTTATTCATTATTTTCACCTGCTTGTTCAGGGTCATATAGTTGATACAGGCTTTCGCTTGGTCTTGGTATGACTTTAAAGCCGAACACCTCTCCGTGTGAAGATGCTGCTTCGATACCAACTTCTACTGCTGCTTGGACTGAAGCTAAGTCACCAGATATGATGATCGTAATTAATCCAGAGCCAATTCGCTCTATATTTACCACTTCAACATATGCACCTTTTACCATTGCATCTACACTACTTATAGCAGTAGTCATCCCTGCGACTTCTATTAATCCAATTGAACGATACATTTCGTCGTACTCCTTATTTCGCTATCACTTCGGTTGTTTAACTTTTCCTAGCGGCAATAGATTCTCTAAACCATCCGCATGCGATGCTATCAAATGGGTCAAAATATCTTTATCGTCTATAAAATTACTAGCTGTTTTTCTTGCGACTTCTAAGCCAATTTGTACATCTGAAAGCTTACCAGTAAATTTAACTTGAACGATCACTGGGATTTGCGGTTTTCTTTCATTTGAGGGATTATTACAATCCATTGCTTCTATTTTAAGGTCAGCAGCCTTACAAGCCTCATCCATTGCTACTAACGCAACACTATAGCCCTGTACCTCTAACATCCCTACTGCTTGAGCCATAACTCTCACCTACCCAATAATATTAAGTCCACCGTTTGTTATTGCAGTACGTCGTTGTCTAGTAAAACTTCTAGCAGAAGTAACACCTTCTCCGGTTGGGCCAGCTATTGTCATCGTAGCGAAGCCTTCGCCATGGTAACCTACACCTGCCAATGAAGAACCGTTTGCAACAAAAATTGTTGTTTCTACCTCTTTCGCAAAACGTGTAATATTTTCAACATGATTGGAATGAATAACCGCAGTATGACGATTTCCATGTTCACATTTCACTGCTTGTTCGATTGCCTCATCAATATTTTTCACACGCACAATGGGAAGGAGTGGCATAAGCTGTTCTAATTGAACATATGGATGATTTTCATCAACATCACATAATAAGAGCTTAACGTTGGTTGCATTCACACCTATTTTTTCTAAAATAAGCGATGCGTCTTTTCCTACCCACTCTTTATTAACCAAGTAGTCACGCGCCTGATATGTACAACCACCAGGAATATTATCTTTGTTCTCTTTTAGGGTTAGTTTCATTGCATTTGCTAATTGATTCTTATCTAGCATGTACGCTCCTTGATTTAACAGTTCAAAAATTAAATCATCTGCAACGTCATCGACCACAAATACTTCTTTTTCTGCAATACATAAAATGTTGTTATCAAAAGAAGCTCCTTCAATAATTGCTGCTGCAGCTTTCTCTATACTGGCAGTTTCATCAACGATTACAGGCGGATTTCCTGCACCTGCACCAATTGCTTTCTTTCCTGATTGCAGCAGGCTTTTCACCATTCCAGGTCCACCTGTTCCAACTAAAAGTTTGATTTTTTTATGATTAGCTATTTGCTCTACCGTTTCTAAAGTTGGATTTGCTACCATTGTCAATAAGTTCTTTGGACCACCAGCATTTGTGATAGTGTCATTTAGTAATGCAACCATTTTAGTACAGGATGCCTTTGATGAAGGATGAACATTAAATATAACTGAGTTTCCAGCAGCCAGCATTCCAATCCCGTTATTAATGATCGTGTCTACTGGGTTGGTAACTGGTGTCACAGCTCCAATAACACCAAAAGGAGTTTGCTCAATATATGTTAGCCCGTCATCACCGCTAAACGTCTCGGTTTGTAAAATCTCAGCACCAGGAGTTTTTTCCGTGGTTAGTTTTAATTTTGCAACCTTATCTTGAAAATTACCTAGCTTTGTTTCTTTTAAGACCATTTCAGCAAAAAATTCAGCCTGATCGATCACAGCCGTGCGCATCTTATCTATAATTTTATCTCGATCATTTTTCGAATAATCTTTTATCCATTTTCTTTGTGCTATATATGCAGCTTCAATCGCATCATTCACTTGATCGAAAACACCAGAAGGTAATGCTTGATTGCTAAAATTCGAGAGCCCGTTCTCCTGATTTCCACTTAATACCTTCATTTTCAAAGGGTCGGTAGAAGAATTTTTCTCTGTAGTAGAAGAATTGCCTATTGCAGCTTCTACATTTTTTAAAACTGAATCAATAATAACCTGAAGATCTTTTTCATTTAGTTCCATTAAGATAGTTGACCTCCCTTCTTAAGCTCTGTTACTACTCTGTTTGTTACAGAAGAAACAATTTCTTCAATAACCTGCTGTTTATTTGCGTTATTATTTCCTTCATTTTGCGTTGTTTCTAGATTGATGTCGCAAGGAGGAATTCCTCCTGTTTTAATTCCTAAATGATCACGGATTTCCATTAAATCAGAAATTTGGGAACAATTAAGTTCATTAGCTTTATTTATAATATTGTTGGAGTACATTAGCATTAAAGCATAATGCTCTAGTGATTCCATCCGGTAGTATGCTTCTATTAAATCTCTTCCCCACGTAAGAGCTCCATGATTGGCAAGTAATACTGCATGGTAATCCTTAATAAATGGTGTAATTGAATCCGGCACTTGCGTTGTTCCTGGTGTTGCATAAGGTGCAACGGGCACCCTGCCTAATAATACAACTGCTTCAGGTGAAACTGGTTTTTCCAAGCTTACCCCAGCAATAGCAAAGGATGTTGCTACAGGTGGATGGGCATGTACAACAGCATTTGTATCTTCACTTTCTTGATATACCCTTAAATGCATCTTAACCTCAGATGAGGGCTTTCTACTACCTGCTAGAATCTTGCCATCAATATTCATTTTCACCATCATATCAGGTCTTAAAAAGCCTTTACTAACACCTGTAGGGGTTGTCCAAATTGTATTTGGGCCTACCCGAACAGAAATATTTCCATCATTTGCAGCCACAAAATTTTTATTGTATATTCTCTTCCCTATATCAACCATTAATTTTTTAGCTTCAAAATCACTCATATATTTTTTCTGGAGCACGCGTTGTTCACCTCCTTCATGTTGTTAACATTATTAATCTTTGAAAAGCTTTTCGAGGTTTTCCTCATAAGAAGGATATATTATTCCCTTTTCTGTTACGATACCGGTAATTAAAGAATGATCCGTAACATCAAAAGCAGGGTTATATGCCTTCACTTCTTTAGGTGCCATTGGTTCAGCATACCACTTTTCTTTAATTTCCTCTTGGGACCTGAGCTCAATTTCAATATCATCGCCTGTTTCTGAATTCATATCTATTGTGGACATTGGTGCACACACATAAAATGGAATACCATAATGCTTGGCAAGAATAGCTACACCTGAGGTTCCTATTTTATTTGCTGCATCTCCATTTTTTGCGACACGATCACAACCAACTAAAACAGCTTGAATTTTTTCTTGCTTCATCACAATTGAAGCCATATTATCACATATTAAAGTGACGTCTACTCCCGCTTCATTCAATTCCCAAGCAGTAAGTCTAGCACCTTGTAGTAAAGGTCTTGTTTCATCTGCAAATACCTTAAAGTTATAATCTTGCTCCTGTCCTAGATAAATAGGAGCTAAAGCTGTTCCGTATTTAGCAGTTGCAATTGTACCAGCATTACAATGGGTTAATAATCCCCAGCCTGGTTCCAAAACAGATAAAGCATGCTTTCCAATTGCTTCACAAACTTCTTGGTCTTCTTTTTTAATTAAGTCTGCTTCTTCTCTCAAAAGTTCTTTTACCTTTTCGACTGTTTCACCTTTAGATTTATCAAAACGTGCATGCATACGATCTAGTGCCCAAAATAAATTGACAGCAGTTGGTCTAGATGATGCTAATTTTTCTTTTGTTTGTATAAAGGCTTGCTTAAATTCTTCCATATTTTCCGTTTGAATTTTCTTCACACCTAAATATAGACCGTAGGCAGCAGCAATACCAATCGCTGGAGCTCCTCTTACTTTCAATTCGTAAATAGCATCCCAGACTTCTTCTACCGTAGTAAGGTGAAGGAAATTTTTATAGTTTGGTAAGGCTGTTTGATCAAGTAGTATTAACGCGCTATTAGTATCATCAAGCTTTACAGATTCAATTACTGTCACCGATTTACTCATGCTGATCGACTCCTTTAAAAAAGTTTAGGTAAATCTTTGATGAAATCTTCCCCTGTTTTATAGGAGGATCTTTCTAAAATAAAACGCTTTGCTGCCTTTAAACAGCTGATCTCAGCTGCTGTTCGGTCATCGGAATCATCGATGGAAGTAATATCAGCTACTTTTGCTAACCCAATAATTCTTCGAGATAATTCTAAACCAGCCACCGCTGCTGTATCCGTTAAAATAGTTTCTAAATAATGTTCTCTAAAACCATTATAATGCGCGACTCTTTCCGTGGCATTTTCTGCCCATAGCTTATTGAACTTATCTTTAAATAAGTCAATTACCTTTTTTATTGTGTCTAATATATATGAAGTGAAAGCTTCACGTTCTGTATTGTCTTTTATGGTTTTTTGTCCATTTGCATAAGCGAAAATTAAATTAGCTACTACGTTTCCAATGTCATATCCAGCAGGACCATAAAACGCAAATTCAGGATCAATTACTTTTGTTTCTCCTTCTTTTATAAAGATGGAGCCGGTATGCAGATCCCCATGAAGTAAGGCTTGAGCTTTAGTCATAAAATCAAATTTCAGCTTAGCTGTCTCAAGACTTAAACGTTCATCGCCCCAAATCTCCTCTTCCACAAAAGATAAGGTTCCTGGGAATACTTCGTTTCGTTCACATGGATAAAATGGTTCCGTGTATACTAAATCCTCTGTAATCTCACAAAGCTCAGGGTTAATAAAACTCTTAACAAGATCTTTCTTCTCTTTATGCTCCATTACCACATCAGAGGTTAGTAGAAGTGTATTTGCCATAAATGTCGTAATATGCTCAGCAAAGTCTGGAAATACTCGATGTTTGATTAATGCAGAGCGCATAATTTCAAAATCAGACAAATCCTCCATTGCAAAGCAGTTCATAACTGAGTCATATTGGTACGTATTCGGTGTATATTTAGGCACAAGATTATATTGAATTTTTAGTATTTCACTTTCTATTCTATTTCTGTCCGGTGATAATTTAAATTCATCAGAGATCCTTGCAACAGGTCCAGCTTGCTTTAAAATAATTGATTTATCACTTTTATTATCTTTTATAAGAAAGACATAATTTAAATTACCATCCCCGATTTCTTTGCACGTTAAATCTGCATTTTCATCGAAAAAATTTAGCTTTTCCATTGCATATTCTGAGGCTTCGGCTTCCGTCATGGTAAAATACTTGGTTTCAAAATCTGTCATATGATACCCCTCCTATTTCATCTTATAGTATGTTAAGGCTAACGCAAGAGCAAAAACAGTACCTTTTACGATATCCATAGCATAATATGGTACAGAAAGCATAACGAGACCGTTGGCCAAAATTCCAATCAAGCATGCTCCTACAAATGTGCCAAACGCATTTGGCTTACCAGCACCTAACACAGATAGACCAATGAATGCAGCGGCAACTGCGTCCATCAAATAAGGGCCTCCAGCATTTATTTCAGCTGTCATTACTCGAGAAGCTAAAACAATCCCACCGATTGAAGCGAAAAATGCAGATAGCAAATATGCGATTACTTTGTATTTCTTCACTGGTATACCAGAAAGCCTTGCTGCTTCTTGATTTCCACCAATGACGTACATATAACGACCATGCTTGGTATAGGTTAAAAAGATATGTACGACCACTACCGTTATTAGCATAATGATAATAATCCAAGGAACCTTTCCGAGCATACCAAAAGCATTACTTATTTCCCCAGTGGCATAATTGCCATCTGCCATTATCATGTTTTCAGATATCGTAGCACCTCTCGTATACGTAAGCGCAATACCTTGAACGATAAACATCATGGCTAATGTCAACAACATATCAGGAATTCTAACTTTTACGATTAAAAAAGCATTCAAAGCACCAATGACTAATGCTGCTAATATTGCAGTGGAGATAGCAATAACCGTTGATTGTGAATACCAAATAAACATGGAAATAACGACAGCATTTGATAAGGATGCTACGGATCCTATTGATAGATCAAACCCATTTACAGATAAAGAAATCGTTAATCCGATAGCTATAATGGTTACAATTGAAATAGATCTTAAAATATTGATAATATTACTAGGCTGTAAGAATAATGGATTAGCAATATAAAAAATAATAATCAAGGCAACAATTGTTATAATTGTCCCATATTTATATAGAAATTGAAATAAATCAAAAGGCTTTTTTTGTTTTCCCTGCGATGTTGGATTGGTTTGTGGCTCTACCGCATTACTCAATTTATTGCCCCCCAGTCGAGTAGTATAACAATTCTTGTTCTGTTGTCTTATTTGTTTGTAATTCTTTTGCAATTTGGCCGTCATAGATGACGTACGCTCTATCAGTAATTCCAATAATCTCTACTAATTCACTAGAAGCATAAATAATTGTTTTACCTTCTTTAGCAAGACCAGAAATTAATGTGAAAATATCCTTTTTAGAGCCGACATCGACCCCTTTAGTTGGTTCATCAAAGATATAGACATCCGCATCTGCAATCAACCATTTTCCGATCGCAATCTTCTGTTGGTTTCCACCTGAAAGATTTTCAAGTTTAGTTTCGATATTAGGTGTTTTTACATCTAATTTCCCAACCATTTCTTTTGCAACCGTGGCTTCCTTTTTAAAATTCAGAAAAGACCCCAATTGAAGAAAATGTTTTAAATGAGAAGATGTTAAATTAATTCTTACATTTTCGCTTACTAAAATTCCTTCTTTTCTTCTTTCCTCAGGTACAAATGCAAATCGACGTGCTACTGCTTGCTTAGGATTTTTGTTTTTAAACGTCTTATCTTTATATGTAATGGTGCCTTTTACTTTTTCTGTTGCTCCAAAGAGCGCTTTGCATATTTCTGTTTTACCCGCACCAACTAATCCAGCTAATCCAATTATTTCACCAGTTTTAGCAGTGAAGCTCACATCTTTCACTTTTTTATTATCTGATAAATGACTAACTGTTAAAACAGTCTCTCCAATGATCTTCTCCATTTTCGGAAATTGTTCATCCAGCTTTTTGCCAAGCATCTTTTCTACAATCTGATTGATCGAAATAGATTTTATGGTGTCACGAGAAATGAATTTGCCATTTCGCATAACCGTTATCTCATCACAAATATCGAATAATTCTACTAATCGGTGGGAGATAAAGATAATTCCTACATTTTGCTCTTGCAACTGCCGTACTATTTGAAATAACTTATCCGTCTCACCTTGACTTAAAGGTGCTGTAGGTTCATCTAAGATCAGAAATTTACACTCTTTTGATATAGCTCTAGCTATTAAAACCATTTGTTTTTCAGCTAAAGTCAGAGAGCTTACAAGTTGTTTAGACGAAACCTGAATATCTAACTTCTGAAGAATCCCCGTTGCTTTTTGGTGTATTGAACTGTAGGAGACCCATTGCTTTTTATCCATATCCTGGACTAGGTTATTTAACATAATATTTTCTCCAACTGTTAAATAAGGAATTAGTGCGGTATCTACTTCCTGATAAACAATTTGGATACCATGTTTTTTAGCATCCTTTGGTGACCGAATTTTTGCAATTTTGTCATCGATTAAAATCTCACCAGTATAATGAGAATAAGCACCAGACAAAACTTTCATTAAAGTTGATTTACCAGCACCATTAGCTCCAATTAAAGCATGTACCGAACCGGTTTCCATCTTAAAGTCAACTTCATCCAGTGCTTTCACACCTGGAAATGATATTGATATGTTTTCCATTTTTAACTCAGTTGGCGCCATGTATATCACCCCGTTTTTTCCTATTTATAAGGGATACTCTTATTTAGATTATATAATTTCACTTAGATTTTTTAATGTACGCTGTTGTATTCTCTAAAAGAAAGCTATAAAAATTCGTTTCATTAGCTTTTCATATATAGATAGAAAGCAATCACTCAAAAGAGCATTGCTTTCCATCTTGTACACTATTTTCTTATCATAATTTTAGTTGTTTTCTTTTAAAGTTATCATCCAGTCTTCCTCAAACTCAGATGTTTCTCCCCAACCATCAATCACATCAACTAAATTCTGCATGTTCACTTCTTCTTCAGCAGAAAGTAAAGCCTCTTGTGAGATTAAAGATGCTTCTAAGTCATACGTTTGTGGCGTTTCTTCCTCAGCAATTTTCTTTGCTAAAATACGAATATTAACAGAACCAATTAACATCGGATCTACTGCTGCTGTATATTTCCACGGACTACCTTCTTCTTGCATCATTTGTAAATCTGCATTGGAAACATCAATTCCGTATACATCTATCTCTGTGCGATTTGCTTCATTTAATGCACGTGTTGCACCAATCGCAAATGCATCCCATGTTGCAAATATGGCATCAATTTCACCTTCTGGATATTTGTTTAACATCGATGCAACTGCATTTTGTGTATCAACAGATGTATTCTCAGACGCAACACCAAATCTTTCTAATTCAGTAATGTCTGGATTAGCTTCTAACACATCTTGGTATACTGCATTTCTTCTAACCATTGGAGGAAAACCATCCACCCAAAGGTAAAGAATATTAGCATCTTCCGCTTGCTCTTCTACTAATTTATCTAGAGCTAAGGTAGCTAGTGCTTCATCATCCTGAGAAGTTAGCGTAACCCCTTCTACATCCATTAAACCTTGATTAGAATCAAACGTAACGACTTCAATACCACTGTCTCTAGCTTCTTGTACTAATTCAACTGTTGCTTCATCATCGCCATGAGAGATTACTAGACCATCATACCCTTGATCAATTGCTTGATTTATTGTGTCATGAAACTTAGCAGTGTCACCATTAGCAGAGAAAGTATCTACTTGCATCCCTAATGCTTCCCCTTCACGTTTTGCACCAGCTAAATATTGTGCTGTATGATCATCGCCACCAATTTTTCTTACTACCATTACCTTCAACTGTTCTTCTGATTGAAACGCTTCTGGAACTCCTTCAAGTGAAGCTTCTCCTTCACTTTCTTCTCCTGAAGATCCCTCAGCGCCTTCACCTTCAGAACTTGTTTCTTCTTCCGTACCACAAGCTACTAAAAAGCTAAGCATGAATACGAAAAATAATACGGCTAAAAATTTTAGATTTTTCATTTCTCTTTTTCCCCCTATTTTTTATATAAAATAATGTGTTGCCGTGGTTAGATACGCTTATTTTGCAAGCGTTTAATTACTTCCCTTGTAAGTTGATCCACAATTTCATTTGTGTGATCGCTTGAATCAGATGGTTTATCATTTTCCATTCCTGTAGCATTTTTTAATGATTGATCTAAATCCTCATATATATCTTCAATATGTTCTAAACCCACAGAAAGTCTTACCATATCCTCTGTAACACCTGTTGCCTTTAGTTCATCGCCAGATAGTTGTAAATGTGTTGTCGTTGCTGGATGAATGATTAAGCTTTTAGCGTCACCAACATTTGCAAGGTGTGACCACAATTTCATCCCATTGATTAACTTACTTCCGGCCTCTCTACCACCTTTAATACCAAAAACAACAACAGAACCAAATCCATTTTCTAAAACATCACTTGCGTAATTATGCGATGGATGACTTTCTAATCCTGGATAAGTTACCCAACTGACTGCTGGGTGATTTTGAAGTCGTTTAGCAAGCTCTAAGGCATTATCATTATGGCGTTGCACACGCAAATTTAGTGTTTCAAGCCCTTGCATTAACTGAAAAGCATTAAATGGACTAAGACAAGCACCAAGGTCACGCAACAATTGAACCCGTAGCTTGGTCGCAAAGGCAATATCTTTAAAGTCCCTTGCATAGACTATTCCATTGTAGCTTCTATCTGGTTCGATAAATCCTGGAAATTTTAAAGAATTCCAGTCGAAATTACCCCCGTCTACAACAATACCCCCAATAGAGGTGCCATGCCCGCCAATCCATTTCGTTGCTGAATGTACAACAATATCTGCACCTTGTTCAATTGGTCGAGATACATAAGGGGTTGCAAAAGTATTGTCGATAATCAAAGGTATTTTTGCTTCATGAGCAACATCAGCTACTGCTTTAATATCTAAAACATGTAGACTTGGGTTTCCAATGGTTTCAGCAAATATTGCTTTTGTTTTAGGAGTAATTGCTTTTTTGAAATTTTCAGAATTTGATGGATCTACGAAACGAACTTTAATACCATATCGAGGTAATGTAATAGAAAAAAGGTTATAGGTACCACCATAAATATTTGTAGCAGCTACAATCTCATCTCCACTAGAAGCGATATTGAGAATTGCCATCGATATTCCAGCCATTCCTGATGCCGTTGCAACGGCTGCAACTCCACTCTCTAAAAGAGCCATTCTTTTTTCGAAAACATCTAAAGTTGGATTCATTAATCTACTATATATGTTGCCTTCTTCTTGAAGTGAAAAGAGCTTTTCTGCATGTTCTGTATCGTCAAATACGTAGGAAGTAGTTTGGTAAATTGGAACTGCTCTTGATCCTGTAGTAGGATCTGGTACTTGGCCACCATGTAACAGTAATGTTTCTAAATGCTTTTTTCCTTGCATTGTTATTCCCCCAGTCAAAGTGCGCATATTCTAGCTTTCTATGTATAGAAATTCTACAATTCTATCTCTATAAAAACATAAGATTTCACCTGTTTAACAGTTAAATGTCTATCATTTTATCCTCGTGGCTTATACATTTGATTAGCTTTTAGATGGAGTTCAACCTAGATTTTATCTTCTAACGTGCTAAAAAATCACCCAACTTTTTTAAAAAAGAAGGGTGACCCTGTCTGAAGCTTGCTCATATCTATCAAAGCGTGCGCCTTGCAGGAATTGGCACCTTAAATTATGTAGGTTGAAGAGTTTCATCGGAACCATCCCTCCATCATGCAACATAAAAGAATGACTCTATACTCGAAATATCGAAATTTCTTCATTAAAATGAAATTTGTCGATTTTTACTATCTTTTCTGAATATTATCACCTTTAAGAATATTCGTCAATAAGAGTCATCAGTATAGAAGTCACTTATATCAAATGTTTGGTTCATATTATCAGTTATAATTTCAAGACATGAACAGAGTGAGGAGGAATGTCGAATCGAATCGTTTCACCATTAAATTCGAGTGTTTCTTCTTTCAGTTTTATTCTATCGGGATTTTTAACATCATTATAAGCATCCTTCGAATCAGATAAGATACTATATAACTTACCATGCTTTTGCTCCGTACCTTTTAAAGTTATTGAGTGCGAATTGTCAGGATCACGATTAATGAGAGAAATGGCAAGCTGTCCATTTTTTGAGCTTCTAGTTGCTATCATGTCAATCGCTGGGATCGTTATTTTCTTTCCATCCAACCACACATCAAATGTTGAGTCTATATCTGCCCAACTGTCTATCACTTCATCTTCCATATAGTTCGTATAAAGTTCAAAAACATAAAATGTTGAACGCAAGACTATTCCATCTGCATGTGTGTAAATCATTCCTCTTGTATTAACAGTCGGTGAAAAGTTTGCCATTTTCACACTATCTCCGTGCTTTAAACATTGATTTAGAAAACAAGCACTGAAGATTGCATCTGCCATTGTATAGGAGTCATTCCAATCATTTTTATCACGCGGTGTTAAATAATCCTCTGGCTTAGAATCAACATTTGGGTGATGCCAACCTCTTAAATTCCACTCGTCGAAGGAAATTTTTATCTTATCTAAATACCCTAGAGCACCTAAAATATGCTTCGTTTTGACAATCTCTGGTTCAATAGCTAATGTATATGCCATACACGTCTCAAAATCAGCTAAATCATTTTTTTCATTTAATGTATCCCAATAACCGTGGATTGAGATCCAGTCTAAATATTTGCCTGCTTCACGAAGTAAATTAATATTCCAATCTAAATCTGCGATACTTGCTGCAAACAATTCAATATTTGGATCTACTCTTTTCATCATTTTAGCCGATTCTTTAACATATCGACCCCATTCTTTTAAATCCTTTGCCCCCATTTCCCAATCGCCATAATTTTCATTTCCAATACTCCAGAACCTTACGTTATAGGGGTTAGCATAACCATTTTCAATTCTTTTTTTAGCCCATTTTCCATCAACCGTTAAATTACAGTATTCTACCCAGTCACTCATTTCCTCTGCTGTTCCACTACCTGCATTTGTACAAATATACGGCTCTGCACCAATTTTTTTAGAATAAGAAATAAATTCATCTGTTCCAAACTGATTGCTTTCTTCCACTCGCCAAGCTTTATCAAAAAAAGGAATTCTATTTTCACCTACACCGTCCATCCAATGATAATTCGAAACAAAACACCCACCCGGCCAACGCATAACAGGTACATGTATTCGTTTTAAGGCTTCCATTACATCTGTTCGAAATCCATCACGATCAGCTAAGGCGTGACCTGGCTCATAAATACCACCATAAATCTGTCTATGAAAATGCTCGATAAAGTGCCCGTAAATCATAAAATCTCTTGCATGTAATTTTCTATTAGGACGAACTTCAATTTGATTGGACAAAGGAAACCCTCCTTAGTATTTAACCTATAATGAGTCTAATAGCACCGATAGCTGCAAATCCAAGTACCATGTATTGGAAAATTCTTTGTGGAATGATCTTTAACATTTTAACACCGAAATAGGCACCTATTAATATCGCCGGTATGAGCCAAATATTAAACATAATTGAAGCACTGGTGATGATTCCTAAGTGAATATAAAAAGGAATCTTTATTACATTCACGAATAAGAAAAACCATGCTCCCGTTCCGACAAATTCTTGTTTCGGTAATCCTTTAACAAGTAAGTAGATTGCCATTACACCACCAGCAGCATTTCCAATCATTGTGGTAAAGCCCGCAAGTATTCCCATCGTGATTGTGAATGAACGTGATTGAGGTAATAAGTCATTAAAACGGTCACCTAATTTATCACGGCCAATATGTAGTCCAATTAAGGCAAGTACAAGAATACCGACTATTGGTTTTAATTGTTCACTTGTTACAACATCTAAGACTAGGTAGCCTAAAAAGATACCGATTAAAACCCAAGGGACAAGTGAAAATAAATATCGCCAAACAACGTTCTTCCGGTAATAGGTGACCGCATATAAGTCACCGACAATTAATAGTGGTAACAATATCCCAACTGAATCTCTCGCCGGAAATAACATCATAAAAACAGTTACAACTAATATGCCCATACTTGCTATCCCTGTTTTAGCAAAACCAATTAACATGGCACATAAAATTACAATAATCCATTCGCCTAAAACTAAGTCAAAAATCTTCATCATCCCCTGGCTTTAGTAACTTCAATTCTTATTTCTTTAAACGTAGCTGGTAGTAATCTTCTTCCTTTGTATTTTCAGCAAATTCTTTAAGTTCTTCTAATTGATCATAGACTGAAATGATTCGTCCCTTGAATTCTGTCACTTTATCTTCTGCCATATTTAATACCCAGGCAGGTGCCACATCGGGCTTCACATCAATTTCATCCTCAAATAATTTTTCTATTCCAGAAAGATAAGACTGCCCCACCTTACTGTCTCGCTGATAACGTGTCATATCCGTATCGTTTAATCCTGGGTCTAAAGCATACGTGTCCACATTCGTATCCTCTAATTCAGCGGAAAGATTTTCTGTAAATCTTGCAATTGCCGTTTTCGATACACCGTATCCATTTCCATATTTAAATGTACCGATTGTCCCTCCGCCAACTATATTTATAATTTTCCCGAATTGCTGCTGTAGCATTACTGGAACAACATGATGTGTACAATTAAATGTACCGATTATATTTGTAGTTAAATCATTCTTAAAGTCTTCAGTATTAACTTCCCACGTTGGTCCGATTGCCTGAAAAGATCCAGCATTGTTAACCCAAACATCAATTTTTCCAAACGCATCTATTGTATATTTAACAGCATCCTTAATATCCTGTTCATCTGTTACATCCATGGTAATCATGCGATGATCGCCAGAAATTTTCAAAATTTCTTCTCGTACTTCATTTAATTTATCTTCGTTCCTACCAGATCCTACTACTATATAATTTTCACGTGCAAAATATAACGCCATATTTCTACCTATTCCTCTAGTTGCGCCTGTAATAAAGATAACCTTTTTATTTTCCATCTTTAAAATCCCCTTTGTGTAAGCGTTTTAAAACATCGTAGCATATTAATCAGTAGATAACCAATAACTTGTCTACATGGTTACATTGACAATAATCCAAACCAAAAAGAAACTAATAATCATTGTTATATTTGATGCTGTCCCTACTAACCGTTGATTATATCCAAACATAAGAGCATACGGTAATACGGATACAGATGTTGGTAAGATAAATCCGATTAATAGCGTGAACCTAAACATTTCTTCCATTGGTAAAAAGATATAAGCGCTAATACCAAGCGTTAAACCTATAGAATATTTTGTAATTAAGAATTTCATTAGTAGCTTCCCATAGCCTTTTGCAAATGAAAAATTAAGGTATATCCCTAATAGTAATAAAGATAATGGCATATTTGCTCCGGAAATAACTGAAGAAACCTCTGTTACAAAAGATGGCAAAGAAATTTCGAACAACCTTAAAATACTAACAATGATATATGTTTGTAGTGGTATGGATCTTGTTAATTTAAAAAGGACAGACCTAGCGTCAAGCGTCCCCATTCCCCCACTGTAATATCCAGCTATAATGTAAATTAGTCCAAACACTATAAACGAATTTCCGACATCAAACATGCCAAAGTATTTAAGTCCTTCAAATCCGAATATACCTTCTACAAGTGGATACGCAAACAAACCAATATTGAGTCCTGGGATCATCATCCCAAACATACCCTTTGCATCCTTAGAGTTGTTTCTAAAAACCCACAAACCTAAAAACCCAGCTACTATTCCGTATACAATTCCAATAACAATTAAATAAAATAGGGATGGTACAAAAACAATGTCTTGAAACGTTACAATAATTAAACAAGGCAAGGTAAAATTAAAAATAATCCGAGCGACTCCCTCTCCGTCGCTTTCCTTTACGATATTTGTCCTTTTTAATAAATATCCGAGTGCAATAATTGCTATCGAGATCAAAAATTGCAAATTAAAGCTATCCATGCATGTTACCTCTATTCTTTTTCCCTTATGTATAAGTTATTTTGTATTATCTATTCTATCATAGAAAACTGGCCTACCTTTTTCACAAATAGCAGTTTTTCATGTAATATTTTGACATTGTCTTCTAGTCATTGTACGATTATTCTGAATTCAATCTCATATGAAGGGGTGAAGAAATAGTAGACAATCATTCTTTGTCTATTACATGCATATGAAAGAAACGTGGTATTACATTGATTCAGGTCACCAAACACCAAGCTTCAACATGGCAGTTGATGAATGTTTATTAAACTGGCATAGTAAAGGTTTAATTCCACCAGTACTAAGACTATATGGATGGAAGCCTGCAGGATTATCGATTGGTTATTTTCAAAAAACAGCAAATAAAATTAACCTTGAAAAAGTAGAAGAAAAGGGATTTAAGCTTGTAAGACGCTTAACAGGGGGAAGAGCAGTTTTACACGATGATGAATTAACATACAGTATTATAATTAGTGAGGACCATCCATGTATTCCCACGTCAATAAAAGAAGCATATTTATATCTTTCTAAAGGGATATTAAATGGATACCAATTATTACATATAGACGCATCTTTTCATAATCAGTCACTTGCAAAATCAACAAGTTCCTCGGCTGTATGTTTTGAGGAGCCTTCTTGGTATGAGCTAATTGTCGATGGTAAAAAAGCTGCTGGAAGCGCCCAAACTAGAAAAAACGGGGTTCTATTACAACATGGATCTATTCCTATAACTATAAATGAGGAGGTATTATACGATTTATTTTTATATCCCTCAGAAGCTGTTAAAAAACGGGCTCAACAAGGATTTAAGGATAAAGCTATTTCCATTCAAGATGTTTCTAGCAAGGTGCTTTCGTATGACACGGTAAAAACTGCTTTTCGAGAGGGATTTGAACAAGCTCTTAACCTTAATTTAGAACCATATCATTTTAATGAACAAGAATTAACTGAAATTAAAACCTTACAGCGTGATAAGTACGAAAATGATCAGTGGAATCTTAATAGATAGGGGTAATTAAATTGACTAAAAATGAAACGCATTTAAGAAAACCAGAATGGCTAAAAATTAAATTAAATACGAATAAATCATACAACCGTTTAAAGCACCTAATGCGAGATAAAAGTTTAAATACAGTTTGTGAAGAAGCGAAATGTCCAAATATTCATGAGTGCTGGAGTGAGCGTCAAACTGCAACATTTATGATTTTAGGTGATACGTGTACAAGAGGCTGCCGTTTTTGCGCGGTCAAAACTGGTTTACCTAATGAATTAGATTGGGGTGAACCAAAACGAGTAGCTGAATCAGTAGAGATCATGGGGTTAAAACATGTTGTCGTGACATCTGTAGCACGTGATGATCTTAAAGATGGTGGAGCAGGTGTTTTTGCTGAAACAGTGAATCAAATTAGAGAACGGGTTCCTGGTTGCACAGTAGAAATTCTTCCTTCCGATATGAAAGGTGATTATGAAAGCTTAAACTTATTAATGGGAAGCAAGCCGGATATTTTTAATCACAATATCGAAACGGTAAGACGACTTACGAAACGTGTTCGTGCAATTGCCATGTATGATCGTTCTTTAGAATTATTAAGAAGAGTAAAAGAAATAGCTCCTTCCACTCCTACTAAATCAAGTTTAATGGTTGGTTTAGGAGAAACAAAAGAAGAAATATTAGAAACAATGGATGACTTACGAGCAAATAATGTAGATATTATGACGATTGGACAATACTTACAGCCATCTAAGAAGCACTTAAATGTAGAACGATATTATCACCCTGATGAATTTGAAGAACTAAAAAAAGAAGCATTCAAACGCGGATTCAAACATTGTGAATCAGCTCCACTTGTTCGTTCTTCTTACCATGCAGATGAGCAAGTTAACAAATCAGCTGCGCAGAGAAGAATTAATTACATGAAGGGGTATGAAGAAAATAGTGGGAAAGAATTATCCAACCTTAATTTTTAAATGTTGGAATGGAAGCTTACAAGCATTATAAATGTAAAAAGCTTTTTCAAAAGCATCTCTTCTAAGAGGTGCTTTTTTATCTTGATAATAAAAAATTGATCTTATGATTTAAGTAATTCCTATACCTAAGTGACACCCCTAAGTCCTATCTATCTCTCTATACTTTTATTCCTTCTACTATATTTTTCCGAGATGCTCTTGTATAATAGGGATTACTAAGACTAAAGCTACAATAATAAGTTTACCAGACAAAAGGAGTTACCTCATGACAAATTACAAAGTATTATTTTTAGATATAGATGGAACAATTTTAAAACGTGATCACACCATTGAAGATTCTACGAAAGAGGCCATAAAAGCAGTGCAAGAAAAAGGTATTGAAGTCTTCTTAGCTACCGGGCGCCCTTTACATGAAGTCCTTGATATTGCTGATTTACTTGATATTGACTCTTATATTGGATACAACGGTGCATACGCAGAATTTCGTGATGATATTATCGTCAATGAGCCCTTCTCAAGAGATGTTATCCAGCATTATCTAGAAGTTGCAAAAGCAAACAACCATGAAATGGTCCTATACACTGATCAATTAAATCTATTTACATCAATGGAACATCAAAGCGTTAAAGATTTTATCGATTATTTTAAATTACAACAAAATAAAGAATTTGATAAAGGATATATAGAAAAAATACTTGGTATTACAGTAATGAATGTTGCTGAAGGTGAGCCGGAATTATATCGCACCCCATTAAAGGAAATTACATTCTCACAAGTAAATGTATCTGGTCTAGAAAAAGCTTATGATGTCATCCAGGATGACGTTAATAAAGGAATGGCAGTAAAGTTAATATTAGACAAACTGGGAATTAAAGCAAGTGAAGCTATAGCATTTGGTGATGGTATGAACGATAAGCAAATGCTCCAATTCGCAGGAGAAAGCTTCGCAATGGGGAATGCTAATAAAGAATTATTTGCATATGCAAAACATAGAACCACAAGTGTGGAGGATTCAGGAGTCTATAATGGATTAAAAAGGCTTGGATTAATTTGAAAGATAGTCTAAAAACATTCGCACCGCTCTGCTTTACTTTTGAAGCTAGTATCATTTTATAAAAAAGTTAACAGCAAAAAAACCAACTGAGCGAAGGTTGGTTTTTTTGCTTGAAATTTTGTAGCAGACACCTTACATGGATTGGGGAGCAATAAACGATATAAGTGACTTCACTTATAAGTTTATGATGTAAATGTATCATAGAAAAAATAGAAAATCTTACCTCTTGTAAGATATTCTGACTAACTTTTTTGCGAACTTTAGGCTCCTACCTATTTTAAAAAATATAGTCATTTACCCTTCCCCAATAAATTCCCTAACATACATTAAACTATAAGTAATGGCGAATTGCTCATTCGCTTGAACTGAACTATAACTGAACTATATAGGAGGGACATAATATGGGTGACTATGGTTATCAACAAAAGGGCGGATATAGCCCGCCTGGTAAAAACTACGGAGAAGGTTTTGTTTTAGTTGTTGTTCTCTTCATCTTGTTAATTATCGTTGGGGCATCTTTTTACTAAAATTTAATCTTATTTGTTGCACACCTGTAAATCAATGATTTACAGGTGTTTTATACTTTATGAAGCATTAAAAATTATTTTAAAAAATACTTTTTTGCAATAAATTAATGTTTTATTTGAAATGAGAGCAAAAGAAATAGAAGATGTAGGTCCACCTCCTATTTCTGTTTAAATTCTATAGCTTAGGTTCTTTTAAAATCCTTATACCATAAACTCCACCTGCTACTTTTCCTTTCGGAGCTTTAAAAGCTACGTTTACCTCTTTTTTATTATTTGTGAGGTGCATTGGAATAGAATAGCTTTCATTTATTAATTCACCAGGTTTTTCACCTTTTAGTTCTTGAGTTGCAATCTCAACATCATCAATGTGGATCGTAAATTCCCTCTCCATTTTTTCACCATTGACCGTTAAAGTTGAGTCACTTCCAAAATAGTTCACATATAGATACATTTGCTTTTCTGCTTCTACTTTCATTTTATATTGAAAGTATCCACCGTCTCGAGCATCCCTAAATCCACGATGAGCCTCATTTAAATAGCCCGAAGTAGAATTTTTCGAATTTAAATGGTGATCTACTTCTGGTTGTTGTTCATTAGGCGTTACCACATCAACTGTAATTTCTTGCTCCCTAATTCTGCTTTTCTTTTCTTGTTCTAAAAATACAATATATTCTTCTTCGTTCATTACATCCCAATAAATCGTATACCTTTGATGATGAAGACTATAAAATGGAAGTAAGGTTAATGTTTGATTGCCGGGTTGTCCTATGGCTTTTGTTTCAAATATCAATTCTTTTGAGTTTTTTCTGCTTATACATTTTTCTGGTTCTTCATCATTTGTAACAATGGTTGGTACTTCAATAAGAGGATGATTATTAAGCGATTGATGATCTTCTAAAATGTCTGTCTTAGGAAAGTTTTCCTTCCCTAATGCTCCAGCTAATACAATCGGACCATACAGAAAAGCTTGTTTTTTATTATCATCCTTTGATTTATATAAATTAATTTCCATTTCAAATTCATATCTGATTACATCACCCTCAGAAAATAACTGATTAAACATGGCATAGCCATTTTCGATTTTATAATCAACTACTTTCCCGTTCAAAGTAAAGGAATAATTTCCATTAGCCCATTTCGGTAGGCGAATAGCAAGGGCAGTAGATTTTCCAGATGCTTTAACTATCGTAAGGTTCCCGTGGTTATCATTTGGAAAATCAGTAGCTTGTTCAATTTGGAATTTACCATTATCAAAACTTCCTTCAGCAGCAATAAATAGATTCACATATACTACATTTCCCAACTCATGAAAGATTCTTCGGTTATATCTAGCGGGATTTTCCATTCCTGTACCTGTACAACACCAAAAAGAATGATCAGGCGAATTGTATACTTTAAAATGGCCAGGTTCGGTTGAGACAAAATAAGTTTTCATTCCAGAAATAGGATCTTGTGACGCAAGAATATGATTATAAAGAGCTTGCTCATAAAAATCCATATATCTTGATTCTTGAGACCAATCAAAAAGCAGTTCTGTTAGTTTTAACATGTTGTAGGTGTTACAGGTCTCAGTAGTTGTAATCCCTAGCTTTTCTGCATTCTCTGGACCAAAGTGTTCGCGAATACTATTTCCACCGATAACATATGTACGATATGTTATCACTTGATCCCAAAAAAATGTTGCGATTCTTTTATATTTTTCCTTCTTGGTAATATTATAAAGTTTTGCTACACCAATTACTTTCGGGATTTGTGTATTCGCATGTTTTCCTTCTAGATCATCTTTTGCCCTCGATAAAGGATCTAACACAGCTTCATGATAGAAACGCTCTGCTAATTCTAAATACCTTGGATTGTCAGTTAAGAGATATAGATCAGCAAAAGCCTCATTCATTCCTCCATGTTCACTGATTAGCATTCTCTGAAATTGCTCGTTATTTAAATTTATCAATCCATTATAAGCCCAATCCGCTAATTGGATGACAACATCCAACGCCTTTTCCATTCCCGTTAACTGGTATGTATCAATTAAGCCTGCATAAATTTTGTGAATAGAATACCAAGGTACCCAAGATCCTCCAAGACTGAAATTACTCACTTCGAAATCTCCGGTAAAAACTTCTTGAAAGCATTTTTTTGAAAAACCACTAACATACCCTTCTTCATCCTGCACGATAGCAAGCTGTTCTACTGCATATTTTAATTTATCATACAACGCTTGTTTTTTTGTCACCGCATACATTGTAGCGGTTGCAGATAACCAATGCCCAATAGAATGACCAGCTATAGGAGTTGATTCCCAACCACCATATTTTTCATTTTTCGGCTCCATTCCTGCTGCTTCATAGCAAGGTGCCATTAAGCGATCCACATCTAAATATAGTAAGTATTTCTCACCATGTTGTTGGGCGTGACTGAATAACTTATCTGATAATTTGATTTGATTCATTTTTATACCCCTCCATAATAATATAGCTTTAACCATAGTATGAATGGTTTTTTTTATTTTGTACATTTAATTTTTCCTGAAAAACCTATCTTTTTTTTGTCTTTTTGTTATAATAACAGAAATTGTCTAAGGAAGGGATTAAAATGCACAAGATACAATTACCAACATCAGGAATACCAGGTATTAGAGAAATTGGATATATGGGAGATAGCCTAGGAATATTGAAGCACCCTGATCGTGTATTTTCTAATCTTCATGTTTTTGTGTATGTTGAAAAGGGACACATTCAAGTAGTGGAAGAAGATACTTCTTACCAATTATCTGCGGGCTCCTATCTTTTTTTGAAAAAAAACCTTCACCACTGGGGAGATGATTATTATGAAAAAGGATCTAAGTGGTACTATATTCACTTTTATGATCCACAAGGAGCAGAGCTACCAGCTTCCCATGAATATACTTCCTATCTTCGAACCTCATTAATAGCAGAAGAGACTTATCATGCCGAGATTACTTTACCTAAAACTGGAGTGGTAAAGCAAAAAAGTTATGTAGAAGCACAATTAAAGAAGCTATTAGAAGAATTTGAGACACCACACCCTTTAAGACCATTATTCTCCAGCATGCATACCTTTCAGTTTTTTCTAGGACTGTATGCACAGCAACAAGATCAGGAATCTGAACAGAAATCCAATAGAGTTATACACAGAATGATAGATCTTTTTCACAGTCATCCCATTATAAAGCGCACAAGTGAAGAAATTGCAGAGGAAATTCAAATGAACTATGCCTATTTATCTTCCCTTTTTAAAAATCATACTGGAAAAAGTATCATGCAATATCAAAATGAAATTTTAATTGAAGAAGCCATTCAATTATTTAAGGACAACAATCAAAATATATCTGAAGTTAGCGATTTATTAGGTTTCTCAAACCCATTTTATTTCAGCCGTGTTTTCAAAAAAGTTACCGGTGTATCTCCATCTACTTATTTGCAGCAAATCTATCGGAATGTATAATAATAAAAATAATCTTCTATAACATAATAGAAAGGTGGGTTCCCCTATGAATCAGATTGACTTTCCAACATCGCAAATCCCTATGATTAATGAAATTGGATACATTGAAGATAGGAATGGAGTTTTTAAGCACCCAAACCGTATACTTCATGAAATGAATGTCTTTTTATATGTAAGAAAAGGTACATTGTATGTAGAGGAATTTGGAACAAATTATGCCTTAACAGAGGGAACTTTTCTATTTCTCGCTAGTGGATTGTCTCATTCAGGTACTAAATATTATCAGCCAAATACAGAGTGGTACCACATTCACTTCTATAATAATCCTAGAAATGAAATAGATTCAAAGAAATTTTATAATCCTTTTCAGTCTCAGACGGTTATTCAAAAAGAAGTATATGAGAAGAAGGTTTCTTTACCTAAATATGGTAGGATTGATCATCCTCTTACTATCGAAAAGCAATGTGAGAAATTATTAAATTTTTATCATTCTGAACACCCACTACGCCCGATTCTTGTTGGTAATTTTACACAGCAACTATTTCTAGACTTATATTTAGAGGATGTTAATCAAAATAAAAAGATTAAGACCCGTTCAACTGTTTCAAAAATCATTAATTTTATTCAAATGAATGATAACTCCCGACTAACAAGCATAGATATTGAAAACGAAATAGGAATGAACTATAGTTATTTATCCACGGTATTCAAAAAACACACTGGCAAAACAATTCGAGAATATCAACAGGAAGTTTTAGTAGAAAAAGCAATTCATTTACTGAAAAATAAATATTTAAATATTTCAGAAGTAAGTGAACAATTAGGATTCAGTAATCCTTATTATTTCAGCAGAGTGTTTAAAAAAGTAATGGGTGTCTCCCCGAAGCATTATCTAAATCAAACCTATCGAAATCTTAAGTAATTAAAACAGATTAGACCGGTTAGTTATTAATTGATTCTCACTATTTTTAATAATTCGAAATTCTATATTTTCCAAGTGTTTCTATGCCTTTTATTAAAAATATATTTATTATTCAAGCTAAACAAAAAGCTAGGCAAATTGCCTAGCTTTTTTCTTATGCCTTACCTTTAGAGCCTTTGCCATGTAGAGAAAAGAGGTTAGTATCAATAGAAAAATGGATTGATTCACGTTCTCTGTCTCTCTTTAAGGCTAGTTGAATTAATTGATCTGTTAAGGCCATAAAATCTTTTCCAGATGGCTCCCACAGATAAAAAGATAACGATCCTGGAATTGTATTAATCTCATTAACAAATACTTCTTCATTTTCGTTTAATAAAAAGTCTATTCTAGAAACCCCACTTGCTCCCAACAATTTAAAGGTTTTTTCTGCAAGCTGTTTTACATTTTGAGTAGCTTTTTCGGATATTTCTGCAGGAATAATTCTATTAACACTTTCCATACCTTTTGTATCGCCAGATTTCCCACCACTTTGATATTTATCCTCGTACGATAGAATTTCATCACTACTTAGAACTTGCTCGCAAACAGAGCTTTCAACTTCTTCATAGTCACCAATAACGGAACAATTAACTTCTGTTAAATTTGAAATCATTTTTTCTATCACAATTTTATGGCTATACTCAACAGCAAGATCAATGGCTTCTTCTAATTCACCTGCATTTTTAGCCTTGCTTATTCCAACACTAGACCCTAAATTTGCAGGTTTTACAATTAACGGATAGCCTAAAGCCTCTGCTTTTTGCTTTATATCTTCTGCTTCGTTTAGCCAAGTCGTAGAATAAAACCACTCATAATCTACGATTGGAACTTTTTGATCTCTAAGTATTTGCTTCATCATTACCTTATCCATACCTGCTGCTGAAGACGCTACATCACAACCGACATAAGGTAATCCTAATAATTCTAAGTATCCTTGTAAGGATCCATCTTCCCCGTTCGTTCCATGAATAACTGGAAATACAACATCTACATTCGAAATAAATCCTTTTGAAAATATTGATTTCTCTTTTTTTCGTAGAATCACTTTTTTATCTGTTTGTTGTTCAAAAACTACTTTATCGCTTTTTTCTAATAGTTGATCTAATTTTTGATAATTTTCAATTGTTTTTAAATCTTCTCCTGTATACCATTCTCTATTTTTGCTTATATAAATTGGCAAAATATCGTATTTCGAATCATCCATCGCATGAATTGCTTGCAATGCAGAAATAACCGATACTTCGTGTTCTACTGACACACCACCATATATTACGGCTACCTTGGTTTTCAATTGCATTCCCTCCAGTTATTCATTGTACGTATCCGGTAAATCATTCTCTAGTAATATAATCGCATCTTGCTTGGCAATCGCTTGGATATGTCCGATTGCATCATTTAAATCTTTAGCAATATACGTTTGATCGGCTGGGTAATTTTTTTCTTTCAAACCATCCTGTATAGGTTCTGTTTGTTTTTCACCAACCAAAATGACATAATCACAGGCATCTGCCGCATAAGATCCAAATTTCTTGTTATACTCATATTGTTTATCTCCAAGCTCAATCATTCCAGGAGTAACTAAAATTTTATAACCTTCCATTGATTTTAAAACCTCTAGCGCAAGTCTAGAACCAGTTGGATTTGAATTAAAGCTATCATCTATAACAGATAAACCACCAAAGCCTTTTCTTACTTCCATTCGATGTTTCACTGGCTGGATTTTTTTCACACCTAATTGTAACTTATTAAGTGGTACATTTAATTCCCAAGCTAAGCTAATAGCAGCTAATATATTATACACATTATGTTTTCCTAAAAGTTTTGTTTCAAAGACCGCATTAAGATCTCCACGTTTGTTTTTAACACTAAAAGTAGTACCACGATGATGAAATTGAATATTACTAGCTACATAATCTGCATCCTGTTGATCAATACCAAAATAGATCTTTTTACAGGTCGCGTTTGGTTTGTAAGACATGATATTTACATCATCTTTGTTTAAAAAGGCAATACCATCACTTGGTAGTGATTCTACTATTTCATATTTTGTTTTTTGGATATTTTCAAGTGTTTTAAAAGTTTCCAGATGTTGTTCACCAATCGCTGTAATAATAGCATATTTATGATTTACCAATTCACAAATTTCCTTGATATTTCCTGACTCTTTCGCACCCATTTCCGCAATAAAAATGTCGTGATAGGGCTTAAGAGAATTTCTTACTGTGATGGTTACCCCTATTTTAGTATTGTAGCTTTCAGGAGTTTTTAATGTATTAAAATGAGAGGATAATATCGTATCCAGAATAAATTTTGTGCTTGTTTTTCCAAAACTTCCTGTAATACCAATTGTAGATAGGTTATTAGCTTGTTTGATCATGTTATGCGCATCTTTGTAGTAATAATTTTTAATAGAGTTTTCTATTGGAGCATTAATGACATTCGCAAGTATAAGTACAAAGTATAAGCAAGTAACACTAATTATTATTAATATACCCGCAATCAGATAACTTTCCTGTGTCCATATAAGAGCTAATGCTACTCCAGCAATAATAAAGTATAAAATACTTATTGTTGTAATTAACCTTTTAATACGTGCTGTAACTGCTAATTTTTTCTTTTCAGGTTTATCTGATCTAAATACTATTCCAATAATAAATACAAGAGATAATAGAATAAATGCTACAAGCTCCATCCCTAAAAAAAGAAAAATGAGCGGAAGTATTAGTGCCCAATCTTTTACGGTGATGACTTTCTTCCAGTTACTGTTCATCCATCTATATAGACGGCTATTTCTGTAAGAATTTAATTGAAGCATATGCACAGCTTTTCGTATGCGAAAGCCTAAATACACAAGCCACAAGCATACTGTGATGGTTAAAAATATCGACATAATTACCCTACTCCTTTATCCTCTTCTAAAAACTTATCAATAATAACGGCTACTCGCTTCTTCTGTTCTAAAAATACATAATGCCCTGCATTCTCGATAACTGCTAAACCGGCATTTGGAATTAAAGATTCCATCACTTTAGCATCCTCTATCGGGGTTGCGGTATCATTTTTACCCCATAACAATAATGTGGGTACCTTTATATTAGGCATATGATGGGTTAAATCTTCATTGACTACTTTCACAAGTGTTTGTTGCATCACTTGTGAGGCACTTTGATAATCGGCTGAACCTACCTTTTTTCGATACTTTTGAATAATATCATCTTTATAACGATTTAAGATAGGTAAGCTTAATACTTTCTTCATGGTTTTGTACGAATAAACTTTTACGTAATAATCAGCTTTTCGTTTTGGCTTTACTCCAGCACTTCCAATTAAAACTATTTTATTTACATTTGTATTATTATCAGCATACTTAATCGATACTCTTCCACCAAAGGAATGTCCTATTAAAGTCGGTTTTTGAATATCCAATTTCTTGATGAAGTCAGTTAAAACCTCCGTATATTCTGCCACATCCCAAGATTCCTTTGGCTCTTCACTTTTCCCAAAGCCAGGAAAATCAATTGCATAAACTTTAAAATTTGCTGCTAAGGATTGCTGCAAATCATCGAATAAATCTAAGCTTGTTCCCCATCCATGTAACAAAATAATGGGATTTCCTTCACCATATACTTGATAGTGAATTGATAATTGTTTAATCGTGATATCCACGTTAATAACGCTCCTTCGAATTCCTAATATACGTTGCCATATCTATATCTGTAATTATAAAAACCATAAATATATTCGCTTTTAACACTATTTCTATGAGGGTGATTCCTCGTTTATCACATATCCTTTATCATATCACAGAACAAGGATGCTTAAGAAGTGTTTTGTGTGCACTTTTTGTTTTACCCTTTTTACAGATCAAAAAACATCCACCAATAAAGATGGATGTTTTCTTTCATTTATTATGGTGTCACTGTCTTTGATTGTTTTAATAGCTTGGCATGCACTAACCTTTGTCTTACTACAATGCCAATCCAGCTGGCTAAAAATGCTTTGATAAAACCAACGATTAGAAAAGGATATACGCCACTTGCTAAAGCTTCACTCCAAGTTAAATCGACAATGAATTTTAACTGTGTCATGCCAAACAATAATGTTATAAACATTCCTACAATATTTGCAATAATTGCCATTCGAAGATTAAATTTAGTAAGTTCTAAAATTTTCCCGGTAACATATGCAGCAAAAATAAAACCTATGATATACCCGCCAGTTGGCCCGACAATTACCTGAAGTCCACCGCGAAAACCAGCAAATACTGGAATTCCAATTGCTCCAATCATAGCATACCCAATCATCGCAGTAGCACCTAGCTTACTACCAATAATGGTAGCTGTTATACCTACTGCTAACGTTTGTCCACTAATCGGTACAAGTGGAAGTGGAATTTCAATTTGCGCTAATATCGCTGTTATTGCTGTGAAAATACTTGCTAACATAATATTTCTTAATGTAATTTGTTGCATCTTGCTCCCCCTTATTTGTTAACCATTAATAAAAATAGGTTAACAAATAAAGTTGTGTTTGACTAGTATTTTTTTAAAAATAATATCAAGCCATTAATTTCTGCAATTGAATTAAATCATTTTCATATTTGAAGCATCTATCTTGTTTTCCATGTTTTTTGTAAAATTCTATAATTGCTAGGTTAACTTCTTCTTTCAAATGAACATTTTTATTACTCTGTAGAAGTTTCCACGATTGTAATAAATAAGTTTCTGCTTCACTATCATTTTTTTCAACGGAATCTTTTTGAAAAGAAATACCTAATTGAAATGCTACAAAAGCCATATCTTCACGACAATTTGAACCAAGTCGTTGGTATAGCTTATGAGCTTCAAGTAACCTAGCTATTGCAAGGGATGTATCGTTTTCCATACTATGATTCTCAGCAATCGCAACTAAAGTATGGGCATATGCAATGCCATTTATTTTTCCTTCGTGTTCAAGGATCGATAAAAACTGGCCATACATTTCGTTCGATAACGCGTGATCTTCTTCTTTTGCATATAAATTTCCTAGTGCTTGATAATATTGCATCATTAATTTAGGATAATCAGTCGCCATATACAATCCTTTTTCAAGGTATTGTTTTGCATCCTTTCTATTATTCTGCACTAAATATAAACTTCCTAATTTTGCATGAGAAAAGATAATTAAAAAGTGTTTTTCAGGTAAAAATTCTTCCATTTTATTCAATGCTCGATGGTAATATTTAATTGCTCTTGGCAAGGCGTTAGAAAGCTCATCTATTTCCGCTAGCAGCATGTTACATCTTATACTAAACATGGGATCGTCCTGATATAGATTTAGCGCTTCAGTTACTTTTTTACGCGCTTCTTTTATATTAGAGTGAAAATATAATTCTCCAACGCGCAAAGTTAAGGTTGCTTTTAGCTTCAGTGATGCTTCTTTCTTATTTCTACGAAGAATTTGTTCATATAAATGAATAGCCACTTCCACTTGATCTAATTGGATATAAACTTCCGCCAACTCATGTACAAGATCGATTACTACTTGTGATGTAACTGGATAAGCACTTTGGTAAAGTTTTTTTGCAAGCTCGAATTTTGTATGGGCTTGATGCCAATCTTCTTCTAACACAAATATACGACCAATTTCATGATATACGCGGGCAATATGTTCATCACTATATGCTTTTTTTTCATAAAATTGTAGCAGTCTAGCAAGGGTTGTTCTGGCCTGTTGGAATTGGTTATAGCTTTTATCTAAGGTAACAAAATGAAAATGTGCAGCGATCCAATATTTCAATCCTTCTTCTGAATTCGGTTGACGATTTAACGCTTGTTGAAAATGATGGGAGGCCTTTGCATATACTTTTTGTTGCGTGTAGTAAACTGCAACGACTTGATTTAAAAGCGTAGATTCATTCTTATTAACTTCTTTTTCTAGCAATAATTTTTCCAGTTCTTGAACTTCATTTTTAAAGACATCAGAAGGGTACTTATTTTGTAATTTCTTGAGTAATTCAATCGCATAGTTTTCCCAATTCATTTTACTCAATCCTTCCCTTTGTTTAAATTAATTCAATTGATTCGCTTGTTTCTTATAAATAACATAGCTTCTTCTTAAGTACCGCGCAGGAAAACTAAACACATGGACCATCCTGGTAAACGGCCATATAGATGCAAAAGCATAGTTTGCGATTAAATGTATCTTAAACCAGATAGGAACTTCACTCATTAATTCAGGTTGGACACGGAAGATAAAAATTCCACGAAACCAAGGTGCAATAGTTGTACGGTAATCAAATCCATGAGAATCAATATTTAAAAAAGTAGCAGAGAGGCCAGAAGCAATTACGACAAACAAGAAAAATAAAACTGCTATATCGCCTTTGGAGCTAGTTTTTAGAATCTTCTTCACACTTAAGCGTCGATACATAAGAATACCGAGGCCTATAATAGCCAATATTCCTGCTGGAATACCAAATGTTAGAGCGATAATGTGATACTGGTGCTCGGTAACACCGAGTGAATTGTATACTTGAACAGGTACTAAAATACCAAGGAAGTGTCCGCCAAGCACCATAAATATTCCGAAATGGAACATTAAAGAGCCCACTCTTAATAGCTTTTTTTCTAAAAACTCACTTGATTTACTGGACCATCCAAATTGATCTTTTTGATAGCGATAAATATGGCCACCTATAAAAATAGTTAAGACTATATAGGGGATAATCCCCCATAAAAACCAATCCAACATATTCATTCATACCCACCCCTTTCTTGAAAAAAGCTTACTTATCCAAGTTGATTTCTTATCAATTGATCCCGCATGGAAGTCATGATTCTTACGTCCTCAAGTGATAACGTTTCATTTCTTCTGCTTGTTAAATCTTGATCGTGCTTTATTCCTTCTAGCTCCATTAATCTTATTAACCCATTAAATAAATCTGTGTAATGACTTTGATAGTTCATTAGCTTATCTCGCATATCCCATATAGCTGCTTCATATTTTTCTAGTAAATTGATACGTATTTCTTTTTTTACATTTGCACAAAACTCTAATACTAGAGGTAAATAATCAGGCAGTTCATTATCAGTTAAACCGAAACCAGCCGCTTCATAATATTTCTTTAATTTTAATAATTCGAGACCTCTTTCTTTTTGCTCGCCTAGTTTAAGATAAGTAATATATAGATTAGAGGTCTTACCAAAATCAAATATTTCTATATAATGATCTGTTCTATCCTCTAACGTTTGGCTAGTAGAGCTATTAAAAAAAGTAAAAAGATTTGTTTTCAGTTCCTCGTCCTGTATTAATTCACAATGGAATAACAAATCCTCCATCTCTTCCTCTTTTATATCTGTTGGATATAAAAGAGAAAATGAGATTAGCTGATAGACTTCTGCATGCGTTAAAGCCTCCATCTCCATTCACCAACTTCCTAAATGCGACATTTTATTAATTGCTTAGGTAATTAACTTAGTACCCCACAGCTTCCTGGTCCTCCAGCAAAATCAAGACCACAAGCTCCTTGATCTTCATATAAATCTCTTACTTCTTCTCGGTGACTTTTTGGAATAACAAAGCGATCATCATATTTTGCAATCGCTAATAAGCGATACATTTTACGAACTTCTTCTGCATCTAGACCGAGCTCTTCCATATAGCTCATATCATAGCTTTTACCTGTGGTCTCTGCTCTCATAAATGCGCGCATTACTGCCATTTTTTTCAGTACTGTACGAATATGTTCTTTGTTTCCGGCTGTTAATAAATTAGCTAAATATTCAATCGGTATGCGCATATCATCAATAGCAGGAAAAATATCTTCCTCCTTAGCAATACTTCCATTACCTTCAATCATATTCATGACCGGACTAAGTGGTGGAATGTACCATACCATTGGCATCGTTCTATATTCAGGATGAAGTGGTAGAGCAATTTTCCAGTCAATGATCATTTTGTAAATAGGTGACTGTCTAGCTGCTTCCATCCAATCATCTGGAATGCCATCTATTTTCGCCTGTTTAATTACCTCAGGATCACTCGGATCTAAGAAAATATCTAACTGAGCTTCATATAACTTCTCCTCATCTTCAACAGAAGCTGCTTCTAGAACCTTATCTGCGTCATACAGCATAATTCCAATGTATCTAATACGCCCCACACAAGTTTCAGAACATATTGTCGGCTGACCATTTTCGATTCTCGGATAACACATCGTACATTTTTCAGCTTTATTGGTTTTCCAATTAAAATAAACTTTTTTATATGGACAAGAAGTAACGCAATGTCTCCAAGCACGACATGCATTTTGATCAACAAGCACAATTCCGTCTTCATCACGTTTATACATAGCACCAGATGGACAAGAAGAGACACACGGTGCATTTATGCAATGTTCACAAATGCGCGGTAGATACATCATGAAGACATCTTCGAATTCCGTTTTGATACTTTCTTCCATTTGTTCCACATTTGGATCCCTAAGTCCGGTGATATGTCCACCAGCTAGATCGTCCTCCCAATTCGGTCCCCATTCGATATCCATAAACTCACCTGTAATAGCAGATTTAGCACGAGCAACTGGTTGATGCTTTCGCTCTTTGCTATTGGTTAGTTTTTCATAGTCGTAATTCCAAGGCTCATAATAATCCTCTAATGTTGGCTGGTAGGGGTTATAGAAAAGATTCATTAATCGTTTCGTTTTGGATCCGGATTTTAATTTAAGCTCCCCATTATCAAGTTCCCATCCACCTTTATAATGATCCTGATCCTCCCATCTTTTTGGATAACCTATGCCTGGTTTTGTTTCCACATTGTTGAAATACATATACTCTGCACCTGGACGATTTGTCCAGGTGTTTTTACACGTTACACTGCAGGTATGACACCCAATACATTTGTCCAAATTCATTACCATGCCAACTTGCGCTTTAATCTTCAAGCCAATCAACCTCCTCTAGTTTTCTAATCACAACATGTAAGTCACGTTGATTACCCGTTGGTCCATAATAATTAAAACCATAACTTAATTGAGCGTAGCCACCAATCATATGAGTAGGTTTCATATGAATCTTTGTTGGACTATTATGTGTTCCACCACGGTTTTTGGTAAGGTTTGTACCTGGCACTTGAATATGTCGATCCTGTGCGTGGTGCATAAATGCTATCGTTCTAGGAATACGGTGAGAAACGACAGCTCTTGCTACGACGACACCATTTCTGTTAAAGCATTCAATCCAATCATTATCTTCAATTCCAGCTTCTGCTGCATCATCCTTATTGAGCCAAATGGTTGGACCTCCTCGAAACAGGGTTAACATTGGTTGCGCATCATAATACATACTGTGAATCGACCACTTATTATGCGGTGTGAGATAGTTTAATGTTATCTCTTTTCCTTCTACCGGCGGTCTGTCTTTCTTAAAAGGTGTGTGATGTAACATCGGTTTATAAGTAGCCATCTCTTCCCCAAATTCTTTCATCATTTCATGATCTAAAAAGTAGGATTGACGACCAGTGATCGTGCGAAACGGAATCATTTTTTCTATATTTGTGGTGAAAGGAGAATATCTTCTTCCGCCTTTTTCTGAACCACTAAAAGCTGGTGAAGTTATAACCGTTTTCGGTTGTGCATTTACTTGTTCAAATGTAAATAACTCCTCTTCTCTTTCTTCTGCTAAATCTTTTAACGAAAGGCTAGTTTGTTTTTCTAGCGCCTTCCACGCTTTAACAGCAAGCTTTCCATTAGTAGTACTAGATAATCGCAAAATCGCTTCACAAGCATCTTTTGCTTTCTCTATATTCGGAAGTCCTTTTGAGATACCTTTTTCTTCCACTGTTCCAATTGCATGTTTGGCATCTTCATATTCTTTTTCCATTGACCAGCTGATTCCTTTACCACCGTAAGGGTTTTTACCGATATTAGGACCTAACGAGGTGAACTTTTTATGCACCAATTTATAATCTCTTTCTACTACATGAACATTAGGCATTGTCTTTCCAGGTATTGCTTCACATTCACCTTTTGACCAATCCCTAATCTCTCCAAGTGGTTGCGCTATCTCTTGGGCTGTATCATGCAGTAATGGACTTGTCACAACTTCTTTAAAAGGCTCAAGTTCAAGTGTTGTAGCTAAATCAGATATACCTTTAGCTAGTGCTTTAAAAATGTCCCAGTCTGATTTTGATTCCCAAGGTGATGCCACAGCTGGATTAAATGGATGTACAAAAGGATGCATATCTGTGCTTGATAAATCATGTTTTTCATACCACGTTGCAGCAGGTAAAATCACATCAGAATAAAGGCCTGTTCCAGCCATGCGAAAGTCTAAATCAACAAGAAGGTCGAGCTTCCCCTCAGGTGCTTGTTCGCGCCATTTGATTTCTGATGGACGTAAACTATCTTCATCATCATTTAAAAGTCCATGACTTGTTCCTAATAAATGTTTTAGAAAATACTCATGCCCTTTACCTGAACTAGAGATCAAATTAGCTCTCCAGACAAAAAGTGTTCGCGGGAAATTCACAGGATTATCAGGATCTTCAATAGAAAAAGATAATTTTCTATCTACTAATTCCTTCGCAACATATTTTGCTACATCTTCAGCTTTTTCATAGCCACTTGCCTTTGCTTCATTAAAAACATCTATACCGTTCTTATCAAAAGTTGGATAAGATGGGAGCCAGCCAAGTCTAGCTGCAAGCACATTGTAATCTGCAGCATGTTCATAACGAGCTTTATCAACTGTTTTTGCTGTTAATTCACTCATAGATGTTTCTTCATAACGCCACTGATCAGTAGCAAAATAAAAGAATGAGGTACCATTTTGAAGCTTAGGTGGGCCTTGCCAATCCTTTGCAGTAGCAATCGTGTTCCAGCCTTCAGCTGGTCTTAGTTTCTCTTGACCAACATAGTGCGCCCATCCACCCCCATTTACACCTTGAGCACCAACCATAATAACAAGATTAACCACCGCGCGATAAATGGCATCTGAGTGAAACCAGTGATTAATTCCTGCACCAACGATAATCATTGATTTACCATTTGTATCAATGGCATTTTGGCCAAATTCTTTGGCTATTTTTATAACAAGATTTCGATCTACTCCAGTAATTGCTTCTTGCCACGCTGGAGTAAATGCTTCAATCTCATCATAGCTCTCTGCAACCTGCCCACCGATTCCACGATCTATTCCATAATTGGCTAGCATCAAATCATACACGCTTGTTACATAAACTTTTTCTCCATCTATTTCAACTGATTTTACTGGAACCATGCGTTTCATCGTCGACCTAGTAGAAGCATCAAAATAAGCGATTTCTATTTCTTGACATGAATCCTCGATTCCTAAAAATCCTAAAACTGGTTCTATTTTTTCGTTTGTACGTTCATCTATTAAATTAAGATTCCATTTTCCTTCTTTATCCCATCTCGTTCCCATCGTTCCTTGCGGGAGTGCAAAGTCATTGGTCAGCTTGTTAAACATTAATGGCTTCCACTCATTATTTGTTGTCTCTATACCAAGGTCCTTTGCATGTAAAAAGCGATCTGCTACTAATCTATCGCCCTGATTTTTTAATTTAACTGCAAATGGAAAATCAGTATATGTCTTAGCGTATTTTTCAAAATATGGAACTGTTTGTTTTTGATAAAATTCATTTAGAATAACATGTCCCATAGCCATCGCAAGTGCTCCGTCTGTCCCTTGTCTTACAGACATCCAATCATCTGAAAACTTTGTAGATTCTGCGTAATCAGGACTGACTGATACAACTTTTGTACCTTTATATCTAGCTTCAGCTAGAAAGTGGGCATCAGGTGTTCTTGTTAAAGGAACATTAGAGCCCCAAGTCATAATGTAAGCAGAGTTATACCAATCCGAACTCTCCGGTACATCTGTTTGATCTCCCCAAATTTGTGGGGAAGCTGGTGGTAAATCGGCGTACCAATCGTAGAAGCTGAGCATTGGTCCTCCGATTAAGGACATAAATCTGCTTCCGGCAGCATGACTAACCATCGACATTGCTGGAATAGGTGAGAAACCTATATTACGGTCTGACCCATAAGTTAGCGTCGTATAAAGGACAGAAGCTGCCACTAATTCTGTTACCTCTTTCCAATCAGCTCTGACGAGACCACCTTTACCTCTTGCTTTTTTATAGCTCGTTGCCTTTTCTTTATTTTCTACAATGCTTTTCCAAGCATCTAGTGGATTATCATAGTGCTCTCTAGCTTCTCTCCATAAATGAATTAATTTTTTCCGTACATATGGATATTTCACACGGAGAGGGCTATAAATATACCAAGAAAAACTCGCACCCCTCGGACAGCCTCTTGGTTCAAAATCAGGCATATCTGGACCAGTAGAAGGATAATCAATGGATTGGCCCTCCCAAGTTACAATTCCGTCTTTCACAAAGATATTCCAGCTACAACTTCCGGTACAATTCACACCATGGGTAGAGCGAACCACCTTATCATGCTGCCATCTTCTGCGATATACATTTTCCCAATCTCTATCACCGACTTGTAATTGACTATGTCCATCAGCATATTTTTCTTTTGGTTTTAAATAATTTAATCGTTGCCATAAAGGGGACTTTTTCTTTTTCACCTTCATCCCTCCTAGTTATTTTGATTACTTACATTTAATCACGGATATAATGCTCTTGGTGTGAACAACATCACACCTCTCTTTCCAAGAGAAAAGGATTTGAGCCAATAACAAAAAATCCATTTTCAAATAAAAAATTGATCGACCTGCGATCATAGACCTTCTTTGCTTTCAGTTAGCTTGTCTGGTCCGTTATAACAATCAAAAAAACTTTCTTAATTTATAATCCATTAAAAATAATTGTTTTTTCCATTCAAAAAAGCTGCACCAAAAATGGCACAGCTTTCACTCAACTCAATATTTATTTTGGTGACCAATCGTAAAGCTCGCTTAAAAGTTTAGGTCTACTATAATAGAAGCCTTGGACATAGTCACAGGTTTCTGCTTCTAACCATTTTACATCTTCTATCGTTTCTACACCTTCCATTAAAACCTTTAGGTTTAGATTATGACCCAACTGAATCATAGAACGCAGGATTGCTTCATTGTTTTTATTGCTTTGCAAGCCATTTAAGAAGGAACGATCAATTTTCAAGACATCTACAGGAAGTTCTTTTAAATGGCCAAATGAAGAATACCCTGTACCAAAATCATCAAGGGATATGTGGACACCTAATTTTTTTGTTTCATATAATTTTTCAATCATTTTTGATTCATAATTAATGGACGATGACTCTGTAATTTCTAATTCTACAAAATTAGGATCCATTTTAGATGCTTCTATTATACTTTTTAAATTTGGTAAAAATTCATCTCTGGAAAATTGCAATGGTGATATATTTATAGCTAAACAAATTGGCTTATTTCCTGCTTCAACCCAATTGCTCCATTCTGCAAATGCTTTTCGCATCACCCAATCACCAATTCTATATATCTTTCCCGTTTCTTCTGCGATAGGAATAAATTCTCCAGGTGAAATAAAACCTAATTCTTTTTGATTCCAGCGAAGTAGTGCTTCCATTCCAATGAACTTATTTGTTTTTATATTAATTTTCGGCTGATAAACAAGATGAAATTCTTCGTTTTCGATCGCGTGTATAAGTGCGTCTTCCAGTTTTAATCTTCTTATTATTGCTTCTTCAATTTTATGATCGAAAGTTGTAATTTGATTTTTTCCGCGACTTTTTGAAGTAAGCATTGCCCAGTTGGCATAACGAATTAATTTTTGTCCCTCACTTGCTTGGCTCGGAAATCTACTTAAGCCAATATGAATTGTAATATTTATAGCGCCACCTTTAACCGTAAAAGGTTCATCCATTTTTTTAACCAGGCTTTTCAATATTGATTCCGTTTCTCGCACACGATCATTAAGCAGTAAAATAATAAAGCTTTTGGTATCATATTTAAATAGGAGATCCCCGTCAATTAGAGATTCTTTAATTCTTGTAGCCATTTCTCGTATTAATTGATCACCTGCTTGATGGCCCAAAGTTTCATTCGTGAAATTTAAGCGATCAAATTCTATAAATACACAAGCAATTTTTTCTGATTCACTTTCTAAATTTATTAACCTTTGATCTAATTGATACTGGTTCGGTAATTCTGTAATACTATCATAGAATGCTAGTTGATTAAGGATTTTATCTGATAGTTTTTTCTTAGATATATCTCTTATGATCCACATGGTATGATTAAAGGCTTCTTGTGGAAGTGGATATTGATTCACCTCTAATGTAACTGAAGATAAGACTTTTTCAGTTTTTTTAGAACTGCCTATTTCATCTATTAATTTTACAAAGTTATTATGAATCAAGTTTTTATCAGAAGTAATCGTACCAAATTGAAGATAGAAGGCTTGATTTCCTTCCAACACTTGATTATTTTCATCCGTAACTATGACCCCTTCTTCGGTCGAATCCAATAATAATCCTTGTAAACGAATCGCTCGTCTCAAAATTCGATCATAAAAAATTGTGAAAAAGACAAGGAAGAAGATCACGAAAGTAATAATAATGATGATCCATTGAAAAATGTCTATATTTATTAAATTTGACTCATTATTAATTATTATATTTTCATCTAACTTAAATTTAGCTGCCCCCATACCTACGTAATGCATGGAGGATATACCTATGCCCATAAAAAAAGAAAAGGTTAACTTTCTTTTTAACGGCATTCGTTTTTCAGAATAAGGTGATAAAAAACCAATCCAAATTGCAAAAAGTGCAATACCAATTGCTATAATGATCGAAACTGTAACTATAAAAGGATTATACTCAATGTTAACTGGTATCAAAGCATGCATTCCTATATAATGCATGGATACTATACCTGTACCCATTAATAATCCTGCTAAAATAAATAATCGTTTCCCTGATAATATGGCATAAAAGCCACCCAAACAGCCTGCAATTGCTGCAACAATAGAGAACAGAACGATCCAAGCATTATAGTAGACCGGAAAAGGCATATCGTAAGCAAGCATTGCTATAAAATGCATAGACCATATACCAATTCCTAACGCGGTTGCACCTGATATTAACCATGTATTTCTTGCTAATCCAGTCGTGGATTTAACTCTATTTGCTAAATCAATAGAGGCGTATGCAGCAATAAATGAAATGAAATAAGAGATCATTACTAATGAAGGTTCATGTTCTAGATGGGTTAAATGATCCAAATGACCACACTACTTTCCTAATAGGCTATTAGTTACATTTAACCATAAATTTCAATAGAAAGATAGTTAAAAAATCACAAAAATCATCAATTATCGACATAATAAGCGTTGATTCACTACATCTGATAATAATTCAACTTCATCGGTTTGCTTCACCTGGATAACATGCTTTAATTCTTCTTTCATTTGTATGAACTCTTCTTTCACGTCAGGGAAGGCTTCTAAATAAGCAGGGTGATACCTAACACCTTCCTCTCCATCAAAAAGTGCCGAATAAAACAGACCCGATTCAACAATATCCTGGAAAAAATGACTACCGTAAGAAAGCTCCGGCATAAATCCACTTTGCTCTGAAGCAACCTCACAAATTGCAGTCATATTTTGAATTTCAGTAAAATGAACAGGTACACCTAATGATGGTGTAGAAGTCCCCCATCTACCCGGACCAATCAATAATACCTGTTTATTTTTTAGCATTCTATTCAGAACGCCGATCTCTCTAGCAATTGTATATTTATCCTGTTCCTTTAAACTAAGGTACGCCTTCATATCTACATATATAATGTAATCGATGGCTATTCTTACATTTCCTCCCATAAAGTTTCCATTTGATGCAAATAAACAGGCGTCCTCTTTCTTTATTTCTGGAACCTCAACAGCTTTTCCCAGTCCCCGTGTCTGAAGTGGACGACATTGAACAATATTGATTTTATAGTCTTCTTTTGATTTAAAGTTTGCGGTAAATTCGACATCTACTGGATACTCATATATTTTTTGTAACGTTTGTAAAATACGCTTCATGTCCTTTGGAAATGCTGAATGTTTTAAAAGTAGTTTGAAATCTAGGATATAAGGGGTTGGCATATTTTCATAACCCAAATCTTTTAGTCGAAAAGCAGTTTCCGTATCAATAGAAGCAAATAGATTTCTTTCTACGTTCCACACCTTCGATATAGCTTGGTCCACACTCACACTGGTAAGAATATTTTCTTTAACTGAAAGTACATCTATTCCGTGTTGAGAAAACTTCTTTAAATCATCCATATGAAGTAGCGGTTTTCTAGCTGGATTATCTAAGGTCACGAGCTTTGCATAATCATCTACCGTTCTATCAACAGCGCGTGTTCCTAAGCCAAAAACAAGGCGAAGCATACCAGCATCCATATCAACATTTTTGTCCCAAACATATAAATTGGAGGAGTTACCCACACCTGCTACATGCGGGAAAAAGTTTTCTTCGTAATGATCCCCTGAAACACGCTGAACTAAAATAGCCATTTGTTCATCTTTCGCAAAAAGACCACGATTTAACCGATATTCTAAAGCTTCCTCGTTCATTGTACTAGCATATACTGTGCGAATTGCACTTTCAAACGCCTCATACCTTTCCTCTGGAGTCCCTTGGTTCACACAAAAAACACTCTCATACTTACCAGCAAAAGCATTTCCAAAATTATCTTCTAAAAGAGAGCTTGATCTTACAATAATAGGTGACTGACCAAAATATTCTAAGACTTGAATAAATTTTTCTTTAATGGTTTGCGGAAAATCACCAGTAAATAATTTTTCTCTCAATTCCTTGGCATAGGAAAAATAGCCCTCTTTTGTCTTTTGATTTACTCGGAGCTTCCACCAACCATTTTGAACAATGTAAGTATAAAAAATATCGGAACCTAAATAAAAGGAATCGTGGGGTTCCATTCGTTGACCGAATAAATCTGGATCTTCTTTTTCAATTATTTTTCTAGCTAGCAGCATACCAACTGTTTTACCACCGATAAAACCCGTTCCGATTTCTCTAGAAGCAATTTGTAAAATGTCAGCTAGGGAAAAATATGAATCACAAAGCTCAAACATTCTAGAGCGTTCTCCTATTAGTAAGGACATCAATAACTCTTTGGTCTTTTGCTTTGTTTCTTCATCTTTATTCAAATCGTTTTTCGCATTCGAGAATATAACATCCCAATAATCCATTCTTTCTTCCACACGATTTAAGTTAGCAAATAAAGCAGAAGCGTCTGTACTTGCAGTTATACTAATTGCTTGTTCTCCTTCAATCTGATGTGGAAAAAACATGGTTGGAGAATACCGTTGCCATACTTTAAGAGGGTGGATATAAAAATTCCCTTCTACCTTACTAAGGTCAAGAAAAACCTGCGTCGTTTCCCTGATTCTAGCAATCGTATTATACGTATGCACATTACGTGTTAAAGCAAAATATGCAATTGTATCTAATTCAAACAAATAAGGACAACAAACTCTAAAAAAGTTACCAATCATCAAATCCGAATACCAATCAGATAATAAATCAGTTAAACAATCGAAAATATAGATCGTTTCTTTTCCTTCTTTTTCAATAAGTCGATGAATTTCTGTAGCAAAGCTTTCAAATCCTATAGTTGGATCAATATAAAAGGTTACTGTTACCTCATTTTCATTTAATAAAGCTTGATGCTTTCCGAACCGAACATATACTATTTTACGTTTTTCTTCTTGCATTTTTTTGACAAAAGAATTGACAATAGCCTGATAATTTTCAATTCGATCCACTTGCCAAACAACGTTATCGCCCAATCTTAACGAATCAATTGCCTCATCAAATCCTTTAAATCCCGTGCTAATTCTATTGTTAAATTCCATTTTCCTCACCTATCTTTATTGATCTTATATTCTTATTATAACATCAATAACAGATAAACCTATATCGATTATAGATAGGAATATTCGATATACTTGATAAAAGATATTCCTACTTAAGGGATTAAAAATAGTTTGAGTTGGAATCAGTATTAAGCTAAAGTTTCTCTTTACCTTATGAAAAACTTAAGCCGGCTTTCATATTATTATTCGTTAATTCTTTCTAGCTTTAGGGAATATCCATATATTTGATTATTACTTTTAATTAGATATCCAGTTGATTGAAAATCGATCATTAAATCCTTTTCCAAGTGCATTTGTGCAGACGAATTTATATACACAGGAACACTATTTGTTTCCAATGTCCTAGTGTTTTTCGGTTTTTTATTAAACAACTGTAACCTTACAGCTCCATCAAGCGGATTACCACATCCTCCTAATTCATAACTTAAAAATATAAAACTGTCTTCATAGGATTGTAATTGTTGCACTATTTGGTCAATGGCTTGTTCAGTAAAATGAATGTTCATAATTTCCTCCTTTGTTATTTCGGATTAAACGGTGAATAATCTATAAACTTAAAGGATGGATTATTGGAATTTTGAGTTTCTAATACTTTAGCTATTTGAAACTCAATTAACCTTTTAGCACCGGGATGTTTTAATTTCTCTTCTTCCGTTAAATCCCAAATGATTTTTGACTCTCCAGATAGTTGAAGTGTATGACCATTAAGAAAATCAATGAACAATAATCCAGTTTTTGGATTGTCATAGATATTACCCAATGTGTTAAACATCATGTTTCCAACATAATCTGGGTATTGAATTGTATTGTCATTCAAAACATGTATAAACCCTGGTTGTCCTCCTCTATGTGAGACATCTGCCTTCCCCTCTAAATTAGCACTTGCTATAAAAAATGTATCTGCTAATTCGATCCAATTCCATTGTGATTCGCTTAAACTTAAATGATACTCTTTTTTTAGCGGCAGTCTTTTTCTGCTTTTATTTAATTTCATTTTTCTTGCTTGAATATATTTGGGGCAATTTCCGTAGACTTGCTCAGTTGTGACTTCCATACTGTTATTCTCCAAAATTCGAACTGTCCCATTTATTCTAATGCGAATTCTCTTTAGAAAATCAATAATTAGTATTCCAACATTAGGATTAGATTTCAGGTTTGCTAACAATACATCCTGTTGATCGTTAACCTCGTTAATTTGAATAGTTTTTTCATCTAACACTTGAATAAAACCTTGCTCACCATAAATAAAAGAGGACCATAAACCACCTTGTAGATCACTTGATCCTACCACAATCATAGACTGTAATTCTATAAAAGATTGGAAAGACTTATTCATATATGGTTGAATAATTCGCCCAACAATATCTGCATCACTACTTACTCCCAGCTTGGAGTGAATAGCACGTTCGCCAGAGTGAAATACACTACTCATTAATAAACCCTCCCATCATTACAGACCTTCAAACAGATAATATTTATCCTCATTCTTTAAATTAACCATTAAATTTGATTTTCAATGGTTAAAATATACACGATATATAATTAACCTGTCAACAATGTTATAATAGGTTAATGTTAGAACTGTTAAAAGGAGCTGTTTTAGTTGGAACGCACATCAAAGTTTCCACTTTTGTCTGGTTATTTATCACTAGACCTTGTAAATACAGAGATAGTCAGAAATGGAAAGCGCATTGATTTACTTGCTTCGAAAGAAAATTTAATCGAATGGATTCATACGTTAGATAAAGAGGGCATTATATCTATTCAACAGCTTTCAAAAAATATAGAGGGATGGGCAATTAGTGCCCTACCCATGGTTAAACAAATTCGCTCGTCCTTACGTAAGGCATTTGAAGGGTTTGCTGACGATAAAGAGCTTAAGAAAGCGTGGCTCTCTAACCTAGAAAAAATTATTGATAACGCCCCATTTACTTATCGATTAAAAGAAAATAAACTAATTGCAAAGCCAACCGGCCAGCCAAAGGATGCTTTTCTTTCCCTGATAGCCTATGATGCACTGCGACTGTTATCAGAAGATAAAATTACAAGTATGCAACGCTGTGCCAATCCTGATTGTGTTCTATTATTTATGGATACAAGAGGAAGAAGAAAGTGGTGCTCTATGAAAATATGTGGTAATCGCGAAAAGGTAACACGTCATCAAAATAAGAAAAGACCATGAATTGGATATTCATGGTCACTGGTCTGATTCATTCATAGAAGGATTATTATCTAACATGTTTTGTATTGCTCGTTGATCAATTCGAATCGTTTCGAATATACTTTTTTCTAACTGTTCTATGCTTTCGGGTGTTATTTCCTTACCGTAATTGAATTCACTCAATTCCACATCCCAAAGAAACTTCGCTTTTCTATCTAGAGGTAAAGGTTGACCTTTCTGGCCACGTTCCAAAATATCCTTATAAATAGCATTGACCTCCTGTCCTCCAAAAAACTCCACTTCCCGTGGTTCTGAATACATCGAGAACATCTGTCTACTTGCAATTTTAATGAATTCCCAAGCAAGTAATTTATGCTCACTTGTAGAAGAAATAGCTAAAGAAGAACCGCTATCCTTTTCTACTCCCGTTAATCCAAATGGAAGTTCTGCAATTTTCCATTTCCCACTCTGTTCAGGTACCCAACTCTGCAATAAATCCACCCCATAAGAAGCCATATAGAACATAACTAGTTCGTCATTTTTTAGGGCTTCTTTTCCTTGGTTATCCCATATGTTTAAGTGGGGACTTAATTCATTTTCTTGAATTAATATGGAAGCGTCAATTGTTTTTTTAAACGAACCTTGCTCCCCTAAGTATTGCAGATCAGAATCAAAATAGTTTTGAGATCGATTTAACATAATTAATATTGATTGCTCGGATTCTAATATATAATGATTATTCTCTTTTAACCTTGAAGCTAGTCTCATAAAATTTTCTTTATTAGATAGATAATGAGACAATGCTTTTGGTTCAGTAGGATAACCATACTCCTCTAAAATATCTTCTCTATAGAACGTAACGTATGGAAAGCTTAATAAAGGCATTGCATACATTTTTTCACCTGAAATATCTACTGCACTGCGCAGTAATCCATCTGGATATTGACTGAAATATGACTCCTCAAAATAGGGAGGTTCTTTTAAATTTTCCAATCCATCTATTCCTGAAAATTGCCCTAAATGATTGTTCGGTATCATGAAAATATCAGGGGTTGCTCCAGAAATAATACTTTCTTGATAAATGTTAACAAGATTGTCCATATCTTGAATAACGACTTTTACTTCCTTATTCGGAAAGGTACTGCGATATTCTTCAATCGCCCCTTCAAATATATTCTCTGTTGCCCAAATGGTAATTGCATCCTTATTTTTATTTTGCGTGTTTTCTTTTACTTCAGGCTTCTTTTGTACGATGTTATCAAATGTATTCAACTCTAAACTATTACAAGCAGTTAAAATGAGTAGAGAAAGAAGAATAGTTAAAAATTTCATATACTTCATTCGTTCTCCCCCTTACATATTGAAAATTGTATTCCGTTTTTTCCTGTTTTCTTTCTTTCATACATAGCAGTATCTGCATGGTGTAATAAATCGTCAACCGTTTGTCCATCACGCGGGAAACTACTAACTCCTAAACTTGCTGTAAGCTCCATTATATAGTGCTTTATTTTAATAGGGCGGTTTACTACTTCTAATAAACGCTGACAATTTTCCTGCACAGTCGTATACGTGACTAAATCCATAATAGCTACAAATTCATCCCCTGCTAACCTGTAACTTCTTATTCCCGGATTTTCTCTTTCAAATGCCATCAGTCTTTTTGCAAATATTTTAAGTAGTTGATCCCCACCGCTATGACCTATGTTATCATTGACTTGTTTAAAATGATCAAGATCAATAAATACAATCGCAAACTCTTCACCAGTCTCCTGACCTTTCTCAATTCTTTTTTGAATGTCCAAATGAAAAGAATAACGGTTTGGTAAAGCTGTTAATCCGTCAAAATGAGCAAGTTGAAATAACTTATTTTCTGATACTTTTAATTGCTGTGTCTGCTCTATTAACAATTTATTTTTATCTTGTATTTCTAAAAACATCGAACGAAGTCTAATAGAAACTTTTTCAATATTATTAGCTAAAGACTTAAACTCCATAATATTTATTGTGGATGTTTTAAACTCTTTTCTTTTTTCTAACTGATTGGGTAATGCTCTAGTTTGCCTTGTGAGAGACCATAATGATTTAGACAAAATACGATTCGTTACCATTCCCAAGCCTAAAGCAACATATAATACGAGTATAGTCATCGCCACATATTTCCGCATGCTTTCTACAACCAACTGAATGTTTTCTTTTAGTGGAGTAACAACAATTATTTGCTTATCTAAAAAAGTAGATGTGGAAATGTAGAAGCCATTCTCCCAGTTTTCAATTTTATTTTGATTTTTTGGTAAAATAAAATATCCCATTTCATTAGGATCACTTACATAACCTGAGGTTAATTGATCGTATACCTCTGCTTCATTTCCTTCTGCTAAGCCAATGGTTAAATAAAATGTTCCATCATCATTTAAAACATACAAGAGCCTCTCTTCATTATCGATGGCCTGTTCCATTGTTAATTTGAAATGTGCTTTCTCAACTATAGAGCCTAATTTAAAATTTTGAATTTCTGTTGAGTCCATTTCCTCTTCTATTTCTAGCACTCGACTTTCGAGTCTTTGATGATCCTGCGTTAAATCAGTATAAATTTCATCCTGTAATAACCATCCATTGAATATCATCACTAAAACCAGTGGTACCGTTGCAGAAAGAACCATAATATAAGAAATGATCTTCCCAAAAAATATCGGTTGTTTTTTAAGAGGAAAGCGCTTAAAAAATGGTAAGTATGGTAAATATTCACTACTGATATCAGCAAATAACGCAGAAATTAGAACTGATACAATAATGCTCATTATCATGCCAGCGGATTCAACTGTTGATAGTATATCTAAAAGTCTTGTCAACACAAAAAAACTGATAAGAACTACTAATGAATATAGAAAAGTCCATGTTAATATATCTTTTTTCAAATATTTATAAAGACCACCAATAATGATCACTTCTAATAAACTGATAAATACGAATGGATCTTCTGGAAAAATAAAAAATACAATAGCTGAACCAAAAAATGCAGCAATTACTCCTGTTTTGTATCCTATTATTCTAACTAAAACAAAGTAGGCAAAAGCAGAAAACTGAATGGACAACCCAAAGAGTAAGGGTAAAGGAAAAAGCTTTAATACTATTCCTAAACACGTAAAGAATAAAAATAAAACTACCCACCACTTATTTTTGTTATCTATTCTCATAGCTCCTCCACCCACCCTTCTTTTAAAAATAAAAAAACCTACACAACTGCAGCGTAGGTTTGTATAAATCCTTTGATTTAATACAGAGTAACCCAGCCATCATCGTAAGAAATTACGTTAGATCTGTAGCTTTGCGTCCTTATTTTTCAATAAGTTTGCCTTTTTCCATTTTTATAGTATTATCTTATCATAAGTTTAACATAACCACCAAATAAAATGAATCTTTTTTCCTATCATTTTTCATCTTACTATTAATTATAGTCTGTTCAAGTGAAAAGTTAAATAACTATAATTGATAATTTATGAACATTTTAAAACAGTGTTTTGACTATTTCATTTTCTTTCAATTAGATATCTATGCTTTTTTCACTCGCATTTGTGAAAAAAACAGAAATTTCGACAAATTATTAAAAATTTATTTTTATATGAACTTTTACCTATGTAATTTTTTCGACATAAATGTAGATATTGCTAGCACTAAAAACAAAGAATAAAACCAAACAGATAACGAATAGCCAAATAGTGTGTGGGACGTATAAATTGTGAGAAGTATATTACCAATTCCAAATATCATTAAAGCTAAGGTGATTAATGATTGTTTCGTCAACCGCTTATCAAAACTTAGCATAACAATTACTAAAAAAATGAAAAATAGGAAGCTTGCAATATTAATTAATTCCCCTCCTAATATAACTGGAAGAAAATAATAAAATATAGAAGCAAGTGAATATAGAAATACCGATATATAAATGGTTTCTATACGATGCGGTATTGTCTCTTTTTTAGGGATGAATAAGTAAATGATAAAAAATAAAAAAGCCCAATAAAAAGCAAAAGAGTCGCTAGGATAAGCTAATACAGCTATTGGGTCTTCTAAGAACAATGGAAAGTGTATCAGTATCTTTCCCATCCATAAACCTAGTAAAAAAATAAATAATGCATTTCCATTTAAATCAAGGGCCCCTTTTAACTTCTCTTTTTTCAATGGTTGAAATAAAAAGATAATCAGAAATGCCAGTAAGAAACTTACTAAAGTAATTAACATACTTCCTTTTATGACAAGAGAGCCGATCATCCAACCTGTTGGCATGTTATTTCACTCCTAACTCTTTAAAAATATACATCTAGATACTCATTTAAAAATGCGATAAAGCAACGCCTGCTTTATCGCATTTTTCCTTCACTATGCTACTGTCTTATCTATACATTGAATTAATCGATCCTCTATATCTTTTGCAATTTCTTCTAATTCGGAATCATCGACCATACTAATCATAGCAGATGGCTTTGGTAAACCAATTTTTGTCTGGTTCTCATCTTTGTAAAGAACAATTTTACATGGTAAGAAATACCCTACAAGTAGATTTTTATTCAGTACTCTTTCTGCTTCTTTTGGATTGCAAACTTCTAAAACAAGATATTCAGTATCAAAATCTAATCCTTTTTCTTGAAGCTTATCCTTAATATCGAATTGCCAAAGAACACCAAATTGTTCTTCTTTCAAATTACCTTCTAACTTCTCCGTAGCTTTTTCAATTGATAAGTCTGTTTTTACTGTGTAATGAAACATGAAAAAACACTCCTTTTTAATAGTTTGAAAAAATCCCTGTGGTAATGCCACAACTAACAACACACTAACAAACCTCAAAACTATTGATAGAAGAGTTAAGTCTAATTTTAACATTATTGAAAAGACATTAAACCCCTATAGGTATATAATACCTCTATTTAGTTTCCTTAAACATATAACTTTTAATTCCTAATAAAGAAACTTGGCTGTCGCCAAGCTTCTTTATTAACCTTTTTTTATCCAAAATTTAAGCACTTCATTTTCTTCTGTATCTTTTAAAAGCTCATGTCCTCCAGACTTAGCCCAAGCTGTTAAGTCACTTTTTGCACCTTTATCAGTTGCATGAACTTCTAGTACCTCTCCACTGTTAAGATCTGCTATAGCCTTTTTAGTTTTAACAATTGGCATTGGACAAGCTAGTCCTTTTGCATCTAATACTTTTGCTGATTCCATTTTATTACCTCCTCAAGTGTCCATTTCTGAAATTAGTTTTTATGATTCATTTTTTTCGACAGAACCTTGCCATTCAATCATCCCTGGTACAACATTTTTTACGGAATTAAAGCCATTTGACGTTAATTTTTGAGCTGCCATATCACTTCTGCTACCAGTTCTACATATAATATGCCATTCTTTTCCTGTATCTAATTCAGATATTTTTTTATCCAAGTCTCCTAATGGTATATTAATTGCCCCTGGCACATGACCAAATGCATACTCTGCAGGTTCTCGAACATCGATAATTGCTAATTTTTCTGCTTCTACTTTCGATTGGAAATCAGACAATTCTACTACATTCGGATGTTTTTTTTCTTCATTCGTTTCATCTGCTGAAGCTTTGCGTAAATAATGCTTTAACACATCACCTTCATCTACAGTACCGAGATATTGATGACCTGTACTTTCCGCCCAAGCTTTAAGGTCAGCTGTTGACCCTTTGTCTGTTGCTTGAATTTCTAGTACATCACCAGCAGCAACATCTTTCATTATTTTTTTCGTTTTTACTATCGGCATTGGGCAAGCAAGCCCTTTTGCATCTAATACTTCATTAGCATCTATATTCATAAAAATCCTCCTACAAAACTAATCATTATTTTTTAGGTATTTCGACTTCATCTTCCCAAGCCATCATTCCACCGCTCATGTTGGTAACATCATATCCATTTGCTAATAAATATTCAGAAGCTCTACCACTTCTAGCACCAGAACGGCATACCATAAAGTGATGTTCTTCTTTGTTGATATCATTTAATCGTTCTGGGATTTGACCTAAAGGAATGTGAACAGCACCAGGAATCTTACCTTCTGCTACTTCTTCATCTTCCCTTACATCAATCACACTTACGGTTTCCCCGTTCTTTATTTTTTCAGCTAACTCTAAAGCACTAATTTCTTTCATTTAGAACCCTCCATATTTTTTTATATTTTATCCTAATCAAGAAAAATTAGTTTACGAAATTTTAAATTTAAATAAATAACGTGATATTTCCATCTTCTGAATCACCGATATATGCAGCAACTCCTGCATATTCAATTTCATCTAAAAGTTCTTCTTTGCGTAAACCTAATAAATCCATCGTCATCGTACAAGCTATTAGCTTAACATCCTGCTCTTGTGCCATTTCTACTAATTGGGGTAATGGTAAAGCGTTATGTTTTTTCATAACATCTTTAATCATTTTTTGACCCATCCCCATATAATTCATTTTGGATAAACCCATTTTATCAGCACCTCTAGGCATCATTTTCCCAAAGATCTTCTCCATAAAACTTTTCTTAACTGGTACATGCTCATCCTTTCTTAAAGCATTTAACCCCCAGAATGTATGAAAAATGGTTACTTCATGATCATATGCTGCAGCTCCATTAGCAATTATATAAGCAGCCATCGCTTTATCATATTCTCCACTAAAAAGCACTATCGTTGTTTTTTTGGTGTCTGACATTTTACTTCCTCCTATATACCAATACATGTAACGGTATTGTATTTATGATAAAAAATAGAGTTAATAAATTTCAATTAACTCTATCTTCAACTTTTCAAAAAATCTGTCCGATGATGAAATAATTAACCTTTCATCCTTTTAAAAGGAGCAGTAGTATCTAATAAAAAACTACTGTCAAGATACACACAAAGCCAATTTCAATGATCCGAATTAAATATTAAGATCAAACCTTGAAGGTGAATTAAATTCGTTATCTGCTTTTCACTAATAAATTTACAGCCTCTTGAATCACATCTTCACTCGATTCCCCATTTGCCTTCTCTTCTCTAATACACCGTTCTAAATTAGAACTAACAACTAAAGCTGCTGTTTTATCTAATGCGCTTCTAACGGCAGACATTTGAGTGACTACATCTCGACAGTCTTTTCCCTCATCCATCATTTTTATTAATCCACGTACTTGACCTTCAATACGTTTCATTCTATTCACAACTTTATCATCATAATCCATGTCCCAATTACTCCTTTCTATCAATCCGAATTATAAGAGCTTTGGATTTAACTATATCATACTAAAACTATCGGATTTAGCCAACTAATTTGTTGTAACTTTAAGACACTTTTCATTTTATACCCCTCGCGGTATATTGTCAACTATTACATTTGTTTTTTTAATCTTTATTCAACAACACCAATAAGGGTTTTTATTTATCTAATTTAAAACAAATAGTAAATATGGTAGTCAAAGAACATGTATAATAAAGTTTTAATTCTCTTTGTAAAAAGGTAAAATCCGAGAAAGTTGACTCGGTTTTTACCTTAATCTATTTTTATCTAACGGCACAACGATTTGGTCCGATTTCCATTTCACGTTGCTTTTCTTCATCTGGAGTAACTTTCCCCATATTTGTTTCACGTATTTCTTGATAAGCATTCGGTTGTGGTGGCAAATTCTCTGTAACCATTTTTCTAAATGTATTTTCGTCTTCTATATTTAAGCCATGATTTTCTGCAAATAACTCCCCTAACGGTTTAGCCACACTTCCATCATTATTTAATTCTTCAATAATCATAAAATGCGCTGGCAGTACAATTAAATCAGAAGATAATTCTTGATAGCGATAATATAAACTCTCTCTTAAATCCGTCACCCAATCCTCTGCTTTTCCTGCAAGATCAGGTCTACCAATTGAATCAATAAACAAAATATCACCAGTTAAAAGGTACTGTTCGTCTACTACAAAGGAAGTTGAACCTATAGTATGACCAGGAGAGTATAAAGCTTGAATATCAATTTTGGTAGAACCTATTTTTACAATGTTTCCATCTTCTAACGGTTCATATTCAAAAGTCACTTCTTCCGCATCTTTAGGTGGTAACCAATAGGAAGCACCAGTTGCTTCAGCTATCTTTCTGCCTCCAGAAATATGATCTGCGTGTAAGTGAGTATCAAAAATATGTTTAATTTCAACATTTTTATCTTGTGCAAAATCTAAGAAAATATCGGTAATTCTAGTTGCATCAATAATTGCTGCTTCTCCATCTGAAACTACCATATAAGACAAGCATCCTTTACCAATGCGAACAAATTGATAAATTTCTCCGCCTTCTTTCAAATTACCGACTTTCACAGGTTCTAAATGTTCACTCCAAGCTTTCATTCCACCTTGAAGATAAGCAACATCTCTTCCTGCTTCACTTAACATTTCTGCTATCATCACAGATGAGCCTTCTTTAGCACATACAACTAACACATCCATATCTGAAGGAATTTGATCCAGAATATCTTCCACGCCATCAATTAAATCGAAATAAGGTATATTTAGATAATTGAATTTCTCCCCTTCAATTTTCCAATCATTATAATCTCCTTCATTCCGTACATCCAATATAAATAATGATTCTTTATTAATCACTTTTTGTGTTACTTCATGAGCTGTCATTACTTTTACTGCCATCCTTTTTACCCCCAGTGGTATTAAAATTAGTTTAAATATTCCACAATGTTAAGTTTTCACTAAACATTGTGGTTCGCTCTTTCTAAAAAGTTAATGTAACATCTGCTTCGTTTGCATATTCTAGAAAAGTAACTGCTCCACCAACATTAACTCCGGATACAAATGAATCTTTTTCAAGCCCCATTACATCCATCGTCATTTGACACCCAACAAATTTCACTCCTAGCTCTTGTGCCATTTCTACAAGTTCTGGAATACTTGCTACATTTGCATTTTTAAAGCCTTCTAAAAAATGTTCCTTTCCTGCTGGCATTTCTAAGTTTTGGTTAGCTTCTTTATGAATTAAATTCAATCCTTCAAATGTAAAAAATATTTCTACCTCTTGGTCAGAGGCTGCTGCAGCAGTAGCTATATTAAACACTTTATATGCATCGAATAATCCACCATTACTTGCTATAATCGCTAGCTTTTTGCTCATTTTAGTTTCCTCCTATAATAATTAAATATTGATTGCTTCCATAATATTATTTGGGTCAAAGTAAAGTACCCACTTACCATTAATCTCTGTTTGTGGCACTCCCATTTGACCCGTTGTATTTACTAAATGTTTCATCATATTTGGTTTCTCATCTACATTAACTTCCTTAAATGGTATGTGCTGATCTGTAAGGAAATTTTTCAACATAACACAATATGGACACTGTGTTGTGGTATAGACAGTAACATTAGTCATAATATTCTCCCCTTATAATTTTCTATTATGATTAAATATGAAGCTTGTTAAGACCAAGCACTCATACCTCCTTTAGTATTTGTTACCTGCGTAAAACCTTGTTTTTTAAGAACACTTGCAGCTTTTTGACTTCTCATTCCACTTTGACAAATCACTACCACCTCTTTATCTTTAGATAAATGTTGAGTTGCTTTTTGCCCCAATTCATGTAAAGGAATATTTTTAAACTCCTTAATGTGGTTTCTCTGATATTCAGCAGGTGTTCTTACATCTACAAATTGTTTATTCTTATCTTTAATCATTGTTTTTAATTGCGCCGTTGAAATATGTTCTACACCTTTTACCGGTATGAACCTTTTGACTATAAAAAAGATTAAGACTGCGAATAATAGAATTTCTAACCAACCCAAACAATCACTCCTCATCATTATTTTTACATATACCCGTATAGGTATAATTTAAAGCAAAAAAATTTATTTGTCAACTATCTGCTTTTCACTAATAAATTTACAGCTTCATTAATGAGAATCTCTGCTTGTAGTTCATCTATCAATTGAGATTCTTCTACACTGTGAACTAAATTAGAACTTACGATTACGCCAATCGTGCGATCGACAGCAGTACGTATTGCTGATAATTGAGTAATCACATCTTTACAATCTTTTTCTTGTTCCATCATCTTTAATACACCGCGAACTTGACCATCCATACGTTTGATACGGTTAGTTACAGCAGTATTATACTTCACAAAAATTCCCCCATTTCTTTTAAAGAAATAGATTTTTATACATATTTAGCGTTTAGGGGTATTGATTTTTATTCATCAAATAATTGATGCTACGCTTATATTATACCCCTATCGGTATTTTGTCAAGGGTATCGATTTTATTATCGATAATCAAATCATTTAAAAACGAACACAGCATTCTGCAAGAATAAGTTTATAATTATATTAAAGGAAGATAAAATCCCATGTAACATTGTTCACAATGTTGTGATATTTATCACAAGATCTTCTCAAAATAATATGTTATTATAGGTATAGGGGTATTGGTATTAACTTATTAGGAGGAATTATTGTGACTAACAAAATTATAATTATAGGTGGGGTAGCTGGTGGAGCAACTGCAGCAGCTCGATTAAGAAGATTAAATGAAAAAGCTGAAATTATATTATTTGAAAGAGGAGAACATATTTCATTTGCAAACTGTGGTCTTCCATACTATATAGGTGAAACAATAAAAGATCGTCAAAAATTATTGGTTCAAACGGTAGAAGGAATGAGTAACCGATTCCAATTGGATATTCGTAATCTTACCGAAGTTACTGCTATTGATCGTAAAGAAAAAAAAGTAACTGCTAAAAATCTTGAAACGGGGGAAGTTTATACTGAAAGCTACGAGAAACTAATTTTATCTCCTGGAGCGAAACCGATCGCACCACCAATTCCAGGACTTAAGGAAGCATCCAATGTTTTTACCTTAAGAAATATTCCTGATACAGATAAAATCAAAGCACATGTTGATGAAAAGCATCCCAAAAAAGCAGTAGTTGTTGGTGGAGGATTTATCGGTTTAGAAATGGCCGAGAATTTGGTGGAACGCGGCATCCATGTAACTTTAGTAGAGATGGCAAATCAAGTAATGGCTCCATTAGACATCGAAATGGCTGCAATTGTTCATAAACATATAAAAAGTAAAAATGTAGACCTTGTTTTAGAAGATGGGGTGAAATCCTTCCATAACGAAGGTGCCAATATAGAACTAGTAAGCGGAAAAATACTGGAAGCAGATCTAACTATTCTTTCTATTGGTGTTCGCCCTGAAAATTCATTAGCTACTGAATCTGGTTTATTGACTGGGGACCGTGGAGGTATTAAAGTTAATGAATACCTTCAAACAAATGATGAAAATATATATGCAATTGGAGATGCAATTGAAGTTACAGACTATGTAAATGGACAACCTACAATGATTCCATTAGCAGGACCTGCTAACCGTCAAGGTCGTATAGTAGCAAACAATATTTTAGGTACACCTGAAACCTATAAAGGAACATTAGGGACAGGGATCGCTAAGGTATTTGACCTTACCGTTGCAACTACAGGTAATAATGAAAAAACACTAAAGCGAATCGACCAAGATTATCAAATCATTCATATTCACCCAGCTTCACATGCAGGGTATTACCCTGGGGCGCATCCAATTGCATTAAAAGTCCTCTTTAGTAAAGAGAATGGGAAAATATATGGTGCACAAGCAGTTGGAGAAGATGGTGTTGATAAACGAATCGATGTAATTGCTACTGCTATACGCGGTGGATTAACGATTTCAGAATTAGCCGATTTAGAATTGTCTTACGCACCTCCTTTCTCTTCAGCTAAAGATCCAGTTAATATGGCTGGATATGTTGCTTCTAATATTATAGAAGAAGAAATAGAAACAGCTCAATGGCATGAGATAGACAAAATTGTTGCTGATGGCGGGTTAATTATCGATGTACGAGATGCAAACGAACGAGACCACGGTTTTATTAAAAACTCTATCAATATTCCAGTAAATGAGTTACGTGATCGCTTAGATGAATTACCGAAAAATAAGCCAATTTATATATCGTGTCAAGTAGGGCTAAGAGGATATCTAGCTACTCGAATTCTTAAGGGTAACGGGTATCACCCCATTAACATTGATGGTGGTTGGAAAACGTTTGAAGCTACGCTAAAAAACGAATAAGCATGATAAAACCCTTTGCAGACTTTTGGCAAAGGGTTTTTAATATTATTTAAGTTTGTTGGAATATTACGCATCTATAAGTGATGCTTCAATATTTTTCATCTCAAAATAGTAGCCTCTTTTTGAAATTAATTCACCCGGTGTACCTTGTTCTATGATTTCTCCTTTATCCATCACAATAATTTTATCCATATTTTCTAATCCCAATAATCGATGAGTAACATAGATAAATGTTGCAGCTTTATTTTGGTCAAATAAACGTTGCATAATTCTATTAGCAGTAAGTTGATCAATAGAAGAAGTTGGTTCATCCAAAAACCATATGTTCCCGTTTTTCAGCATAGCTCTAGCAATCGCTAGTCTTTGCTTTTCACCACCGGATAAATTATCTCCTCTTTCATGAACTAGTTCGTCTAAATTAAAATAATGTAGCTCTACTTGCTTTAATACAAATTGAAGTTCAACCTCTGTAAATGTATCATCAGCAAAAAGATTTTCCCGAATTGTTCCGTAAAAAAAATGATTGTCCTGTAAAACTACGGAGGCTTGTTCCCACCATGCTTCATCATTTATTTTATTGAACTTTATGTTACTTGCATAAATAGTATTCTCGTCCGTATTGAGAAGCTTGAGTAACAGTTGCAAAAGAGTAGACTTTCCAGATCCACTTGTTCCTATAATAGCTATTTTTTCCCCACTTTTTATTTCTGTACTGATATTTTTTAGAGTTCGGTGACTAGAGTTTGGGTAACGATAATTTACATTTTCACATTTTAAAGAAAGCTCTTCCTTATTCCAGTCAGATATTCTATTTTGATCCTTATTCTTCTCTGTTTCTGGGGCCGTAATTTCATTTAAACGGTTAATAGCTTTTTTATTGTTTTCAAGATAAATGGGAAGAGATGCAAGTGATGACGTATCTTCAAATAATATTAAAGTCAAAATTACTAGCATAGCTAAATAAATTCCATCTATTTCACCAATTGTAACTAGATAGCTACCAAGACCAATTACAATCCAAACAATAAAAAAACCAAATAATGTTTGAATTGATTGACTCATAGAAATATGATTATTTTGTCGCTCCTGTTCTTTTTCATATTCTTCAGAGTAAAATCTAAGTTGAGATTCACGTTTTTCTATCAATTGAAATATTTTTATATCACGGAATCCTTCGAATAATTCAATAAGAGAGGTTGCTAATGATGCTCTGTTTTTTTGAACATTATCTTTTATTTTCTTCTGTTTTTGATAAACCAAATAGGGCAAGCCTAGAATACTAATTACCATTCCAAAAATTAGTACAAGTGCAATCCAGATCGAATAAAAACTTGTAAAGAAAATGGTGGCCAAAAAAGTAAATAGAAAAACAATAGGAGGATACAATACTCGCAAAAAGAAATCCTGTAAACTTTCTACATCAGTCACAACCCTTGTAAGTAAATCCCCACTACGAATTTTATAAAATAGCTTTGGAATCATGTTTTCCACTCTGTCAAAAAATGCATCTCTAATTCGTTGAAGCATAGAAAAAGTTGCTCGATGAGAAGTATATCGCTCTAAATATTTAGCGATTGCTTTTGTAAAACCTAATAATTTAACGGTAGAGGTTAAAACAACAAGTGCATATAATGGTGGAGCGAACGCTGACTTTGCAATGAGGTAACCACTAGCTGCAAATAAGCCGATAGAGGCTATCCCTGCTATTACACCAAACAAAATGGCTAATAGCATATCTTTTTTCTCCTGAATTAAATATTTTTTAATGAAAGATAAAGCGTTCATTGATTTTAGCCCTCCTTCCCAGCTTGAATCATCTCTTTATATTCTATAGACGAACTTAGAAGTGATGGATGATCTCCTTTTGCAATTAGTTCTCCGTCATCTAGAAGTAAAATATGATCAGCATCTTGGATAGTATGTAGACGATGAGCAACCATAATAATCGTTGTATTCTTTTCAAATTCTTTGATTGAATTTTGAAGAATCTTCTCAGTTTTTACATCTAACCCAGTAGTGGGCTCATCCAAAAACACAATTGCAGGTTGCTTTAAAAAGGCCCGAGCAATTGCAACTCGCTGCATCTCACCACCCGATAATCCTCTTCCTCCTTCTCCTACTTTTGTTTCTAAACCATTAGGAAAAGAATCTATTAATTCTTTTAGACCAACTTGCTCTATGACCTGTATTAAATCTTGCTCTGTTACAGTTTCATTCCCAAATGTTAAATTCTCTCTTAAAGTTTCATTTAAAATAGTAGGATTTTGTGTGATATAAGCTATCTTTTCAAACCATTGGGATTCTTTGTATGCAGTTAGTTTTTTATCGTTTACTAACACAGATCCACTAGTAGGTGTTATTAACCCTGCTAAGAGATTAAGTAATGTCGTTTTGCCTGCGCCACTTTTTCCAATAATCGCAACTTTGCGATAGTTTTTAAAATCAAAATTAAGATCCTTTAAAGAAAAATTACTAGTTTGAAATGAATAGTGTAAATCAAAAGAAGCTAACCTTACCTGGTGATCGGGCAAGTCATACATATTTTCCCATTTGTCTTCCGTCTCTTCTGAATTATTTAATGCATCCTCAATTTTAGCTATCGCACCTTGACTAGATTTACCTTGGTGAAAAGCAGAACCTAGTTCTCTTAAGGAAGCAAAAAATTCTGGTACCAAAACAAGAATAAAAAAAGCACTGAAAAAACTAACTGATTGATAAAAAATTAGTTGAATTGCAAGTTCTAACGCGACAATTCCGATACCTAGCATGGCAATAACTTCTAGCATAAAAGAATTCATAAATGCTATTTTTAAAATACTCATCGTTGCTTGTTTAAAGCTTTCACTACTATTGTGTAAAGATATTTTTGTTTTATTCGATTGATTATAGATCTTTAGTGAAGTAATCCCTTGTAACACATCAAGAAATTTAGAGGAATACTTCGCTAATTCATCCAGTTGCTCCTCAGACTTTTTTTTGGTTTGAAGACCAATGAGGATCATAAATAATGGAATAAAAGGTGCCGTTAATAACAAGATTAAAGCGGATTGAAAGTGAATTATTAATATGACCATCCATAATACGAGCGGAATGGTGGTTGATTTTCTGGTTTGAGGAAGATACATACTAAAATAATCATTAATCTCATCAACTGCATGTAAAAAAGTATTAGTTTTTTCGCCAATTTGAGTTTTTCCTTGTATATGAATTGGTGTCTGTTTATATTTTTTAATTAAAGCACTTCTGGCTGCAATTTTATTTTTTTTCGCTGTTTTATTTCCAACTCGAAATAGAAGATGATCGATGATAACACGAATAATAAATGCAAGAATTAACAAAATTAATTCTAAAACTATATCTCCAAAAGCTGCTTGAACGATGAAAATCTGATCGATAATTCTCACCATTAAATATGCTTGTACGATAATAGAAAGAGCTAATAAAAGAGAGAAAAAAAGCATCAATTGTTTGCTTTTTCTCTCTTTCCATTGCCAGTCTTTTACTTCATCCATTTAAAAAACCCTCTCAAATTGAGCATCATTTCTTACCTTTTACGTAATCCGCATCAAATAAAAATAAGCGAAGTAATAGCACTAATGAAGGTATCAATAAGAATAATCCACCAATGAAAGCAATAATAAGTGCTATCCCCATTGTTTCATTAGTAGAACTATTGTATATCGTTACATAAGGATCAAGTATATATGGATAATGTCCTATTCCATATGCAAAAAAAGCAAACAAAAATTGAAACATTACACTAATAAAAGCATAACCGTAATACTTTTCTCGATATAAGAACCACATTGTTAACATAAAGAAAAATACTGATAATCCTAACATCCACCATAAATCCATCATATTCTGAAAATGACGCGTATTATGTTGAGATAAAAATATAAAGGTTGTTAAGCCTGCAATAATAGTAGGTGTGCTCCAAAATAAAGCGTAGCTTCTTACTAACTTTAATGCTCCTTCATCATTGGCTCGTGATGCATAAAAAGTTAAGAACACGGCACTTATAAAAAGCACCGAAACAATTGCTAAAAATACAATGCTCCAAGACAAAGGACTCTGAAATAGAGTTAAATAAGCTAGCTCTACACTTCCATTTGCTGTTTCGTTAATGAATCCACCCTCTGATACTGTTAAAGCAATGGATAACGATGCTGGAATAAGTAAACCTGTCGATCCATATAAAAATAAATAGATTAAATTTTCCTTTGACCCATAGTTCTCAAATGCATAAAAGGAACCTCGAATAGCAAGTAAAATAATTGCTATACTTGCGGGTACCAATAATACAGAGCCGTAGTAAAATGCAGAGTCTGGGAAGAATCCTACGACACCAACAAAAAAGAAAACAAAAAATACATTCGTAACTTCCCATACCGGTGAAAGGTACCGAGAAATTAATTTATTTATCAGATGATCTTTTTTACTTAACTTCGCATAAAAAGCGAAAAAACCTGCACCAAAATCAACAGATGCTACAATTAAATATCCATAAAGAAAAAACCAAAGGACAGAAATACCTATTAATTCATAACTCATTATTCCCCATCCTCTCTTTTAAGTGGAAACTTCTTCTCTAGTTCAACTTCTGCTGGATTGTTTTTAAATAGCTTTCGTAATGTCACAATACATAAAACTCCTAAGACAATATACAATCCTAAGAATAAAAAGAACATTAAACTGATATATGGTGAAGTAGTAGCAGCTTCAGAGACTGTCATATACCCTCTTAATATCCATGGCTGTCTCCCTTCTTCTGCTAAAATCCACCCAAGCTCTATTGCAATAAAAGCAAGTGGTCCACTTGCAACAATTAAAGACAAGATAAATTTATTGTGCACGTCTAATCTTTTCATAAAATGAACAATGAAATAAAGGATCGATAGACTCATTAAGAAAAATCCAATCATAACCATGAAATCGAAAGTGTAATGGATCCACAGTGGTGGTAATTCGTCATCAGGAAAAGCTTCAAGTCCAATCACTTCAGCTTGGAAATCGTTAAATGCCAAAAAGCTTAAAAATTGGGGAACGCGAATTTCCCCCACTACTTCATTATCATCATTCAGCCAACCAAATAAAATTAAATCCGCACCTTTTTCCGTTTCAAAGTGCCATTCTGCAGCAGCCAATTTTTCTGGCTGATGCTCAGCTAAGAATTTTGCAGAAACATCTCCAGCCACTGCACTTAATATACTAAATAGCAACACTAAAAACATCATCAATTTTAGTGCTTTCTTATGATAATCAGTTGCCTTTCTAAGTAAAATAGAAAACGCAGCAATCGCTGCAAGCATAGCGGCTACCGTCAAATAAGCAGTACTTACCACGTGAAATACTTTTGATGCTGTTGCTGGATTAAGCATAGCAGCTATGGGGTCCACTGCTTTAAATTGTCCATTTGCTATTTCAAATCCTTGTGGGGTATTCATAAAACCATTTACCATGGTGATAAACATAGCGGATAAAGCACCGCCTACAACAACAGGGAGAGAAAGAATCCAGTGCATCCACTGATTTTTGAAACGATCCCACGTATATAAATAAATTCCTAAGAAAATTGCTTCAAAGAAAAAAGCAAATACTTCCATAAAAAGGGGAAGAGCAATAACATTTCCGGCTACTTGCATAAAATTCGGCCATACAAGTGAAAGCTGTAACCCAATTGCAGTTCCGGTTACCACACCTATGGCAACTGTAATAACAAAACCTCGTGCCCACCTTCTTGCCATTAATAAATAGTTTCGATCTTTTTTCTTAATTCCAATAAATTCCGCAATTGTAATCATTAGCGGAACACCCACACCTATCGTAGCAAAAATTATATGAAATCCCAATGTAAGTGTTGTAATCAACCTACTCATCAGGACTGTATCCCACTCCATCATTATGCAGCCCTCCATTCTTCTATCATTAACTTAACCTAAAAAGCTTTACCCTATTAAATTATGTGATAAAACACACATACCTATTCCATTATAACTAATCATTCGTATTACGATAAGGAAAAAGCTCAAGTAGTTTTAGCTACTTAAGCTTTTATTAGGAAATTAATTCTAATTTTTCGTCATAAATATGTGTTATATTTATAGCTAATTCACTTTTAGGAACAGGTCTGCTAAACCAAAAGCCTTGAAAAGCAGTACAACCTAACTCTTTTAAAATATGAATTTGTTGAACTGTTTCTACGCCTTCTGCTATTACTGTCATTTCCAATGATTTACTCATTTCCATAATTGCTTGTACAATAGCCATATCATTTTTATCTTCCTGGATATTTTTAACAAACGCACGATCTATTTTTAAGCTATCAATAGGAAACTTTTTTAAATAGGATAATGAAGAATATCCTATGCCAAAATCGTCAATGGAAATTCGAATACCTAATGCTTTTATTTCTGTTAAAACCTTTAAAGCAAGATCTAAATCTTCCATTAAGATACTTTCTGTTATTTCAAAAGTAATATTATCTGCTAAGCATCCTGTTTTGTTAAGTAAATACATTACATTTTCGACAAAATCACTTTCCTCAATTTGTCGATAAGAAATATTAATTGCAACATGTAAATTAATTCCTTCAGCTTCCCATCCAACAATATCTTTAAAAACTTCCTCCATCATCCAATTACTAATGGTGCTTATCCATCCTGATTCTTCTGCTATCGGAATAAATTCTCCTGGTGAGATAAAGCCTAATTCTTGATTGTTCCAGCGAATTAAAGCCTCTAATCCTTCAACTTCTTTTGTATTTAAATTAACTTGTGGTTGATAATAGACGGTAAATTCATCTTTATCTACAGCTTGATATAACTGACTTTGAATTGCTATTGATGACTTTTCTCCTTCTGTTAAGCTATCTAAATAGAAAGCATATCGGTGCTTTCCTTTATCTCTTGCTGCTTGCATCGCAGTTTCTGCTTGCACTAATACCATATCTGCGGTTTGAGCTTCCGACAAAACAATTCCTATTGAAACAGTCGCTACAATTTCAAAGGTTTCAAATTCCCATGGCTGTTTTAAGTAATTCAAGAAACGCTCAATATTTAGTTTTATCTCTTCGCGAGACATATTGTTTTTAACAATAACAGAAAATTCATCTTCTCCGGTGCGAGATATAAAGACATCATCGAAATAATCTAGTGTTATTTTATCAAATTGTAACAAAATACGATCACTAGCTTCCTGTCCATATATTCGCTTTATTTCTTTCATCTGATCAAAATCCAATATAAAAAATGAGAAAGGCTGTTTGTTTTTAAGTAGCTCCTCTAATTCTTGCTTTAATCGATAACGATTCGGTAGCTGTGTTAGACTATCATAATACAAAACTCTATCTAGGGCATCTTCATAATTCTTTCGAGCGGTAATGTCTCTTCCTGCTAATAAACTATAGGATTTATCCTGATCTAGGAATTGACTACCTTGAACTTCATACCAGTGCCAATTCTTGTTCTCATCCATTGCTTTTACTTCTATCATTTCAACTTCTTTGTCTTTCTGTAAATTTTTAACAAAATGATAAATGCATTTTAGAGAATCAGGGTCCATTAATGATGCAATTTCTTTCATAGAAGGTTTCCCACTAAAAAGATCGCCATAGGAAGGTGAAATATAATCTACTTCTAAGTTTTCATCCAAAAGGCAAACGATGTCAGTTGTATTTTCTGCTATCACTCTATATAATCGTTCACTTTCCATAAGCTGCTCTTGATAACCAACATTTTGAAGTGCCATTCCAATAATGTAAGAGTAAGTCTGAAAAGCCTGAAGTTCGGTTTTAGTTGGGTAATGAGGGGATTTTGCAAACATAGTAAAGGTTCCAAGAATATCACCATTAAGTGTTAATAATGGGGTCGTCCATGAAGCCTGAAAGTCATATAAAGATCTATCAATAAACTGATTTTCAAAATAATCGCTTTTACTAAAATTATCTAGGATGACTGTTTTTTTCCGGTATGCAGCAGTGCCGATTATTCCTTCTTGATCTTTAATTGGAATTTGGACTATTGTATCGATAAACGCTGCTGGTAACGAAGCAGATGCAAAATGATTCAAAAATTCTTTTTCTTCATCTACTCGTGTAATCATACATTGATAATCCATATGCTCTTCGATTATTTTGCAAATTTCTGAAAAGGCTTGAGTAGGTTTATTTGTAGCTAATAATGTTTGAACAATATTAAACTGATTTTCTAATAAAATTTGCTGTGTCTTCTTTTCGGTGATATCGTTTTGAATGCCTATATAATATTGCAGATTCTTACTTTCATCATAAATCGGAGTAATTTTTAGTTCATTCCAAAAAAGATCACCATTTTTATGGTAATTTTCTATTTCTACTTGAATAGGTTTATCTTCAGCAATTGCTTTTCTAATTTTTTCTTTTGTTATTTCACTAGACTTCTTTCCTTGTAAAAATCGCGCATTTAATCCAATAACTTCATCCTTGGTAAAACCAGTTAACCGCTCAAATCCTTCGTTAACATAAATAATTGGATTGTCTGGTTGTTTAGAATCTGTAATTACCATCCCTGAAGAAGCTTGTTCGAAGAGGTTGCGAAATCGCTCGTTCTCTAGAGTAGATTGTTCTAATGCTTTTTCGTATTCTAATCGATGCAACAATTCTCTTTCATGTCGATTTACTAACTTTTTCACCATGTAATACAGTAAAATTGCCGTAGCTAATACATAAAATAATCCTTTGAAAGTTTGTATTCGATCATCAAATTCTCTAATCCATGAAACTTGAGTCGCTAAATAATCTGAACCATATATCCAAATAAAACCCATCATTAAATAGATACCGCTTATTCTAAATGCAGATTTCAATTGCTCCACCCCTTAGATAACGCACAATAAAATGAGTTTCCCTATCATAATTCATTCGGTTAATATAGTTACTTGACTCGTACCTTGCCTTTTTGAACTATACATGGCATTATCAACCTGTCGTAGCAATTCGTTATAATCTTTCACGGAGCTGGTTACCTCACTTGGCAACACACCAATAGATGACTTGATTTGAAGAGTTCTGTCTCCAATAATTAAATTAAAATTACGAAGTTTCTCTGTTAAACGATCTACTATCTGTCTAATATTCTTTAATCCATTCCCATTAACACAAATAATGAATTCATCACCACCATACCGCGCGACTAAATCTCCTAAATTCACAGAGTCTCTCATGTTTTCTGCTATTTGTATGAGAACTTGATCTCCTACTTGGTGGCCATAGCGATCATTTATTTTCTTAAATTGGTCAACATCCACCATTATTAATGAAAATTCCGATTCCTTTTCACTATTTTGAGAGATATACTCTTGTAATTTTAATTCCAGATATCTTCTATTAAATATATTGGTCAGGGGATCCTTAATCGCATACTCCATTAATTTATTTTCAAGTCTTTTTCGGTCTGTAATATTTATATGAGAAATGACAATAGCTGTGCACTCGCATGCTTCATTTCTTATAGCTCTAGCATACTGCATGAACCATCTATTATCATTAAGTGAATGACAGGGGTATTCAAATTCGTAATGTTCTACTTCGTTATTGACTAGGCGCTGGATCCCATCATAAGCTTGTTTCGCATCCTCATCTCCAATATCAACCGCCATTTTACAAGCATCTAAATAATTCGTACCAGTCCACTTGTAGCTTCTGGGCATACCATTTTCCACAGCAAAATTTTCCCAAGATAAATTAACTAGAATTATTTCACCGTCTGGTTTAATGACAACAACACTTTCTGCTAGGGTGTTTAATACGTCTATCGTACTTATTGATGAATCATTCACTAGTATTCACCCCTTAAGTTATTCCAAATATTTAATTAGTAATTCTTTGTTCCTATTATCATAATACTTAAAAGTATATCTAGTTTCATTTACCCAATCATGCGTTATATGAAACATATTTATTTTGAGACTTCTTCTTCTAATAGGTTTACATGATAAAAACAAAAACCATCTTTTCCATGCTTCTTTGTTTCATATAGGGCTAAATCCGCTTCTTTCATCAATTTAAAAGCACTTCTAGTTGCTTCTCTTTCTTTAAGAAATGTGATACCAATACTTGTTGTAACGGAATAATTGGAATCATTCACTAAGTTATTTTCCTGCATTTTTTTCTTAATAGCTTGTGCAATTTTTCCCACATCTTGTTTTGTACTGCAATTTGTTAACATAAGGGTAAATTCATCTCCCCCTAGTCGTGCTACCATATCTTTTTCACCGATTACTTCTTTGATAATTTGACCGAAGCCAATAATCACTTCATCACCAATGTCATGCCCAAAAGTATCATTAATAGACTTAAAGTTATCAATGTCCAACATCATTACCGCTAACAAATAATTATTTTTATTATGATTCTTTAAAGATTCATTCAATTTTTGCTTAAATAAACGTCTATTTGGTAACCCTGTCATAAAATCATGCAGCGCATAAAATTCTAATTTCTCTTCGTATTCTTTTTGCATGCTTATATCTCTTGCTAAAACTACCATGTGCTTTAAGTTTTTATTTTCATCAAAAACAGGTGTCCCATTTGCTTCCAACCAAATATAGTCTCTCTCCTTGGTATAATGGCGACATTGCATTGAAAAGTTATCACTATTTTGCATGGATTCGATAACAATTTCACTCATGTGACCTCGATCCTCTGGATGTATATGGTGTAAAAATAATTTGCCAACGTACTCTTTATAATCAAATCCAATAATCTTTTTATATGAAGGAGAAGCGTAAATAATTTTTCCTTGATTATCTAATAATGTAATAAGATCAAATGCATTTTCAGCAATAATACGAAAGCGTTCTTCACTTTCTTCTAATTTTTTTTGGGACTGCACCACACTTGTAATATCTCTAAAAATTCCATATATCCCACGCACTTCAGAGTCTACTATGAGCGGGGTAACTTTTAAACTTACATCTTTTAAACTATTATCTTTTCGAATAATAGTGAAGCTTGTATCATCCGTTGTGCCTGAAAAAGCATGCATAAATAAATTTTGCACAATCTCTACAGTTGATTCGTCAACTAACTGATGAATGGTTAATCCGATTAATTCGACTGGCTTGTATCCAGTCAAATGCTCGGTAGCTGGGTTTCCATTTAATATATGGCCATCTAAGTCAAATGAAATAATAGCATCAGAATTGTGTCTAAATAATGACTGATATTTTTTCTTACTTCTATTTAATTCCTGCCATACTTCTTTCATCTGCCATTCCGTTTGCTTTTCCTTGGTGACATCATTAATTGCAGCCACAATATATTGTCCATTTGATTCTTCAATATATACAGGTGTCAGCACAACTTCTGCATACTTTTTCTCACCCTTTATAGAATAATACTCATCTTCATAACTTATAGGTACTTGTTTTTCTAATGTTTCTATGTAGTAAGGTTTAATTCTATCTACTTCTTCTTTTGTCAACACTTCTTCTAAGGTTTTGCCAATATCAGATAATGGGAAACCTCTTTCATTAATTACTGCTTGATTCATAAAATGAAAAATGAATTGCTCTTTTTGAACATGCATTACAAAAATTTGGTCTTGAATGCCATTCATAAAGACATGAAAAAAAGAACGGTCTGATGAAAAAGTCATGTCAATACCTACCTTCACTTATAAGTCATATTTTTGTCGAATGAAGCCGATTTTTTTCGCTTATAGGTATACTATATCAGATTATACAGGTGTAGGGGGGACATTAATTTTAAAAACATTGACATTTCTTCAATAATCTTTTCCATGCTCAAATATATTCAAAATCAAAGACGTACCCATCTTTTATCAAACATTTCTATTTTTCAGGTTACAAAAACACAGAAGCTCTCATGTGAAAGAGCTTCTGTGTTCCGTTAGCTAGACAAGTTTAAATTTTGTTATTTCTGTTTTTAAGTTTTCTGCGAGTGCTGCTAATTCTTTTGCAGAGGACGACACATCTTCCATTGACCCGTTAACTTCTTCAGCAGATGCAGCAGTTTCTTCTACTGCTGCAGCAGATTCTTCAGATACAGAAGCAATTTCATCGATAGACCGAGACATTTCTTCACTACTATTGGTAATTCCATCAAGCTCTGAAACGATACTTTTCATTTGAACAACCATGCTTCCAATAGAGGTATTAATGGATTCAAATGAATTTCCTGTTTCCTCAATTTGTTTAGAACCAATTTCTACTGCATTGTATCCTGACTCTAATGTAGAAGTAACCACTTTTGTTTCAGTTTGAATTCCTTCTACGATTCCTGTGATATCAGAAATAGATAATGTAACTTGCTCTGCTAATTTTCTTACTTCATCGGCAACCACTGCAAACCCTTTGCCTTCTTCTCCAGCTCTGGCTGCTTCAATAGCCGCATTTAAAGCCAATAAATTAGTCTGACCTGCAATATCTTTAATAACCGAGACAATCCCATTTATTTCTTGTGACTTTTCATCTAAACCATTTACTTTAACCATAGCTTCTTTTACATTTTTATTGATTAATTCCATTTGGTTTATAGAAGTGTGCATTTTTTCTCGACCATTTTCACTCATATTTTGAACTGACATAGCATTTCCTGCAACATCGCCCACATTTGTAGAAGCACTAGATACGTTATTATTAAAATTTTCCATGAAAGCAGATAAGTCAGAAGCGCTATTTGCTTGTGATTCAGTTCCAGTGGAGAGTTCCTCCATTGTAGCTGCAATTTGTTCACTACCTTCTTTAACAGAGTCAGCAGAATTTGATAATGTATCACTTTGAAGTGTGACTTTACCAGACGCAGTCATTACTTGATTGATCATTTTGTACAATCGATCTTTCATATTATTAACTGCATATGCAACCTCTCTAAATTCATCTTCACTTTTCGTTGTAATGTTCTCCCCGCTTAAATCACCTTCCGCAATTCGATTCATTTCAAAATGAATTTGACGTAAATTATACAACATGACGCGAACAAATAAGTAAACGATCACTAATCCAACAATGATGGAAATAGCACCAGCTATTAAGGTAGATTGTAAAATTTCATTTCGTAACATCGTTGCTAGTTTAGCCATTTCAAAATCCATGCCAACAACACCAATTACCTCATTTGATTCATTTACTAGTCTCTTAGCGAGGGTAATGATCGGCATTCCACTTGCAGTGTCTATATAAGGGCTTGTCCAGATAACTCCATCTTCATTTATTGCTTTTTCATACCACTCTGTTTCTGTTGGGTCATAATTAGATAAATCTACTTCTTCAGCTGGGATATTATCTAAATATAAAGCCCCTTCTGAGGTGCCCATATAAAGATTTATTAAAAAATCATGTGCTTCTTTTTCTGTTTCAAAAAACTCCTGATAATAAAAAGTAAGTATTGGATCGTTAGCATTCGGCATATTCGCAGCTTCATGATTTTCAACATTTATATTTGAAAGCGTTTGATATTGTAATTCTTCATTTTGGGATAAGGAAGTAAGGATGGATTCGTACTCGAGGAAGATAGCTTCAAATTCTGATGAAATAGCTTCTAATTCATGTTTGGGTATAATTGCCTTTTCTAGAATTTCAGTTTTCTGATACGTCAGATAACTAATTGTTACTAATGGCACAATTAATAGTATGACCATTATTAATGGTAACTTAAATTTTATTTGTTTTATTTTTTTCATAGATGAAACTCCCTTTAATTAGAATGATAGTAGCATTTTTGTCCTAAGCAAAAATGACCAATATCTTATTTTACCATAATTAAGGGGAATAAATAGTCATCCATTAGATTAAAATAAAAGATCATACTTGGGGTAGAAATTCCTAACTTTTATTTACATATAATACGTTTTCATACTTTAAGTAACGAATAGTACATAATACTAATTACCTATTTGTGATGTTGTTCATTTACAACTACTTCCTTGCGACAACAATACCTAATGGGTAATGGTCATCCTTAGCATGATCAGCCGGTTCTATAAGAGCGCCTTTTTGATAATAAAAAGTCCTATCCTTATATTCATGAAACATGCTTGTAAATTCCTCTACCTTTAATTGATGAACGTGAAAGGGTTGCCCACTTTTAATCCCTCTCCCTTTTCCAAAAGGCGTAGAAAGGATAAGAATACCACCCGTCTTTAAAAGATTAAAAATATTTTGAAGAAATAGATCTTCTTCTTCAATGTGTTCTATTGTTTCGAAACTCAAAATAACATCAAACTTCCCTAGCTTACTTGATAACTTTTCGTCTAATACGTTTTCTTGTAAAAATGATGATAAGGGATGATAGTAATTACTTTTAGCATATGTAATTGCATCTTTATCTATATCTACTCCAATAATTTCATCGATTTCTTTCTTGCATTTTTTAGCAATAATATGCGTTCCATATCCTGACCCACATGCAAAATCGAGTACTTTTCCCTTCATGTAAGGAGCCGCAAAATGATATCTTGCTATGTGTTCAATTAATGATTCATTAGTAATTTTCATTTTTTCTGGAATAATACGCTCACCAGTATCTTCTAACATTCGTATACACCGCTTTACTACAAATTTAACTACATCATAACATATATTCTAACGAAAAAGAGCCAGTACAATTTCTGTACTAGACTCTTCTACTTTTACTCTATTTAACTATTAATACCGGACATTTTACTCGTTTAGCAATTTTATGACTAACACTACCCAAAATCATTGTTTGGACTTTATTTAATCCACGACTCCCAACGATAATACAATCAAAATGCTGATCATTTGCATATTCTACGATTGTTGGACCAGGTTCACCATGTAAAAAGTGGCTTTGGTAAGAAACCTCTGCTTTCTCTAACAGTTCAACAATTGGTATTATTTTTGCTTCACGTTCTTTCTTCACTTGATACTTGTCTAATTTGTGTAAAACATCAGCTTTAGATGTTCGACTGTCAACTACGTAAACAACATCAACGGTGCCATCTGACATTTTAGCAAAGTTAACTGCGTGCTCTGCAGATCTTATTGAGTGCTCTGATCCATCTGTAGCTAATAATATTTTTTTATACATATTACACCTCTTTTTTCTTAATGGCCGGAAGCTCTAGAAAGGCCACCGATACGTTTTTTCAAGTGCTTACTTTCTTCATTTAATCCAACATACTTAACTTCAATGTTATTTTGTTCAAATTTCATTTCTATTTTGTCAAAAGCACCAATGGCTGAATCGTCCCACAAATGTGCATAAGTTAAATCAATTTCAACCTCTTTAATTGTATCATTATAATCAAATTTATTCACCAAGTCATTTACACTTGCAAAGAAAATTTGTCCATTAACTTTGTATATTTTTTTATTTCCTTCATCGCTTAATATTTGCGTTACCTCTACCTTAGAAATTTTAGCAGCAAAGAACATTGCACTTAATACAACCCCTGCTAAAACCCCTTGTGATAAATCATGAGTAATTACAACAGTTGCAACCGTTACAACCATAACAACTGCGTCAGTTCTTGGAAGACGATGAAGATTCCTTACTGAAGACCAGTCAAATGTACTTATAGATACCATGATCATTACCCCAGCTAGAGCGGCCATAGGGATTTGAACAACTACTCCCCCAAGTACAATGATTAAAAACATTAAGAATACACCTGCAACTAATGAGGATAATCTTCCACTTCCTCCCGATTTAACGTTAATTACAGATTGTCCAATCATGGCACAACTAGCCATACCACCGAAGAAGCCAGTCACAACATTTGCGATACCTTGTCCACGACTTTCTTTGTTTTTGTCACTCTCTGTGTCTGTCATATCATCCACAATATTTGCAGTTAATAAAGACTCTAATAAACCAACAATAGCTAATGCTAAAGCATAAGGGAAAATTATTTGTAACGTTTCAAATGTTAATGGGATATCAGGTAGTAAGAACACTGGTAATTGTTGTGTCAAACTCCCTAAATCTCCTACTGTTCTCACTCCAAAGCCTGCATAAACTGAAATGGCTGTTACAACTATAATTGCCACTAGAGTTGATGGTACTACTTTTGTAATTTTAGGCAAAATGTATATAATTGCTAAAGTTAATGCTACTAAACCATACATTACCCATCCTTCTCCAACAAAATGTTGCAATTGAGAAGTGAAAATTAAGATTGCTAAGGCATTTACAAATCCAACCATCACTGAACGAGGAACAAACTTCATGATCCTAGCCAATTTAAAAATCCCAAATAAAATTTGTAAAATTCCAGTTAATATTGTAGCTGCCAATAAATACTGTAAACCATGTTCTGCTACTAATGTTACCATCAATAAAGCCATTGCACCTGTTGCAGCAGAAATCATACCGGGACGTCCTCCTGCAAATGCAATAACTACCGCCATTGTAAATGATGCATAAAGTCCGACCATGGGATCAAGTCCAGCAATTATTGAGAAAGCAATCGCTTCTGGTATCAAAGCAAGCGCAACTACAATACCCGCTAAAACATCTCCCCTAACATTTCCAAACCATTCTTGCTTAATATTTTGTATGTTCATGAAGCACCTCATTTAGTTTTATTTTCGCTTTTGACCGCATCAAAAGCAATTCCCGTTATGAACAGATAGCATCATACCATAATTCACAAAATTGACAAAACCTCATGAAAACGCAGTCATTCTTAAAATGCTCAAAAATGCAAGCAAATACCTTTATTTAATACTTAATATACCGAAAGATAAAAATAATATTATAAAGAAGATTCAAGCGAATACTTTGAAGTGTAATAATCAACTAATTAAAAGCACTAGCGCTAGGGTGAAAATAAAAAAACATCCACAGAAGCCAATGAAATAATGGATTTACGTTTAACTAAAGAAATAATGTTGCTTTATCATAGTACGCTTTCAGAAAGTATTTCTAGCTTTAGCTCCTGGGTATTGTTAGCTTCTGCAGCTTACTTTATCCACAAGGAAATTTTTATAATTCTCTTGATTAAAATAAAAAACATCCATCTTGAATATGATGAATGTTTTAATTTTTATTAACTTTTCTCTAACACTTTTAAGTTGTTATATCACTTTTATTAGGTTTTTTAGCGATAATCGCTGCGATAATTCCGATAACCGGAAAAATAGCTGTCATTAAGAGTACTGGTGTATAACTATGAAATATATCAAAACCCACACCAAAAGGTAGTGGTCCTAAGGAAGAGCCTATTACTCCCATTGTTACACCGAACCCATTGATACTACCAATATACTTCCTTCCAAAGTAGTTGGGCCAAATAACATTGAGGCCAATTCGTTCCAAGCCACCGGCAATGCCCCAGACAATGCCAAATAATATTGCTAATGCAAATGTTTTGGTAATTAATAATAAAAATAAGAGTCCAAATTCCAGTATAAAAATAGCTAATAAAACGTAATTCGCTTGAACTTTATCTGTAATATAACCAGATATTAAAGACATGGGTATACCAGCGATGGCCATTAAACTAAGCACCATAGCAGAAACACCTAGAGAAAGTCCATTCGAGTTGAAAATAGACGTAATATGAAATGTTATGCCTGTATTAACCATTGCTGGGATTCCAACACAAATTAAGATAGCCCAGAATGCTCTTGTTTTCATTGCTTCTTTTAATGTCCAATCCTCTTCCGCTTCCGGAATAGTAGGTGTTAAATTTGAAATAAAATTAGCATCCCCACTTTTTGGTTCTAATCCATCTGGTTTTAAGCCGATTAATTCCGGTCTATTTTTCACTCCAAAAAAGGCAAGTGGCACAAAAACAACTAATAACGTGACACCCCAAAATCGCCAAGCGGTTTGCCAATCAAAATTCTGAATAATCCAAGCGTTGATAATAGGAAATAACATTGCGCTTGCAAAACCAAATAACGTTTTTAGACTGAATGCTCTTCCTCTTTTTTTCACAAACCACTGGGCAACCAAGGTATTAGGGATTAAAGACATACTTCCTTGACCTAATAATCTTACAAGAAAAAAACCAATAGCAAGCATCCAAATATTTGTAACCATACTATTAAAGAATAAAGCAAAACTAAAAAGCGTGCCTATAGTAACCATCATTGCTCTCTGACCAAAACGATCAATCATTCGCCCAACAAAGATCATCAATAATCCAGCTGCTAAAGTTGCCCCTGAATATACTCCAGATACTTGTGAGCGCGTCCATCCAAAATCATTAATGTATTGGTCAATAAACTGAGAATTTGAATAAGTTTGTCCGGGACCAGAGAAGAAAACTCCAAACCCAGCTATCACTAATATTACCCACCCATAATAAAAGTTTTCAAAGATCTTTAATTTATGTAGCATTTTGCACCATCCATTTTTATTTATATTGAAATTAATTGCAGGAAATAAGGGGCAAATAACGGAGGAAGATGCGGTTAAACATTTATAATAATATACCATCTAAACGAAAAGGTGCAATTTTTTTGTTTTCAAATCTAATACTGTTTTCCAAATTTAATTTAATGGATAATTTAAAAGGCTCTTCCAAGTTTCAAATCCAACTATCCCATCTGATTTTAACCCTTGATTTCTCTGAAAGGAATAAACTGCTTGCTCTGTTATTAAACCAAAAATACCATCTCTCTTAATGTTTAATTTCCTTTGTATAAACTTAACTAATTTCCCCTTACTTCCCTTTTGAATGAAGTGCCCGCTATATTTAATAGAAGGTTCTTGTATTTTTTGATGTGTATTTCTACCAATTATTCCATCAATTTTTAAGCCTTCATTACTTTGAAATAATTTTATCGCTTCTTCTGTTTCTTTGCCAAAATGGCCATCTGCACCGTAAACAGGTAAAGCGTAGTGTAAAAGGAGTAATGCTTTTTGGCATTCCTTCACGTTATTCCCTTTAGACCCTCTTTTTAAAATAGCATTTGTAAAGGTCTTAAAATATATTAATGGATCAACAGTAGTGTCTCTCCGGTTCTGCCGAAAGCCAAAGGGGGCTGCTTCATCTGGAATTCTTCTAACTTCTAAATGCAAATGGGAGCCTGTGACATTACCGGTAGCACCTTGATACCCAATCTTTTCCCCTTTCTTTACCTTTGCTCCTTTAATAAGGCATATTTCATCAAGATGTCCATATAAAATCAGTTTATTTTTATCGTCTTTTACCACTACACACAAACCATAACCACCTAGCCCAGTTCCTTTAATTCCGTTACCTGCAAATAACACGCTCCCATCTGTAAATGACTCGATGGGAGAGCGATGTACTTTTACAAGATCGACCCCAGCATGAAATATCTTCTGTTTTTTAATTGGATGAATTCTATCACCATATTTACTTGTAATTTTATACGCTTTAAATGACATTTTGTTTCCTCCATTAGATTAATTTCTGTTAATAGTTTGTTTCATTAATTGATGACTAAAAACTGCAATACCTGCAATAATTACCCCATCTATTATGGCATTGATGGTGAACCCAAAATAAAGACCCGATAAACCAATGCTGATTCCTAGAAGTATCCAAATTATCATCCAATCCTGAATAAATGGTGTGCGTTTTAAAGCCATACCAAATATCCATAATACCGGGACAATAAAAAGATAATCTTCATTTAAAAAAGGATATAAATCAATCATGATTTCACCTCCAAACTTTTTAAAATTCACTCTTACTTAATAATCATAAAAAAAAGAAAAAATGTGTTTATTTTCATACAATTAATTGTTAGATACCTGTGTTAGAATTAAAAGTTCAATTTAGGTTTTCTTAAATTTAATAAAGATTGTTCAAGAACAAAATTACAAATAATCATTTAAAGCTAAGAACATATTTATTTGTTTTTGAAATTACAAATTTAACAATCATTTTTTTCAATACCTTTAAGATTCTTAAAAAAATCTCAATATTATTTAAATAGAAGCATGAATGGATGATTATTAGGGTAAAAGAAATTATCTAGGAAGATACATACTAAATGGTAGAAGGGAGGATTTACGCGAAATATGCGTAAAACTTATGTCTAAAAATAATAATATAAATACACCAGGTCAAACGGGAATTGTTTTTATCGTATCTGTAATTATTGTTACCTTATTTGTTCTATGGGGTGCAATATCTCCTGCGTCTTTAAACGAAAATGCTACAAAGGGCTTAGAATGGATGATCACTAACTTTGGTTGGTTTTACATGCTTATTACTGCCGTATTCGTGCTTTTTGTAATTGTATTAGCATTAAGTCCATACGGTAAAATTCGTTTGGGGAAACGCGATGATCGACCAGAATATAGCTGGTTTTCTTGGATAGGAATGCTTTTTGCAGCTGGGATTGGTGTTGGATTTGTGTTCTGGGGGGTTGCAGAACCCGTACTCTATTATATGGATCCTCCGTTAGGATATGAACCAGGTACACGCGAATCCGCACTTGCCGGCTTACGTTATGGATCCTATCACTGGGCATTGCATCCATGGGCAATTTTTTCTATAGTAGGGATGACTCTCGCTTATGTACAGTATCGGAAGGATCGTCCTGCACTGATAAGCTCGGCTTTCTATCCGATTTTAGGTGAAAAAGTGAAGGGGTGGCCAGGTAAAACCATTGATATATTAGCTGTTATTGCAACTTGTACAGGTGTAGCTACTACTTTCGGTTTAAGTGCAATGCAGATTACAGGCGGATTATCTCATATCTCACCTATTCCGAATTCACCGATTACACAAATGATAATTATTGCAATTGTAACTGTTTTATTTATGGTATCAGCGGCTCGTGGGCTTGATCGCGGTATTAAAATTTTAAGTAACATCAATTTAGTAGTAGCTGGATTATTATTAGTTTTTGTTATCATAGTTGGGCCAACTTTATTTATAGCAGAAAGTTTTGTAACAACATTGGGTGGATACGTCACCAATGTGGTACCAATGGCTCTTACCTTAACTCCTTTTTCAGAAAGTGAATGGCTTGGAACGAATACAATCTTCTTTTGGGCCTGGCACATTTCGTGGGCACCTTTTATGGGAATATTCATAGCCAGAATTTCAAGAGGAAGAACAATTCGTGAGTTTATGGCTGGTGTTTTAATTATTCCTTCTTTATTAGCAATTGTATGGTTTACAACCTTTGGAGGAACCGGATTATTTATTGAAATGAATGGTGTGGGAGGATTATCAGAGCTTGTTAATAGCGAGGTGGAAATAGCGTTATTTGCTACACTAGCTGAATTACCGTTAAGTGTCATCACAAATATCTTAGCTATCCTGCTTATTTTAATCTTTTTCATTACATCAGCAGACTCTGCTTCTTTCGTTTTAGGTTCTATGACTTCAAACGGTGATCTAGAGCCTAAAATGTCAGTAAAATTAATTTGGGGTTTTTTAATTGCTGGTGCTGCTACTGTTTTACTAATTAGTGGTGGCGGTGGTCTTAGCGCCTTGCAAACCGCTTCTATTATAGCTGCATTACCTTTTTCGATTGTTATGATCTTAATGATTACTTCCATTATGATGACACTAGGAAAAGATTGGCAATTGGATAGGCGATTACGCAGACGTAAGCGCGTAGATTCTGTAAAAGGAGAGTTCCGTGAAGAGTTTAAAGGGGAATTTAAGGATGAATTTAAAGATGAATTCTCAGAGGAGTTTAAGGAAGAATTTACAGAGGAATTTAAAGAGGATTTTAAAGACGAATTCACTGAGGAAGTAAAGACTGATATCTATAAAGGCATGAAAGATGAACTATATGATGACTTTAAAGATGAAATTTACAATGAAATGAAAAAAGATTTTTATGAAGATTTCAGAGAGAAAATTTATGATGAGATGAAAGAAGAAATACTAGAAGAAATTGATCAATCACCAGATAAAAAAGTAGACAATGATGATAAATAACTTTTTAAATTGGTGAGGAAGTGCAAATTGTCGCACTTCCTCCCTCGTTATAGGCAAATTTCTTTTCGAAATGGTTATCCTATGGGAAAATAATATACATCAATTAATTAGAGGTGTATTAAGTATGGAAATAGAAATTTGGTCAGATTTTGTCTGCCCATTTTGTTATATAGGTAAAAAACAATTTGAATTAGCTTTAGATAAATTTAAATATAAAGATGCAGTTAATGTAACGTTTAAAAGTTTTGAGTTAGATCCTAATGCAAATGAATACGACGGCAAATCTATTCATCAAGTTCTTGCAAGTAAATTCAATTCGAGTGTCGACCATGCCAAAAAAACTAATTTGCAAGTTGAAAACAAAGCAAAATTAATTCACTTACCTATTAATACAGATATTATAAAGCCAACCAATTCCTTTGATGCTCATCGATTACAGAAGTATGCACAAACGCAGAACAAGGAATTAGCAGCAACAGATGCAATTTTTAAAGCGTATTTTTCAGAAGGTAAAATAATATCAGAGCCGGATACATTGCGAAAAATAGCATTAGATATAGACCTTGACGCTTCTGTCAGTGATGAACTTGTAGAAAATAAACAAAAATTCGCAAAAGAAGTTCGTGAGGATGAAGAATTAGCAAAACAATATCAGATTACAGGAGTTCCCTTCTTTATTTTCAACCAAAAATATGCTGTTTCTGGTGCGCAAACTGTGGAAACATTCCTTGCCGCTATGGAAGAGGTATGGGAAGAAGACCATGAAGAGTGGAAAGATCCCACACATAAGAAAAATTATTGTGTTGGTGAATATTGTGATGGAGAAAATTGTGATGATGAGTCTTAACCACAAAAGGAGTGACATTTAAATTGCATAATTTCGAGACACTTCATACAAATATAGAATTAGATGACTTTTTAAATAATCATAAACTATCTTTCCTTTACATTTCTAAAAATAACTGTAGTGTCTGCCACTCGTTATTTCCTCAGATTAAGGAACTGATGATGAAATATCCTAAGATTAATCTTGGTTATGTTCTAGTTGATGAGTTTCCTAGTATTGCAGGAAGATTTAATATTTTTGCTGCTCCAGTGTTAATCCTATTTATTCATGGAAAAGAATATCTGCGTGAAGCAAGGATTGTTCATCTGGATCAATTTGAAGAGAAGCTAGATCGAATATACGAAAATTTTCAATGAAAAAACGGTGCATCCTTTAATGCACCGTTTTTAAAATACTGCTTCTTTTCTAATTATTGCATGCTTAATTCAATAGCCTATTTGAAAAGTTGCTCGCTTCTCATCTTCCTCTGTTTCAATGGTTTTAATACGGATATGCTTTCCATCTATCTGCATGAATTTCCCTCTAAATTCGATCGATTCAATAGCATGCCAACGATCATTATTTGTAAATCCTCTTGTTAATGTGAAGGAACTTGCTTTATTTTTATCAGAATTTAATTTACACACAAATTTCTCGATAGACACAAAATTACCTGGGTACGTAATGCTTTCAAGATAAATGTTGTCACCATTAGGCTTATCCTTCACTATTTTCCAAAGCATTTCTTGATATGGATCAAATGGATATACCTCTATAGTAATAAACCCATTATTTACTGTAGTGAGATATGCCTCTGGACTTGAATAAGAACGAATTCGATTCCATTCTGGTCTTTTGCCCCATTTTTTTACTAGCAACTCTAATTCTTTCTCACTTACTTCCACATAAGCAGGGTGTTTTGCATTAAGAGGCGGATTATAATCCTCACGTTTTAAAGGAATCCATTCCCCTGAAGTAAGAGATTTACTTTTCCAACCATAGAATTTACCATTTTCAGGATAATAACTATCTCCATATAATAACCAACCATCCTCCATATTATTGAGCAACATCGGAGCTTCGAACATTGGCTCTCCAATTAAGACATCCATTAGTTGATTATCAAACGCTCTAGGTTTTAATTCATTAGAATAAGCCGCTTTTATCCTTTTTCCTTCATAAGGTGATTCATCGGGATCTCTTTCATCCTTAAAATATAGATAATATGTATCCCCTTCCTTTTTTATATTGGCATCAATTACATCAAAGCCCGGATCAAAAAAGATTTCGGCTTCACTAACTTCAATAAAGTCCTTTGTATAGCTTACATATATTCGATTTCTATCTGTATTACCTGACCAAAGGATAAGATAATACTTACTTTTATTATCATAAATTACTTCAGGAGCCCAGGCATGCATTCCGTTATTATTTAAATGCAGTAACCGACTGTTGGTAAAAGTAACTAAATCTTTTGAATCATAACACTGAATATATTCGCTATTCCACATATCGGTTGCTAATACAACAAAATCTCCATCTTGTTTTCTATAAATAAAAGGATCTCTCATACCCTTTTCCCCAATATCCGCTTTTAGTACAGGATCATTATTATTCAAAGGGACCTAATTTTTTGCATCTTTACTGTACGCTAAATGTAATGCATGTGAATCAGCATGCTGCATAGGTGACTCAGTAAAGTAACTCATTACATAATAAATATTATTCATAATTTCCCGCCTTTATTAACAGATTGTTAGCATTTATGTCCTAAACAAAAAAATTTATAAAAATTGTAAAATTACTATCGTTATTTTTATTTCCTCATGGTATAATCTAAATGAACTACATATTCTATTCTATCACCTATATAATATGACCTAATTTCGACATAACTACGGAAAATGGTCTTACTCGTCTTTTATTTTACTATATTCAGAAAGCCCTTACATAACAAAAAGACTTCATAGGGAAAGAATTTTAAATTTATGGAGGTAGACAAATGAAAAGAAAATTTTTCAAAAGGAAAAATTCATCGACACCAAAGGAACCGAGAAAAGCTTGGAAAGAAACTTTTTCTAAAATAAGTATACCCAAATGGAAAAAGACAAATAAAGATAACACTAATAAAAGTAATCAAAAGATGGTCGCAAGGAAGAATTCAGTTAGTACAAAAATCCTAACGAGCTTGATTACTACGGTGTTAGTATGTGTAATCATTGTGGGGCTTTCCTCTTATTATATTTCTAATAACATTATTAAATCTAAAGTTACTGATGCCTCAGAACAAACCATCATACAAGCTGGTGACAAATTAGATTTTATGATGAATCGGTATAAGGACCGGGTAACAGAAATATTAATGGATCAAGATTTTAGTAATACGTTAACATCGTTAGATACATATGAAGACACCAATAACTTTGATTACTTTTCTCAAAAGAATAATATTGACGAAACATTAATGCAAGTCACATTAATCGATCAAAATGTCGATCTATATTTAATTAATTCAGATCGTGGTAGACTTATTTCGTCTACTCAAACAATTTCTGAGGATACCTTCATAGAGACTGAGTGGTACAACCAAGCACTTGAGAATGACGATGCTACAACATGGATTGGCGGCTTCCAACAAGGACTTAGTGGGGCAAATTCTGATCCAACGATAAGTTTTTCACAGCGGCTTAGAATAGGTGGCAGTCAATATTTATTAATTGTAGAGTTAAATACAGTTGTTTTTGAAGAAGCCTTAGCAGATGTTCGTTTTGGTGAAAATAACCAAGTAAGTATGGTAGATGCAGAGAGAAGAACTATTTTTTCTTTCGACCCTACTGAAATGGAAGAAACTTATCAGTATGATATCTCAACCGACCCAGAAACGAATATGACAGAAGACGGGGACAGATTAGTTTTTCAAGATAAGTCAGAGATAACTGATTGGTATTTAGTCGGTTCGGTCTCAGCTAAAGAACTAACAAAAGACACTAATGTTATTTTTATCGTCATTGCAGCGATAATAGTTCTATCCTTGCTTATCTCATTATTCATAGGCAGAAGAATTATAAATATGATTGGTAAACCATTAGAAGAAATGTCGATGCTTATGTCTAAAGCGAAAGAGGGAGATCTTCGTGTGCGTTCATACGATACTGATCGTAAAGATGAAATCGGTGAGCTAGCAGGAAGCTTTAACTTAATGTTAGAAAATATTTCAGATTTAATGCAAACTACTAGAACGTCTTCTACAAAAGTTCTGGATGCAGCGATTGAACTCACTGAAATCTCTCAAATGCAATCGCAATCTGCTAAGGAAGTAGCAGCAGCATCAGAAGAAATTGCTAGTGGTGCTACCGGTTTAACTGATGAAGCAGAAAGAGGTAACTTATTAGCTTCTTCTATCCACGATGAAGTAGAGAATGTTTTTCAAAATAATAGTGAAATGGAAAATTATGCTGGACAGGTATTAAAAAGAAGTAATACTGGTTTAGATAAAATGAATGAACTTGTACAAAAAACAAAAGACGGCGCATCCATGACAGATGCTCTAATGAGTAAGGTTGATACCTTAAAAGAAAGTACAGAACAAATTAATGACGTAATGATCATGTTAACGAATATTGCGCAGCAAACGAACCTTCTAGCACTTAATGCTGCAATAGAAGCTGCACGTGCTGGTGATGCTGGTAGTGGATTTGCAGTAGTTGCCGAAGAAATTAGAAAACTTTCGAATCAATCCAAAGATTCGATTGATAGAGTCGAAGAAATCACAAATGGTATTGTTTTCGAGGTAAATGAAACATTACATGTTTTAGAAGAGGCTGGACCAAGGTTTAAAGAGCAGGTAGGTCAGGCTGAAGAAACCCAAGAGATACTGAATGATGTGGGCGGAAGAATGAGCGCATTTACGGACAAAATTACGGAAGTGACAAGTTCGATTAAACAACTTAGAGCTTCCCAAGAGACACTCTCTTCCACCATTCATCAGGTTAGTGCAACAGCAGAAGAATCTTCAGCTATTAGTGAAGAAGTTTCAGCGACTACTGAAGAGCAGTTAAAAGTAAGTGAATCTCTAGTTAACACGTCTGATCAATTAAAAGAGCTTTCCACCGATTTACAAGATACCTTAAATAAATTTAAAGTATAATTAAAAATGGTTGGCCCAATGATACTGGGCCAACCATTTTTTACATTCCTAATTATTTGTCTGCTAATAGTGGCATCAAATATAATGCTAGAATTCTTGCAATCCTATCAGCACCTTTTCTGGTATAGTGCGTACAATCCTCTCCATTATGAGATACCATAAAGTAAGTTGCAGCTTCTTGATATCCAATATTCTCTAAGTGATATAGACTGTGTTTCATAAGATCGATACAATCTACTTTCTCCTTATATGCTACTTCCTTTATGGCATTACAATAATCACCAAAATCTGCTAGAAATTCATTTTTTACATAATGTAACCTTGCAACTGGGGTAATTAATATTGGAATAGCCCCTTTTTTTCTGCCTTCGACAATATATTCTGTTAAGTATTCTTTGAAATCTCCATAAGCTTCTGTATAACGCAAAGGTCGTTCCTTCGTGGAATCGTTATGCCCCATCTGAATTAAAAGAAAATCATTTGTTTTAATCTTTTTCATTATTTCAGTTAGTCTGCCTTCTTCGATAAAAGTTTTACTACTTCTTCCACCAATTGCATGGTTACACACTTCTAATTTTTCAGGTAAATAGTTTGAAAGGAATTGACCCCAACCTGCTTGAGGAGCTTCCTTATCCGGATATGTTTGCGCTGTTGAGTCGCTTGCAATGTATAAGTGTTTCTTTAATTTCATTAATATACGCCTACTTTCCATTTTTAAGAAGGTTGCTCTGCTAAAATAGATTGCTTATATTCAATTCGTAAGAAAGTGCGATAAGAAATCCACATAACAATCATACTAGTTAAACTTGCTCCAAATAAGAATAAAAATATTGGAAAAGAGACCCATAAATAATAAAGTGTAAAAACAGCGGCTAATAAATAAAAAGTACGAATAGGCTGATAAATGGTTATTAATAATGCATTTTTTAAATAACTATAAAACTTGTTATCATAATGGACATATAAGGGATAAAAATAAGCAATCATAATTAAATACATGAAAAACACGATGATAAAAAGGGCCTTTATCGTCATATTAAGCCAAGGTATAGGTACTTCAAAATACTGCATATTAATATACAACATGTACCCAATAAAAATTAATAGCAAAGTTATACCATTTGTTTTCATAAACTCCTCACGATATGCTTGCCAATACATTTTAAAAACGGGCAGTCCTTTCTCACCCATCGCCCACTTTCTGAAAATAGAAAACATAGCTACAGTGCTTGGACCTAACCCAAAAACAACTAAACCTAAAAGAGTAAAAGAAACCCATAAAAAATTCACATAAAATAGAAAAAGAATAGCTTCACCAAACTGATAAAACTTTCCTACAAAGGAATCATCTTGCACGTTTTTCACCACCTTGTATTACTTCTTCTTTTAATAATACGGGCCCTATTAAGCCAGACTTTTTTTTGAGTTTATCCATTTTATTAGCAGCATTATTTGTCACAATAATTCTAAGCTTATTTTCACTTTTTTGAAGCAGATTTTTATTAAAAATAAGCTGATAAGGTGCCCACATCTTCACCCCTACAGATACCTCATTTAAATATACCTCTGCTATTTCAACGCATTCTCCTAGGTCAATTATTAGCCTTCTGGAATTAGGAGAATGGGTTATACTAAAGGTTGCATTATACTCCATGGAGCCAGAATATTCTTTAAAGCCATCCCAGTTGACCCAGTCTGAAAGAATTGTTAAATCTTCATAGACGACTTTGTCTTGGCAACTTACTCTCCATGGTCCGCTTATTTCTTTAAGGTTTTGCCATAGTGTTTTTTGACTCTTCGGATTATCGATAGCTGCTTGAGTATTGATAGACTTATTGGGATCTATGTTTAAAATAATTGAACTTCGTCGTTCTAATTGGACTGGAATTTCTCCTATTAATTGAGCATCCTTACTCCTACCTGCTATCTTTGCATTAGGCAAAGATTGGATTTCTCCTGACCAGGCATCCCATTTCGATACCTTTCCCGGTATATTATTTATAATGTTACCTGTAAATCCCTCTTCTCCTTCATTTACTATAAGGTGAAAATAGCTACTTTCTTTTAAAACTGTTGAGATTCTAATGTTTGATGCATATTTATTAAAATGCAATCTAGGACTAGTATCTTCTTTCAGTAACTTATTCACTTCCTCTAGTAAACTATTATCTGAGAAGAATATTCCTCCAAAGTAGTTAACAATCTCAGTATTATCTGACATTAAATGCCCGCCATTTTTAGTCCATATTAAAAGCTTGCTCTTTACTCCTTTCGAAATATCACTTAATGCTATATCCTCTAAAACTAAGACACTATAACGTTGATTAGCAATTTCTAAAAAGCTATCATTTATCATGACCTGATCAGCTTCAATTAAATCTGCTTCCAAATAATTAAATTCTACTTGATTTTGAAAAAATAGTTTTGCGCTTTTCCATGTCAGATAATCTCTCTTTGCATAGATGGCAACACTAGCTTGATTCACACTATCTGTCATCAGCCAACTTAATCTTTTCATGTATGTGCTGAAGTATGTATAATATGGCCACCACGTATTATTCGGTCCAACATCTGGAGGACGTTCATGGCTTCTTATTTTCCCATTTATCGAATAATAAAAGGCGTGTGGACTATATAAATTCACACCTCGAACAGCCAGCCAATCAATATACCACTTCATATCATCAGCTGTCAAATTCCAATTATTATCAATTCCACACACACCCAATACCTCATTGAGATTTCTCCTTCTCCTGCGATGTCTAGCTGCATCGGAACTACATTTTGCTGCTGTGGAGTGTTCACCTTCTATCCCCTTATTATATTCTGGAGCAACCCATCGCCAAACCACATCTTGACCTGGAATATGAAAAGAATCCAATAATCCAATGTCATCACTCTCTGCAGGATGACCTGTTAAAGCCAAATTATTTTTTTCACACCATTCGCTTAATGTCTGATAATAAACCCGCTTCATACGCTCCTTTATCATCCTGTTATACCGTACTTTCACAGAATTAACCTCTTCATTTTCATCAATAAATAATCCTAATAAATCCTTCAATTCATGATCATTTGCAAGAAATTCATCCAATAACCCTTCTGTCCAAGGAATGACGTCAGCACGAGGATTTCGACCAAGTATATTAGGTTCATCAGTAAACATAGCCGTAATAGTTGAACCAAAATATTCTCCAACTTCTGCTTTATATTTTTCATGAGTATGCCGTATAAATGATTGAACAGCTTGTGGATTGAGTAAATCTGCTGATTGCGGGGCATCTTTTTCCCCATCGTCTTGCCCAGAATGAATACCTCGAATTGTCCCCCTCGAATATGTTTCCACACAAGCGATAACATCCCATGACTCCGAATCTATATTTTGTTTAAAAAACGCTTCCCAACTTGTTTCATCTATTTTAATATGACTTCTACTCTCAATTTTTAATTCTGTTACAATTGGGACACTTAATGGATATAAACAGGTAACAGAGTCTAAATTAACTTCGGTTTCTTTCCCTTGATTAGCAAAATATAAAGCTACTAACTTCTCTCCTTCGTCCAAAGGAAGAGTCAAATTATTCGAATGAAAAACTGTGGCAGAGATCTTGGTCATATAGAGGCCCCTACTTGCAAAAGCAGGATTTTCTTTTACAACCTCCCCATTTGCAGACCCTGACGGATACATCCCTTCATCATATAAAATTACTTTCATCTTTAGTCTAGCGGCTTCTTTGATAGCAAATTTTACATAGTGCATAAAAGACTTTGATAAATAGGGAGTATTCTTAGGAATTCCCATTCGAGGATGTAAGACAAATCCATTAACTCCTTTATCATCAAAGTCATGAATTTGTTGTTTTAATTCTTCTTCATTTAATTGATCATTCCAAAACCAAAATGGCATTGGAGTAAATTCTTTGTCAGGATTTAAAAATGCTTCTTCCATTTGTGAGTACATCCTATTTCCCCCTGAAATTAAATTCTGCCAATTTATGAGGATTTACTTTTTCTAAATTGGCTTGGTGGTACACCAACTTCTTTTTTGAAAATTCGGTTGAAATAACTATGTCGATAACCTACTTTCTCTGCAATCTCATTAATTTTCAAATCAGAGTTTAATAATAATTCTTTTGCTTTATTAATTCGTATATCAGTTAAATAATCAATAAAATTAATTCCTAATATTTTTTTGAAGGCCTTACTTAATGTATATGATGTTGTGTTCGAAATATCTGCACAATTATCTAAGGAGATATCCTCCATGTAATTTTCATGAAGATATAAAGTAACCTTATCTACTAGTTTCTTCATTTCAATATTCATACTATTTTCTACTAATTCCACATATGGCTTAATTACTTCATCAATTAGAAATCGAATGATCCATTCTCTTTCTCTGATTTGAGATAATTCATGATACATATCCCGTTCCTTATACAGTGTGTGAGGATCTATTCCGGAATGCAATATTTCATGCTGAATACTTGAAAATAACTGAATTATACTAATATGAATGTTCATTTCTTTATTATCTTTATCTATTAAATCATTGAAAAAACGACGTATCAGTGCCTCTGACTCATTTATTTTCCCTCTTCTTAAGGATTGAATAATTTCTTTCTCTAACTCAAAAGGATAGACCCAATTACTGTTCTTGTCTTGTGCTTCGATGTCAGATAAATGTATAATTTGATTTTGATTATCAAATTCACGATATCTTTTGCCACGTCCAACCTCTTCGAACAATGAAGCAACCTGCTTAACCTCCGAGACTGCAGGACTTATTGTAATTGTCGCTTTCAATAGAAAAATTTCATTTATAAGCCGTGTCAGTCTTTCTGAAAATGTATATAAATTATAGGATAGACTCTCGTCCTCCTTCGGAAATAGTAAAAACATACCTGCAGACAAATCATAATAGTTCAAAACCGAGTACTGATCAAAAAATTCCTCTCCCAAGTCATCCATGATATTAGCAATGGCAAAAGTAAGAAGTGATTCATCTTTTTCAAGACTTAAATTAGTTTCATAGATACCCGTTAATTGAACATCAATTAATTGAAACTGATGTTCTTCTACCTTCCAACCATAATTCTCCATTCGTTTTCTTAGATCTTCTTCACTATGGTCATAAAGATATCCTTTTGTGAGCTGCGTTAGAAAGTTTTGTCTTAATTGTGGCATTTGTTTTGCTAAGCGGCTTTGTAAATGTTCTCGCTCATCAGTTAATGCTGTAAAGTGATTTCGAATCATTTCAAATTCATCCACTTGTTTCTTTTTAATAAATACTGAGGACCTGTCTGTTTCATTTGCAAATGTTGAAATTAGTTTTTTTACTGGTCGATAAAGTTTATTCGACGCAAACCACGTCATGATAAACGCAATTAATATTAACGAGAAGCTAGCTATTAAAATAACTTTTGAAATCGTAACAATTGGTGAAGTAATCGATGATATAGGCGCAACTGAAATATACGTCCAATTTGAATCGATTCTTCCAAATGTGCCATAAGAAATAGAATACGTTTCATTTTCCCACTCTAACTGAAAAACTTGATCTTCAGATTCTGCTGTCAATAATTTCTCACTAATTGCTTGTTCAAAGGAAGCATCCTTTTCATTGGCCGCTAGAATTATTTCTTTTTCATCATTTAACAAATATGTACTTCCCTCACTATAAGGAGTTAGCGTTTGCAATAATTGTGCAACCTTGTATTTGTCGAGAGAAACAATAATTGATCCAAAAGGCTTGTTACTTACACCAGGAATATGGTGGGTAAGTGTTATTTCATTTTCATACTTACTATATGCTTCAAATAAATCGGGTTGCTTCCATGTAACATTTTGATTTCTGTCTAATAATGATTTATAAGCTCTTTGCAGGTTAGTATCATTTAAGTAAGAAAGGTATGGATTAAATAATACTGGTTTATTTCGATCTACAAAAAGTTCCACATCTTCGATTAATGGATGGCTTCCTTGCAATATCATCAATTTTTGTTTAATTTCTCTTGTATCCTGAAAATTCACCACAAAGTCCATTTCCATGATATTTGAATTAAAACTCGGTTCAAAAGCCCAATAAGATAGGGACTCCTCTAAATAATTAAATTGGTCATCTATATTTTTTGCTCTATCATCGATCTCTTTTCGGTGAATATCTCTTAATTCCGCTTCCGTTGATGATAATCCAAACCAATAAATACCTACTCCAGAAATAACTCCAGGAATAGATGCTATAAGTAAAATTAGTAAAAAGCTCCTTCTGAAATATTGACTAGTCCAACTATTACTAATCCATTCTTTCCATTCCCCTATTTTTCGCTTCATCTATTCACTCACCCTTTTATTTACAAGTAAAATACATAATACCATAAATGTAAACGCATTCTTTTTCTGTTATTTTATCATAATTCAAAAGGGCTTACGCTATAATTTTATTCTTCCCAACTACTAATATGCTGTTAAAATGCACATTAACCTTTCACTGACCCTAATAGAATTCCTTTGGCAAAATGCTTTTGCAAAAACGGATAAAAAACTAGGATAGGTAAAGTTGCTACAACAACTACAGCTAACTTCAACGATTCTTCTGGTGGTTCAGATAGCATGGTATCCATTTCACCAAAATCTACATTAGCAACCATCATAAGCTGCTGTAATAACAATTGCACAGGCCATTTTGCACTATCGCTAATATAGAGAAGCGCATTAAAGAAATCATTCCAATAAAAAACTGCGTAGAAAAGTGTAAATGTTGCAATAACTGGCTTAGAGAGTGGAATAACAATTTTCCAAAAAACTCCCATATCGGAACAACCATCTATTTTGGCTGCTTCCTCTAATTCTGTAGGTAAATTCTGAAAAAAACTTTTCACGATAATTAAATAAAATGGATTAATCGCAACTGGTAATATCAATGCCCATAACGAATCGATTAAACCTAAATTTCGGACAACCATATAAGTTGGAATCATGCCACCATTAAAAACCATGGTGAACACAACTAAATTAAGAATAATTCCTCTTCCTAATAAGTTATGACGTGATAAAGGGTAAGCCATTGTTAGGGTCAAAAGCAGACTAACAATCGTACCAAGTATAGTGACAAAAATAGAAATCCCAATACTTCGAATAAAGGTAGTGGTAGAAAATATATAACGATAAGCATCTAACGTAATGGTTTCTGGAATTAGAAAGAATGGACGTGACGCTATTTCTGCTTCTGTTGCGAACGAGCCTGCAATAACATATAAAAATGGTACTAACGTTACTAACCCCATCACTATTAATAAAATATGATTAAAGACATCAAAAACTCTTCCTGCTGGTGTATTATGCATTTTATGCATGACTTAGAACCTCCTTGTTATCATACCAGTGGTTATTTTTATAAATAAGTAAGCAACAAGTTAAAATAACCCCGTTTGCCCCATTTTCTTCGCTACATAGTCGGCTCCATAGATTAAGATTATTCCAACTACTGCTTTAAACAAGCCAACTGCGGTACTGTAACTAAAAGCTCCTTGTGTTATCCCTACAAAGTAAACATACGTATCAAATACATCTGCAACACTTCTATTTAAAGAATTAGTCATTAGATATATTTGTTGGAAGCCTTGATCCAAAAAATTCCCTAATCTTAAAATTAATAAAATTACAATGGTACTTCTAAGAGCTGGTAATGTTACGTGCCACATGCGACGGAAACGCCCTGCCCCATCAATAATGGCAGCTTCATACTGCTCTGCGCTAACACTAGCTAAAGCAGCAAGAAAAATAACAGTACCCCATCCAGTTTCTTTCCATATGACTTGCCCGATAATCATGGGTCTAAACCAATCAGGACTAGATAAAAATGAAATCTTTTCTCCTGTAAAGTATTCAACAACTGCGTTTACTGCTCCCCCACTAGTAGTAAGGAATACATAACTAATACTCGCAATAATTACCCAAGACATGAAATGTGGTACATAAACCAATGTTTGAATAGTGCGTTTAAATAATTGCATGCGGACTTCATTTAATAGCAATGCAACAATTATTGGTGCTGGAAAGAAAAAGATAATATCATAAAAAGCTAATATTAACGTGTTTCTTAGGAGTCGGAAAAAATCAGGATTTTGGAAGAAATATTGAAAATGGTCAAAGCCTACCCAATCACTTTCCCAAAAACCCAGAAACGGAGAGTAATCCTGAAACGCCATTAGCACCCCCCACATTGGAAGATATTTAAATAGTGCAAAGTAGAGAATACCTGGTATTAATAAGACATAAAGCCATTTATCACGAATAAAAATTTGCGTTTTTGTAAGCCTACTTCCTGATTGGTTTTTCGATTTTTTATTTTTTCTTATGCTTAGCTGTGTCACTTGATTCCCCCCTATGTATTTATTAACTTTACAATAAAGCCAAGGCAAGTACTCCAATAGACTTCACTTGCCTTGGCATTAGATAGCTATTAGTTAGCTTCTTGATACAATTGATTAATTTCTTCAATATACTCTTTTCCACCTGAATTCATCCATAATTCTTCTGCTTCTTCTAAACCACTTTCATCAATTTGACCAACAATATACTGAATTCTTGCATCTTCAATAATATTGTCTAACTGTTCACCTTGACGTCCATATATTTCAGAGACTAATGGTTCAGCTGGATTTGCTACAACTATATCTTCATTTTCAGTCTGAATTTGACGTTCTTTTTCTTTCAACTCTGTAACTGGTTTTTCTAAATAACGATTTTCAGGAACAAAGGTTAGTAGTTGGTTTAAATCTTCATACTCATATACCAATTTTTGATCTTCTGTTGGAACATACTCACCGTCTTCAATCTCATAGTGCGTTCCTTCTACCCCGTTATATGCCAAACGTTGCCCTTTTTCACTACTTAATTTGTCTATAAAATCAAGCACACGATGTAGTTCTTCTTCGGTTTCTACACTTCCTTTTGAGATAGCAAACATCATACTATAACCAGTAGTTGGTAGGTTAAATAATCCATTAGGTCCTTCAACAGAACCAAATATGTCCACACTTCCCTCTAATTCAGGGTCAGCTTTAACCATATTATTCAAATTTCTTGTTGCTGCATCTGCCACATCCACGACAGTTCCTGCTTCACCTTTTACAAAAGAATCATGCCATTTAGCTGGATCCATGACAGCAAAGTCTTCGTTTACTAATCCTTCATCATACATCCTTTTGAAATAATCTAATGCTTCCTTATATTCCGGTGCTTGAAAATGTGGATATAATTCGTTATTTTCATCGATGCCCCATTTATTTGGCACCCCGAACCAAGTTTGCATAATATTCCACGGTCCTGGATATTCAGATACAACTTGCCCAATTGTGTCATCTTTTCCATTACCATCAGGATCATCGTGTGTGAAAGCATGCATCACATCGTAAAATTCTTCTGTGGTTGTTGGCATTTCCATACCAAGGTTTTCTAACCAATCTTTTCTAATGCTCGTAGCCATACGTCCAAGTGGACGAGCTCGATAAATAGAATAAATTTTACCATCAATTGAAATATTGTTTTTAACGATATCATTCATTTGACTTAAATTTTCATAATCTTCAATGTGATCCGTTAAATCCCAAAACGCACCATCTCCTACTGCATTAATAAAACTAGGAGTTTTTCCTGTTAAAATAATATCTGGCAAGTCTCCAGATGCCAACGTTATGTTAAACCTTTCCTCATAATTACTATTAGGTACAAATGTAATGTCCATATTTGTATTGGTATATTCTTCGATGGCTTGCCAAGCAGGACTATCAGACGTAGGTGGTTCAGGTGTAAAGGCTGTTGTCATAATAGATAAATCGTAAGCTTCGTCACTTCCTGAGGATTCACCATTTTCCTCCCCTGAATTTTCTGAACCAGCTTCTTCTTCATTACAAGCTACAAGAAATAAAGTTAGTAATAAGGTAAATAATAATGCAGCTAAACTCTTTGACTTATTTTTCATCATATAATCTTTCTCCCCTTTTTGAATTATGATTGCAAAACACTTCACACTATGTTTTCTTTCCTCCTTTTCTATTTGATTACGAAACAAAAATCGTTGCGTTAACCAAAATATAAAGCGCTTTCAATTTGCTGGCAATATTCATTTTTTGTCCAAATATTTTCTCGTGTTTAAATCCCTTTATATCAGTCTTCAAACCATTATAATATCACTTTTTTTCTTCTTTATCACTTTCTTGCACATTCGTATTTTTAGTTATCTCGAATCAACAAAGAAAGAAACTAGTGAGTATAAAGTTAGTTTCTTATTTTTGCAACCTATTCATAAACTAATAAAATTTAAATACTCTAAACAAACTTAGTTTTCAAGAAAATAATGTAATCTAATAGAATAAAAGAAAAAGCTGCACCCAAAATGAAATTTCTCATTCAGGTGCAGTTAGTATATTTGTTTCGTTATTTCCATTTGATTTTTTGTTAAATTCCAGAATAATAATCGTACCGCTTCCATCTGACTTGATATAAAGTTGATCAGTATATGTAGTCATTAAATGGAACCCTTGTCCTAATGTAGAAGAGGTGGAGTATCCTTTAATCAAGGTTGCACGAGGAATATCTTGTAAACGAATCCCTTTTCCCTTATCTTTTATTATAAATAAGAGATTTGTTTCATTTTCAAGTACTTCCATGTGTCCATTGCCTGCATGTTTAAGAGCATTAGTTAAGCCTTCTTGGACAGTTAAAAGAATACGGTAATGGAACGCAACAGGCATTTTTGCTTTTAATAATATATCTTTTAATCGTTGTCTTACCTCATTTAATTGGTTTGCAGATTTTAGGTCAAAAACCGCTTCCATTTTATAACCCTTTACTATTTCAGCAATAGTCTCTTTCTTGACTAATTGGACTTTTCCGTTAGAAATAGCAAACACTACATCGCGAAAGCTTTCCCATTGTTCTTCCATTAACTCTTTTTCTTTCCGAACAATATCAGTTATATCAAAGCTTAAAAAACCTCCACTTTGATAGCCTAAAGGTATCGAATGAATGTCAATATATCGCTCAGTATCTTCATCTATAATCGTATCTCTTTTTGGTTCATTATCACGAAGCGCATCCTGCATCATTGTCATCATTAATTTTTCAGTGAGAAGTGGTTCTTTATTTCCACTAATTTGTTTTAAGTGACCCTTTTCATACTTAAACGTAGTTCCTACTTGCAATTGCTCTAATAACTCTGATTTAAGTAATTCCGATTTTAATGCATCGCGCACTTTATTTTTTACATCATCCTCAAGATCTTCGGTTAAATGATCTACTAGCTCCCGTTTATTCATAAATAAATATTCATATTCATCTCTTGATAATCGTGTATCCTGATCCTTTAGTCTAGCTACTTTAGTTATATCAAAGGCTGTCACACCCTGTTCCTCTAATCCTTTATGAAATACTGGGGACACTTCAGCATTTATTTCACCATCTATATTAACTTCGTACGTATTATTTGGCGCCTCTGTTTCTATTAGCATCCCTACTCTGCTAATAACTAATAACTTACCAGTATAATTCTTTCCTGTGACAGAATCTTGTAATGTAAGACGTACTGGTGGATCTACTTTCTTTCTTAATGACCCTCCATCAATATATTCAGTACATACAGAACATGATGGATTGGACGGACAGCTTGCACAGATTCCCATCTCTCTTCTTCACTCCCAGTTGCATAACTTTCAATAAATAGTAGTGCTATTTTGGTATTGACTTTTTAATTATAGCAGAATTAAATAGCATAACTGCAATTATTTTTTTATTCATCTACTACAACTTCAAGTTGTTTGGGTAATATTTCAATTTCGAGTGGGAGTTCAAAACCTTCATCACCATCGACATTTGTCGTTAATTTTTTATCAGCAGTAATGGAAATTTTTTTTGTTTTACAGTATATAATTTGATCTTCTGCTTCTATCTCTCCTCTAACAGCTGCCCTAGCTAAAGATAGCGCCTCTTTTGGATTAAGTTCTCTCATAATAAACAAATGCATAAATCCATCATTTACATCGGCACTTGCAATCACATTTTCTATGCTTGCAACCGTGTCAGTAATTGCTACAAGTACAAGCATTGCTTGTTCATGAAAACTTTCATTATCTGTTTCTATTTTGACACTAAATTTTTCTTCTTCTTGTAGTGTTTTAATACCTTCAAGGAAATAAGCAAGTGAGCCGAATTTTGTTTTTTGTTCCGCACTAACATTATAAGTAGCTTCTGCTAATGCACCAATATTAATTAAATTGATAAAATAACCATTGTTCACTTTTCCAACATCCACATGTTTTGTTTTTATTTCTTTTAGTAGTTCGATTGCTTTTTTTGGACGAAGTGGCAAACCAATCGCTCGAGGGAAATTGTTAACTGTACCAAGAGGAATTATTCCTATAATCGGCCTATATTCCATCTCTGCTAATCCATTAACAACTTCATTTATCGTCCCATCCCCACCCATGATGACTAATAAATCAATTTCATCAATACAAGCATTTTCAGCAAAACGTGTGGCATCTCCCTCTCCTTCTGTTTCCTCTACAAAAACATCATAACGATCCTTTAAAACGTCCACTACTTGTTCCTTAAACGTACGTGCTTTTTCTGTACCTGAGCTTGGGTTTAAAATAATTCTAGCCTGCTTCATAAACAATCACCTTTTTTCTAGTTTTAGTTCTATTCACTTCCAGTTACAATATGGATATGTTTCGGTAAAACCTCAAGATTTAATGGGAGATTCTCTCCTTCATCTCCATCAATATTTGCAGTTAATTCCCTAGTTGAACTAATTTTAGCTTGGCTGTATTTTTTATAAATAATATTTTCATTATCAGATAGCTTCCCTGTAATGGTTGAACCCACTACATTTAATATCTCCATTGCATTTAAATTTTTCATGATAAAAATATGCATCAAACCGTCATCCACTTCAGCATCTGATGCTAACTTTTCAAATCCTCCTACAGAATTTGTTAATGCGACTAAAACAAGCATCGATTTCTCTGTTATTTCTTCATCATCAGCGCAAATCTCTATATCAAAGGTTGCTTCTTCTGCTAAAGATTTTACCCCTTCAACCAGATAAGCGAGTGGTCCTAGTTTTGATTTTTGTTCCACTGACACTTGAAATGTTGCTTCAGCTATTGCACCAATTGCGATGATATTCATAAAGTAGGTATCATTTATTTTTCCTATATCTACTGGGGTAGCTTGTGGCGATTTCCGTATTAGTTCAATAGCTTTTTTTGGCTTAAGTGGAATATGTAAAGCACGGGCAAAATCGTTCACTGTTCCTAGAGGAATGATTCCTAATTTCGGTCTATAAGATTCACTAGCTAGTCCATTCACAACCTCATTTATTGTGCCATCTCCGCCCATCGCTACAACAAAATCTAACTTTCTTTCACAAGCTTCCATCGCAAAGTGGGTGGCATCAAATTCTTTTTCTGTTTCCCGTATGATTACATCATATCCTAAAGAGATCAACATTTCTCTTACATCATCCTCAAACACTTTTCCTTTTTCTCCCCCTGAGCTAGGGTTTACAATTAACATTGCGTTTTCCATTATACAGAACTCCCTTTTTTACTAGATCACTTTTATTTATATTCCCTCTTTTTTATCAAAGTAATCCATTTGACTTAATTTTCAATTCTTTACTATACTTTATATACATATTTTCAAATGAAGGGAATAAAATTTGGTAGAATAATAATGAGGTGGTTTAGGTGAAAACAATTGCTGTATTTTGTGGATCAAGTTATGGTAGGCATGATATTTATAAAGAAGAAGCAAAAAAATTTGGTGAGCTTCTTGCAAAAAATAATATTAAACTAATATATGGCGGAGCTAAACTTGGTTTAATGGGTAAAGTTGCTGAAGGGGTGTTGACGAATAATGGATATGCTATTGGCGTAATGCCTCACTTATTGCATGAAAGAGAAATTTCACACACCGCATTATCAGAGATGATTATGGTAGAAACAATGCATGAAAGAAAAGCGAAAATGATTGAACTAGCTGATGGATTTGTTATGTTACCAGGAGGAACTGGAACATTGGAAGAATTTTTTGAAGTTTTCACATGGATACAGATCGGTTTACATGATAAACCCTGTGGAATTTTAAATACATATAACTATTATGACCCATTAATTTCTTTCATCCATAAACTTGCAGACGAGAAGTTTATGAATGAAAAGTATCGTGAAATGATGATCGTTGAAAGTAACCCAAATATTTTATTACAAAGAATGAACCAATTTATTTCACCTGGGATTAAAAACTATGAATAAGAAAGTTATTTCCTGCGCGTGAAAATTACTAACTTTCCGCAAGAGTTTTTTCTGCATTTTTGATTAAAACTAAATAACCGAGCTATAGCTGGAATATCTACCATAGTTCAGTTATATTATTGTTTTATTAACATAATCTCATTACCATAATAAATATTGATGGTCATCCAAGTATATATGGGGAATATCCATAAATAAAAATAAACCATCTGATACAGGGTATGAGAATGTACGTATCATTTCTCCGGTTTCAATATCGTTGTATACATCTGAAAGAATACCATTTTTCTCATCCTGCATTCGAATTAAATTTTGAATAAAGTAAGGACGCCAACTCCAATTCTTACCTCTAACTGTTTGATCAACTGTCCATTCTTTATCCATACGGATGATGTTTGAAGTTGTTTGAAATCCTTCAAAATCAGTTAAATAAATCCGAAAGCAAACATCGTTTAATTCTTTAGCTATCTCTACAAGACGATCATCTAGGTCCTTCGTTTTTTTATATTTATCTAAGACTTTTTTTAATCGCTCACTTAATTCTTGGGATAAAGCGTATTGCTTAGTTAAATTTTCTCTTTCAATTGAGATAAATTGATGAATGTCTTTTCTGAATTTTTCTTTTAAAATATTCTTATTTATAAAGGATGCGATTGGTTCAGATAAGAAAAACCCTTGATAATAACGACCATTTTTTCTCCAAGCATAATGAAATTGATAAGCAGTTTCGACTCCCTCAAATAAAAGTTCTGCTCCTAGCTTTCTTGCTAGTAACGATAAAGAATAAATTACACCATGATAAGCAGTAGACATTGTTTCATTTTGTAGCGCTAATAAATCCACCTTTAGAATGTCTGGTTCTAATAAACTTATTCTGTCTAAATTGCTTGCACCCGTTCCCAAATCATCTATCGCTATTTTAATTCCCATTGTTTTTAAGTATTTTAATGTATTAGATAAACTACTAAGATCTCCTGAAAAATCATGTTCTGTTATTTCTAATACAACATTTGTAAGATCTAAACCCTTTTCCTGGTAATTTAAAAATTTATCTATGAAATTATTATCGATATTGTTACTCAAATAGTTTGCTTGAATATTTAAAAACAATAAGGAATCTTGGCCATTCTCAATAAATTTTTCTAATGCCAAGCCTTGAATATGTTGATCTACCTCAATTTTAAACTCATCAGGAACGGTTGGGTCATGAAAGAACCCACCTAAGCTTTTCACTTTGTTATCGATTTCTATTCGCCCTAAAACTTCATAACCTATCACTTCATGACTATCTGCTGAAAATATAGCTTGAAAGTACGGTTTTACTTTTTTTAGTTCTAGCATAACATCTAATGGATCCAAAATTACCGCTTCCTTTCAGTCTGTAAAACAAGAATTTCTAAGTTGTTTTAAATGCTTTTACAGTATTAGATAACGTTAAGCTATGATTCCTCATCGAAATAATATGTTCTGAAATATGTACAATTGCTTCATCACTTGATTTCATTTGTTCATAAATATGTTCAATTTTATCACATATTTTTTGAAAGCTTTGTTCTTGTTTTTGAAAAATCATCTGAGATATTTTATCTACTTCCCCCTCAATTTTACCAAATTTTTGAGGCATCGTGGATAATTTCTCATTAAGATTTATATTTTTTTGATTTAAACCCTATACCCGCTTGCTTAATTTAATCAATCACAGATGTTTTACTATTTATTATTTCTTCATTATCCAGTAAAGCTAACTTAGAAAATAGCCTGTGCTCTTAGCAGAACGCAGGCTACAATCATTTAGAAAATTAAGTTTGGTTTAAAATTTAGTTTTATATTGATCTAATTCCCACTCTGTTACAGCAATTCGGTAGCTATCCCATTCTGCTTTTTTAAAGGATAGATATTCCTGAAAAGCAAATTCACCTAATACTTTACGACCGATTTCACCATCATTCATAGCCTCGATAGATTCCCCTAATGTAGTAGGTAAATTATCGATTTGACGTTCCTCGCGCACTTCTTCACTCATACTGAAAATGTCATCTGTAGTTTCTTCAGGTACTTCTAGATTAGAGGTCACACCATCTAAACCAGCTGCTGCTATTGCTGCAAATGCATAATATGGATTTGCAGATGGATCTGGACAACGAATCTCTACACGTGTAGCTAAACCTCTATTTGCCGGAATTCTAACTAAAGCAGAACGGTTTGAAGATGACCAAGCGATATAGCAAGGTGCTTCATATCCAGGTACTAGTCGCTTATATGAATTTACTAGCGGATTTGTAAAAGCAGCAAATGATTTTACGTGTTTTAAAAGTCCCGCAATAAATTGATATGCAGTTTTAGATAACTGACGGCTGTCAGATTCATCATAAAAAGCATTTTTTCCTTCTACTTCATTAAATAATGACATATTCACGTGCATGCCGTTCCCGTTTGCTCCAAATACAGGCTTTGGCATAAAGGTTGCATGTAAACCAAATTGCTTCGCTACTGTTTTTACGACCCATTTAAAAGTTGTTGCATTATCTGCAGTGGTTAAAGCATCATCAAATTTAAAATTAATTTCATGCTGTCCTTCTGCCACCTCATGGTGCGATGCTTCAATGGTAAAGCCCATTTTCTTTAAAGTTCGATAGATTTCAAGTCGAACTCTTTCACCTAAATCATCTGGAGCGGGCTCGAAATACCCACCTTGGTCGTGCACTTCTTTTGTTGGTTTCCCATTTTCGTCTGTTTTAAATAGAAAAAATTCTAGCTCTGGACCTACATTGATCGAATAACCTTTTTCTGTTGCTTTATCAACTGTTTTTTTTAATACATTTCTTGGATCTCCTTCAAATAAGGTATGATCAGGATTTGTTACACTACATAAAAATCTTGCTTCAGAATAGCCCTTTTCTTCTGTCCAAGGTAATACTAGAAAAGTAGATAAATCAGGTAATAGATATAAGTCTGATTGATTTATTGGAGTAAAACCTGTGACGGAAGAACCGTCAAACATGGTTTCGCCTTTGACTACTTCATCTAATTGCTCTACTGTTACAGTTACTTGCTTCAGTGTCCCTTCAATATCAACGAACTGTAAGTGTAATAATTCCACATTTTTTGTTTTAATTTGTTCATTGATTCCCTCTAATAGTGTTTTTTGATCCAATCCTTTTTCTGCTACAACTGTTGTCATTCTTTCCAATCCCCTTTATGTTAGTTTTTTTAACATCACTTGTTATAAGTTATACTACTATTTTACCGATTATTCCGTCATTTGTTTTGTAAGATTTTCTGACAAAGTTTTTAGAAAAATATTCATAAAACAAAAAAATTCTAGTTGATTTCATAGGAAATTCAACTAGAATTTTTATTTTTATTATTTGTTTTTTATTATCTTTTCCAACGCTTGAAATTCTTCTTCTGAAAGTGTTACTCCTTTGCCCATCTTTTCGTATTCAGGAGCCCAGTCACGGATATCGTATTTTGGTTCTCGTTCATTCCAGCTTACTAAATTTAGTTCTTTTCTCCAGCCTTTAGGAGATTCTGACAATACCGCCACATGCTTAATAATGTCGTATTTAATTGATGCCATTTTAACTCACCTCATATTTATTGTTTTAAGGGGACATAACCCGTTTTTTCTATGATTTGTTGTCCTTGTTCACTAGTTATCCAGTCAATTAAAAGTGGGATATTATTATTATCATAATCAGTTCTAGTAATAGCATAAAACTCTGCAGTAAATGGATAGGTGTCATTGTTAATGTTTTCTTTGTTAGGATCAATTCCATCGATTTGTACAAATTTGATCTTTCCCTTATCAACCATCTCACTTGCAAAATAGCGAAAGGTAAAACCAATTGCATCTGTTTTATTTTTATAGTTAGCTGTTTCACGAATAATTCCACCCATTCCAGATACAATTTCATCTGTCGGCGGCTCCATTAATCGTTTACCATCCATCACTTTTTCTAGCATCGTTTGACTACCACTATCAGCTGGTCTCTGAAAAGCTCGAATTTCTTCATCCTTTCCTCCTACTTGGTTCCAGTTTGTAATCTCCCCAGAATATATCGCTTGAACCTCTTTAACTGTCAATTCAGTTACAGGATTATCAGCGTGGACAAAGAAGACAAATGCTTCTTTACCTATGGGTGTTAAATCAAGTGATACATTTCTATTCTCCGCTTGCTTTTCTTGTCGCTCTGAAGGTCCTGCTGTGAAGATAATATCAACTTCACCACGAAAAAGATTCTGATAGGCATTTCCCGTTTGGCTTGCTAACACAATATTCTCATCGTCTTCTAGGTTATAATCACCTTCAGGATATACTGCTTTTACAAATGCTGCATACAATGGATACAAAGCTGTTGCACCAACTAGAACTGGTAAATTTTCTGTAATGGAAATAGTTGGTTCTGAATCTAAAGAGACGAGTTTATCATTGTCACTAGCGGGTTGATAGCTTTCTAGATCTACATCTTGATTGGAAACAATCTCTAATTTATCCTGATAGACCTGATAGGAAACATAACTAATTAATATGACTGTTGCTACACTGTAGAAAAAAAGCGTAAATTTTTTTAAATTCTTTTTCGTGCCCTTCATAAATATGGCACAATTAGTGATGATAATAGTGGTGAGTGCTACTACGAAGATGAACATGATAGGATATTCTCCTAACCCCGTAAAAGCTGCACCTATAATCATTGTGAAACTAATAAATATCATTGCACCTGTTAATACAAGAGAAACTATAACCTTTCCTATTTGATTCATTATAAGACTCCTTCTGTAAAAATAGCATACATTTTGAAGCATGTCGTATCTTCATCTCGATAAAAAAACGCAAATGCACATCACTGCTTTTTTGCGTTTTTCTAAGTTAGTTAAATTTTTCATAGAAGATTAAATTTATTTTTTTACTTTTCCATTTCATAGACCTGCTGTACATCTTTATCTCCACGTCCTGATAAATTCACAATAATGATATCATCTTTTTTAAGTTCGCTAGCTAGTTTGGTAGCATAAAAAATGGCGTGCGCACTCTCCAAGGCAGGTATAATACCCTCAATCTTTGATAATTCTTTAAAAGACTCTAAAGCCTCTTCACCAGATACTGTTACATATTCTGCTCGTCCAGTTCCTTTTAAATAACTGTGTTCTGGACCAATACCAGGATAATCAAGTCCTGCTGCAATAGAGTAGGTTGGCTTTGGGTTCCCTTCTTCGTCTAGTAGCGTTAAGCATTTAAATCCATGAATAATTGCAGGTATCCCTTCGGTTAAAGATGGTGCTTCAGCAGGTTCTACACCAATTAAACGTACATCTGGTTCCTGTATGTAATTTGCGAAAGCTCCAATTGCATTACTTCCTCCACCAGTTACAGCAATGACAGCGGTAGGTAGCTTCCCTTCTTTATCTAGAATTTGACGTTTGGATTCTTCACTAATTACTGATTGGAAGAATTTCACCATAGTAGGGAAAGGATGAGGGCCAACTGCAGATCCTAATAAATAGAAAGTCGATTGATAGTTTTCTACTAAATCACCTAAAGCAGCGTCAACGGCATCCTTTAATCGGCCTTGTCCAGCATCTACACTAACAACCTTCGCTCCTAATAATTCCATCCGAAACACATTAAGTGCTTGTCGCTGCATATCATGTTTTCCCATGTAAATAATGCACTCCATGCCAAACATTGCGCAAGCAGTAGCGGTTGCAACGCCATGTTGACCAGCTCCAGTTTCTGCAATGACTCGATGCGCTCCCATTCTTTTTGCTAATAGTATTTGACCGATTGCATTATTAATCTTATGCGCACCAGTATGGTTTAAATCTTCTCTTTTTAGATATATTTTAGCTCCACCATATTTTTTAGTTAGATTATCTGCAAACGTAAGTGGATTTTCACGACCAACGAAATCTTTTAAGCAATCATTAAATTCTTTTATGAAACTAGGATCCTTTTTTGCTTTTTCAAATTCCTCTGCTAATATTTCCAAAACATGCTGTAAATCCTCCGGAACATAGCTTCCACCAAATTCACCATAAAAACCTTTTTCACTCATATGTAATCACTCCTCTAATGAGTTCTATTATAGCAAATATCAAACCTATTAAGTTATTTGTTATCAGAAAATTTCTAAACTTATAACACAAAAGCACAAAAGCCTCTTGGATCTTACTATAACCCTTATACCAATCTAATAATGATTGTCTAACTAAATCAACACAACACGATGTTTATCGAATATAAATGGAAAAAGCGGATAATGGATTAATGGAAGTGTTTTTTAATTTTCTAGTTAATAAAAAGACACAGAATCCTTTAAATTAGACTGTGCTTTATTCCGTTAAGCGAATTTTCCCTGTTTCCGATCCTTGGAAATCAGTTTGAACTTGTACCATTAAATCCTGCGAATTAGCGATGTTTTCAGGTAGATCAAAAACTATTTTTCCTTTACTTTCTATGCCAGGATTGAGGTCTTCTAAGAATAGAGTACTGCTTCCATTTGCGTAAATAACAGCTTCCGCATCCGCTTCATATTCAGTATTTCCAGATATTAATTTAAAAAAAGTGGAGTCTACGAGAATTGGTTCATTTTTTTCATTTTTTACTGTTAAACCTAGAACTAGATAAACATCTTTCGCATCTACACTGACAACTTCACCAATGGTACCTTCAATTGACTTACCATTGATTGTATAAACAACATCACCTACTTTTACTGATTCTCCTATACCAGGCATTTCCGATTTTTCTTTTGTAGATTCATGTGTGTTTTCTTTTACTTGATCATTTTCTGAAGTACTCTCTTTATCAGCAGATTCTTCTTCAGTTTTTCCACCGTTAATAACATCTTCTCCACCAATAGCAACAGCACCTGCCCCAATCAAGATAAGTACAATTAACCAAAGCCACCAATGCTTATAGAAAGATTTCTTAGTTATTTCTTTCCCCATAAAATATGGTCCCCCTAGCATGAAATGTATAAGAATAATTTACTAAACTGGTTAATATTTTACAAGCGCTATTATCTTTTCACAAACCTCTTATTATTTTTAAGTTGTACTGCTTTATTTCAGATGATATTTTTTTGCTCTCATTAGTGAAACTTGGTTTATCACCAAATCTTTATGTTGAAAGCCTTCGTTTCACTTATACATTTGTCCGATAAGTTTTATACTTTCCTATAGTGCAAAAAAAAGACACAGCCTACTTTGAAATAGACTGCGTCTTAGTATTTCAAGAAATTTTAGATTTAACATCTATCCTTTTCTTTTTCTTCATTTCTTGTTTAATATACCCAATAAATTCATTTGCTTTTTCAGTAGGCGCTTTTGTTACAAGACTAATTCCTACATATAGAATCGTTGAAACACCAAGACCCCAAATACCAGAAGCTAAATTTAATGGTTTCAAGCTGAATAACTCAAGTGTGATAACAAGTAAGCTACTTATAATAACACTTGAAAGCACGCCTACTGCACTACCTTTTTTCCAGAAAAATGCACCAATAATCGCTGGAACAGATACAATCAGCCCTGCAGAGGAAGACACAGATAAAACTGCAATTAAATCCAACTGAAGCTGGGCAAATAAATACGCTAAAATTGCAATTACAGGTATTACTAATTTCCCAACCAATAATTGTTTTTTATCTGTAGCACCTTTTTTAACGTTTTGGTAAACGTCTCTTGAAAATAATGATGATAATGTTAAAAGGATAGAATCAATAGTTGAAATGGCAGCTGCCATAATTCCGACCATTACCAGTACACCTAATACTGGAGGTACTAAGTCAGATGATAACAGCATTGGTGTAGCTAAATCTGCATTTTCTAAATTTGGAAACATGATAGATGCTGAAAAACCCCAAATAACAGATACAAATGTATAGATAAATCCAAAAATTAAGAATCCTAATAACATATGTCTCAAGCTTTTTAATGATGCGGGCATGAAGAGACGTTGACTAACCTGAGGATTAGAAATACTAAAGAAAAACCAAGGTATTGTTAAACCAAGGAAAGTCCAAAAATTAAAGAAACCATTTCCAGGTACAGCTAAGGAAGAAGGATTATTTGTTTCTAGAGAATTGAAAAATCCACTAAGTCCTCCAAGTCCGTTAATGATAAGAATAACGACGATCGTTGACGTAATAATCATCAATAACGATTGCAGAGAATCTGTCCAAGCAACTGAACGAATACCTGCAATATAGGAAAATACTAAAGCTAATACAGTTGCAAGCACAACGCCTGTGGTAAAAGGAATGGCATCATTTGTCACACCTTGTAAGAGATAACCAATACCAGTTAATTGAACTGCACTGTATGGGATTAAAAAGATACAGCTTGAAACTGCTATAGCTACTGCAACCCATTTATTTTTATAACGATCACCTAACATTTCTGACGGTGTAACGTAACCATATTTTTTACCAACCAGCCAAAATCTTGGTCCAAATATTGCAACTAATGAAACACCCATAAAATATATAATTTCAAAACCAAATGCCCCTACACCACCATTGTAAGTTAAACCAGCTAGTCCAACTAACATGAAAGCACTATAAGTTGTTGCGCTATAGCTTAAAGCGGACACAAATCCATTTAATTTTCTATCCCCTAAAAAGTAACCAGTCATACTATTTTGTTTACCATTTCTTGATAAGACTGCTATCACTAATGCTATTAGTACATAAACAGTTATCGTTCCCCAGACTAGTGTTGTACTCATTCTTCTTCACCCCATCCTTGGGTTAACTTTATATTTGCCCAAATAATAATAATTCCGAGTATTGCCCATAAGAGAAAGCTTCCATACCATGCAGTTACCTCACGCAATAATGTATAAGGAAGTAAGTAACCTAAAAATATGATAATGGCAATGATTATTCCCCATTTTTTCTCTCTTTCATTCAACATAATCACCTCTTGTTTGATTTATCACTATATTCATTATACATTTGATTTTACATGTGTAAAGACACTTATGTAATGTTTTATATCTTTTATCGTGTCCAATCAAAAAGCCAACTATTTATAATATGGATAAATAGTTGGCTTGTCTTACGTTCATTTAATTATTTTTATTTTGAGTTCCAGACTGTCTATTTTTTCTTATATAAATATTATATCCAATTAGGGCAATAGCTATTGCAAAAATAACAAATGCAGGTACATGGATTACACCTGTCAAATCTAGAATCATCATAATAAATAAAGCTGTCAATAACGGTATTCTAATTTTATTATAGTACATGTTCACTCACATCCTCTCTTCTACACTATAGCAAAAAACGACATCAAAAAATAGTCAGTAAAATATTTAGAAATCAGGTTTTACATAATCGCTTTTTACTGGTTTATTAGCTAAGATTGATGCCAAAAATCCGATAAATGGAAAGATTAGTGAAAATAAAAGAACTGGTGTATAACTATCAAAAATCTCAACAAACATGGAATTAGAATAAGTTTGACCAGGACCTAAAAAAAACACTCCTATTCCAGCAATAATTACAATAACCCAACCATAATATATCCTTTCAAATATTCGCTTTTTCATAGCTGCACCATCCAATTACCATAATTATTATCTTTTATAAACAAGCGCTTTCAAATGCACTTATAAACTTTATACTATAAGAAAAATGGATGATTCGACAACTTTCTTGCTTCAAAGAATGAAAAATAAAATTAGAAATAGCGACAGGGTTTTCCCTGCCGCAATTATTGTTTGTTTAATTTTTTTATGAAAGGGAAAATCCCAACTAACTTAATTTATAACTTTATTTGGTGGTTCTACCCAGTCTTCAGCCCAGTGCTGGATGCTATTTAGAACCGGTTCAAGTGCTTTACCTTTTTCTGTTAACGTGTATTCAATTCGAACTGGAATTTCATCATAGACTTTTCTTTTTACTATTTCTTGTTTTTCTAAATCTTTTAATCGTTCAGAGAGCACTCTGCCACTTATTCCAATAGAAGCTTCTAATGTAGAGAATCGTTGAGGACCTTCTAATAACTGAAAAATAATTAATCCAGTCCAACGTTTATTTAATAAATTTAATGCAGATTCAAATCGTGGGCATATATTCTTTTCAATCATTCTTTTCACCTCTTTCTACTATTATAACAAAAATTCTTTACAAATAAAATAAGTTAGATACTTGACGTAATTAAATTTTATTTGTATACTTACTTACATAAAGTAACTAAATAATTTTTTCGGAGGTTTTAATTATGACAACAGTAAAATTAGACAAAGTACACAGTGGTTTAAATTTTCAAGTGAAACATATGATGGTATCTAAGGCAAAAGGCGAATTCCAAGAATTCGATGTAGACTTCAAGGGTGATTTTGACAATTTAGAAAATGCACAAGTAACCGTAACGGTAGATGTTGCTTCTATAGAAACAAATAATGAAGATCGAAATGGACACTTAAAATCTGGTGATTTCTTTGATGTAGAAAGTTATCCAAATATTACTTTTGTAAGTAAATCTGTTAAAAAAATCAGCGAAGAAGATTACGAATTAACTGGTGACCTTACTATTAAAGGTGTAACAAACGAAGAGACACTTAAAGTAGAATATAATGGTAAAGCGAAAGATCCAATGGCAGGACATATGGTTGCTGGAGTTGATATCGAAGGTAAAATAAACCGTGAAAAATATGGTTTAACATGGAATGCTCCACTTGAAACAGGTGGCGTATTAATTGGTAAAGATGTAAAAATCCATGGTGGCTTAGAGTTTGTTATAGAAGAATAAAAAATTAAAAACCAACGTCTCTTGGGCGTTGGTTTTTTTGTATATTAATTAAAGGTTCTTTTATATAAATTGAAAAAAAGATAAAATTAAAGCCAGACTGCTCATGGCATATGCCCCAATCACATATCGTTTTTGCTTTTTTGTATTTTCATTCAATTGTTGCTGCAGAGCAGTGTTCTTTGAGAAAGCATCTCGTTTAAATTCCTCTAAAATAGATGATTTCTTTATTATTTGCTCATTCTGCACCTTTAACTTTTGCTCATTTTCACCAATCTTGTCGGACTTAATTGCAATTTCCTTTTTCAATTTTTCTAATTCTAAATACATTTCTTTTATTTCCTCAAACATGGCGTCAATTAATTTTTCTTGCCTTTTATCTTCCTGTTCTTGTAATAATAATTTCACTCTTTTTTCATGTAGTTGTTTTTCAATTGCTCGAATTGATGCTTCTTGACGATTATCTTCTTGAGATTGCTTCAACATCTCTTCTTTTACAAAATGAATAATTTCTGTTTGGCGTTTATCTTCCATGGCTTGCAGGCTTAATTCTTCTTTAAGATCGGATAATATATCATTCTGTTTTTTATCAATGTAATCTTGTTTTACTTGCCTTTCTTTTAACGTACGCAAGATATCATTTTGCTGTGTTTCAGATAACTTACTATTTTTTAATTCCTTTTTTATTTCTGTTAAAAGTTTTTGGTGGTTTGTTTGATTTTTATAATATTGAATAAAAGAATCCTTCAATTCTACTATTTGTTGTTCATTCTCTGTTGTTCTTTGTGCAGACTTAATCGCTTCACCTAAAAAATCTTTCGCCATTGTCATATATTGATTATCTCTAAAATCATTTGTAGACTCATGTTTTTTTAGCGATTCCATTATTCCACCAAGTATTACGATATTGTTCATCGATAGAAAAACAACTCCTTGAACAATGGTTAAAAAAGTAGAAATGGTATCATTTTGTTTAATCATCACATGTGCAAGATCTCTTGTATTATTAGTTACTAAGCGCTGAAAAAATTTTCTATTCTCAATTTCACTTAAATCATGTTTATTTTCTTTTATCGCAAGAGCAAGCTCAGCAATACTTTCTGCAATCATGGACGGGTTTTTTTCTATTTCTTCTTTTGTTAAAAGACTTATCTCTGTTGTCATTGGACTTTCCCCTCATTATTCAGCTTTTTAAATTCATTCATCATGTCAGTTATCGATTCAAATTCTGCTTCTAAATTGCTGACTCTTTCTTTATTCTTACTATCGAATTCTTTTCTATTCCATTCAATTAATCGTCCAATTTCTTTGGTATAATACATCGACTTTTCTAATAACAATAACGTTTCCATCGATTCAAATTGTGATTTTAAAGTAGTTAAAGTCATTATTTTATGTGTGCGAGCATTCAGCTCTATTTCTTTTTTCAAGACTTTATATACAAGGTGTACAGTTCGTATAATCATCACAAGGTTTAAAGACGTAGGTCTTTTAGTTATGATTACTTTTCCTATATTTACAGCAGTCGCAATGCCATGTGAAATAAGCAGCATCTGTTCCTTTTTATGCTTAATCATTTCTTTTGAATAGGAACTATCTCTATGTCTTAAGCTAGTATAAATCCACAGTATAATCTCAGCAGTGGCAACAGGAACTCCTTGCATAGCGAGGTTTCTCATATTTAGTCCGTCTTGATATAGTTCATTGGCAAATTTACGAATATCTCGATTAGGAAAATGTGTAAGGACACTAAAGCCGGGAATTGGTAAACTTTTAGCTGAAAAAAAATCTGCAATCATATGTAAGAAGTATTCAAGTGTTGCTTCACCCAACCCCATCGATTGATAAGGTGTTCCATTTTGGTTTACATCTGAAATCACTTTTATGAATTTACCGTCATCATAATAACCATCGATAAATTTCCCCGTACTAATGGAGTATATGGCTAGTAATATAAAAAGGAGATCATGAGAGAATGTTCTTCCTCTGTGACTCCCACCTCCAAATTTATAACCTTGATAATCAAGTGGAGAACCTTTATGATTTTTTGTGAGAAAATCATGAATTTTTCGATTTAATTGATCTTTTTCCAATCTTTTTCCTGTAACTGGATCTTTTCCATCGTGAATACTATTTAGCCATTTACTAAAATCTGAATCTTTGTGTGAAATACTCTGCTTGTTATGATGATCACTTATTAAGAAGTCTTGGGTTATTTCAAGCATTGCTGTACTAAATATTACGATATAATCCCATTTATCAAAGGGGATAGTATTAATATCTAACCCATTTATTTCTTCCGATAGTTTCTCTATCTCATCTACTACATCAATTTCGGTTTCAGAAAATATTCGATCATTTTCAAATGGCTTTATTTCTTCTAAGAAATCAAAACTTAAATGATGTAAGCTTTGATATAAAGAGTTATATGTAGTTTGCTTTATCATGTAATATCCTCATTTTTCAAAATTTATTTATTATACTATATTACCACAAAAATAATAAAAGTGAGTATATTTACCTAAAAAAGAAAAGGAGCTTTAATGCATCCTTTTCAAACTGTGTTTCGTATTATCAGTTTTAGTTTCATTTCTTTATGGCTATTTTCACCATTAACTTTTACAAGCTCAAAAAGCTTCTTTCCCATTTCTACTAATGGAATTTCTAACGTAGTTATATGTAACATTTTTGCGATAGCTTGATTATCAAATCCAATAATTGCTAGCTCCTCTGGAATTTGAAAGCCCTTCTCCCTCGCTGATGTTACAATCCCTGCCGCCACCGTATCACTCGTAACTAAAAGAGCAGTAGGTTTGTTTTTCAATCTTAGCAATTGATTAACAATTTTAGCTCCATCTTCTAATTGAAAATTATCAAAGAAAACCAAACGATCATCTTTTTCTAGTTCTTTTAAAGCAAGGAAATCCGCATAAGCTCGAGCTCTTGTCTCACTATTTGCTCCTCTTTGTCTCCCAATACAGTATCCGATTTTACTGTGTCCTTTTTCGTATAAAAAATCGAGAGCTTGCATAAAGCCCTTGTAATGATCAACATAAACAGAAGACACAAATTTTTTACTACTTGCATCCTCTCCAACTACGATTGGCCCATATTTCACATAACATTCGATTATATCCCATTCAGCTATTCGAGAACAAATAATGAGTCCATCAATTTGCTTATAACGGAGCATCTCTAAAGCCTCTATTTCACGTTCTTTTTCATAATTGGTCTGAATAAGTACCAATTTATAATTAGCAGCCACTGCAGCCTTAGCTATACCTTCCATCAATAAAGCAAAATAAGAATGATTGGTAAAAGGAATAACGACACCAATTAATTGTGTAGAGCCCTTACTAAGATTAACAGCATTTATATTCTGTTGATAATTTAATTGCTCTATTACCTCTTCTACAACTAATCGCTTCTCTTTCGAAACATACGGATGATTATTAAGCACACGAGAAACAGTCGTCACCGATACCCCCGCTTTTTTAGCAATATCTCGTATTGTCGGCATATTTTTTCATCCTTTTTCTTAATTTCATTTGCTCTGAAACGCGTTTCATCATATATACTTATTTAAACAAAGGAGGTAGTGGAGATGGACATACTATTCGGCTTCTTTTCCATTCTTTTTCTAGCAGGTATAACGCTAATACTTGTTCCTTTTTATTTAGGGAAAAAGGATACTGCTAGATTAAACGGTTTTACTGGTTATTTGAATGAAGTCTATCAGACGAATCTAGTTCTCCGTAGTAAATTCACTAAACGATAGTCAACTACCCTCTTGTTTAATGGCGTTACGCATCCATTGAGATGTGGCGTGACATGCTAATGTCGATCACTCTAGAAAATTAGAGTGATCGATTTTAGTTAGTGGACAATACGTTTTTGTTTCACATGTTTTAACATGGCCACAATCAAAAAGCTTACAATAACTAAAAGTAACCATGAACTAATCTTACTGAAATGCACAAGTTGCCACTCTGTTTCTTGATTGGGATATTGCCACCCACCAAAATAAGTTACAATATTCTCAGCGATCCAAATGAAAAATCCGATTAAAGCAAACGAAATGGCTAAAGGCATTCTGAAAGTTTTAGCATTTACAGTGAAATAAACAAACGTGCGCACAAAAATCAGCACGGTGAGTACCTTTAAAACCCATCTAATATCGTATATGTAATGATGTGTGAAAAAATTAAAGTAGATTGCTAAACTAAGGAACAAAACAGCCCACGTCGGTGGCCAGTTTGTCAAGGTTAATGAAAGTCTGCGCCAGGCCTGACACATATAACTAGCAACACTTGCATACATAAAGCCACTATACAATGGTACACCTAAAATTTTCATAAAACCTTCCTCTGGATAACTCCATGACCCCATGTGTACTTTATATATTTCAAGCATAAGACCAATCAAGTGGAATACAGCAATTACTTTTAGCTCATCCCAAGTTTCCATCTTCGTTAGTAGCATAACAATCTGTGTAATGACACAAATAATTAAAATAAGATCATATCGAGGTATATATGGAATTTCTATTATTTTAGTTAATGCTAAGGAAAGAAATATAACTAAAGGAAAGACACAAGCCATTGCTTGAGCTACTCCAAAATAGGCTAAAGATTTCATTGTGCCCTCCTCATAACATCTACAATTCTATTACGTAGCTTATAATCTCTTTAATTTTTCCGTTTTTGTGTTTATTCACTTTGTAAATATCACAAAAGCTATAATTTTTATGCTCTCCTGAGCTGGCTTCTACTTCTATCGTTCCATTTACGGCAGCTTCTTTTCCGTGTGTAATGATATGATTGATCACAAGATTAAAATGGTTTGTGTCATCCATATTTCCTAAAGTTTCTTTCAATGCTTCTTTTCCACTAATCGTACCAGTACCAACCATCTGCCAACTTACATCATCTGTTACACTTTCTAAAATAAAGGAAGCATTACCTTTCACAAATGCTTCGTTAAATTCCCTGCAAAAGATTTGAAAATTTGTTTCCATTTCTACCCTCTCCTTTTATTACTGTTAGTTACATCTAAGAACCTAGCATTATTTTTTAAGTTTTTCTTTCACTTTGGGGGCTACTTCTGTTGCTAATAGCTCCATGGTTTGAAAAATATTTTCTTTTGATTGTCCACCAATATCTACTTGTGCAACAAAACGGTCATGGCCAAATAATTCGTGCTGATAAAGAATTTTTTCAACAATTTGGTCTGGAGTCCCGACAAATAGAGACGATTCAGGACTTGTAATAAACTTCATATCGGTTCGTGAAACATTCATTTGTCCTCCCCCATTAATACTGGATAGGAATTTCCAATAATTTGCATAATGGGGATAAAATAATTGCTCAATCTCCGTTTTGGTTTCTCTAATAAAGGTATGTCCATTAAGGGAAATACGTTGGTCAGATGAGTTCCTAGCATCTTTAAAAGCACTTATTAATGCTTGATACCTTATTGTGACTCCACTAATTAACGCTACAGCAAGATGACATCCGTAATTACCCGCACGAATTGCACTTTCAATCGTTCCACCTACTCCAACCCACGTTGGTAACGTTTCTTGAATAGGTCTTGGAGAAATCTCCGCATCTACTAAACTAGATCTGTACTTTCCATCCCATGTGATTTTCTCATTTTTAGTTAAGGCTAAAAAAAGCTCTAAATGCTCCTCAAAAAGACTATCATAATCTCTCTCATCATATCCAAATAACGGAAATGATTCAACAAACGCACCTCTTCCAGCCGTGAATTCTGCTCGTCCATTCGATAGTAAATCTAAGGTAGCGAAATCCTCGAAGGCACGAACAGGATCCGTTGTATTTAATACGGTAGTCATAGCAGTTAAACGAATATTTTTCGTCGCTTGTGCAATGGCAGCGAGAACCATTTGAGGAGAAGATACTGCATAATCTAATCGATGGTGCTCCCCAACACCAAATATATCTAATCCTAATTCTTCAGCATATACACCCATCTCAACAATTTCATCGATTCTTTCTTTATAACTAGGTATAGTTTTAGTCGATAAATTAGGTATTCTTTCTGTTAATGTAAAAATTCCAAATTCAAAACTCATCGTAAAATCCCCCAAAATTAATGTTCTTTCATTATAGCATGGACAAAAATTAGAATGACAATCTAAAGTAATAGATGTTTGCTTTATCGTTGTCACAAAGAATTGACAATAAACTTATTGATATAAAGTAATCTATATTGTATAATAAGTTTGTGAATATAATCACATTTTATTCAGGAGGTACTTTAAAATGACGAAATTATTAGTAGTACGTGCCCATCCCTTAACTGGTCGAAAATCTCGTTCCATGCAAGTAACAGATGCCTTTCTAACGTCTTATCGATTATCTAATCCTACTCACGTAATCGAAGATATTAATGTTTATAATCAATATTTACCTGAAATAGATAAGGACCTATTAGAAGCATGGTCAATCTTACAAAACGGTGGGCGTTTTTATACACTATCCGAACAACAACAAAGAAAAGTGACTGTATTTGATTCTTTTACTGATAGTTTTCTAGATCACGACAAAATTGTTATAACCAATCCTTTATGGAATCTCAGCATCCCAACCAAGTTAAAAGCATGGTTTGATGCCATAACTGTAGCTGGCAAAACATTTCAATATACAGATCATGGTTCTGTTGGCATGATTGAAGGTAAAAAAGCACTTCACATACAAGCAAATGGTGGCGTATACGGTGGAAAAGATCCTGCAAGTCAATATGTTAAAATGATGTTGAATTTTTTAGGCATTGAAGATTGTGAACAGTTGTTTGTTGAAGGTATGAATCATCACCCTGAACAGGCAGAAGAAATTGTAGAAAAAGCAATGGAGAAAGCTACAGCACTAGGAAAAGTATTTTAAATATATAATTTTATAAAACGGTGATAATATTTAACGGTTTCCTTTAAAGGTAAAAAAGGAATTATCGAGTCAATTCACTATAAATTTGATATCATTCAAACAACATAATTTACACGAAAAAGGCTTAGAGAATTTCTCTAGGCCTGTTTCACTTCTCCGTTATTTGAATATCTGTTATGGCATAGAAGTTACTATTAATTCGATAATGCCTGTTAAAATAAGCAAAAACACCATAAAGGAACTGGAATACAACATAAGTTTCTTCATAATAACTTCTTCTTTTATTTGCTTATAAATGATAAACCCTAAGATTATCGAAATTAACCATATACTTACGCCTAAGATCGAAAATAAATATGATGAATTTGCTATCCAAAATACAGTTACAAGTAAATAAAAAAGCATTAAAAACCAAGCTAGTCCCTTCAAATTATTTCTCCTCTTTTCCATATAGACTATATTCCGTCGTCAAAGATTAGTGGTCATGATGAGTATTGAGTTTGCATGTGTTTTTAAAAAATATTAACACTCTACTATTTTAACATAATTTTACAATAAATCTTCAAAAAATTTGTAAAATCGGTTATTGAAAATTACATTTATTTCCTAGGAAATAGTTTTGAAAATGAAATAAAAATCCATTTTTCTAAATCATTAACTTATTACTACACAAGTGTTAAGGAGATACTCAATAATCAAGATAATATTATCGGAAAAAATTAATTAGCTTCATTAAGATTTGATTCAATATTAGTCATTTAAACTCTTATCTTTTTACTGGATTGACTTATAATTACCTAGTACATAGTATGACTGGATTATTATAGTATTTAAAAAATTTATAGTAATTTGAAGTGTTAGTTGTTCGTAAGAGGGTATAAAATAAGATAGAACTTTAAAGCCCAGGAGGTTTTCATATGGGGATATCACAATTGATTTGGTTACTACTGATTGGTTATATCGTTTTTTCTATTGATAAAAAACAAGAGAATTTCCCAGTCCCTACTATTTTAGTTGGAATAGGTGTTGGGCTTGCTTTTCTTCCAATCTTTGATCAAATAAATGTCAGTGACAAAATGATTTACGAATATATGTTGCCACCATTACTATTTATTTCTGCTTACCAATTTCCTATAGCTGCTTTTAGAAAAAATGCTAAAACCATTATTTTTTTAGCAACAATAGGATTAATTACGACAGTGGCCATCTTAGGTGGATTCGTCTATCTATCGAGTTTTCTATTTACTCCAATATCTTTTCTAGCTGCTCTCGTATTAGCAAGCATGCTGACACCAACCGATCCAGTTAGTGTTGTTTCGATTATGAAAAAATCGAGCGGTAATGAAAAGCAAGCACATATTGTTGAGGGAGAGTCAATGTTAAATGACGGCACAAGTATTGTAATTTTCTCTGTTCTTGCTGGTATGTTAACAAACCAAGAAACATTTTCAGTTTTATCATTTTTTGGTGAGTTTTTCTATGTCTCCCTTGGAGGAATTTTAGTCGGCATTTTATTAGGATTTATTACAAGTAAAATTGTGCACTATTCTCACAATAGAGAATATCAAGTAATGCTCAGTGTCATAGTTGCATATGGGTCTTTTATGTTAGCAGAGCATTTTCACGTTTCTGGTGTTTTAGCTACTGTTTCTGTTGGATTAATGTTGTCGTTTGAACATGGTAGAGCTATTAAAGAGGATCATTTCAGAGATTCATTAGATGGATTCTGGGGCATTATTGAATTAAGTATTTTAGGCTTATTATTTTTATTAATAGGAATCGAAGCAAAAGATTACTTATTCTTTAATGGATGGTTATTTGCATTTCTTATTTTCGCTTTTACTATTATCATTCGATTTGCTATTATTTTAGGAACCATGCATACCTTTTCCCATGCATCAGCTAAAAGTAGCTGGAAAGAATCCGGTATATTAACCTGGGCAGGACTAAAAGGGTCCATGTCTATATTTCTTATTCTTTCTCTTCAGGTTAAAGAAAATGGAAATGAAGAAATTAGTTGGATCATTTCGGTAGCATTCGTAGTAGTATTGCTGTCTTTGTTTTTGCAAAGTCTGACACTATCACCACTTTCAAAATCCTTATTTCGAAACAAATAAAACTAGCTTAGGCATCAAAATTCTGTTTTGATGCCTATTTTATTGATATTTAAAAAGTTAGAATTAATAGATGAAACTTTTTAGATATTGTAGTAGAATAAGTTTTTACATTTGAAATGACATCGGAGGCTACTTTATGAAAAGCACTATCTTCTATCTTTTCTTGATCTTTCTTGTTGGATGTGGAATACAAGATACTATTATAAATGAGGAAACAAATACCCAGAAAAATCAGGAAGAGTATACGGATAAGGAATTATCAATTCCAGAACAAAATAATGCTGAAAATACTGATAAGAATACTATCTCCGCCATAGTAACTCGTGTAGTGGATGGCGATACTATAAAACTAGAGGTAGATGGACAAGAAGAAACTGCAAGATTGTTATTAGTTGATACACCTGAGACGAAGCATCCAGAATATCCTGTTCAGCCTTTAGGCGAAAAAGCTACCAATTTTGCAATAGATAAATTAGCTGGGAAAACAGTTGAGATAGAATACGATGGACCAAAAAGAGATAAATATGATCGTATTTTAGTTTACTTATGGGTTGATGGTGAAAATTTCAATGAAATGTTACTAGAAGAAGGGCTTGCAAGATTTGCTTACGTATATGATCCTCCATATACTCATGAATTCAGTATGCGTCAAGCTGAAAAGAAGGCTAAGAATTCAGAAAAAGGAATATGGGGGATAGAAAATTATGTAACAGAAGATGGATTTAATCGTGTCACCAGAGAAGAACAACAAACAACGATTCAAAATGATAGCAAATCGGATGAAAATGATATTTATTTTGAAAATTGCACGGCTGCACATGCTGCCAATGTGACTCCATTGTATAAAGGCGATCCAGGCTACGGAACTCATATGGATGGAGATGGAGACGGAGTTGCCTGCGAGTAAGAGAAAGACAATCGATAATAAAAACGATTGTCTTTTTTGGTATGATATAAGAACTTAAATTCAGACTATGTAGAGCGTTTATTTCTTCGGTTAAGTACTGTAATACTGTCAATTCCCTCAAAAAATATTAGTTAATTCACTATCAGCAAAACACCATTTAGCTTCCTGCAGTTCCTGGCACTTTGAGATTTATGAATTTAAATCCCAAAAAAAGCCCGTGTGTTTCTTACTAACGTCTTGTCTATTTCTACCACATCAAGATTTTTTATTTCAGCGATCTTTGAAATAGAATGGAGCATCATATCAGGGTGTGTCATTTTATTTTTAAAGGGTCCATCAAAATTCCAAGGACCATCTGTTTCAATCATCATCTTATCGATAGGATACGTTTTGATCAAATCTTGTATTTCCTTTTCATACACGCAATCTGGTGTAATAGATATCATATAGCCGTTCTTAATCATACGGGAAATAGTATAGTTATCCCCTTTAAACCAGTGAAAATGCGCCTTTTTTACATCATACGCTTCTAAAAGATCACAAACTATTGGCGCATCAGTGTATATCGCATGTAGTACTACCGGTAGATCTAGCTCTTTGCTTAGTTGGATGAAACGCTCTAAAACGGATATGTACGAGCGTAAGCAAATACTTTTATTATCGAGCCAACGATAATAAGGTAATCCTACCTCCCCTATCGCAACAATTTTTTCTTTGTTTTTTCGAATCAGATTTTCAATTGCTTGAAATTCAACTTCACTTAAGAGTGCTTGTTCAGGATGCCAACCGAGTGCTACATAAAGATTATCATGCTCTTCATTTAATTGTAGCAATTGATGACAGGATGCAAGATTACTAGCAACTGAAATAGCGCCTGTTAATTCTTTTTTGTCGATATCTGCTAAAATCTTCCTTCGATCACTTTCACTGTACCAATCTAAGTGGATATGCGCATCAATCACATCAGTTCACCTCTTAATGCTAGATATATTTCCTTTTTTAAAGATAAAAATTCAGGCGTTAATAACAAAGATTCCGCGCGTGGACGTTCAAAGTGGATCTTAAATTCTGATTGAACAGTTGCTGGATTCGTTGATAGCACGAGAATACGATCTGATAGGAAGATTGCTTCTTCAATATTGTGAGTTACAAATAGAACGGATTGTCTCTCCTGTTCCCAAATAGACAATAACCATTTCTGCATGTCCAATCGTGTAAACTCATCTAAAGATGAAAAAGGTTCATCTAAACAAATGAAGCTTTGCGGGCTTAATAAGCTTCTGACAAAAGCAACACGTTGTCGCATTCCACCAGATAATTCATGCGGGTATGCATTCTCATATCCTTTTAATCCTGCTCGCATCAGCATTTCTTTTGCTTTTTTATAATCTGGTTTCTCTTTTATTTCTGCACCAAGCACTACATTATCTAAAATGTTTCGCCAAGGGAATAGCGAGGGACTTTGGGGCATATAACTTATCATCCCACGCTTATTATTAATTTTTTCATTATTCAAATAAAAAGTTCCGCTATCGGGAATTTCTAATCCCCCGATAAGGTGAAAGATTGTACTCTTCCCACTTCCTGAAGGTCCAAGTATCGAAACGAATTCTCCTTCTTTTACAGATAATGATAACCGATCTAATACAAGATGATCTCCAAAGCTTTTTGATAAATTTTCAACCATTAAGTGGCTCATCTTTTTTCCCCTTTTCCTCTTGGTTGCCATTTAATCAACATTTTTTCTAACGTGATAATAATCGAAAAAAACACTAAACAGAGAACCATAATAAATAAAATTGCTACAAATACTCGGTCCGTTCGAAATGAAGAGGATGCCAAAGTCATATATACCCCAATACCTTCATTCGCCCCTAACCATTCGGAAATAACCGCTCCCATTACACTATACGTAGCAGATATCTTTAACCCTGAAAAAATAGCTGGTAACGCATGAGGTAATTCCAACTTAGTAAATATTTGTTTTTTTGTAGCTCCTGCCATTTGCATGTAATGAATCAGTTCATGGCTTGTTTGTCGAAAACCATCCAAGGTTGCAATAGCTACTGGGAAGAAGCATACCAACACAATAATAATGATTTTTGGTAACATCCCAAACCCAAACCAAATAACTAAAAGCGGTGCTAAAACAATTATTGGGATATTTTGCGACAAAATCATCAGCGGGTAGAACGCCTCACGTAGCTTTGGTAATAGATGGAGCATTACCGCAACAACTAATCCCACACTAATTCCGATTAAAAAACCTATAACTGTTAAATTAATTGTCGAGATTACATGGTGAATATAAGCTTCAAAACCTGTCACCGCTTCTTCTAAAATTACACTTGGGGCAGGCAGTAACCAGCTAGGAATCGAAAAAAACATACTACTTAATTGCCAGGTTATAATGATTACTGTTATAACCGTAAATGGTAGCCACCCCTGAATGAATATTTTTTTGATTGAGTTATAAAACATGTCCTTGCACCTCAACTTCACTCTACAACCTTACCTAAATCTATCAAGATATTCATTAAAAAATAGAATCTATCTGTATTTCTCTGTCAAGACGTCCATTTTTGCATCGTTATCTTTTTTGTAATAAATTTTCACTTGGGAAATCACACTTGGACATCCCAAATCAGTCATTCTTTGATTCATTTTTTCAATTACATTTAACAAATTGGATAAATCACCTTCCATCGTGGTTTCCAGTGGATTTACTTGGTATTTTACACCTGACTTTTCAATTACGTCGATTGCTTCATCAACAAATGGAATAGAATCCTCTCCACTCGGCGTTTTAGGAATTATTTGAATGCTTACTAATGCGTTTGCCATGCTTTTCCCCCATTCTTATTGTGGTAAATACTCGTTTGTAAACGTAGCTTCTACATCTAATTCTTTTTCTATCAAGCCTTGTTCATACATCCATGTTGCATTATTTTCCCATACAGAGCTTTTTTGTTCACCCCAATAATTCGCATCATCTACATATCTGTCTGTTAACCATTCTTGACTAGCGTGCACTAATTCCTCATCAAGGTCTGGTACTGCTTCTACTAGAATATCAGCAGCTTCAGTTGGATTTTCAATGGCATACTTATATCCATTTGCAACAGCAGCTAAAAAGGATCGAATTAGCTCAGGATTTTCTTTGATTTTTTTCTCATTTGTGGTTATAAGAGGTGTGTAATAATCTAATTCCTCTGCGTAATCAGTTAGATATAACATATCTAGCTCTATTCCTTTTAATTCAGCTTCAATGCCTGTCCAACCATAATATATCCAAGCAAAATCGATATCACGTTCTACTGCAGTGAAAAAGTCTGTGTTGCCCATATTGACAATATTCACATCATCTACAGAAGCATTTTCTTCACTCATTAAAGCTTCTAACATTGCTTCTTCAATAGGTGCACCCCAGCCACCATATGTCTTTCCTGCAAAATCGGCAGGTGATGTTATTCCTTTTTCTTTTGGCGCAGCAAAGCCAGATGTATTATGCTGGATAATTGCTGCAATCGATACAATTGGTATATCCTGCGTTCTCGCTTCTGTTAAGGCCTCTTGCGCACTAATTCCAAAATCTGCTTGACCAGACGCTACTAATTGGTCAGAACCAGCTTCACCTGGCAACATAATTTCTACATCAAGTCCTTCTTCTTCAAAAAAGCCTTCAGCCTGTGCTACATATAACCCAGTATGATTGGTGTTGGGCGTCCAATCTAATACAAGTTTAACTTCTTTCATTTCTTCCTTACTCGATTCTTCTGTACTTTCCGTATTCTCACTCGTATTACAAGCCACGAGTAAAAGAATTAATAACATCATAACAATTAACTTTTTCATTGGTAAATCCCCCTTAAAATTATGTGTGTATGTAAGGTATAGAATTTATTTTGCTATTATCTTTTAAACCTGCTATTTCTTTTTCTAGGTTTTAAGATATTTTTTCTTTATGCAAAAACGGTTCTAAGTCAAATGTTGGGGTGAGCTAAACGCTCACTCCTAATTTATGCAACCCGAACATTGATATTTTTATATTGATGATGCAATAACACTT
>NZ_QPJJ01000006.1 GCF_003337485.1 Saliterribacillus persicus
ACGTTATCTCCATGTTTACGTAGATATTCCTTCACGGTTTCTTTTTTTCGATCTTTCAGAATATCCAAGGGTTTCCTTTCAATGGGATCTGCGATTATCGTTTGATATTTTTCTCCCCCTGCATCCCCTTTATATTCATCAATCGCTATGATTTCTGGTAACTGTTTTGTCTCGCTTAACATCGAAGAACTAATGTGATCAAAACGACGCATCACCGTGGTTGGGGAGGTTCCAAATCGAGAAGCGACATCCTTAAAGTTCTTCCCGTGGATTAATTCAATTCCCATTGCTTGTTTATACTCTACAGATTGTCTTTGATAGCGTTCTACCATTGAATTATCTTCATAGAATCGTTTTCTACATGCTTCATTTTCACAAACATATCTACGTTTCCGATAGAATAAAGTTGTTGGTCTCCCAAATATATGTTGATGTTGAATTTTTTGCACACGATAATCATGGACTTTTTCTGTTCGTTGTTCACAACAGGGACAGCTATGAGGTTCGCGCTCCAATTCTAGATGAAGTTGATAGGAACCATCTTCCACACATGATTTCGTAACGACAAACGCTTCTAATCCTGGTAAAAAAATGTTAGAATTCACTTACACGCATCTCCTTTTTGTGTTTTGTTTATTGGTCTAAACAAAGTTTATCAAAATTAGGAGATTGCGTGTTTTTATTTGTCTGAATTTTTTCTTTACCCCAACATATATTTTAGAGCCTTAAAATATGTATTTTCGATAATAAAACAAAGATCTCCATACCTTCAATTAGGTAAAGAGATCTTTAGAATTATCTTATTCTTTCCTTTGTTGATAAGCATACTCGTCTTTAATTTCTTTTCTTAAGCCTTTTAAAGCTGCATTTCTTCTTTCATTTTTTTGCTCAATTTGTTCTTTTTCTTCATCAGATGCAGTAGCAAGAGCATCATGCGCCTCTTCAATATTTTCAATAGTGTTTGTCACCATTTCCTGAAGTTTATCAACATTATCACTTCTGTCATCTGGCTTATTATCAGTTAAATTTTCACGATTTAAATCAGTCATTGTTTCACTCCTTATATTTATTGCTTAAACAAGCTCAAAAATATTATGTGTGACAACGACTTTTTCTATTCTTTTAAGCTTTCCTTATTTATTTCTTTCCCACATTTCTGTCATTTCCTCTAATGTCAGAGCACCCTTTATCGTGTCCTCCATTAAAATTCCGTTTTCGTCAATTAAAAAACTTGTTGGAATTGTTATAACAGAGAAAGCATTTGTAACATCTGAATTTTCATCTAAGAGAACTGGAAAAGTATAGCTTCCTTCATCTAGAAAGGCTTGTACGTCTGATAGCTTAGATTCTGTTTCTGTCACATTAATTGTAATTACCTCTAATTCTTCTTTGTACTGATTGCTGAATTTTTCCAAGGCTGGCATTTCATCTCGACATGGTTTACACCAGCTCGCCCAAAAATTAATAAAAATAGGTTTATTTCGTTCCGTATTAAATGTATATACTTTTTCTTGATTTTCGAATAATTTCAATTCAAAATTATTTACCTGATCTCCTTTTTGAAGAAAAGCAACCTCTGGAGAGACAATCATAGCACCATCCTGTTTATCTTCTTCAGGCCAAAAATTTTGATAAATCAGTATTGTACTCAATGCTATTAAGGAAATGATAGCTATTATATTTTTAATCATGATTTCTGCATCCTTTTTTTAATAATTACCTTTTTAATTAATTCATTTCTTCTCTTTTAATTAAAAAGGTAATTAAAAAAGTTGTCAGTAATATAAGACAAGGCAGTCAAATGACTGCCTTGTGCATCCTTATTACTTTTGTAATTTATTACGTAATACCATTGGAAGTATACCACCGTGACGGTAATAATCAATCTCAACTTCACTATCAAATCTTGCTATTGCTTCAAAAGTAATTCCTTTTCCATCTTCACCAATAGCATTAACTCGAACTACATCACGAGGTTGTACTGATTCATCCACTTCTACATCAAATGTTTCTTTACCAGTTAAACCTAGAGAATCAGCGCTATCACCATCTTTAAATTGTAAAGGTAGTACGCCCATCATAACTAAGTTTGAACGGTGAATTCTTTCAAAGCTTTCAGCAATAACTGTTTTAATACCTAATAAATTAGTACCTTTTGCAGCCCAGTCACGTGAGCTTCCCATACCGTAATCTTTACCAGCAAGAATCGCTAAACCTGTTCCATCTTCTTGATATTTCATTGCAGCATCATAAATTGCCATTACATCCCCTGTTGGCCAGTAAGTGGTGTAACCACCCTCTGTATCAGGTGCAAGTAAATTCTTAATTCTAATGTTTGCAAATGTACCTCTCATCATAACTTCATGGTTACCACGTCTAGACCCGTATGAGTTAAAGTTACGAGGAGAAACATCTTTTTCTTGTAGATATTTACCTGCTGGCATATCCTTTGCAATTGCACCGGCTGGTGAAATGTGGTCGGTAGTTACAGAATCACCAAATTTACCAATTGCACGTAATCCTTTTAATGCTTCTACCTTCCCGCCGTCTTTAGATAATCCTTCAAAGAATGGTGGGTTCTGAATATAAGTAGACTCGTCATTCCATTTGTATAATGGCTCATCCGTTGTTTCAATCGCATTCCATTTTTCGTTTGAATCAAATATATTTTCATATTCTTTACGGAAAATCTCTGGTGTAACAACTTTCTCTACTTCATTTCTAATTTCTTCTAGAGTTGGCCAAATATCATCAAAGTAAACAGGCTGACCATCTTTATCGATCCCCATAGGTTCACTTCTAAGATCAACATCTACTGTACCAGCAAGAGCATATGCTACCACTAATGGTGGCGACGCTAAATAATTTGCTTTAACAAGCGGATGAATTCTACCTTCAAAGTTACGATTACCAGATAAAACAGAACTTACAGTTAGATTATTATCAGCAATTGCTTCTTCAATTTCCTCGCGAAGCGGTCCTGAGTTACCAATACATGTCGTACAACCATAACCAACAAGATTAAATCCTAGCTTATTCAAGTATTCCATTAAACCAGAATTTTCAAGATAAGTTGTTACAACCTTTGAACCTGGAGCCAAGGAAGTTTTAACATAAGCTGGAACTTCCAGACCTTTTTCTACTGCCTTTTTCGCCAACAATCCTGCCCCTAACATAACATATGGGTTAGAAGTGTTTGTACAAGATGTGATTGCTGCGATTGCAACTGCACCAGTTTTCATTTCAGACGTTTTACCATCTGGATGATTAATTTTTGCTGTTTTATTAAATTCAGCTTTATCTAATCCAAAGCCTTGGTTACCAGCAGGAGCTGTAATTGCATCATTAAATGATTTTTTCATATCCGTTAAAGGAATTAAATCCTGAGGTCTTTTTGGACCAGATAAATTTGGTTCTAATTCAGAAAGATTAATTTCTACTAAGTTGGTAAATTCCGGATCTGGTTGGTCGGAAGAATACCATAAATTATTTTCTTTACAATACTTCTCCACTAATGCGATTTGGTCTTCACTACGACCTGTTAAACGCATATAATTTAAGGACTCTTCATCAACCGGGAAGAAACCACAAGTAGCTCCGTATTCAGGCGCCATATTAGATATCGTTGCTCTATCAGCTAAAGGCATATCTTTTAAGCCGGGTCCGAAATACTCTACAAATTTTCCTACTACTTTCTTTTCACGTAATACTTGCGTCACTTTTAATGCTAAGTCAGTTGCAGTAGTACCATTTGGAAAACTTCCCGTAAATTTAACACCAATAACTTCTGGTGCAGGGAAATAAGAAGGCTGTCCAAGCATTCCTGCTTCTGCTTCTATACCACCAACACCCCAACCTAATACACCTAAACCATTGATCATCGTTGTATGAGAGTCGGTACCAAATAAAGTATCAGGGAAAGCATCATACTCCCCGGTTTCATTTTCTAATGCATGTACTACATTTGCAATATATTCTAAGTTAACTTGGTGCACGATACCAGTTGCTGGTGGTACAGCACGATAATTATCAAATGCTTTTTGTGCCCAATTTAAAAATTCATATCTTTCTCCATTACGTTCGAATTCTAATTCCATATTGATACGTAATGCATCACTTGTACCATACTGGTCAACTTGAACAGAGTGGTCAATAACTAAATCCACTGGAACTTCAGGATTGATCTCGTCAGGTGAACCACCCATATCAACCATCGCTTTACGAAGAGATGCTAAGTCCACTACAGCAGGTACACCTGTAAAGTCTTGCAATATAACTCTTGATGGCTTAAAAGGAACGTCTGCACCTTTTTCCTTGCCCCAGTTTGCTAAGCTTTTTACATGTTCATCTTTAATTACTTTTCCATCATATTGACGAACTAAAGATTCTAACAATACGCGAACCGAAAAAGGTAAACGTTCAATTTTCCCTAATCCAGCTTCTTCTAATGCTTTTAAATCATAGTAGTTATACTTTTTCCCATTCAATTCAAATTGCTTTTTTGCTTGAAATACATCTTGATTTGTCATGTGAATTGTTACCCCCTTCAATATGTAAGATCGTTCATCGATCCCTAAATAATCCCCATTCATATGTCACACATATGCTCTGCACTATATTATTTTAAATGAAATCGGTTTATAAGTAAAACAATTCAACAGAAATTATGTCGAAAATCTATTTTAATAGAAAATTCATATAGTTAAGTGCAAATAATAAGATTATTGTTTACATCTATATTCTAAAAACAATTTTTTATAAAAAAAGACCATCACATAAAACAAATGTAATGATCAAAAGTTACATAATAGGTAAAATAATTTCAAATGTACTTCCTTTATCTTTATTTCCACTAATATTTAACACTCCTTGATGGTTTTCAATAATTTGATTACAGATCATTAAACCTAAACCTGTCCCATTTTTCTTTGTGGTAAAGAATGGCTCTTTTAACTTTTCAATCATTTGATGCGGAATTCCTGGTCCTTCATCTATAACTTTGATAGCGCATGTAGCATAAGTGTAGCTTACATCTACCCAAATATAACCATTATCCTCCATTGCTTCGATCGCATTTTTGATAAGATTTATTAACACTTGCTTTATTTGAGAACGGTCGCAATAAATTTCTTTATTAGAAAAGGAATTAACTGAGATCGTAATACCATAAAGACTCGCTTGTGTTTGTAGCAGAACCACTACGTCCTCAATCATTGATTTTACATCAACCATGGTTTTTTCATCTGTCATTGGCTTAGAGATAAATAGTAACTCTGTAGTAATCGCTTCTATCTTTTCGATTTCTTCAGTCATAATCTTATGATAAGCTTCCTTGCCCTCGACCCCTGCTTGCATTAACTGTAGGAAACCTTTAATAGATGTTAAAGGATTTCTAATTTCATGTGCAATACCTGCCGCTAACTGGCCCGCCACTGACATTTTTTCAGAACGGATCATCATTTCCTCTGCTATTTTTTTATCTGTAATGTTTTTAGAAACTGCTACTATTTTATTACCTTCCTCTTCATCCATTATTTGCACTACATTTGATTCAAACAGGATATATTTGTCCATTTTTGATTTAAGTCTAAAATAAAATTTTTGTTGTCCTGAATAGTTGTTGTCAAATTTATTATAGAGATTTTTTTTATCACTTCTTGGTATAAAGTCAAAGAAGAAGTGACCGATGATTTCTTCTTTTCTATAATTTAATTGATATTTTACAGAGTCCGAAATAAAAATAATACGTTTTTTTTCATCACATATAATAATTAAATCAAATAGATTTTTGCTAATTTCTGATAAAACTTCTCTAGGAAGACTGGTGATTAACTCTGTATTTATAGGAGTTGCAAAAAAATCATCCTCTTCATTTTGGTCTACATAATCATTCATTCCAATCCTCCTATCGTACTTGGAAACAGTCTTTGAAAAGTTTATATTCATGTGTCCAACGTGCTATAATAAAATATAAACACTATATTATTTATAGCTATGAAATAATAGATTAATTATGTATAAAATAATTTAAGTCTTTTTGAATGGCATAACTTTCCTATTAAAATGTAAAAATTCATCGATTCAATGCTATCTTACTACAAATCTTGGAAAATATAAACGCTCTCTTGACGATTAGTGGTATTTTGTCGAAAATTTAGTTAAATAGCCTGATACGCAAATTTTTACCAATTAAGGCCCTTTATAGTTTTACCACTCTATTCTCTAAACATTTACTATTATACATAATTTGTTAATTATAAAAAAAGGTTTGGTGCTAAATATGTCAACTGAATTTTCAATTTTTATTATTTTATGGACATTTCTACTCATTGGCTTGTTAACAATTGGTGGATATTTTATGTTCAGGAAGTTTCTCAAAAAATTACCAAAACAAGATGGAAGATCTGATATGGATTGGGAAGAATACTATATTAAAGAAACCAAAAATCGCTGGAATCCAGAACAAAAAAAGCTACTAGAGGAATTAGTAGCTCCTGTTCCAGAACTGTTCAGAGATGTGGCGCGTCAAAAAATTGCAGGTAAAGTTGGGGAACTTGCTTTAAAGAATAACGAAAAAAACATTTCTATGGATACTATTATAAAAGGCTATATACTTGCTACTCCTAAGCGAGATCATAAATTTTTAAAAAAGAAATTAAAAGAAAAACAAATAAGCATTACTCCATACGAAAGTTATTTTGAAGCTTCTCCAGATGATTACCGAAACAAAAAATATGCAACAAATCGAAATAAATAATACTTCGATTTGTTGCATATTTATTTATTATTTAGATTTTGTTTACGATTCTTAAATATTTAAAAAGCATTGAAATACGCCATGTAATAATCATTCCAAATGCAAGAATGAAAAACATTCCACCAGTCTCTCCTAATGATATATGTTGCCCTAATATTGCTTTTAAGACAATTCGTATTAATAAGAGCCCAAATAAAGTAACAATAAACCATTTTGATGGGATCAGAAAAATATCGCCATCTCTTTTTTCGAATTTTGTAGTTAAAATTAAAAGAATAGAAAAGACTGCACCAACAAAAAATGCTTCTATTACTTGAATCCAAGCAACTCGAAAATACTCAAAGATAAACATCGCTGCACCAGTGCTCATAAAAACAGGTGGAAGAATTATTCTTTTTACATTTGTAGGCCTTTTTGATGCACGCATTCGTATAAATATCATTCCAACAGCCATAATCACAGCACCGACAGAACTCGCAATTGCCCAATTCATTTTACATCAGCTCATTTCTTACCATATCAAATTATTCTCTATCATTTGATATTGTTAATACGATCGTCATCGTAACACCAATTACGGTTAAGTACACTCCTAAATCAAATATAAGGGCCGTTGCGAGCTCTAGCTCCCCAAATAACGGAAAGTGATAATAATCAAAGGTTTGACTCATAAATGGTTGGCCAAAAATAAATGAACCAACACCTGTACCAACCGCAATAATTAACCCAACTGTTATAAGGATACGATAATTAATGGGTAAAATTTTATTTGCAGTAGTCGTACCATAAGCCATATACATTAAAAGGATAGCTGCGGCTGTCATTAGACCACCAATAAACCCACCACCTGGAGCATTATGGCCTGCTAACAATAAGTAAACAGCAAAGCCAAATAAGATGAAGGCAATAAGGACTGTCATCGTTCGTAATATTAGATCATTTGATTTCACCATAATTTTCAACCTCTCTTATAAAACTAACTTATAAAATTTTTAAAAAATATCGTTTAAAAAGTTATTTTCAAATAATTAAAAACCATAAAAGCCAAAGAAGCTCGCAAGAAAAGATGTTAGTCTAGTCATAAAGTCAAAAAACAACATTATGCCCATCACAATCATAACATATCCACCTATTTTCACTAGCTTTATACTGTTTCGCTTAATCCATTGCATTTTACCTATAAAGAATGATAGTACTAGAAAAGGCACGGAAAAACCTAATGAATATGCACTCATTAAAATTACACCTGTTCCAGTATCAGTTGCAGCTAATGTTATAACAGACATTAAAATTGGTCCCGTACATGGTGTCCACCCAAGTGAAAAAGCCATTCCAATCACAAAGGAACCAAAAAATCCTGCAGGTCTATTTTTCAAGTGAACTTTTCTTTCCTTCATTAAAAACTGGAAATTAAGAGCACCAATAATAATTAATCCAAAGAAAATAATTAGTATTGCTCCTATTTGTCTTATAAGATCCTGCCACCGAAATAAAAATTCACCAATATATGTTGTGGTAAATCCTAGTAAAATAAATATACTAGAGAAACCGATTAGAAAGAAAACAGTATGAATGAAACTTTTATAATTAAATTTAGTATTTTCATTTTTTAATTCATTTACACTCATACCTGTTATGTATGAAAGAAAAGCTGGGTATAAAGGTAATACACAAGGGGATATAAAGGAAAGAAAGCCGGCACCAAAAGCAATAAAAATGTTTAGTTCTGTCAATAATCCCACTCCATTTATAAATCTTCCTATTTATGTTAACTCTCTCTTTATATAGATAAAACCCTTGCTAGGTAAAGCAAGGATTTTAATTGTTTAAACAATAATTCAATTTATTTTTCTTGATTATTATTCATTGCTCTCATCATTTGTTTAATTTTTTTCTGAGACGGTTTTTGACCCATTTGCATCATTAATGTACGCAACATTTGCTCATTAATAGGTGGGTTTTTCTTTAAATAGCTCATCATGTATTTTCTCGCTATGAAAAATCCTAGCGCAATACCAATTAAGAGCGCTACTATAGCGATTAATACGACCCATAAAGTACTCATACAAAGCTTTCCTCCTTAACATTATCTATTCTACAGTATATTAAAAGTAATAGAAGAATACAAGTAGAGTTTACTAAACAAAAAAATTGATTTCTAATATATTTTTGTAGCAATAAACACAAGAAAATCCCTGACTAATTAAACAATCAGGGATTTTTTGCATCAATTAATTAAAATAATGATTTAACAGTAGAAACAACGTTCTCTACAGTAAAGCCATATTCTTCAATAATTTTATCTCCATTTGCTGAAGCACCAAATCCGTCAATAGTGATTAACTTACCTTCATCACCAACGAAACGTTCCCAACCAAGAGAAGAAGCCATCTCAATACCGACACGCTTTTTCACATCTTTTGGTAGTACTTGGTTTTTATATTCAGCAGATTGCTGAGCAAATCTATCCCATGAAGGAATACTTACTACGCTAGCATCAATTCCGTCATTACTTAGCTCTGCTTGTGCTTTAACAGCTAGTTGAACTTCTGACCCAGTTGCAACTAAAATTGCTTCAGGAGAGTCACCTTTAGCTGGACTAACTACATATCCACCTTTTTTAACACCCTCATAAGCGTTCTTAGCAGTACCTTCTAAAGTAGGAAGGTTTTGACGCGTTAATACTAATGCAGTTGGAGTTTTTTCAGATTCCATAGCTAAACGCCATGCTGCTTGTACTTCATTTCCATCTGCAGGACGAATAACAGATAGGTTAGGCATCGCTCTAAATGCAGCAAGTTGTTCAACAGGCTCGTGCGTTGGACCATCTTCCCCTACCGCAATAGAATCATGCGTAAGAACAAACGTTACAGGCAATGATTGAATCGCAGATAAACGTACAGCTGGTCGCAAGTAATCACTAAATACAAAGAATGTACCGCCAAATACTCTTAGTCCACCATGTAAAGTCATACCGTTTAGGGCTGCAGCCATTGCGAATTCTCGTACACCAAACCATATATTTCTACCTTCTGGAGTTTGCGCTGAGAAATCTCCTGCATCTTTTAAGTTTGTTTTATTAGAACCTGCTAAATCGGCACTTCCACCAAATAAGCTAGGTACACTTTTAGCTATTGCATTTAATACTTCACCTGAAGTAGCACGCGTTGCTGCAGTGTCTTTACCTGCTTCATATACTGGAAGATCTTTATCCCAATCTTTAGGTAATTGATTATTCATTGCTTGATTTAATTCTTCAGCTAATTCAGGATACTTAGCTTTATAGTCAGCAAATAATTTTTCCCATGCTGCCTCTTCTTTTTTACCTTTTTCAACAATTTTCGTGTTGAAATCTTCATAGACTTCGTCTGGAACGGAGAAGTCTTCGTGTTCCCATTTATAGAATTCTTTTGTCAATTTAATCTCATCAGCTCCAAGAGGTGCACCATGGGATGCAGCAGAAGCAGATTTATTTGGAGAACCATATCCAATAACAGTTTTCACTTCGATTAAAGTAGGTTGATCAGTATTTTTCTTAGCTTCAGCAATTGCTTTTGAGATAGCTTCTGTATCATTACCATCCTCTACGCGAATTACTTGCCAACCATAAGCTTTAAAACGTCCTTCTACATTTTCAGAGAAAGATTTATTAAGTTCACCATCTAATGAAATATCGTTAGAATCATAAAGTGCAATCAGCTTGCCCAATTTTAAATGAGCTGCTAAAGAAGCAGTTTCATGTGAGATACCTTCCATTAAATCTCCATCACTTACTAGAGCAAATGTATAGTGGTCTACTACATTAAATCCATCTTTATTGTATTTAGCTGCCAAATGCTTCTCAGCCATTGCCATACCAACTGACATCGCTACCCCTTGACCTAATGGTCCAGTTGTTGCTTCTACACCATCAGTGTGATGTACTTCAGGGTGTCCAGGAGTTTTTGAATCCCACTGACGGAATCCCTTTAGATCATCAATTGTTACATTATAACCAGAAAGGTGTAACAAGCTATAAAGTAGCATAGAACCATGCCCTGCTGATAATACAAAGCGATCACGGTTAAACCACTTTGAGCTTTTAGGATTATGCGACATATGCTCTGTCCATAAATTATAAGCCATTGGTGCAGCCCCCATTGGTAAACCGGGGTGACCAGAATTCGCTTTCTCAATTGCATCAATAGATAAAGTTCTGATCGTATTAATAGATAAATTTTCTGTGTTAACTGACATTTAAAATTCCCCTTTCCTACATTAACGAAATATGTACGTACATTTTATATCCTATAACTATTTTAGCAATAAAACAAGTGTTAACTAACAAAAAAGCGCATATATGTGTCATTATACGTCAAAACTTCTTCGTTTACTAATCAGAATATTTTGAAACTAGTGGACTAAACAAAAAGAGGTGAACACATATATCTAGTATCACCTCTTTTTTATGTTTATCCCTATTATTTTTCATTTCTTAGCTTTTTCACTTTTTCTGGGGTAACATCTTTTCCGTTGGGATCCACTACTTTCATCCCTTTAAATTGATTTTTAAAAGATTTCCTAACGTTTTGTAAATACTCTGCTCTTAGCTCTTTTTGTTCGATTTTTTCTTCTTCGCTTAATTCCATTTTCTTGGATTTATTAGCTAATTCATTTATACGGGCAATCTTTTCTTTCATTAACATATCCAAACCTCCTCTATTAATTATCATTTATTTTAGGTCAAAGTTTAATATTTTGGAAATTATAAAAGAGAGCATACATCATTTACTGTGTATACTCTCTTTTATCTTAACTTATCTTTTTTATCGAATTCAAGTAATTCGTATTCTTTATACCTTCGATGAACAGTAGCTTTTGACACTTGATACCCCATTCCTTTTAATGTGGCAGTGATATCCGTAAAGGGTAAACCCTTTTTCTTTAGACGGATCACTTCTTGAAGAGGGAAATCTCTCCGCTCACGCCCAGGCGCTTGGTCTATTTTAGACAAATTATCGCTTGGATCAAACCCGTTTCCAACCGCTTTTTGCACGCCTCTTTTGATTTTCGCATTGTGTAATTTACGTTGATACTCTTCCACTATAGACACAATTTCTAAAACCATAGAATCAGCTTCAGAAAATCTCAGTTCTCCCTGCTCATTACATGTGTAAATTGAAACTGATAATTTTTGAAGTTGTCGGAAAAGAGCAATCTTCGTATTTCCCCTACCTAAACGTGTCTCATCTTGTATCAATAAAGTGTCTGCTTTTTTTGCTGCAAAAATATCTAACATTGAAAAGACACCTTCTCGTTCAATATCATATCCACTTTTTCTTTCTTCAATAATTTTGATTACTTGCATATCATAATTAGCAGCCATTTTTAGTAATTCACTTTTTTGTCTAGCTAATGAAGATGATTGTGCTTCTTTTTGTGTACTTACACGACAATATATAACAGCTTTCACTAATATTCATCCTTTATATTAACTAGTCGCCATGGAGGCATATAAGAATACTAGCATTAAAACAAAAAGGATCAAATAGAAAACATCATGTTTTGATAAATTTTTTAACATTATATTCACCTCACTTAGGAACGATTGTTCTTAGAACCTTTGTTCTACTTTTATTATATACGAACAAAAGTTCCTGTCAAGTATTTCTCGAACGAATGTTTGTTTTTTTGTTTTTGCCATGTTATAATTACTTTAATAAAAACTATGACTAAGGAGTCTATATAATGACTAATTTATCAAAACGACAAGAAGCAATTTTAAATTATATAAAAGAAGAAGTTGATAAAAAGGGTTACCCACCATCCGTTCGTGAAATTGGATTAGCAGTGGGACTTGCTTCTAGTTCGACTGTTCATGGACATTTAGCTCGACTTGAAAAAAAGGGTTACATTCGAAGAGATCCTACAAAGCCTCGTGCAATTGAAGTACTTCAGCATGAAGGAGATTTAGAGGTTCCTAAAGAAGCTGCTACTTTTGCTCCTGTAATAGGTAAAGTAACGGCTGGTGTCCCAATTACCGCTGTAGAGAATATTGAGGAATATATTCCATTACCAAAATCTGTTGCTAACCCTGAAGATCAAATTTATGTTTTGATTATCGAAGGTGATAGTATGATAGAGGCAGGTATTTTGAATGGTGACATGGTAATTGTCAAACAACAAAATACGGCAATAAACGGGGAAATTGTTGTTGCTATGACCGATGAAGGAGAAGCGACTGTTAAACGTTTCTTTAAAGAAAAAGATCACGTTCGATTACAGCCGGAAAATGCATCCATGGAGCCATTACTCTATGATAATGTTACGATTCTAGGAAAAGTAGTGGGATTATATCGTCATATCTAATCTTATATTTTGATTTGAATATTAAAACTCGCAGCTTATAGTCAGCTGTGAGTTTTTTGGTCTAACTTTCAGGAGTCAGTACAATGTTAGAGCATGTTATTTTAAAATTTACCCTCACTCAAAATGTGTTGCATAGGCTTAACCATTTCAGAAGGTTCACTGATTTTTCCATCTTGATAGGTTAATAGATATAGTTGAATTTTTCTAATTGTTTTTGGTCCCACTAAACCATCTTGCTTCGCACCTACTCTTTTCTGTAATGCTTTAATTACCATACTTCCTTTTTCCCCACTTCCAACTCAATACCATTCACAATAGCGTCTGTCGTTTGATTGTGGACTTGGTCACTAATGATACCATCTTGGATTGTACCTATTTCAAATTAACTTTTTTGCTAGCAGTTTTTGGCTTTGTCATATCTACTTTGTCATCAGATTTATTGGCTACTCCAAAGTAATCACAAATGCTCTTTGTGTGTTCAATAGCTACGTCTTTTTGAAATTCAAGATCCAGCATCAAAAGAAATTTCACTTCATTATCCATGAAACCATTTTCGCTTAATACGGCGATCATGTTCGTCTCACGGAAGACATGAAAATTACCCTCTTTAATATCACGGTAATTTTGCCTTTTGGTGATACTTAGCAATGTTAGCTACTAACTTACCAGCTCTTTTATTTAGATGCTCTGGATAGACATGCAGGCTAATACCTGAAGGATTAGCACTCTCAAACGTACCATAGAAAGAATAAAATGAATGCTAACATAAGCATCAGCCTCTGCTTTATTCGCACGATCTGTTCTAACGCTTAATGGTTTGTTGTAATCATCATCTGCTACCTTAATTGTGACAAAGCCACATCTTTCTATTTCAATTACTAAAAAGTCCACCAACGGTCTATTAAACTCATTTGCTTTAATTGTGCGTCCAAGTGATTTATTATAAGGTGTTCGTTTACTAGGTGTAGACCGATTATATATATCCTCGTCTGCCCAGTTCCCATCTTTTAACGTGATTAAATTTGTCATTTTTATTTCCTCCTCTTATTTATAATAGAAAATAGCCATTCCTCATAGGACAGCTATTTGTACAATCCCTTCTACTCTAAAACTTCTTTCAACGCTTTACCGGTAGCAGTTAAATAAGTATTCTTAAACCAAGTCCAATCCCTTACTATCAATACTAATCCTGTTGCAGTTATTTCTTCATCTAAAACGAGATTAGGTTTTCATCCATAGTTTGCTAAAATCACGTTGCTCCAAGTAATTGCTAAGGCAATACTTCTTACGATTGTTCCTTTATCCATACTATTCATCTCCCTCATATTTTCACTTCTGCATTTTTCTTACTAATTACATCAACGCACTTATGTGCCTGCATTGCTGATTCTTTCACCCTTGTCACTCGATCACCTACAGCTTCCCTTTTATTTTCATTGGATTTTAAGTCCAGCTTGATATCATCCACACCTCTTTTGCTATAATCTAATCCTGATTTCAATTTGGCGCTTTGCGTAGTTTCTTTAAAAATACCGTCATTTTCAACCCCCTCGTATCCATTTTTGGATATATAAAAAGCACCTCAATTGAGATGCGTATAGAAAGTTAATGTCTTTCTCTACATAATCAGTAATTATTCTTGATTAAGAGAATATGTTATATCTCCTCGTAGATATAGTAGTGTGTTGCTACTTTCCGAAATCATCCCATCTCCGGAATCATATCTTTAATAGGTTGGATCAATATTTTCTAAACTAAAACTAACACTTAGCTCTACACCAAAGAAGATTTATAATTCATTCTCTTCTTTATCCAAAGTTACTTATATTATCTCGAGGTCCATATCATCAATGTAACCACCAGTTTCCATCCGTTAAAATATCCTTCTTCAAACTCTGAACTCATTAAGAGATTATGAATTTCTAATCAAAAGAAGAAGATATGGATTATTATAATTACAAGCGAATAAAACAAAAATTGGCAGGTATGAGTCCAGTCGAATACCGAACTCGCACAAGAAAATTCATTGCTTAATATAAAACTCTTACCTTTAGGGGAGATCAGAGCTGTTCGGCACTCTTCATAATCGACCACTAAACCCTTTTTCCGCTTCACTTTTAGCTTTAATATCCCCATCCCCTTCTGGAATCACTAATTTTAATCGAGATGTAATCGTCAAACCTAAATCATTGGCAGTTGACCGACACTCACTAAAAAGTAAATTTTTACTTAGTTGTATCTGAGAGTATTATTTGAAATCTTCTGAAGTTTGGTCTTTCTTAATACTCGAATCAACTTAATATATTGATCTTTTGAATCAACATAACGAGCAAGACTATCTATATCTAGGTTGCTAAAAATTTTCAATCTCTGAAACTCGTTTGTGATTTTAATAAATATCTAGGTGGCTCAATATTATCGGTATGACATCTTAAAGCTTCTTCTTTAGTTATATGGTTTGAACGACCTTTTCCCTGTATAACTGATAAAGGTTCTTTTTTCCTTCCTGCCATCAATTACACCTCCTTAAAAATAATAATTCAAAAACTGATTTTTGTGCGCGCTTGTGGGATGCTTCGCTCTACAGCAACAACAGTTAAAAAACTTACCCCGGGGAGTTGCTTGTGAATATTATTGTGACAACGATGACAAAGACTTTCCAAGTAAGCCAATTCAAAGCGTTTGTTCCAACTTTCCTTTACTTCTTCCATGTGATGGACAACATCAGCTTACTTTAATATTCCTTGTTGCAAACATCGTTGACATAAACCTTTATCTCTTTCGAAAGCTAATCTTCTTAGCCGCTGCCATTTCCGTGACTTGTAGAAGCTATCCATTTGCTTATCCATTTGATAGCGATTGTAAGTACGGTTATAAGTATCTTGATTATTAATTTGATGATCAGTACAGTAAGTTTTTTCTGTTAGATTATGACAACCTACTCTTGCACATGGACGCTTAGGTTTATGTGGCATGATCAATCAACTCAGTTTTTAGCTCAGACATTCTTTGGTTTACTTCTTGTTGTAATCTCTCACGTGTAGCCTGATCTTTAATCCGTCGAATCTCTTTTTGCTTAGCCCTTACAGCTTTGTTCGTCACATAAGATGTATATCTTTTCTTACAATGTTAACAATCAAAGTATGTCTCTTTAATTCCTTTTGCATGGTCCTGTTGTTTAAATATTATGGTTGTTGACATACTGCAATTAGAACATTGTGCTATCAACTCGATCACCCACATTCCATACATTTCTTATCGTAATATGCTAAACGATTATCTGCGTAAACTGTTACAATATCTAAACTTATTAATCCACAAGATGGACAAATGAATCGTTTAGTCTCATCCAACTCTTTTAATGCAGCTGCCGCTTTCTTCGCTTCACGTTGGATTGCTTTTAATCCTTTAAATGTTCCGTTTATATCGAAATAAGTTTCAACAATGAAATCTTTACTAGATGAAAAGTCAGCTTCAAATATTGTATTCTTCTTTTTCACAGTCACTGGTGGTTTTGGTTTATTTATTTCTTCGCACGACTTATTGTCAGCCATGATTAACACGCTCCTTTTATGAAAAATAAAAAGACACCCTGTCAAGAGCGTCTTAATTATTAACTGAAATTTCTCTTTCATAAAGGCCGTCTACAACTACAACATATTTTTTTGAAACGTCTGTTAAATTGTAAATTCTACCTTTTGTTTCGTTGTTTTCCAGTTTTTTTATTTTATTCTTAACAATCTTAGTTGCTGGTGCAGCTACTGCTTGCCCCTTGTATTCTTCATAATAATCATCATTCAAAATTCTGTTGTAGGCATAAAAGACAATAGCATTAACTAAAGTGATTTTATTTTTATTTATTGATTTAATTTGATAATAGTTTCCTAAATCATCTAATATTAAATCTCTAGATACCATTAATTCCAATGTAATTAACCTCCCTTCTACCTACTCTATTCGTCAAAAAAAGAGGAGATTCCTGCAGTAGATTTAAAAGTCTACTTCTTAAATTTTTTACCCATTTTATCCTACTACCTTTCATTCACTTCAATAATTTCAATTTCCTTAAATTTTTGTTCAATTTCGTTTACGTAATAACTAATATCTCTTTCATCTCTGATTTTTATTTTTAATTTGATATTATTGTTTATCGTTAATGCTATACCTAAATTATATATTTTAGCAATTTCCTTAACCAAAGTCTTAATGTCAACGTCAGGCTCTATTAATTTAATCTTAATTTCATATTCATTTTGAGAATATCCAGTCCAATCTTTGTAATACTTTAAATTATTTTCATTGTTATATTTCTTTTCAGAATTCACGATAGACATTATAGTACTTTCTAATTCATCCATTCTTTTTAAGATGTCATATTTTTCAGGATCCTTCTCTTTCACATCTTTCAAAACTGATAGCTCTTCAGTAGCTCTATATATTGGATTATCAGGTTCTTCATCTTTCATTGCTCCTACAACCATATTCCTAAAATCTTCTTTTTTCTCCACAACACCTAACATGTCATTTCTGTAGAATATAGTCCTCTCTTCTACAATATCAAAAGGTAATTTCGTTCCCATTTCACATAATTGAACAATAGGTTTTCTTGTAGCATGACGGATAGCTACTTCATACATTACGTTTGGATTTAAAGCTGTTAAGTTTGCTACAACGAGATCATCTGTTAAAATTCTGCTAATTAATGATTTAGTAATAGAACCAGAATTATACATTCTATGAGCAACATCTACTTCAAATCCTTCATCTTTTAAAACTGGAATAATTAAAGAATCAATTAAACCCTCTGCAGCTCTTCTAATATCTGAATTATCTGATCCTATAGGTGTAATTATAAAACATTTCTTTTTCTTTATACTCTCAGTCATATTTTCCTCCCTCCATGCCTAATTACTAAATTCGACAAAAAGAAGCAGATCCCTGCAATAAATTAAAAAGACACCTCGTTATGAGATGTCTCTTTTTGTTATTCCTGGTAAATTGCTATTGGTGTTAGTTCTATAACAGGCCCTTTAATTTCGAAGGATTCTTCATCAATATTTTCTACATCAAAAGTTATATCGTCGCTATCACTTAATTGTGGTATAAATGTTAGAAGTTGTTTTCTATTAACTTTAAGTTTACCTGGTAATAATTTTATTAAATCAATTTTTTGGTGAGGTTTAAAAATCTTTTTGATTTTAGCCAGAATGATGAATTCTCCTTCTAAATCATACCTATCTTCAACAAAACCATCAGTATCTAAAGATGTGAAGAACTTATAATCTTCATTACTGTCTATATATGGATGGATAATCACTGTTGCTTTTTTAAACTTTAACAATGATGAAGCTAGGTCTATATCTTCTTTGTTTGTAGAATCTTCAAAAAAACCTTTATATTGGTCTACCATATCCATCATGCTAGACAATACGAGTTCAGCTGGTGATTGATTAAATTCTCCGGAGAGTTCTATAAATTCCCCAGATTTTAATTGATCCCAAATCTCCTCATCAAACCCAATTAATTTCTGAATCATATCCTTATCATCTAAAATTGTATACAAATCTTTAAATAAAGCAGAATCAGATTTACTAACAGTGCCTTCAACTTGGTGATTGTTTTCAGAACCTTTGCGATATTTTGCTAGAACTTTCTCAGCATTTCCTCCTACTTCAAGATTTTTAGTTTGTCCATTGCTTTGAGTAATGTTATATTCTGTCATTAAATCTTCAACAAGCATTTCTAAAAATTGCTTTGTTCTTTTTCCATCTTGCCAGTAAATAGTAGGTAAAAACATTTTATCATCCTCCTTTTCAAAAATATTCGACAAAAAGAAGGGAATTCCTGCATTATGTTCTATTATTCTTAAAAACTCCACCTTTACTACGTTTATACGTATCACGATGAACACCCATTAACTCTAACCAATCTTTCTTAATCATAGGCTTGTCTCTGATTGAATTCAGTTTATTCTTTTGGTCCTTATCCAATCGATCAGCTATTTTCATATCACCACCTTCTTCCTTTTAAAAAAATAATTAAAAACAATTTTCTAGTTGTTTTCTTTAATGTTTTCTTTAGGAATTTCATTCTAATGAAGAAACTCGTTAAGGAGTCCGCTAATTAGATGACAGTAGTGTCAACTACATAGATGACAGCACTGTCCGCTAATCCGCTGATAGCAAAAGGTGTCAGCTAATTATAGTACAAACAAGTATTTGCATAATAAAAAGCCGATCAAGCATGTGCTCAATCGACTTTGTCAGATTTCTATGTTCCTACTATAAAACAGAATTTCAATAGATTCTATAATATTTTTACAACGTGAATTAATGTTAATTAAAATTATAAGCAAAATCTATCCGTTTCATAATTTCAGTATGTTTGTTATAGATATAATTAGGACATTTCCCTAGATCACCTGCCATATCAATTAGTTTTTTTCCTTCAACATATTTTCTGTAAATGATTTGATGATCAAGTCCTTTAAATTTACTAATTAATCGTCTGGAGTCATACAAGTCATTCATCTTATGAGCTAACTCATATTCAATATTAAAAATAGTCTCTTCTAAATAAGTAGCTTTTGATTTTTCACTTAATTTAACATCTACTAGATCTCCGCTTATCCATCTTCCTAGTTCTCTTCTATTCCGTGAAAGTTCAAATTCTAAGTACATTACTTCTTGTTCAATTTCTTGATAATCTTGTAACCATTCATACAACATGCTCACCCGCCTCTGCTTTAGCTTAAAGAAGAAAGCCCCGCTATGACAGGGCTATAATATTTACGTATCTAGTAAGTCATCATAATCAAAATTAACTTCATTTGGTTCTCCTGCAGGCAAATCTTCGGTACTCATTTGCCCTTCTACTGTTGCGGTACCATTAAGATTAACAATGTATTCAACACTTTCATGTATTTTTTCAAATTCTTCAATCGTCATTTGTGATTGCTCAAAGAACAATACACTACTTCTACCAGCGAATTCATATAACTTTAATATTTTACCCATCACTATCACCTTTGACATTGCATTTAAGTACAGTCTTTTTACTATCACGTTGAATGGACTTGAATTCAGCAAGGTAATTTTCAACTCCACTTTCTTTAACTCCTAAAGTAGCAATATCACCTGCCATGTTTACTAATTCATCAGAATGATCTAGTTCATCACCCTGCACATGAAATTCCAATACTTCTTTTTTATCGACCTTCTTAATCTTTTTAAACAATACACTTAATTCTACTTTTGACATAACAATCAAACCTTCTAATATTTATATGGTATTTTTAAACACTCTGACATTTTGCAAGTGCGGTTCCTTTATATCTATCAAATGGAAAACCTCTGAGAATGGCTTAATTAAACATTTAAATTACGCTAGTTTTCTTTTGTTAAAACATCAACTTGGTAAGAACATTGAACATTTCCTTTTTTAGCAGATAACGCAATTTGTGACATTATATAAGCATCAACTACGTTGTCACTCGGATGTTCAAAGCCGAAATGATCTTTAACTGCTGCCATTACTGTTAATTTCTTTTCTTTACCTTTTAACCTTCTCTTATTACTTGGTTCACCTATCCATCATGTTTCATTGACATATTTTTTAACGGCATTAGGAGCAACCTCGTAATATTTCAATCCTCTTCTGAAGAGTTCATTCTTAATACCGTGATACAGGCCACCGGCAAACATTGCCTTTTGTGTATCAAATGCAAAACCTTCAACACAGATAATGTCATCTTTTTAATATGCTGCATAATATCAAAAATTAATGTTATCATTCGTTTTGGATCCTTATCACCAATTCCGGTTAATTCTTTTGCTTTTAATACTTGTACGCTTTCATCTAGTGCGACAAATTCTGTTTTACTTGCTGGATCTACTCCTATGAATCTCATTCAAAATCATCTTCTTTCTATTTGTTAAATAAAGTTAATAATGTTATTATATCCCTAATGTATAGGAGGTGAATTTTAGCGATGACCTCATTGAATGTTTTTGGTATTTTTATTACTCTAATTCCAATAATTTTATCAATCGCTGCCATTATTTTTGTTGTTTGGTTTGCCTTAACATTGATAAAGATATTAAAAGAAAAAAATAGAATTTTATCTGAAATATCTCACGAGGTAAAAAAGAACAATCATCACGATAAATTGTAAGGCTGCTTTTGCGGTCTTTTTTCTTCAAATCAATCTACCTCTTCAAAATGCTGTTTCCATCCTCTAAAAAGTATTCTAAATTCATTAATGCCAACATCACGACCTTTAGCAATAAATTGTTGAATAACTTTTCCTTGTTGTTCTCTGCCGTTTGGCTCGTGCCAAAGGAATTCTACAACATCTGCATCTTGCTCAATGGATGCTGATTCTTTTAAACTAGCTAAAGTTGGTTTTTGTGCTTGCTTTTCATTATCACGATTCATTTTGATAGAGCATCATGAAGCAACAATGCATTTCACGAGGAATATTCTTTGCAGCTGTTGTCACTTTTCCAATTGATTCTGCCCTTGTTTCTCCTTTCGATCTAGGAATTTTCATGATCTGCAAGTAATCAACAGCAACCATTGAAAGATCACCATATTTTCTTTTAAAGCTTTTTACAGGCGACTTAACTTGATCAATGGTAATTCCGAAACTATCTTGAATAAAAACTGGAAGCTGTTCTAAACGTTTGTATGCTTCTTCAATATCAGCGTATTGACCAGGATTAAGTTCTTTATTCTTTACACGGTTATAGGGATCCCTGATAAATTAGAGATAATTCGACCTTTTAATTGGTTCTCATTCATAACGATTCAAGAAGGTACAGAACAATATGGAATACCTCAACAACTTCTTAATAAAAATTTTCACACTTAAAACAGAACAAACATACTTGTTTTAACTATATTTATCATCATGATCTTAACTTAGTTTTCTGTCGTGAAGAGATGGTTATATCATTGCAAAATCAAGTTTATTTAATGCGTTCTGACGCATTTTAAAGCAAGCAAATATAAGTTCTCTCCCCATCCATTCCCTACGTCACAAGCATGCTGTTTTACTTTTAAAAGCTGGAAACGACATGAAGTTCATTCAAGAAAGATTAGGTCACGGCAGTTATCAAATTACCGCAGATGTCTATTCTCATATTTCTATAAGATTGAACAAGGATCCAATTGATAAATATGAATCACACTTTAATGAAATTAACAAATAAATTTTTTGGGGTGTTTTTGGGGTACACTATGGGGTGCGATAAAACTAGCAATCTTCTAGAGACAAAGAAAAACCCTTTGATACCAATGGTATCAAAGGGTTTGATGATATTAATATGCTTGGATATATTGTTCTCTTTCCCATGGGTGTACTTGTGTACGGAACATATCCCACTCAATTTCTTTTGATTCAATAAAGTGTTCGAATAAGTGCTCACCTAATGAATTTACAACTATTTCGTCACGAGATAATTGTTGTAGAGCGTCAAACAATGTAGCAGGTAAATCTTGAATACCGCTAGCTTCTCTTTCTTCTTTGTCCATAACATAAATATTACGATCTACTGCTTTAGGTGCATCAAGGTTATTCTCAATACCATCTAAACCAGATGCTAGTAATACAGCTAATGCTAGATATGGATTTGCAGCTGGATCCACACTACGTACTTCAACACGAGTACTTAAACCACGTGAAGCTGGTACACGGATTAGTGGACTTCTGTTAGAACCTGACCAAGCAACATAACATGGCGCTTCATAACCAGGAACTAAACGCTTATAAGAATTTACAGTAGGGTTTGTAACTGCTGTAAAAGCTAATGCGTGCTTAAGTATTCCAGCAATAAATTGATATGCAGTTTTGCTTAATTCTAATGGACCATTTTCATCTAAGAATGTATTTGTTTTGCCTTTAAATAAAGACATATTACAGTGCATACCAGAACCATTCACACCAAATAGTGGCTTAGGCATAAATGTAGCATGTAAACCGTGCTTACGAGCAATAGTTTTTACTACTAATTTAAAAGTTTGAATATCATCCGCGTGTTTAATTGCATCTGAATATTTAAAATCAATTTCATGCTGACCAGGTGCTACTTCGTGGTGAGAAGCTTCAATTTCAAATCCCATTTCTTCTAATTCAAGTACGATGTCACGACGGCAATTTTCACCTAAATCAGTAGGCGCTAAGTCGAAATATCCACCCTTATCATTTAACTCTAATGAAGGATCACCTTTTTCATCTAATTTGAAAAGGAAAAATTCAGGCTCAGTACCGATATTGAAAGCTGTGAAGCCCATTTCTTCTGCTTTTTTAAGATTTCTTTTTAAGTTATAACGAGGGCAACCTTCAAATGGTGTACCATCAGTATTGTAAATGTCACAAATAAAACGTGCAACTTTACCTTTTTCTGAAGTCCAAGGGAATACTACAAATGTATCAAGGTCTGGATAAAGTTTCATATCAGATTCCTCTATACGTACAAATCCTTCGATGGATGAACCATCAAATACCATTTGATTATCCAATGCTTTGTCAATTTGACCTAATGGAATCTCAACATTCTTAATTGTACCTAGTAAATCTGTAAACTGTAAACGAATAAATTTTACATTTTCCTCTTTAATCTTTTGCTTAATTTCTTCTTTAGTTAATCCCATGTAATAAACTCTCCTTTTTTATTTTAATGGAAGAATCGTGATAATTCTCCCTGTCTTAACGAGGTTTTGCCAAAACGACCAGAATCAAATAATTCTTTATGCAGTATCTTACGTAATTCTTTATCAGATAAATCTTCTGATGTTTTTTCTGCATCTACTTCTTTGGTTATTGGCATTTCTTTCAATGATAATACTTGCTTAATACCTGCTAAATTAATGCCTTTTTCGATTAATTCTTTGATTTCTAGTAATCGATCAACATCATTAAAAGAGAATAAACGCTGATTCCCCGTAGTTCTAGCAGGATGAATCAAGTGGTGTTGTTCGTAATACCTAATTTGTCTAGCAGTTAATCCGGTTAAGGACTTAACAATGCTAATGGAAAATAGTGGCATCGAGCGTCTATCCATATCACTCACTAAATACACCCCTTTCAATTGCTTATCCATATTTATATTATACATAATGTAATTTTCTTGTCAAGGCGTGTTAGCTTAGTTAACATTATTTTTTAAAAAAAACAGTAAAGATATCCTTTACTGCTTTTCTAACTCTTTATCATTTTTAATGCTTCTATTATAGCAAGCTTCACATGTGTATATATAATTCCACCTTGTATATAAGCTGTATATGGCGGTCTTATTGGTCCATCTGCAGTTAGTTCTAAGCTTGCACCTTGCACGAAGGTTCCAGCAGCCATTATGACGTCACTCTCATAACCAGGCATAGATGCTGGATACGGTGTCACGTGTGAATTAATCGGTGACTGATGTTGAATCGCCTGACAGAATTCAACCATTTCTTCTGCTGTTTCAAAGGTAACAGATTGGATGAGATCGGTTCTTTTTTCATTATAGGATGGTGAAGTGTTAAAACCCGCTTCAGATAATATTGCGGAGGTAAAAATAGAGCCTTTTAACGCTTCAGATACTACATGGGGCGCAATAAAAAATCCTTGATAAAATTCTCTAAGCAACCCTAAATTAGGACCAATTTCTTTCCCAATTCCTGGAGCTGTTAGCTGATTTGCTACTTGATCTATTAAATCCTTTGTCCCCGCTATATATCCTCCGGTGCGCGCAAGACCTCCTCCAGGATTTTTGATAAGAGAGCCCGCCATTATATCTGCTCCAACGTCTGTAGGTTCTTTTTCTTCCACAAACTCGCCATAACAATTATCAACAAACACGATTAAATCCTTTCGAATTGATCTAATTTTGTTAATCATGTATTCTAATTGCTCCATATCAAAGGAAGGCCGATCCGCATACCCTTTTGAGCGTTGAATTGCGATGACTTTCGTATTATCAGAAAGCGTTTCTTCAAATTGCTGCCAGTCAATGCCTTTTTCATTTAACAAAGGAATATAATCCGTTCTAATATCTAAGTCGAAAAGTGATCCAGAACGGTCCTTTTTTTCTCCTATAATTTTTTCTAACGTATCATATGGCTTTCCGGTTAAGTATATAAGGTGGTCATTGGGTCTAAGTAATCCAAATAAAGAAAGTGAAATTGCATGCGTGCCTGAAATGATTTGTGGTCGCATAAGTGAATCTTCAGCACCAAAGGCATTAGCAACTACGGCTTCTAGCTTATCCCTACCATAATCATCATATCCATATCCCGTTGTTTCATTAAAATCACTATCACTAACTCTGTTCTCCTTAAAAGCCTGTAATACTTTTGCTTGATTAAGCTCTGCTATCTTATCTATTTCCTTTAAAATAGGTGAGATTCGCTCTTCGATAGCTTGTTTTTCTTGTTGAATATTAAACATAAACTAATTTTTTCCTTTCAAATACTGATTTACAGGGTGAGTGGGTTCTATAAATCCCTCGATAAAATATTGATTTTCTGCTTCTATAAATTTTTCTTCTGTTAAAATGGAATGCTTTCTCATTAAATCTAGAATTTTCCCCTCTGAAGCTGAAACAAAACTAGAAAAAGAGACCCATTCTGTTTTAATTAATTTTTCTAAAGAATGTGTGACACGTTCTACATCGTCAGAATCTAACGCACTTATCAGTTCAAACGGCACAGAAGAAGGTGTGAAAGTCTGCTCCACTAAGTCTTTTTTGTTATAGATAGTTAACATAGGAATATTTTCTGCTTCTAAATCATTTAACAAGGAGATGACTGTATTTTCATGGTCTAAATAATTGGTAGCAGAAGCATCAATAACGTGTAAGATAAAATCAGCTTCTGTTACTTCTTCTAACGTGGAGCGAAATGCTGCTACCAATGAAGTTGGTAAATCTTGAATAAATCCAACTGTATCTGACATAATAATTTCCAGTCCACTTGGTAAACGTAATTGTCTCGTTAAAGGATCAAGTGTGGCAAATAGCTTGTCTTCCTGCAAGCTTGTACTATTTGTTAGTGCATTAAATAGTGTTGATTTACCAGCATTCGTATAACCAACAATAGCCACTTGTGTGGTATGATTTCTCTTTCGCCTGGTACGGTATTGTTCTCTTTGTTTCACTACCGCTTCCAATCGGTCTTTAATTTCTTTCATTCTGCGGCGAATATGGCGCCTATCTGATTCTAATTTTGATTCACCAGGACCTCTTGTTCCAATTCCTCCGGCAAGTTTGGACATCGCTTCCCCTTGACCATGAATTCTTGGTAGCATATATTCATATTGTGCAAGTTCAACTTGGAGTTTACCTTCTTTTGTCTTGGCCCGTAAGGCAAAAATATCTAAAATCAACTGACTTCTATCTATTACTTTTACGCCCACATGCTCTTGAATATTTCTAATTTGACTACCTGATAACTCTCCATTACTAATTAATAAATCAATCTCTTCTTCTTCCATCTGTTCTTGTAGCTCTTCAAGCTTACCTTCCCCCATATAATATCTTGGGTGTGGTTTTGGCCTATTTTGTGTTGATGTGAATATTACCTCTCCATTAGCTGTTTCGACAAGCTGCGTTAATTCCTGTAACGAATATGAAAAGCGCTCATCTTCATCTTTTTGTGTTTTAACTGCAATAATTGCGACTCTTTCTTTCATAAATAAACCAACTTTCTATGAATTCCGTATGTGATAATCATGTGGAAAATATATTTCTTTATTATTTTATCTTTTTTAGAATACCTCTATACATAATAAAGGCGCTAATAGTTTAGCGCCTTTATCTTATTCTTTCTCAATATTAACATTTTTTGAAGGTGCAAATGTAGAAATTGCGTGTTTAAAAATTAACTGTTGTTTGCCTTCTGTCTCTAACAAAACAGTGAAATTATCAAAAGCCTTTACTACACCTCGTAATTGAAAACCATTTGTGAGGAAAATAGTAACAGGAATTCGTTCTTTCCTAAGTTGATTTAAATATTGATCTTGAATATTTACAGTTTGTGACATGAATGTTTCCTCCTTTTTCTATCTATACAAGTATTATTCTAGGTGGATTGCAAGAATCCTTCTAAATCATTTAAAATATTTTCTAAATACTCTAAATCTTTGTCTTCTTCTACATTATACCAGTTTATATGCATTTTATTTCTAAACCAAGTAAATTGTCTTTTAGCAAATCGTCTAGAATTTCTTTTTAGAAGCTCTATAGCTGTATCAAAAGAATTTTGATTGTCGATATACGCTACGATTTCTTTATAACCGATTGCGCCCATGGGTTGTAATTCCCGATATCCTTTTTCTAATAATGCTTTCACTTCACTTATTAATCCCTGCTCTATCATTAAATCTACCCGTTTATTTATACGATCATATAATCGTGATCGCTCCATTTGTAAACCAATTATATGCACATCGTATAATGGCGTTAAGGCCTTCTCATGTCGATCAGACATTTTATCACCTGAGTGCTCATAAATCTCCAATGCACGTATGACTCTTCTCACATTGTTGGGATGAATTTTTTTTGCTTGTTCAGGATCTATTCTTTCAAGTCTTTTATATACCTTATCTATGCCATCTGTTTCTATTTCTTTTGATAGCTTTTCTTCAAATAGTGTATTTCTTTTTTCCTCTGTAAATTTATAATTATAGAGCGCTGCTTGAATATAAAGACCAGTACCCCCTACAATGATAGGCAGTTTTCCTCGATAACTAATTTCTTTAATTAAGGAACGTGCTTCCTTTTGAAAGTTAGCAGCAGAATAGGACTCAGTCGGTTCTAATGTATCAATTAGATGATGCGTAACCCCATCCATTTCTTTAGTTGAAACCTTAGCTGTACCTATGTCGAAGTCTTTATAAATTTGCATCGAATCACCACTTATAATTTCACCATTATATTTTTTGGCAATGTCGATACCTAAACTAGATTTTCCGACAGCTGTTGGTCCTACAATAGCTATCACTTTTTGTTTCATAAAATAACCTCTCTATCCCCTATTACATGATTCTTTTAAACATTTTTTCCATTTCGTAGGTTGAGAATTGAATAATAATAGGTCGTCCATGTGGACATGTAAACGGGTCTGTGCACTTTCTTAAATCTTCTAAAAGCTGAAACATATCATCGTTATTTAAATAATGATTAGCCTTAATGGATCGTTTACATGACATTAATATTGCTGCTTCTTCTCTTAGTTTGTATATATCTATTTTTCCTACATCCATTATCTGTTCAATCATCTCTCTAATAACTTCTTCTTCAAAGCCCTTTGGAAACCAGTTAGGATGTGAACGTATGATATACGTTTGATGACCAAATTCTTCAAAAAATAGTCCAACCTTCTCGAGCTGTACTTTATGTTCCTCAATTAATAAGGTTTCTTGTTTTGTAAATTCAAACGTAATTGGTACAAGTAGCTCCTGTACTTCTTTGGAGACATCGCCTATCATATCTTTAAAAAATTCATACTTAATTCTTTCCTGGGCAGCGTGCTGGTCAATAATATATAAGCCAGCTTCGTTTTGAGCTAGAATATATGTACCATGATGTTGTCCGATTGGATACATTTGAGGTACTCCGGTTTGATCCTCTAATTCGGCTTGTTGTTCGCTTTCTTCTTCAGTTGAATTATTTATTGCTTCTTCTTTTTCAGTTACATCCTTCTCATAGAAGCTATCAACTGGACTATCATTCGAAAAAAGACCGCTTGAAATATTTTCGTTTTTTATAGAGTCATCATTAGCTGCATTCCAAGGATACTTTTCATCATGAACTTCTGTTTGGTTTATTTTTGAAAGCTTCTCAGAAGCTTCTGGGTTCTTCTCTTGACCAAACATAAAGCTATGCTGTAATGATTTTTCTTTTGACACTTTCTTATGTCCAGCTGGAATCAACCGTTGCTCTCTCAATGCATTTTTTATCATTTCTTCTATCGCTTGAAAAAGCTCTTTTTCTTTACTAAATCGAACTTCTAATTTTGCAGGATGGACATTTACATCAACCAAAACCGGATCCATTTCAATATTTAAAACTACAATAGGTTGACGTCCAATTGGTAACAAAGTATGGAAGCCTTGATAAATCGCACGAGCTAAAGCCATACTGCGAATATAACGACCATTTACTACTGTGGTCATATAATTTCTTGATGCTCGATTTACTTCTGGTTTAGCAATAAACCCTGAAATAGAGAAATCTAACGTTTTATATTCCACTGGAATCATTGCTTTTGCAACTGACATACCATATACCTGAGCAATTATTTGAAGTAATTCACCTTTTCCGCTTGAAAAGAATAATTTATTACCATTATGGACCAATTCAAATCGGATATCAGGATGGGAAAATGCCATTCGATTTATCGTATCACTAATATGCCCTAGCTCAGTATGGATTGTTTTCATGTATTTTAAACGTGCAGGTGTATTATAAAATAAATCCTTAACAGCTATTTCAGTACCTTTTCTGGCATCCCCATAACTTTCAGAAATAATTCTTCCACCTTCTAAAGCTAGAATAGAGCTACTCTGTGTTCCATCTGAGGTTTTGATTTGTAGTCGACTTACCGCCGCAATACTCGCTAATGCCTCCCCACGAAAGCCTAGCGACCGTACATGAAAAAGATCTTGTTCATTCTTTATTTTGCTCGTTGCATGTCTAAAAAATGCCTTTTTACAATCTTCTCTATCCATTCCATCTCCGTCATCCGCCACTGTTATAGAAGATAGTCCTGCTTCTTCAATTTCGATTTTTATCCACTTACTATTTGCATCAATACTATTTTCCACTAATTCCTTCACAACTGAAGCAGGTCTTTCTACTACTTCTCCTGCTGCGATCTTGTTCGCTAGGATATCAGGCATCTGAAAGATAGCCATCATCTCACCTCACTTATTATAAAAATGATTCATTATTCCTTTAGTTTTTTCTGAATCTGATAAAGTTCATTCAATGCATCCATTGGAGTCATTTCTAAAATATTAAGTTTTAAAATGGCTTCTACCGTTTTACTATTTGCTGCTTTTGGCATTGGTTGCTTGGACTTTTTCTCATCTGCCGGAAAGAATGATAATTGATCTAATGCTTCAGATTCTTTAATTTTCCCTTTATTAGAGCCTTCGAGTTCCTTTAATATAACAGAAGCACGATCGATCAGTTCATCAGGAAGGGATGCCAGCTTAGCCACATGGATCCCGTAACTTTCATCCGCAGCTCCATCTTGAATTTGGTGTAAAAATACAACTTTCCCATCGATTTCTTCCGCTTCTACATGAATATTTTTTAATCTTTCTAGGTTATCTTCTAAACTAGTAAGTTCATGATAGTGCGTCGAAAATAACGTTTTCGCTTGAACATGATGATGTAAATGCTCGATGATAGCCTGGGCTAATGCCATGCCATCATATGTACTTGTACCTCGTCCAATTTCATCAAATAGAATAAGACTGTCAGAGGTTGCATGTTGTATAGCATTATTTGCTTCTAACATCTCTATCATAAAGGTACTTTGACCAGCGACAAGGTCATCAGCCGCACCAATTCGGGTAAAAATCTGATCAAAAAGTGGCAATACTGCTTTCTCACATGGAACAAAACAACCGATTTGAGCCATAATAACCGTTAAAGCAAATTGACGCATATACGTACTTTTACCTGACATATTTGGTCCTGTAATCAATAAAAGCTCTTTTTCTTTATCCATATTTATATCATTTGGCACAAAATGGCCATTCTTCATTACTTTTTCTACGACGGGGTGTCTACATTTCTCAATTTGAACTACCTTATTTGTGGAAAAATTAGGTTTAACATAATTATTTTCTTCACTAATCGTCGCAAAGCTTTGCAATACATCTATTTCACTAATAATATCTGCTAGTTCCTGCAATTGAGAAATATAACCTCTTACTTGATCACGAATTTTTAAGAATAGCTCATACTCAAGCTCTATGCTTTTTTCTTCCGCTTCAAGAATAAGTGATTCTTTTTCTTTTAACTCAGGTGTAATGTATCTTTCCGCGTTGGTTAACGTTTGCTTTCGTTCATACATTCCTTCTGGCAATAAATGAAGATTAGCTTTAGTTACTTCAATATAATAGCCAAACACTCGGTTATAACCAATTTTTAGTGACTTAATCTTGGTTTTTTCTTTTTCCTTTTTTTCTAATTCAGCAATCCACTGTTTACCGTTTCTAGATGCATAACGGTATTGGTCTAATTGCTCATTGTATCCATCCTTAATAATATTTCCTTCTTTAATCGAAAGGGACGGATCATCTGAAATACTTTTATCCAGAATTTCAAATAAAGCTGGTAAGGGATCTATTTTCTCACTTAAGGCCATGATTTCCTTATTTGAAAATTGATTTAATATTTCTTTTAAAGATGGAATTCTACTAATGGAGTTTTTAAGCTGTACTAAATCTTTGGCATGAACATTTCCATAAGAAACTCGTCCTGCTAATCTTTCCATATCATAAATAGCAGTTAAATGTTCTCTTAGTGTTTGTCTTTCAAAAAATTGTTGTTGAAATCCTTCTACTACAGTTAATCTTTTTTCAATTTGATTTTTACTCAGTAAAGGACGCTCCATCCATTTTTTCAGCTTCCGCGCTCCCATTGCAGTTACAGTTTTATCTAAAATCCATAATAAACTACCATATTTTTCATTTCGAATTAAAGAATTGGTAATTTCTAAATTTCTTTTTGAATAAAGATCTAAAGCCATGTATTCTTTGAGCTCTATTTCTTGTGCTGGCCTTAAATGATCAATGGACCGTTTTTGCGTATAAAACATGTAGGAAAATAAATGATTACAGGTCCTTTTTAAATTATCATTGGTGAGTGATGAGAGTAATGCTTTCTGACTTTCTATCTCAAATTCCTCTTCTAGTTCAGATATGGTGAATTGATATCGTTCCTTTAATTCAGAACGTAACTGATCAGGGAAATCTTCTTTTAATACAATTTCTTTGATTGGTCGATTTGCGATTTCAGTAATGACCGCATGCCAACCATCTTCTACTATTGCTGTAATAGTTTCACCTGTTGATAAGTCTGTATAAGCTAATCCGAAGTTTTCTTCGTTAATAAAATGAATTGTAGCTAAATAATTATTTTCCTTTTCATCCAACATACTTCCTTCCATTACAGTACCTGGGGTAATATGTTGCACTACTTCTCTCTTTACGACACCTTTTGCTATTTTTGGATCTTCCACTTGCTCACATATAGCTACTTTAAAACCTTTTTCGATAAGTCTTTTAATATAGCCTTGAGCTGAGTGGTGAGGAACGCCGCACATTGGAATTCTTTCATCACTTCCACCGTCTCTACTGGTTAAAGTGATTTCCAATTCCAATGCCGCTTTCTTTGCATCCTCAAAAAACATTTCATAAAAGTCACCTAATCTAAAAAACAAAAAACTATCTTGATATTTACTTTTAATTTTTAAATATTGTTCAATCATTGGCGTAAAACCCATTTTTCATCCTCCGTACATTTAATCTACCTGTATTATAGCATAGATAATACCTCATTTAATGACTCTAGAATCGATTAATCATCAGCTAAAGATGCATGCATTTTACCATGATAAAGAAGAAAGTGTATACCAAAAGGCGTATACACTTCATCATTGATCATGTATCCATTATACTCTTTCTTCATGGCCTTTTGACTTATGCTTAGGTTCGATTGATGATAACTCGTCATCTGATACCGGCCACTCCCAAGAATCTTCACAGCTTTCACAGCTAGGGTCAATTCTTACACAAAGTTTTGTTTCGCCTACCGCTTCTACTAAAAATTCACGTTCTACTTCGACTTTAATCTTATGGCCTTCTGTTGTGATATTACACTCTAAACAATTGGGCTGTTGCAGTACTTTTGCAATAACTTCTGTCTCATTTCCAAATGATTGTTCATCCCTAACACTTAGTGGTATCTCATCCGTGTATTCTACTTTTTCTGTCACTACCTGAGTTTTCGTATTATGATTGTAGGAAAACCAGATATTCACCTCATAGCTGCCATGAATTTCAACTACATCCTCACACTGTAATTTTGCTTTATAATGATGGTTGATGATCCAGCATCCTAAAATACTTGTCGGCCGTTGAGGTGGTGTCATTGTATTGGTGTCGCGGATGAATTTTCGCCCCTTACCAATTACTGCTTTCGTTATGATCTCACGATAATCTTGATCAAAAAATGCCATTAGTAACTACCTCCTATTCTTTCCGTTTCATCTTATGCAAGACATTCACCTAGTGTGCTTGCATAGAAAAGAATCTTTCATTGATTCTAATTCATCCTATGCATCTGCCTATATTTGTGTAACAGTTAGTTTGTAATTTTATATAAACAGTTGCTCTTTATGGGTAATTTAACGGTAAAATAAAAAGGTGGCACATCCATCATTTAAAAGAGGTTAAAAAGACTACACACTCCTATAAATAGAAGGGTGTAGTCTTATGTTTAATGACAACCAGAGTTCTGACTTTTTGAACCAGTTTCACCTGATAATAAATCTCCATCAGTCGATCGAATTACTTCATTAGTTATTTCTCTTGCTATTGTATTTGTAACCAATTGTAAAATGTCATTAATGACCACTTGGGATTCCTTAAATTCTTGAACGATAGGAATTTCATCAATCTCTGCTTGAAGACGATCGATTTCCTTCTCTACTTTTTCAAGAGCTTCATGCTTTCCGTATGCTTGAAAATTAACAGCTTGCTTTTGTAAGGCTTTTATCTTTTTAATCAAGCTCTGAATTTTTTGATTCTCATTTAACTTGGCTTCCAATTGCTTGAAACGGTCAATCTCATCAATGTTTGCCATCATTTTTGCTAATTTATGCGCTTCTTCTACCACTTGATTTCTTGTATATACTGTCATTATTTCACCTCAACTGCTGCTTCCACTAATTCACCATCTAGTGTCCACGTTTTCGTGTTTACTACTTTCACTTCTACAATTTGACCTATTAAGTCCTTTGGTGCACGGAAGTTTACTAGCTTGTTTTTATCTGTGTAGCCTGATAATACATCAGGATCTTTTTTACTTTCACCTTCTACTAAAACTTTTACTACCTGGTCTTGATACTTTTTCATTGCTTCGGCTGATTGGTCATTAACTAGCTTATTTAACCGTTGCAATCTTTCTTTTTTTACTTCCATCGGTATATTATCTTCCCATCTAGCAGAAGGAGTTCCTTCACGAGGTGAATAGATAAATGTATACGCACTTTCAAAGCCTACTTCTTCCATTAATGTCATGGTTTCTTCAAATTGTTCATCTGTTTCATTTGGAAAACCGACAATAATATCAGTAGTTAGAGTTACATTTGGCATTGCATCCTTGATCTTTTTCACTAGCTTAAGATAGTCTTCTCTTGTATATCTTCTTGCCATTACACGCAAGATATCGGAACTACCTGATTGAACTGGCAAGTGAATATGATCTAATAAATTACCACCTTTTGCTATAACTTCAATAAGATGATCATCAAAATCACGAGGGTGTGAAGTTGTAAAGCGAACCCTTGGAATATCGATTTTTCTCATCTCATCCATTAATTCGCCTAAACCATATTCAAACTCAAGATCTTTTCCATATGCATTCACGTTTTGACCTAACAATGTTACTTCTTTGTATCCTTGTGCCGCTAAATGGCGAACCTCTTGAATAATATCTTCAGGCATTCTACTTCTTTCTTTCCCACGTGTGTAAGGTACAATACAGTACGTACAGAATTTATCACAGCCATACATAATGTTAACCCACGCCTTGATTTTTCCTTTACGTACTTTGGGAAGATTTTCAATAATGTCGCCCTCTTTGGACCATACTTCTACCACCATTTCCTTGCCAAACATCGCTTCTTTAATTAATTGCGGCAAGCGGTGAATATTGTGGGTCCCAAAAATGAGATCAATAAATGGATGCTTTTTAAGGATTCTATTTACAACAGATTCCTCTTGGGACATACAACCACATATTCCTACAATTACATCAGGATTTTCTAATTTCAGTGGTTTTAAATGACCAATCTCTCCAAACACCTTATTTTCAGCATTCTCTCTAATAGCACATGTATTTAATAAGATAATATCTGCATCACTCGTATCCTCTGTAGATATATATCCCATTTGCGTTAATATACCGGCCATTACTTCTGTGTCATGTTCATTCATTTGACATCCATAAGTACGAATCATAAATTTTTTCCCTTTTCCGATTCCACGCATTTCTTCAGGAATGTCGAAGTCATAATGAATTTGGATATCTTCTCTTCTTCTTTTCTTCGCCTTTTTCATATTAGGTGGTTCATATGTCGATTGAAAATATTTGGAGATAAGATCATCACTAGACATGTCTTTTATACGGGACAAATTATGATTCGAATCGGATTTTATGTCCGTTGAATCTACTTGTCTTATTTGTTGTCCTTCTTTTCGTTGTTTTTCATTCATTGTAACAAACATCCTTCCTTTCCAACTCTCTTTTAAGGAGAGTTGCAAACTCACTTATCTATTATATGGGATTTAGTAAGGAAATACAAAGTAATTCAGCAGAAGTTTATCCTTAAGTCGGGAATTTTCTGATGAAATTCTCATAAGCTATTTTATTGCAAATATTTATTGGTAGCAACTCTTTCATTCTAGATAATAGTGACGTAAAATCCTCAGGGCTAGTTAACTCCTGTACATAAAGATCCGCACCATCAAAATCAGAACCAATTCCAATAGAGTCTCCCGCTCCATAATCGATCAAATAAATCATATGCTTACAAAAATCCTCGATCGACACCTTATCATCATCTGAGACAAATTCTTTAACATAAGTCAGGCCAATCCAACCATTCTGGTTCATCAATGCTTTAATTTGATGGTCATCTAAATTTCTCTTATGACCAGTGATTGAATAGACATTTGCATGCGATACGATAGGATGTTTTGCAAGCTTTAATGTATCAAAAAAGCCTTGATAAGAAATATGAGCTAAATCTATCCAGATTTTTTCTTCATTCAATTTTCTTACCACATTTTCACCAAAAACAGATAACCCTGTATCCAGTTCATCTAGCACTCCTGCTGACACCGCATTCTTATAATTCCACGTTAGTCCTACCATTCTTACGCCAAGGGAAAGCAATTTATCTAACTTATGCATATCATTTCCAATAGCATCTAAGCCTTCCAAGGTCAACATAGCTCCTATTTCATCAGGGGCGAGAGCAAGCAAATCATTCTTATTTTTTATTTGTACTATTTCTTCACATTTATCTATAATTTCTGAATAAAATAACTCTACCATTTCCAGGGCTACGCCAAATTTATCTTTCTGTGGAATACTTTCAGGAATGTATATAGCAAAACATTGCAGTTTAATGGGGCTATTTTTTAAAGCATGATAATTTACAGTTAACTCTTCTCTATTAAAAAAAGAAACTCTCTTACTCCACATCTTCCAAAGTGCATCACAATGCGCATCTATCATTAATATTTCCCCCTAACTCCCCGTATACTATGATCTATCTTTTTACAAAAGTGAAATTATTTGCTCAACAAAGCAAAAGAAAAAACCTGCTAGAACAACAGGTTTTAAAATATATTCTTTATTTCAGAAAAACATAAAGGTTAGTAAATAAGTTATCTTGGTTCTATTATTAATTTTATTGCGGTTCGTTCTTCCTCATCAATCATAATATCAGTAAAAGCAGGAATACAAATTAAATCAACTCCACTAGGTGCGACAAATCCTCTTGCGATAGCTACTGCTTTAACCGATTGATTGATTGCTCCAGCGCCAATTGCTTGTATTTCTGCTGAACCATTTTCACGTAAGACATTAGCGAGTGCGCCTGCTACTGAATTCGGATTTGATTTTGCTGAAACTTTTAATATGTCCATTCCTAGTACCTCCTTCGTCTCCTTATGTTATTCCTCTTCTACTATATTCATGATAATGAAAGATATGTTAAATTTATTATGCCGGAAAAAGGGAAAAAATTCAAATCTTAACCGAAGAACGGTTGGTCGTCATTAATTAAAATGCGTTCAATTTTTTCTGCTTTTCCAGTTGTATTATTTATTGTGATAATAACTCCACTTAATTGTGTACGACTTTCTTTTGAAACTTCAAATCGAACAGGTAAGCCTGTTAGAAATTTTTTTATAACCGCGGTCTGCTCCATACCTAAAATACCATCATAAGGTCCTGTCATACCCACATCAGTTATGTATGCAGTACCATTTGGAAAAACACGATTGTCTGCAGTCTGCACATGCGTGTGTGTGCCAACTACAGCTGACACTTTGCCATCTAAGTACCAGCCCATGGCTAATTTTTCGCTAGTAGCCTCTGCATGAAAGTCTACAAAAATAAGATTGGTCTTCTTTTTTGCTTCTTCAATTAATTTATCTGCTACTTTAAAGGGATCATCTACTGGCTGCATAAACGTACGACCTAATAAATTGATTACAGCCACTTCTAAACCATTGGATTTAACATAGATAATTTCATTTCCTGGTGTTCCTTCGGGTAAGTTAGCGGGAACTACCATGTTTTTCGCATCTGAAACGAAATCGAATATTTCTTTTTTATCCCACGTATGGTTGCCCATTGTAATTCCTTGAGCTCCCCACTCTAGTAACTGTTTATATATTTTTTCTGTGATTCCTTTTCCAGCTGCAGCATTTTCCCCATTAACAATCGTTACATGAGGTTGATGCTTACTCTTTAATTTAGGTAAAAACTCTTGAATCATATCTCTTCCTGGAGATCCTACGATATCTCCAATAAATAATAATTTCATATTTAACCCTCTTTTCTTAATTAACGTAAGTTTTACACATCTCCTTTATAAAGTCAAAAAAATAAAGCAACCAAAAAGGCTGCTTTATTTTGCATATTCTACTGAACGTGTTTCGCGAATTACCGTGACTTTTATGTGGCCAGGATAATCTAATTCATTTTCGATCTTCTTACGAATATCACGTGCAATCTTAATAGATTCTGCATCATCAATTTCATCTGGTTTAACTATTATTCTAATCTCACGCCCCGCTTGAATAGCGAACGATTTTTCTACACCAGCATATGATTCAGAAATCTCTTCTAGCTTTTCTAATCGTTTAATATAATTTTCTAGTGTTTCACTTCTAGCACCAGGTCTTGCGGCAGATAACGCATCTGCAGCAGCTACTAATACGGCAATAACAGATGTTGCTTCTTCATCACCATGGTGTGAAGCAATTGCATTGATGACAACGTCATTCTCTTTATACTTACTTGCGAGCTCTTTACCGATTTGAACATGGCTACCTTCAACTTCGTGATCAATAGCCTTACCAATATCGTGTAATAACCCAGCTCTTTTTGCAAGCATTTGATCTTCACCTAATTCAGCAGCAAGCAATCCAGATAAATAAGCAACTTCTATCGAGTGTTTTAATACATTTTGACCATAGCTTGTACGATATTTTAGACGACCTAAAATTTTAATTAAATCAGGGTGTAGACCGTGAACTCCAACTTCAAAAGTAGTTTGTTCACCAAATTCACGAATATATTCATCAACTTCACGTCGAGATTTATCAACCATTTCTTCAATACGAGCTGGATGAATACGTCCATCCTGAACTAGTTTCTCTAACGAGATTCTAGCCACTTCTCTACGTATAGGGTCAAAACCAGATAAAATTACTGCTTCTGGTGTGTCGTCAATGATTAAATCAATACCAGTAAGGGTTTCAAGTGTACGTATGTTACGCCCTTCTCTACCAATAATTCTTCCCTTCATTTCATCATTTGGAAGATTTACTACAGAGACAGTCGTTTCCGCAACATGATCAGCTGCACACCTCTGTAAAGCAAGTGATAAAATATTTTTAGCTTTTTTATCAGCTTCTTCTTTAGCGCGATTTTCAGCTTCCTTAATAATAATTGCCGTTTCGTGTGTTACCTCTTTTTCTACACGTTCTAAAATTACCTGTCTAGCTTGATCAGATGTATAGCCCGAAATCCGTTCTAATTCTGCTTGTTGCTCGCTTAACATTGCTCCAACTTTGCTTTCCATTTTTTCAATTTGTTGTTGTTTTTCTGTTAGCGAACCTTCTTTTTTCTCTAACATTAACTCACGTTTATCTAACGTTTGGTCTTTCCGATTTAAATTTTCCTCTTTTTGCATTAAACGACTTTCAAGTTTCTGTGCTTCTGCACGTCTTTCCCTGAGGTCTTGTTCTGCTTGTTGGCGAATTTTATGATTCTCATCTTTCGCTTCTAGCAATGCTTCTTTCTTTGCTACTTCTGCGTTTTTATGGCCCTCTTCTACAATCTGGCGAGCCAAGTCTTCCGCGCTGGAGATCTTTTTCTCTCCAACTGTTTTTCGAATCAGATAACCAACAACAATACCGACAAATGTAAGCAAAATGGAGATGATAGTGTAAAGCAAAATATCCATTATTTCACCTCCTCTTGCTATAAACTTGTACAACTTTTTTTAAGTCGGCATGTACAAATTAAACATTCTAATGAAATTCAATGTACAATTCCAATGGAATTATACAAGTTAATTTTAATCTTGTTAAATAGGTATGTCAAGGATTGTAAAAATTGTCCAACGTTGTCGTAAATGCATTTTCTCATTATATTAGAAAATGGGAGGATTAATAGACTGAAAGAGTCACATTCACGTTAATAATTACCATAAAAAAAAAGACCCAAAATAAATTTAATAATTTGGGCCTTTCACTATGGATTACTCCATATCTAATGCTGCTTGCTTTTCTTCCTCAGTTGAAGCTTCTTCTAAAACTTCCCCATTTAAACCATGATGATTTCTAATACCTGTATTGATCTCATCTGCTATTGCAACATTTTCTTTTAAGAATTGTTTTGCATTTTCTCTTCCTTGTCCTAAACGTTCTTCTTTATAGGAATACCATGCCCCACTTTTTAGGACGATATCAAGATCAGATCCAATGTCTAATATTTCTCCTTCTCTAGAAATACCTAAGCCGTACATAATATCTACTTCAGCTTGCTTAAAAGGAGGCGCTACTTTATTTTTCACGACTTTAATTCTAGTACGATTACCTACCATATCATTTCCTTGTTTTAATGTTTCGGCACGTCTTACCTCTAATCTTACTGAAGCGTAGAATTTTAGCGCTCTTCCACCTGGTGTAGTTTCTGGACTACCAAACATAACCCCAACTTTTTCACGAATCTGGTTAATGAAAATTGCTGTTGTTTTAGATTTATTTATTGCACCTGACAATTTACGTAAAGCTTGTGACATTAATCGAGCTTGTAGCCCAACGTGAGCATCACCCATCTCGCCTTCAATCTCAGCTTTTGGAACTAGTGCTGCTACAGAGTCAATAACTACAATGTCTACTGCTCCACTACGAACAAGTGCTTCAGCAATTTCTAGTGCTTGTTCACCAGTATCAGGCTGTGAAAGTAAAAGTTCATCAACATCTACTCCTAAGTTTCTAGCATAGGTAGGATCTAACGCATGCTCCGCATCAATAAACGCTGCTTGACCTCCAGCACGTTGCGCTTCTGCAATTGCATGCAAAGCTACAGTCGTTTTACCAGAAGATTCTGGGCCATAAATTTCTACTACACGACCTCTAGGGTAGCCACCGACACCTAAAGCTATATCCAATGCTACTGAGCCACTAGAAACTGTAGCGATCTTTTGCTCTGCGTGCTCACCTAACTTCATAATAGAACCTTTTCCGAATTGCTTTTCTATTTGTTTCAGCGCCATATCTAACGCTTGTTTACGATCACTCAAATTATTTCCCCCTCAAAATGTGGTACTTCCATCATACAACTTTTAAAATAATTTAACAAGTAAAAAACGAATAAATGTTCCCTTTTTTTCGTTAGACAATTAGCTTGGTAAAATGATTATTAACTATTAATTTTTATGTTTTTCTGAAAAATCGATAGCAAAAAAATATTTATAAGTTTTTTAAATGATGAAAGAGAATTTCTAATCCCTTTTTCACAGCTCTTGTTCGGATCGAGGAACGATCACCATGGAAGTGATGTTTCGTCGTCTGTGCTTTTTTTCCATTAGTGTATAAAGAAATATACACGGTACCAATATCTTTGCCTTCACTTTTATTTGGTCCTGCAACCCCAGTAAAGCTTATTCCAATATCGGAATTAAATTTTTCAGTTGCATTTTTAGCAAGTAACTCTGCACATTCTTCACTAATTGTTCCATACTTTTCTATTAGTTCAAAAGGAACCTCTAAGACAGAGTTCTTTGCTTTTGATGAATAGACAACGGCACTTCCTTGGAATACTTGTGAAGCGCCTGAAACAGATACTAACTTATCAGAGAACAAACCACCTGTTAAACTTTCAGCAGATGAAAGTGACAGTTGTTTTTCCGCAAGTAAGTGGATCACTGTTTCTTCTATATTCCTATTATTTTCTCCATAAATAAACTGACCAACTATAGGTTTAATTTTTTGTTCAACTTCTTCTATCATTTGATCTGCTTTATTTATATCAGATGCCTTCGCTGTAAGGCGGAGTGCAACTTCTCCCTCAGAAGCTAAAGGAGCTATCGTAGGATTGGATTGACTCTTTATAATATCTAACAAGTCATGTTCTAATTGCGACTCTCCTATACCTATAAAACGAAGCATCTTAGAGCGAATAACGCTATCTAACTTATATTTTTTTCGAAGATATGTAAAAACAAACGGATCTAAAATTGCTTCCATTTCCTTTGGTACTCCAGGTGTGAAAATCCAGGTAACATTTGCATACTCTACTATAATACCAGGTGCAATACCTACTGGGTTTTCAATAACCATCGAATCTTTAAATACATGTGCTTGTTTTCGATTATTAGGTGTCATCCCTTTATTTCTATTTTTAAAAAAGGTTTCCATTGAAGCAAATGTCTTTTCATCCTCTTCAATAGGAATGCCACTTAATGTAGAAAATGCCTCTCTTGTTAAATCATCTTCCGTAGGCCCCAATCCACCTGTAATAAATACAATATCCGACCGCAAAGAAGCTGTTTTAAATGCTTGCTCCACACGTTGCAAATTATCGCCTACAGTTTGATGGTAATACATACTAATTCCAAGGTTTGCCACACGGTCAGATATCCAAGCTGTATTGGAATTAACAATTTGACCTAGTAATAGTTCTGTTCCAACACTAATGACTTCTGTTTTAAGATCTGGCATTATTTCGATTCCTCCATGACATGCCAATTTTTCGCAAAGTAATCATATCCAGAAACAACTGTAACTATCATAGCAAGATAAAGCACAATTGTATCCACAGGTATTCCTATAAAGTTAAAAGGAAAATTTTGTAGTAATAAAAGGATTATTGCTGCAATTTGCAGAACAGTTTTAAGCTTACCCATACTTCCAGCTGCTAAAACAAGCCCTTCGCCCGCAGCTACCAATCTAAGTCCTGTAACAGCAAATTCCCTACTTATAATTATAATTACAATCCATGCCGCTGCTGCATCCATCGCAACAAGTAAGATAAAAGCAGCAGATACTAAAAGTTTATCCGCCATGGGATCAAGAAACTTGCCTAAATTTGTCACTAAATTGTGTTTTCTTGCATAATGACCGTCAATCCAATCTGTTGCTGATGCTACGATAAAGATAATAGTTGCAATTAAATGGGTTAAAGGAATTGATACTTCACCTAATGACACCGTTCCCCAGTCGTAGGGAAGAGATAAAAACAAGATAAAAATCGGGATAAGCATAATTCGTGATAGTGTAATTCTATTTGGAATATTCATAACAAGTTCCTCCACGGTTAATTTTTTTCTTTTCAACAAAAAAGAGTATGCCTCTCATTAATTATACCCTCCTATCAGTATTTCTGATTTAAGAGGGTATAATTAATTCATATAAAAGCTAATTAAATAGTTATCTATTTATATTAATGTAAACTCTTGGAACATCACCAGCATTAATTTCTTCTGATAATTCAACATCCAAGTCATTTACATCAATATCAATCGCATTTGGAGCACCAAATCTTAAAGATATTTGTTCCTTATCTGAAAAATCGAATTCAACCGTACCTTCTTCAGCAGTAAGTGTCTTTTCGTAGAAGGTTTCACCATTTCCATCATAAACCTCAAGCCAATTCCGATCAGAAGAAGTTATGGAAAGAATTAATTCTTCCTCCTCTAATTGCAATTCATAGGTGGACTCATTATTCTCATGATTCTCCAACGTTATGCTGCTTGATGCTGCTTCTTCTTCCTGTTCTTGCTCTTGATCCTCTTCAGTTGTTTCATCCTCATTTTCTGCATCTTCTTCATTATCCGCATCTTCTTCCTCAGCTGGCGCATCGCTATCTGGTGGTAGTTCAACTGTGTCCCCGCCATTAGATTCCTCTTGTTGTTCAGTAACATTTTCTCCACCTGTAGAAGTCAAGTCGGAAAATGTTCCTTGCTTAAATAGCCATACTACTACCACAATGCCAATAATCAATAAAACCACAATAACAGTCGGGAGAAAGGAAAAAATCGCAGGACTACTTACAGAAGTCGTGGTATTTTTTTTGCTACTCTGCACTCGTGATAAAGCAGGCGATGCTTCTTGTTCATTAAAAGGTAAATCTTCATGGTATTCTTCCATCAATTCTTCTGGATTAAGATTAACGGCCATCGCATACTCTTTAATAAAGGCACGCACATAAAATGCCCCTGGCATAACTTCAAAATTTTCATTTTCTATCGCATATAAATACCTTGTTTGAATTTTTGTCATTTTTTGTATATCATCTAACGTTAATTTTTTCGCTTCTCTTTCTTCCTTCAGTCTCTCTCCAATAGCCATGTATAACACCGTCCAATTTTTTATATTCATTTTATTATTCTATTTTTTAAGTATTTATCAAAGTATTTAAACTGTGTCATAAGAAATTTATAAAAGATCTATATGCTACGCATTTACATTTATCATATATGAAAAATAGTAATATGAAAAGACATAAATAAATTAACTATAAAAATCGTGTAGCTTCTTGTAATATCATCAAAATACAAAACAAATTATATTAATATTTGCTTAATTAGATAGTTCTTTTTGCATGTCGAATAATAGTTTCACTCTTCCAACTAATACTAAACTATTTAAGATGATTTTCCAAGAAATTGAAACTAAAAAACCTTGAAGCTTAAGCTCCAAGGTTTTTTAACTTATTTGTTTGTACCTTCATTCTGAACTAATTTTATCATACTATTTGCAATAGCATGTCTTTCTTGTTCATTTGCTGCACTCCATAAATCAGTAAGCATACGTTCTTGATCATTTTTTGGTTCTACATGTGCTTGAAGGTAGTTTCCGATATCATACGCTACCTCAGAAATTGCATTTGATTGCATTCCTTTATTTTGCGCTCCATGAAGACGATCGCCTAAAAAATCCTTCCAAGATTCAAAATTATCCAAAACAGACATGAATTTTATCCTCCTTCAAATGTTTTCACTCCTATCATTTGCAAATGAATAAACTTTATACCAAAATTTTTAAAATAGAAGGAAAATATTTATCATTACCATGCTCCATTTACATGAATTATTTCACCTTGGATATAAGAGGATTTCTTATCAAGCAGAAAGGAAATTACTCCAGCAACTTCCTCTGGTTTTCCGGCTCTTTGCACCGGAATACTATTGATCAATGTTTCTTTTTCTAATTCACTTAGGTTATCATTCATTTTTGTATCAATATAACCTGGACTTACTGCATTCACAGAAATTTTCATCGGGGCGACCTCTTTTGCCAGTGCCTTCACAAAACTATTTTGAGCTCCCTTTACCATGGAGTATACAACCTCACAGCTTGCACCAACATCACCCCAAATAGATGTAACAAAAAGTACATGACCAGATTGTTTTTGAAGCATGGAAGGTAAGATGCTTTTGACGATCATCGTAGGTGCTGTAACATTTAATTCAATCAATTCTTGAATCGTTTCCTCATCCATAGACTGCAATACACCACTATACGCGGTTCCGCTAGCAAAAATAATGGCATCAATATTGTCAGGTAACTGGCTAACCAATTGCTCCCAGCCACTTTTTTTACTGAGGTCTGTTGAAATACTCCCTACTACTTGGTTATTTTGGTCTTTTTCAATGATATGATCAATCGCTTCACGATTTTTATAAAAATGAAGAATTAAGTCAAAATCATCCTCTAATAAATTCTTAGAAATAGCTTTTCCTATATCACCACTGGCACCAATAATAACCGCTAGTGGCCTTTTTTCATTTATCATGCTTCTTTCTCAACAATCAGTTGTGTTAATTGTTCTTCAGATACCCAGCTACGGATAAATTGCTTATACTCATCAAAAGTTAACGACTCAAGCGTTGCTAAGCTCTCAAAAAAATCTAGATCCATCATTTGATAATGGGAATACTGATTTGCAATAAGCTCTAACGAATTTAAAGAACGAATAAACTGACCTATTTTTTTCTGCTTAATACGTTTAAAAGTATTTTCATCAATAGATAGCTTATCCAAATTTACTAAGTGATTATTTAACACTTCAGTAAATTCAAGTGGGTTTTTAGTATTACTACTGATAATGGTAAAACCAAAATTTTCTTCTAAATATGATTCATAACTAAAGCTCTGATCTATTAAGTTCTTTTCATACATCTCTTCATAAATAACCCCACTTTTTGAAAACAAGAAATCTAAAGCTAGGTCTAAAAGCCATTCTCTTTTAATAAATTCTTCTCCATTTTTTGGAATGTCTGCTTCTTTTATCCCTACAAATGCTTTTGGAATAGAAACTGGCATATTCAATATCGTTTTTTTATTGGCTACAGCTTTAGGTTCCTCAGGGTAAAAGCGTTCGATTGGTTGAGGTGGTTCGAACGTTTTTCCTTTTTGATTATTTTGAACTAATTCGAGAATATTTTCTGGTTCAATATTTCCAGCGATAAATAAAACCATGTTAGAAGGATGATAAAAAGACTCATAACAGGTATACAAATCTTCTTTTGTAATTTTATTTATCGAATCCACTGTACCTGCAATATCTATATGAACAGGGTGTTTTTCAAACATATTCTTAATTGTTCCAAAGAAAGCACGCCAATCAGGTTGATCATCATACATATTAATTTCTTGAGCAATGATTCCTTTTTCTTTTTCAACAGATTCATCAGAAAAATATGGTTCTTGCACAAAATCTAATAACGTTTTAATGTTTTCATCGATATTCGATGTTGCGGAAAATAAATATGCAGTTTTTGTAAAAGAAGTAAATGCATTTGCAGATGCACCTTGCTTAGAGAAATCATGAAAAACATCTCGATCTTCTTTTTCAAATAATTTATGCTCTAAAAAATGTGCCACACCATCTGGGACCTTCACCGCTTCTTGTTGATTGATTGGAACGAAATGTTGATCAATAGAGCCATATTTAGTGGTAAAAATACCAAATGTTTTAGCCATTTCTTTTCTTGGTAAGACACACACGGTTAAACCATTTTCTAACTTTTTCGTATAAATGGTTTCATCTAATTGCTTATAATATTTATGCTCCATTTCCTGATCCCCCTTCACTAGTTAATACATAAATCGTATCTAAATGTAGTTGGTTTGCTACTGAAACAATATCATCATAACTTACACTATTGATATCCTCCAATAAGGCAGAAGGTGATTTTTCTGTATCTGCAATTACTTGTTGATAATGAAGTTCAATAATGCCCTGAGGATTATCCATTGTTTCTTTAATTTGGTTAATGATCATTTCTTTCGTCTGATCCAGTTCTTTTTCAGTAAATTCACCTTTTTTCATATCTTCAACTTGCTCTAGGATAATTGTTTTTGCTCGATCATATTGTTCGGGTGCAATACCGCTAAAGACAAATAGCAATCCAACATGGCTTTCAATTCTAGATGCTGCATAATATGCTAAACTATGCTTTTCTCTTACATTTAAAAATAATTTTGAACTAGGAAAACCACCAAATAATCCGTTAAAAACTTGTAAAGCAGCGTAATTGGTGTCACCAAATGAAACGAAGGTTCTAAAACCCAAGTGCAATTTTGCTTGTTGAATCTTTTGTTCTTCTTTAATTTCCTGCATCTTTCTAGGCTTTACTTCAGCAAATTCAATTTCAAGAGGTGACGTCTTCTCTCTCTTTAAATATTCGCCAATTTTTTTCTCTATATCTAACCCTTCTATATCTCCTACCACATACACATCTAATTGGTCATCTTTTAAAAGTGATTGCAATGTTTCAAAAAGTAGCTTCCCGTCAATTTCATCTAAATCTTCCTCATAACCATGTGCATGGATAGAGAATGCTTCATCCTTACACATTTCGTCAATTAAGCGAAGATTGGCATAGCTCATTTTTTCGTCTTTAATTGCATCCATTTTATCAAGTAAAGTTTGCTTCTCACGATTAACAACCTTATCTGAGAATTGGTTGTTTTCTACCTTTGGGTTATAAATAACTTCAGCCAAAAGAGCTAGTCCCGCTTGTAATAACTGTTGATTTCCCTCGATAAATTTGGAATTAGCAAGTTCTAATCGAAAATTAAGTAAATGACTATTCCCTTTTTTCGAAGCATCGATTTGCAATACCGCTCCGTATAGACTATCTAATGCAAGACGAAGATCTCTAGCAGAGGAATAGTTATTAGTGCCTTGCTGCAAAACATATGGCAGTAATGCTCTTTTCGTAACCGTTGATCGGTCTAAGGGTGCTTTGAATTTCAGATTTACATGTACAGTTTTAAATTTTTTGGTATGTATTAAGTGTAGTTTATACCCATTTTTTTCAATAACTTTTTCGTTTGCTAATTTCATATCCATCCTCCTCGTGTATTATGTATATTCTATCAAAAAACACACCTGATTATCCCTATTCTAAAGTATTTATTGGTGAAATGAAAAAAATCTGCAATTTCTGCAGATTTAATTGGACAAAATTATTATCCTCTTTGCCTTAAAACATAGAAACTAAACACATCTGCTCTGAAAAAATTTGCAGAATAAAGAATCGGCTTATTGTCTTTTGTATAGTGTACCTGTTTTAACAACAGCAATGCTTGATCTGGTTGACAATCTAAAATCGGAGAAATCTTTTCATGGTAGCCTATTGGTTCAATATAGGCTACCGCATAATCAATTTCTTCGTTTCTGTACGTCTTAATGAATTGAAAAATCGAAGGGTGTGTATGAATCATTTCAATAGGTACTTCATCAGCATCTAATTTGTCAATACAATAGACAACCGGTTCTCCATCAGCTGTTCTAACTCGCTCTACCTGAGCTAAATTAGAGAGTGAAAGTGGTTTAAATCTTTTATTATCTTCTTCTGTAGGTGTGATTATTTCCGTTGAAATAAATTGAGAGCCTGGGGTTTTACCGGAATTCTTAATCATTTCCGTTACACTTGCTAATTGTTCAATACCAGAAGAAAAAATAGGCTTTGAATTAACAAATATCCCAACACCAGGTCTTCTGACTACAATATCATCTTCTTCAAGTACCCTTAGCGCTGTTTTAATATTTTCCCTTGATTCCTTATAAATTCTAGATAATTCAAACTCAGATGGAAGCTTTTCTCTTTCTTTATACGTTCCATTTTCGATCGCTTGTTTGATTCTTTGCATCACCTTTACAAACTTAGTAACCTCGTTCCCCTTTGTCAACATACGCTACCCCCAGCCATCTATTTACAAAATTCCAGATGAATATATAAAATTTAATATAACATAAAGTTAACTTTGAAAACATACTTAAGTTTCTGTAGCCTCTTCGGAATAGGAAGACACTAAAACGGTTCTTGGCTTAGACCCTTCATATGGACCCACTATGCCTCTATCCTCCATTGCGTCAATTAGACGAGCTGCACGTGTATAACCTACACGAAATCTTCTCTGAAGCATCGATACACTGGCGCTTTGCATCTCAGTTACTAGCTGTACGGCATCGTCAAATAAGTCATCATCTACTTCACTATGTGTTTCAGATTCTTCCTCAGGTATCATTTCTGTCTGGTATTGAGCTTTTTGCTGTTCAATGCAATAGTCTACAATATCTTCTACCTCAGTATCCGATAGAAATGCCCCTTGAACTCTAATTGGCTTTGACATCCCTACTGGAATAAATAGCATGTCCCCTCTTCCTAAAAGCTTTTCAGCACCGCCAGAATCAAGAATAGTTCTTGAATCAGTTGCAGAGGAAACACTAAAAGCAATTCTCGAAGGTATATTAGCTTTGATAACACCTGTAATAACATCCACCGATGGCCTTTGGGTTGCTATTATTAAATGAATACCAGCAGCTCTAGCCATTTGTGCCAATCTTGTAATCGCATCCTCCACATCATTAGAAGCTACCATCATTAAATCAGCAAGCTCGTCTACAATAACGACAATATATGGTAGAGAAGGTTGCTCTTCTTCATCCTCATTTTGTTGATTCGTTTTATTAATTAATTCATTATAGCCCTCGATGTTTCTTGTACCTGTTTCAGAAAATAGTTCATAACGTCTTTCCATTTCAGCTACGACTTTTTTTAAGGCACGAGAAGCTTTTTTCGGGTCTGTAACGACAGGTGCTAATAAATGTGGAATTCCGTTGTATACATTTAACTCTACTTTTTTAGGGTCAATCATCATCATTTTCACTTCATGCGGTTTTGTTCGCATTAGAATACTAGTGATAATGCCATTGATACATACACTCTTACCACTTCCAGTGGCACCGGCTACTAATAGATGAGGCATTTTATTTAATTCCGCCATAATTGCTTCCCCTGAAATATCTCTGCCTAAAACAAAAGAGAGTAATGATCCCTTATTCATTTTTTTAGACTCCAATACTTCTCTTAACGAGACCATTGCAACTTCTTGATTAGGTACTTCAATTCCTACAGCAGATTTCCCAGGAATTGGTGCTTCAATTCGGATATCCTTAGCAGCAAGTGCGAGAGCCAAGTCATCATGTAAATTCACAATTTTACTCACTTTAACACCCGCTTCAGGATAAACTTCATATTTTGTAACGGCTGGTCCTACGTGAACTTTCGTTACTTTAGCTTTTACTCCAAAGCTATGAAACGTTTTTTCAAGTTTTCTTACCACTGCTTGAATTTGTGAACGCTCTTGTTGCTGGGTATTTTTCTTTGGTGCTTGTAATATATCCATTGGTGGAAGTTTGTAATCAATATTTTCTAGTTCTGTCATAGGTAAAACTTCATCTTTTTCGTTTTTGACAACTTCATCCTGTGTTTCATCTTGTGGAACCTGATTATTTGGTTCATCTGTTAGATTCTTTTCCTCGGACTGGCTTTTGTCATTGGCATAAGCTATAGCTGGATAAGTTTGGTCTGGATCATTTTCAAGATCTGTTTGAGGTTCATCCTGTTCAATGACGACCAACTCTTCTTTTTTATTCGCACGTTCTTTACGATTAGATTTCCATTTTTTTAAACTTTTGCTCCATTTTCCTTTCAACCAATTTATAATTTTACTGAAGAATTTACTAGTTGAAAAATTAGTAGAAAGAATGATTCCTAGAATAATCATAAAAAATGCTAGTATTTTAGAGCCAATTGCTGAGAACAAATAGTAACCAGAAGCATATAAAAATGCTCCTACCATCCCACCTCCTAAATAATCAGCAGGAACCATCATATTTAAGTAATCACTGTAATACGTCCAAGACTGATTAACAATCGAGGGATAATCGTTAGAATTAAAATTAGCCTCAAACAATTCTATATGTGTAATAAGTAAAATGCCTATAAATATTAAATAACTACTAACCCAGTATTTATTTCTCATATTTGGCCATTTTCTCTTAATCAAAAGATAGAGTCCTAGAATGAGAAATAAAACAGAGGCAACAAAATACCAGACACCAAAAATCATTCTAAATATATTTTCAAGTAAAGCTGGAATTGCACCATCACTTATAGCACTAGCTCCGCTTCCAAATACAGCGAGAAAAAGAAATAGAACTGCTACAACTTCTTTTCTTTTAAACCAATTATTTGTTTGTTTTTTTTTACGACCTTTTTGACGCTTTGCCATACTGTCACTCCTAAAAATTTCATGCTTTATTTGAGAGAATTCTTTCTTTTATTCAGAAACATTTCATTTTAATTATTAAATTCAATTAAACCCTTGCCTTTATATGACAAGGGCTTGCTCCATTTTTCACACTAGTTTTATTATAGCACATATTTAACTTTTGATGTTTTTACTTTTTTAAAGTTTAACGATCGACCCAGGTTTAAAAGCTTCGTCTAAATAATCATTTGGTTCTGTTGAACAGACTTGAATAATTTCATGATCACCACTACCTGTTTTTTTTACTAATAGAGAACAATTTTCTTTTTGAAGCCACTGGTAGGATGTGTTTTTCTGATTATCTAATTGATAAATATCATGTGCATTTAATGGAGTATAGTGTATCATGTTAATGCTCCTTCTTATTATTTTCTTCTGCTTTCATTAATTCTTCTAGCTTAGAAATTGCTTGGCTAATGCCTCCAACTTCATTTATTAAACCATGTTTAACTGCATCCTTACCTATCACATTAGTTCCAATATCTCTTGTTAAATTGCCTTTTTCAAACATTAAATGTTTCAAGGTTTCTTCGTCAATATCAGAATGGGTAATAACAAATTGAAGCACCCGCTCTTGCATTTTATCTAGGTACTCAAAGGTTTGGGGCACACCAATTACTAATCCAGTTAATCTTACTGGATGGATCGTCATCGTTGCAGTGGGCACGATAAATGAATAATCCGTTGCTACAGCAATTGGAACGCCAATGGAGTGACCGCCACCCAATACAACAGAAACAGTTGGTTTCGATAATGAACTTATCATTTCTGCAAGTGCTAATCCAGCTTCAACATCACCACCAACTGTATTTAAAATAACGACCAATCCCTTAATCTTTACATTTTGCTCTATTGCAACTAATTGCGGGATTAGGTGTTCATACTTTGTCGTCTTATTTTGAGGTGGAAGTTGAATATGCCCTTCCACCTGACCAATAATGGATAAAACATGGATAGGTGAGTCATTTGAAGCTGCAACATTTGTTTGACCAAGCTGTTGAATTTTTTCGACTAATGATGATGAAGGATCTTCTTTTTTATCGGGACTATTGCTCAATGAAAAGCACTCCTTTTCTTCAGTTAACCATAGTATGACCAAAGATAAGTATGCCATTCTTTATGTACCTAATTTTTGAGTATAAAAATAACGACTAGAATTCTAGTCGTTATTTATACGTATCAAGTAATCGGTATAGGTTCTGCTCTTCAAATGGCGATAATGGAACTAAAGGTAATCGCACAGAGCCTACATTTAGTTGTTGGTAACGAAGTGCAGCTTTCACTGGTGAAGGTGAAGGAGCCATGAATAGAGCTTTCATGATAGGTAATAATTTCCGATGAAGTTTAGCAGCTTGTTTAACCTCACCTGCTTCGAAGGCCATTATCATTTCCTTCATTTCTGTTCCAATGACATGGGATGCAACAGAAACTACACCAGTTCCTCCAATAGACTGTATAGGAAGGGTTAAGCTATCATCTCCACTATATACTGTAAAATCTTCACTGACCTGCTCTAATATGGATGAAATAGCATCTAGATCTCCACTAGAATCTTTTACAGAAACGATATTATCAATCTGAGATAAGGAAACGATTGTCTCAACTGTTAATCGGACAATTGCTCTAGAAGGTATATTATAAAGCATAATAGGAAGCTTTGTTTCATTTGCCACTGTTTTAAAATGCTGATATAACCCCTCTTGATTTGGTTTATTATAATATGGTGTCACTAATAAGGCTGCATCTACACCAATTTTTTCTGCTTCTTGGGTTAACCTAATGGAAGCTTCTGTATTATTATTTCCTGTTCCAGCTACTACAGGTACTCGACCATTTACAACTGTCACTACATGGTTAAACAAAGCTAGTTTCTCATCGAAACTAAGCGTTGGTGACTCTCCAGTTGTCCCAGCTATAATCAAGCCATCTGTGCCATGATCAAGTAAGTATTCGATTAATTCTGTAGTTCTTTCTAAATTAATGCGATTATTCTCATCAAATGGGGTGACCATAGCTGTGAGTAAGCTACCAAAATCCATGATCCTCACCTTCTCCTTTCATAGCGACAACAATCTACACACCTTAGTTCTCTTTTACAAATTAAGATCAAAAGCTTCATGTAATGCATTCATTGCCGTCATCAAATATTGCTCCTCTATCAATACCCAAATGGTAGTATGACTATCTGCAGATTGAAGAATTGGAATATTAGCGTCTGACAAGGTTTTAACTATTTTAGCTGTAACACCTGGAACACCAGTCATTCCTGCTCCAACCAATGAGACCTTTGCGCAATTTTTCTTTACAACCGGTTTTAGATTAAGGTCATTTAATAAACTAACAGCTTTATCAGCTAGCAAATCAGCAACAGTGTATACGACACCTCCTGGAGAGATGTTAATAAAGTCGACTGAAATGCTTGCTTCTGCCATAGCTTTAAATATATGTGATTGTAAATAATTCATATCCTCTTCTGAATCAATCTTTAATTGCGTGATATTTTCCATATGTGCAATTCCTGTAATTAATCGATCTGGAACATCGTTTCCTTTTGTCTCATCTCTTGAGGTTGTTACTAACGTTCCGGTTCCTTTTTCTCTGGTTGCGCGCACTCTTATTGGTACATCAGCTTGCATGGCGATCTCAACTGCTCTTGGATGAATAACCTTCGCACCCTGATAGGCCATATTGCAAATTTCAGCGTACGTAATAACATCAAGTGTTTTTGCACTACTAACAACTCTAGGGTCAGCAGTCATAATACCATTAACGTCCGTAAATATATCAACATAGCTTGCATTAAGGGCAGCTCCTAAAGCTGCAGCAGAAGTATCACTCCCGCCACGTCCAATCGTAGTTGTTTCACCCAATTCAGTTTGCCCTTGAAAACCAGCTACAACAATTACATCCAAATTATGAAGCTCCGTGATTAGGCGCTCTACTTTCATTGATTTAATCTTAGCTTCTGTAAAATCATCTGTTGTAACAAAACCAGCTTGAGCTCCTGTCATCGCTAGAGAATTAATTCCCTTTTGATTTAATTCATTGGAAAAAACAACAGATGATATAATTTCACCACAAGACAACAATAAATCTTGTTCCCTTTTTGATATATGTTGATTTGGATACTCCACTAGCTCTAATAATGAATCTGTCGCATAAGGTTCTGGATACCTGCCGATTGCTGAAACAACAACGACAACTTTATACCCTTCATCGATAGCATCTCTCACATGAGTGAGAGCATGCTGTCTTGATTCTTTATCTTTAACTGAAGTACCACCAAATTTTTGAACTAAAATTTTCATGGAACCACCTCAAGGATTACAACCAGTTATTTTTAATTAATGACTCAGCTATTTGAACTGAATTCCATGCAGCACCTTTTAATAAGTTATCGGATACTACCCATAGATGGAAACCGTTCGGGTGATCTATATCTTTTCTGACTCTACCTACAAAAACATCACTCTTACCAGAAGCGGATAATGGAGTTGGATAAACTTGATTTGTTGGATCATCTTCTAAAACGACTCCATCAGCATTCTTAAGTGCTTGTTGAATATCTTCCACCGTAATGTTGGCATCATTTACTTCTACATAAACACTTTCAGCGTGAGCAGTAAAGAATGGTAACCTCACACAAGTAGCTGAAACATGCAAACTATCGTCATGCATGATTTTTTTCGTTTCATTAATCATTTTCATTTCTTCAAACGTATAACCATTGTCTTGAAATACATCGATTTGTGGCAACGCATTAAAAGCAATTGGATAATGTTTCTTTTCCCCATTGACTGGTAACAAATCAGCTGTCATTTCTTCTCCATTTAAGAAGTCTTGAGATTGCTGGCGTAGTTCTTCTACTGCTTCATTCCCTGCACCCGATACCGCTTGGTAGGTTGAAACAATAACGCGTGATAAACCAAATTTCTCTTTAATTGGTTTTAGTGCTGCTACCATCTGAATTGTAGAACAATTTGGGTTTGCAATAATTCCTTTGTGCTTCGTAATATCTGCTTCATTCACTTCAGGTACAACTAATGGTACTTCTGGATCCATACGAAAAGCGCTTGTATTATCAACCACTACCGCTCCACGTTTTACTGCTTCATCAGCTAATTTCTTAGAAACAGATCCTCCTGCTGAAAATAATGCTATTTGGATCCCTTCGAAACTTTCAGGTGTTGCTTCTTTAACCACGTATGTTTCACCTTTATAGGTTAGTTCTTTCCCTGCTGAACGTTTGGAAGATAATAAATGTAAATTTTCAATTGGAAAATCCTTCTTATCTAATGTTTCCAACATTTTTTGTCCTACTGCTCCTGTAGCCCCAACTACTGCTACGTTATATCCTTTTATTACTGTCATGATTACTTGCTCCTTCCATTTACTACAATCATTTGTTTATTCATAAATCATATTTTAACATACTCGAACTCTTTCTTATAATATTTCACCATATTTTAAGCTATCTTTCAATAATCACTGGTTGAATTTGTTGTAATTCAAGAGCTTTTTCTATTGTTGAAGGTATTAAAGTCATGTCTGAAACAAGTGAATTTGGTTTTTTTATTGGATCATCTTGACCGTAAGGAACAAAATATACAAGCTTAGTCGACATTAACCGCATTAAATTAACACCATTTAACCCGAGAGCATCATTTGTTGAGACAGCTAACACTACTGGGTTTCCATTTCTTATCGTTGCTTTTGATGCCATTAATACAGGTGTGTCCGTTATAGCATTTGCCATTCTACTCATTGTATTACCTGTTAATGGTGCTATGATCATACAATCTACTGGGGCACTTGGTCCAAGAAGTTCAGCTTCGACAATTGTTGTAATTGGCTCTTTTCCCGTTAGTCTTCTCAATGTATCCATATGATCGCTTGCTTTACCAAATTTACTGTCTGTATTCATAAATGTGTAAGATACAACTGGCACTACCTCTGCACCTAAGTCTATTAATTTTTTTATTTGTGGAAACACATCTTTATACGTACAGTGAGAGCCTGTTAATCCAAAACCTATTCTTTTTCCCTTTACATTCATCTTTATTCCCCTCCATATTTCATTGAAGTTTTTCTAAGTAAGTTTGTATAGTAGAGGAAGTTTGGTGTATTTAAAGCATTTCTTTTATTGCATTTGCTAGTATTTCTCCCGACGTTTTAGGTGCAACAATACCCGGTAAGCCAAGTGCATGAATGGCTTCAACACCTCTAGCTTTAGCAAAAGAAAAATCTGTTCCACCAGGTTTTGAAGCTAAATCTAATATAACCGCTTGAGAGCCCATCAATTGAATTTCCTTTTTCGTCAACACTTTAGCAGGAATGGTGTTAATGACAATATCAGCAGCATGAATATGAGCACTTAATTGTTCTAACGGTAACGGCGTTACTCCCATTACATCTGCTCTTGCTAAATCTTCTTTGTTTTTTGATACAGACCAAACATTTGCACCGAGCGCTTTAAACTTTTGCACGCATGTAGTTCCTACACGACCTAAGCCTAGTAAAAATACATTAGCATGTTGAATCGTTATATTCGTATGTTTAATAGTTAACATAATCGCGCCTTCTGCAGTTGGAATAGAATTATAAATAGCTATATCATTTCTATTCATTAAAGGTATAAATTTAAGATTTCTTGCTGCCACGTTTTCCTTAAGAAATGGTGTTGTAATACCTGTAAATACGGTGCAGGTTTCTGGTAGTTTATTTATCCAATCTACTTTCAGTGTTATTTGCTTATTGGAAAAGACAGTCTCAACGTTTCCAAACTCATCTACCCCTGATAATGGTAAGATGACGGCACTTAATTCAGTCGGTTCAAGCTCATTCATCGAAACCTGTTTAACAGCACTAAAACCAGGATTTAGTTGGTCAAAACCAACTAATAATATATCTAAATCATCACTAGAGGTTAATGATTTAATCAATTCTAAATAACGTGCATCGCCTCCTAGCACTGCTATCTTCTTTCTTTGTAACATCTTCTCACCTCTTTCGATTGAACTTTTCATATCATCATATGACAAATATTTAGAAGAGTGAATGTACAAATAGATGGAAAACCTTCTAAATATAAAAACGTTTTATAAGCTAAATTATAAATTATTCTCAATTTAAAACATTTTTAATTTCTACCTACAATATTAGGCTAATATTTAAAAATAGAAAAATAAAAAGAAGTGCCATGACGACACTTCAATTTTTGTGCGTATTCTATTTGTCTTCAATTACGATAACGTCTTGACCAATTTTTTTAATATCCTTCCAAGGAATGCGGTGTTTGGAATCACCTTTTTTCAAACCTAGAAAATTATAATGATAGGTAACAAAGGCTTCAATTTGTCCAGTTTCTGTATTAATTTCCATGTCTGTGTGACCTAAAACACCCATTCTTAAGCCGCTTTTGACATCAATCATCTCTTTATTACTTAAATCCTTATAACGCATTCACAAACCACCTCTCTTTATTTATGCGCAGTTACATAAGCTGTGGAATGAACATTTGTGAATATACTTTCTAACGTTTTTTTTGCTGAATCTTCGGTGACTTTATCAATTGAAAGCATCATGTTGTCTACAGTTCGATGCTTATTCAGCAACAACTCATTTCTTGCATTACGACTCATTCTACTATTTGTACTTTCCAATCCTAAGACGATATTTCCTTTAAGCTGTTCCTTACTATTTTGTAGCTCTTGTGAGGTTAACCCGTTTGTTTTCATTTTATCTATAATATCAAAAATGCTCTCTTTCACAGTATCCAATTGATGATGGGCAGTAGCTGCATAAATTGTTAAAAGTCCTGTATCAATAAAAGTACTTGGATAGGAAAAGACAGAATAAGCAAGCCCTTGGTTTTCTCTGATCTCTTGAAAGAGTCGTGAACTCATACTTCCACCTAATACATTATTGATTATCATAAGTTCATATAAATATAGATTATCAATTGCTAAACTCTCAAAACCTAAACAAAAATGGCTTTGTTCTATTTCCTTTTTCTTCGTACGAATCCCATTATGAAATAGAGGCTTTTCCAATTTTTTTTGTTCTAAGCTACGGTTAAATTTGCCGAATAAAGCTTCTAATTCTAAGATAAAATCAGTTTTAACATTCCCAGCCACCGAGATAACAATATTTTCTGGGGTGTAATTTGATTCCATAAAAGTAAATAAGTCATCCTGTGAAAATCCCATCACAGTTTCCTCAGTTCCCAAAATAGGAAAAGCTAATGGATGTTTGTCATAACTTGCGTCTGCTAACAGATCATGAACGATATCATCTGGCATATCTTCATCCATACTTATTTCTTCTAATACGACTTTCTTTTCTTTTCCTATCTCTTCTTCTTTAAAAGTAGAATGAAAAAACATATCAGAGAGGATCTCTATAGCTAAAGACTTATGGGTATCCAATACTTTCGCATAAAAACATGTATATTCTTTGGATGTAAAGGCATTAACTTGTCCTCCGATAGAATCAAAAGCTTCGGCAATCTCTTGAGCATTCCTTTTATTCGTCCCTTTAAATAACATATGTTCTAGAAAATGAGATATTCCTGTATTTTGTGCTGATTCATTTCTCGAGCCAGTTTTTATCCAAATTCCGATCGTTACTGATCGAACAAACGGAATTTCTTCTAAAACTATTCTTAATTGATTATCGCAAGTGTGTCGATGTAACAAAGGTGTTCCTCCTAAATTCCCATTACGTCTAGTTTAAAACGATGTTGAAAATAACTATTTTGGAAAACAATTAGAAAAACTTGGCATATGGCCAAGTCTTTCTGGCGAAAGCCTTCGTTTTCCTTATACTATAGTCCGATAATTTTTATACTTTCTTATAGTAAAATAAAAAAGAAACTGGAAAACCAGCTTCTTTTATACCTTCTATAACTTGCCAAAAAGCTATTATCACAAATTGTTACGTATGGTAATATTATTTGTTTGATTTCTCTTTTTCTTCTGCTAATGCAGCTTTTCTTGATAAGTTGACTCTACCTTGACGATCAATTTCTTTTACTTTGACCATAATTTGATCACCGATAGATACCACATCTTCTACCTTACCAATTCGTTCCTCTGCCATTTCAGAAATATGAACAAGCCCTTCTTTTCCTTTAAACAATTCAACAAATGCACCGAATTTTTCAATTCGTTTTACTGTACCTAGATACAGTTCACCCGCTTGTACTTCTCTAACGATATCTTCAATAATTTTCTTTGCCTTCTGGTTCATTTCATTATTAATGGATGAAATAAATACATGACCATCTTGCTCTATATCAATTTTTACACCTGTTTCTTCGATGATCTTATTGATATGCTTACCGCTCGGCCCAATAACATCACGAATTTTATCTGGATGTATATCCATAGTTAAAATTTTAGGTGCGTATGAAGACAGTTCTTCATTTGGTTTCTGAATCGTTTCAATCATATGACCTAAAATATGCATACGACCTTTTTTAGCTTGGATCAATGCCTCTTCAAGAATTTCTTTCGATAGCCCATCAATCTTAATATCCATTTGTAAAGCTGTAACACCTTTTTCAGTACCAGCCACTTTAAAGTCCATATCTCCTAAGAAATCTTCCATCCCCTGTATGTCAGAAAGAATCGTATAATCTTCTCCTGATTTAACAAGTCCCATAGCAATTCCAGCCACTGGTGCTTTGATAGGAACTCCCGCATGCATCATAGCTAATGTACTTGCACAAATACTCGCCTGGGAAGTGGACCCATTAGATTCTAATACTTCTGAAACAAGTCTAATTGTGTATGGGAATTCTTTTTCATCTGGAATAACTACTTCCAATGCTCTTTCCCCTAATGCGCCATGACCTATTTCACGTCGTCCAGGTCCACGAATTGGTCCTGTTTCACCAACACTGTAAGAAGGGAAGTTATAGTGATGCATGAAACGCTTAGATTCTTCAGCATCAAGACCATCTAAGATTTGCACATCTCCTAAAGCACCTAATGTACAAACACTTAATGCTTGGGTTTGTCCACGAGTAAATAATCCAGAACCATGTGTACGTGGAAGTACACCAACACGAGAAGATAATGCTCTAATTTCATCAACTTTTCTTCCGTCAGGACGGATTTTTTCTTTCGTAATTAGACGACGGACTTCCTCTTTTACCATTTTATCTAAAGAGGATTTTACTTGTTTAATTACCTCGTCTTCTGCCTCTTCGTAATGGTTGAGAATGTCTTTTTTAACCTCATCAATAGCTACTTCGCGTGCATGTTTTTCTTGCACTTGAATAGCATTAAGTAATGCTGTTTTAGCCTTCTCTTCTACTTCAGCAAAAATTTGTTCATCAAGCTGTAATAAGGTGACTTCTGATTTTTCATTTCCTACTTCTTCAATGATTTTCTCTTGGAAAGCAACTAATCGTTTAATCTCTTCGTGGCCAAACATAATTGCTTCTAACATTGTTTCTTCAGGAACTTCAAGCGCCCCAGCTTCTACCATATTAATAGCGTGTTTCGTACCTGCTACCGTTAAATCTATATCACTATTTTCTCTTTGTTCTAGGGTTGGATTAATAATAAATTCTCCGTCTACTCTTCCTATTACTGCACCAGCAATTGGTCCATCAAAAGGAATATCGGAAATAGATAGTGCAATGGAGGAACCAATCATTGCAGCAATTTCTGAAGGATTGTTCTGATCTACACTCATCACTGTGCTAATAACTTGTACTTCATTACGAAAACCATCTGGAAATAAAGGGCGGATAGGACGATCGATTAATCGCGATGTCAATACTGCTTTTTCACTAGGACGACCTTCTCTTTTAATAAAACCACCTGGTATTTTACCAACGGCATATAATCTTTCTTCATAATTAACTGTTAACGGAAAAAAAGGTAAGTCTTTTGGCTCTCTAGATGCAGTTGCTGCAACTAAAACCGAAGTTTCACCATATTGAACCATACAAGCTCCATTCGCTTGTTTTGCCAGTTCACCAATTTCTACCGTAAAAGGTTGTCCTGATATCTCTGTTGTAAAAATTTTTTTCTCATCTGTCATGTTTATTTGTACTCCTCTCAAATACCTTTCTTAATAACCTATTTAGATTGTAAATAATCCAACCATTTACAAATTTCCCTAATTAATCACTATTGAAAATAGAAATTTCATTACGTGTTTCACGTATACACGTTAAAAGGTATGTAAAAATCAATCTAGTTTAACTATACATCTATGTAATAGTATAGACAAGTTTATTTAAATAAATTAGTCCAGAATAAAAAATCATGTAAAAAACAAATTTCAATAAAAATGTCATACCTCTATTATTATAAAGAAAGCTTGGCTTATTGCCAAGTCCTTGCTGTAATATCAAGCTTCATGTTGGAAATTGCATTTTAATAATTATTAAAGTTTTATACTTTTACATACAGAAAAAGCGGGATATAATCCCGCTTTCCTAGTTATCGGCGCAAACCTAATTTTTGAATTAAATCACGATATCGCGTGATATTATTATCGCGAAGATAATTTAATAAGTTACGGCGTTTACCGACCATTTTTAAAAGTCCACGACGTGAGTGGTGGTCTTTCTTGTGTTCACGTAAATGGTCATTTAAGTTATTAATTTCTTCCGTTAGGACAGCAATCTGTACCTCTGGAGATCCAGTGTCGCTTTCATGTGTCTTAAACTCATTAATAAGTTCGTTTTTGCGTTCTTGTGTTATGGCCATCCCATTCACCTCCTAAATATTTATTTATAACCCCAATCCCCGAGCATTCGTCGGTGACTCGATATGCCAAGTGGATGGTTTACGTATTAAAGACTACATGTTTTTGGTGAAAAAAGCAAGGAATTTAATTGAAAAATTCACGTACAACGGTCTCATCCTTCTTCAATTGTTCTACTAATGCCTCAATTCCTGAAAACTTTATTTCCCCGCGAATATTTTTTTTCCAAGATATTTTAATTTCCTCATCATAAATGGAATGATCAAAATCTAAAATATGCACTTCTACTTTTGGCTCTAACAATTCTTGATGAAACGTTGGATTATATCCTAAATTCGCCATTCCATTGTATACGCAATCCTTATAATATACTTTAACTGCGTATACACCTATTTTAGGAAGTAGATAGCTATTGTCAATATTTAAATTAGCGGTAGGATAACCGATTGTTCTTCCTCGTTGGTCGCCATTTATAACCTTTCCCACTGCAGTAAGTTCATGTCCTAGAAGTAATTCTGCTTGTTCCACTTTTCCTTCTTTAAGTAGCTGTCTAATTTTAGTAGAGCTAATCTTTTCATTATTTTCCTCTAACTTATTCATAGTAGTGTAACGAATGTTGTCACTTAAAAATTCATTTATATTATTCATATTCCCTTTTCCCATGTATCCAAAAGTGAAATCAAAACCTGCAACTAAATGTGTTACGTGTAATTTTTCAATGAATTCTTCTAGAAACATCTTTGGAGAGAGTTGTGATAATACTGAATTAAAAGCAATAATATAGAGTCTATCCACACCTAATGATTCAATTAGCTTTACTTTTTCATGGAAGGGTGTAATATAACGCGCATAGGTGACATCATTGGATAATACAACTGAAGGATGCGGATCAAAGGTTATTACCGCACTTTCTTTTTGCTCACCTTTTGCAAGCTTAACCGCTTCTTTTATGACAGACTGATGACCCCTATGAATCCCATCGAAAAAACCAATTGCCGCTACCGTCTCTTTAAACTGGTCTTTTGAATAATAATGAGGATAGGTTAGCTTAATTGTTTCCATTTTTTCACCTTCTTTAATTACAATTAAATACACGAACAGGTTTAATTTCCTCACCATTCTCATGGTGTCTATAAATAGCTAATAATGTATCATTTTGCTGCACACGAAACAGATCAGAATGAGGCACTTGTGGAGTTTTATTAAACTTCTGACCCATTAACACTTTCTCAGCAAATTGGGAATCTACATGCCAGACATCTAAATAAGAAACACCCGTAGAGATGGGCAATAAAATTGATTTAATTTCATTATTCTCTATAATGTTTGGAATATCAAATAACTTTATGGATTGACTTTCATTGAAGCTTCCTGCAGCAGTCCTTATTAGCTTTGACATATGTGCTGGGTAACCAATTCTACCACCAATATCTTTACAAAGGGTTCTTATATAAGTACCTTTCGAACATGCTACTTCGAATTGCACGTCTTGTGTCTTCTTGACTTTATCATAGGTACTATCTATTAATCGAATATTATGGATGTGAACCTCTCGAATTGGTCTTTCAACGAATTCACCATTTCTTGCGTATTCATATAATTTTTTTCCTTTTACTTTGACTGCTGAATATAAAGGTACTTGCTGTTTAATTATTCCCTCAAAAGCATTAAGATTATTTAAAATCTCTTCTTTAGAAACTTGCTCATTCACCTCTTGTTGTGAGGTAATATTCCCTGTTTGATCTTCTGTATCAGTAGATAAACCCAATGTCATGGTAGCAACATATGTTTTATCTGTATCCGTTAAATACGGTACAATTTTTGTTGCTTCGCCTATACAAATTGGCAGTACTCCCTCAACTTCCGGATCTAAGGTTCCTGTGTGTCCTACTTTTTTTATATGTAACCATTTTCTAATTTTAAAAACACAATCATGCGATGTATAGCCCTTTGGTTTCCAAACTGGTAATATTCCATGCATTAGATTCTCTCCACCTTAATCAAAACAGTATTTAAAATTGGTAAGAACCCCTGCTGTATAAACAAGGGTTCTATCATTTATAATGGAGCCTCTCAATCAAAATTAAGCATCCGGATTATTTAAATCACGTAAAATATGCTCAATACGATTTCCTTTTTCTATCGTCTCATCCCACTCAAAAATTAATTCCGGAGTTTTGCGTAGACGAATTCTTTTCCCGATTTCAGAGCGAATAAAGCCCTTAGCTTTTGCAAGACCTACTAGCGTATCTTGCTTCTGCTTATCTTCACCTAATACTGAGATGAAAATTGTAGCTTGCTGCAGATCTCCTGTAACCTCTACATCCGTCACAGTAACGAAACCTACTCTGGGATCTTTAATTTTCCGTGATATTATATCGCCTAATTCTTTCTTCATCTGTTCTCCTACTCGATTAGCTCTTAACTCACTCATCTTATCACCTCAACGAATATTATTTCTTAGTACCTATCAATATTAGTTATGGTACGTTCAAGCTCAGTAAATTGATCAATGATTGCAAAGGATTGATTAATAATTCTTTCAGCTTGGACATAATCTGAAGAAACAGTTGCTATGGCAATTTTCGTTCTTTGCCATAGCTCTTGATAATCAATTTCTGCGACTGTAACATTTCGCTCCTTTTGTAATCGATGCAGAAGCTTCTTAATAATCGCTCGCTTTTCTTTTAGCGAATGAGGTTCATAAAAGAAACACTCTATTTCTGCTACGAGTAAGATCATCTTTCAATTTCTTGCATAACAAAACCTTCAATTACGTCGCCCTCTTTAAGATCATTGAAATTAGTAATGGTTATACCACACTCATAGTTTTGAGCTACTTCTTTCACATCATCTTTGAAACGTTTTAGTGTATCAATTTCACCTTCAAAAATAACAACACCATCACGTACTACTCGAACGCCTGCATCTCTAGTTAATTTACCATCCGTAACATAACTACCAGCAATGGTACCAATACGGGATACTTTAAAGATTTCACGGACTTCAGCTTGTCCAATTACTTTTTCTTCAAATTCAGGATCTAACATACCTTGCATTGCTGCTTCAATTTCTTCAATAGCTTTATAAATAATGCGGTGTAAACGAACATCCACTTTTTCAGATTCAGCAGCTTTCTTAGCATTTACATCTGGGCGAACATTAAACCCTATTACGATAGCATTAGAAGCTGAAGCTAAAATAATATCTGATTCTTTAATAGCACCAACACCTGTATGAATGATATGAACATTCACACCCTCTACATCAATTTTTCTTAAAGATGCAGCCAAGGCTTCAACTGCACCTTGTACGTCAGCTTTTACAATAAGGTTTAAGTCTTTCATTTCACCTTGCTTGATACGCTCAAAGAGATCATCTAAACTTACGCGTGCTTGATCACCACGATTTATTTCAATTTGTTTTTGTTGTCTTAGTTCACCAATTTGTCTAGCTTTTTTCTCGTCTTTAAATACAACAAATTGATCTCCAGCTGAAGGTACTTCGTTTAAACCAGTGATCTCTACTGGTGTAGATGGACCAGCTTGTTTTACTCGTTTACCTAAATCGTTAACCATTGCACGAACGCGACCGAAGGTATTCCCGACTACTATCGGATCTCCTACTTTTAATGTCCCATTTTGTACAAGTAAAGTAGCAACTGATCCTCTTCCTTTATCTAGTTGCGCCTCTATTACAGTACCATTTGCTCTGCGATTAGAGTTTGCCTTTAATTCTTCTACTTCGGCAACCAATAAAACCATTTCTAAAAGTGAATCTATACCTTCATGCTTGATCGCTGAAAGCTGAACAAAAATAGTGTCGCCGCCCCAGTCTTCTGGTACTAATTGATGCTCGGTTAATTCCTGCATCACACGGTCAGGATTGGCTCCTTCTTTATCCATCTTATTAACAGCAATAATAATTGGTACATCAGCAGCTTTAGCGTGATTTATAGCTTCAACTGTTTGAGGCATAACACCGTCATCTGCTGCAACTACTAAGATTGCAATATCTGTAACCTGTGCTCCACGTGATCTCATACTTGTAAAAGCAGCATGACCTGGTGTATCTAAGAAAGTTATTTTTTTGCCATTTTCTTCTATTTGATAAGCACCGATATGTTGTGTAATACCTCCAGCTTCACCTTCTGAAACTTTTGTATTTCGAATGGAGTCTAATAAAGTGGTTTTACCGTGATCGACGTGTCCCATAATCGTAACAACAGGTGGTCTTTCTTCTGAAGCCTCTTCATCATCCTCAGGTATAAAATGAATCAAATCAGCTTCATCAATTTCTGTTTCTTTATCTACTTCGACATTATATTCAGCACAAATTAATTCAATCGATTCATCATCTAAATCTTGGTTGATTGTAGCCATAACACCTAATGACATTAACTTTTTGATAATTTCACTAGATTCTTTTTCTAGCTTTCCAGCTAATTCTCCTACAGTTAACGTGCCTATATAACTTATTCTATTTTCATTTTCTGTGTTATCTTCTGCCTTTTCTTTTGTATCCGGTGTAGTATTCTTTGAATTATTATTATCTTTCGATTTTGATTTCTTTTTAGATACCTCTGGCTTTGCAGCTTTATTTGTTTTCTCATCTTGTTTCTCATCTTGTTTCTCATCTTGTTTCTCATCTTTTTTATCGTCTTTTGATGAGCCTTTAAAATGAGTATCTAATTGTTTAATTATTTCATCATCAATCGTTGACATATGATTTGAAACAGCAACATTTAAATCTTTCAATATGTTAATAACTTCTTTACTAGAAACCTTATTTTCCTTTGCGTATTCGTATACTCTAATTTTACTCATACATTCACCCCCGATTAGATTCATCAAGTAACGTCATGAACTTTTTAGCAAAGCCCTTATCTTGAATGGAAATAGCTACTCGACCTTCCTTACCAATTGCTTGTGATAATATGTCACGATTATCTACCACGTAACATGGAACTTCATAAGACTTACATTTATCACGTATTTTTTTGCTTGTTTGTTTACCAGTGTCATTTGCCAATAACACTAATTTAGCACGTCCTTGCTGAATTTCTTTTACAATGAATTCTTCTCCTAACGTACATGCACCTGCACGATAAGCTAATCCTAATAAATTTAAATATGATGACTTATTATTCAAATTGATTTCCTACCAATCATATCCATTAATTCTTCATATATAGCATCAGGAATTTTGACTGCTAAGTTTTTATCAAGTTCTCTTGATTTTTCTGCTTGTTTAATCACTTCAGGGTCTAGTGTTAAGTAGGCACCACGACCATTTTTCTTTCCAGTGGTATCTACAAAAACTTCACCTTCTTTATTTTTAACTACACGAATTAATTCTTTCTTAGGTTTCATTTCTTTCGTAATTACACATCTTCTCAATGGAACCTTTTTGACTTTTTTAGGCATGTGTATACCTCCTTATTCAAACAAGTCTTCATCCATAACAGAATAGGCATTGTCCCCTAATTCCTCATTTGGTTGACTTTTTTCAGATAATAAACCTTCTTCTTTTGCCTCTGATTCACTTTTAATATCAATTTTCCACCCTGTCATCTTTGCTGCAAGTCGCGCATTTTGTCCTCTTTTACCAATTGCTAATGATAGTTGGTAATCTGGGACGATAACAGTAGTTGCTTTTTCTTCTTCATTCACAATTACTTCTACTACTTTAGATGGGCTAAGTGCATTTGAAACATAGACTACTGGGTCTTCAGACCATTCTACAATATCAATTTTTTCACCCTTCAGTTCATCCACGATTGTCTGAACTCGCTGCCCTTTTTGTCCTACACAAGAACCTACTGGATCTATATCTTCATCTTTTGCATATACAGATATCTTTGAGCGATCTCCAGCTTCTCTTGCAACTGATTTCACTTCAACAGTGCCATCATAAATTTCAGGTACTTCCATTTCAAATAGTCGTTTTAAAAGACCTGGATGGGTTCTTGAAACAAAAATACTTGGGCCTTTATTCGTGTTTTCTACCTTTGTAACATATACTTTTATTCGATCATGAACCTGGTACTTATCTGCCGCCATTTGCTCACTCTCTGGTAGCTTAGCTTCAACTTTACCAAGATTCACATAAATAAACCTAGGGTCCATTCGCTGAATTATACCTGTCATAATGTCATCTTCACGGTCAATATATTCGCTAAAGATTACACCACGTTCAGCCTCACGTACACGCTGTGTCACTACTTGTTTAGCAGCTTGAGCAGCAATTCTTCCGAAATCCCTTGGTGTTACTTCAATTTCGATTACGTCACCTAATTCATAGTTAGGATTAATCTCTTGAGCTTCCTCTAATGAAAGCTGTTGTTGGTGATCTTCCACCGCTTCCACAATTTCTTTTTGTGAATACACATGCATGCTTCCAGACTCTTCATTTAAATCGACACGTACATTTGATGCTGACTTAAAATTTTTCTTATAAGCAGAGATTAACGCAGCTTCTAGAGCATCGATTAATACTTCCTTATTAATCCCTTTTTCTTTTTCTAAGTAATTGATTGCTTCAAATAATTCCTTATTCACTATTTATCCCCCTTTAATCGAAACTTACAGATAGATTAGCTTTTGCAATAAGCTTATACGGTATTTCTAGTGTTTTCTTTCGTGTTTTAACCTTGTATTCGATCTCCACTAAATCTTCTTTGAATGAAAGTAATTTCCCATTGAATTCTTTTTCATTGTCTATTGGCTGATATAATTTCACAAAGATATTATCCCCAACATGCGCTTTAAAATCTTCGGGCTTTTTCAGTGGTCTTTCTACACCGGGTGAGGATACTTCTAGGAAATATGCTCCTGTGATAGGGTCAATTTCATCTAGCTTTTCACTTAAGCGTTCCGATACCGTACCACATTCTTCAATATCTACTCCGCCAGCCTTGTCTATATATATGCGAAGAAACCAATTTTTTCCCTCTTTTTCATACAATACTTCTACTAATTCCAAATTCAATTCTTCTAGTATGGGTTGCAGGAGTTGTTCTGTTTCTTCTACAATTTTGTTTGCCAATTTATTCCCTCCTTTATTTAAGTCCTGAGTGTTTTAAGATTTCTTCTTTATTATAAGTATAATTCCCTTATCAATACTTCCTAACACTTTCTTCTTTTACAATGATAAATCCCTTGCCAGGTTGAATTGGCAAGGGATTACTTCTTTACCCTATTACGAATGAAAAATAACACCAACACGAACTTGGTCGTAACAAGAAAGAGTGGGAAAATCCCACTCTTTCAACGACACGTTTGTTACAAGATACTTAAAATATAGCACGGATGATTAGTAAATGCAACCATTAGCAAATTTAAAACAAGGACAATTGGTTTTTATCTGCCATTCCTTGCAAGCAACCATGGTTATCTAAATATTCTAAAACTGTTTTTGAAATTCTACTTCTTTCTCTTAAATCTTCTTTAGATAAAAATTCTCCGTCTTTTCTAGCATTTACAATGTTAAGTGCGGCATTTGTACCCAAACCATCTACAGCGTTAAATGGAGGGATCAATGTGTCACCATCAACTACAAATTCTGCAGCTTCTGAACGGTATAAATCAACCTTTTGGAAAGAATAACCTCGTTCATTCATTTCTAGTGCTATTTCCATAACAGTCAGCAAGCTTTTTTCCTTTGGAGTCGCATCATTTCCCTTTGCCTGTATTTCTTCAATCCTCTTTCTAATTTGAGAGGAACCCTTTACCATGGAATCTAAATCAAAATCCCCCGCCCTTACTGTAAAATACGCAGCGTAAAAATAAAGTGGATAATGGACTTTGAAATAAGCAATACGCACAGCCATTAATACATATGCAGCAGCATGAGCTTTTGGAAACATATATTTTATTTTCTTACATGAATCGATATACCAGTTAGGTACATCATGTTTTTTCATTTCGTCTATCCATTCGTCTTGAAGGCCTTTCCCTTTTCTAACAAATTCCATAATTTTAAATGCAAGGGACGCATCTAATCCTTTATGCATGAGATAAACCATGATATCATCACGACACCCTATTACATCCGGCAAACCACAAATTCCGTCATTTATTAGCTCTTGGGCATTTCCTAGCCATACATCTGTTCCATGCGAAAGCCCAGAAATGATTACTAATTCTGCAAATGTTTTGGGCTTAGTATCTTCTAACATCTGTCTAACAAATCGCGTTCCAAATTCTGGAACCCCTAATGTTCCTGTCTTACAATTAATTTGATCAGCTGTTACCCCTAAAACATCGGGACCTGAAAATATTTTCATTACTTCAGCATCATCGATTGGAATAGTTTGTGGATCGATTCCACTCAAATCTTGGAGCATCCGGATAACAGTTGGATCATCGTGCCCTAGTATATCCAATTTTAACAAATTGTCATGAATTGAATGAAAATCAAAATGTGTGGTTTTCCATTCGGAATTACGATCATCCGCGGGAAATTGGATAGGTGTAAAATCATATATTTCTTTATCGTCCGGTACAACTATGATACCACCAGGGTGTTGTCCAGTAGTACGTTTCACCCCAGTACATCCTTTGACCAAACGGTCTACTTCTGCGGCTTTATAATTTAAATCGTGATCAGAAGCATATCCTTTCACATACCCATATGCAGTTTTTTCTGCGACAGTACCTATTGTTCCCGCTCGAAATACTTTCTCTTCTCCAAACAATACCTTAGTGTAGTTATGTGCTCGTGGTTGATATTCCCCTGAAAAATTCAAATCAATATCGGGAACTTTATCACCTTTAAAGCCTAAAAAGGTTTCAAATGGAATATCCTGTCCGTCTTTCTTTAATTCGGTATCACATTTGGGACAATTCTTATCGTCCAAATCAAAACCACTACCAACTGAACCATCTGTAAAAAACTCATTATGTTTGCATGAAGGACAAACATAATGTGGTGGTAATGGATTTACTTCAGTGATTTCAGTAAAAGTTGCTATTAAAGAAGATCCAACAGACCCCCTCGAACCAACTAAATAACCATCATTTAATGATTTTTTCACTAGCTTTTGTGAGATTAAATAAATAACGGCAAAACCATGTCCGATGATACTTTCTAATTCTTTCTCAATTCTCTTCTCAATTAATTCAGGTAGTGGATCACCATATATGGAACGGGCATAATCATAGCTTAATTGCCTGATCTCACTATCTGCTCCTTCTATATTGGGTGTATAGAGATCTTCTTTAACAGGTTTTACGTCATCTATTTTATCTACTAATAATTTCGGATTAGAAATGATGATTTCTTTTGCTTTTTCTTTCGGAATAAAATGGAATGCCTCCATCATTTCAACTGTAGTTCTAAAGTGAACATTCGGTAGTCTTTGTCTACTTAGTGGATTTCCACTTTGTGAGCTTATCAAGATTTGTCGATAAAGACGGTCATTTTCTTCTAAATGATGGACATTTCCTGTTGCCACACAAGTCTTATCCAATCTATCACACATATCAATAATATTTTTTAATATATCAAATAATTGTGCTTCATTTTGAATAAGCTCTTTTTCTATTAAATGATAATAATTTTCTGGCGGTTGAACTTCTATATAGTCATAGAAAGATGCAACACTTTCGGCTTCTTCAACTGATTTTTGCATCATTGCCTCAAAGACCTCACCCTTATCACAGGCAGAACCTACAATAATTCCCTCTCGAAGCTGTTGTAACTTAGATCGCGGAATTCGGGGAACTCTGTAAAAATAATCAATATGAGCAGTAGAAACTAATTTATAAATATTTTTTAATCCAACTTCATTTGTAGCAAGTAATGTAGCATGAAATGGCCTAGCGCGTTGATAAGCATTCCCTTCCCCCATATGAAGGTTAAAGTGCTTGTGATTAGTTATTTCTTTTTCTAGTGAAAGCTTAATGAATTTCCATAATAAATAGCCTGTAGCTTCAGCATCATAGATAGCTCTATGGTGTTGCGTAAGTTCGATATCCATTTTTTTACACAATGTGTTTAGTCGATGATTTTTTAATTCCGGAAATAAAAATCGAGCTAATTCTAATGTATCGATAACGGGATTTTCAGCTTTCTCATAGCCAAACTTCTCAAAGCCTGTGTTTAAAAATCCCATATCAAAAGAAGCATTATGGGCAACTAATATATCATCCTTCATCCACGCTTGAAATTCCTTTAGAACTTCCTCTACTTCAGGCGCATTTTGAACCATATCATCTGTAATACCAGTCAAATTCGTCGTTGTTTCAGATAGTGGATGATGTGGATTTGCAAAGGATTCATATTTATCAATAATTTCCCCATTTTTTATCCTAACTGCAGCGAGTTCTATTATCGTGTCATATTTTGCTGATAGCCCTGTAGTTTCTACGTCAAAAACAACATATGTGGCTTCTTCTAAATCTCGGTCAGTTTCATTATAGGCCATCGGTACTCCATCATCGACCACATTCGCTTCCACACCGTAAATCACTTTTACGCCATGCTTTTGTCCTGCAGCATATGCTTCTGGATAGGACTGAACACCTGCATGATCTGTAATAGCAATTGCTTCATGGCCCCATTTACCAGCTTGCTCGACCAATTTTGATGCAGTAACAACAGCATCCATTGAGCTCATAACGGTATGAGTATGTAGCTCAATTCTTTTTTCATTATCTATGCCAGCATCATTTCTTATTGTTCCTTCAATTTCCTGCATATCATTAACCATCATCGTTAGTTCATTAGAGAAATTATCTGTTTGAATCGTACCCTTTACCTTTAACCAAATTCCAGCTTTGATGGAACTAAAAGTATCGGCATCCTGATCGCCTTTTGAAAACATTTTAACGGAAAATGAATCGGTATAATCAGTCATTTTCATAATCAACAGATGTCGGCCAGATCTTAACTCTCTTACTTCAGCATCGAAGACATACCCTTGCATGATAATTCCTCGATCCTCTTCCTTTATACTTTCCATTTCTATAGGAGTACCTTTTATCGCATATCCAATAGAAATAGGACCTTTATTTCCTTGGTCATCTTGCTTAGCTTTTTCTTCAATTTGCTTTACTGCTTGCTGTACAAAAGCTTTATCTTCCATATCTTTTCTTTCTTTAAACTTTTGAATTTCGTCTTGTTCCTGATTAATCTCAATATCAATCGTAAAAAAGCTAGCACCAATTTTCTCGCAAAAGGAGCGATACTGTGGTTCTATATTTTTTTTAATCGATTGCAATTGAATGTCATCTTGGCAAGTTAACATAATGTTATTATCGTTAACTATTGGTTTGTTGAATTCCATCGATTTATATCGAGGTGAAGCTTTAACAATTTCAGAAATAAATATATTCCAATATTCTTTCATATAAGTACTTGAAATCTTATTGTTCTCGGTTTGAATGTTCCACTTTACTGCTGCGATATTTGAAAATGCAGTATTTAATTTTAAAATAAACAATTGATATACATCTGGAGGTAGTACATTTTCAAAATGAAAATAAAAATGCCAAACTTTACTTTGACGGTGAACAATTAATTTTTCCAGTTTAGCCGATTTAAAATATTGTTCGCGAATATCTTTTGGTAACTCAATTTGATCTAAGAGGACTTCCATTTTCTTTGCGCCAGTCATGGACATCTAACTACTTCCTTTCCCATTAAAGTCAAGAACAGCTTATAGATAAATTCCCTTGTCGTTATGACAAGGGAATCGCATTTATAATACTTCTTGTAAACGACCAAGCAGTTCAGAAATATGAATATCAAATTGTTCACCTGTAGCTCTAATTTTACATTCAATTATTCCCTCATTTGCTTTTTTCCCAATAGTAAGTCTTACTGGAATACCAATGAGGTCACTATCAGCAAATTTAACGCCTGGACGCTCTTTACGGTCATCATAAAGTACATCTATTTGATTTTCTTTTAAAGTTGTATATATCTGTTCTGCTAATTCTACTTGTTCTTCTTTATTACTCTGCATGGTTAGCATATGAATTTGATAAGGAGCTACAGCACTTGGCCAAGTAATTCCGTTTTCATCATTATACTGCTCGACAATTGCAGCTAATGTTCTAGAAACACCTATACCATAACAACCCATTGTCATAACCTGTGATTTACCAAACTCGTCAAGGTAATTGGCGCCCATTTTTTCTGTATAAACTTTTCCTAGTTTAAAAACATGACCAACCTCAATACCTTTAGCGAATTTAATTATACCATTACCGTCCGGTGAAAGATCCCCTTCTTTTATAAAGCGGATGTCTTCATATTTACTGATCACTAGATCTCTTTCAGGTTGAACATTAATATAATGCTTGTCATCTTCATTTGCACCACAATATCCGTCAACAATAGATTTCACACTGTAGTCCGCAATAACTTCAACATTCTTAACATTCACTGGTCCTAGTGATCCAACAGAAGCCCCTAAAAGATTCTTTGCTTCCTCTTCGGTTGCTAATTCGACCTCAACTGCTTGATATATGTGCTTTAATTTGATGTCGTTAACATCATGATCTCCACGTGTTAATACAAGAACAAATTCCTCATCTATTTTAAATAACAAGGATTTAATACCTTGATCTAACGGACGATTTAAGAAACTAGCCACTTCTACCATAGTCTTTTGATTCGGTGTGGAAACGAGGGCCAATTCATCAATCTCAGTTTGTTTAGTATCTTCATATCGATCAATAACAGGTGCCATTTCTATATTAGCGGCATAATCACTTGAATCTGAATAAGCTATTGTATCTTCACCAACTTCAGATAGAACCATAAATTCATGTGTATCTTTACCACCCATTGCACCAGAATCTGCAATTACTGCTCGAAAATTTAAGCCGCAACGCTTAAATATATTAGAATAAGCAGTAAACAAACGATCATAAACTTCGTCTAAGCTCTCGTCGTTAGTATGAAAGGAATAAGCATCCTTCATCACAAATTCTCTACCTCGTAATAAGCCAAATCGAGGTCTTTTTTCATCTCGAAACTTCGTTTGGATTTGATAGAGAGTAAGCGGTAATTTCTTATAGGAATTTATCTCACTTCGAATTAAGTCTGTTATAACTTCTTCATGCGTAGCACCAAGTGCAAACTCTCTATGATGACGATCATGTAGACGCATTAACTCTGGACCAAAGTTATCCCATCTATTTGTTTCTTTCCATAGTTCACTTGGTTGAAGTGCAGGCATTAACATTTCTACTGCACCCGCATTTTCCATTTCTTCTCGTACAATTGCTTCTACTTTTGTTAGAACTTTTTTACCTAAAGGTAAGAAGCTATATACTCCTGATGCTGTTTGGCGAATAAACCCAGCACGCAATAACAGTTGATGACTTTTAATGTCAGCACCTGCTGGTGTTTCTTTTAACGTTGGTAATAATGTCTGACTTTGCCTCATTCTTTTGGGTCACCTCATCTAACTTATCTAATTTATAAAAATAATCGTTGGATATCATTCCATGTAACAACAATCATTAGTAGCATTAATAGCGCGAATCCTATAAAGTGTACAACACCTTCTTTTTGTGGATCAATCGGTTTACCACGTACTGCTTCTAATCCGACAAATAATAGCCGACCCCCGTCAAGAGCTGGGAGTGGTAGTAAATTAATTATGCCTAAGTTAACACTCAAAATGGCAGTCCAAGTTAAAAAGTTCAGAAAGCCTGTCTTAACAACTTGATCAGTGGCATCATAAATGCCTACAGGTCCAGATAGCATGTCAATAGAAAATTGTCCTGTAACAAGCTTCCCTAGGTTTACTAGAATTAATTTCGACCAATCGTAGGTCTGTTCTAAACTATAGGGTATAGATCCCCAAAATGACTTTTCTAAAGCCAATTGAACACCCACTTGACCTATAGATTGTTCAGGTGTCTCAATAAGCCTTGGTGTTACCGTTAAATTAAGCTCTTCATTCCCTCTTAATACATTCATTTCTAGAGGCGTTTCTGGATTGCTTTGAACAATCTCTTGAAATTGTTCCCATTCAGAAATTGATTGATTTTCAATACTTAAAACTGTATCACCTTCTACAAATCCAGCTTCATCAGCAGGACTATCCGGTTGCACATTGCCAATTTCAATCTCATCAACAGGTACCCCTTGTACGTAGCCTAAAATAATGAAGATAACAATTGTTAAAAGGAAATTCATCATTGGCCCAGCAAATAATTGTATTCCTCTTTGGCCTACTGTTTTAGAAGAAAACTGACGATTATATGGAGCGATTTGTGTTTCCTTTTCATCCATGATAAAGTCAGCTTTTTCATCAACTTGGAAATGTAGCTTTGTTTCTGTTTCAATCTCGTATCCTTCAATTACTAATTGATGATCCAAGTCTATTCTTTCAACTTCTACTACTTGTGCATTTGGATGCTTTGATTTATTATTCACAATAATCTTGTTTACTTTTCCAGCCTCATTGAATTCTAATCCGACGTGTTGCCCACGTTTCAAATCAATTATTTCTGGATCTTCTCCTGCCACTCTAACATATCCACCAAGTGGTAAAAGTCTAACAGTATATAATGTTTCATTTTTCTTAGTAGAAAAAACTTTCGGACCAAAACCTATTGCAAATTCTCTTACAAGCATACCCGCTCGCTTAGCAAAAATGAAGTGTCCAAACTCGTGAACAAACACAAGGAGTCCGAACATAAAAATAAAAGCAATGACTGTATTCAAGTTTTATTCACTCCTTCCTTTTAGAAAAAAATACATCTAATATCTGTGATAGATTCTCTGGCGTGTTTCCTGATCAATATTTATAATTGTTTCAAGATTGGGTTCGTTTATCACTTGATGATTTTCCATGCTACTCTCGATCACTTTTTCAATTTCTAAAAAAGTGATTTTTCCATTTAAAAATAAATCAACAGCAGCTTCATTTGCTGCATTTAAAACTGTTGGCATCGAGCCACCAATTTCTCCAGCCTTAAAAGCATAAGCTAAACATGGAAAACGCTCCATATCCATTTTCGCAAAATGAAGTGTGCTAATCTCTGCCAAATCAAGACGTTTACTTTGTGCAAAAGCTTCTCGATCCGGATAAGTTAATGCGTATTGAATTGGTATTCGCATATCAGGAGTTCCAAGCTGTGCCATTACGCTCTTATCCTGAAATTCTATCATAGAATGAATAACACTCTCTTTATGAAGTAAAACCTCTATATCTTTATAAGCGATATCAAAAAGCCAATGAGCTTCGATAACTTCCAGACCTTTATTCATCATACTTGCAGAGTCAATTGTGATTTTAGCGCCCATACTCCAATTAGGGTGGTTTAGAGCATCTTCCACCGTAACCCCAACTAACTCATCCCTTTTTTTATCACGGAAGCTACCGCCTGAAGCAGTTAAGATCACTTTATGTATATCACTAGATTTTTCACCATTTAAGGATTGAAAAATAGCAGAGTGCTCACTATCAACAGGCAACAAATGAACACCATTTTTTTTAGCCAAATCCATCACAATGTGTCCTGCAGTTACTAATGTTTCTTTATTAGCGATCGCAATTTGTTTTCGCTTCTTGATAGCAGCTATAGTAGCTGGAAGACCTACGCTTCCCATAACTGCATTTACAACAATATCTGTTTGAGGATCTTCAGATATAGCTATCATTCCTTCTTGTCCAATAAGTATTTCGCATTTGTGGTTTAAGCTCTCAGCTAATAACATTTTTCTTACATTATTATCCTGAACAACAATTATTTTTGGTTCATGTTTTTTAATAATTGGTAAAGCTTTTTCAATATTTTTTCCAAAAGCAAGTGCATATAAACGAAATTTTTCTTTATGCGCTCCAATTATATCTATCGTCTGTAATCCAATAGAGCCTGTAGCACCTAACAAACAAATATTTTTCATGTAATGAGACGCTCCTATTAATATTTATGAAATAAAGTGAATAAAATGCAATAAAGGAAAAACAAATAACCAACTATCAAAGCGGTCTAAAATACCACCGTGTCCAGGTAAAATTTTACCAGAATCCTTGACAGCATAATGTCTTTTAATTGCAGATTCTACTAAATCACCCACCTGAGCAAATATCGATGCGAGTACTGTAACAATTAAAAGAATTACTATAGACTCATGCACCGCAAAGTAAAAATGAAAGACAAGCGCAACGATACAAGATAAAATGATTCCACCCACAGCACCTTCAATGGTCTTTTTAGGGCTTATTTCGGGCCATAGTTTGCGCTTACCGAATAATCGTCCACTAAAATAGGCACCAGTGTCTGTCGCTAGTATAACAAGGATAGCATAAAATATATAGACAAGTCCGTTGTCTACAGTTCTAGTTTGAATGAAATAATAGAAGCCTAACCCAACATAAATTGCTGATAATACCAAAAACGCACAATCATTAAATGTAAATTTATTTTTGACCAGCACGGTATACGCTAGTAGCAATAATACAATGAAGAGTAATATTTCAAGTTTAGTAGAAAATAACACATAATCACTTTGAAATAATAACGACCACAATAAAATAATTGTTAGACCGGTTGGTATAGGATAATTAAAAGCAGCACGCATTTTTAATAGTTCTAATAAACCGAGCGTTGCAATAATATACATGATTATATAGAAGGGCCATGCACCTAAAAATACTAAAGGAAAAAACAATGCAATTGCTAATATAGCTGTTACAATTCTAGTTTTCAATTTAATTCACACCTTATATCCCGCCGAATCGACGCTTTCTCTGTTGATAATCTCTAATTGCTTCCACAAAAAGATCTTCATTAAAATCTGGCCAAAGCTCTTCTGTAAACCATAGTTCTGAGTATGCAGCCTGCCATAATAAGAAATTACTTAGGCGTAATTCTCCACTCGTTCTTATTAACAAATCTGGATCCTTTAAATGATGTGTATAGAGATGCTGGTTTAAAGCACTTTCATCAATTTCATCAATAGTATACTTTTTCGATTCTACATCCTTACAAATTGCTTGGATTGCTTGTGTCATTTCATACCTACTACCATAGTTTAACGCAATATTTAAAATTAAACCATCATTGCGAGAAGTCTTCTCAATAGCATCTTGTACGGCTTGTTTAGTATGAGGCGGTAGAGCTTCAAATTCTCCAATTGTCTCTAACCGAACATTTTCTTCTATTAATTCAGGCAAATATGTATGTAAAAACTCCATTGGAAGTTTCATTAAATAATCTATTTCCTTTTTTGGTCGCTTCCAATTTTCAGTTGAAAACGCATATAAAGTAAGTATCTTCACATCGTATTTATTAGCAACTTTAACAATTTTCTTGACGGTATCCATGCCTTCTCGGTGACCAGCAAATCTTGGCAAACCTCTTTTTTTTGCCCAACGGCCATTTCCGTCCATAATAATTGCTATATGCTCGGGGATATTCTCTTTGCTTAGTTCATAATCATTCAATGTCGTAGCTTTTCTTAAAAAAGGAAGTTTAAACTTAGACATGTTAAATCCTCCATCAGTTAATAAAAAAATTTTTGAAATTATGGAGAAAACTTTTTCTCCCACTCCAATTAAAAACAGTTAGAGAAAAAGTTCTCTTCATATTCCTAGTTTATTTAAGGTTTATAATTTAAGAATCTAACTTTTTGTCAAATATCAACTTAAAAAGTCTATTTTAACTTACTTATTAGATATTACGTAATAAAAGTGGAAAAACCCTCTTTTGAAGAGGGTCTTACTTACCACCTTTATTTTAACTTCTTTTGCCTTAAACTTCCATCATTTCTTTTTCTTTTTGTTTGGTTAATTCATCAACTTCATTAATATATTTGTCAGTTTCTTTTTGGACTTGGTCTTGATAATCACGTAAATCATCCTGTGTAAGATCTCCATTTTTTTCATCTTTTTTCAACTGATCATTGGCATCTCTACGATGATTTCTAATTTGCACTTTTGCTTCCTCAGCAAATTTCCCCACTACTTTTATTAATTCTTTTCTTCTTTCTTCAGTTAGCGGTGGGATATTTATTCGAACAACATTTCCATCACTTGATGGTGCTAAGCCTAAATCAGCTTTTTGAATAGCCTTTTCTACATCAGAAATAGAACCCTTATCAAACGGTGTAATGACTAGTAACCTAGCTTCAGGAACTGAAATAGTTGCTAGTTGATTTAAAGGTGTAGCTGCTCCGTAATAGTCCACAAATATACTATCTAAAAGAGCTGGATTAGCTCTACCTGCTCTTACGGTAGAAAGATTTTTTGAATAAGACTTTACTGATTGTGTCATTTTCTCACGAGTATCTTTAATTATTTTTTCTGACATTTTTAACTCCCCTTTATTACTGTTCCTATTTTATCACCTAGGACAGCGCGTTTTATATTGCCTTCTTCTGAAATTGAAAATACTAATAATGGAATATTGTTATCCATACACAAAGACGAGGCAGTAGAATCCATAACACCCAAGCCTTCATTTAAAATTTCCATATAGGATAATTGTTCATATTTCTTTGCTTGACTATCTAATTTTGGATCTGCTGTATAAACTCCATCGACATTATTTTTAGCCATTAAAATGACATCTGCCTCTACTTCTGCTGCTCTTAAAGCGGCTGTAGTATCTGTGGAAAAGTAAGGATTACCAGTACCAGCAGCAAAAATCACTACACGTTTTTTTTCTAAGTGGCGAATTGCTTTTCTTCTTATATATGGTTCTGCTACTTGTCTCATTTCGATAGAGGTTTGGACTCTAGTAGGAATACCGACATTTTCTAAGCTATCCTGAAGTGCTAAGGAATTCATTACTGTAGCAAGCATCCCCATGTAATCTGCATTAGCTCTATCCATTCCCATTTCGCTTCCAACTTTACCTCTCCAAATATTACCACCACCAACAACTACAGCCACTTCAACTCCAAGCTCTACTACATCTTTAATTTGTTTAGCAATAGACTGAATAACTGAAGGTTCAATACCATATCCCTGTTCTCCACTCAGTGCTTCTCCACTTAATTTTAATACGATTCTTCTGTAGTTAGCAGTTGCCATATTAACCTCCATATATGTAAATATTTTATTAAATATATCATTCTATTGTCCATTGATTTGATCTTTGAAATATCTTATTTATAAATAGAAAACACAGATATCAGATTATGGTTTATATTAACTTGTCTCTTCTATCTTTACACAAAAGGGACACAATGTGTCCCTTTTCTGTATATTTACAATTAATTATTTTTTATTTACTTGACTCATTACTTCATCAGCAAAGTTATCTTCACGTTTTTCCATTCCTTCGCCAACTTCATAACGGACAAATGTTTTAACAGAAGCACCTGCATTCTTAACTACTTGCTTCACTTTTTGATCTGGATCTTTAACAAAGCTTTGCTCTAGAAGACAAATATCTTCAAAGTATTTATTTAAGCGGCCTTCCACCATTTTTTCAACGATGTTTTCTGGCTTTCCTTCATTTAAAGCTTGTGTTTTTAATACTTCTCTTTCTTTTTCAATTTCTTCTGCATCTACAGCATCACGAGATACATACGTAGGCTTTACAGCTGCAGCATGCATTGCAATATCTTTTGCTACTTTATCATCAGTTGTACCTTCGAGTACAGTGACAACGCCAATATTACCACCCATGTGAATATAAGTACCAAATGCATCTTGATCAGATTTTTCAAAAATAGTAAAACGACGTAGAGAAAGTTTTTCTCCAATTTTCGCAATATTACTGTTAATAAAGGATTCTAGCGTTTCACCATTACCATGTAGTGGTTGTTGTAATGCAACTTCCACAGATTCTGGCTTCTCTGATAGCAAATGTTTTCCTAACTCGCTAAGTAATGTTTTAAATTGATCGTTTTTAGTTACGAAGTCTGTTTCACAATTCACTTCTAACAATACAGCTGTGTTTCCTTCAACTTCTGCATGTGCAGAACCTTCTGCTGCTATACGATCTGCTTTTTTTGCGGCTTTAGAAATACCTTTTTCTCTTAGGTAATCTACAGCTTTGTCCATGTCACCTTCTGTTTCCTGTAATGCTTTTTTACAATCCATCATACCCGCACCTGTTTTTTCTCTTAATTCTTTAACCATCTGTGCAGTAACTGCCATTTTATATTTCCTCCTTAGTTGTCAATTCCTTAAAAAAAGGTGATAAAAGGTCCCCCCCTTATCACCTAAACCTTTTGGTTACTCGTTTACAGTTTTAGTTTCTTCTTCAGTAGAAGCTGCTTCTTCTTGAGAAGTCTCTTCTATTTCTTCCCCTTGTTTAGCTTCTAAAATAGCATCCGCCATTTTACCAGTAAGAAGCTTAACAGCACGAATTGCATCGTCATTCGCTGGAATAACGTAATCAATTTCGTCAGGGTCACAATTTGTATCTACAATTCCGATAATAGGAATGTGAAGTTTATGAGCTTCAGCGACCGCAATACGTTCTTTGCGTGGATCAATGATAAATAAGGCATCAGGAATTTTCTTCATATCTTTAATTCCGCCTAAGAATTTAACAAGACGTTCTTTCTCTTTAAGTAGTCCTACCACTTCTTTTTTAGGTAGAACTTCAAAAGTTCCGTCTTCTTCCATTTTTTCAATTGATTTCAAACGATTAATACGTTTGCGAATCGTTTCAAAGTTAGTAAGCGTTCCGCCTAACCAACGTTGGTTAACGAAGTACATACCAGAACGAATAGCTTCGTCTTTCACAGATTCTTGTGCTTGTTTTTTAGTACCTACAAATAAAACAGTACCACCGTTCTCTGCGATTTGCTTTACATAGTTGTAAGCTTCATCTACTTTTTTAACTGTCTTTTGTAAGTCGATGATGTAAATGCCGTTACGCTCCGTGAAAATATATTTTTTCATTTTCGGATTCCAACGACGTGTTTGGTGGCCAAAGTGCACACCAGCTTCAAGTAATTGTTTCATTGAAATAACTGCCACAATATTTCCTCCTAATTTGGTTTTTTTATCCTCCGCTTCCATCATCTAAGATAAGAACTGTTAAGCACCACTCATCTTATTAAAAAGCGTGTGTATTTAACACCATGAACAAATATACCACATGCAGTTTTTCGAGGCAAGGGTTTTACTCTTTTTTTTGGTGAAATTTAAGGATTAATTCTACTTCTGTTTTTCCAGTGTTTAATTTTTTAGCTATTTCATCAATACTATATCCCAAATCATGCAAATGATAGATTTGAGCTTCACGTGATGACTCTACTTTTTCCTCTTTTAAATTTGAAATTGGTGGAGAATAAATCGGTGATCTATTCTCTTCAGCTTCGCTTGGAGCTTTTTCCTTTTTTAGGGGAGTATTTTTTTTTGGAGAAGGAACGGGAACATCATCATTATTATTTCTTTTCTCAAGATTATTACTTTTCTCAAGTTTTTCAATTGTTTGAATCAAAGCTTTGTTTTCTTCTTGAATCTCAAGGAGATATACTGCAAGTGTATCCTCTAATTGCTTTTGTTGCTGATTTACACTTGTCTCTACTTGATCTACTTTTGTTAATTTACCGTATAAAACTTTTATCAAAATAAATGTAAGTAGATGAATTATGAAACTAATAGCGATTAAAAGATATTCCATATTACCCCTCTTTTATCCATTGAAATCAACATGGTTACCTAGGAATGGATGATTTAAGTCTTCTTCGTTTTCCTCTTGCTGTAATTCTTTTCTATCATTTTCTTCAGCTGCACCATGGTTGCCATTTTTATTGTTTTTTAGTGCTTGCTTCTTATCTAAATCATTTACTTGTTTTCGTTTTTGTTCATTGATTTTTTGTTGATTTTCAGCTAATTGATCCTGTGTTAATCTTCCTTGTTGTTGCAACAAATCCTGTATTTTTCCTGCATCATTGGTTCTAGGTAGCGCTACTTGCATCTCAACAGCTTTCCAGCTCATGATTAGCCCTCCTTAAGATTTTCCAATATATTTTACAACAATTTCATTGTCCTCAAGATAGCTTGATACTCGTTTGAATTCTTGTTGAATCAATCGCTTATATTTTCCAAAAGTAATTTCCACATTTTGATGCAACAATCCATTAACAATTAAGTTCATTCCATCTAAATTACCAATTTCTACTTGGAGTTCACTTAAATCCTTTTCTATTTCATCTAACTGGTCATTTATTTGTTTCACCATGTTACGCTGTTTTAACAGTATAATACGCTCTTTTGAAGGTAAATTCCCGTTTGAATCCTTCTTCAAACTTATTTGCTTAGCAATGGTGTGTAACTTTATTGAGTTTTCTTTTAATTCTTTTTGTTTTGCCAATAAATACTGCTCATGCTCTCTTTTTTTCTTATTCACACCAAATGTAAGCTCTGTTTTTGAACTTGCTACATTTCCGACATCTCTTGCCTCAATTGTTTTTCCTGCTGTCGTTACTCCACCTATTATATTACCGTTACCGCAACGCACATTCTCTTGTGCAACACAGTAGCTATGTATAATGGAGTTTCGAACTAAAATATCACGACCAGCATGAACAGAAGCTTGATTTATATAGCTTGCCTGGATATCTACTCCTGCATTTAAAACAGCTTTTTTCAATCCTGAAATTCCTTCTTTTATAACAATATTCTGTTCAGCATCAAGAAAAGCACCTTCCACAAGACCAAATACATTTATATCTCCGCCAGCTTTCACGGAATAACCCGTAGGTACATCTCCATAAATATTAATAGAACCTACAAATTCTAAATTACCAGTTTCTAGAGAAAGGTCTCCTTTTATATCATAAACTGGAAATACCTGAACACGATCTTCACCAATAGAGAGCTGGCCTGCTTCCATTGCATAAAAACTAAGTGTATCTTGATCAAAGCGGACACTATTTCCTGCTTTCATGCGGACTTTTTTTCCAGGTTTTTGCTTTACAATTAAACCTTGAACATTTATTCCTTGTTCACCTGTTGTAGGTAAGGTCAATTCAGCTAAAAGATCGTCTTTTTGTACTGTTGGAATGCGAGAAACATCTCTAAAGTTCTTTTTCTCATCATTTGAAAGGGTTTGATTCATTGTTTGTCTTAATATAAATTTTCCATCGGTACCATTTTCAGCTGCTTTTCCTTCTGCAATTACTATCTCTCGTTGCTTGGTAATTAATTCTTGAATGTTTTCTAAAACCGTTTCTTTTATTCCATAAACTATTCCTTGGTCCTTTAAGAATTGTTGGATGGCAGAAGTAGTAATTTGTTCCTTTTCTTCCTCATTTAAGAGCTGTAGGGTTGCCTTCATATTATCAGAAGAAATATTTAACTGTACCATTTCATTCCAAACGCGCATGTGATTAGCCCCTTTACCATTACATATTCTATTTTAATTCATTAATAGCCCTTTTACTTTAAAAATAGCCTGCTTATGGACCTGTGAAATTCGAGAGGTAGTTAACTGTAAAACCTTACCGATTTCTGTGAAAGTAAGTTCCTGTTGATAGAATAAACTTAGAACAAGTTGTTCATTTTTCGATAAATTTTTAATTGCCTCTGCTAATTCTTTAAAATCTTCTGTTTGGATAATTTGTTCTTCAGGAGTTAAATTTTTATTATCTTGTACGCTATACCCGATACCTTCTTTAAAAGTATCGTCATTGGCACCTTTTTTCTCTTCCATAGATAAAAGGTTAGAGAAAAAACTATCTTTAACAGTTTCTTCCACTTCCTGTACCGTTAAATCCAAATATTTAGCAATTTCTTCTGCAGTCGCTTCTCGTTGAAAGGTTTGTTCTAAATGCTCTCTCATTTTTTCAATTTTTTTAACTTTATCTCTAGTTGACCGTGGAAGCCAGTCCTCTTTACGCAATCCATCTAAGATTGCTCCCTTGATTCGAAACGAAGCATACGTATCAAATTTTAAATCTCGACCATAATCAAATTTTTTTAAAGCATCATAGAGACCGACTAACCCTAAACTTCGTATATCTTCTTTATTAATATTTTTTGGAAGTGTTGAAGAGATTCGTTGCACGTGGTAGTTTACCAAATACATATAATATTCGATTAAGCGATTCGCATTCGCATCATTTTCTTCTTTTATCCAATCTTCCCAAAGTTGTTCATGATTAGATATACGATCAACCACGAAAACACCTCGTTTCTATTGCTTTTGTCAAATAATTTTAAATTTCAGCTACACCACTGTACACAGTTTTAATCCGAAGCGTACCACTCTCGCAAAAAAATTCTATTGTTCTGCCTTTATTGCCACCTACATCTTCGGCTAGTAATGGAATTTTAAGTTCTTCTAACTTTGTTAATACAGCTTCAACATTTCGCTCTCCTACACGAAGCATCTGATTATTATTGCTAAAAGCAAACATTTGTGCCCCACCAGCAATTTTAGCTTTTAAATTATATTTTTTTGCTCCACCTTCTAATAATAAATGAACTAAAAGTTCAATAGCAGTGTCTGCATACTTCATTTGATTGAAATCAACCCGATTATTAGTAGTAGAATCTGGAAGCATAACATGTGCCAACCCGGCTATTTGATTTTTCAAATCGTATACGCAAACACCCACACACGAGCCTAATCCAGAAGTCTTTAGAATTTCGGGCGAATTTGCAACCTTCAAATCAGCAATGCCCACTTTCACTATTTCACCTAATAGATTCATTTATTATTAACTCCTAACGCTTCAAATATTTTATCGAAAGACTCGGGATCAGGTAAAAGAAAAAAGTGTCCTTGTATCGCCTCTTTATCTTCCGCTTCCTCGTGAATTATTGTGTCTATTATAATGGCATAATCATAATCTTGAGATATTTCCATTAGACCTTGCATTAATATTGCTCCTGCCATATCAATAGTTAAACTAGGAACAGAAGGTTGCATATTGATTAAGGTGAAATCTGATAGTGCTGAAAGATAAGAACCAGATAATATGTTTCCTATCTCATGTAAAGCTGAAAGAGCCATTTCATCTTCTTCTAAATCAGCTAATTGAAATGATTCACTATGGGTGATTTGTCGAACGAAAGTCTCTGCTTCAAGGGGGGACAAGACAAAGAACATATTACCTGGTGCTTGTCCTTGAATGCGTAAGAAAACACTTACGATCAATTCCTCAGGCCCACCAACTATTTCCATAATTTCATTAAAATCTACTATCCTAACAGATGGTACTTCCATATCTATTTTTCTATCTAATAACTTTGATAAAGCAGTTGCAGCATTACCAGAGCCAATATTACCAATTTCTTTCAATATATCTAACTGGTAGTTGGTTAAATGTTCTATATTCGTCATCTTGACAAACCCTTCCACTTAGTTATTTATTTCCACACCTTCGGATTGCAATACTTTATCCAAATTTAACAACATGATTAAACGTTTATCTATTTTTGCTACTCCATCAATATAATCTGCGTCTACTGTACCGATTACTTTTGGTGCGGGTTCGATAGCCTCATTATCAATATCAATTACGTCGTAAGCTGCATCTACGATAAAACCGACGTCAAAATTTTCTAAATGTAAAATAATAATTCGGGTACTATCTGTATAAGCTTCTTCATTCATTTTAAATCTTTTTCTCAGATCAAGGATTGGAGTCACAACTCCGCGTAAATTAATAACACCTTTAACAAAGTCTTTCGTTTTTGGTACACGCGTAATATGCTGCATTCTTTCAATTGAACCAACTAATTCTACTGGAACCGCGTATTCTTTTGTTTCTAATTCAAAAACAATTGCTTTTAGTTTTTCTGCTTGTTCTGTCAATTAATACCCCTCCTACCTAATTAATGAATTCGTATCGACAATTAACGCTACTTGACCATCGCCTAAAATGGTTGCGCCTGATATTGCAAAAACATTGCCTAAGTAATCCCCAAGAGATTTTAAAACAATTTCTTGTTGACCGATAAATGTGTCTACGATTAAACCTGCCATTTTATCACCTTTACGAACAATTACAACAGAGAATAGTTCATCTTCATCATCCTCAATGGGAACCTCAAATACTTCTTTTAATGAAATTAAAGGAACTACCTTGCCTCTGAAATCTATCACTTTTTTATTGTGGGCGTATAATATGTCTGACTTATTGACAATCGCTGTTTCAATAATAGACGATAACGGTACAGCGTACTTCTCACGCTCCACCTCTACTAATAAAACGGAAATAATCGATAAAGTCAGTGGTAATTGGATAGAAAATTTTGAACCTTTATCTTGTTCAGATTCAATGGTGATTGACCCACCCAAGGATTCAATCGTGTTCTTCACTACATCAAGACCAACACCTCGACCTGAAACATCTGAAATTACATCTGCTGTAGAGAAACCACTCGCCATTATTAATTGATTAACTTGACTATCCGTCATCATAGCTGCTTCATCTTCTGTAATGACGCGATTAGAAATAGCTTTTTCTATAACCTTAGATTGATTTATACCAGCACCATCGTCTGTAATTTCAATAAATACGTGATTTCCACTATGGTAAGCATTTAATAGTAATTGCCCTTCTTCAATTTTACCTTTTTGTTTTCTAACTTCAGGATTTTCTACTCCATGGTCTAATGCGTTTCTAATTAGATGCACGAGTGGATCTCCAATTTCATCTATAACTGTTCGGTCCAATTCTGTTTCTGCACCTTGAATTTCTAAATTGATTTTCTTACCCAGATCTTTGGATAATTGTCGAACCATACGTGGAAAACGGTTAAACACCTGTTCCACTGGTACCATTCGCATATTTAGAATTATATTTTGCAAGTCCCCAGAGATTCTAGACATACGCTCTACTGTGTCCTGTAATTCTGGATGTTTTAAATTCGCAGATATTTGCTCTAATCTACCTCTATCAATTACTAATTCTTCAAAAAGATTCATTAATCCATCTAAGCGATCAATATTTACCCGGATAGTTTTCGTTGCTACTGCTTTATTTTGTGTTTTTGTTTGATCTTTATCTTTTGCTTCGTCATTAGTATTAGTAGTAGGAGCAGGAGTTTCTTGTATAACTGATTCTTCCTGTTGGCTAGTATTATTAACATTATTGACATCAAAAACTGTGAGCGAAACTGATTCAATTTCTGATACTTTTAATATTTTTTGTTTTATTAATTCCGCTTCTTCTTTTGAGACAATTAGAACAGTAAACGCTAAATCAAAATTTTCCTCTTCCAATTCTTGTACAGTAGGTATTGATTTAATTACTTCTCCAGTTTGTTCAAGCACTTCAAAAACCATATAAACTCGAGCAGCTTTTAATAAGCAATTTTCATTTAATTTTACTTCTACCAAATAATTTTTGAAGCCATTTTCATTTGATTGCTGTAAAACAGTTGTTTCAAATTGATCAAGTTCTATACTTGCTCGAGAACTAGTATTTGATTGCTCGGCAGGCTTTGTTTTTTCCGTATGTAGCTTGGATTGTACTTCTTGACCATTCTCTATTGCTTGAAGCTTCCCAACAGAATCTTCAACATTTAACTTTCCATCTCCACCAGCAGCAATATCTACAACCATTGTTTCTAAATGGTCTACTGATTCTAGTACAACGTCTAAAATTTCTGAATTAATTAAAATTTGATCATTTCTTGCAGCATCTAAAACATTTTCCATTTTGTGTGTTAGATTCGCTAAGTCCTGATAACCCATTGTTGCAGCCATACCCTTAAGCGTATGGGCTGACCTAAATATTTCACTTAACGTTGCTTTATTTGTAGGCTCATTTTCCAATATCAATAATTGTTGATTTAAAGACTGTATATGCTCTTTACTTTCTTCAATAAAAACCTCAAGATATTCATTCATTTCCATTTACGGTCACCTCTACCTAGATATTTTTTGATCCAAAATATGACTAACCTCATTAAGTGGCAAAACATAATCAATTAATCCTGTTTTTTCTGCCGCCTGAGGCATGCCGTAAACAATACATGTTTCTTTTCCTTCTGAGATAGCGATTGTTTTTGGCTGTAAGCTTTTTAACTGTTTTAAACCTGTTGACCCGTCTGCACCCATACCTGTTAATATTGCAACTACTGGTTGCCATCCTTTAATTTGAGCAATTGACTCAAATAAAACGTTCACTGAGGGCTGATGCCCATTTACTGGTTCTTCTTTGGTTACCATTGCTGTTAAGACTTTATTTTTTTCTATTACTCTAAACTGATGTCCACCACGCGCTATATAAGCCGTACCTTTTACTAAAACTTCTTTATCTTCTACTTCTTTTACTTGAATGCTAGAAAGTTTATCTAGTCGATCTGCTAAAGATTTTGTAAAACCTGGTGGCATGTGCTGAACAATTACAATAGGTGCATCAAATTCTTTTGGTAAGTGAGTTAAAACCTCCTGTAAAGCTCTTGGTCCTCCAGTTGAAGTGCCAATTGCTACTATTGCACTTCCTTTTTTTATAGAAGTGAAATTACTAGTAGGTGGTTTCTTTAGATTATTTTTCTTAATAATAGTAGAGACATTAGATTCTGCTGCTACAAGCAGTTTACTTACAATTTCGTCTTCAATTTTTTTAATGTCTAAAGAAATAGATCCTGATGGCTTTGCTATAAAATCGATGGCTCCTAGACTCATAGCCAGTAATGTTTTTTCAGCACCTTCTTTTGTTAAACTTGAAAGCATCACAACTGGTGTAGGTTTTGTTTTCATTATGTTTTCTAACGTTGTAATTCCATCCATTACGGGCATTTCAACATCTAATGTAACTACATCCGGATTAAGTTCAGAAAGCTTTGAAAGCGCATCCTCTCCATTTCTAGCAGTTCCAACTACAGTTAGAGAGCTAGATTGATTAATAATATCTGAAATCATTTTTCGCATAAATGCGGAATCGTCTACAACTAATACTTTATATGGATTCATGATGATCTACCTTTCTGCTAGAAGCCGTTTTAATGTTTTAAGGAACGATGGCTTTGATGAATGTGTTAAATGAGTTGAATTTCCTATATAAACATCTACTAATTCTTCTAAAGCTTTTGACGAAGCAGATTTTGGTTTATGAATTATAAAAGGTTTTTGTGCAAAAACTGATTCTGTTACTGCTCTATCATCTGGTAGTATTCCTAATTCATTAATTTGTATAGATAAAAACCGCTTCACTACATTTTTAAATCTGGACATCGTTTGGATTCCATTTTTCTTAGATATTGCTCGATTTATTATAAGATGAAATGACATGTCATGCTGTTGATAAGTTATATGCTTTATCATTGCATAGGCATCAGTTAATGATGTTGGTTCTGGAGTAGTAACTACCATACATTCGTCCACAGCTAAAATATAATGAATAGATTCTTGTGTCACCCCTGCTCCCATGTCGAAAAAAATATAATCATAATCCTGAAAAAGAGTCTGCAATTCTGTTAAAAAGTAATTTAATTTATCTTGGTTTAAGTGAAATATATTATTTGATCCACTACCCCCAGCTATATAAGATAAGTCGTATGGACCTGATTCAATTATACCATAAATGGACATTTTATCGTCGAACATATTTATAATTGAATATTTAGGTGTGAGACCCATTAATATATCAATATTTCCCATACCTACATCTAAATCAAATAATAAAACTTTCTTCCCTTTTTTAGATAATGTAATCGCAAAATTAAGCGCGATATTCGATTTCCCCACACCACCTTTTCCACTAACCACAGCGATTGTTCTTGCAATTTTCTGAGAACTGTCATGGTTCATACGGTTCCTTAAATTTGCAGCTTGATCACTCATTTTTTTCTACCCCAATTATTTGTCTGCTCATATCTTGGATAGATGCTGTTTGTATATCATCTGGTACATCTTGACCATTAGTAATATATGCCACACCAATTTGGAACGTTTTACATAGGTTAAGCATTGATCCAAATGTACTAGTTTCATCCGACTTAGTAAAAATTACTTGTCTTATTGGAACATTTTTAAACTGCGAAAAAATTTCTTCCATGTCTTTACTTCTAGTAGTTAAGGATAAGACTAAAAATGTATCTATATCTTGATCTAAATCAATAATATTAGATAACTCTTCTACATATTTTTTATCTTTAAAATTTCTTCCTGCTGTATCAACTAGGACTAAATCGTAGGAAGCGAATTTTTCAATAGATTTTTTATAATCTTCAAGGTTATATGCCACTTCAATTGGTATATTTAAAATTTTTGAATAAGTTTTTAATTGTTCAATAGCTGCAATTCGGTAAGTATCTGTGGTTATAAAAGCCACTTTCTTTCCTTGTGTTAAAACTGCATGGGCCGCGAGTTTTGCAATAGTAGTAGTTTTGCCGACACCGGTTGGCCCCACTAAATGAATATATCTTTTTTTAAAGCTATTTCCACCAAAATTACCACAATTAGTAAGCGCTTGATTAATCTCTTCTTGAATTTCTGAAAGAATTCTTTCTCGACTCGCACTAGAATCGTCCATTCGTTTAGCAACACTTTCTACAATTTCAAAAGCGATACTTTCTTTCACTTCATTTTCAATCAATAACTGATATATATCTTGAAGTTCCCCTTGAAATATTGATTCCTTACCCCCATGTGTCTGAATCCATTTCTTAATTTCTCTTACTTCATCAAGGACAGCTGTATCAGCACCAGGAGAGTTGGGTTGTTTTATTGGTGCTTCTTTAAATTTATTTTTTTTTGTTGGAATTGTTGACTGACTAGCAGTACTTGGATCGATTGCTGCTAAAACTTCAATTTTTCTCTTTTTAAATAGACCTAAAAACCCACCATCATGGACTATTTTAGAATTGAGAATCACCGCATCAGAACCTAATTCTTTTCGAACTTCATGCATCGCTTCAGGCATCGTAGTTGCTTTAAATTTTTTTACTTTCATGATGCTTTCACCATCCCAATACTCTTGATTTCTATTGTTGGCTCTAACTCGTTATAGGATAAAACCGTGACTTGTGGAAAAAAACGATCTAATAATTGCTTCATGTACATCCTTACCGTGGGTGAACATAAAATGATTGGAGTTTCTTCTTGCAAGGACAATTGCTCCACGTTTTCTGATACCGATTGAATAATCTTTTGTTGAGACTCAGGGTCCATTGCTAAATAACTTCCATGTTCTGTTTGCTGAATATGTTCAGCAATTAACTTTTCTACTTCTCCAGAAACGGTTACAACATTTAATTGATTCCTATTCTCCGCGTGGTAATTCGTAATTTGTGCTGAAAGAGATTGTCTAACATATTCAGCCAATAAGTCTGTGTCCGTAGTCATCTTTGCAAAATCAGCTAACGTTTCAAAGATAACAGGAAGATTTTTAATCGAAACTTGCTCTCGTAGTAATTTTGCGAGAACTTTTTGTACGTCTCCTACTCGTAGTGGTTCAGGTGTAACTTCCTCAACTAGTATTGGATAGCTTTCCTTCAAATGATCTATTAATTGTTGTGTTTCTTGTCTTCCTAATAACTCATGAGCATATTTTTTTATGATTTCTGTTATATGTGTAGAAACAACAGAAGGTGGGTCTACCACTGTGTAACCGGACATCTCAGCATCATCTTTAAAGTCCTCACCAATCCATTTTGCAGGTAAGCCAAAAGCTGGTTCTACCGTGTCTATACCTTCTAAATCATCATCTTCCATTCCAGGACTCATTGCTAAATAATGATCAAGTAAAAGTTCTCCTTTTGCAACTTCATTTCCCTTAATTTTTAATCGATAAGCATTGGGATTTAATTGAATGTTATCTCTTATTCTAACGACAGGTATTACAATTCCTAATTCAATTGCCAGCTGTCTTCGAATCATCACAACTCGATCTAATAAATCCCCACCTTGATTCGAGTCTGCTAATGGTATTAATGCATACCCAAATTCAAATTCAATCGGGTCCATATTAATTAATCCAACCACATTTTCCGGTGACTTCATCTGATCAGTTTCAGCATCGTCTTCGTCAGATTCAGTAGGTTCACTTTCTTTTGTTTTTGCTCTAGATAGCATGTATGCAGAGCCAATTAAAACACTAGCTATAGAAGTTGTTAAAAAGAAATTTATTGGTGTTAAACCAAGGAAAAAAATAGTTCCACCAGCGATATATAATAAAGTCGGATAACGTAATAATTGCTCTGAAACGGCAGACCCTAAATTTGAATTTGAGGCAACTCGAGTTACAACAATCCCTGTTGCAGTTGCAATTAAAAGAGCAGGTATTTGACTTACTAATCCGTCACCAACTGTTAAGCGCATGTATATATTTACTGCCTCAGCAAAGCTTAATTCCATTTGGACCATACCAATTATTAAACCGAAAATGATGTTGATTAAAACAATTACTATCCCGGCAATCGCATCACCTTTTACGAATTTACTGGCACCATCCATTGCACCGTAGAAATCTGCTTCATGTTCAATTTTCTCCCGTCTTTCTTTTGCCTGATGCTCATTAATCATGCCTGCATTTAAATCAGCGTCAATACTCATTTGTTTACCTGGCATCGCATCTAAGGTAAAACGTGCAGCTACTTCTGAAACACGCTCACTACCTTTTGTAATAACTAAAAATTGAATAATAACAAGAATAACAAATACAACAAAACCAACTAATGGATTATCACCAATTACAAACGTACCAAATGTTTCAACTACACCACCTGCATCCGCTTCAGATAAAATAGATCTTGTAGTAGAAACGTTTAAACCTAGACGAAAAAGTGTTAATAAGAGTAATAATGACGGGAAAACGGAAAATTGCAATGCTTCCGTTGTATTCATAGATACTAATATAACAATTAAAGCTAGAGAAATATTGATTAAAATGAGTATACTTAATAGCCATCCCGGTAATGGAATAACTAACATAACTATGATTAAAATAACACCGATGAGTACAGAAAAATCTCTAGCTTTCATTGTTAAACCTCTCCTTCAAACCTAACCAAAACAAAATCACATTAAATCTTTCGTTGCACACGATATACATACGCCAGTATTTCAGCAACAGCTTGGAAATAGTCTTCACTAATCAAATCGCCAATTTCCATCTTGTCATATAGTGAACGTGCCAGTGGTCTGTTCTCCACTGTCATAATCTGATGATTCTTGGCAATTTCCCTTATTTTTAAAGCGATGATATCCACACCTTTTGCAACAACATAAGGTGCATCAGCTTTATCTTCATCATATTTAATTGCGATTGCATAATGAGTTGGATTTGTAATAATAACATCTGCTTGTGGAACTTCACTCATCATACGTTGCATCGCCATTTGTCTTTGTTTTTCTTTAATTTTTGATCGTATCAAAGGGTCTCCTTCGATATTTTTATATTCATCCTTAATGTCGTTTTTGGACATTTTGATATTTTTTTCGTAATCATATTTTTGATAGGTATAGTCTACTACGGATATAATTAACAACCCGATCGATGCAGCTATTCCCATCTGTAACGTAATCGAGCTAAAAAAGGCTAATGAACCATTGATCCCTTTATCAGCAAGCATTAACATTTCATCGATATTCATCCAAATAATCGAAAAAGTAATTGTTGTTACAACCGTAATTTTTAATAATGATTTGACTAATTCTACTAAAGCACGAACTGAAAAAATTCTTTTTGCACCTTGTATTGGATCAATTTTATTTAGCTTCATTTGCAATGGTTCAGCAGTAAATAAAAAACCAATCTGCATAAGGTTTGACGCTAGACCTGCTACGATTGCCATTAGCATTATCGGAGTAAGTGCAATAGCTATTTCAATGGTATAATCCACAAACATATCAGGTAATTGAAATACATTTACCTCTTGATGAATATATTCTGTGAAAGATTTACGATACATTGCTGTCATTGAATTTCTTAAGGAGTTACCAATCACCAATAATATGATAAAAACAAAAAATAAAAGAATTGCAGTATTAACATCTTGGCTTTTGGCGACTTGCCCTTTCTTGCGTGAATCCTGCCTCTTTTTCGGGGTAGCTCTTTCAGTCTTTTCGCCAGCAAAAAATTGTAAATCTAACCTTAGTAACATCTAAACCCCTCCGAAGATTCTCATCAAGCCTTGCATCGCCTCTAATGTATAAGCAAACAGTTGCTGCACTACAGTTATATAAATAGCGATAAACATAAACAAAACAAGAAATGAAACCAATATTTTTAATGGTAGACCTACTACAAATACATTTAATTGCGGAACTGTTCTTGCTACAATACCAAGCGCTACATCAACTAGAAACAGACACCCAACAACTGGTATGGCTAGTTGAAAAGCCATCAAAAACATTTGGCTAAACGTACGTAATATAAAATCAATATTATTAAAAGAAATCAAGGCATCTATGGCTATAACCTCGAAACTGTAGAACATCCCATTGATGAGCAAGTGATGGCCATCTACAGCTAATAAAAATAAAATTGCAATCGTATAAAAATACTGCCCAATTAATGGACTTTGTGCTCCAGTCTGAGGATCTATTACATTGGCTATTGCAAAACCCATTTGAAAGTCTATAAATCCACCAGCTATTTGTATAGCTGCAAGAATAATATAAGCCAACAATCCTAAAAATAGTCCAATCACAATCTCTTTCATAATAAGTAAAATATAAATACCATCAATCACAAGTTCAGGTGTAGGTATTGAATAAAAAAGGATCCATGCTAAAAAAAAGCCTATACCAATTTTTAATTGCGTTGGGATATTTCGATAAGAAAATATTGGTACAGTTGCAAAAAATGCTAAAACACGTACTAAAATTAATAAGAAAGCTGGTAAACTATTTATATTTATTAAATCCAACATGTTTTAACCTACAAACTGATTTAAATTTCTAAATATATTCGCTGCAAACTCCACCATTGTCGTTAACATCCATGGGCCAAAAACAACCAAACCAATTAACACAGCTACAATTTTCGGCACAAATGCTAATGTTTGCTCTTGTATTTGTGTAGTTGCTTGAAAAATACTAACTGTCAAACCTACTACCAATGCTAAAATTAATAATGGACCAGTAACGATTAAAATAGTAAATATACCTTGTTCCGCTAGGGATACGACATATTCTCCGTTCACTTATAATCAACCCTTTCTTTCAAAGCTATCTAGAAACCTTCTAATAATGAATGAGAAATTAAATACCAGCCATCTACTAAAATAAATAATAGAATCTTAAAGGGTAAAGAAATCATGACTGGTGGAAGCATCATCATCCCCATTGACATCAAAACACTTGCAACTGCCATGTCAATAACTAGAAATGGAACGAAGATCATAAAGCCCATTTGGAAAGCTGTCTTCAGCTCACTAATTGCAAAGGCTGGAACTAGAGTTGTCATGGGTATATCTTGTACTGATTCAGGTCGATCGATTTCAGCATAATTCATAAATAAAGCTAAATCTTTTTGTCTCGTATGTCTTGCCATAAATTCTTTGATAGGAGAACTTGCATTCTCATACGCCTCGTCCAATGTAATTTCTTCAGCAAATAATGGTTGAAGTGCATCCTCATTAATCTCTTGAAACGTTGGTGCCATAATAAAGAATGTCATAAATAAGGCAATACCAACTAAAACCTGATTTGGAGGCATTTGCTGTGTTGCTAAAGAAGTTCGAACAAACGATAACACAATGATAATTCTCGTAAAGCTTGTCATTAGGATTAATATACTAGGAGCAAGCGAAAGTACTGTTAGTAACAATAATAAACGAACAGATGTAGAAATATTCTCTGGGTCAGAATTTGAAAAAATATCTATAAATTCATTCATTTTTATTACTGTCCTTTTTATCCCATTTAGCTTTTAATTCTTTTCTTTTTGTTACCATACCTTCTAACTCCTTTTGAAACATGGTAGAAAACGTTGCTTGGTTTTTTTGATCTTTTTCACCATTTTCAGTTCCCTTCTTTAGCCAAGGAAGTGGAATTTTAGATGAAAGTTCATCAGAAGGTTTACCCTCTAATAATTGGTCAATTGTATCTGGATCTGTTATTTCATGTAAAAGCTCTATATTTTCTCCTACACCAATAACGAAAAATTTATTTCCAATCCTTATCGTCTGAATAGATCGATTTGTTGCAACGGAAATACCACCGAGATTTTCAATTACATGATCTTTTTTGGCGAAAATATTTTTACGATTAATAAATTTTAATACCACATAAATTAATGCAACTACAAAAATCAATGCCACGAGTAATTTTAAGAAACTCTCCAAAAAGCTAGGTGAATCTACCTCTTGGGTTACATCATCTTCTATTTCCACAGGTGGCTCTGTTGTTTCTTGATTATCTTCGTTATCTTTTTCTTCTTGCTTAATAAACATCTCGTCAACAGTTGGAGCTGCATATGTTATAGGAAATAACAAAAATAGAGATAAAATTAATAGAAAGCTAGTTGACAAAAGAATCTTTCTGATACTAATTATAATTCTCACCTCATTAACTCAATACCTTAGAGATTGCCTCTATTACGCGATCTGCCTGAAACGGTTTTACGATAAAGTCTTTAGCTCCTGCTTGGATTGCGTCAATAACCATCGCTTGTTGTCCCATTGCTGAGCACATAATAATCTTTGCGTCACCATTAATTTTTTTAATTTCCTTTAAAGCAGTAATCCCATCCATTTCTGGCATTGTAATATCCATTGTTACTAAATCTGGAGTTAGTTCTTGATATTTCTCAACAGCTTGAGCACCATCTTGAGCCTCTCCTACTACGTCATATCCATTCTTTGTTAATATATCCTTAATCATCATTCTCATAAATGCTGCGTCATCAACGATTAAAACTGTTTGTCCCATTCCAAATCTTCCTCTCAAAATTATCAAAATTTATTTTAATTTTTTCAAACGATCCGTTTGACTTACGATATCTGTTACTCTTACTCCAAAATTTTCGTCAATTACTACTACTTCACCTTTAGCGATCAGTTTTTGATTGACGTGAATGTCTACCGGTTCACCAGCTAGTTTATCCAGTTCAACGATAGATCCTGATGATAGCTCTAAAATTTCTTTTATAGTTCGTTTCGTTCTACCGAGTTCAACAGTTACACGAAGTGGTATGTCCATTAACATTTCTAAATTTCGTTTTTCCTCTTTAGGCAAACTAATATTATCAAATGTTGAAAATGAAGCTGCCTGTACTTCGTCATTTCCAGAACCTTTTTCTCCTAATGTTTGAGGTTCTGAAGGTGCTCTGTTTATAGTAGATTGTTGCTCATATTGTGATGAAGTTTGCCTTGAAACATCTTCAGCCTGTGCAGAACTATTAGAACTTTCATTTGTTGATTTATTCTCTGCAGGCTTAGCTTCAGGTGCAGGTTCTTCAGAAGCATTTAAAAGCTGGTCAACTAATTCTTTAGCAAAGGTCACAGGCAACAGTTGCATAATTTTTGAATCTATTAAATTACCAATCTGAAGTTGAAAAGAAACCTTTATAAGTACATCGTCTTCTGGGATAAACTTATTTGTTTCTTCTTCTGTAACATCCATTATCGAAATAGACGGTGGTGAGATATCTACTCTTTTACTGAAAACAGTTGACATACTTGTTGCCGCCGTTCCCATCATTTGATTCATCGCTTCTTGAACTGCACTCAGGTGAATCTCATTAAGCTCTGAGTTCTCCGCTTCACCATTTCCACCCAGCATTAAATTCGCAATGATAGCTGCATCTTTTGATTCTAAAATAAATAGATTCGCTCCACTGAACCCTTCTGTATATTTAACCTCGACTCCAACATATGGCTCTGGAAATTCTTCGGATAATTCACCTTTAGGAATCACAGAAATAGTTGGTGTGGTAATTTCCACTTTTTGATTTAAAAGCGTCGAAAGTGTAGTTGCTGAACTGCCAAATGATATGTTTCCAATTTCTCCTAATGCATCTACTTCAAGAGATGTTAAATAATCCTCGATAGACGGCTCTTTTTCTTGGTCAGAATTAGAATCATCTGTACCATTAAGTAGTGCATCAATTTCATCTTGCGACAGCATGCCATCATTCATCATCAAGGTCCCCTCCCTTAATTTCTTCTATAATTTGCACAGCGATTTTATTCTTATTTTTTCCTGGCTGTACTAAAAATTTGGGCTCCCTATCTACGTGTAAGGATAACGGTTTGTCTATACTTTGATCTAATATAATAACATCATCGCTATTTAGAAAGAGTAATTCCTCTAATGTGATGTTACTTTCACCTAAAATAACACTCATATCCACTTCCGCTGTTTTAAGATTGCGAGCAAGGTTATTATATTCTTCAGGCTTACGCTCTTTATTACTTTCATTTTGCATCCAATAGTGGACGGAAAGTTTTGGTATGATTGGTTCTAATACCACATGTGGAATACAGATATTTATCATTCCACTGCTCTCGCCAATAGTTGTATCAAGTGAGACAACTACTACTGTTTCATTTGGTGATACTAACTGGAGAAATTGTGGATTGACCTCGAATTCTTCCAAAATGGGATCAATTTCAACTACTGAGCCCCATGCTTCTTGTAGATTATCTAAAGCTTTTTCAAAAAGCTGTGACATTAATGTTGTTTCAATTTCCGTAAGGTTTTCGACTTTATTAATACTTGAGCCTTTTCCTCCCAATAGCCGGTCTAGCATCGAATAGGCAATGTTAGGATTAAATTCAAAAATAATTCTACCGTCTAATGGTTGCACACTATAAATATTTAAGATGGTCATCGTAGGTATTGAACGGATAAATTCTTCATATGGTATTTGATCAACTGAAGCCACCGAAATATGTACATACGTTCTTAATTGTGCTGAAAAATAAGTCGACAATAGTCGTGCAAAATTATCATGAATCCGAGAAATACTTCGAATTTGATCTTTTGAAAATCTCAAAGCTCTTTTAAAATCATAGACTCTAACTTTTTTACTTTGATCTTCTTGTTTTAATTCATTGGCATCCATCTCACCAGAAGAAAGTGCTGAAAGTAATGCATCTATTTCATTCTGGGATAATACTTCTTCTGCCATAAAGGGCACCTCCTAGACAGAAATAAATCATTGAATGACTTTACTTACAATATAAACATCCGTTATCTTACCTTCGTTCATTTGTTCATTCATGATCGTTTTTAAATTATCTTCTATTTCTGCTAAGTTATTTTTAAAATCTTCTTCCGTTAATACAACTGATTCTTTAATAAATTCGTTTTTCACTTGAAATTCACGCATTTGAATTTCTTCTTTTGCTTTTTTACTATCTGTTACAAATTGAAATTGAATTAACACAAAATTACCGTCTTTTAAGTCTGTTCTTAATTCAGTTGTCGTATAGGAGTACTCTACTACTTTTTCAAGAGATAACTCTCCATCTGAATCATCGCCCGAAAAAAACAAGACCCAAACAAATGCAGCAATTCCAATTATAGTAACTGTAGTTAAAGATATGATTAAGATTTTTAACAATTTAGGATTCATCATGATCACCTATTTCTTTTATCAGTCCATTTAATCCAATTTCCTTGTAAAAGGCAGTAACAGACTCTTTTACTTCTTCTAAGCTTTCTTTCACAAAGACTTTTCGTTTTGACACAAGCGAGATCGTTGTATCAGGCAAAGCCTCAATTTGTTCAATGTAAAGTGCATTAATAGTAAAGCTCTCATTATTTAATCTAGTTAATGTAATCATATTTTGGTGGGAGTTAACTTTCGTTAACCCCCTACCCCCTTATATTATCGTTTAAGATTAACAAGCTCTTGTAAGATTTCATCTGAAGTTGTAATTATTCTAGTGTTTGCTTGAAATCCACGTTGAGCGGTGATCATTTCTGTAAACTCTTCTGCTAAATCTACGTTAGACATTTCTAAGGCGCCTGAAACGATAGAAGCAGTTCCATTTGTTTCTGGTTCAGCAAGGTCAGCTAATGTATTTAAAATTCCATCTCCGTCAGTAAATACACCATCGTTTACGGATGAACGGAACATATTAGATCCTACTTTTTCTAAACCGCCAGGATTAGAAAATTTTGCTACCATAATTTGTCCAGCTTCTTGTGTTTCTCCGTTTGCATTAACATAATTTACAATACCATTTCCCTGTATACTAAAACTTTGAGCTGTTTCAGGAATGCGAATTCTACTACTGTTTGCAATAGGGTTACCGGCATCATCTAATCCATTTTGACCAATTAAGTATTGACCATTTGAGTTTACAACATATCCGTTGTTATCCAAGTACATATTACCAGCTCTTGAAAATAATAATTCAGAATCTTCTAAATCTACTGCTCCAGCATTTTCAGCGATACCTTGTCCAAAAACAAACATGCCATCGCCTTCTAATTGTAAGTCTAGTGTTCTATTTGTTGTTTGGCGATTACCTTGTTGGTGAATATTGTCTATTGAGCCCACCTGAGAACCTAAACCTACTTGAGATGGATTAATACCACCACGTTGATCTGTTGGTTCACTTGCTCCTTTAATTGATTGACTCATCATATCCTGAAATGTAATTCTACCTTTTTTATATCCTGAAGTATTTACATTTGCAATATTATTCCCAACGACATCTAATTTAGTTTGAAAACCTTTCATTCCGGATATTCCAGCATACATTGATCTTAACATTTTCATTACCCTCTCTTATTTTAAATTGCTACGTCAATCATTCAGTAGCATGTAGCCTCCCAAAAGGGTCCAGCTAATCTATCAAAATAGTTCCATTTATATTGGTGAATATTTTACTGCTTGCTTCTGTTCGATCCATTGCCGTGACAACCATTTTGTTTTTGTTACTCACAATTAATGCATATTGATCCATCAAAACTAATGAATCTGTGACTCCCTTTTTACTCGCTTCAGAAACCTTCGTGTTTATCTTATTCCAATCATTTTCATCAATATTAATATCTCTTTGGGCCATTCTTTCTTTTGCATGTTTTGTAATTTGAAGCTCTTGTACTTTTTGTAATGTTTCTTGAAAACCAATATTTCCTTTTACATTAGGCTGTGATCGTTGTTGGTTAGGTAATACTGGATGATGATATTGATGAATTTTTGTCTCCATACTGCACCTCCTTTATTAAGAAGATGGATGATTTACACGAACTACTTCGTCTGTATAAATGGCCTTTCCGTTATCCAACTCTAATACTGCAGAACCTTCTTGCTGCGAAACTGCTTCTACAATACTTTTAACCTTTTCAGCAGGTTGGACATATTCTCCTGTTTCTTCATCAATTTTCAAATAAGTTACTTCTTTCCCTATCATATGGCTATACTCGATAACCGGTGAAATAGATTGATTATTAACGAGTGCATCCATTGATTTGGACATATTCATCATTTGTTCTAGAGAAGAAAAAGTAGCCATTTGTGAAATAAATTCTTTATCTTCCATCGGATTTAGTGGATCTTGATTTTGCAACTGAGCCATTAATATTTTCAAAAATTCATCCTTACCCAAAGCATTACTAAAGCTACCTCTGGATTGATTATTCAAATATAACGAAGGATCGATTTTAGTCATTAGAGATTTTCACCTACACTTTCTCGTTCATTAAAATTTGATGAAAGCTATTTTCATCTTCTGATTCATTTTCGCTATCTAATTCCTGCTCTTCATAGCTAGAATGATTTTCTTCTCGGTCTTCAGCTGAAGCCTGTTGACCTTGTTGAGATTTTTGATCTAATTGACTATTTGGTAAGTCAGCTTTTTCAACGACAACCTGTTGCGGTGAGAACATATGACGTAATTGACTTAAATTACCTTCTAAAAGCTCTTTTGCACCTTGGGAAGAAGCAATCATTTTCACTACCATTTCCCCGTTAATTTGTGTTAATTTCAGTGTAATTTCACCTAAATGTTCAGGTTGTAGCTTTAGCATTAACTGTGTAGCTCCATTAGGACCTTTCATGAAATTACTCTTACTCAAAATTTGCTGAAATTGATCTAACAATTTCTGTTGTGTGGTTACTTCTTCTTGATTTGAACTTTGTACGTGTACCACGAATTGTTGAATCTTAGATGCGAAGTTTTGATTAACTAAAAGATCCGTATCTGTTTTTTGAGTAGTATTCACTGATGAAGCACTTTGGTCATAATTTTGCATCGCTTTTTTAAGCATATTTGCTAAATCATCTAATGTGAGTTTAGGCGCATTGGGAATCTTTCTTTCAATAGCTACTTTGTTTTGATAGCTATTCACCAGTCTTTCCCATATTTGGCGCTCTCGCTCCGTTTTCGTGTCAAGAACTCCTTGTTTTAAGAGGGTGCTTTCTGATCCAGTTTGGTTACTCCATTTTTCTAGAGCCGCTAATAAATTCTTTAGCTCTGTTCTATTTTCTGCTTTATTTGAGCTACCATCTAATAATTTCTGAATCCCAGTGAATATCTCTTCTAAACTTTTCGTAGCATTATTTTTTTCTATGTTACTTGGATTCTCATTTAACTGTTGAGCATACATTTGAATAAAATGAAATACTTCTACTCCATTTTTACCTAGCAAAAAGTTTTCAGGAAGCTCGTTCTGTTTACTACTATCCATCTGCATCAAGAGCTTTTCTAGTTCACTTCCATTAAAACCTTCGCCCTCTAAGCTTTTTTGAATTTCTTCAAGCATAGAAGGTTCAAGTATTTTCAACTCTTCTAATCCTTCTACTTCATCTAATCCATTAATCAATTCTTTTATTTTGCTTAATAAAGCTTCGAGATTCTCTTCATTGGAACTACTTGTAAGGGCACTAGCTTTAATATTCTCTTGTGTTTGTTGATTAGTAGATAATTTCCCATTTTCTTGTGTTAAAGCTTGTGAAAACATGCCTTTAACAGTAGTCTTTTTTCCGTTAACAGAGAGCTCAGTGGCCAATGGAGAATTTATCATTGTGTTAAGAATCGCATTCATTTTTTCACCTCCTCTCAAGTTTTAATAAAAATTATGGTGTAATAAAGTTACTGGAAAGTGATGCAGCAATCTCAGGATCCATTTCCCCTAAAATACTTCCTCTATCTTTAGCGCTAAGTGATTGTAATATTTCAACCGCTGCCTCTTCTTCCATATTCGTTAGGATGGCACCAGCAGATGCTGCTTCCATATTTTTAAAGGATCCGGTTATTTCTTCTACCATATTGACGGTTACTTCTTCTTCCTCGCTGTTTAGAGCTTCCAATTGTGCTTGTAATGATTCGAGTTCAATTTCTAGATCTTCAATTTGATTATCTTTTTGAAACAACTCGTTATTTAACGCTTCAATTTCAGATTCATGATTTTCAATTTCTGTATCCTTTTGCTCTACAAGCAGTTCTTCTTGTTCTTCTTCATCTGTGGTTACCACGGTGCTTACAAAGGGAATTTTGTTAAGAGTTTCTTTTGATTTAGTGAATACATCAACTCCTAACACGCTCAAAAGAATAAATGCTATAATACTAGCCAAAAATAATGGGAACGTAATGACAACTACCCATTGAAAGAGGCCTGCTTTCTTTTCTTTATTTTGTTTATCTTTCTTCATCGCTTATCCCCTACCTTTATTACCTAAAAACTGCCTTGTAGAAATATCATCCATCATTTTTCGTTCTTCAAACTCTTCATGCTCTAGCAATTGGAGCCTTTTTCGATCTATAATTTTTTCGATTTTTTTTACTTCTACATGTTGCGTTGTTAAGTGATCTTGCTTTTTATTCATATCATCACGTGCTTTATTTACTTTTCTCTGCACTTGACTAATATCTTCTTCTATTTTTCTGAGATAGTTATAATACATGTTTATCGTCGATACATCTGTGTTTCTTTCTAAGTACCTATAATATTGCTCTTCATACTTCTCTTTTTTTTGTAATAAATCTACTAATTTCAAAGCTACTGCTTCAAATTTTTCCATCGAAGTCTGGTAATGCATTTGTGCTTCATTTTTCTCTGTTTCTCTGAAACTCAAGATTTTTTCATAAACCATCTCTTTTGCCATCATCTAACACTCCTAGATATCAATTGGCGTAATTGCTCCATAGCTTCTTCTCTCGAAATTGATTCACCTACGTTTTGTCGCAAAAACTCCATGATTCTTGGTTGCATCGTGATCGCTTCATCTATAAGTTGGTTGGTTCCTTTTTTATAGGCACCAATCTGAATCAATTCGATATTCTCTTCATAAGTAGAGAGAATCGCTCTGGCTTTTTGAACAATCTGCTGCTCTTCTTGAGTTGTAATTTCCGGCATCACTCTACTGACAGATTTCAAAACATTAAGGGCCGGAAATTGTCCTTTTTCTGCTAGTTTTCTATCTAAGACAAAGTGCCCATCTAAAATCCCTCGTACTGTATCGGATATTGGTTCATTAAGATCATCGCCATCTACTAAAACCGTGTAGAATGCAGTAATGGTACCAAGTGCATTTGTTCCGGTCCTTTCAAGTAATGATGGTAATAAAGCAAATACAGATGGTGTATAACCTTTAGTGGTAGGTGGCTCACCGATAGCAAGTCCTACTTCTCGTTGCGCCATCGCTACTCTTGTTACTGAGTCCATCATTAAATTCACATTATAACCAAGGTCTCGAAAATACTCACTGATTGCAGTTGCTGTATAAGCTCCTTTAATTCTCATTAAAGCGGGTTGGTCAGAGGTTGCCACAACAATAATTGTTTTTCTTAAGCCTTCTTGTCCCAATTCTTTTTCAATGAATTCTTTAACTTCTCTGCCTCTTTCTCCAATTAGTGCAATTACATTTAAATCAGCAGAACTATTTCTAGCTATCATTCCAAGTAATGTACTTTTACCAACACCACTACCCGCAAAAATTCCAATCCGTTGACCGAGTCCAACTGTAAGCATGCTATCAATTGTCTTTACACCACTCTGAATCGGAGTGGTTATTCTTGGACGAGACAAAGGATTTGGCGCCATTTGGTCAGTTGGAAAGTCTATAAGGCCTCTTACTTTAGACGTTCCATCTAATGGATTTCCTAAAGGGTCTATCACACTACCTATAAGGGCACGACCAACCTTGACAGATAATGAACTTCTTGTTGATTCAACCATGCACCCCGACCCAATGTCTTGGAGGGGAGAATATGGCATTAATAAAACTTTTTCATCATTAAAACCTACTACTTCTGCTAAGATACTTTTTTTCGACTTTGCAGCGTGAACGTGACAAACTTGACCAATGCTTACTTCCGGTCCAATAGACTCTAAAAGTAGCCCCACTACTCGATGTACTTTCCCATACCTACGATATGCGTCAAATTCTTTGATATCATTCAAGTAAGGCTGAATGTTCACGTTCGATCTCCTCCATTAACTGAAACAATCGGTTACGAATTTCTTCTAGCTGACTATCAATGGATGCATCTATTTTTCCATAAGGAGTTTCTAACAAACAGCTATGTTTACTTAGCTCTTCATTTGGGTATATAAATAACTCAGCCCGGTGATTAACTATTTGCATTAACTCATCTTTAAAGGCTAGAAGTCTCTCATAATCGTCTGGATGGACAAATAATTTTATCGTCGACTGTTCTTTAAATTGCTTTAAAAAGCCTTTAACCATCTGATGAAATGTTGTGTCGTCTTTTAATTCTTGATGCAAGATTTTATTTGCGACTTCAATGGCTATATGGAGTACTTCTTCATCACTACTTTCAATAATGTTTTGGTAATCAATATTTGCTTTATCAATAATCGAGTTAGCATTTTCGATTAGTTGGTGATATTGAGCTAGACTATCATTCTTACCTACTTCAAATCCTTTTTCATAACCCTCTTTTTTTGCAGAAGTAATTAGTTGCTCTTTTTCTTGTTTCCATAAATCTTTTTGTTTGGTGATTTCCATTTCTGCATTCTCTAACTTGGTTTTCACTTTATCTTCTAATTCTTCTAGTTGTTTTTGCTTAACTTGAATAGATTTTTCAAGATTTTCTATCATTTCTTGTTCCGTGTTCGATGATTCTGCTGCAGTATTAACTTTATTAAAATTAATACTTCTAATTGGAATTGCTTTAGTAGGTTGATGATTAGACAATAATATCATCTCCTCCGCCTCTAGCAATTACTATTTCTCCTACTTCTTCTAACCTTCTTATTACTGATACAATTCTCGATTGAGACTCTTCTACATCTCTTAATCTAACAGGTCCCATGAATTCCATTTCTTCTTTAAATGTTTCTGCCATTCGAGTAGACATATTATTAAAGATGATTTCTTTTACTTCCTCACTTGCTACTTTAAGTGCAAGTCTCAAGTCATCATTCTCGACCTCGCGAATAACTCTCTGAATTGCTCTATTATCAAGCGTAACAATATCTTCAAATACAAACATACGTTTCTTAATTTCTTCTGCAAGCTCAGGATCTTGTATTTCAAGTGAGTCAAGAATTGTTCTTTCTGTACTTCTATCTACCCCATTCAACACTTCAACCACTGCTTGAATACCGCCAGTTTGTGTATAATCTTGTGTTACGGTTGTTGATAATTTTCTCTCTAAGATCTGTTCTACTTCTGCAATGATTTCTGGAGAAGTGGAATCCATTACTGCAATCCTTTTAGCAATATCTGCTTGCATTTCTTGTGGGAGCTCAGAAAGAATCTGCGCTGCCTGTTCCGAATCCAAATAAGATAAAACCAATGCAATTGTTTGAGGGTGTTCCGTTTGAATAAAATTTATAATCTGACTCGGATCTGCTTTTCGTGCAAAATCAAAAGGTTTTACTTGTAAAGAAGAAGTTAAACGACTGATAATATCTCCAGCTTTATCTTCTCCTAGTGCTTTTTCTAAAACTGTTCTGGCGTAACTAATTCCGCCTTGTGATATATAATCTTGAGCAAGTGCGATCTCATGAAATTGTTCTAAAATCTCTAATTTTTGATCTGATTCAACCTTTTTCACAGACGAAATCTCAAGAGTTAATTTTTCTATCTCTTCAGCTGTAAGATGCTTGTACACTTGTGCCGAAACATCAGGACCTAAAGAGATAAGCAAAATAGCAGCTTTCTGCCTGCCTGTTAATGGTTGTCTTTTTTTTGCCATTTCGATAGTCCCCTCCTTTAGTCCTCAGTAATCCAGCTTCGAAGTAATTTTGCAAATTCCTCTGGCTTATCCTTCGCATAATTCTCTAGTTGCTTACGCCTCATCGCGGAATCTGAATCGTCTGATTGACTAATTGGAGGAACAAATTCTTCTTGTTCAACCTCATTCATTACTTGCTCTTCCACAACTTCCTCATCTTTTCTTCTACGCAATAACCAAATTAACAATACAATTGCAGCTAATAAAACCCCACCTACTGCATACATCCAAATAGGAATAACTGGAGTAGTGGTTGTTTGCGGTGTAGTAGTTCCGTTAAAAGGCTGGAAAACAATCGATGTATTTTCACCAGGTGCAACTTCACCGTATGTTTTATCAATAGAAGTAGTTACGATTGAATCCAGTATAGAAGCAACACTTTCTTCTACTGCTAATTGCTCTTGTTGCGTTAACAACTCTGCCTCACCATCAGCATTTTCTCTCATACTATCTATTGCTACTTGTATTCCCAAATCTCTTATCTTATAAGGACTCTCAACTATGTCACGTTGTATTCTATTAAATTCATTATTTACTGAATCTTTTACTAATTCATAATCACCTGTATTACCTGCTACACCTGCTGGATAATTAGGAATTTCTCCTTCTTCAGCTCCAACCGCACCATCAATGGGCGGGTAACCTGTATAAGATTCTCTAATAGATTCAATACTAACTGGTAAGCCTTCCATATTTTCCTCGTCAACAGGTTCTACTAAATGTTCGACTCTTTGTTCCTGAGTGAAATCAATATCTGCTGTAGCAGAAATTGCTACTTTATCCATCCCTATCATCATTCCAAGCATCCGTTGTACGCGTCTTTCAATATCTTTTTCAATATCACTTTTAATCTGTTGCTGAGAACTATATGTATCATTACTCGCAAATGAATTTGAATTATTTTGATCAAAATACTCAAAAAATTGATTCATGATGACGATATTATCGGTAGGTAGGTTAGGTATAGATTTTGAAACCAAATGATAAAGTGAATTAATTTGCCCTGGCTCAAATTGATACCCTGGCTGTGAGTTAATTACAATAGATGCAGAAGCTTCTTCTTGCTGATCACTCACAAAAATTGGATCTTCTGGTTTATTAATCATTACTTCAGCAGACTGAATGCCATCGATTTGTGCAATTAAAGTAGCAAGCTCGGTTTGCATAGCATCCAATTCCATTACATTAAATTCATTTTCAGTCATTCCCCAAGAACTATTGGCAGCAAAAAACGAATAATCAATATTTCCACTATCAGGAATGCCTTGAGCAGCTAAGTCTACAATGAGAGATTCAGCATCCGCTTCAGAGACTCGGATAGTTGTTCCAGCGCCATCAATTTCATACGCAACTCCTCTTGCATCCAGCTCTGATTTAATTTGACCTACTTCTTGTATTGATAAATTATCATAGAGTGGTACCATTTTTGTTTGATTGGTACTAAAGCTAACAACCGCAATTAAGATAACGATTAATGCTAATCCACCAATCATCATGCCCTTTTGCATAGGTGTTTTTGATTTAAAAAAGGATATTGTTTTGTCCTTATAAAGCGTCCATTTTTCTTTCATTTTGTGCCCCCAAAACCGTTTACTACAAAATTGTTAAAGCAAAGTTATACTTGCATTCTCATAATTTCGTTATACGCTGTTATTACTTTATTTTGAACCTGTACTCCTGTTTGTAATGCAACGCTAGCTTTTTGTGACGTAATCATTACATCATGCAGATCGTCTATTTCTCCATTTGCCAGTGCATTTGTTTTTTTGTCAGAAGTGATTTGCATATCATTTAATTGTTCAATTGCTGTTTTTAAACTATTAGAAAATGCTTGTTGTGATTCACCAACGGTTTTTTTTGCTTGATTTTCTTCCATATTCACTTGACCTTGCATCGATATGGGGGTTAAGCGATTGATTTCCATGTTAGATTGTCCCCTTTCTTATTTGCCAATTTCTAAGGCTTTCATTAACATTGTTTTTGAAGCATTTACTGCAGTAATGTTTGCCTCATAGGATCTCGTTGCACTCATCATGTCAACTGTCTCTTTTAAAGGATCTACGTTCGGCATTTCAAAATAGCCAGCTTCATTTGCATCAGGATGCTGTGGATTATATACCAATTTAAATGGTTCTTGATCCTCTGCTATCTCAGATACTCTTACTCCACTACCTACACTTCCACCTCGTTGTGTTGCTTTTTGTAGCATGGATGAAAAACCTTCATCTTTCGCTTGGAAAACTGTCATTTTCCGACGATAAGGTTCATATTCTCCATCCGCATTCATTGTAGCTCGTGTAGAATCAATGTTTGCTAAGTTAGATGATATAGTATCCATCCGCAATCTTTGTGCAGTTAAACCACTACCACTAACATTCATCGCATGGAATATTGACATCTAATTTCCTCCTCTTAAAACAGACTGTAAGCTGCTAAATTTCCCATTAATTCGATCAACCAGTGCTTGATAATAAATTTGATTTTTTGCTAAGTCAGTCATTTCTTTATCAATGTCAACATTGTTTCCATTATGGTTATACATAGTTGAATTATTTTGTGTTATTCGAAAGGATTGACTTCGATCTAGATTAGAAAATGAAAGATGTCTTGGATCTGTTCTTTTAGTTTCAAAAGTATCTTCTAATTCATTTTTTAATACGTCTTTAAAAACAACATTCTTAGATTTATAGTTTGTTGTATCCGCATTGGCAATATTTTGAGCTATTGTATTATTTTTGACGGTTGCAAAATCTAGAGATTTTTCTAAATTTTGTATAGTTGATCCAAAAAAAGACATTTATTTCCCTCCAATATTTAATTTCGACAGTCACAAAAATATCCTATTATCGAATATTGTAATTTATATAGCAAGGCATGTCTATGACTTATCGTCATATTCTGCCTAAAGTAGTTATAAAGAAAATAAAAAATAGGTATATAGTTATATTGTTTTGTCAGACTATTTAAAATTATTTAGTAATTTATTGTCGAAATAAGTCAATATTTCCCCTAATTATGCCATACAATTAAGAATAAAGGTATGGGTTTTCAAAAAATTCCACAAAAAATTAAAAAAATCGGTTGTATTTGTTATACAACCGATTTTTCTTTTATTTATTTAATTTTTTATTTTCTAATTCTACAAGAAATTTATTATTTAGAACTTTAATATAGGTACCTTTCATGCCAAGAGACCTTGACTCTATTACACCAGCACTTTCGAGTTTTCTAAGCGCATTTACAATTACCGATCTTGTAATTCCTACTCGATCTGCAATTTTACTTGCCACTAATAACCCTTCTTTTGCATTTAATTCTTCAAATATATGTTCAATTGCTTCAAATTCACTATAAGATAAGGACCCTATAGCCATTTGTACAACAGCTTTACTTCTGGCTTCTAGTTCAATTTCTTCTGTTTTCTCATGCAGTATTTCCATTCCAACAACAGTAGCTCCATATTCAGCGAGTATAAGGTCATCTTCGTTAAAACTATCCGTTAAGCGGCTTAAAATTAATGTACCTAATCTTTCACCACCACCAATAATCGGTACAATAGTGGTAAGTCCATTTTTAAATAACTCTCTATTCTCTACCGGAAAAGCTGTGTAGTCACTATCAATATCTAAGTTAGTCGTCGTTTCATTAATATTAAATAAATTTGCTGTATAGTTTTCTGGAAACTGCCTTTCTTCTAACATTGATTTCATACGATCATTTTCAATTTGTTGATTAATAGAAAATCCTAACAGTTTACCTTTTCTACTTACTATAAATACGTTTGCTTCTATTACGTCTCTCAATGTTGCGGACATATCATTAAAATTAACTGACTTTCCTGTTGCTTTTTGAAGCATCGCATTTATTTGTCTCGTTCTCTCTAATAATTTCATTATAAATATCCTCCTCTTATGTTATAAAATAAAATGGCTTAAATCTTTATTGGACGCTATCGTTTTTAACTTTTCGTTTACATAAGCTTCCGTTATTTCAACATTGCCCATTCCAATATCAGATGCTTCAAATGAAAGTTCCTCTAATAATTTTTCTAAAATAGTATGCAATCTTCTTGCCCCAATATTGTCTGTTTCTTGATTTACTTCATAAGCAATTTCAGCTAAACGTTTTATCGCATCATCTTTAAAGGTAATTGATATTCCTTCCGTTTCAAGTAATGCTTTATATTGTTTTAATAAAGCATGAGAAGGTTCTTTTAATATTCTTTCAAAATCATTTACGGAAAGTTTTTCAAATTCAACCCTGATAGGAAATCTGCCTTGTAACTCAGGAATTAAATCTGAAGGTTTAGCCATATGGAATGCACCAGCTGCAACGAATAAAATGTGATCAGTTTTTACTGGTCCAAATTTCGTAATAATCGTAGATCCCTCCACAATTGGAAGAATATCTCGTTGCACCCCTTCGCGCGAAACATTAGCAGATTGTTCCTGTTTAGCAGCTATTTTATCAATTTCATCAATAAATATAATACCTGCTTGTTCTACTCGTGTCACTGCTTCCTGTGTCACTTCATCTAAATCAATTAATTTTTGAGCTTCCTGTTGTCTTAATACATTTCTTGCTTCTCTTATTGGTAGTTTGCGTTTCTTGGATTTTTTAGGCATAAATTGACTTAAAGCATCTTGCATATTCATTCCCATTTGTTCCATACCCGACCCTTGGAACATATCAAACATTGATGGTGTTTGTTCTTCAACTTCGATTGCTATTACCTTTTCTTCAAGTTCACCAAGTTCTAATAATTTTTTTTGTTGCGCTCGTCTTTGTTTAAGTGTTTCTTTTTCTTCCTCAGAATCATCCTGATCCTGCTGGGAAGCATTATTATTTAGAAACATATCAAAAGGATTTTTTGATTGGTTATTTTTTTTCTTTCCGGGAACTAATATAGATACAATACGTTCATTAGCTAATTTCTCAGCTTTGTCTTTCACACTTTCCATTTTTTCTTCCTTAACAATTCGTACTGCCATCTCTACTAAATCTCGAACCATCGATTCCACGTCACGTCCGACATAGCCTACCTCTGTGAATTTTGTTGCTTCCACTTTTACAAAAGGAGCACCTACTAGTTTGGCTAATCTTCTCGCTACTTCTGTTTTCCCTACCCCAGTTGGACCAATCATTAATATATTTTTAGGAACAATTTCTTCACGCAATTCAGGTTTTAATTGCATTCTTCGATAACGATTTCTTAGAGCAATAGCCACAGCTTTTTTTGCGCTTGTTTGTCCAATTATGTATTTATCTAATTGTTCTACAATTTCTTTTGGCGTTAAATTTTTAAACATCTTTTAAAACCTCCTTTTTATTCAATTACTTCCAGTGTTAATTGATCATTAGTGTATACGCAAATTTCACCAGCAATTTTTAAAGCTGCTTCTGCAATCTCAGCTGCTGTTAAATGAGTAGCATGTGCTTTTAAAGCACGCCCTGCACTTAATGCATAATTTCCACCCGAACCAATTGCTAATACGCCATCATCCGGCTCTATTACTTCCCCAGTGCCAGAGACAAGCAAGAATTCTTCTTTATTCATGACGATCAACATAGCCTCTAGTTTTCGAAGATATTTATCGCTTCTCCATTCTTTTGCTAGTTCTACTGCAGCTCTAGACAAGTTGCCATCAAAAGCCTCTAATTTTGCTTCGAATTTTTCAAACAGTGTAAATGCATCGGCAACTGAACCTGCAAACCCTGCAATTACCTGACCATGGAAAAGTTTTCTTACTTTCTTAGCTTTATGCTTCATTATCACTGCGTTCCCCATGGTCACTTGACCGTCACCACAAATGGCAGACTGATTATTATGTCTTACTGCAAAAATAGTAGTTGCATGAAATTCTTGATTCATTAAACATTCGCTCCTCATTTATTTATTTTTTGCTCTAGGATGGCTGCTATTGTAAATTTTCATTAAGTGATCTTTGGATACATGTGTGTAAATCTGTGTAGAAGATAGATGAACATGCCCTAATAATTCTTGTACAGCTCTTAGATCTGCCCCCTCGTTTAATAAATGAGTAGCAAACGTATGCCTCATTTTATGAGGATGCAAATCAATTGTTAATGCCGCCTTTTTAACTATTTGATTTAAAATATGTCGAACGCCTCTTGCAGTTAAGGGGTTTCCAGAATTATTTAAGAACAGAAATTTAGTAGGTTGCTTACTCTTTTCTTGAAGCTTAAACCTGCCATCCTTCATATATTGTTCGATCGCACGTTTACAATAGGCGCCAATAGGCATATACCTTTCCTTACTCCCTTTTCCAATTACTAAGATAGTATCAAGTTCAAAGTCTAAGTTGTTTTCTTGAATCGAAGTCATTTCTGACACACGCATTCCTGTTGCATAAAGTAACTCGATAATGGCTTGATTTCTTTGTCCTAATGGCTTAGTCAAGTCGTTCACTTCAAATAAACTTTTTAATTCCTCTGGATATAAAAAATCAGGAATTGGATTACTTACTTTTGGTAAATCTAAATGCAAAAATGGATTATTATCTACTAATTTTTCTCGTTCTAAAAAACGATAAAAGCCTCGTAGTGTTGAAATAACTCTAGCTACACTTCGCTTACTTAACCTTCGCTCATATAATGTCGTTAAGTAGTGACGAATCGTGCTATAATCCACGAGCTTTAAATCCTTTAAATCCTCTGATATTAAAAAATTAAAAAAATCATCTAAATCGCTTTCATAAGCTGAAAGTGTATTAACCGCTACATTTTTTTCAATTTTTAAATACTCGACAAATTTATTTCTTTCTTGTTTGAATAGATTTTTCATAATATAGCTCATCCATCCCTTAAGTTCAATCTTAAAACTTATTCTTTTTATGTATTTATATATCCGGATAAATGGTAACATGGTTTATATAAGGAATCAACGAACTTTGCTAAATTGTAACAACTTTCTGAATTGTTTTAATTGTATATACTTTTCCCACAATTATCTTTTTCTAAACACGATAATATTCTTCCGGTTTAACTACACTTAATACGACTACTTTTTTCTACACAATTTCTTAAAGTAAGTATCCCATAGTTCTATCTATTCAACATCAAACTTATAGTTTCTACAAAATTAAAAACAAAAACTTGTTGTAGAACACATCGTTCACAACAAGTTTTTCTTCCTGTAACACTTTATGATTGAGCTTCTTCTTTATAGGAGCAGGAAGAGCACTCAATTTGCACTGATTTTTTCTGCTTTTTCTCAACCAACATCTTACTACATTTTGGACATTTTCTTGCTACTGGTTTATTCCAAGAGATAAATTCACATTCAGGGTAATTAGAGCAACCATAAAAAATTCTTCTTTTTTTAGATTTTCTTTCAACCACTTCTCCGGTTTTGCATTCCGGACATGGTACACCTATTTCCTTTACAATCGCTTTGGTATTTCTACAATCAGGAAAGTTAGAACAAGCTAGGAATTTTCCATATCTCCCCATTTTGTATACCATTTCATGGCCGCATTTTTCACAATCTATTCCTGCCGGCTCATCTTTTATTTCAATTTTTTCCATTTCTTTTTCTGCTTTTTCTAATCTTTTGTCAAATCCTTGATAAAACTCATCTAGTATTTTTTCCCATTCTTTTTCGCCATCTTCAATTGAGTCAAGGTCCTTCTCCATTTTAACGGTGAAGGCGACATCGATAATTTCAGGGAAAAATTCCTCTATTAATTTTATCACAATCTCTCCTAGCTCAGTAGGAACAAAACGACGATTGTCTAGCGTACAATAGCCTCTTCTTTGAATGGTATCAAGAGTAGGAGCATAAGTAGAAGGTCTTCCAATGCCTTTTTCCTCCATTGTTCTTACAAGCCTTGCTTCTGTATACCGTGGTGGCGGTTGAGTGAAATGCTGATTAGGCGTGATTTCTGTTGCATCAACTGTAGATCCTTCCTTCAAATCAGGCAACCATTTTTCTTCCTCATTTTTATTCTCATCTGTACCTTCAACATAAACCTTCATAAAACCTTTAAACTTAACCTTTGATCCAGTTGCTCTAAATTCAACACCATTATTTAATAAATGCACCGTCATTGTATCCATGACAGCTGAAGACATCTGACTTGCTATAAATCGGTCCCAAATTAGTTTATATAAGCGATATTGATCTCTACTTAAAACGGGTTTCAATGACAATGGATCCCGACCACTAGTTGTTGGACGAATTGCTTCGTGTGCGTCTTGTGAACCTTCTTTATTTTTTGCTTGTTTTGTATTTCCTACATATTCTTTTCCGAATTTTTCTATAATATATTCTTGCGCACTCTTTTTTGCTGTTTCACTTATTCTTGTAGAGTCTGTTCTCATATAAGTGATCAGACCCGTAATTCCACCATCTTTTTTCCCGAGATCAATACCTTCATATAATTGCTGTGCAACCATCATTGTTTTCCTAGCTCGGAAATTAAGCTTTCTAGCAGCTTCTTGCTGTAAAGAAGAAGTAGTAAATGAAGGGGAAGGATTTCTTTTTCTTTCACGTTTATTTACTTTATCTATGGTAAATTTTTTACCTTTTAATGTTTTTGTGACCTCTTCTACTTCTTTTTTATTGCTTAATTTTTGTTTTTTTCCATTTATCCCGTAAAAATTACCTTCAAATTGATGTTTATCTTGTTGAAATATTCCTTCTATTGACCAGTATTCTTCTGGTTTAAAATTATTAATCTCATTTTCACGGTCTATAACCATTTTCACCGCAACAGATTGCACACGTCCTGCACTTAGTCCCTTTTTAACTTTTTGCCATAAAAGTGGACTAATATTATAACCCACCAAACGATCAAGGATTCTCCTTGCTTGTTGAGCGTCAACTAAATCCATATTAATCGTTCTTGGTTGCTTAAATGAATCTTTTACTGCATCTTTTGTTATTTCGTTAAATACTACGCGACACTCAGATTCCACATCAATATCCAAGCTATGAGCTAGGTGCCATGCAATAGCTTCACCTTCTCTATCGGGGTCAGCTGCGAGATATACTTTCTTTACTTTTTTTGCTGCTGTTTTTAAATCTTTTAGTATTGGACCTTTTCCTCGGATGGTAATATATCGAGGTTCATAATTATTTTTTACATCCACACCCATTTGGCTTTTAGGAAGATCCCGCAAATGCCCCATGGAAGCTTTTACTTTATACTTTTTTCCTAAATATCTTTCAATTGTTTTAGCTTTTGCTGGTGATTCTACGATTACTAAATAGTCTGCCATACTCATTAACCCTCCCAAGAGGTTTATCTAAAAATCAAATTTTCTGTTATAAATAGTTTTGTGTAAAAATTCATTTCTTCTATACATATGATAAATCTTCCCTATTATTAAATACTTTCTTGCATTTTGTCAAATAAATCCTTCACTTTTCTTTTTCTTTCGGTGTCAGATTCTATTAAAAATTGCTCCCATGAATATTTTCTGGATTCCCATTCCAATAAAATATCTAAACTATTTTGAACCAGTGTAGCTCCCTCTTGAATCATACGATTACATCCTTTACTCGTTTCCATATGAAGCGCCCCAGGAACAGCAAAAACTTCTCTTCCTTGATCTAATGCCTGCTCAACTGTAATCAATGAGCCACTTCTTTCCTTCGCTTCTATAATTAGTGTTCCAAAGCTTAATCCACTAATTAATCGATTTCGCTCTGGGAATTGAAATCTTCTTGGAGGAGTATTTGGTGAGTATTCAGATATTACTAAATGGTCCATTTCTAATTGGGTACATAATTCTTTGTGTTCAGGGGGATAGACATAGTTTATTCCACTAGCAATAATAGCGATAGTGTTTCCACCTGTCTTCATTGTAATTTCGTGAGCAAGTCCATCCACACCTCTAGCCATACCACTTACAATAGTAAGATTATTTTCAACCAACGGTGGAATTAACTTCCTCATTATAGGTAAAGCGAACTTTGAAGGAAAACGTGTGCCAATAATACTAAGCGAGTTGTGGGTTAAGAGTTGGGGATTTCCTTTTAAATATAAAACAAGAGGTGGATCGGGGATGTTATAAAGTGTTGCTGGATAGTTATTATCTAAAATTGTGATTACATTATAATTTTTTTGGTCACGTTGCACTTCTTCTATTAATAATGGACTCTTTAGATCTTCTTGAATTGCTATGCTTTGTTTTAAAGAAAAATTTAAATGACTTCGCCATGCCAACGTATCCCAATCATAAATACTTTGAAGAGTAGGATCGATTAAAAATAATTTTTTTAAGGTACTTCGTCCTATATACCTACAGCGATATAAATGAATTAACCGCGATTTAATTTTATTCATTTTTCCCTCCATTATAGTAAGGTGAAATAGCCAAGAAAATGACTATTTCACCAACTGATTTAATGCGTTTTACATTTTTCTACCAAATTATTTTTTTCTAACACTTTAATCATGGTTTCGCCCATAACAGAAGGTGTCTCTGCAACTTCGATACCACAGCTATTCATAACCTTAATCTTTTCTTCAGCTGTACCTTTACCACCAGATATAATCGCGCCTGCGTGACCCATACGCTTACCTGGAGGTGCAGTTCGACCACCAATGAAACCAACAACAGGTTTTGTCATGTTCTCCTTAACCCATTCAGCAGCCTCTTCTTCAGCTGTACCACCGATTTCACCAATCATCATAACTGCTTCTGTTTCAGGATCATCATTGAAAGCCTTTAACGTATCGATAAAGTCAGTTCCGTTGACTGGATCCCCACCAATACCAACTGCAGTAGATTGACCATAACCATTTTGAGACAACTGATGAACAGCCTCATAAGTTAATGTTCCAGAACGCGATACAACACCTATATGACCTTTTTTATGAATGTATCCTGGCATAATTCCAATTTTACATTCGTCAGGAGTAATAACACCCGGACAGTTTGGCCCAACTAAACGAGTCTTTTTACCTTCCATATATCGCTTCACTTTTACCATATCTATAACTGGAATGTGCTCAGTTATACAGATTACTAAATCTAGCTCTGCATCGACTGCTTCAATAATTGCATCTGCAGCAAAAGGAGCTGGAACATATATTACAGAAGCATTCGCCCCTGTCTTTGTCACCGCTTCTTCTACCGTGTTATAAACTGGAACACCCTCTACTTCGGTTCCACCTTTTTTAGGTGTAACTCCAGCAACTATTTTAGTACCATACTCTAACATTTGTTTTGTATGAAAAAGTGCTGTCGATCCAGTAATACCTTGAACAAGCACTTTCGTATCTTTATTAATAAATACGCTCATTGAACATAGATCCTCCCTTACAATACTTTTTAAAAGTTGGATTGTTTAATTTTTTAACCATTTACTAAAGCAACAATTTTTTCTGCACCATCTGCCATTGATTCAGCAGTAGTTATATTTAAGCCCGAATCCGCTAAAATTTCTTTACCTTGTTTTACATTTGTTCCTTCTAATCTAACAACTAATGGAATGGTTAAACCTACTTGCTTTGTAGCTTCTACGACACCATCTGCTATTACATCACATTTCATAATTCCACCAAAAATGTTCACAAAGATTCCCTTGACATTTTTGTCGGATAGTATTATTTTAAATGCTTCTGTAACTTTCTCTGCAGTAGCACCGCCCCCAACATCTAAAAAGTTAGCGGGATCGCCGTGGTAATGTTTGATAATATCCATTGTAGCCATCGCCAAACCGGCCCCATTGACCATACAACCAATGTTTCCATCTAAGGCAATATAGCTTAAGTCATACTTAGAGGCATCGATTTCTTTTTGATCCTCTTCATCTAAATCGCGGTATTCTACAATACCTTTTTGACGGAATAAAGCATTATCATCAAAATTTAGTTTTGCATCTAGTGCCAACACTTCACCATCACCAGTTGTAACTAATGGATTTATTTCAGCAATAGAACAATCTTTTTCAACAAATGCTTGATATAAATTCATCATAAATTTCACAGCTTTACCTAAATATTCATTTGGAATATTAATATTGAAAGCTAAACGTCTAGCTTGATAAGGCATTAAGCCCGTAACAGGATCAATTACTTCTTTAAAAATCTTTTCAGGTGTTTCTGCAGCTACCTCTTCAATCTCGGTACCGCCTTCTTCTGAAGCCATCATGGTCACTTTTGATGTAGCTCGATCTAACACTAAACCAACATAGTATTCTTGTTTAATGTCACAACCTTCTTCAATTAGTAACCGCTTTACTTCTTTCCCCTCTGGTCCTGTTTGATGCGTAATAAGCGTTTTCCCTAAAATCTCTTCCGCATATGTACGTACCTCTTCTTCGTTCTTAGCTATTTTCACACCGCCTGCTTTACCTCTACCCCCAGCGTGAATTTGAGCTTTTACAACGCTTACAGAGGATCCCAATTCTTTACCTACTTTTACAGCTTCATCTACTGTAAAGGCAACCTTTCCATTTGGGACAGCTACTCCGTATTGTCGCAAAATTTCTTTGCCCTGATACTCGTGAATGTTCATCTTCCATCCTCCCATCAATTAATCACTGCAAATTCATTGTATAAAACACAGTAGCACTTGTCCACAAATGACTATCATTATTTTTTTGCTTTTTTATCAATTTGATAGACATAAGCAAAAACCTCTGCTACTGCCTGATATAATTCTTCAGGTATTGTTTCATTAATATTCAGTGTTGATAAAAGAGCTACCAATGATGGATCCTCTTGTATAGGTACATTATTTTCTTTGGCTCGATTAATAATTTCTTCTGCCACGTAACCTTTTCCAACAGCTGTAACGCGTGGAGAATGATCTTTATTTTGATCATAGCGAAGAGCTGCTGCACGCTTTTTATAAAATTCTTCACTCATACGCGAAAATCAAACCCTTCTGAGAAATTTTCATGGGAGACTTTATTCTTTTGAGGAAGTGTTTCCTCTTCATTTATTTTTTTAAACGAAACAGATGATAGATGATAGTCTAAATTAGACAAAGCTGTCTTTAAAAGAGCTTTATTACTTTCCTCTAAACCTAGCTCTTCAATAGCGTTATTGTAAATGGCGATATTCACCACTCGGTTTTGTACTGCCATCTGAATAACAGTTTCACCAATATTGGATAATTCCAAATGAAATAATATTTTACAATAATCCGCATCAATTTCTCCATTTTCATTCTTTTTGTATCCTTCAAACTCCATAAACATATCATTTGGAAGTCCTAATTTTTCTCCTGGAATAACTAATTGTAAGTTAGGATTGTTCATCTCAGCCTGTATATTTTGCAATTGCATGCCTGTCAACGTACTTAACAGCTGCATCATTCTATCATTTCCAACCTCACTACTCTGCGCCATGCCTTGCATTAATAATTGTTTCATAGAGAATTCAGTAGGCTGAGGAGTTTCTTTAGAAGGGGTAGCTAGTATAACTTCATCATTCAGACCACTTACTTGTATAAATTCTTTTAATAATGCTAAAAATTGGTGTTTTACTGGAAAGGGAGCCTGTAGGGTCTGTTGATCATTAGCTAAAATTAATGCTCTCATCATTCCACTTTCAACAGGCGTTGTCTGTTTTTGCTGTAAGTTCGTTAACATATTTATGATTTGCTGATTTTCTGTTACTGTAGAAGTCTTGTTCTGAATCCAATTAGTAAGTTGAGCATTTTCATTTTGACTCAACATTGGTTTTACTTTTGTATCTATATTCATTTGGATTATGAATTGTTTCCATTCATTTATTCTTTCCGGTTGATTGATGTTAGTACTTAATCGGTTGATAACATTATTTAATTGTGAATCTTTAAGCAGCACATTTTGTTTTTCTGCTAAGTTACTCAAAGCTTCCATTACTCTTTCAGGAGTAGTATTAAAAGGCAGGGCTCCATTTGTTTGAGTTAAGCCACGTCGTATACTAGATGTAAATTCCGCTTGACTCATGTTTGGCGGGATTAACGCAGCTTTTTGAAATAAAGTAAATAACTCTGTTGGTTGATTATTATTCATTTTTTGCATTACATTTAACATTGTATTATTAGAATTGGTGAGAAATGGAGCTAGACGTTCACGAAGCAGCTGCTCGACAGAAGTTGAAGCAGAAGAAGTGCTTAGACTGTTAGCTACCATTTGAAGTTTATCACCTAGCTGACCTTCTTTTAGAGATGTTAGACTATTAAAGACTTCCCTTGTAATAGGTAAACCCTTCGACATCATTTCCATGATTTGAGCCTTGGTTTCATTCGAATTTCCATATTGTTGTAATAAACTGAGCATTTCTTTAGATTGATTCGGGGTAAATGCAATATTTTGATTAATTAATGATTGTATAAAGCTTCTAGCTTCTTTTGGTACATTTATACCTAATTGTTTTAACATAGCCTCTAACTGCGCGTTATTGCCACCTGTTTGCTCCGTTAATACTTTTAATTTGGTTATGTCACCAGTAGACAATACTTGAAACAAATAAGATTGCTTAGCAGATAAAGAAGTTTCGAGTTGGGCAACGATCTGTTGATTACCTATAGAAATCAATGCTCGATTATTAGGGTAAAGCTCTTGCACTCGACCTGAAATCATTTGTCCAGCCTTTAAATTTGTAGTTGTTGGTTGAATAGCTCGATCTGACTTTAATAAACCCGACAAATGATTTACATTCATCCCAATACCTCCTCGTGTACTTAGCGCTATTTTTTCGTTTAAAGTATTTTCTAATTAATTTAAATCAAGATATTCTTCAAAAAACTTTTTCGATGAATCGGTGAACTACCATTGTTCTTTAATGCTTCGATATGTACATTGGTACCATAACCACTATTAGAATCAAATCTATAAGCAGGATACATATTGTGATATTCTTCCATGATTTGATCTCTTGTGACTTTTGCAATAATACTCGCCGATGCTATTGAGGTACTCATTTGGTCGCCTTTAATTATTGCTTCATAAGAACAATTTAGTTGTTCTAGAGGCATAGCATCAATAAGCACATGATTAGGTGGTGGAGTTAATTTACTTATAGCCTCATACATCGCTTTTTTAGTAGCCTGATAAATATTCATCTCATCTATCGTGTTATTGTCTATGATACCAACACCAATGCTAATCGCTTGTTCTTGAATAAGTTTAAAAAACAATTCACGCTTTGTTTTACTTAATTGTTTCGAATCATTTATTCCAAGCAAAGAAAAATTTTCGGGTAAAATTACAGCAGCAGCTACTACCGGACCTGCTAACGGCCCTCTACCTACTTCGTCCACACCAGCAATAAATCCTACATTGTTGGTATAATATGCTCTTTCATATCGCATCATTTCATCTGCTTTTTCTTTTTGCAGAGCTAACTGATGTTGCTTTTTTTCATATTGTGCAAGTAGTTGTTGCACACCTTTTCTGTCATCTAATTTTAAGTTATTAATTTCTTCCTCTGTTACTTCATTAATCTCTAGTATTTCTTTTATTTTAGCTATAGAAAGTTTACTCAATTAATTTCTACCTCGTTTCCTTACTTATATCGGTTAAAACAGATAAAAATAAAGACACCCGGCATGCGAATGTCTAATTCTAACTATTTGGATCTTCTAAAGTGATTGGACCTAATCTTCCTTGTCTTAAATCCTGCAGAACAATTTCAGCTACCTTTTCGTTTTTAACTCCGCCACCAGATTCTAAGGTTCCTCTTAACCTTCCAATGGTTTCGAAGATTTTTTCCATATCTTTTTCCGTCTTATCCAGTTGGTATCTCTCTACCAACCTTTCAGGATAATTCTCTTTCAAAAATTCCAAAGCAAAAATCGCAATATCTTGTAACGATAATATTTGATCTTTAATCGTACCAATTGCTGCTAATCGATAGCCAATAATTTCTTCATTGAACTTCGGCCACAATATCCCAGGAGTATCTAATAGTTCGAAATCTTTTTTTACTTTTATCCATTGTTGTGCTGTAGTTACACCCGGACGATCACCAGTTTTTGCAACCTTTTTAGAAGCTAGCTTATTTATCAAAGTGGATTTACCGACATTTGGGATCCCTATAATCATTGCTCTAGGCGCACGCGGTCTTACTCCTTTCCTTATTAACCTATCCATTTTATCCTTTGCGACTTCATTTGCTGATTTAATTACTTGCTTGATGTCTTTATTATTTTTCACATCCACAGCAATAGCTTTTAAGCCCTGTTCTTTAAAGTGACTTAACCATTGATTTGTTTTCAGCGGATCAGCTAAATCAGATTTCATTAATACTACTAATTTAGGTTTATTATTGAGAATTTGATGTAACATTGGATTTTGTGAAGAAAAAGGTGCACGAGCATCCACTAACTCAATTACGAAATCAACTAATTTTAACTTTTCTTGAACTTGTCTTCTTGCTTTTGCCATGTGACCCGGAAACCACTGAATTGCCATTATTATTCACCTGCTTTTTCCACTAATCTATTATTTTTATACGATTTAATGGCCAATATAATACAGAAGCTTTGCCAACCATTTGATCCTCACTAATGAAACCTAAATGTCTACTATCCGTTGAATCTCGGCGGTTATCACCCAATACCAAATAATATCCTTCAGGTATAGTTTCATACCCACCTAGAATATCATCCATTGTAAAATCGCTCGTATACGAATTGTTCTGCGTGTAATTCTTTTTTGCTTCTTTTATAAATGGTTCTTTTATCGGCTCTTCGTTTATAAACAATTGGTCATTTTCATATCTTACTGTTTCCCCAGGTAACCCAATTATTCTTTTTATATAATCTCTTTTTAAAGTAGCATGAAAGACAATCACATCAAATCTATCTGGATTAGTTAATGACTGGGATAATTTATTTACAATCATCTGATCTCCACTATGCAATGTAGGTAGCATGGATGGTCCATCTACTACGATAGGCACGAAAATAAATACACGGACAATAAAAGCAATGAATAATGCTATAATGATCGTTTTTAACCAATCCATCCAATCATTCTTTTTAAAAGTCATGGTATTTCCCTTCTAAAAACAGTTATTATTAGTTTTTTATTTATATTTATATAGAAGAAAAAGGAGCCTGACTAAGCAAGCTCCTTTGACACTTTTCATTAACGAATTTCTTTAATTCTAGCAGCTTTACCACGAAGGCTACGTAAGTAATATAACTTAGCACGACGTACTTTACCGCGTCTAGTTACTTGAATCTTATCGATACGAGGTGAATGTACAGGGAATGTACGCTCAACACCAACGCCATAAGAAATCTTACGTACTGTAAAAGTTTCGCTAATTCCACCGTTTTGGCGTTTAATAACTACACCTTCAAACAACTGGATACGCTCGCGAGTACCTTCGACAACTTTTACGTCAACTTTCACCGTGTCACCAGGGCGAAAATCAGGTAAATCTGTACGCAATTGATCTTTTGTAATCTCTTGGATTAATTTTTGCATAACTAACAACTCCTTCCAAACCAATGCTCATAACTGTATTAGAAAGCGGAACATCGTTTATAAGGCCTAAGTCGACACTTAAGCACAACTAATAATATACCATAAACACTATCTCAATTCAACATTAAATTGAGTTAATCCCAAGAATCAATCCACTTTTTTTCTATCTCTGATAGTTTCTTATCTTCTAATAAATCTGGCCGTCTTGTATAAGTTCTTTTAAGTGACTCTTTTTTTCTCCACGCTTCTATATTTGCATGGTTGCCAGAGAGTAAAACATCCGGCACCTTGCTACCTCTAAAGTCAGCAGGTCTGGTGTAGTGAGGATGCTCTAATAACCCACTGGAAAATGAATCTTCTTTGGCAGAGGCATCGTTACCTAATACGCCAGGAAGTAAACGGACAACACTATCAACAATAACCATCGCCCCTAATTCTCCTCCAGTTAAGACATAATCTCCAATAGAAATTTCGTCTGTTACTAGCTCTTGGCGTATTCTTTCATCATAACCTTCATAATGACCGCAAATGAAAATAAGATGATCTTCTAAAGCTAATTCTTCAGCTTTTTTTTGTGTATATGGTTCTCCTTGAGGACATAGCAAAATAACACGTGCTTTCTTTTCATTAGCATTAGTTATAGAGTCTACTGCATCAAAGATTGGCTGTGGCATTAAAACCATTCCCGCTCCACCGCCATAAGGATAATCATCTACTTTATTATGTTTATTTTCAGTGAAATCACGAAAGTTTATGAAGTTATAAGAAAAATAACCAGATTGTGCAGCTTTATTTAAAATAGAAGATTGAAAAACTCCGTTAAACATATCAGGAAATAAGGTTAGAATATCAATTTGCATCAATCTAACAATCCTTCCATTACCTCGATCGTTATTTTCTTTTCAGCTATTTTTACATCTTTAACAATCTGCGGGATATAAGGTATTAATACATCTTTTTTGCCTTGTCTTTTAACTACCCAGACATCATTAGCTCCAGGTGCTAATATTTCCGTAACTTTACCTAAAAATTCACCCTCAAGGGTATAAACGTCACAATCAATAATTTCATGATAATAAAATTCTCCATTTTCAAGTGGCTCAAGCTGCTTTTTATCGACTTTTAATAATGCACCCTTAAACTTTTCTACATCATTTATATTGTCGTAACCTTTAAAATGAAGTAATTCAAATTGTTTATGTGTGCGATGTCCATCAATTTCTACAGGAATCATTTTCTTAGCTTCATCCTCAATAAAAAGCTGTTGATTAAGCTCGAATCTCTCATCAAAATCAGTAATTCTGACAATTTTCACTTCACCTTTAATTCCATGTGTATTTACAATTTTTCCAACATTTAAGTATTCTTGCATTATTTCACCTACTAGTTTAATTTTACGACAACACCATCTTCAATTGTAATTGAACTATTTTGTTTTATTTGCTCCCACTTCATTCCTTCTTCGACCTCTACTAGTGCATCTACCTCACCAGCAGGTATTTCACTTCCTACAGGCAATGAGTCTAGTTGTTGAATTTTATATCGGTACCAATTAATGTGATCATCTCGATTTGAAATTTCTTTTTGAAAACGATCCGTTATCTCTTGCTTTTTTGAAGTGGAATTTGTGCGATGTTCTAATTTTTTCTGTTCAAAAAGAAGCTGCTGACTTTCATTTTCATATTGACGAATGGATTGTTCATACTCTTCCCTTAATTGTTCTCTACTATTATCGGTTAAAATCTTTTTAATCTGCACTTTCTGAATTATTTGCATAGGAAATCATCCTCTCTTGCAAAAAAGATATTTTTTTTAAATAATCACGCACACATGATATCTCTACAAAGATAATTTTAGCTAATAAGAGCAAATCTTACATTAAAGAATAGCATTATTTAAATATTTTTAAAACATTTTCTTTTGGTATTAACTTCAGAAGGAGAAATCTAATAAAAAATAAAATTTTATTTATTAAAATATTTCGCTTCTACCGCAATTTCAAAATACACATTAGAGGCTGTGTTTATCTATGAAAAAATTGGTGCGGATCTAGACAGGTTACAAACATAGTGATAAAAAACTTATTTTTCTCCATAGAAAAAGGAAAGGTTTCCCTTTCCTCTACATGATATCTAAATATATACGCTTATTTGATTTCATCCCAGCTGCATAAACAACTGTCCGCACTGCTTTTGCAATACGTCCATTTTTACCGATAACCTTTCCAACATCATCTGCATGTACTTCAAGGTGGTAGACAATTTTATTCTCTTCTTCCTTTTCTGTTACATGAATTGCTTCTGGATAATCGACTAAAGGGACTACAATATTTTCAATTAAAGCTTTCACGATATCACTCTACTTTACTTAGAATTTTTCTGATCGTGGAACTTTTTCATGATTCCTTCGTTAGAAAACAAATTGCGAACTGTATCACTTGGTTTTGCACCTTTAGTCATCCAGTCTAAAGCTTTATCTTCATCTAACTTCACTTCAACCGGGTTAACTACCGGATTGTATGTGCCAATTTGTTCAATAATACGTCCATCACGTGGTGAACGTGAATCTGCTACAACTACACGATAGAATGGATTTCTTTTAGATCCCATTCTTTTTAGGCGAATTTTTACTGCCATTTCTTGCACCTCCATAAAAATGTTTTACACAAGTTTAGATTTTATCAGAACTTTGATAGTCTGTAAAGTGTTTTTACATTACATGAAAGGAAAATTTAAACCTTTTCCTTTTTTGCCTTTCTTTCCTTGTTGCATATTTGTCATTTGCTTCATCATTTTTTTCATTTCTTCAAACTGTTTTAATAAACGATTCACTTCAGATACAGGACGTCCCGCACCTTTAGCAATCCTTTTTTTTCTGCTTGCGTTCATTAAACTAGGATCCTGTCTTTCTTTAGCGGTCATTGATTGTATAATTGCTTCCACATGATTAATTTGCTTCTCATCAATTTCTAAATTTTTCATGCCCTTCATTTTGTTCGCTCCAGGCATCATACCGATTAAATCATCAAGCGGTCCCATGTTCCTGACTTGCCCCATTTGATCTAAGAAATCGTCAAAAGTAAATGATGCTGACCTCATTTTTTGCTCTAATTCTTTTGCTTTTTTCTCATCAACATTTTCTTGTGCTTTTTCGATTAAAGATAGCACGTCACCCATCCCTAAAATTCGGGACGCCATCCTCTCTGGATGAAAGGCTTCAATTTCGTCTAGTTTCTCACCCGTACCAGCGAATTTAATTGGTTTATCCGTTACTGCTTTAATGGAAAGCGCCGCACCACCTCGGGTGTCGCCATCAAGCTTTGTCAATATTACTCCAGAAATATCTAATTGATCATTAAAGTTTTCAGCAACATTCACCGCATCTTGACCTGTCATAGAATCAACTACTAGAAAGATTTCATCTGGCTTAACCGCATCTTTAATCTGAGCTAACTCATCCATTAAATCTGTGTCCACATGCAACCTACCAGCAGTATCAATAATAACATATTCGTCATGGTTCTCTTTGGCTTGTTCTACACCTTTTTTAGCGATATCAACCGGATTGACTTCGGTTCCCATACTAAAAACTGGCATACTAAGTTGCTTCCCTAAGGTTTCTAATTGATTAATAGCAGCTGGTCGATATATATCAGCAGCCACTAATAACGGCTTTCGATTATGCTTTTTACGTAATAAATTAGCAAGCTTACCTGTGGTAGTCGTTTTACCAGCACCTTGTAAACCGACCATCATAATAACAGTTGGCGGCCTATCAGAAACAGCAATCTTACTTTGATCTCCACCCATTAAAGCAGTTAATTCTTCCTTTACTACTTTGATCACTTGCTGCCCAGGAGTTAAGCTATCCATTACTTCCTGACCAACGGCTCTTTCTTTAACCTTCTTAACAAAATCTTTCACTACTTTAAAATTAACATCTGCTTCTAATAGAGCTAAGCGAACCTCTCTAGTCATTTCTTTTACATCTTGCTCTGTGACCTTACCTTTACCTTTAATCTTTTGAATGGTATTTTGTAGGCGGTCGGCTAAACCTTCAAACGCCATATTACACGCCTCCTATTCTAATTCTTTTAACATTCTTAAATCGTTTTTTAATTTTTCATTACCCAAATTATCCATGTCCTTTTCTAATTGCTCAATAATTTGTCTTCTAGTAACAAATTTACGAAATAGCTCTAGTTTAGCCTCATAATCTTCAAGCATCTTTTCTGTCCTGTGTATATTATCATAAACCGCTTGTCTTGAAACCTCAAAAGTTTCAGCGATTTCACCTAATGACAGATCCTCAAGATAATACATTTCCATATAATTTCTTTGCTTATCTGTTAAAAGGGATTGATAAAAATCGTACAAAAAATTAATACGTGTTGTTTTTTCGAGCATTTCTCCACCTCGTTAAGTAAAAAACCTTTACAAATAAAAACTAACGCAACAAATTAATACTGTCAAGTTATTCTTCTGGATCATCTTGAAGCATATCTGCAAATAATCCATACACAAAAGCCTGGGCATCAAATGTCTCTAAATCTGTAACTTTTTCACCAAGACCCACGAATTTCACTGGAATCTGTAATTCATTACGAATTGCAAGGACAATACCACCCTTTGCAGTTCCATCCAGTTTAGATAAAACAATGCCTGAAACATCTGTCGCTTCTGAAAATGTTTTTGCTTGGCTCATTGCATTTTGGCCTGTAGTTGCATCTAGTACCAGTAAAACCTCATGAGGCGCGCCAGGTACTTCGCGTTCAATCACTCGCTTTACTTTAGAAAGTTCATTCATAAGATTTACTTTGTTTTGTAATCTGCCTGCAGTATCGCAAAGTAATACATCCGCTTTACGCGACTTTGCTGCACGAATGCCATCATAAATTACGGCAGCAGGATCACTACCAGCACTTTGTTTGACGACTTCTACATCTACACGCTTTCCCCACTCTTCTAATTGCTCAATCGCTCCTGCGCGAAAAGTATCGCCAGCAGCCATGACCACGTGTTTTCCACTTTGCTTAAGCTGATAAGCTAACTTTCCAATTGTTGTAGTCTTCCCAACTCCATTAACTCCTACAAAAAGAATAATGGTTAAATCATCCGATTGAAAATTTATACTGGAGCTTGTTACAGCGTCATCCCCGTAATAGATATCAACCAGTTTTTCTGAAATAACATCTTTCATTTCGCTTGTATCTTTAATATTTTGGCGTTTCACTTCCATTTTTAATTCATCAATTAAATCCATTACTGTGTTGACACCAACGTCTGCAGAGATTAATACCTCTTCTAAATCTTCAAAAAAATCTTCATCTACTGTTCGATAACGTGCAACAAGATCGTTTATTCGACTTGAAAAAGATTGTCTGGTTTTTGATAAACCGTCCTTGTATTTATCTGAAACTTCTTCTTGTTGTTCCGTTGATTGAAATTTATCCTTTAATTTTTTTAAAAAACTCATGATTCATACCCTCACTTCTGATTAACTTTCTACTAATGATTCGGTTTCTTCTAGTTTAACAGAAACTAATCGACTTACACCTGATTCTTGCATCGTTACGCCATAAAGAACATCTGCTTCCTCCATTGTACCTTTTCGATGCGTGATAACGATAAATTGTGTTTCTTTACTATAATCCTTTAAGTAACTAGCAAATCTGGCAACATTTGCTTCATCAAGTGCCGCTTCCACTTCATCTAGTACACAAAAAGGAACTGGTCTTACTTTTAAAATAGCAAAAAGTAATGCTATTGCTGTTAATGCTCTTTCTCCACCTGATAATAAACCAAGATGTTGTAATTTTTTACCTGGCGGTTGCGCAACGATTTCTACACCAGTTTCTAACAGTTCGTTTGGATCTGTTAAAACTAATTCTGCTTTCCCACCACCAAATAACTTCCTAAAAACAATCGTAAATTCATCTTTAATGCGATTAAATGTTTCACTAAATCGATACTCCATTTCACTATCCATTTCTCTTATTACTGCATAGAGTGTTTCTTTAGCATCTACTAAATCCTTTTGTTGCACAGATAAGAATTCATAGCGTTGTTCAATTCTTTCGCATTCTTCAATAGCACCTAAATTAACTTCACCAAGTTCAGTCATGGTTTTTTTAATCAATTTTACCTTTTCTCTTGAAGCATTGATATCGGTAGATTTTTCATAGGTATCTTTTGCTCTTTCATAACTTATTTCATATTCACCTTCTAACTTAGATAGGCAATTTTCCAGAGCTACATCTAACCTTGTAACCTTTACTTCAATCTCTTGATTTTCATTCAATGCTTTATTGTATTTTAGTTGATGCTGTTTTAAAATATTTTCCAGTTCTTTTGTGTGGTCCAAACGAGTGGATTTTTCTTTTCTTTGAGCTTCTATCTCCGCAACTGTTATATCTTTCTCTTCTCTTTTTGTAGAGATCTCTTGATTAAGCTTATGCTCCTGGTCCTGCTTTTCACGAAATTCTATAAGTTGTGTGATTTCATTATTCTTTGTATTCATTGATTCATTTATATAGGCTAACTCATTTTTTATACTCGAGACTTTTTCTTGTTGATTTCTATATTCCGTTTCTAGCTCAGCAAAACGAATTTGTTGTTGATTTAATTTTTCTTGGATGTTCTTTGATTGATCCAATGTTTCATTTTGCTTGGAAGATAGGCTATTTATTTCCTCTTCAATCGATTGTAATTGAGGTGAAAGCTTTTTTAAATCCTCTTCTACTTGTTGCTGTCGATTAAAAAGAGTCGTTCGTTCACTCTGAAATTGAAGGTGATCCTGATCATATAAATTAAGTTGTTCCTGTAAATATTGTAGCTCCAGTGCTTTTTCTCTTTTCTCAGCAAGAGATTGCTGTTTTTCTTTTTCTAGTTGCTGAAGCTCTAAAGCGAATTCCTCGAGTTTTTCTTCTTTGTCCACCAAAGCCACTTTTTGATTGTTCACTTCTTTTTCAAATTTCATAATCTTTTCTTCATAACTAGTAACTTTGGATGATATTTCTTTTAATTCACTTTCACGAGAGAATAAAGACTGGTTTGTTTGTTTTTTAGCTCCACCTGTCATAGATCCACCTGGGTTCACAATATCGCCTTCTAAAGTAACGACTCGATATTTCCGTTGAACTTTTTGAGCTAAATAAGTAGCTTCTTTCAATGAGTTAGCTACTATAACATTTCCTAGTAGCGATTCAATTACCCTGCTAATCTGTGGATCATAACTAACTAAATCGGCAGCCATTCCCACATAACCCGATTCCCCAGTCAATTTCGTCATAACTCCTGATGGAATTCTTCTTGATTGCATAGAAGAAATCGGCAGGAAAGTCGCTCTTCCATTATTGGTTTTTTTCAACCAACTAATAGCACTTCTTGCTGATTTATCATCCTCTGTTATCACATGCTGTGCTTGTCCACCAAGAGCTGTTTCTAATGCAGATACATAGGGTTGCTCAATCGAAATAAGTTCAATCACAGCTCCATTAATACCACTTAACGTATTATTTTCTCGAGCCTTTAATACTGCTTTAACTCCTTGGAAAAAACCTTGAAAATCTTCTTTCATTTCGTTTAGAAAATCTTTTTTTGATTTAAATTTATCAAGAATTTGATAACCTTTATATAACTTATCTTGGTTTTGATTATATTCAACTTTAAAAGTTTGAACTTCTTTTTCTAAATTTTCCAACGAAGCTGTTAAGCTCTCTACTTTTTCACTTATGAAGACATTATTTTCATTTATTCTTTCTGCTTCTATCGTTAACTTTTCTTTATCTTCTAATAGCTTATCTAATTTAGAGGAGGTGTTGGTTTTTTTTCCTTTCATTTGGTCCAATTGTTGTGCAATTGACTTTTTTTCATTTCTTTTTGCAGCCTGATCATTTAAAAGCTCTATATATTCACTCTTTAATGTTTCAATCTTTTCTTCTAAATTAACAGACATTCCCTCTAATACGGACTTAGTTTTTTTGATAGAATTTTTAAATTGTTGTCTTTCTTGCTTTAAATTTTCAAGCTTTTTTTGTTCAGTAGTTAAATAATTTTCTTGAATTTCTTTTTTATTTGCCAATTCATCTAAATCTCGATTAAGTTTTTCTTTGTTTTCATGGAAATGTTGAAGTCTTTCAATAACAAGCTTTTTATTTCCTTCTAGACTTTCCAATTCTTTTGTTTGTGCTAAAAGAGTATCTTGAAGAGATGATAAGCGCTGATCAATTTCTTGAATATCTTGTCGTTCTTTTTCTACTCCAGCCTCTTGCTTTTGAATAAAAACCTTTGTTTCTAATAACTCTTCCTGCATCTTTTCAAGAGCTTTTGAATTCGTCTTCCAATTTTCATGTATTTCTTCTATTTCAGCAATAAGTAAGGAAATCTCAGTTTCCGTTAACCGTTCTTTTTGAACGACATATTCTTTTGCCGTAGATGCTTGGTCTCTTAATGGTTCCAGCTGGTTTTCAATTTCATAGATTATATCTTCTACACGATTGAGATTTTCTTGGGTTTCAGCTAGTTTATATTCTGCTTTCTTTTTTCTGTTTTTATATTTTAAAACTCCTGCCGCTTCTTCAAATATAGTTCTGCGTTCTTCTGATTTGGAACTCAGAATTTCTTCTACTTTACCTTGACTAATAATAGAAAAAGCTTCCCGTCCAAGACCAGAGTCTAAAAATAAATCTGTAATATCCTTTAACCGACAAGGCTGTTTATTGATTAAAAACTCACTTTCTCCTGAACGATAAGCTCTTCTTGTAACACTCACTTCTTCGTAATCAATCGGTAAGCGGTGGTCGGTATTATCCAATGTTATGGTAACTTCTGCAATATTTAAAGCTTTTCTTGAATCACTGCCTTGAAAAATAATATCTTCCATCTTTGCTCCACGAAGAGATTTAGCAGATTGTTCACCTAAGACCCATCGAAGCGCATCAGTTATATTACTTTTCCCGCTGCCATTTGGTCCTACGACTACGGTTACTCCTGGAACAAAATCTACACTTATTCTTTCGGCAAATGATTTAAAGCCCATTGTGTCTAATTGTTTTAAAAACATGTCACATACTCCTAAATAATAAAAGATGCATTATAATCAATGTTCATGCATAATAAATAATGTATTCTTCAACCTATTTATTTTATCATAAAGATAGGAACAAGAGAAAGTAGGATTAAGAAACGATAGTATCTTACAAATCAGCTTAAGAAAAACTAAATACTTAAACAAAAAATAAACGAGGAGTGTACTGATGAATTTAGAAGAAGCAAACCAAGAAAATTTAAGTTTTATTATTAATGAAATGGCGGAGAGATTGCAAGTAGTTAATCGTTCTATTATGGATCCTGATGATTATAATTTAGATAATTATGATGAATTAAAATCTTTATATCAAATGATTGAGCAAAAAGGTAGTTTAAGTGTATCAGAAACTCAAGCCTTTATTGAGGAATTAAAGAATTATAGAAAATAATAAGATACAGAAAAAGACTTGGTCTATCCAAGTCTTTTTCTAATTATCTAGCTTGTCTATCGCTTCTTTTGCAGCTCTTTGCTCAGCCTCTTTTTTAGTTCTTCCAATTCCTTTACCAATTGTTTCCCCATTAATAAAAACATTTGCTACAAATTCACGATCATGCGCAGGGCCTTTTTCATCTACAATTTGATATTCTACGGCATGATGTTTTTGTTGTTGAACGAATTCTTGTAATTGACTTTTATAATCCATCGTATGCGAAAAAGCACCGGTTGTAATTTTCGGATAAACAAATGATTCTAGAAATGAGATAACAACCTCATAGCCTTGATCTAAATATAACGCACCAATAAATGCTTCAAATACATCTGCAAGTAAAGCAGGTCTATTTCTACCACCTGTCATTTCTTCGCCTTTACCTAGCAAAATGTAAGTTCCAAAGCCTAAATCTGTTGCAAAATCGACTAAAGAAGGCTCGCAAACAATCGATGCCCGAAGCTTAGTCAATTCTCCTTCAGCCATATCTGTATATTCTCTGAATAAATATTGCGAAATACCCAGCTCAAGTACTGCGTCTCCTAAAAATTCTAACCGCTCATTATCAAGTAAACTTCTCTTGCGATGCTCATTCACATAAGATGAATGTGTAAACGCTTGCTTTAGTAAGCCTTTATCATCAAAATTAATGGATAAATCCCTTTCTAACGCTATAAAATCAGCCATTTTCATTCACCTACCATTACACGCTATTAGAATTTTTATCATTCTTTTATATCCAAACAAATTTTTGTTAAGAGTTTAAGTGTCGGATATAATAAAAAAGAATATATGGAAAGTCTCGTAATTCACGAGACTTTCCACGGTTTATTATTTGCTGTCTATGTAATTCACAGCATCACCTACTGTTGCAATTTTTTCTGCATCCTCATCAGCAATTTCCATATCAAACTCATCTTCAAGTTCCATAACAAGTTCAACTACATCTAATGAATCTGCTTCTAAATCATCCTTAAAAGAAGCCTCTAAAGTTACTTTAGATTCTTCTACATCAAGTCTATCAATAACGATTTGTTTAACGCGATCAAATGTTTCTGCCATTGCGCCTTCACCCCCTTTCAATCATCATATTTTATCTGACATTACATTACCATACCACCGTCTACTTGTATAGTTTGTCCGGTAATATAGGTAGATAAATCGGAAGCTAAAAATAGAGCAACATTTGCTACTTCTTCTGTTTTACCAAGTTTACTCAAAGGAATAATGGATAACATTTGCTCTTTTTGTTCCTCATTTAATTTATCTGTCATATCTGTCTCAATAAAACCAGGTGCTATTGCATTGACCAGTATATTTCTTGATGCAAATTCTTTTGCAGTGGTTTTAGTCAAACCGATTACTCCTGCTTTTGCTGCAACATAATTAGCTTGACCTGCGTTCCCGCTAACACCAACAATAGAAGAAACATTAATAATTCTACCGGATTTTTGTTTCATCATTTGTCTTGTTACACCTTTTGTACACAAAAATACACCTTTTAAATTTGTGTCGATTACATCATCAAAGTCACTTTCACTCATCCGCATTAAAAGATTATCTTTAGTGATCCCAGCATTATTCACTAAAATATCAAGCTGACCAAATTCGTTTATTACTTCTTTAATCATCGCTTTTACATCTGCTTCATTACTTACATCTGCCTTTACTTTAAATGCCTCTGAGCCCAATTCGTTAATTTCATCAACTACTTGCTGTGCTTTTTCTTCACTACCTGCATAATTAACGACTACTTTAGCACCATTTCTAGCAAATGTTAATGCAATTTCTCTACCGATTCCTCGAGATGCACCAGTAACTAGAGCAACTTTATCTTTTATCATATTTCTTCCCCCTCCTTATACCACTCGACAAATGAGTCAATCGACGCTTTATCTTGTAGCTGAAAAGTCTTTTGCTTTCTGTCTATTTTTTTCACTAAACCACTTAATACCTTACCACTACCAACCTCAACGATTGCATCTAACTCTTCTTCCACCAGTGCTTCAATTATTTCTTCGAATCTAACAGGTGAATATAATTGTTCCACTAATAAATCCTTAATTGAATCAGCACTTTTTACTTTTGCTGCTGTTACATTTGCAAATATAGGTACATGCGCATCATTAATTTCTACATTAGAAAGTTCATTATCCAATTTAGATGCAGCTGGTTTCATTAAACTAGAATGGAACGGTCCACTTACATTTAAAGGAAGAACACGTTTTGCACCAGCTTCTTTTAATTTATTAATTGCAAGCTCTATTCCTTCAGATGTACCAGAGATAACGATCTGGCCTGGGCAATTTATATTTGCAAGCTCTACAATTTCACCATTTTTTTCTCGAATTCCAGCAAGAGCTTCTTCTAATTGATCTTTCTGTAAGCCTAATACTGCAGCCATTTTACCTTTCCCTTTAGGGAATGCCTCTTCCATCAACTGACCGCGCTTATGTACAAGTTTAATAGCATCTTCAAACGATATTGCCTTTGCTGCCACTAGAGCACTATACTCTCCTAAGCTATGCCCTGCAGTAACGTTTGGAAGAATGTTTTCTTGTTTTAGAATCTCTGTAATAGCACTACTAACCAATAGAAGTGCAGGCTGTGCATGAACTGTATGTGTTAACGACTCTTCTGGCCCTTGAAACATAAATTCACTTAAATCTACACCTAACAGATCATCTGCCTTTCTGAACATATCTCTTGCTAATGGGTAATTTTTTACAATATCCTGGCCCATTCCTATCGATTGTGAGCCTTGTCCTGGATAAATAAATGCAACTTTTTTCATAATTACGCCTCCTCTTTTGGAAGTGCAGTTACAGCTTCTTCAATTTTTCCAGTAACATTTAATTCCACCATTTGCATCGCTTGCTTAATTGCACTGTAAATTGCTCGTTGATCAGAAGAACCATGCGCTTTAATTACAGGTGATTTTAGACCAAATAATCCTGCACCACCATATTCTGAATAATCTAATTCATCCTTTAAACCTTTAAGTTCTTTTTTTGCAAGCAGTGCTGCTATCTTTGTCTTGGTATTCGTCATAAATTTATTTTTCATCATGGAAAACAAGGTTAAAGCAGTACCTTCCACCGTTTTAAGTGCTATATTTCCACTAAAACCATCTGTTACGACTACGTCACAACCGCCCTCTAGTAAAGATCTAGCCTCAACATTTCCAATAAAATTAATCGGTAGTTCTTCCATTTTTTCATAAGCTTTTTTGGTAAGGTCATTCCCTTTTCCAGCCTCAGTGCCCACATTTAAAAGCCCCACTTTAGGTGAAGTTATACCACGAACCTTTTCAGCGTAAATGGAACCCATTAATGCATATTGAGCTAAATGTTGTGCTTTTGCATCAACATTTGCACCAACATCTAATAATAAAAAGCCTTTACCATCTTTTGTAGGTAATGTTGGACTAAGAGCTGGCCGTTCAATTCCTTTAATGCGACCTACTATAAATAAACCAGCGCTCATAAGTGCACCTGTATTTCCTGCTGAAATACAAGCATCTGCTTTGTTCTCTTTAACCTCGTTCGCCATTAATACTAGTGAAGCATTTTTTTTCTTTCTAACAGCTTTTACAGGCTCATCTTCTGAAGTTATTTTTTCAGTTGTATGAATAATCTCAATTCGTTCAGAATTAGTTAGGTGTTTTTTTATGTCTTCTTCATTACCGACTAAAGTGATGGATAAATCTTTAAAATCTTTAATTGCTGCTTGAGCACCTAAAACAATTTCTTTTGGCGCATGATCTCCACCCATAGCATCTATTACAATTCTCATCTCGCAGCCTCCTTTTTATTTTTTGGAGCGAAACATTTCGAATACACCAGTGAAGACACTGTCATTGTCGACATAACTATGAACTTCTACAAGCGTCCTTGCATTTATATCTGTACCGACTACTCTTGCTTTTGCTATCACACGCTCTCCTTCGACTACTTGTCGTGTGAATTTTATTTCAGCATTTGTGGTGAGAGCAAGTTCATCATCGATTACTGCAACTGCTAGTGAATTTGCTTGTGCAAATATATGATGTCCTCTAGCAATTTTATTCCTTGAAAATACATGCTCTTCTCCAATATCTAAAATTGAAATTGCGCGTTGATCTAATTCAAGGTCTATTATTTCTCCAATTACTTCCTCTATTGGTAAAGCTTTAACTGTTTCATTCCAATGTGTAGTTGCTACTGTTTTAATTCTTTCTCTTAATTCTGGTATCGACAATTCCATTCGGTCTAAACGAATGGTTTGTATACTAACACCAAATTTATTTGCTAGAGCTTCATCGGTGATAAATGGTGTTTGTTCGATGGTTTCTTGTAAAAGCAACTGTCTTTCTCTTTTTGTTCTTTTCATGTCCATTCCACCGTTCATTTTATGACTAGGTACTAACAGTAATATATTATACCATGATTCATATTGCAAGTATCGTTAATTTAATAAATCTTTTAAAATTTTAGTATCGGATGTAATTTTATTTACTAGCGGTATATAAGCTTCCGTTTTCCACTTATTTTGATATACTATATCAATTGCATCCTGTCTAGCAGTTTCTAATGCGCGATGATCATGAATAATATCTCCAACTTTAAAATCCGGCAAACCACTTTGTTTATTTCCGAATAAATCACCCGGTCCTCTTAATTCCAAGTCTTTTTCAGATAATAAAAACCCATCGTTAGTCTCTGTCATAATCCGCATTCTTTCCTTACCAACCTCTCCTTTAGGATCAGCTAGTAAAATACAATAACTCTGGATATCTCCTCTACCAACTCTGCCTCTAAGCTGATGCAATTGTGATAAACCAAATCTTTCCGCATCGTTAATAATCATAAGAGTGGCATTAGGGACATTTACTCCAACTTCAATTACTGTGGTGGAAACAAGCACTTGAATTTTATTGGAGGAAAAATGCTCCATAACTTCATCCTTTTCTTCGCTAGGAAGTCTGCCGTGCATTAAGCCTACTTGAATATTTGGAGCTAGTAATTGTGTTAGCTCAGTAAATAAATCAATCGCATTTTGATAATCCAAATTCTCTGATTCTTCAATCAAAGGACAAATCACATAGGCTTGATGGCCACTTGCTACTTCTTTTTTTATGAAATCAACTACTCTTGCAAACATGTTGTGTTTTACCCAATATGTTTCAATTGTTTTTCTGCCACTTGGCATTTGATTTATTTTCGAAACATCCATGTCTCCATAAGCTGTTATTGAAAGCGTTCTTGGTATTGGTGTTGCAGTCATAAATAAGACGTCCGCTAAGATTCCTTTATCTCTGAGAACATTTCGTTGATTTACACCAAATCTGTGCTGTTCATCTATAATAACAAAACCTAAATTTTTAAAATGGACATCACCTTGAATTAAAGCATGTGTTCCAATTACTACATCGACTTCCCCATTTTGAATACTTTCATATAATTCTTTCCTTTTTTTACCTTTCACTGAACCTGTTAATAATCGTATTTTTATATTGTCCTTAAACCACTCTTTTAGTGAATGTAAATGTTGTTCTGCTAAAATTTCTGTTGGAACCATAAAAGCTACCTGTTTATTCGCTGTGATTGCTGCATATAAGCTTATTGCTGCTACTACAGTTTTACCAGATCCTACATCCCCTTGTAATAATCGATTCATTCGAAAGGGAGATCGCATATCCGCTAATATTTCAGCTAAAGATTTTTTTTGAGCATCAGTTAATATAAAAGGTAGCTGACGTTCAAAAGCTTTTACTTTTTCTTCCTCATAAACTACTTCATTTCCACTCAAGGCTTCTCTATTACGCTTTCTAAAAAATTGCATTTTTAATTGAAATAATAAAAACTCTTCATAGATAAACCTTCTCTTTGCATGTTTTAAAGCTTGAAAAGAACTTGGTTGGTGCATTTCTATTATCGCTTCTCTAAGTGGTGGTAGTTTATAATTAATTAAATATTCTTCTGGTAAAAATTCCTCTAATTCTATACTATATGTATCTAACACTCGCTGAATTAACTTAACAAGTTGAATATTCTTTACTTCTCCTTTTAAAGGGTAGATAGGAGTAATAGGACTATTATTTTGAATTGTCCCTTGTTGATATTGATCTATCGTAATTTGCAATCGATGTTGATCCCATTTCCCACTTAACGTAACTGTCTGACCTTCTTCAAAATGCTTTTTAGCATAAGGTCTGTTAAATATAATCCCTTTGACAGTAATTCCTTCTACTTGAAGATGTAGTAGCAACCTAGATTTCTTTTTTCCATAAAAAGTTAGATTTGGCTGACCGATAATCGTACCACTAATCGTAACTTTTTCATTTTGTCCTAATTCTTGTAACGCTTTTTGTTCGTAATGATCGTACCGATTTGGAAAGTAATAACAAACATCAAGAATAGTATCTATTCCTAAAACATTGAGCTGTTGTTTTGTTTTATCCCCTATACCAGTAAGTGTAGTAATGGATTCATCTATCAAAAAAATCACACTTTCATCCTAATTTATCTTCTACTCCATTATAACCTATTTCTTATCATACATTGAAACCATTTAACTATTAGAAAATGCTCAATTGCAGCTATCTTTTTAAGTAAGTCTTATTTATTTGTTTGACAATAATAATTCCAATCAGTGATATATGATTTTTAAAATATATGTCGCTGTCAGATGTAGAAAAAAAGCCTTATCTATTAAAAGATAAGACTTTTGATTTTATTCTACAGAAAAAATATAAGAGTAGATCGGTTGATTTCCTTTATGAGTTTCTACTTCTATCTCTTCATAATTTGTTTCTATATAATCTATAATTGCATCTACTTCATCTTGATTAGAGTCTTCACCGGAAAGAATCGTTACAATTTCATCAGATTCTTTATCAATTAGGTGATCCACTAATTCTTTTATAACGTCCATTTTATCTTTTGCAGTTGCCTTAATTTTCCCATCAGCAATACCCATAAAATTCTCTTTTTCAATGGTCATTCCATCTATTTGGGTATCACGAACTGCATAAGTTATTTGACCAGTTTTAACACCTTTACTTGCTTCAAGCATATTTTCTTTATTCGTATCAATTGATTCATCTGGATGAAAAGCAAGTAACGCAGCCATACCTTGTGGAATGGATTTAGTAGAAACTACAGCCGCATTTATATCAGCCAAATCACAAGCTTGTTCTGCGGCCATAATAATATTTTTATTATTTGGTAACACAATAACATTTTTGGCATGAGCTTTCTCTATTGCCGTTGCAATATCTTGCGTACTTGGATTCATTGTTTGTCCACCTTCAATTACTACAGTAGCACCAAGACTTTCAAACAATTTTTTCACGCCATCACCCATTGCAACCGTTACAATAGCAAAATTTTGTAAATCCTTAGATTTCTCTTCTTTTTTATCTGACAATAATGCAGAGTGCTGTTCACGCATATTTTCTACTTTAAGAGATAAGAAACTTCCAAATCGTTGACCTAAATTAAGTACTTCTCCTGGATACTCCACATGCACGTGAACTTTCATGATCTCGTCATCTGAAACAACTAATAAAGAATCTCCATGTTCACTTAATTCATTACGGAATTTTTCTTCATCATAAGGGTTTTCCTTTAATTTATCTTCTTCAAATTTAACCATGAACTCTGTACAATAACCAAACTCAATATCTTCGGTATTCATAAAATCTTGCGCCAGCTTATGATGTTCATGACTAACTAAATCATCAATATTTAAATTCTCGTCCTCACTTGCTTCAGGTAATTCTTCACCCTTAAGTGAAGCCAAAAAACCTTCATAAATAACAACAAGTCCTTGTCCACCACTATCAACAACGCCAACTTCCTTTAATACTGGAAGAAGATTAGGTGTATTTTTCAATGACTTTTTACTTGCGCTGACAACGTTTTCTAAAAATTCAATGATATCATCTGTTTCATTTGCAAAACCCTCTGCTTCTTTAGCAGTATCTTTAGCAACAGTTAAAATAGTTCCTTCTACAGGTTTAATTACCGCTTTATACGCAGTTTTCACCCCTTCTTCAAGTGCAATAGCAAATTCTTTAGGCGTTAATGTTTCTTTTCCTTCCACACCTTTAGAAAAACCTCTAAAAATTTGCGAAAGAATTACCCCTGAATTTCCTCGAGCTCCCATTAAAAGACCTTTTGCAAACGCATTTGCAACATTAGACACACTATCTGAATTTGTATTTTTAACTTCAGCTGCTCCAGATGTCATCGATAAATTCATATTTGTTCCCGTGTCCCCATCAGGTACAGGAAAAACGTTTAGTGAATCAATCTTATCTGCATTATGTGACAAATGGTGCGCTCCCGTAAGGACCATTTTCGCTAAAGCTTCCCCATCAATATATTTTACAGTCACCTCAAATATCCTCCTTCTAAACAACTACATGATGTAAAGATACCTTTTCTGCTACATAAATAATTTATTTTTCATAACACTTCATATCGTTTTATAGTAGCTCAATCTTGAGCTACTCTTACACCTTGAATATAGATATTAACTGAAGAGATTTTTAACCCTAAAGTTTTTTCTAAATTATACTTTACCTGTGATTGAACATTATGCGCAACTTCTGATATTTTTGTGCCATAACTAACAATAATGTACATATCAATAAAGATATTATCATCCTCTTGACGAACAATAACACCTTTTGAGAAGTTCTCTTTTCTCAATATTTCTGCGATTCCATCTCGTAATTGTTTTTTTGAAGCCATACCAACAATACCGTAACATTCAATTGCTGCGCCACCTGCAACTGTTGCTACTACTTCATTTGTTATTGTTACGTGACCTTCTTTTGTATTTAATTCAATGGACATATTTAATCCTCCTTGATATAACCATTCATTTAAAGCTATTTTACTATAATATAAAAGAAATAAAAAGAATCCTATTATACAATGGATGATTATCGTTATTATGTCAAGCAATTTATTTCTAAAAGAAAGCGCTCTTAAAGTGTTTTCTAACCTTTAATGAACAAAATATATTGTTCTAAATCTCTTATTAACCTAAAAAGAATAATTGCAATCAACTGGTGATTATGATAAATTAAATAAGTATGTAAGTGAAAGATGTAAGTAGGAGGGATTACTAATGGGACGCAAATGTGTTATTACTGGTCGTAAAACAAGTGCAGGAAATAATCGATCACATGCGCTGAATGCAAATAAACGTACGTTTAAAGCTAACGTGCAAAAAGTACGTATAATGGTTGATGGCAAACCTAAACGTGTATATGTTTCTGCTCGCGCATTAAAATCAGGTAAAGTAGAACGTGTATAATTGATTCAAAAAAAGGCACCCATTATAGAGGTGCCTTTTTATTTTTTGCAAATATGCATATAATACAAAGTAAGCTTAATAAATAAATTAATCCTTTCTCCAAACTCCAATTATAGCGCGAATGAATCCGCCCAAAAATCTCGGGAGTTTTATTGTATAAAACTTCATTACACCCCACCTCACCTTCATTGGCCAAAATCATGCAAAACTTAATCACGACTCTTTATAACTAATAGTATGCCTTCATCAAAAGAAAAAGTACCTTTTTTTCCAATCAGTTGATTAGAAATACATAAGCTATTCGACCAATGAACGCTCTTGTTCTGAAGTGGATAATAAAAATGATCAAGGGTTAAACCATGGATTGGTGAAGAAAAAGGAATAAAAGAAATATAAGGTAAATTTTCATCCATTTGTATTTCGTATTTTCCAGGAAAATATAGCGTAACATGATTATTGTAATCGATTATAGATGCCTCTATTTCTAACGTCCTTAACCTATATAATTGTTGAACATTTATTAATGTATGATCCATTCGTCCACCAGTTACACCAAATAAAAATATTTTTGTTGGCTTTAAATCAATGGCGGCTAATAATGCTAACTCAAAATCGGTTGCATCCTTTTCTCTTGGATGCTGTTCATAGCTTACCGCAAGCTTTCTTACGGTTATTTGGCTTTCTTCATCTAGGGAGTCAAAGTCACCAATGGCTTTTTCTAGTGTTAAATTGCTATCTACAATATACTTAGCCCCTTGATCTGCACCAATCCACACATCTATTTCTTTTTTATACTTAGAAAGTTCAGGCAGAGAATCTTTAGGGCCACCTGCCACTATACCTACAGATACCACGAGTTTCCCCCATTTCTTTATGCCTGATATATCGATTGAATCGCTTTATGACGATCTTCATTGTCAAATATTGCACTTCCTGCAACAAAAACGTCTACACCCGCTTCTTTACAAAGCTTTGCAGTCTCACTATTTATACCACCATCAACTTCAATCTCAAAATCTAGCTCCAGCTCTTTTCGCCAGATAACCGCTTGTTTTACTTTATCCAGTACTTCTGGAATGAATGATTGGCCCCCAAATCCGGGATTTACAGTCATAAATAATACAAGATCCACATGCTTTAAAATAGGCTTAATTGCTTCAACAGGTGTAGCTGGATTTAAAACAACTCCTGCTTTCACTCCATGCTCTTTGATAGAGTGCAAGGTACGATGGAGGTGCCTGCATGCTTCCACATGAACTGAAATAATATTAGCTCCCGCTGCAGCAAAATCATTAATATACTTATCAGGGTCTTCAATCATTAAATGGACATCTAAGGGCAAATCAGTTATAGGACGAATGGAAGAGACCACTAAAGGTCCAATTGTTATATTTGGAACAAAGTGACCATCCATCACGTCTACATGAATATAATCTGCTCCTCCAGCAGCTACATCAGATATTTCCTCTTTTAATATAGAAAAATCTGCTGATAATATAGAAGGTGCAATTTTCATTGTCATATTAATACCTCGGCTTTCTATTTTGAATATCCTCAAAAAATTGAAGATAGTGTTGATATCTTTCTTTATAAATTTCGTTATTCTCAACTGCTTCTTTAACAGCACATTTCGGCTCATTAATGTGATTGCAGCCTCTGAACTTACATTTATCACTTAACCGTACAAATTCAGGAAAACATTCTGGTAATTGATCAAGCGCAATTTCAGCAAAGTCTAGGGAACTAAAGCCTGGTGTGTCTGCAATTAATCCATTGCGATAAGGAATAAGCTCAACATGCCTTGTTGTATGCTTTCCTCTTCCTAAGCTTTCTGAAATCTCCATTGTTTTTAATTCTAAACCAGGAATCAAAGCATTAACAAGCGATGATTTTCCTACCCCAGATTGTCCGGCAAATACAGATACTTTTCCTTCAAGGTGCTTTTCAATTGAATTTAGTTCTTCCATTTTCATACTAGAAAATATCTCAACATGATAACCTATTTCTCTATATACTTCAATGATAGGTAATATATTTTCAATTTCTTTTTCATTTGCTAAATCTTCTTTTGATATAAAGATAAGTGGCTCTATTGACTTTGCTTCCATTACCACTAAAAATTTGTCTAAGAGCATGGCACTAAAATCTGGCTCTTTTAGAGAGACTACAATCACAGCTTGTTCAATATTGGCCACTGGTGGTCTAATCAACTCATTTTTACGTGGCTCGATGCTCTGAATATAGCCTTCCATGTTTCCACTTATATCAAAATCCACTACATCACCAACTAATGGAGTTAGTCCTCTTTTTCTAAAAACACCTCTACCCCTACACTGATAGATATCTTTATCTGCTTGCACATAATAAAATCCACTTAATGCTTTGATGATTTTACCTTGTGGCATTTACTCACCCTCTATTTCTTCATAAGCTATCGATTTTTCCATCACTACTTGATCATCACGCACAACTTTATAGGTTCCTTCACTTTCCGGTGCAATATTTAAACGTAATGTATAAGCTGTATCTTCTGTTATTGTTTCTATTGGTTGATAAAGCTCAGAAATATTATGGTTTATATCTTCCACATAAATACTAACTGTTTGTCCTTCTTGTTCCTGTCCTTCTTCTTGACTTTCAATATATGGAACAGTAAAAGAAACCGTATGGGAAATAGGCTCTTTTTCAGGTGGCCCTAAAGAAACTGTTAAATCTACTACAGTATTTATCTCCACTTCCTCATTTGCACCTGGTGATTGAGAAATGACGTAGCCTTCTTCTATTTCTTCATGATACTCTTCTGTAATATCTGCAGATAATTTTTTATCTTGTAGGTATTCTATCGCTGCATTCATCTCTGTACCCTCTAAATTATTTAGCGTAACTTTTTCGAGTCCTTTACTTACTTCAAAGATTACGTTGGTATTTTTAGGAATAACTTCGTCTCCTGGATCCGGTTGTGTTTGATCAATAATTTCACCAACTGGTCTTTCTGAAAATTTTTCATAAACGCGAATATCTTCAAAACCACGTTGATTCAAAATTCTTTCTACCTGTTGAAAATTACGGCCGACATAATCATCAAACTCAACCGTTTCAGGTCCTAAACTCACATAGACTGTTATTTCTCTTCCTTCTTTTACGACTTCCTGAGCTTTGGGACTGGTTTCAATCACTAACCCTTCTTCTATTTCCTCATCACTTGTTGTTTCTCTTACCACGTTTAAATTTAAGTCGATCAATTCCTGCAACGCTTCTTCATACTCTTTATTAGACACGTCTGGAATCGTCACATCTTTTGGCTGCATAATACTAGGTAAAACAAACAAGGCCATTAGAATAGCTCCTAATAAAATAAATAGTAAACTTGAAACCCAAATAAGCGCTTTTTTTCGTTTTTTCTTCTTAGTTGGATTATGTTTCTCTTCTTGTTTATCATTGCCTTTATGTACAACTGTATCGTCAGCTCCAACTTCTGATTGAATGCTTTCATCCTTAACAATGGGAATTGCTTTCGTTACATCTCCTGTTACTACCGGAGGAGTAAAAACTGCGACATTATCATTATTTGGATCAAGCGCGCTATCAAGAGCGTCTTCCATTTCATGAACATTATCGTATCGATTAAAAGGGTCCTTTGTAGTAGCTTTTAGAACAATATTTTCCACACTCTGTTGCACAAGTGGATTCCATTCTTTAATTGAAGGTGTATCCGATTGTAAATGCTTTAAAGCTATCGAGACAGGTGATTGGCCGGAAAATGGTAGTCTTCCAGTAAGTAACTCAAACATCACAATTCCTAACGAATAAATATCTGATTTCCTATTCGCCTTACCTCCTCTAGCTTGTTCAGGAGATAGATAATGAACAGAGCCCAATACAGAGTTCGTTTGGGTTAAAGCTGTTGCGCTTAAAGCTACTGCTATACCAAAATCTGTTACTTTTACTTGTCCATATTTATCAATCAATATATTTTGTGGCTTGATATCCCGATGCACAATTTCATTAGCATGGGCATGGGCAATGGCAGAACTAACTTGCCTCATAATATCTAAGGTTTCTTCTACTTCTAAAGGAGCATATAATTGAATATATTGTTTTAATGTCATACCTTCTACATATTCCATCACCATATAATAAATATTGTCTTCTTCTCCAACATCAAAAATATTTACGATATTAGGATGAGATAAGCTCGTTGCAGACTGTGCTTCTCTGTGAAATCTTGTAATAAATTCTTCATCATTCGCATACTCCAGGCGCAATACTTTTATTGCCACTTCTCTATCTAGAATCGTATCTTCACCTAAATATACATTGGCCATCCCGCCGCCACCAATTGTTTTTATAACTTTGTATCTCTCATTTAGTATGCGGCCTTCTAACATTCTAAAACACCTGCTTCCTCCACATGATGGACAAACACGATGCTAATATTGTCTTCTCCCCCGTACTCATTCGCCATGCTTACTAAACTTTCAGAGAGCTCTTTTAAATTATCATGATTTAAATTTTCCTCAAGTACAGGGTAATCAATTTTATTACTTAATCCATCAGAGCATAACATAAGTTTATCGTTTGGCTTAAATGGTATGCTCTTAACAAAAGCTTCTTGATTTAATTCTGTACCAAGTGCTTTAAGCAACACATTCTTCCTTGGATGAAACTTGGCATCCTCTTCTGTAATCTGTCCTGATTTAACAAGCTCATTAACTAAGGAATCATCTTCAGTTACCTGTATAAGTTTATTTTCATGATAAAGATAGCCTCTACTATCTCCAACATGCGCAATAGTAATAAAATTATCTTCACAAATGGCCGCTACAACTGTTGTGCCCATTCCTTTACAGTCTTTTTCAGCCTGTCCTTTATTAAAAATCTCATTATTAATTTCTTTAATGTGTTCTTTCAGCCATTTGATGGCTTGCTCTTCCGATAAATAAGCATCATTTTTTTTCCAATTTTCTTCTAAATAATCAATCACTAGATGACTAGCAATTTCACCTGCTTGATGTCCACCCATACCATCTGCAACAACTGCTAAAAGCTGTTGATTTTGATTTTTAAAAACACCTACTGAATCTTGATTTATTTTCCTTACCTTACCTTTATCGGTTATACAAAAGCTTTTCAACAGAACACCCACTTTCTTTGTAAAATAAAGATTCGCTATACATTCAACCTAACACGAAAAAACTTCAAGACTACAAGATTCTCATTACGATTCTTTTTAAAATGTATTGTATTAAGTATTTTTAACTAATCGTGTTAGGAAAAAACCATCTGTTTGAAAATCTTGAGGAAAAATTTGTAGTCCAAACCGTGATAACCCTTGAGTATTTTTTAAAAATGTCGGAAGTTCTGTGAAAAATGCTGGGTCAATCTCAAAGTCAGGATGATTTTCTAAAAATTTTTCTATTTGTTCTTCGTTTTCATGCTTGTCAACTGTACATGTACTGTACATCAATTTTCCATCTTGTTTTAATAATGGGGCTATTTTATCTAATAACGTTTCTTGTATATCAGCTAATTGGAAAATATCTTTTTCCTGTTTATGATATTTTATATCTGGTTTTCCCTTTAACACACCTAGTCCAGAGCATGGTGCATCAACTAATATTCGGTCAAATTTTTCAGGTGGATGAAGTTCTGCTAAATTTCTAGAATCTGCTTGAGCCACTTCTACGTTTGTTAAGTTTAATAGTTCAAGCTTTTTTTTAACTAAATTAGCCTTTTTGGAATGAAGATCATATGCAAATATCTTTCCACTATTAGCAAGTTTTTCAGCAATATGTGATGTTTTACCGCCTGGTGCACTACAAGCATCTAACACGGTCATCCCATCCTCAAGAGCCATCATTTCAGCTACTAACATGGAACTCTCATCTTGTATTGTAATATAGTTTTCTTTAAATAAATCCATGTGCAATATATTACCTTCTTCAATCTTAATACCTTGACCTGAAAATTTAGAGGTTTGAGCTTTAATTCCTGCTTCTTCCATTTGTTCAAGAGCTTGGCCACGATCGATTTTCATGGGTTGAATGCGTATCGACGTTGGTCTATGCGATAAATTTTCCTGACACATATCCTGCGTTGTTTCAAAACCATACATTTCCACCCACCGATTCACTAACCAGAAAGGGTGACTAGTTTCTATACTAAGTCTTTCCACAGGATCTTTTATTTCATCCGTGCTTTTCACACCATTTCTTTGAATATTTCGCATTACACCGTTTACGAAGGATGCTATTCCCTTATGCCCTTTTCTTTTAGCTATCTCAACAGTTTCGTGGATAATAGCATGGTCAGGTATTCTCGATAAATATATTTTTTGGTAAAGAGCAAGTAAAAGAAGCCATTTCACCCAAGGTTTAAGAGCCTTTTTGGATTGAAGAAAAGGGGTTAAATAGTATTCCAATGTTAACTTTCTTTGCATAGTGCCATAAACTAGCTCAGTAAAAAGGGCACTGTCACGTCTATCCAAGTTAAACTTTTTTATATGCTGATCAATCAACAAGTGACTGAAACCGCCTTGGTCTCCAATTCTGATTAATAATTCTAAAGCTGCTTGTCTTAAATGGTATTTATTATCCTCCATTATTTTAATCGCTCTCCTAATTCTAATTTACTTCCTACACCTCGCAAAAATTCAGAGGCAAGCATCTTTTTCTTTCCAGAAGGCTGTAATTCTAATATTTTAATACCTTTTTGATCATCCGTCTTTACTACAAATCCCTCTTCATCGATACTGTCTACTTCTCCAGGGTTACTTGAATTAACTTCATGTACAATTTCTCCCCACCAAATTTTGAGTGGTTGCTCTTCTAGAATTGTATAAGCTACTGGCCATGGATTCAGACCTCTAATTTGATTGTAAATATCACGAGCAGGCCTATTCCAATCAATTTTTTCCTGTTCTCGTTTTATATTGAAAGCATATGTTACTTTGCTTTCATCTTGTTCTTCTTTCTTAGCTTTTTCTGCAATAATATCGGGTAAAGTCTCGATAAGAAGCTCTGTACCTATAATAGAAAGTTTATCGTGTAAGCTTCCTACATGATCATCTTCTTTAATATCAATAGCTTTTTGGCTTATAATATCCCCAGCATCAAGTTTTTCAACCATATACATTATTGTTACACCTGTTTCTTTATGTCCTTCTAGTAATGCATAGTGAATTGGTGCTCCACCTCGTAACTTAGGAAGCAAAGAAGCATGAACATTTATACATCCTAGTCGTGGAAGATCTAATAATTCCTTTGGTAAAATTTGACCAAAAGCAGCTGTAATGATTATATCTGGATTAATGTTTTTAATCGGTTCTATATCATCTTTAATTTTTTCTGGCTGATACACTGGAATATCTAATGCTTCAGCTTTTACCTTCACAGGAGGTGGTGTTAAAACTTTTTTTCTTCCCTTTGGTCTATCTGGTTGTGTGACAACTAAGGCAACATCATACCCCTCTTCAACTAGGCGTCCTAATATAGGGGCTGAAAAATCAGGTGTTCCCATAAATACGATTTTAGTCATATAGAAAGCTCCTTCCTACATTAAATGATTTGGTTCAAAATCAACCTGAATAGATAAATCATTTTTTTTCATTTCATCATGATAGTGTGTCAATATCTTTCTAATTATTTCTTTTAAATTGGGTTCATCTCTATATTTTACCATGCACTGATAACGATATCTATCGTTGATTCTTACTAGAGGTGACGGAGTTGGTCCTAATACAGTTGCACGTTCTGAAAGGTGCTTTGTTAATAATTGCCGAATCATTTTTCCAACCTCCATTACTCTAATCTGATTTTGATGTGAAATTGTAATCAGTGTTAAAAAATAATATGGTGGATAATGAAACGTTTTTCTAACCTTCATTTCATGAGCAAAAAACTGATTGTACTGGTACTTACTCGCCATCTCAATACTGTAATGCTCTGGCGTATAGGTTTGAATTACGACTTCTCCAGGAAGCTCGTGTCTCCCTGCTCTACCACTTACTTGTGTTAGTAATTGGAAGGTTTTTTCTGAGGCCCTAAAATCGGCAAAATGTAACATAGCATCTGCTGCAAGAACTCCCACTAAGGTAACATTCTTAAAATCTAGTCCTTTTGCAATCATCTGTGTACCCAGTAATATGTCCGCTTCATGGCCCCCGAACTTTTTAAGCAGAGTTTCGTGAGCCCCTTTTTTCCTAGTTGTATCAACATCCATTCTGATTACCCTTGCTTCAGGAATAAGTTGTTGAATCGATTCTTCTACTTTTTGCGTTCCTGTGCCAAAGAAGCGTATCGTATCACTCTCACATTCTTCACAAGTGGCTGGCATACCCGTTTCATAAGCACAATAATGGCATTTTAATAAATGAGAACTTTTATGATAAGTCAAGGCAATATCGCAATGCGGACAATTCATAACATGTCCACAATCACGACACATAACAAAGGTAGAATATCCTCTTCGGTTTAAAAATAATACAATTTGTTCTTGGCGTGCAATTCTAATTTTAATTTCTTCCATTAACTTTTCAGAAAACATTGTTCGATTACCCCGGTGGAGTTCATTTCGCATATCTACAATTTCAACCGCTGGCATCGGTCCTTCATTCATGCGGTGTGGTAGTTCCAACAAGTGATATACACCTTTTTTTGCTCTTGCGAAGGTTTCCAATGTTGGTGTTGCACTTCCCAGGACTACTGGACAATTATGATAACGAGCACGATACTTAGCAACTTCCTTTGCATCATATCTCGGTTGTTCATCCTGTTTATAGGTAGTTTCGTGTTCTTCATCGATAATGATAATACCTAGGTTTTCAAAAGGCGCAAATATTGCTGATCTGGCACCGACTACAACTTGGACTTTTTTCTGCTGAATTTTTCTCCATTCATCAAATTTTTCCCCTTTTGAAAGAGCGCTATGGAGAACAGCAACCTTCTTTCCAAACCTACCTTTAAATCTGTTTACCATTTGAGGTGTAAGAGCAATTTCTGGTACAAGTACGATAGCTTCTTTGCCATTATTAAGTACTTGTTCGATTGCTTGTAAATAAACCTCTGTTTTTCCACTACCAGTTACACCATGGAGTAAAAAGACTTCATGCTGCACCTTTTGAATAGCTTTTAAGATAGGGTTAATCGCTTCTTGTTGCTGCACAGCTAGTGGGAGGGCATACGTTCTTTCTAAATCTTTATTTTTAAAAGGGTCACGGTAAACTTCCTTGTATTCTTTCTTGATCAGACCTAATTTAATCAAAGGATTTATAGATCCAGCTGTTGTTTGAAATTTTTCTAATAGTTCTTTTTGTGGAATAGATTCTGGATTATATAAAAAGTGTTCGACTATAATTCGCTGTTTTTTCGCTTGTAGCGGGATATCCTGGAGTGCTTCATCAAAAGCCTGTATCTCTTTTATCGGAGTAAGATAAAGAATAGTCTTTTTAGTTGCCTTTGACTTCACCATATAGGAAATTTCAAGTAAACCTTCCTGTGCTGCCTTTAATAGCTGCGAATAATTTCCGTTTCTCTGTTGGAATTCATCAAAATCAATCAAGTCTCTATCTGCCATTATTGCAGCAATTGAGGAAGGTAGTTCCTCCTTATTATCTGTTAAAAGTTCAATTTGCTTATGATATTTCACTTTTAGTGCTTGAGGTAGCATTGCTTGAAACGTAATAATATAGAAACTAATCGTTTCCTCCGCAATCCATTTTCCGAGATCTAATAATTCATCAGTTAGCACCGGGAATACATCCATCGCTTCTGATATTTTTTTTAAAGCTGAATTGGTAATCGCTGTTTCTTCTTTTATTCCAACTACAAAACCCATTACTTTCCTTGGTCCAAAAGGTATAATCACTCTTATTCCAGGCTTAATAACAGCTTCTAGCGTTTCAGGTATTTTATAATCAAAGGTCTTATTTGTTTGACGAGTTGGTACATCTACAATAATCTCGGCAATTTTCACTTCTTATCCTTCCTTATTTCCCCGTCAATCACCTTTAGGATTTCATCTGCAACAATACTTTTCTCTGCTAAGGCAATGGTTTTAGTCTCTTTAGATTCCGTTATTATTGTAACTGCATTTGTATCAGAGGAAAAACCAGCTCCTGGTTTCGATATGTCATTTATTACGATCGCATTTAGATTTTTTCTTTTTAATTTATTTAATCCGTTTTCTAAGACATTTTCTGTTTCAGCTGCAAAACCAACGAGATATTGATCTTTTTTCGTTTTGCCTAGTTCTCCTAATATATCTGTTGTTCGTTCCATCTCAATCATCCAGCTACCAGGCTTCTTCTTCATCTTTTGCTCAAAAGTATCTTTGGGTCGGTAATCAGCAACTGCTGCAGCTTTTATAACGATATCCGCATCATCGTATACCTCTAAAAGAGCTTCATGCATTTCTTTAGCTGTCATGACACTTATCTTTTCAATTCCGGTTGGTGTGGTAATATTGGTCGGACCTGAAATTAAGATAACATTTGCACCCATTTTTTGGGCCGCTTCTGCAATTGCATATCCCATTTTTCCAGAAGAATAATTGGTAAAGAAACGGACAGGATCTATTTTTTCTCTCGTCGGACCTGCTGTAACGATTACTTTTTTATTTTTCCATGCAAGTCTCTCATTATTGTACTGCGTTTCTAAAACGCGAACAATTTCTTCTGGCTCTTCTAATCTGCCTTTTCCAACATAACCACAAGCTAGGTATCCATCTCCTGGTTCTATAAACAGGTAACCGTATTCCTCTAATTGCTTCATGTTTTTAATTACAGCTGGATGCTTATACATATGCACATTCATAGCTGGAGCTATATAAACCGGTGCTTCGGTTGCTAGCAATGTAGTAGATAGCATATCATCTGCAATTCCATTTGCTATTTTAGCAATCATATTCGCCGTTGTTGGGGCAATAATAAAAAAATCTGCCCAATCTGCTAAATCAATATGTGCTATTTTTGCGGGATCCTTTTCGTCAAACGTATCTGTGTAAACCGGGTTTCTTGAAATAGCTTGAAACGTAAGAGGAGAAACAAATTCTATTGCATGCTGTGTCATTATGACTTTAACATCTGCACCTGCTTGGGTTAATTTACTAGTTAAAGCACAAGCTTTATATGCAGCAATTCCTCCTGTAACACCTAATACAATCCGTTTTCCAGTTATACCCATAACCATGCTCCTTTACCCTATTCTTTATTTTAAAGAATTTGATAGAAGAAACCCTCGCTTAAAAACAAGCGAGGGGATTCTATCTTTTTATTTATAAATGCTTTTATTTCTTATTCACTCAAATTTTTGCTGTATAAATCTTGAGAAGAATCTTCTGTTTCTTCACATGTTAGTTTATCTGCTAGAATTTCTTCTAATGCAATTCCTACGAATTTCTCTGATTGCGTATGCTCTAACTGATAGTGATTTGTATCTTGAATTTGTCGTGCTCTTTTTGCGGATAATGTAACCAACGTATACTTAGAATTAATTTTTGTTTGTAATTTATCAATTGATGGCTCTAGTAACATAATTAATCAACCTCCAGTAGTTTTTTGAATTGCTTAGCAATTCTCTCTCGCTTACAATGCTCACTCTTTACAATTGCTTCCACCTTAGTTACCGCATGATCCACATCATCATTTACGACAATGTAATCATAAGCATCCATCATTTCAATTTCTTTTTTGGCTTCATTCAATCGATCTCGTATCAAATCACTCGTTTCGGTACCGCGAAGCATAATTCGATTTTTTAGTTCTTCTAAGGATGGAGGAATTAAGAAAATAAATACACCTGCTGGGAAATTTTCTTTTACCTGCATAGCTCCTTGGACTTCTATTTCTAGAAAAACATCATATCCATCCTCCAAGGTTCTTTCTACATATTCCCTTGGTGTACCATAGTAATTCCCAACAAAGTTCGCGTGTTCTAATAATTTATTCTCATCGATCATTTTTTCAAATTCTTCATGTGTTCTAAAAAAATAATCAATTCCATCTTTTTCACCTTCTCGCATTTTGCGTGTTGTCATAGAGATGGAATATTTAAGATTTGTATCTTTTTCAAATAAAGATTTTCTTACTGTTCCTTTTCCCACGCCAGATGGACCAGATAAAATAAACAGTATTCCTTTTTCTTTCATAATAAAAGTGTCCTCCTACGATTATTCTTCTGTCATCTCGTCATGGCTGATAACACGTTGACCTACAGTCTCTGGTTGAACAGCTGATAACACTACATGATCACTATCTGTAATAATTACCGCTCTTGTTCTTCTTCCATATGTTGCATCTACAAGCTTATTATTATCCCTAGCTATGGTAATAATACGTTTAATTGGTGCAGATTCTGGTGAAACAATTGAAATTATCCTATTTGCTGAAACTACATTTCCGAAACCAATATTTATTAATTTTAAACTCATCTATTATTCCCCTACTTTCTTCTGTCTATTAGTATATGTATTTCAAATAGCTATTCTTCCATTATAGTATAGTTTTTTTTATAACGATACAAACATTACTCGATATTTTGAACTTGTTCTTTAACTTTTTCAATTTCACTCTTCATATTGACTACCTCAACACTTATTTTAGAATCTGTTGATTTTGCTCCAATTGTATTAGTCTCTCGATGCATTTCTTGAATAATAAAATCTAGTTTCCGTCCAATTGCTCCATCTTTTTGGTTGATGGTATCTGAAAATTGACTAATATGGCTCTTTAATCTAATTATTTCTTCTGTAATATCGCCTTTTTCAGCTAGCGTCACCACATCTTGTCGAAATTTAGCTTCGTCAACATAATCTGTCTCTTTTAGATATTCCTTAATCCGTTGCTGAATTCTCACTTGATATTCTTCTCTCACAAGCATACGTAGTGCTTCTAAGGAATCCACGTTTTGCTTAATAATTTCTATCCTTTTTGATAGATCAGTAAGAAGTGATTTCCCTTCCGCTTGACGCATTTTTAAGCAATCTTCAAATGCATTTTTCACGACACTCATAATGAAACTATTGTTAGAATCCTCTATTTGTACTTCCTCTACTTCAAGAGCACCTTCTAATTGTTGAAGATCCTTTAAATCATAAGCCCCATCTAATTGATATTTTTCTTTTAATTCCTTACCCACTTTTATATATTGATCAATTAAATCCCAATTTGGCTTTACTATGTGATTCATTTCCTTTTTGTTTGCTACGTTTATATAAATTTCAATTTTTCCTCGATTAATTTTGGAATTTACAAATTTCTTTATTTCCTCTTCTAATTTCATCAATGACATTGCAGACCTAAACGATATATCCAAATAACGATGATTAATCGTTTTAACCTCCACCTGCACGGTCATTCCATCAATCTCTTCCTTACTCATTCCGTAGCCTGTCATACTATTAACCATTTTATCACATCCATTGTAAAAAGAACTTTACTTCTTTCTTTAGACACTTCTCTATCATAACAAAAATAAAGGAAAATGCCTATTTTTTGTTGTCATTTATTGCATTCATGTATAATGAAGAGATACGACTTATAGAAATTAATAGCTAGACAAATTCTATTTGTATAGGAAAAATAATGTTGAGGTGACAAAAATGGCTTTTGACGGATTATTAACACGAGCAATTGTAGAAGAATTAAGTACTACCTTATCTTCTGCGAGAATCATAAAAATATATCAACCAACAGAATTAGAATTGGTTCTTTCAATAAGGCGACAAGGGAAAAACCACACACTATTGTTATCAGCACATCCAAACTATGCACGAATTCATTTAACCAAGGATCAGTATCAAAACCCAAAAGAACCATCAATGTTTTGTATGTTGCTCCGAAAACATATAAGTGGTAGCTTTATCGAATCTATTGAACAGATCGAAAATGAAAGAATTATCCACATCCATATTAAGAGCACAAACGAGATAGGTGACACAACCTACAAAACAATAGCAATAGAAATAATGGGCAAGCATAGTAATATTATTTTAATAGACAAAGAAAGAAAGATGATATTAGATAGTATTAAACATATTTCGCTTTCTCAAAGTAGGATGAGACCTGTATTACCTGGCCAGCTTTATCAGCTTCCACCAGATCAAGAAAAAGTAAATCCACTGACAGTTGATGGTGAAAACTTTTTAAAGAAGATTGACTTTAATGCGGGTAAAATTGATCGCCAAATGTTACAAGCATTTATGGGATTCTCACCGTTAATAGCAAGAGAAATTGTTTATCATGCTCAGCTGGGTAATAGTGAAAGCTATAAAGATGCTTTCCTTGAACTTAAAGAGAAAATGCTATTGCATCAATATTCTCCTGTTATTTATGAAGAAAATTCCATTTATTACATTACAGAATTATCTCATGTGAAAGAAAATGGAAAACAATATGAGAGTGTAAATGAAATGCTTGATCAATTTTTCTCTGGCAAGGCTGAAAGAGACAGGGTTAAACAAAAAGCTGGCGATTTATTCCGCTTATTAAAAAATGAATTAAATAAAAATGAACGTAAAATTGTAAAGCTGAAGAAAACATTAAAAGATGCTGATAAAGCGTCGAATTTTCAAAAGAAAGGGGAACTTCTAACCGCTAATATGCACCTAGTAAAATTAGGTGACAAATCAGTAACGGTTACTGACTATTACGATGAAGACCAAAAAGAGTTAGAAATAAAATTGAACGAGCGGAAGACACCGAGTGAAAATGCTCAATCATTTTTTAAAAAATATCAAAAATTAAAAAACTCTAAAGTAATGGTTGAAAACGAGCTGAAGAAAACAGCAAAAGAAGTAAATTATTTAAATGAGCTCGTGCAACAAATGGATGACGCTAGAGAACAGGATATAGAAGAAATTAGAGAAGAACTGCAAGATCAAGGATACATTAAGAAGAAGTTTACAAAGGCTAAAAAGAATAAAAAGGTCCATAAACCTGAACCTGAAAAATTTTATGCATCTGATGGAACGTTATTGTTAGTTGGTAAAAATAATAGACAAAATGAATATGTTACTAACCGTCTTGGGCACAAGAGCGACATCTGGTTACACACAAAAGATATACCAGGCTCACATGTTGTTATTAAATCTAATGATCCTTCAGAGGAAACTTTAATCGAAGCTGCTAATTTGGCAGCATTTTATAGTAAATCAAAGAATTCATCAACCGTACCTGTTGACTATACACAAATTAAACATGTTAAAAAGCCTTCAGGAGCTAAACCAGGTTTTGTAACTTATGACAATCAGAAAACTATTTTTGTGACACCTGATAAAAATTTAATTAAAAAGCTAAAAGAAGAACCTTCCTAGTTCTTCTTTTAGCTTTATTTTAAGTATATAACATTCGTTTTTAGACATTTAATAAGAACGCATCCGCTAAAAAAGATAGCGAATGCGTGAATATTAAACCATTATCCTATCAATAGCTAAAAAGTAACAATAACTATGAAAAAAATAGCGAAATATTATATTTTCTGCGGTTGCCCGGGAAATATTTACTCATTTCCTAGGTTATTTCTCCAATTCAATAATTCTTCTTTCTTTGATTCAGTTATTTCTTGCTTATTATATAAAAGATCTATAAGCATATCAAAGTCAGCCAAAGATTCAAATAACAAATCATTCTTATTAAAACCTTGATTTGCTTTCTCTAAACCGTAGCTAAAAATAGAACTTACCGCGATCACTTCTGCACCTTGCTCTCTTAAAGCTAGAGCACTATTTATAGAAGAACCGCCAGTTGAAATTAAATCCTCAATAACAACTACCTTATCTCCCTTTTTTATATGGCCTTCTATTTGATTTTCTTTCCCATGACCTTTTGGTTTATCTCTTACATAAACCATCGGAAGATTAAGTCGATCTGCAAGCCACGCTGCATGAGGGATACCTGCTGTTGCACAACCAGCTATTACATCCGGCTTCCAATTCTTTTCTTCTAGTAATATTTCAAATTGATCAACTATTTTATTTCTTACAGACGGATAGGACATTGTTAACCGATTATCGCAATAAATCGGAGACTTTATCCCTGACGTCCATAAAAAGTAATCATCTGTTTTTAACTGTACCGCTTTAATTTTGATAAGGTCTTCTACTAAAGTAGAGCCGTTACGCATGATTCCACTCCTCTATTACTTTCTCATAAGCTATTTTAGGATTTTCTGCTTGGGTAACGCTTCTTCCAATTACTAAGAAATCGCAGCCATTTTGCTTAGCAAAAGAAGGCGTTGCTACTCTTTTTTGATCATTATTATCAGATTCCACTAATCGAATTCCAGGAGTAATCGTTAAGAAATCTTTTCCACATGCTTCTTTAATCATTTGTGCTTCATATGCGGAGCAAACTACTCCATCTGCTCCACTATATTTTGTTAACTTTGCCAAACGAACAACTGCCTCTGAAACGGATTCTTGTATATTTAATTCATCATGTAAACAAGATTCATCCATGGAAGTTAAAACGGTAACCCCAATAAGTTTAGGCTTTTTTTTCAAAGATGTATTAGATAAAAGGCCTTCTTTCGCTGCTTTTATCATTTCCTGACCGCCACTGGCATGGACATTCACTACATCGATATCCAAACTTGAAAGATTCGCCATAGCTTTTCTTACTGTCGTTGGTATATCATGAAGCTTTAAATCTAAGAAAATAGGATGATCATTTTTTCGCAACCATTCAATGATTTTCGGTCCTTCTCGGTAAAATAATTCCATACCTACTTTAACAGGAATACCGTGAAAATCATTTCTTTTAATGAATTGTTGTACTTCCTCTAATGTTTTGAAATCAAGCGCAAGATAAAATGGTTGCTTCATTCTAGTGCCCCTTTCCAATTGCATCTTGGACAGAATTAAATCCATACTGTTTCAATGTACTTGGTAATTCCTCAATAATCTCTGGACAGACGAGTGGATTTTGAAAATTAGCAGTTCCTACAGCTACTGCATTAGCACCTGCAAGTAAAAATTCCAAAACATCCTCACTTGTCATTATGCCTCCCATTCCAATGATTGGCACATCAAGAGCTTGTCTTACTTCATATATCATTCGGATCGCAATTGGTTTAATAGCAGGCCCTGATAATCCACCAGTTTTATTTGCAATTAACGGTTTTCTTGACTTTAAATGCATTTTCATTCCAGTTAAGGTATTGATCATAGACAAACCGTCAGCTCCCGCATTGACTACAGCTTTTGCCATGCCAACTATATCCGTTACATTAGGGGATAATTTTACATACACAGGATGATTGCTGGCATTTTTCACTTGATACGTAACCTCTGCAGCAAGTTCAGGATCCGTTCCAAATAAAACACCGCCTTCTTTTACATTAGGACAGGAGATGTTTAATTCAAGAGCAGAAACATCATTGGTGTGATTGAAAGCCTTTGTAACTGTCACATACTCTTCAATGGTACTACCAGCAACATTTGCAATGACGGGCACACGATAATTTTTCAAATAAGGTAATTCCTGTTTTATGATTTGCTCTGCACCTGGATTTTGCAAGCCAATTGCATTTAGCATACCACTTGCAGTTTCTGCAACACGGGGGGTTTGATTCCCATAACGTTCATGTTCGGTGGCAGCTTTAATAATAACTGCCCCTAGCTTATCTAATGAATAAAATTGACTATATTCCTTCCCAAAGCCAAAGCAACCAGATGCCGGCATTACAGGATTTTTTAATTCAAGACCAGGTAATGATACAGCTAAATTCATCCTAATAACACCTCATTTGCATCAAAGACGGGACCATCCTTACAGATTTTTTTAGATTTATTTGGGTTATTTTTTAATGGGATTACACATGCATAACACGTTCCAACACCGCAACCCATTCGTTCTTCGAGTGAAATATACCCGTTTTCATCTTTCAGTAAGCTTGTAACTGCTTGGAGCATCGGGGTAGGTCCGCAAGAAAAATAGGTCTCAAACGATAAATTTGAATCTCGGATTACATCTGTAACAAAACCACTATGTCCATATGAACCATCATCTGTTGTGACAAACGTTTCTCCTAATTCTCTAAATTTATCTTCATAAAAAACATGCTCTTTTGATTGGTAACCTAGCACACTAGTAACTTCTACACCTTTTTCTTTTAACTTCTTCCCTAGATAATAGAGTGGTGGAATGCCAATTCCCCCTCCAACTAAGAGAGCTTGTTTTATATTCAAGCTCTCAATTGGATAAGATGTTCCTAGAGGCATTAGTGCATCCACTTCAGCACCTACATGATAATTGCTAAGCGCTTCTGTTCCATCGCCAAATATTTTAAAAATAACTGTAAAGCTTCGATCTATCTCATTCACATCGGCAATGGAAATAGGTCTGCGTAACATAAAACCCTTTACTGCGATATGAATGAACTGTCCTGGCTTAAGATTTAATTCAGTGTCGCTTTTTAAAACCATTTCATAGGTTTGGTAAGCAATATTTTTGATTGACAATACTTTTAGCGCTTGTTTATTTATCACCGAACAACAGCCTTTCCTTCTACAGCAGGTCTTGCTGTAAATGTAGTAGAATCAATTACGTTAACAATTGCTTCAGCAGTGTCTAAACTAGTTAAACATGCAATTCCATGCTCTACTGCTTCTCTACGAATTCTGAAACCATCTGATCTTGGTTTTTTACCGGAGGTTAACGTATTAACAACAAATTGAACCTCCCCATTTTCTATGATTGAAAGCACGGTAGTTCCTGTTGCATCAATTTTTCCAACTGTGGTTACTTCTATTCCTCTTTCACTTAAATAACTAGCTGTTCCTTTTGTAGCAAATAAGCGGAAACCTAAATCATAGAATTTTTTAGCAATTTCATACGCTTCTTCTTTATCTTTATCAGCAACGGTTAATAAAACTGATCCTTCCATCGGGATTTGTAATCCAGATGCTGTTAACCCTTTATAAAGTGCTTTATCTAAATTTCTATCTCGTCCTATTGCTTCTCCTGTTGATTTCATTTCAGGCCCTAACATAATATCAACACTTCTTAGTTTTGCAAAAGAAAATACTGGTACTTTTACCGAAACTGTTTTAGGCTCAGGTAATACGCCATCTTCATAACCCATTTCTCTTAAAGACTCACCCATAATTGCTCTAGTTGCAATGTTTGCCATTGTTACACCGGTAATCTTACTTAAAAATGGAATGGTTCTACTTGCTCTTGGATTTACTTCAAGTACATAAACTTCACCACGGTGTACAACAAATTGAATATTGATTAACCCTTTTACTTTTAATTTTTTTGCAATTTTAATTGTAACATCCACACATTTTTGTTTAATTTCATCAGAAAGTCTTTGACTAGGGTAAACTGCGATGGAATCCCCTGAATGGACTCCTGCCCTTTCAATGTGCTCCATAATTCCAGGAATGATGGTTGTATCACCGTCACTGATTGCATCAACCTCAACTTCAATACCAGTTAAATATTTATCGATAAGGACTGGATGCTTATGTTTAATATGGGTTGTTTTAGCAAGATAACTTTCTAATTCTTCTTCGTTATAAACAATTTCCATCTGACTACCACCAATTACATAAGAAGGTCTAACTAAGACTGGATATCCAATATTGGTAGCTGCTTCTTTAGCCTGGTCTAATTGCTTAACGCTTTTCCCTTGTGGCTGAGCAATGTCTAAATCCTTTAATAATTTTTCAAATTTATCGCGATCTTCTGCAGCATCGATTGCTTCTAGTGGAGTTCCTAAAATTTGGACGCCTCTTCTTTCCAATCCTTCCGCTAAATTAATTGCAGTTTGTCCGCCAAATTGAACGATTACTCCAACTGGTTGTTCTAGTTCGATCACATGCATAACATCTTCTAATGTTAAAGGTTCAAAGTATAATTTATCTGAAACACTAAAGTCAGTGGACACAGTTTCCGGATTACTATTCATAATAATAGCTTCATAACCCGCTTCTTTTAAAGCTAGCACAGAATGAACTGTCGCATAATCAAATTCGATACCTTGGCCAATACGGATAGGTCCAGAGCCAACAACAAGCACTTTTTCACGATCAGATGCAATTGATTCATTTTCTTCTTCATAAGAACTATAAAAATAAGGTGTTTCAGATTCAAACTCAGCAGCACACGTATCTACCATCTTGTATACTGGTTGAATTCCATTATCTTTTCTTAAATTATATACATCATCCACACTTACTTTCCACATTCTAGCAATTTGCGTGTCCGAAAGTCCTAGCTTTTTAGCTTGCAGTAATATATCTAAATCTTGCACATTATTTTCTAAGGTAGTCTCAAACGTAATAATACGATGAATTTTTTCTAAAAAGAATCGATCAATTTTAGTGAGTTGGTAAATATCTTCCACAGTCATCCCTTGTCTGAAGCTTTCACCAATGACATAAATTCTTTCATCATCCGGTTTCTTTAGTCTTTCTCGTAACGTGTCTTCACTTACACCAACTAAGTTATCTAAATAATAATCTTCACCACTTATATCTAGTGATCGGATCCCTTTTAACAATGCCTCTTCAATATTTCTACCGATTGCCATCACTTCACCAGTTGCTTTCATTTGCGTACCTAAATAGCGATTTCCTAGTGTGAATTTATCGAACGGGAATCTTGGAAATTTAGATACAACATAATCCAACGCTGGTTCATAACACGCATACGTAGTTCCAGTTATAGGATTGATTATTTCATCTAAAGTTAAACCAATTGCAATTTTCGCTGCTATTTTCGCAATAGGATAACCTGTTGCTTTTGATGCAAGAGCTGAAGATCTACTAACTCTTGGGTTCACTTCAATAATGTAATAATCAAAGCTATGTGGATGAAGAGCTAACTGTACGTTACATCCACCTTCAATTTTTAACGCGCGAATTATTTTTAATGATGCAGTTCTTAGCATTTGGTATTCACGGTCACTCAATGTCTGTGATGGAGCGACTACAATCGAATCACCTGTGTGAATACCTACTGGATCAATATTTTCCATGTTACATACTACTATTGCTTGATCATTTTTATCTCGCATTACTTCATATTCAATTTCTTTATAGCCAGCAATATTATTTTCAATTAAACACTGGTTTACCGGCGAAAGATATAGTCCATTTCTTGTTATCTCTTTTAATTCTGCTTCATCGTAGCACATACCGCCACCAGTTCCACCAAGCGTATAAGCAGGTCTTACAATTAATGGGAAGCCGATTTCTTTAGAAAAATCTACAGCTTGATCGACGTTGGTAACAATCACACTTTCAGGAACTGGCTCATTTATCTCATGCATTAAATTTCTGAATTTTTCTCGATCCTCAGCTTGTTGAATAGCATCAAGGGGAGTTCCAAGTAATTCAATGCCATACGTTTCTAAAATTCCTGTTGCGTCAATTTCTACTGCTAAATTCAGTCCAGTTTGCCCACCTAAAGTAGGTAATATCGCATCTGGTTGTTCTTTTCTAATAATTTTACTCAAAAATTCTACAGTTAAAGGCTCCATGTATACAGTATCAGCAACAGTATGATCCGTCATAATCGTTGCAGGGTTTGAATTGACTAAGATAACCTTATAACCTTCCTCTTTAAGGGATTGACATGCCTGTGTTCCAGAATAATCAAATTCTGCAGCTTGTCCAATAACAATAGGTCCGGAACCAATTACTAGAATTTTTTCAAGATCGGTGCGTTTTGGCATTACAATACCTCCTGTTTAGATACTTTATGTGCTCTTACATTTTGTAAAAATTGATCAAATAAATAATTTGTATCATCTGGCCCTGGTGAGCTTTCCGGGTGATATTGAACGGAGAAAGCAGCGTATTTTTTGTGTCTTACACCTTCAACCGTTTTATCATTCAAGGCAACCTGGGTTAATTCAAGATCAGTATCCTTAATTGATGATTCTGTAACAGCATAACCATGATTTTGTGAGGTTAAATACGTTCTTTTCGTATCAAAATCATAAACTGGATGATTGGAACCACGATGTCCGAATTTAAGCTTTGATGTATCAGCCCCACAAGCTAATGCAAGAAGCTGATGTCCTAAGCAAATACCGAATAACGGAACAGTCTCAATCACTTCACTGATCATCTCTATTGCTTGCGGTACACTTTTTGGATTACCTGGACCATTTGTCAGCATAATACCATCTGGTTTTAATCTTAAAATTTGTTGTGCATCGTAATCATGTGGAACAACTGTTACATGACAATTCCTTTTACTTAATTCTCTTAAAATACCATGCTTCATTCCGAAATCAACAAGCACAATTCGAAATCCTCTTCCTGGAGCTACATATGGTTTAACGGTTGACACTCGTTCTACTTGATTCGTTAAAAGTGGTGTATTTTCAATTTTTTGAAGAGCCCCTTCTTCACCTTCTCCAGCATCTGTTAATATACCTCTCATTGTTCCGTGTTTTCTTAAAATCTTTGTCAATTTACGCGTATCTATATCTGAAATACCCGGAATATCATTTGCAATAAGGAATTCATCTAGGCTCTCATCACTTCTAAAATTTGATGGTGTATCACAAGCCTCTTTTACCACAAAACCAAAAATGGAAGGATTAATTGTTTCAAAATCATCTCGATTTATTCCGTAATTCCCAATTAATGGATATGTCATAGTGACGATCTGACCACAATAAGAAGGATCTGAAAGGGTCTCCTGATAACCTGTCATCCCGGTATTAAAAACTACTTCCCCAACCTTCCCTACGGGTGAACCAAACGCTTTACCATGAAAAACTGTACCATCTTCTAGAATTAGTTTTCTTTCCATTTATTTTTCCCCCTCATAAACAAGTGTGCCATTATAAATTGTTTTAATAGGTTTACCTATTACCAGTTGATTATCAAAAGGCGTATTTTTACCTAGTGAAACAAATTCTTGTTTATTAATTTTGTGTTCTGAATCTAAATTTAATACAGTAAGGTCTGCTTTTTGACCTTCTTCTAATTTACCATACGGTAAGTTAAACACCTTGGCAGGCTTTATAGTCATCCAATCGATTAACTGTTGTAAGGTAAAGATTTCTTTTTTTACAAAGTGTGTGTGTAGTAAAGAAAAAGCTGTCTCGAATCCAACTATTCCAAAAGGAGCTACCTTCATTCCTTGTGCTTTTTCCTCTTCTGTATGTGGTGCATGATCCGTAGCTATAAAATCAATGGTTCCATCAAGTAACCCTTCTATTAAAGCATCTTTATCTTGTTGTGAACGCAATGGTGGATTCATTTTTAAGTTAGCATCATCTTCTGTAATGGCTGTTTCATCCAATAACAAATGATGTGGTGTAACTTCTGCTGTTACCTTTATTCCTGCTTTTTTTGCATCTCTAATCACACGAACCGACTCTTTTGTACTTACATGACAAACATGATAATGACAGCCAGTTGCTTCTGCTAAAAGCACATCTCTAGCAATTTGGACAGATTCACAGATATTAGGTATTCCTGGTAAGCCTAGTTCCTTACTAACTTTCCCCTCATGCATCACACCTCCGTGAATAAGTGTATTTTCTTCACAGTGTGCGACAATAGGCATATTAATATCGCTAGCCTTCTGCATTGCTTGTAACATCATATCTGCAGACTGAACCCCTACACCATCATCCGTAAACGCAAAAGCTCCACTTTCTTTTAGTTTAGGCATGTCCGTTAACGTATCGCCTAACAATCTTTGCGTGATCGAAGCATATGGCAAGACGCGAATGACTGCATTTTTTTCTATTAAATGATTTATTTTCTCCAGTACTTCTACGCTATCTGGTGTTGGTCTTGTATTAGGCATGGCACAAACAGTAGTATAGCCACCTCTTGCTGCTGAGCTAGTTCCTGTTTCAATTGTTTCCTTTGCTTCTCCACCAGGTTCGCGTAGGTGAACATGTACGTCCACAAATCCGGGAACAACTAATTGTTGCTCACAATCTATTATATTTGCAGACTTTTCTTCAATCTTTTCTGCTATTTTGACAATTTCATCATCGATAATTAAAATTTCACAGGGTATCTTTTCATTATTGCCCGATAATCGCATTGCGTTTGTTAAAATGGTTTTCATTATATTTTCCCCCTTGTTCAAGTAGCGATGAAATAACTGCCATTCTCGCAGCAACACCGTTTTTCATTTGTTTAAATATCCTAGATTTTTCGCACTCTACAAGAGCACTATCAATTTCAACTCCTCGGTTTACCGGAGCAGGATGCATAATAATTGCATGGTCCTTCATTTTCTTTTCTCTTTCTAATGTTAAACCATATTCTTTTAAATAAGAAGATGTGTGCATAAGTGTTTTTTGATCATGCCTTTCGTGTTGAATACGAAGCAACATTACCACATCACAAGTTTCAACTGCCTCATCTATGCTTAGATACGGAAAAGGTAAGGATTCATCCTTCCAATCATCCATGGAACATAATACAACATTTGCACCCAATTTATTTAATGCTATCGCATTGGACCTAGCTACTCTACTATGTTTTACGTCACCTACAATTGCAATTTTAAGTCCAGATAATCGTTGGAATTCTTGATATATAGTGACTAGATCTAGAAGACTCTGTGTAGGATGCTCACCAGTGCCATCACCAGCATTGATGACAGGAATAGATAATTGATCAGCTAACTGTTTTGCAACGTTTTCTGCAGGATGTCTGATGACTATGAATGAAGCACCGATAGACTCAAAGGTTCTAGCAGTATCATATAAACTCTCGCCTTTTTTCACACTTGATTGATCACTCATAAAATCCAATACTTCTATTCCTAATTTTTTTTGAGCCACAATAAAACTCATTTTAGTTCTAGTGCTCGGTTCATAAAAAAGATTAGCACCAAAGTATTGTTCTTTTAAAGGCTTCATTCCTGATTTCGAAATACCATCAGCTTTTTTTACCAGTTGTAATAATTCATATTCAGACAGTTGTTGCATTGAAACAAAGTGATTCATATTCATCCTCCTATGCATCAATTTACTTGATATTTTATTCTGCATCCTCTGATTTAAACATGTTCCCATTTCCATAAGCAGATTCCTTTTCAGGTAAGACTAAATTTAGAGCAACCCCAATTATCGCGGCCAAAGCCATACCTGCAACCGTGACATTTACATCACCGATTTGAATATTTACAATAGCTCCTCCAATTCCAATTACCAGAATGACAGAAGATATAATTAAATTACGTTTTACACCTAAATCTATTTGATTATCAACCAGCATCCGAAGTCCACTAGATGCAATGATACCAAAGAGTAAGATCGATACGCCGCCCATCACAGCAGTAGGGATCGAAGCAATTAACTCAGTAATGATCCCGATAAACCCAAACAGGATAGCTAGTACAGCAGCGCCTCCTATAACGAATACACTAAAGACTCTTGTGATTGCTAAAACACCAATATTTTCTCCATAAGTTGTATTAGGTGGTCCACCTAAACAAGATGCGATAATCGTTGCTACACCATCTCCAAGAATGGATCGATGTAAGCCTGGTTTCTTCAAGAAATTTCGTTCTGCGATTTTAGAAAGAACCATTTGATCTCCGATATGTTCTGCTATCGTTACTGCTGCAACAGGTACCATAATCAAGGCTATTTCCCAGCTAATAACATCCACTGGATTATAATCTACAAATGGAACAACAAATTCCGGAACCAATATCACAGCTTGAAAAAATTCTCCGATTGAACTAGCATCAGTGATTTTAGACCAAGCAGCTGATAATCCGCTGGTATCCACAACATTAACCATAAAGGCATAAAGATAACCGCCAACAATTCCGATAAGGATGGGTATGAGTCCGAAAAAACCTTTGAAAAATAATGAACCTATTATTGTTATTAATAATGTTAATGCCGCTACACTAAAATGCAATCCACTGTATTCACCATCTACGTTCATAGCCATATCAATTGCAGTTGGTGCTAAACCTAAACCAATTACGATAATCACTGGCCCAACTACTACAGGGGGTAAGACTTTAATTAACCAATCTGTTCCAAAAAAACTTATAAGAAGTGCTAATGCGCCATATACTAAACCTGCTAAAAAACTCCCAACCATTGCTCCTGCTACTCCACTTGTGGTCATTGCAGCAACAATTGGTGCAATAAATGCAAAGCTCGATCCCAAATAAGCAGGTATTTGACCTTTCGTAATTAATAAATAGGCAAGTGTACCAGTACCACTCGAAACCAATGCAACCGCAGGTGATAAGTCAGTTAAAAAAGGAACTAGAATCGTTGCTCCGAACATTGCGAACAAATGCTGAATGCTAAATAGTAACCATTTTGATAAGGGTGGAACTTCTCGTATTCCTAAAACCATGTTTTTCTGTGTCATTTTCTTACTCCTCTTTTCTATTCTTTATATAAAAAAACCTCTTTGCAGGTATGCAAAGAGGTTTACGTGTAGCCATTCTCACGCTTCCAATTTAACAAACCTTGCAAGTATCTCTGTACTTTCTTAAAGGTCTATCCTATTTTTCATATATACTAACCATGTCACTTTGATCTATCTCATCTAATGCTACTGTTATTACTTCACTTTGAGCGGTAGGAATATTTTTTCCGATGTAATCTGCTCTAATTGGTAATTCTCTATGTCCACGATCAACTAGCACTGCTAACTGGATTTGCGAAGGTCTACCTTGATCCATTATAGCATCCATGGCAGCACGAACCGTTCTACCAGTATAAAGTACATCATCTACTAAAATAACTTTCTTTCCTGTTATTCGATCGTTTATTTTTGCATCAGCAAGAGTTGGCTCTGAATTTTCTGCAGCATGACTCAAATCATCTCGATATAATGTGATATCTAATTCTCCCAAGGAAACTTCAATGCCTTCGATTTCTTTTATTCTTTCTTGCAACCGTTTAGCTAATGGAAGGCCTCTTGTTTTTATTCCAATCAACATCAGGTCATCCACACCTTTATTTCTTTCAAGAATTTCATGTGCTATTCTCGTTAATGCACGTCTAATCGCTGCGTTATCAAGTACTATCGCTTTTTGATTCACATTCTTACCTCCCTCTTAAAAGCCCAAAGTGCATAAAAAAACCCTTATTCCAGAGAGGAATAAGGGTTTTTGGACATACGTATCCGTTCCGTATCCAATACCTTCTCAGCCTCACGGGACTGTTTTAAAGGACTTATTTATTTGTTTTATTATTTCAAATATATGACCTTATGTCAATAACTTTTCTTAAGATTGTCTAAAACTGTTTGAAAAGCAGATGGTAAAGGTGCTTCGAATTCCATCCATTCATTTGTGCTTGGATGCTTAAATCCAAGTAAATAGGCATGCAAAGCTTGTCCTTCTACGTCAATGGTTTTTCTCGGCCCATATTTTGGATCGCCTACAAGAGGAAAACCTATATATTTCATATGCACCCTTATTTGATGCGTTCTTCCTGTTTCAAGGACACATTTTACAAGTGTAAATTTGTCATGAATTCTTTCTAATACTTCAAAATGCGTGACAGCCGGCTTACCCTTATCAACTACATCCATAAGTTGACGATTTTTCTCGCTTCTTCCGATTGGAGCATCTATTGTACCAAATTCATGCTGAATTTCTCCATGAACGATTAACTGGTAGGCCCTCTTTACCATTTTGTCTTGTAATTGGGAAGCTAAAGCTTCATGAGCTTTATCATTTTTGGCCACCATTAAAAGTCCACTTGTATCTTTATCAATTCGGTGCACAATACCTGGTCTCGCTACCCCATTTATACCGGATAAATCATTGCAATGAAAAAGTAAGGCGTTTACCAAAGTATCTTCTTGATGTCCAGCTGATGGATGAACCACCATTCCGCTTGGCTTGTTTACTACCAATAAATCCTCATCCTCAAAGACTATTTCTAGCGGGATATCCCTTGCTTCTATCTCAAGAGGCTTAATTTCAGGTTGCTGCCAGCTTATCAAATCATTCTTTTGAACAGTATAGTTAGCTTTAGCAGGCTTTCCATTCACTAAAATAAGGTTAGCCTCAAACCATGTTTTTAACTTAGATCTAGATATATCATTTAAATTAGTCACAAGTAATTTATCAATCCTTAAGCCTACCTCGGACTCCTGTACCGTTAGTTCGTTCTTTTTCATGATGTTATACCTCTTTTCTTCTTACTTTCATCAAGAATCGTTGTAGCAAAAATAAGAATCACACCTGTCACAAGTGCAGAGTCAGCTATATTAAAAATCGGATAGTCATATGTGCCAATATAAATATCAAAGAAATCAACGACTTCTTTTCTAAATAAACGATCAATAAAGTTTCCAATTGCTCCACCTAACACCAAACCTAATCCAACACCTAAAGTTTTGCTATCCTTTGCGTATTTCTGAATGTAATAGATTATAAAAGCTACCACGATTACCGTTATAATATAAAAGAACGTCATTTGCCCAGCAAATATGCCCCATGCTGCACCAGTATTTCGGTGAGACGTGATATAAAAAACATTCTCGATCATTTCTATGCTCTCACCTAAAGCCATTCTTGATACAATAAGTGCTTTACTAATTTGATCAAAAATGATGACGATGATTGCAAGTACATAAACCCACATTAAATTGACCTCCGTCTTTAAACTATTCCACTACTTAAATTTATCATTTTTTATAGTGGCATGCTAGCTTAATTACTATTTTTACACAAAGCTAGACTTCAGAAAAATCAACTACCCAAACTAGGTAGTTGATTCTCATCCGTTTTATTCTACATCTTTATAATGTTTTTCTACTACATCTGCGCAACGTACACAAAGGGAAGGATGTGCCGGATTATCTCCAACATCATGTGAGCTTACCCAACATCTTTCACAAGTATCACCCTGATGTTTTTCAATTGCTACAGAGACATGTTGGTAGGTTTTTGCATCGCTTAATTCTTCCACAACATTCACTTCTGAAACAATTAATAATTGATGTAAGTGTGGAATTTCTTTTAACAAACCAGCAATACTTTCATTATTTGCTTTTAACGTAACGTGTGCTTCTAATGATTTACCAATTACCTTCTCAGCTCTTGCTTCTTCTAATGCTTTTAGGATATCATCTCTTACCTCAATAAAAGCATCCCATTTTTGTTTGATTTTTTCTTGATTTTCGATATCTCTTGCTTTTGGAAAATCACTTAATTGTACACTTTCCTCTTTTACTTCAGGAATATAAGTCCAAACTTCCTCAGTAGTGTGACTGAGAATTGGTGATAATAATTTATTTAAAGATACGATAATTTGATAATAGACAGATTGGATACTTCTTCTTCTCACGTTGTCACTTGCTTCAATGTATAAAATATCCTTCGCAAAATCTAAATAGAAAGAACTTAAATCAATAGAACAGAAGTTATGGATAGTATGATAAACAGTTGAGAAATCATAAGCTTCATAAGCTTTTTCAACTTTTTTAATAACATCTTGTAATTTGATTAACATATATCGATCAACTTCTTGCAGTTCTTCATCTTTAACCATATCTTTTAGTTCAAAATCATGTAAGTTAGCCAATAAGAAACGGAAAGTGTTTCTTATTTTTCGATAACCTTCAGAAGTTTGTTTGATAATTTCATCCGATATTCTTACATCAGCTTGATAATCAACTGATGCTACCCATAATCTAAGGATGTCGGCTCCATATTGCTTCATAATTTTGGAAGGTACAACGACATTACCTACCGACTTACTCATTTTTCTTCCTTTTCCATCTAACACGAAACCATGACTTATAATAGCCTCATATGGTGATTTTCCTGTTACAGCCACAGAGGTGGATAAGGATGAGTTAAACCAGCCGCGGTATTGATCAGAACCTTCTAGATAGATGTCAGCAGGGCGTTTCAAATCTTCTCTTGATTCTAATACACCTTGGTGAGAAGAACCAGAATCAAACCATACATCCATGATATCTGTTTCTTTCGTAAAGGTGCCATCAGGACTATGTTCTGAGGAGAAATTCTCTGGTAATAAATCTTTTGTATCCCATTCAAACCAGATATTTGATCCATGTTTTTTAAATAAGTTTGCTACGTGGGTGATCGTCTCATCTGTAATGATAGGCGTACGATCTTCCCCGTAAAATACCGGGATAGGAACGCCCCATGTACGTTGACGTGAGATACACCAATCTTCTCTATCTCTTACCATATTATAAAGTCTAGTTTCTCCCCACTTCGGTAACCATTCAATGCGATTGACTTCTGCAAGAATATCTTCGCGGAAGTCTTTAATAGATGCGAACCATTGATTGGTTGCTCTAAAGATCGTAGGTTTTTTTGTACGCCAATCATGAGGGTAAGAGTGTGTAATAAACTCAAGCTTTAATAAAGCTTTATTTTCTTCTAACTTCTCTGTTACTTCTTTATTTGCTGCATCATAAAATAATCCTTCAAACCCAGGTGCCTCTTCAGTGAAATAACCTTTTTCATCAACTGGACACAAAACTTCTAAACCATTTTGTTTTCCAACAATAAAGTCATCTTCACCGTGCCCAGGAGCTGTATGAACTAATCCAGTACCACTTTCAATTGTTACATGATCTCCAGTAATAATAAGAGAATCACGATCATAAAATGGATGCTTAGCAATCGTATGATTTAAATCTTTTCCTTTAACCGTTTTTAAGACCTCTGCTTCAGACCATTCGAGCTCTTCTTTCACTTGATTTAACATATCTTTAGCAATAATAAACTTACTACTCGCTTCTTTCACTACGATATAATCAAGATCTGGATGAACAGATATTCCCAGATTTGCAGGCAGTGTCCAGGGGGTTGTGGTCCAAATGATGAATTTTTCATCACCTTCTAATACATTTTTTCCATCCCTCACGTCAAAAGAAACATAGATAGAAGCTGAACGCTTATCCTGATATTCAATTTCAGCTTCAGCTAATGCAGATTCTGATGATGGCGACCAATAGACAGGCTTTAATCCTTTATAAATATATCCTTTTTTAGCCATTTCACCAAACACTTCAATCTGAGCAGCTTCATATTCTTTATCTAGTGTTATATACGGATTTTCCCAATCACCACGAACACCAAGCTGTTTAAACTGTGTACGTTGATTATCTATTTGTTTAAGGGCGTACTCCGCACACTTTTGTCTGAATTCCGCTACCGACATCTTTTTACGATTTACTTTTTTCTTAGCAAGTGCTTGTTCTATCGGCAAACCATGTGTGTCCCAACCAGGTACATAAGGCGCATGAAATCCACTCATGGATTTATAACGTACAATGAAGTCCTTCAATACTTTATTTAATGCGTGACCCATATGAATGTCACCATTTGCATATGGAGGTCCGTCATGTAAGACAAATAAAGGTCTATCCTTTGTTCGCTCTTGTACCTTTTGATAAATTGATTCTTCATCCCATTTTTCTTGTAGCTTAGGTTCTTTGTTTGGTAAATTTCCACGCATAGGAAATTCTGTTTTCGGCATCAATAGTGTGTTCTTATAATCCATTTAGATCCTCCTCATTCTTTTTAGTATTTTGATCAATAATATACAATTTAAATCCTTCACATCTTTGGTCGTACCGTTTACACGCAAAAAAGTTCTTCTCATCCCAAAAAGGGACGAGAAGAACTCGCGGTACCACCCTAATAGACAATTTATCGCACTGTCCACTCTAGCATTCGTAACGAGAATGAATCGTTCAGTCTTACTAAAAGTTCAGACTGCTTACTCCTGGGTGATTTTCCAATTGAGATTCATACTAGGCTCTCACCAACCCTAGCTCGCTAAAAATCCTACAAAATTGTACTATCCCATTCACCGTATTTTATATAATATATCGATAATGACTATTGATGAAATTATATGTAAAAATTATAAAATCGTCAAGGTATTAATATCTAGAGTCTTCACTTATCTGTGCTTCTTCTTCTGGATTTAAGTCTACATCGAACATGTCATCCCAATCATTGTTCTCAACTAAATCCAACTGGGCTTCTACTAACATTTTCAGACGCGTTCTAAATACTTTCGCCTGTTTTTTTAATTCTTCTACTTCAAGAGCAATGGTTCTAGATTTATGAAGTGCTTCATTAATAATGCGATCAGCATTTTTTTCAGCTTCTTTTATGATTAACTTAGATTCCTTGGAAGCATTACCCTTCACTTCTTCTGCTGTTTCTTGAGCAACTAATATCGACTTATTTAATGTAGTTTCAATGTTCGAGAAGTGTCCAAGTCTTTCATTTAATTGTTCTACTTTTTCATGAAGATCTTTCTTTTCGCGTATTACAGCTTCATAATCTTTTATAACTTGATCAAGAAATTCATTCACTTCATCTTCATCATAACCTCGAAATGCTCTAGTAAATTCCTTATTATGAATATCCAACGGTGTTAAAGGCACTTAGGCCACCTCCTAAAGAAGTTTATTCTATTACTATATTTCCTAGTATAATACTTTTTCGACATAAAAAAATGATTTCCTGCAAATTTATTTTAATTTTTCGAAAGTTAATCTGATTTTACCCTTTTTTGTCGTACCTAATACTTCTTTTATTCTAACTCGACCGAAGCCTCTTACAGAAACCATATCTTCTTCCTCTAATAGGAAGGAAGTATTATTAATTGTTTGATAATTCACTTTAACCAAACCTTTGTTGATGTAATCAGCTGCTTTTTGCCTAGATAGAGCATGCATTTCTTTCAGGACCACATCTAATCTTTTGGATGAACATGTTTTATAAAAAGGCTCCCATTCTTGCTCAATTTCTATTTTATTCTGAATAGAAATCGCTTCAAAATTAACTGAAGCCTTTTTTATTCCTGTCACATTCATTTTTAAGTACGGTGTAATATCACTAGAAACTGCTATTTGAATGTGGTTTTCAGATATAACAATATCTCCAATTTTCTTCCTTTCAATACCAGAGCCTAAAAAAGCACCTAATACATCAGGGTGTTCCACATTTACAAATTTTGAAGGATAATTCGCTTGCAATAACTCAAGCTCAAATACTTCTTCTGTGATAGGTTCATAAGTTGGAGCTAATATCGCTTTTTTTCTTTCAGCATTCTCCCACCCACCATAAAACAAGAGCTTTAAATTCTCATCATTACCAATAATGGTTTGAAAAATTCTTTGTTCTCTTGGATTAATAAAATCTGTTACTTTGGGTGTAAACCGTTCACTGACAAGCTCTTTCCATGAAAGGACTTGCTCAATAAATGGGTATTCTTCTCTTCGAAAATGTTGATACAAATCCATATAATCACCTTTATTGATATTTCTTAAAAATATTTATATATCCATAGGTTAATAAGATATTATATTGAATAGAAAAACTTGGCATACGCCAAGTTACTCTATTTCTTATATAAGCATTGTGAAAAGGTAACCTAAACCTCTTATCGCAAATTGCAGTACAAAAATAGCTACAATCGGAGATATATCGATCATGCCGCCAATAGGAGGGATAATCTTTCTAAATGGCTCTAGATAAGGTTCTACTATTTTAGCTAAAAATTGGCCAATCGAGGATTCTCTTGCACCAGGAAACCACGACATTAAAATATAGATGATGATCGCATAAGAATAGATCGTCATCGCTGTACTTAATATTTCATAGAGCATGTACATTGCATCTGTTACCACCTTTGTTCTGGATCTATATCTTCCATTATTTCTGTAATACTACCTGACACTTCTATGTGTTCAGGTGTACATAAAAAAGTTTGTGAACCTAACTTTTTAATTTGACCTGACAAAGCAAATACTGTTCCACTCATAAAATCAATGATTTGACGTGCTTGCATGGTATCAACACGTTGCATATTTATAACCACGGATTTACGGTGAATAATGTGCTCTGCAATCTCTTCTACTTCATCATACGATCTTGGTTCACATAAAACCACTTTTGAGCTCGCTTGAATTGACTTTAAGCTTACAACATTATTTTTTTCATTACCGTCTTGATAACTATCTTCTGTTACATACTCTTCATTCTCTTCGACTAATTCGTATTCATCCTCAAAGTTAAAAAAATTGCGGAATTTATTCTTGAATCCCAACCAACTCACCTCTATTCCTTAGCACCTACTAAACTTGTCCCAATCCTTATATGTGTTGCACCTTCTTCAATAGCAATCGAATAATCATTACTCATTCCCATTGATAGAAATTCACAAGGAGCGTGACTTAAATTTTTTTCTTTTATCGAATCTCGCAGCTCACGTAATCGGCTAAAAATCGAACGTAAGGATTCTTCGTCCTCATCATGAGGAGCCATTGTCATGAGGCCAATAATCTTAACATTTGGATATGATTCCATTTTTTGAATGAAATCCTCTACTTCATCTACTTGCAAGCCGTGTTTAGAGCTTTCGCCACTTACATTCACTTGAACGAAAGAAGGAACCACTTTGTTTGTTCTTTTATTAATTTCTTTTGCTAATGAGGTTCGATCTAAAGAATGTAAGAAATCAATATCTTGAATCACTTCTTTAACTTTACGAGATTGCAGTGTTCCTATAAAATGCCAGTTCACGTCCAAGTCAATGGAATGTCTTTTCTCAAGGAAACCTTCCATTCGATTTTCCCCGATATTGCCTATACCAGCATTTATAACCTCTTTTGCTTTTTCTATTGTAACATATTTCGTCACACCAATGATGGTTATTTCATTTGGGTCTCTATTAACACGCTCACAGGCTTCTTCGATCTCTTGGGTTATATTGTGTAAATTTTGTTCTACTGTCACTGTAAGCTATTCTCCTTTCATATGATATTACGTCATTTATCGAATCCAAATCCGATATACGCTACCATTCTTCCGGTTCTTTTATCTCTTCGGTGAGAGAAAAATAAATCATGATGACTTGTACAATAATCCGTACTTATAATGTTTTCTTTTTTCACACCCGCACTTACTAATATATCAAAGTTTAACCTTTTTAAATCTAATTTATATTCGGAATTAGTTTTTTGATATGTATGATTAAATTGCTTAGGGACTTGTGAAATTACTTTTTCATCAACTTTATAGCAATCTCCGCAGATACAAGGTCCAATTGCCATCTGTACGGTTTTAGGGTCAACACCTGCTTTCGCCATGCTTTGTATCATTTCTTTAGATATACTTCCAACTGTTCCTCGCCAACCGGCATGAGCAATACCAACTACCGGAATGTCAGGCTGATAAAAATACACTGGAACACAATCAGCAAATTGCAAGGTGCATAATACTCTAGGCTCTTTAGTCCAAATACCATCAATGTCTTGTAATTCCTCAGAATGAAAAGGTTTTTGTAAATCTTTTTTGGTTATTTCCTTTATAAAATTACTATGAATTTGATTTATAAAAAACATAGAATTAATAGGTACGTTTAATTTATTGGACAGATGAGCTCTATTTCTTACTACATCCTCTTTTACATCACCAACATGAAAGCCTAGATTCATGGATGAATAATCACCCTTGCTAAACCCATCTTCTTTTGTTGTAAAACCCGCTAATAGTGAAACATTACTTTCTTTTATCCATTTACTTATCTTTAACAATTGGTCAGATTCAGAATATTTAAATGGTTCCATTTGAATCCCCCTTATATCCCTACATTTTATCATATTTCTTATTTAATTTCTTTTTATAAATCATAATATAAAAATGTCTAATGTTGGTTGTATCTAATCAATATCACATCTTTTCCAATTGTAACGATGGAAGACCATGGTATCATCACTTCATTTTCATCTTTAAAGGTTAAGCGCGTCTTTTTTTTAGGAATAAGAATTAAATCAGTGATAATACCATTACTTACATCAATCTCTAAGTCAATAAGTGAACCTAGTCTTGTTCCATTCTCAATTGAAATTAACTCTTTGGCCTGTAATTCTGATAAAGTTAACATTTAATAATCACCCCTTTAATATTATATGTATTAGGGTAATGTTTAGTTTAGTAAAGAAAATGAAATTACATTATTAGAAAAACTTGACCTATAGTCAAGTCTTTACGGCGAAAGCCTAAAATTTCCTTATATTATACTCCAGTAAATTATAGGCTTTGCTATTGTAAAATAAAAAAATGACCTCTAAGGGTCATTTTTTCAGTTAAGATTCAAACATGTCCTTATTCATTTCTTTTAGTGCAGCTTTTTCCAATCGAGAAACTTGTGCCTGGGATATCCCTATCTCTTCTGCTACTTCCATTTGAGTTTTCCCTTGGAAAAAGCGTTTATTTAAAATAACTTTTTCTCGTTTATTCAACCTGTGCATACCTTCTTTAATTGATAAATAATTTAACCAATTAGTGTCTTTTACACTTTCATCCTGTAATTGATCCATGACGAATATTGGATCTCCTCCATCATTATAAATCGGTTCAAATAAAGATACAGGGTCTTGAATAGCATCTAATGCAAAAATAACTTCTGCTACAGGCAAATCTAATTCTTTAGCTATTTCCATTGCAGTTGGTTCTTTTGATGCTTTGCTTATTAATCTCTCTCTTGCTTGTAGTGCCTTATAAGCCGTATCTCTTAAAGACCTTGATACTCTTATTGGATTATTATCCCTTAAATATCGACGGATTTCTCCTATAATCATAGGAACCGCGTAAGTTGAAAATTTTACATTTTGTCCTAAATCAAAGTTATCAATGGACTTCATCAAACCGATGCAACCCACTTGGAATAAGTCATCGCCATATTCACCACGATTATTAAAACGTTGAATGACACTAAGTACTAATCTTAAATTTCCATTAATTAATTCATCACGAGCTTCTGTGTCACCTTCTTGCATTTGTCGAAATAATACTCTCATCTTGTCATTTTTTAAAACGGGCAGTTTGGACGTATCAACCCCACAAATTTCTACTTTATGTCTTGTCATAAAATACCCTCCCAATTAGGAAACCTTCATAGGGAAAGTATCACCAATTGGGTTGGAAATTATGCAAAGCATTTTTGGAAGATATTTTGATTCACAATTACGTCTTATACCATTTTATTAAATTCTTTTTGTAATCTTTTTATGATTTTTTTCTCTAACCTAGATATATATGATTGTGAAATTCCCAGTAAATCAGCTACATCTTTCTGAGTTTTTTCCTCATTGTTGACAAGCCCGAATCGCAGCTCCATAATTTGCTTTTCACGACCTTTTAATTGTTCTAAAGCATCTTTTAATAGTGCTTTATCAACATTAATTTCTAAGTCTTTTATAGTAATATCTTCGTCGGTACCTAATACATCTGAGAGTAATAATTCATTTCCATCCCAGTCGATATTTAGTGGTTCATCAAATGAAATTTCTGTTTTTGTCTTATTATTTTTTCTCAAATACATTAAAATTTCATTTTCAATGCACCTAGAAGCATAGGTTGCAAGTTTAATTTTTTTCTCTGGATTAAATGTATTAATAGCTTTAATTAAACCAATTGTTCCTATACTAATAAGGTCTTCTATATTTATACCAGTATTTTCGAATTTGCGTGCAATATATACTACTAATCGTAAATTTCTTTCAATAAGCATCGCCCTCGCTGCCTTATCTCCATTTGGCAACTGATTAATTAACTGAAATTCTTCTTCTTTAGATAATGGCGGTGGTAAAGCTTCACTTCCACCTATGTAATAAATAGGATTCTTTTTAACTTTTAATTTTATCAACAATTTCATCCATAATAATCTTAATTTCATTTTTAAATTAGTCATGATATATCCTCCGATCTTGTTTGAGTGCTACTATTGGATTCAATTAATTTAGGGTGTAGCAAACAATGATAATTTTGATCATTATGGAATTGATCAAATTCCATACCTACTAAAGTTTTTTTAATAATAATGGGATTATCCTCCACAAATATACTAAGTCTATCTATCTTAAAAACAAACATAAATTTACTTGAACCTCCTACGACTTGGTATGGTACTATTCGAAGAAAAGGAAAGGCATATAGCGCGTCTATGGAATCACTACCATTTATGTCCAAACTTTTAATTTTGTCCATGTCATTTAACGAAAACCATTGATTTAAAATCATTGGATCACATATAATAACAGGTTGATTTGTAATTGGATCATGCATATGATTTCCACTGTCCACGTACCCAATGCTATCGATTACCTTTTCGTTCCATTCCATTTTGACTTTATACGTTTGATCATATTGAAATTTTTCATATTTATGCTCGTCCATGCGTTTTTTTGTAAAAATAAAAACGAAAGGAAAAGAAACCGCTACAAACATCCAATTAATCAATCCTCCATAGTTATTTGCAGGGTGTGTAGGTGAAGCGGATTGATTCATTAAAAAATGAGTCGCTAGTAATCCACCTCCCATTGTGAATGTTGTAAAATATAGAACTGCGATCAATTTCGTAAAAACTTTTAGATTCCTATAACCGAAGGCTAATAATATCATAAAGATTGAAATCAAAACCTTAACCCACAAATGGTCAAGCTCATTTGGATATATCAGATAAAGTGGAACAAAGCTTGATGACATAAAACTTGCAATAAGTAACTTAGACTGTTTGGTAAACTGTCTAGTTAAGGATTGTGTTAACGTTAGAATCATATAATCTATAATGAAATTTAAAAGCCATATTAATTCAAGATATATAATCACCTACACTTTTTCCCTCCATGCCTGTACCTTACCAAGTAGCTTGAGTATAATGCCTATCCATTAAAAAGTCTGTCATTATATGGTAAAAATTAACTCTTTTTTTCGCATAATTTTACTATATTTGTCTTCTATGAAAAATCATGATTAGTACTGTTGCAAACAAATCACAAACACTATGTTTGTTTATATTTTTTATGAGAATATTCGAAGAGGTGAGGTTAAGACTTTCACGACTGTATTTTAACTTTAGAGAAAAAAATTGCATTGAGCGAGGGAATCGATATTTAATTTTCGCGAGGTGTTATCTTTTCATTTTCCTTATTATTATTACTTAGCTTGTAAGGCATCTTTATAATTTCCTGTAAAAAACAAAAAACAAGCATGATTTCCATGCTTGTTTTTGAATATTATATACTTTGTTTATCTTCTTCGATTGCGATTTCTTAAAAAAGTAGGGATATCTAATGTATCCTCTTCTTGCGCCACTCTTGAGCTAGGATTTGTGTTTGGTTTCGGTTTAGCTTCACGAGTTTGTTCTTCAGGTCTTTCAGATTTAGGTTTTTGATTCATAATAGATTTTTGCTTATTTGGTGTCATTTTCATTTGAGTTTCGTCAAAACCGGTAGCAATAACTGTTACTACGATTTCATCCTTTAATTCTTCATTAATAACAGAACCAAAAATAACATTTACTTCTTGGTCAGCTGCAGATGTTACAATATCAGCGGCTTCTTGTACTTCATACAAACTTAAGTTTGTACCACCTGTGATATTCATTAAGACACCATGAGCACCATCAATAGAAGTTTCAAGAAGTGGTGATGAGATAGCTTTTTTAGCTGCTTCGGTTGCTCTACTTTCTCCTGTTGCAACCCCAATTCCCATTAATGCAGATCCTTTATCTGACATAATTGTTTTCACGTCAGCAAAGTCGACGTTAATTAAACCAGGTGTCGCAATTAAGTCTGATATACCTTGTACACCTTGTCTTAATACGTTATCTGCTTCTCTAAAAGCTTCAAGCATAGGTGTATTTTTGTCAATAATTTCTAACAATCGATCATTAGGAATTACAATTAACGTATCTACACTACTTTTTAATCCGTCAATTCCTGACACAGCTTGTGTTGCTCTTTTTCTTCCTTCAAAGGTAAATGGTCTAGTTACAACACCAACAGTAAGCGCCCCAATTTCTTTAGCGACCTGTGCAATAACTGGTGCGGCACCTGTTCCTGTTCCACCACCCATTCCGGCAGTTACAAAAACCATATCAGCACCTTTAAGCAATTCTTCAATCTGTTCTTTACTTTCCTCAGCTGCTTTTCGTCCAACTTCAGGATTAGCACCTGCTCCTAGCCCACGTGTTAACTTGGTTCCTATTTGCATTTTCACTTCTGCTTTAGATAAATTTAAGGCTTGAGCATCAGTATTAACCGCAATAAATTCTACACCTTGAACTCCGTGTTCAATCATTCGGTTTACGGCATTGCTACCTCCGCCACCAACGCCTATTACTTTAATTGTTGCTAGTTGATCCATATTTGTATCAAAATCTAACATGAGCTTTCCTCCTATTTTGCTAGTTTACAAGGTCGTGTTTGTTAATCTTGTCTCGATCAAAGCTTTTTAATCAAAAAAGTATTTGAAAAGATTAGCTAACTTCGGATCCTTCTTTTTCTTTTCTTTAGTTGCAGTTTCTTTAGGTGCTTGCTTTTGAGATTTTTTAGGCTTTGCTTTTACCTGTTCAATGTCATTTACTACTACAGCATCTTCAAATGGTTTCCCTTGTATTTTCGCATTCTTATAAGCGAATTTCAAGGTTCCAACGCTAGCTGTGTATTGAGGCTCTCTTACTCCTATGTAATCCGGAATAGCTACCCGTACATTATGTTGATATAAATCCTGTGCTAAATCTATCGCTCCTGGGGTACTCATACATCCACCAGTTAACACAAAACCACCAGGCAATTCATCATAGCCCATTTTTTGAATTTCTCGAGCACAATATGTGAAAATTTCTTCTAATCTTGCTTCAATAATATCAGCAAGCTCGAGCTGGTTAAATTTCTGCTTTTTATCTGTACCGATAATACTTGCTTCGAAAACTTCATTTTCATTGGCATCATCATAGAAACCATAGCCATGTTTTATTTTAATTTCTTCTGCATCCTCAGAGGAAGTACGAAGACCGATGGATAAATCCTTCGAGATATTATCCCCACCAAGAGGAAGAACTGAGGTTGCAACTAAATGATCATCCTCAAACAATGATACAGTAGTGCTTCCACCACCAATATCTATTAATGCCACTCCTAAATTACGTTCATCCCGCGATAGGGCAATAGAACCAGTAGCTAAAGGTTGTAAGCAAATATCCATTACTTCCAAGCCGGCACGCTCTACACACTTTAGAACATTATGTAACATTGTTTTAGAACAAGTAATAATTGTTCCTTCCATTTCAAGTCTTACCCCGATCATTCCTCGAGGATCTGTAATTTCATCTAAACCATCCACGATAAATTGATTTGGTATTACATCAACGATTTCTCTTTCGGGTGGTATTGAAATCACTTGAGCCGCTTCAATAACTCGGTGTATATCCTCATTACCAATTTCACGGTTTTCACTCGAAACTGCAACTACCCCGTGACAAGGTTGCAGTTGTACATGGCTTCCATTGACACTAACAATTACGCGTTCAATTTTTATATCCACCATTCGTTCCGCTTGTTCAACAGCAGCACTAATAGATTGAACAGTTTGGTCAATATCAACAATAGAACCTTTTTTCATTCCCTTTGACTTGGAAGTACCGACGCCAATAATATTTAATGTATCGTTTAATACTTCACCAATTATGATTTTTATTTTCGATGTACCTATATCAAGGCTGACTAGAATTTCACTGTTGTTCAAAGAGGCACCTCCTAAACTTTTCAATTGTTATTTCAGATTTTATTCATTTTTTACGTTATCTTCTATTATAATAAAACATAGAACTTTTTTCATGAATTTCAATCAAATATCCTAAAAAAATTATAATATATTCATTATTCTACAAAAATCGACTAAATACCTTTATTTTTCTTGTTTTATTTTTCTTTTTTCCCATTTTTCAATATAAATCCGTCGAATCATTGCGATATTATGAAAAAGTCTCACACCAAACGCAAAAATTGCTGCTAAATATAGATCTATACCTAATTGAACACCCAAAAATGCCAAAAATGCTGCTAGGGAAATATTAAAAAAGAAACCTGTTACAAATATCTTTTGATCAAATTTTCTTTCTGCCTGTGCTCTAATTCCTCCAAATAAGGTATCTAATGCGGCGAGTACAGCAATAGATAGATAATTAGCATAGGCATCAGGTACTGTAATATTAGTCATTAGACCTAATAATACACCAAAAATTAAAAACATGGCAGGTAGCCACACTATTCATCACCTACTTCATACTGTGCATTTACATTAATTCCTTGAAGATTTAAAATACCATCATAAGCAGGCAGTTCTATTTGACTACTTTCCTCTGTTGAAATTTTTAAATTTTCTATCGCAAAGTAATCATTTGAATTGCTTACTTCGATATAATCGATTAATCGCTCTGCATTATTTGCTAAAACGTAAATTTCAACAGGTAGACCTGGTAATGGGTGATTGTTTACATATATTCTATCATTAACTAGTCGAATAGGTGTAATATCAATCATCCTCTGACCTTCTATTGCCAAATCAGATGCCCCAAATTGGTTTAACTCATTTATTAAATGATGCAATAAATCTGGAGTTAAAACAGGAGAAGATTGTGGACCCTCTATATCCATAAATAATTGATCTATTTTTATGATCACACCTGGTCCTGATTTTTCTGTCATACCTGCTTTAATTTCTAACTCTTGTATTGATTGATTTAATGCTTTCATTTGTGCTGGTTCAGATTGAGCTTCATACTCGTCAAGTACATTCTTCACTTGTGAAATTTCTTGATAAAGCTGTTGTTGCTGTCTTTGTTCTTGTTGCAATTGAGTTCGAATCTCCCATAAATCTCTCGTGTCACGTTCTTGTGGTGTTTGATTTGATTGAAATTGAATTGCTAGCATAAAACCAGTGCATAAACATACCAAACCGATAAGTAATTTGTTTTTTCTTTGCAAACCTCTCACCTTTTTCAACTTGCTCTTGCATCCATTTCTATTTCAGGCATTTGTTCTACCGTGACTTCAATATTATCATATAAAAGATTATCCACCACACCATTTGTTAAATTTAGACTTACATCAAGAACATCAGGTGCTCCTATTGCACTTATCACAAAAGGTGCTGGATAAACATTACCATCAACAGATATTACAGGTCCAACACATTGAATATAACTATCTGCGTATATTCGTTGTCCGTTTATAGCAATGGCCTTAGCTCCTGCACTATACAATTCATTTATAACAAGATGAATATGACGGTCGTGTACAATATATTGATTAACATTATCTTCTGACGGGATATAATCTGCATCCTTTAAGCTTATTTCAATTCCTTCACCTTCAACAGGTAACTCCCCTGTTAAAATTTGCAGTCTTTTTTTTGTATCAACTAAATCACCAATTTGCTTTTTTTCCTCTCCAATATCTTGTTCAAAATCCTGTACTGTTTGTCGTAAAGTTGTCAACTCATCTTCTAATTGTTTATTTTTATCTTCTATGTCAATTAGTTGTTGCCTATAAAAGTAGTCTTTTTCCCACTCATTTTCAGAAAGTTGTGTAACCTTTGGTTTCGAATTGGTTTGTTGATAACTGAATGCTACCAAGAACCCAACTACAAACAATATAAGGGAAACAATTATATAATTACCCTTCTGTTTCATCTTCTATCACCTCATCTGTCATCTCTCTTTCATATGGCGTGAAGACGGCTCCTCCATCATTTATTTTAATCCTTCCTGGTTCTTCTTCGTCTAATTGACTAGCAATGGAAGGATAACTAGAAAGCGAATTAGCAAAATTCCTTATAGAAGCTTCCACTTCAAATCCATCATTCATATATAAAATTATTTTATATTTGTTGCTATCTGATGGTATCCAAGTCACTTGTGATATAAGTACTTTTACATGATTCGATAACTTTCCTAATTCCTCTGCAAATTGAATAAGAAGCTTTTCATCCGTAAAATTAGTTAATAATGGAGCATCTGCTTTTAGATTACTCATGGAAACGGAAGCCATCCTTTTTCCATTTTCTAGAATAGGTACGTACTGCTTATCTTTTTTAATATATCCAACATGTTTATGTTCACTTATTATAATTTTTAAACTAGTAGGAAATTTCCTGGAAATTTCAACTTCTTTAATTTGCTCATGATTTTGCACTTTTTTTTCAATTTCTGATAAATTAACTCCCCAGAAATTGTCGGAAGAATCTATGGTACTTTGTTTAATTATCTCTTCATCAGAAAGATGCTCATTCTCCTCAACTATAACCTCTTTTACCTGACTTAATGGCGATTGAAGATAAACAATAATTCCAATTAAAATAAAAAAAACAGTTAAATAAAATACTAATCTGCGATTTGCTTTTTTTCTTCTTTCATTTTTAAGCTGGGGAATTCTATCTTCAATGGAAACTACTTTTTTCTTTGCCATATTTCAAATCTTCCTTTGTTATGAATTAAAGAAAACAACCTCACTAACAATCATTAATTGTGTGGATATTGATCAAGTATTTTTGTGTGTCATTCTACTTCCTCGTAAACTTTTAATTTTCTTTTCAATTAAAAACCTATTATTAAATTATAGCATACTCAACCTCATATAATATGGGATCTATGTATAAATTATCAGATTATCGTTCGATACCTACTTATATTAAGTAATATACCAATAGACGTTAATAATAGCGTTAAGGAAGAGCCTCCATAACTAATAAAAGGTAAAGTAATCCCCGTTACTGGTATTAACCCAATGACAACACTAATGTTTATAGAAACTTGAATCATTAACATAGCAACTATTCCAGTAGCAACTAAAGCTGAAAAGGAATCTGGTGCATGTATTGCAATCACAATTCCTCTCCACATTAGGGATATAAATAATAATAGTAAACCTACCCCACCAATAAAGCCTAACTCTTCCGCTATAATAGCAAAAATAAAATCATTATGTGGTTCAGGTAAATAAAAGTATTTTTGAATACTATTTCCAAAGCCTAAACCAAATAAGCCACCAGGGCCAATTGCATATAATGACTGGATGATTTGGAAGCCATTTCCCAAAGGGTCCTCCCATGGGTTTAAAAAAGACGTAATCCGATTAATACGATAAGGGGCGGAAAGAATTAAATATAAAAATCCAACAATTCCAATTCCCCCCATCCATAAAAAATGAGTGATCTTTGCACCATTTACGAATACTAATAAAAAACCAGTTAGTAAAAGTACTACTCCAGTACCTAAGTCCGGCTGAAGTAATATTGTGCCAAAAACTATGGCAATTAACGTAACAGGTGGCAAAAAACCTTTCTTGAAGGATTGAATCCATTTTCTGTTTTTTGATAAATAGCTGCTTAAGAAAATTATTAACCCTAGCTTCATAAACTCGGCTGGCTGGATACTAAAAACCCCAACACCAATCCAGCTTCTAGCTCCACCTCTTACCATTCCAACGCCAGGAATCAGTACGAGTAAGAGCAAAAGAAAACAAATTACCAGTAAAAACCGCGCATACTTTTCCCAAATGAAATAGGGTGTGTTACTTACAATAATCATTGCTATAATACCTACAAAAGCAAATAATAGCTGCCTTTTAAAGAAAAAAAATGGATCATCAAACTTATAATTTGCCCAAATCGAAGAAGCGCTGTATACCATGAGTGTGCCTACTAAAATAATAACAATAATGGTAGAAAGTAAAATAAAATCAACTGGTTTTTTTTTAAAGTTTTGATCCAAAAAGAAAACCCCCATCTCCATGTTGGATTGTAGGGCCTTGATACCAAAATAGAAGCATTAATAGCCCTATTTTAGTTTATGCACTTCTTGGACAAACATGTCACCACGTTCTTCAAATGTGCGGTATTGGTCCCAGCTTGCACAAGCGGGGGACAATAATATAACGTCTCCTGTTGTGGAAGAAGCATTTGCAGCAGCAACTGCCTCTTCCATTGCTTCTACTATTTCTACTTTATCGATACCCGCTCTCTTTGCAATAGTAGCTAGTTTAGGAGCTGTTTCTCCGAAAAGAACCATTGCTTTTACATTTGTTAGATGAGGCACTAAAGCATCAAACTCATTTCCTCTATCTAATCCACCAGCTAGCAGGATAATGGGTTTATCAAATGCATCTAACGCTTTTGAAGTAGCTAAAATATTTGTAGCCTTTGAATCATTATAAAAGCTTTTTCCAGCAATGTTATCAATAAACTGTAACCGGTGCTCCACACCAGTGAAAGTTTTTAAGATAGATCTAATGGCATTATTTGAAATGTTGTAAAGTTTTGCTGCAGCTACGGCAGCCATAATATTTTCTAAATTATGTTCTCCAACTAATTTAATTTCCTTACGTTTAATAATTTCATCAGATTTAAAATACAGATATTCTTGATCTACCCATACCCCGTCGTCTAGTTTTTTTTCTTTAGAAAATGGAACTTTAATTGAACTAGCCTCTTCTACTGATTGATTTACCAGTGTATTGTCAGCATTATAAACTAAAAAATCATCAATAGTTTGATTTTTAAAGATATTCATTTTAGCTTTTCGGTAATGTTCGATTGTCTTATGGTAATCTAAATGAGCTTCAAATAAATTTAATAGTATTGCTATTTTCGGGCGAAAATCCTCAATACCGAGTAATTGAAAAGACGATAACTCAATTACCATTGCTTCATCCTTTTCCACTTTCTCAGCGACCTCTGAAGCCACCATACCAATGTTACCTGCTAACGATACTTTTTGATTATCTGCTTCAATCATTTTATAAATTAACGTAGTAGTTGTCGTTTTTCCATTAGATCCTGTAATTCCGATGATCGGATTTTTTGTTAAATAGTTTACCAATTCTATTTCTGTAAGCACTGGAATACTATGTTCGATTGCACTTTCTATTAACTGATTCTCATAAGGAATGCCTGGATTTTTTATGACTACATCAATATTATCTAACAATGAAAGTGGATGACTGCCTACTACTACTTCAATATTCTGCGCTTTTAAATCCAAAACAAAAGGATCATCAGCTTTTGCATTTAGGTCATTAACGATAACCTCACAATTGTTTCTATTTAACAATTTTGCAGTTGCCGTACCACTTTTTGCTAATCCTAATACTAGAATGCGCTTATAAGGAAAATTAATAAGTTTATTATTCATGATGACACCTCAATATAAATGGCAAGTAATGCAAATAAAAGCCCTACTATCCAAAAAGTTGTGACTACCTTCCACTCAGACCATCCCTTAAGCTCGTAATGGTGGTGAAGTGGACTCATTTTAAATACCCGTTTACCGGTAGTTTTAAACGATATAACTTGAATCATAACGGAAAGTGTTTCAATTACAAAAACCCCTCCAATTATCACGAGTAAGATCTCTAGCTTTGATAGGATTGCAATTGTAGCAATAGCGCCTCCAAGAGCTAGTGAACCTGTATCCCCCATAAAAACTTTAGCAGGATGCTTATTAAAAACCAAAAACCCTAATAATGCTCCAACAACGGAAATACTAAAGATAAATATACTAGTGTCTAGATCATTTATCCATGCTAGTGCTGCAAATGCAAGAAAAGCCACTGCAGCCGTTCCAGCTAATAAACCATCTAATCCATCGGTTAAATTTACTGCATTGGAAGCACCTACTAGCATGACAATGATTAAGACGGCATAAAACCAGCCCAACTCAATATCAAACGCTGTGCCCGGTATACCAATAGATGTATCAAAATTTTGCATTTTTAATACCACATAAAAAACGATAGCAATTAAAATTTGCCCGATTAATTTTTGCTTGGAAGTTAAACCAAGATTTCTTTTTTTGACTACTTTTATATAATCATCTAAAAATCCTAATAAGCCGTAACCTAATAAAACAAATAATAGCAAGCCAACTTCGTAACTCAAAATAGAAATTTCTGCTTTTATTACCATGATAATCGTTGTAATTACAATACTGAAAATGATCATGAGTCCACCCATAGTTGGCGTTCCAGTCTTTTTCATATGCGATTGTGGACCTTCTTCTCGAATGCTCTGACCAAATTTCAGTCTTTTCAAAAATGGTATGAACACTGGTGAAAGAAGCACTGTTAATAAAAATGCAATACCTAGTGTAAGAATTAATGTAGTCGTGTTCAAAATAATTTCCTCCTAAAAATACGCGATGCTCTTGTTCTATAATAATATTATTATCGGTTATTTATTGCTTCTTCCGCAATTTTTTTATCATCAAAATCTATTACCTCATTACCAATTATTTGATAAGTCTCATGGCCCTTTCCTGCAATAAGAATAATATCATTTTTTTTGGCTATTCTTACAGCTTCTTCAATAGCTTGCTTTCGATCTATAATTACTTGATAATTGTCTGTCGTTAAATTACTAGTCATGTCTCTTAGTATATCTTCAGGTCTTTCACTTCGTGGATTATCAGATGTTAAAAAAGCAATATCCGCGTATGAGACAGCAGTTTGAGCCATTAAAGGACGTTTTGTGCGGTCACGATCTCCACCACAACCAACGACTACATATATCTTTCCTTTTTTAAAGCTATTAACCGTCTCCAATACATTTTTCAATGAATCAGGTGTATGAGCATAATCTACAATCACTCCAAAATTTTGACCAGAAAGAACTGGTTGAAAGCGTCCTTTAATTCCTTCTGAGTGTTCAATAGCTTCGATTATTGTAGGTAAAGAGATGCCTGCATAATAAGCGCTTGTTATAGAAGCTAAGATGTTATAAATACTAAATTTACCCATCAATTTACTTTTTACAGGAAATTCTCCTTCAGGTGTTTTTAGTTTAAATGATACACCTTGTGCATTAATTTGTGTCTCTGTAGCAGAAAAGGTTGCTTTTTTTTCAATGCCATAAGTAACGACAGGTTGAGCTGTAACCATTTTTAATTTGTTATATGTAGGATCATCTCGATTTAATATAGCTATTTTCTTATTTTGTGAATCATATCGATTTCCTAATTGCGAGAATAATAAACTTTTTGCATGTAAATAATCTTCCATTGTCTCATGATAATCCAAATGGTCCTGTGAAAAATTAGAGAAAACAGCTATATCAAAATCACAACCATGTACCCGGCCTATTGCTAAGGCATGAGAGGAGACCTCCATGACCGCAACATCAATTTTTTCATCTACCATTTTTTTAAAGCTTTGTTGAAGAAATAAGGCATCTGGTGTAGTGTTTTTTACTGGATACGCTTGATTGTTTATGCGCATTCCAACCGTACCAATCACACCAGTTTTATACTTAGCATATTGGAAAATGTCGTCTAATAAATGAGAAATAGATGTTTTTCCATTTGTCCCAGTTACACCAATTAATTTCAGCTTTTGTGTTGGATTCATGTAAAAGGTATTACTTAAAAGGCTAAGTGCCCGAATGCTATCTTCTACATAAATGACGGGAATATCGGTAGCTACTTCTTTTTCAGCAACAATCGTAATTGCTCCATTTTGTGCTGCTTGGTCGACATAATCGTGTCCATCAACAGTAAAGCCGTCAATACAGACAAAAAGGTCCCCTTTACTGATTTCTCTTGAATCCATTTGAATACCAGTTACTTCCACAGTTGAAAGATCATCATCAGTTTTATAATTAGGAAGTACACTAATGAGTTCGTGTAATTTTTTCATACCTTGCACGTCCTTTATTTAAAATTAGCATTTATTAATGTGTCACGAATCATTTAAACATCGATATTAGTATAGCAAAAAAAAGGTAATTAATCACCGAACGATTTTTAGATATTATTTAACAAGAATTCGTATCTTACTATCCGGTGCAATTCTCTCCCCTGGTGAAGGTGCTTGCTCGATAACAGTATTTCCTTCCCCGACGACCTCTAAATCAAACGTATATAAATATTTTTGAAGTTTTTTTGTATTCATACCTATTAAATCAGGAGCCTCAACAAGCGCTTCCTCAGGCCATTGGTAGTCCTTTTCCAACCCTTTCTTAGACTTCTCAACTCCAAGAACTCTAAGGCTATCTTCTATAATATTACCAACAATCGGTGCTGCTACAACCCCACCGAATTGTACTGTGTTTTTGGGATTATCAACTGCAATATAAACAACTATCTCAGGATTATCAGCAGGAGCAAAACCAATGAAAGACACAATATGATTATTTTCCATATAACGACCATTTTTCCCGACCTTTTGAGCAGTACCTGTTTTACCTCCAACTCGATATCCTTCGACAAATGCACTTCGTCCTGTCCCTTTTGCAACTACATGCTCTAGAGCATTTCTTACTTTTAAGGAAGTTTCTTTACTAATTACCTGTTGTTTTAATATAGGTTTATTTTCTTCTTTTTGTACATTATCTTCATTTTTTTCTAGAGATTTCGCTATATATGGTTGATATAAATATCCTCCATTTACAGCAGCCGAAACTGCCATTACTTGCTGTATTGGAGTAACCGAAACACCTTGGCCAAATGAAGTTGTTGCTAGTTCTACCGGACCAACATTATCTAGTTGAAATAAAATACCATTCGATTCACCTTGTATATCTATGCCTGTCTTTTTTCCAAAACCAAAATTATCAATGTAGGAAAATAGTTTTTCTTTTCCAACTATACTACCTAATTGAACAAAACCGGGGTTACACGAATTTTGCACAACTTCTAAATAAGTTTGATGCCCATGCCCACCACGCTTCCAGCAGTGCAGGGTGGTGCCATTAACATTAATATCACCATCATCAATATATTCATCCTCATGTAAATCTACTAATCCCTCTTCAAGTGCAGCGGCAAGTGTTATTATTTTAAATGTAGAGCCAGGCTCATAGGTGCTCCATATCGGAAGATTTCGATTATATATTTGAGGCTCAACTTCCCTATAATTCTCCGGGTCAAAACTAGGACGTGAAGCCATACCAAGAATTTCACCTGTATTTGGGTTTACAGCAATACCTAACGCTCCATCTGGTGCATAGAGCGCTTCTGCCTCATCGAGTTCTCTTTCTATAATAGTCTGGACTCTCGCATCTATTGTTAGCTGTAGCGTTCCACCATCTATTGGGGCCTTATAATGATCAGGATTGTTCAAGATTTTTTTTCCTTTAGCATCTGCAACAAAAGACAGACTACCTTTCTTTCCGCTTAAAAAATCATCATAAAATACTTCTAACCCTGTCAAGCCTTGGTTGTCGATACCACTAAACCCAATCACATGGGATAAAAATTCACCATAAGGATAATGTCGCTTAAAGTCTCCCGCGATATACACGCCTTCATGATTTTGTAATTGTATTGCTGTTGCCTTTTGGTCAGAAATTTTTCTTCCTTGCGGGTGAAGTCTTACTATACTTTCATTTTTTGTAATTTGCTCTAATACTGCTTTCTCTTCCATTTCTAAAATACTTGCTAATGATTTTGCTACTTGATCCGAATCTTTAATTTGTCTAGGTACAACCATGACCGATGGAGCTGAAATATTCTCAGCAAGTATTTCTCCATTTCGATCAATAATTTTCCCTCTATTTGGTTCAAATACGATATCTCTACTCCACGAATCTAAAGCTTTAGAAGATAAAAAGTCTCCTAAAAAGAATTGAACATAGCCTAATCGGATCGTGATCACACATGCAATGATAAAAAAAACAAAAAACACAGTGATTATTCGTTTTTTAACAAACATAAAAGAAACACGCATGTCTCAGACATCTCCTTTTTCATTGGACATGCTTCAATATATGTATGCTAAAAACTGAATAGAACACTGTGCCTTTCATCTAATTAATCCTCTACTTGCTCTTCTGCATTTTCTTTTTCTTCTTCTGCTTCCGTTTCTTCTAAAAGTGCTTCTTCTTTTGTCTGCAATTCTACCATCAGATAATCACCAGCTTTGATTGCTCTACCTTTTTCAATACTTTGCGCATCTACAAATCCATTCCCGATCCATTCCAAATCTAAGTCAATTAATTCAGATAATGCTAAAACATCACGAAGTGCCCAACCACTAATATCAGGCATTGTTGGTTCATTTGTAATAATAAATATTCGTTGGTTTGGGGTGATTTCTTCCCCTGCTTCCACGCTTACCTTTTCAATCTTATCGCCGTTACCAATTACAGTAGGTGAGATTCCACTTTCTTTTAACCGTTCTACTAGTTGAGTAGTTGATTTATTTGACCATGATGGAAAATCAATAGCACTTACTGAAGGAATATCTTCCTTATCAGGTTCAATATTTAAATATCTCAGACTATTTTCCATTACATTTTTAAATATATAGGAAACAGGAGCAGATCCTGATTCTGTTGGCTCTAATTTTGGTTGCTTGACCGCAATATACATGATTAATTGAGGATCATCTACTGGTGCCATTCCTAAAAAGGAAAAAACATAATTATTACGTCCTGTCATATATCCAGGGTTTTCGGGGTCTGGTATTTCAGCGGTACCAGTTTTTCCTGCAACCGTATAATCCTGCAAATTATATATATTGTATCCTGTTCCTTTTTTGGAAGTGATAACAGTTTCTAATATATTACGCGTTTCCTCAGCAGTCTTGTCTGATATAGGTTGACCAACTATTTCAGGTGCTTGTAAAGAAATAGTTTCCCCTGTAGAAGAATCTTTTGTTTCTTTAACTACAAATGGTTGTACCATTTGTCCATGATTTGCAACTGCTGAAGCTGCTTTTACTAGTTGAATAGGAGTCACAGTGGATCCTTGTCCAAAAGAAGCTGTCACTTTTTCAATGCCATAATCATAAAGAATCGTTCCTGGCACTTCACCAGGTAGATCAATATTTGAAGGTTGATCAAAATTAAAATCTTGAAGATAATCAAAGAAACGATCAGGTCCAATTTTGTCATAGGCAAGTTTAGCCGCTGCAACATTGGATGAGCGCTGGATCCCCTCCATAAATGTAATAGAATCCCAACCTCTTTTATTATGGTCACGTATAGTATTACTTCCTATTTTATAACTCCCAGATTTATAATATTCATTTTCATTCCAGACTCCTTCTTCAATAGCAGCCGCAAGCGTGAAGATTTTCATAGTGGAACCTGGTTCAAATGGAGTAGAGATGGCATCATTATACCAGTTTTCAACATTTGATAAATCATTAGGATTGAAATTTGGCCTGTTACTCATCGCTAAAATTTCACCTGTTTTAGGATCCATCACAATTGCAGTCATCCTGCTTGGTTCATATTGTTCATCAACCTCTGACATAGAATCCTCTAATAATGTTTGGATTTTCTGATCAAGGGTTAGTACTACGTCGTCGCCATTTTCTGGTTCATTTATAATTTCTTTTGGATCTAAAAGTTTTACATTGAATTTATCCCTTTGATAAGAGATGGAACCATTTACACCATTTAAAAGGTCATTATACTGATTTTCTATTCCACTAATTCCTTCAATTTTTTCTTCATTTTTTTGTGTCAAACCAATAATACTTGATGCAAATCGGCCATTAGGGTAAAAGCGTATTGGCTCTTCAGTGAAATTAATACCAGGCAAATTTAAATTTTCGATTTCTTCTTTTTGTTTTTGTGTTAATTCTCTTGCACCTGCACCAAATTCAACCTGAAACCGTTCGTCACGAATCCCTTCTTCTATCCTTTTTTGTATCTCTGCTGCATCTATCTCTAAAATTGGAGAAAGTTTTTCAGCAGTCAATTGAGCGTTCTTTACATGCTTAGGATTTTCCTCGTGTGTTGTAAAAGTTTCATCTACAATCGCGTATAGCCTATAGACAACATGTTCTTCTGCTACAGGCATTAAATTACGATCAAAAATAGTTCCTCTTTCAGCACTAATTTGATACGAATTCGTTCTTTTTTCATCAGCAAAAGATTGCAAGGATATCCCTGCAACCTCTCCCGTAGCTTGTATATATAGAAATCTACCTGTAATCACAAGAAAAACAATGGAAAAAAATGCGATCCAAAAAATACTCATGCGATGGGTTGTTTTATTTTTCAATGTGTCCACACCCTTTAATTCATGCTAATCTCTGAAGCTTGCTTCACACGGGTATTTTTAATTTTTAAACCATGTTCCTTAGCAAAGGAAACAATTCTATCAGGCTGACTTAGTTCCTTTACTTTATAATTTAAATTTGCGACGTTCGTTTCTTGTGTTTCAACATTTGACTCCAACTTTTGAACCTGTCGATTTAATTGGTCCGTTTGTGAACTGAAGGTAATAATGTATAAACAAGCGATAATCGCTGTTACTGCAAATATACAATACATGAATTTTTCTCCCGTTGTAATCCATTTCTTATGTACCCGAACTTTCCTTTTTACAACTTTTCTATTCGGTTCATAAACTCGTTCGTGTTGATGTTGCCATTCTCTTGCATTGTTTGCACTCATTATTTTTCACGCCCTTCATCAAAATAAAATTCTTGCTTCCAATCTTTCACTTTTTCCACAATTCTTAGCTTAGCTGATCGTGAGCGACGATTTTCATCCAATTCCATTTCATTTGCTATAATTGGTTTTTTTGTAATCTGTTTAAAAGGTGGTTCAAATTCTTTTGGTATTACAGGAATATTCCTAGGTAATGGTGGCACTGTGCTCCATTTTTTGAATGCCTGCTTACATATTCTGTCCTCTAAGGAATGAAAAGTTATAACCGCAATTCGACCACCAACATCAACAATTTCTGCCGCTTGATTCAATGCTTGATGAAATGTTCTTAGTTCATCATTAACGGCAATTCTAATCGCTTGGAAAATTCTTTTGGCAGGATGTCCGCCTTTTCTCCGTGCTGGCGCTGGAATTGCTTCCTTAATAATATCTACTAGCTCAAAAGTGGTAAGTATCTCTTTTACCTTTCGACGAGATTCTATTTTTCTTGCAATTTGTTTGGAGAATTTCTCCTCCCCATATCGAAAAAATATTTTTACAAGATCTTCAAAAGACCATTCATTAACGACATGATATGCTGAAAGTACTTGTTCATTATTCATTCGCATATCTAAAGGAGCATCTTGCTGATAGCTAAACCCTCGTTCACTTTCATCTAATTGTGGGGATGAAACTCCAAGATCGAATAGTATTCCATTCACAGACTCGACATTGAGCTCATTTATCTTTTCTTTTAAATAAACAAAATTTGATGAAATAAAGGTGATTTTAGAAGCATGCTCAGCTAATCTTTCTTTAGACGCGTCGATCGCCTTTTGATCTTGGTCAAAAGCAATTAATTTTCCGTCTTGACCTAACGATTCAACGATTAATTGGGAATGTCCACCACCGCCGAGAGTACAATCAATGTATGTACCATTTTCTTTTATATCCAAACCTTCCACAGACTCTTTAGCTAATACTGTATAATGCTCAAACACACTATTTCACCTCCATCTTTTATCAAATCATTAAAAATCGATCTCCATCATATTCTCTGCAATTTCAGCAAATGATTCTTCAGAAACTTCCACATAATCATTCCATTTATCTTTAGACCATATTTCTATACGATTTGAAACGCCGATAACCACACATTCTTTCTCCATGGTTGCATATGTTCGAAGTGATGACGGTATATTTATTCTCCCCTGCTTGTCCACTTCGCATTCAACTGCTCCAGAAAAGAAAAAACGGGTGAAAGCGCGTGCATCTTTTTTTGTCATAGGTAATTTCTTTAATTTTTCTTCGAGTACGTGCCACTCATCCATTGGGTATGCAAATAAACATTGATCAAGTCCACGCGTAATAACAAAGGTGTCACCGAGGTCTTCTCGAAACTTAGCAGGTACAATAATGCGACCCTTTGTATCAATATTATGTTGATATTCACCCATGAACATGACATGCACCCCACTTTCTATGATCATAATACCACAATCCCCCACTTTCCACCACCAATATTTGAAAAATAAAAAAACATGGCTCTTTAGCCATGCTTTTCATTAGGTTATTGGGTTTTCATTTGGTATCCATCAAAATTTATAAAAAGGCGACATAATGCTCCGCTTCATAATCGTAATCCTGATTTACTAATTCCTCTAACCATGAATCACCATATTTATTTAGAAAATAAAATATATTAAAACATCTTTCTTGTAAACCATCATATGGATGCAGTCTCTCACCAACTAGATCAAATGCCTTGATTGGTATCTGATATTTATCGCGTAGAGCTGCTTCCATTTTTTTCTGCAAGAAATCTAGATTGTCATTCAAATGCTCTAGGTTTTTTTCAGCTAAAGTACCCATATCTGCTCTTAGATCTTTTGCTACTTCTCGAACTGGTTGATGAATGCGATCTAGCGACTGCTTAACTTGCTCCACCATTTCCCCTATTGGAGGATCTTGCTGGGTTTGTAACCAATTTAACTTAAAAGCAGACGTACCACTTCTTACCACATCAGTTACGTTAAATTGATAGGTAGTTAATATTTTATTTACCTGTTCGTCTATAAGCGAAATGGAAACCCTAGGTAACACTGGTGGCATTTTCAAGTCAAATGCTTGAAAAGCAGGCTTTAAAATAGACCAATATGCAACTTCACTTGGTCCACCTAAAAACACTAGTGTGGGAAACAAACATTCTTGCATAAGTGGTCTCGTGACCACATTATTACTTAATAGCTCAGGGTTATTTTTAGCAATATCCAAAAGTTCCTGGGTAGAAAAACTACATTCACCTTGTTTTCCTAACCAGTTTTCACCATCTCTTACTAATAATACTCTTTCTCCATTCAAATGATAAAATAAATGACCATCATCTTTATCAACCTCAACGGAAACATTATACCCACTATTTTGCATTCTCTGAAATGCATGAAAAACTCCATTTGATATTTTAGGTTGATGCTTAATTATTTTTGTGAAAAATGAACTTTCCATTTTTCTAATTGCAGGAGAACCAGAATCCACTAGCACAAGGCCATCTTTTTGAAATAGCCTGGTAATAATCCTCGCAAAAAAATCAGCATAGGTTTCAGAATCTTTCAAGGCATCTTCAGCTAGTTTATAAAAATCCTTCGTATATGCAGTTTCTTCAAAAGTATAAAAAACTTCTTTTAACCATCGTCTCGCATAGTCTTGATCTATAGGACAGCTAGAAACAGGCTTTTTTTCAAAAAATGGCTGGTTAATCTTATGCTTTTTTAAATGATTGCCTTTTTCAATATAAATATGATTAATTTCTTCAAAATCATGATCCTCTCCTGCTATCCAAAAAACAGGAATTACAGGTATATTCAACTCTTTCGTTTGCTTTTTAGCCAGTTGAATAATGGAAATAATTTTATGTATAGTATAAAGCGGTCCAGAAAGAAGTCCAGCTTGTTGACCACCTATTACGACCAGACTGTTTTCTTTTTCAAGAAGGTTAATATTACTTAGTGTTTCTGCACCTGCACCCCATGCTTCATTTAATGTTCTTAAAGTATTGACTAAAGATGCGCGGTCAAAATTTCTTTCTCTTATGTCCTTTACACGTTGCTTAAAACAATTTTCTTGATAGGGAAAATAATCAAAATTATTATATAAATGTTCATTTCCATTTAGGTAATCTTTTAGAAATTTAGATCTTGCTTCTATATTAATGGGTTCGACACGCATCGATGACCTGCTCCTTTATTTCTTAGTAGACTATTTAGTTCATATGTATTTTACATAATTAGAAGTGGAAACGCACACAATCTGTTTATAAATTTTGTATTAGGTATAGAATAATTCCATAAATAATTAAAATAAAATACAAAACGAAAAATAACAGGAAGCAGGTTTTCCAAAAAGGTTTCCAAACTCTTCTTAAAATAACTTCTGTCTTCGTTTTCCACTGTACAATTAAAAATAGTATAAACAGAAGAATTAAAATAATAATAATAATTCCAATATATGACTTCTCAAAAATAATATAGCATGCAATCGAAACAGAGAAAATATAAAGAATCGTGGTCCAATCTGTTGCAAAATGAATAGCCTTCCACTTTTTATTAAATTTTAATTTTCCAATATAATATAAGACAATTGTTATGATAAGTGGAAATGTTAAAATAAATGCTAATAGATATGCTAGTAAATTCATTGGTTTATTAAGTCACTCCTATAAAGTAGTTTTACTCAGATAAGTTTCTCGATTCTAATGTTTTGACTGCATGATATAAAAAGTAAAGAAATGGTGTTTTTATATTTTCATTTTTAGCTTTCTCGCGTATGTAACCAATAATAGCTTCTAGTTCTGTTTTTCTACCGTTAATTATATCCATTAACATCGAGGAACGATTTTCTCCTGTATTATGTATAACCTTTTCTACTTTTTCCCAACTATTACTGCTATTCATCTTTAATACTCCACATACTTCTTCGTTTATAGTTTTCGCCAAAAATAAAAGATGCTGATCTTCTAATAATTCTTTATTTTGTACATGAAAAAGGGCTGTAAGAGGATTTACTACTGCATTTATTAGCAATTTTTCATGGAGGATTGGAAAAAGATCATCACACAAAGTAATAGGGAAAATAGTAGTGTGTAATTTTTGGATAATACTTTTTAAACTGAAAATAGATCCGTGATAAAGAGAAACCTTTAATGAACCTTTTCCTGTATGTGCAACCTCATGTTTATTCTTTTTTTGCGCTCCATGCTCACATATTCCTATAAAGACTGTATTCTTATTTAAAAATTGATCCATTAACCTTACATGAGTCATACCATTTTGAATAAAAAGAATGGGACTGTTTATTTTTTGATTGGAATATTCAATAAGTGATTCCTGCAAATCGTATTGTTTGGTACAGTTTATAAAAAGGTCATGCTCACTTAGGTTTTTGGTTAATTCAACTTTAGGAAAAAATATAGCGGAATCAGAAAGCCTCCTTATCCCTTTACGGTTAATGGTGTTTTTTTGATCCGCCGATTTTACATACAAGAAAACCTCATGATTATCTTCTAGCAATAATGTAGAGAATAATAAGCCAATTGCTCCCCCTCCAATTATCCCAATTCTCATATTAAAACTTCCTCCTTAGACATGTAAAGATAAGTTACCTTTACCATTAGACTAAGTAAATTTTACCACGTTGCATTACTTTTGACACTGCAATTAATAATTTTTTTGAAAAGTGTCCAAGCAGGAAAAAGGTTTAATAAAAAATACCTTCCTACTATCTTTTAATTTAGTGAAAGATCCTTTGTTATGAGTTCGAGTTTTTTCGTTAGGGATTTATATTCATTTACTAGATGAAGTATTTTTTCGCATTTCTCTTTTATTGCTTGGTTTTCTTGCTCTAGCAATTGTATTCTTTCTATTGGTTCTGTGAGATACGTTTCTCTTTCCTCATAATAACTTTTCATGTTTTCAAGTAGATGTATTAATTGGGATAAATCAGTTGTGTTTACTTCGTTTGGTATAGAAGTATTATTTCTAGAGTTTTTTGCAAGCTCAACCGCTTCGAGATAATCCTTTCTAATGGTAGCATTCCACCTAAAGCCACATGCAGCTGGTGTACGATTCAACTCGATAGCCACCTCTTGAAATGCTTCTAATTGCGTTTTCCCTTCGCGGATATAGCGAAGTACTTTCTCAGCAAGGTATAAATCTTCATCTTTTGTCCATGCATCTTGTCTTTTATTTTTCAATCAAAATCCCTCCCCTATCATTCGTTATAAATGTATGCCTTGAATAATAGAGTTAGACATTCTTTTCTTATAATTCGATCATAAAAGTTCTAAATTCCAATGTAATTATTAGTTTCATGTTTTATCAGCACAAAAAAAGTGTGAAAGAGATAATCTCCTTCACACCAATTTTTATATTTTGTCTTAAATAGATTCTATAATTCTTATAAAACTATTTTTCACAAAAAACGTACTACGTTATTCTATTGCTCAACCACTTGTTTTCCATCATACTGTCCACAAGATTTGCAAACATGGTGTGGTTTTGTAAGTTCTCCACAATTTGAACATTCAACCATTCCTGGTACGTGTAACTTTTTGTGTGTACGACGTTGATTTTTTACTTTTTTAGAAGTTTTACGCTTTGGTACTGCCATGTCTTACACCTCCTTTAAGTTAAGAAAGATTAAACAGAATCAATCCTCTTGATTATCGTCTAATAATGCTTCTAATTTTTTTAGGCGAGGGTCGATTTTATCATTAGATTTCTCTTCTGATATAACTTCCCAGCCTTCTCCTTGTTTTAGCATGTGATCCTGTACTACTTTATCATCCGCAAATACGCGCATAGGCATTACTAAAATGACATGCTCCTTAATATACGGAGTTAAATCAATCACTTCTCCTAGCACTGGATGGATATCCGAGTCTTCATCTTCTTCCACATAGCTCTTCGTTGTAAATCTCTCCTCCACATCAATTGAAAATGGAAAAGGAACATCTACCAGTGTTCGTGCACATGGCAAAATCATGGAACCAACGATTTGAAATTGAAAAACAATTTCATCTCTCTCCATTCTCCCCTGTCCTTTAACATGAACAGGATCAATATGACGGATATCATTCGGTAAATCTTTAATATCAGAGATATCAATTTTTTCATCGAATATGAAAGGTTCAGAACCCGATTGTCTAATTTTTTGGAGATAAAACTTCATATTAATCACCTCTAGGCAACAAGAAATATTTTAAAAGGAAAAAGGGAATTTGTCAATATATTTTCTTTACAGTATATCATGTATTTCATGTTAATATAAATAGAGTTACAATATATTATGTGCCATGAATAAAAAGAAATACATGATTTAATGAATCAAAGCAATTGGAATCTATAGTCCTCACGCTTTTTGAAGATGAAAATTATCATCCAAATACTTTAAAAATAAACCTAAGGTTTCATTTTAACAAATGGAGGTAAATAATGAAAGCATGCGGTTTAATTGTTGAATATAATCCTTTTCATAATGGACATCAATATCATTTACAGGAAGCTAAAAGAATTTCAAGAGCTGATTGCATTATAGCAGTTATGAGCGGGAATTTCTTACAACGAGGAGAACCTGCTCTCATCGATAAGTTTCACCGTGCAAAAATCGCTTGCTTACAAGGAGCCGATCTTGTAATTGAACTTCCTTACCATTTTGCAGTTCAACACAGTGAACTTTTTGCTTACGGAGCGATAAAAATTTTGAACGAATTAAAGGTAGAGAGTATCTGTTTTGGTAGCGAAGCTGGAGACATTGAGTCATTTACGGAAGTGTACAATTACTTAAAAAAAGATCAATATAATTATGAATTAGAATTAAAAAATGCTTTAAATACTGGCTTATCTTACCCAAAAGCAAATGAAAAAGCACTAAAGACAATTTTTAATAAACCAATGAAAATAGACTTAACCCAGCCCAATAATATGCTTGGGTATCATTATGTTAAAGCCATAATAGATTCATCTTCATCTATAAAACCATTTACAATAACACGCGTCCAAAACCATTATCATGATACTGCAATTCAAAGTTCAATCGCCAGCGCTACAAGTATAAGAAAGGCTTTATTTGAGGGAGATACTAAGGTAATTTCTACAATGCCTTCCATTACAATGGATACAATAATCGATTATAAAAATAAGACAACAGCTTGGCATAATTGGGAACATTACTTTCCCTATTTAAAATTTAAAATTTCAACAATGACCTTAGAAGAGTTAAAGTCTATTCATGGCATGAAGGAAGGTATTGAGAATAAAATGAAAGTTGCGATGAGGTCTGCCACCACTTTTTCGGAATGGATGAATTTAATCAAATCCAAAAGATATACGTGGACAAGTTTGCAACGAATTGCTGCAAATATACTTACAACTACAAAAAAGACTGAAGTAGCACAGCTTATTGAAGAAGAGGTGCCATCTATCCGTTTATTAGCCATGAATAATAAAGGAAGAGAATATCTTCATGCTTACAAAAAAAAGATAGAACCCTCTATTATCTTTAATTTAAATAAAGATAATGCCATGAGTCCTATTATGGAAAGGCAATCTGATGCTTATTATTCTATTCTTCCTCCGAAAGTACAACCAATAATGCGCAAACAAGAATTCACAAAACCATTTATTAACTTACTTAAAAAAGAGTGATTATGATGGATCAAATCATTCTTAAAATCAACCCATTTAACTATTTGTACACAATTAAAACAATAAATAAAAGGCAGGAAACCAATTAAAATCTTGATTTCCTGCCTTTTAATTTATATATTCTAAATTGAATCGTGCTATTTTTCGTCTAACGATTCTAAGTAATTAATTGCATCTTCGAAGGTATCAACCGGAATGATTTTCATATCAGTTTTAATGGCCTTAGCAGTCTCCTCAGCAAGTTTAAAGTTAGAATCAGGGGCATCACCTTCATTAGGTGCGAAGAATATGTCACACCCTTCATTATCGGCTGCTATGACCTTCTTGTCTATTCCTCCAATTCTACCCACATTACCATCATAATCAACCTCACCCGTTCCAACAATACAATAGCCTTTTGTAATATCCTCTTCAACTAATTGATCGTAGATTTCTAATGAAAACATTAATCCAGCACTAGGACCGCCAATATTACCACTTGAAAATGCAATAGGAGGATCAACATCTACGTCTCTGTTCGTTACTAATTGCACTCCAATACCTACTCTATCCTCCATATCCGGAAAAGTACCTAAAGCAATGGTTTCTGTAATAGTTTCTTCATCCCTTACAATCGTCACTTCAATAGGTTCTCCTACCTCTTTTTCTTCTACATAGGAGATTAACTCTTCTGTTTCCTTTACTTCTAATTCATCTACCGAAACTATCTTATCTCCAGTTTTAAGTACTTCATGTGCTGGCATACCTTCAATCGTTCTTACCACATAAATACCTTCATAAGTTATATCGATATCTTTATTTGCAGCAGTATAAGCTACTACCGTTGATGCTTCCTGAGAGTTCTCCATCATACTCAATTGAATTTCCATATAGTCATCCTGTGACATACCATCTGGATAAACTTCATCAATTGGCAAAATATCGTTATAATCCTGGAAAAGTGCTAGTAAATATTGAATAGGTACTGCTTGGCCACCTTGAATCGTCACCAGATGCATCTCACCTTCACTATCTGTACTGTTTTCCACTTCTACCACTGGAGATAATGGCTCAGCGCTCCCAGGCTTGTATATATAGTATGGTAAGCGGTATGCGAACAAGAAAAATAACAAGACCGCTACTGTAATCCATAAAATTATTCTTTTTTTATCCAACGACTGGAACATAATTTCACCTTCACTTCCTCTAGCACAAAAGATATATGCATATTTGGTCATGCTGATTGCGTATATTTAATGATAATAAAACGAACACAATATTATTATTCTACTATTATTTTTTTTATTCGTACAGTTATGTTGATCAAGGAGTGAAAAGATGAAACCAATTCTGTTAACCGTTATATATGGCGTGCTTTCTATTCTAATTGCTTTTTCGCTTATATATTACCCAAGTGAAGTGCTAGAAGCTAGTCAGCGCGGACTTGAAATGTGGTGGACTATCGTTTTCCCCACGTTATTACCCTTTTTTATTACAGCTGAGATATTAATAGGGGTTGGAGTAGTTCATCTTATCGGTATTCTTTTTGAACCCTTTATGAGACCCTTATTTAACGTACCTGGAGTCGGAGGCTTTGCTTGGGCAATGGGGATGGCAAGCGGGTATCCCTCTGGAGCTAAAATTACAACGAGATTAAGACAAGACGGCCAACTAACGAAAAGAGAAGCAGAACGATTAATATCGTTTTCCAATGCTTCAAATCCATTATTTATATTTGGAGTAGTTTCGATTGGCTTTTTAGCAGACAAGCATCTTGGTATCCTTTTGGCTGCTGCTCATTATTTAGGTAATTTTTTAGTAGGGATATGCATGCGATTTTATCATTTCGATAAGGCTGCTATTCGAAGAGAAAAGCCTACTACATTAAAGCACATCCTAAAACGTGTCCATGAGGCTAGATTAAAAGATAATCGCCCGCTAGGACAATTGTTAGGAGATGCAGTCATTCATTCGGTTAATACATTAATGTTAATCGGGGGATTTATTATTTTATTCTCTGTTTTGACTACATTAATTATTAAAAGTAGTATCTCTACTTTAATCATAAGCTTCATTTCGCATACTTTAGAATTATTTAGTTTACCAGATGAGCTAGCTCCAGCACTTTGGAGTGGACTATTTGAAATTACAATAGGTATTCATCAACTAAGTGACTTTAAAAATCAAGATATGCTTGTAATTGCTATCCTTGTCTCCATACTATTAGCTTTTAACGGTTTATCCATTCAAGCTCAAGTCGCAAGTATAATCGCTACTTCTGATATTTCTTTTAAACCTTATTTTATCGGTCGTCTTTTGCACGCTTTATTTGCTAGTATTTTAACCTATGTATTATTTGATTCCTTATATCTTTCAAGAACTGAAGACTTAACCTCCGTAAATTCATGGATCAACGGGACGGAGAATCCAAGTGTAAATACAAGTCTTCAATTTTTATCAGAATTTGGACCACCGATGACACTACTAGCGATGATAATTACGATATATATATTATTTTTGCGCATTAAAAAAGCTTGACACATCGTCAAGCCTTTAAAACTTGAAATATTCAATTTGAAAAAATGCAGTTTATTTACATATAAAGTTTACGCTTTCTCACATGTTGCAACTTTCAAAAAATGCTTAAAGACTATTTTTTGCGTACTTAAGCTTTAAAGCTTCTTCTACCACAGGCGGAACTAAGCCCGACACACTTGCGTGATACTTTGCAACCTCTTTTACCGTACTCGAACTTAAAAATGAATATTGATTGTTGGTCATCATAAAAAATGTTTCTATATCCTCATTTAATTTTCTATTCATAGCAGTTATTTGCATTTCATATTCAAAGTCAGACACGGCTCTTAAACCACGCAAAACAGCTTTAGCATTTTTTTCTGCAGCATAGTCCATTAAAAGTCCACTACACGAGTCAACAAATACATTGTCAAATTTTTTTGTTGATTCAATTAGTAGTTCAACTCTTTCTTCTACGGTAAATAAAGGTGCTTTTGATTGATTGTTAAAGACAGCAACAATAACCTGGTCAAATACTTTTGCACCTCTTTGAATAATATCTAAATGACCATATGTAACAGGATCAAAACTACCAGGACAAATGGCTAAATTAGTCAACTTTTTTCTCTCCTTTTATATATATTGAGACACTTATCGAATCACCATAGGTATCTGTTTTAAGTTTAATAAAATCACCATATGTATTATCTAGATTTTTCTTAGCATCGTGTTCACACACTATCATACCGTCTTCTTCTAATAATTGATATTTTTCTATATGTGTTAACAATTTTTCATAGGATATCTTATGATAAGGCGGATCTAAAAAAATATAGTTGAATTTAAATTCTCTTTTTGATGCTGCTTTAATTGCGCGGAATGCATCCGTTCTAAATACCTCGGTCTGTTCTTGTACCCTTAACAGTTCAATATTAGCATAAACTGTTGATATCGCTTTTGGAGCTGCATCCACAAATATTACTTTATCAACCCCACGGCTTAATGCTTCAAATCCTAGTGCCCCACTCCCGGCAAAAAGATCTAAACATAGACCTCCGTTAAAAAATGGACCAATTCTTTGAAATAATGCTTCTCGAACTTTATCGGTTGTAGGACGGGTTTCCTTACTTGGAACTGCTTTAATAGGTCTTCCTTTAAATGTGCCTGCTATGATTCTCATATCGAAAGTCCTTTCTAGAAACGCAATGAAATTAACTTTTATTACTATAGCATAGAATAAAATTAATTCACAAACAGAAATTCCAAAAATTTATAGCTAAATTTCTATATCAGGAATAAATTTCTTTAAAAATAGACATACTGGAAAAGAAGCAGCTATTTGAAGCTAAGTTGCTTTTACGGAGAAGGCTTACATTTCCCCATAAGTTCTTCCTCCGGTTTCTCCTCTCCCTTTACCTTTTTATGTATATAAAAAGGGCCTGCAGCGCTTAATTTGCTGCAGGCATTTTCTTTTTAACAAACATTACTTACATTAAATCCCCATTTTATAATCATATTCTTTAGCTTTATCCATCTTGGCATTTTCGAATTCAGTTTTAATAAATGGTTTGTAAGAAAAATCAACACGAGTAACATAGGATAATTTTTCTAATTTCATTTTGCTTTCTTCTATTTCTTCTTGGTTTACATATATAATTGCATACTTTAATTTTTTTGAAGCATGAATCAAATGGCCATACTTTTTTAAATGCTTTACATTTTTCATTTGGTGGAACCAAACAACAAGTGCTTGACGATTTACCATCATTTTTCCCTCTCTTACTTTAAAATTTAATGATTTTTACGATGCTTTGCAACCACAACCACTACTACCTGATCCACAACCACAGCCACCATCTGTCAAAGCTTGACCATCTTTAGGAGCTTTAATTGTTCCGCTTACACTTTGAGCTACGATCCCACTAACTTCATCAAGAAGGCCCTGCATTTTTGTTTCAGCTATTTTAAATGTGGCTACAGCATCATGCATGTCCATTTCTCTTTTCGCTACTCTAATTTCTTTCATTATTTTACTATAGTCTGGATGATATCGTCCAAAGCGTTCCACTTCTTCGTAATCATCCTTAATTTTATTAAAACGAGCAATTAATGATTGCGCTTGTTCATCTTGATCTAACGCATTCTTTGCTTGTTGATATTCCTTCATTATGTCTGACTCAAGGATCATTTGTCCTAATGATTCGGACCGATCTAATATGTCAACAATTTCTATTGTAGCAAGCATATATACACCTCCATGTAACCATCATATCATATTTAATAAAATTGAAAAGTAACAATTGCTTCTTTAATTCTGGGCACAATTATTTGAGGTTCCCTTAAATTAGTTTGTACCACATGCAAAAAAATAATTCCACTCTACTAATAAAATGGAGGATGGCGGTGATTATTCACACTATCTTGTTTAAACTGACCGATCAATTTTTGTATATTTTTCACAGCCCCATTTAGTTGATGAACATTTTGATCTACTTTTCCCAGATCTACTTTTTGCAAATGATCAAGTAAAGGTAACAATGATTCTTTTAATGAATCAAATGATTTGTTATGCTTTGATTCTTTTTTTCTGGAGGTGTCCTTGTCAAAATCATCCTCCCAGTTTATATCACTATCTTTATTCTCCATATAGATTTCATAAAGCTCTTGCCAGCTTATCTCATGCTTTCTTACTTTTTCTATTAAAAACGGACGCTCATTTACAAAGTCTTTGAACTCCGAAACCGTTGGATCAAGCTTGTTATTCATATACATCACCTCTCATAACCTATCTCTATTTCCATCATATGTTTTTATGGTAGTTATGTGCGAGTTACTGTTTCAAAAAATTTTGTGTGAAATAAAATTCGTGTACACCTACACCTAATTCTGTATAATCCTTGTTCAATAGGACCTCTCGATGGCCAGGACTATTAAGCCAACCATGCACTGCAGAAATTGCATCAGGATACTGGGCAGCAATATTCTCACCAGCTAAAAGATAATTAGCGCCTACTTTATTTAAGCGATTTCCTAAATTGGAACCGTCTTCTGCGTAGTGAGAAAAGTACTTATTCTTATACATATCCTCACTATGACTTTTGGCAGCTACTTGAGCTTTTTCATTCCATTTTAATTTGCCTCGCTCCATGTTTTTCCGAAGGATATTACTGATATCAAAAATCTGTTTCTCTGTGTTGGTAAAAACATCTTTCATTTCGTCCTCTTTTAAAGTTTCTACCTGAGGTAAATCTCCTGAATAATATAATTCGTAGGGGCGTAATGCTAATAATGAAGCTTGGTTAACTATCCTTATGGAAATGAGTTTTTTTGTTTCCTTATCAAAATACATTATTGCAAACGTGTTTTCATCAATTTGCAATAAAGGTCTGGTCTGTAAATCCTCCCTTGTTAGTTGAAATTGATAATTATCAAAGGTAATCTGTTTCTTTAAATCATTATCCTTATTGATATTGCTATAACTATCCTCTAATTGAAAAGGAGATAAATCAACATCCTTACCCATTCCAAAAATGGAAACAACTTTGTTATCTTCAACGGCAATTTGAATGATGCTTTCATCCTTTAGATAGATCCACCAGTCATAACCGTAATAGCTGCTATCCTTTCTCGAAGGTTCTCCTAATTGTTCAATAACCTTTTCTTTGTTACCACCCATCAGCTTCCATAATGCCCCATTATATAACATTGGATGGCCCCTAAATGCCTCTGAGCTTTTTATTTCAATAGTAAAATCTCCCTTTCTATTATCTGTAGCATCAATATAGGTGCGTTCGTTTATCATCAAATATACGCTCAAACTTAATATGATTAGTATGCCCAAAATACTGATTATTTTTTTCATTTTTAAAGCTCCTTTCATTAACTTTTTATTATTATAATAGTAAAGTTAATCTATTATGAAAATTTCTCGTGTCTTTATCGGTGGATATGATTGCAACTTATCGCTATTCATACTATTATAGTTTTAGTGAGAAATTTTAGATGGGGTGAAATCATGAAGATTGAAGGTACAGGAATTGAAGAATCCGTGTTGGATTTAAAACCATTAGATCATGCGATGGAAAATGCTAATTTTGTTCGAGCTGGTCAATGGGATTATGAACGCGTTACATACGATTATAAAATTGGTTCACAAGAAAAAAATATTACGTATTACGTTCGTGTACAAGGCTATGCTCTTGAAGGCGATGTTGATCGAGGCGATGCGGTAATTAAATTACTAACTCCGATCATTGGAAAACATTATTATCCACATGGCATTGAATACGGAGAAGAAGAAAATTTCCCCGAAAGTGTTTTACAAAGAGCTGATCAATTACTTGAAAAGGCATCTAGCAATATAAAGCAATTTAATAAACAATAATGTATCATTTCTTGTATTAACTTTTATGAAAAAGCTAATAATGAATTGTTGAAATGCTGAAAACGACTGCGGCTGAATTCGTAGTCGTTTTTTAGTAAATAAAATATAACTATTAAACACCTTTTCTCAATTTTATTACTATTAAATTTTTTCAGAACATGCTATATTTTCTTTAGAGCTAAGTTTGAAAGGGGCTATAATTCTACCTTGATGAAATTTTTCAATAAGCAACCATGGAAAATTATTTTAATATTAACTACCATTATTATTTTAGGCTTTTTTATCCTTCCCGTTTCCATACCACTAATTTTAGCGTTTTTAACTGCTTTATTTTTAAATCCAATTGTTAGATGGTTTATTTACCGTTTTAAAATAAATCGAAAGTTAGCTGTCACCATCGTTTTTTTGTTATTCTTAATCATTATAAGTACAATCGGTACATACGCTGTAACGCGAGCTATTACACAAATTATAACCTTAGCAGAAAATGCTCCATCTTATATTAACCAATTTAATAACCAATTTATTAAATGGCAAGCAGATTTAGATCATTTAACTGCTGATTTACCTAAAGAATTAGTGGAAGAAGTAAAAAATGTTATAGAAAACAGTTTATCCACTGTCAGTGAAACGATCAGAGAAGTTTTAACAATAGATCGTATTACAAACCTAGTGAGTAAAGTTCCAAACTATTTGGTGAGTATTGTTGTATATCTAATTGCGTTATTTATGTTCCTGATTGATATTCCGCGATTAAAGGCGAATACCTATAAACATTTAACCGAAAAAACCGCTGAAAAAGTTAAGTTTATGAATGCAAGACTTGCTTACGTTGTTCTTGGGTTTTTAAAAGCACAATTTCTAGTAAGTATTGTTATATTTATCGTTACATTTATAGGTTTATTGTATATTGTTCCTGAGTATGCCTTAATCATGTCATTTATTATTTGGATCATCGATTTCATTCCAATCATTGGTTCAATTGTAATTTTATCACCTTGGGCTTTATATATGTTTGTGACAGGTGATGTTGTTACTGGTACAGAACTTGTTATTCTCGCAATAATTTTACTCGTTATTCGCAGAACAGTTGAACCTAAAGTTATGGGGAAACAAATTGGTCTTTCCCCTCTAGCAACCTTAATTGCAATGTATATAGGGCTTAAATTGCTTGGTATTCTTGGCTTTATCGTAGGCCCACTTATCGTGATTGCTTTTAACTCAGCAAAAGAAGCTGGCATTATCAAGTGGAATTTCAAAATCTAATAAATCTAAAAAACATTCTTTAAAATTGAGAAAGAGAAATTATATTAGAACAGCAAAAAACCGTATCCTTTTAAAAAGGATACGGTTTTTAATTCACAAGTTAAGTACCTAAAATTGCTTTTAATAAACTAGTTGTTTCTCCACCATCATAGAATACATATAATAACAAATAAACCATGACACCAGTTATCGCAGTGAAAAACCAAATAACACTTGTTACAGGTCCGATTTTACGGTGTTTTTTAATCTTTCGTTTAAAAGCAAGGGTTATCGTTACGACACCAAATATAGCTCCTGTTGTGGCAAGTATAATATGGAAAATTAAAAATACTGTATAATATATTTTTAAATCCTCAGGTCCTCCAAAACTTGTATTTCCTATAAATATAGTACGTGAAAGATAAATCACAAAGAATATCAATGCACTTACCGCTGCGCTAAGCATTGCTTTTTTATGAGCAGCAAATTTATTCTTTGTAATGAATACCCATCCGATCGCTACAAATATTGCGCTAACTATAATAAAAAATGTACTAATTGTTGGTAATAATTCCATCTAATTCTACCTCTTTCTTATACTAGGATGTAGTATGTGGATCGGACGATGCCGGAAGCGGATCTATTTTTCCACTCTCTTTCCTAAACCACGGAAAGAATATTCTTGCTAATATGGTTCCATATATAATTTCCTGAGAAACCTTCATTAATATACCGCCTAATTGTTGATCCTCAAGGATTGACATAGGTGAAAACATTTCTGGGCCATTTAAACTCAACCCCTCTAAAACAGAGCCAGGAACACATAAGGCTAGGGCCTGAACCCAACCTCCTGTTTGTCCATAGGTGGTATATAGACTATGATCTGCGAAAATAATTAAAGCACATGCTGGAGTAATTAATACACCATTAGCAAAAATATAACCAATTTTAAGTAAAGGAGAAAGTGTATCAAATGCTTTAATTGGAGTAAAAATTGGCCACCAAACAAAGAATGCTGTTATTAAGATAACCGTAGTAATACTTGCATGAGCTATCTCATTACCTTTGGCAAAATCAAAAATTGAAGGGACATGATACATCGAAAATAAAGCATTAAAAAGAATCAAGGCAATTAATGGTTTTGTAAATAGTTTTAAGATCCCAGACAAAACTGGAACCTGAAAAACCTTTTGCCAAAAAATTTTCGGAATACCTTTAATTATTAATATCGGAAAAAGTAAATAATAAAGCGCCATCTGCACCATATGTGCAGTAAACATTATATGTGATAATAAATCTATTGGAGAACCTTTGATAATATACAACAGAGCGATCCCCGTATAAAAATAGTTGATATTTATATTTGTTAAAGCGTATTTTTCTTTATTTCTAATAAAAAGAAAAAAATACAAAATTCCGATTAGACTTACAAACAATAAGAAATAGGGACTCCAAAGTGCGCGAAATCCAAATATTTGAAGTTCTTGCCACATTACCCTCACTCCAATTTTCAATTTATCTTTCTCATTATAACGAAATGAGAGAAGAAACGATAGTTTTTATACTGAATTAAATTCCAACAATTTTATGAACATTTTTGTATATAAATCATAAAAAGTCTGGAATACAAAATTCCAGACTTTTTACTTACCACCAAATTAATACTAACATTGTGAGAACTGTCAAAAATGCAATAAACACTCCGCCATATAGCATTAAAGCAGGCATTTCATGGCCTTTATGGCTCATATGCATGAAATAGTAAAGTTGAAAGCCAACTTGTACAGCTGCTAATACTAAAATGATTGGAATAATGAAAAGCTTATCCAGGCCAGAAACTACCATACCAAACGCAATGATTGTAAAAACAATCATCAATGCGAAGGTAATGACCTGGCGCTTCATTTCTTCTTTTTTCTTATACTTATGGTAATCTAACTCTTCATGAACTTCTGTTCCTTTATCAGCCATGTTTTAAAGCACCCCCATTAGATAAACCACTGTGAAGATAAATACCCACACAACGTCAATAAAGTGCCAATATAAGCTTGCTACGTAAAACTTAGGTGCATTATATAGGTTTAGTCCTCGCTTCGCATTACGAAACATTAACGCCAATATCCACATCAAACCAAATACAACGTGACCACCATGAAATCCTACTAATGTATAAAAAGCAGAACCAAATGCAGATGAACGAAAAGTAAACTCATATTCATGAATATAGTGATAAAATTCATAAAGCTCACAAGCTAAGAACGCAAAACCTAATGCAACTGTAATTCCTAGCCATAATTGCATTTTCTTAAAATCATTATTCTTCATATGATACATCGCATACACACTTGTAAGCGAGCTTGTTAATAAAAACATTGTCATGATAAAAACTAATTCCAAACCAAACAATTCATTAGAAGCCATGCCACCATTGGTTGAATTTCTTAATGCTAAATATGTTCCAAAAAGACTAGCAAATAACACAGTTTCTCCACCAAGGAAAAACCAGAAACCTAAGAATTTATTTTTACCTTCTAAGGTGGCTCTTTCTGGATCATGAGGCATCACTTTTGGATTCAATACATCGTGTTCACTCATTATTTCCTAGCCTCCTTCTCCAAGTCTTCTTTATGAATATGATAGCCAAGATCATCTTTTAGGGATCGAATCAACATAGATCCTAATAAAATACCCATTCCAATAAATACTAGTGATAACCAAGCTAGATCATATTTTTGATAAATGAAACCAAAACCTGCAATAAATAATCCAAGCGACATAACAAATGGAAGGATTGATCCGTTCGGCATATGAATGTCTGATAATGGTTCAGCAGGAGTCATTCCTTTTCTTCCTTCAGACTTTTCGATCCATAATGGATCTAATCCACGAACAAGTGGCGTCTGAGTGAAGTTATAGTGTGGTGGTGGTGATGGTATTGACCACTCAAGTGTACGACCATCCCATGGATCTGCACCAGCTTTTTCACCTTTGATACTAGTAATAACAACATTATATAGAAATACGATCGCACCAATAGCCATAAAGAAAGCACCAATGGTACTAATCAAGTTACCAAAATCCAAGCCTTGATCCTCTAAATAAACCCAGTATCTTCTTGGCATACCCATTAGTCCTAAGAAATGTTGGATAAAGAATGTTAGGTGGAAACCGACAAAAAACGTCCAGAATGTAATCTTTCCTAAAGTTTCATCTAAAATTCTACCAAACATTTTTGGCCACCAGTAATGTAACCCTGAGAATATTCCAAATACAACTCCACCTACAATTACATAGTGAAAGTGTGCAACTACAAAATAACTATCATGGTATTGATAATCAGCTGAGGCTGCTGCTAGCATAACCCCGGTCATACCACCAAGTGTGAAAGATGGAATAAAACCTAATGCCCAAAGCATGGCAGAATTAATTTTAATGTTTCCACCCCACAGCGTAAATAGCCAGTTAAAGATTTTAATACCTGTAGGTACAGCAATAGCCATCGTTGCTACTGCGAATATTGAGTTTGCAGCTGGACCTAATCCTACTGTGAACATGTGGTGAGCCCACACCATAAATCCTAAAAATCCAATTAAGACAGTTGCAAAAACCATCGCTGTATAACCGAATAATCTCTTCTTAGAGAAAGTAGAGAATACATCACTAAACACCCCGAATGCAGGCAATATTAGGATATATACTTCTGGGTGTCCGAAAATCCAGAAAAGGTGCTCCCAAATTACGGAGTTTCCTCCCATACTTGCATCGAAAAATCCTGAACCAAACAAACGATCAAACATCATCAAGAATAGACCGACTGTAAGTGCTGGAAAAGCGAACAAAATTAATGTACTCGTTATAAATGCTGTCCATGTAAATAATGGCATACGCATATAAGTCATACCAGGTGCACGCATATTAACGATGGTTACTAAAAAGTTAATACCACCTATTAACGTACCAGCACCAGATATTTGTAAACCTAATACATAAAAGTCTACACCCTCACCTGGAGAAATTGTTGATAGCGGTGCATAAGCGGTCCAACCAGCATCTGGTGCTCCACCTAAGAACCAACTACAGTTTAAGAGAATACCCCCAAACAAAAACAACCAAAAACCCAATGAGTTTAAAAATGGAAATGCAACATCCCTTGCTCCAATTTGCAATGGAACTACTGCATTCATTAATGCAAAAATCAACGGCATTGCTGCAAGGAATATCATGGTTGTACCATGCATTGTTATCAGTTCATTATAAAATCCGGCACTAACAAAATCATTTTCAGGTTTTATTAATTGCCATCTTATTGCCATTGCTTCTAAACCGCCAAGTAAAAAGAAAAATCCACCAGCGACCAAATACATAATACCTATTTTTTTGTGGTCTACTGTTGTTAAATAATCCCACATAGCAGCGCCAAAGCTTCTGTTTTGCGCAATCGAATTACTCACGCTTATTAACCTCCCTTAACATCATCCATCCCAATTTATAAATATTATTCCGCACTCTTCGTAGTAATTTCTGAAGGTTTTAACTGCATGAGGTAGTCAGCAATTTTATCTGCTTCTTCCTCACCAATCGAACCATCATTTAAGTATGGAGCATTTGACATCTTATTACCCGGTTTTTTAGATTCAGGATCTAAGATCCATTCTACTAATTCTTCTTTTTCATAAGGTAACACACCAGCAATTTTAGATCTTTCTCCAAAATTAGTTAAGTTAGGGCCAACTGCTACTGGTGAAGAACCGATAGCATGACAGCTTAAACAACTATTAGCAAATAGTTCTTGCCCTTCTTGCGCAGTAGTTGATTCTGGTGTAGCTTCAGGATCTACATTTTGCATGTCAGTAACCCATTGGTCATATTCTTCCTGACTTACTGCTACAATTTTAAAATCCATTAATGAGTGTGATTCACCACATAATTCAGCACATTTTCCATAGTAAACGCCCTCTTCATATGCCTCAATATACATCACATTGTCATTCTCAGGATTCACATCCATTTTCCCAGATATTGATGGTACCCAAAAAGAGTGAATTACGTCTCCTGAACGCATTGTAAGATAAATTTTTTCACCAACAGGGATATACATATCCTGACTTGTTTGAATCTCTTCCCCTTGGTATTCAAAATGCCACCAGTATTGGTTCCCTGTTACATTAACATTGATTGCATCTTCTTTGCCTTCCGTTGATGCTAAATCATATGTTGTTGTGAGTGTTGGAACAGCAATAATAATTAATAATAAAATTGGTATTACAGTCCAAACAACCTCTAAAGCTTTATTTCCCTCTGTTTGTTTCGGAATCATATTCTCTTGCCCTTTTTTCTGACGATAACGAATTAAAACATATGTATATATCGTCATAACAACAATAAATACAAGTGTCATAACAGCTATGGAAATTAAAATCACTTTAAATGATTCCTCTGCTCCATAACCTTTTGGAACTAGGGCAGTTAAATTTTCTCTTCCACACCCTGAAAGAATAATTGCCATAAACCCAAATAATGACAGAGTACGGATTTTTCCCATCCAACCTTTCATGCAAATACCTCTCTTTCTACTTTTGCTTTTTTATAATTCAGCATAGAATTTTTATGCTAATTTAAAACAATAACTTCCGGAATAGTTACGATGATCATCGTAAGGAAGATTGTTGTTAAATAAATTAATGAATAGAAGAACATGTTAGAAGCCCATTTCATATCATCTTTAATGAAAAAACCTCTGATAGCGAGGATTAACCAACCGATATTTAATAATGTAGCGATCGTTAAAAAAATATATCCTAAATTAATCAAATATAGTGGTAGCGGCAATAAACATGTTACATAGATAGCCATTTGTCGTTTTGTCATGGCAAAACCATGGACGACAGGGAGCATTGGAATGCCTGCAGCTTTATACTCATCTCGTTTTTTCATTGCTAACGCTAGAAAGTGTGGTGTTTGCCAAATAAACATAATGAGAAACAATATAAAAGCAGCTGGATGTAAATTAGGGTCTACTGCTGACCACCCAATAATGGGAGGAATAGCTCCAGATAAGCTCCCAATTGCGGTATTTATCGTATATCGACGCTTAGACCACATCGTATATAACACCACATAAGCAAACCAACCAATTGCTCCATAAATCGCAGTTTGGATCGAAGCAAGTGAAAGGATTAATACTCCTATCACAGAAAAAGCAATACCTATAGTTAAAATATGTGACAACTGAATTGACCCAGTAACCGTAGGTCGCTGCTTGGTTCTGCTCATAACAGGATCAATATCTCGATCATAATAATTGTTTAATACGCAACCTCCTGCTATAACAAAGGCAGTACCTATTAAAGTTACAAGTAAGATGTGCCATAAATTTGAAAAAGAGGCATCAGTATAATATAAAGCTAACCAAAATCCAGCAAACGCAGTCATTGTGTTAGAATTGATAATTCCAATTTTGAATAATGATTTCAAATCAGATATTATGGCAGTGGCACCACTGACTTCAGCGCTGCTTATTACTTTTTGAGGTGGTGATTCTAACTTTTCCATACTTGCACCTTAACCCCCTTTCCCAAATTTCAATACCAAAAAGTTTGTAAAGTGTACATACTTTGATACAGTCAAAAATATTGTATCATGTATTTCCTTTTCAATCTATTTTCCGATACAATAGATTTTAATTTGTGACATTTTTGTGAATTTTTTTAAAAAATGCCAACAAAATTCTAAGATGCAGTATGATTAATCATATTACGATCAATTTTATATATCGTATTTTCTAAATCTCCTTCTCTATTTCTAGCAAACACGAACATCTATTGCAAGCTTTTTTAGAGAAGAAATGAAATTATGAAGAAAACGTGTTAGTATATGGAAGCAATCGTAAGATAAATAATGGCAAAGTTATTTGTCCTATGTGATATTTTCTAATCAGTATGAGGTGCAACTATTGTGAAATTACTTAAAATACTCTCTATCCTCTCTACTTTAATTATGGTATTTGTCTTAATTGGAGGGGCACTAGTTACAAAAACGGACTCAGGCATGGGTTGTGGTGCTAATTGGCCCCACTGCGAAGGTGAAATTTCTTTTGAGTTATTTGTAGAATTAAGCCATCGAGTTGTATCTGCACTTGCTGGATTTGTTGTTCTATTATTATCTATTCTAGCTTGGAGGAAAATAGGTCACATTCGAGAAACAAAGTTTTTAGCTTTTATTTCCATTTTCTTTTTGGTCGTTCAAGGACTAATTGGTGCAGCTGCAGTTTTGTGGTCACAATCTGACTTTGTAATGGCGCTACATTTTGGTATTTCTTTAATATCGTTCGCCGCAGTTCTATTACTAACACTATTAATCTTTGAAATTGATAAGAAGTTTGATGCAACATCATTGGTGATCGGTAAGAAAATGCGAATTCAATTTATTTCATTAACGATATATGTATTGTGTGTTGTATATTCCGGTGCTTTAGTCCGTCATATAAACTCCAGCCTAGCTTGTGATAGTTGGCCGTTTTGTGATAACAACTCCCCTCTTTCTTTCGAGTATAATTTTGGGCAGTGGGTTCAAATGGGACATAGAGCATTAGCTGGAATAGCATTTATTTGGACCATTTTATTATTATTCCAAATTAAAAAACACTACAGTCATAATAAAGTAATGTATCAAGGGTGGAAAATTACAACCTTTTTAATCTTATTACAGGTTATCTTTGGTGCTTTTATAATTTTCACATTGGGGAACCTTTTCGTAGCACTAATGCACGCATTAGTTATTGCGTTATATTTTGGTCTATTATGTTACTATCTGCTACTCTCCTATCGAAGCTATCGTTTTGAAAAAGATAATTAACCAAGAAAAAAAGAAGCACAGAGGAAACCAATTAGCCTCTCGTGCTTCTTTTTTGTCTATTAAAATTTCTGACTGGATGATTATTTACATTTCGTTCTTCCTCTTTTACATCCACTTCATAAGACTCGTCATAGATCATTTCGTGCTTCACATGTCTTGCAATATTATTTAAAATCCCAGTTCCAATAAGCATAACCATTAAGGAGGAACCTCCATAACTTATAAATGGTAAGGGAACACCCGTAATGGGCAGTAGTCCACTTATCGCACCTAAGTTAATCATCGCTTGGATACCAATCATAGAAGATATTCCAATTGCTAAGAGCGAACCAAAATTATTTTTACACTTTCTCGAAATATAGAGACCTCTTAATACAATAAGAGCAATTGCTCCAATCACGAGTAAAACTCCGATGAAACCAAGCTCTTCTGCAATAACTGCCATGATAAAATCACTTTCTGGTTGTGTGAGATAGCCAAGCTTTTGAATACCTTGACCTATACCTTCACCTGTTATCCCACCAGTACCCATCGCAATATAGGATTGAATTAATTGATAACCCCCATCATCTGGATCGCTAAAGGGCTCATAAGCACCGGTGAATCTAGAAATTCGCTCATCTGTGATCATTTGCATGCCACCAACAACTAAGACAATAACACCGATAATAATCAGTACGGATAAGTGCTTCCATTTGATACCTGAACTTAATATAACACTACTAGCAATTAAAAAGATAATAGCAGCAGTACCGATATCTGGTTGGCGAATAATCAGCGCTAATAATAAACCAGTGATAATTAATGGAGGCAATACACCTTTTAAAAAATCATCGATATACCCCTGTTTTTTAGAGTATATTGCAGCCAAATAAATAATTAAACCGAGCTTCACAAATTCGGATGGCTGGACTGAAAATGGTCCAATCAAAATCCAAGAAGTAGAATTATTTAATGTACTACCGAAAAATAAGACAGAAAATAATAAAATGATTAAAATTACTATAATAAATTTTATTATTTTTTGATAAAAATGGTAATTAAATAAACTAGTAAAAACAAATGCCACTAAACCTATTCCAAACCATAATAATTGCCTACTCATTAAATGATAAGCTGGGTTTCCGGCTATCACACTAGAAACCATACTCGCACTGTATATCATAGCAATGCCAAATAATGATAGAATTAATGGTGTAAAAAGTAATGTAAAATCAAACGTTTTCCATGTTTGCTTCATATTCGATACCTCGAGATAGTTATATTTAAAAAGATACTATTTTATATTAGCATGAAACTTTCAAAAAATGCGTATATGTAAAGAAAATCCAACTTTATTCTCATTTCTTTTCAAAAAATAAAAAACCTCGCCATGAGGCAAAGGCTTTTTTCGACTATAAAAAGTATTACTTAAACTTGTATCGAAGCTTCATGTAATACATTTAATTGTCTTTCTAGATTTTCTAGAATTTTTTTTCCGTCTTCTTCTTGTACTAAATTCAGACGAACTGCAAAATCTATTTCTCTTGAAAGACCAAACATTTGTGTATCTAAGACTTCCTCATATAATGGACATTGTGGCATGGTTAAATTTTCCATTTGAACTTTAATTAACTGCAAAATTTTATCAGCATCAGCCTTTAGAAGGGCGTAGGCTTTTTCCTCTTTACTAACAGCCACTTCAGGTATCAAAACAATCCCCTCCGTTTAAAACTAACTTCTTCACTTAATATTATCTCTAAAATTTTAAAATTGCAAGATATCTATTAAAATTCTTAATTAAATTATATGAATTCAGCCTCTTATTCTGCTATGATAAAGAAGGAAAAATTATGGAGGTGTGGATTATGATTATACAAATTAAAGGAAATGTGAATTTTCCCATTACATTAGATCCTAGTGTTTGGATATTTGATGATAGAAAAATTAAGTGGGATGATTTTTTTAATAAAGATATTACTTTAGAGAATGAAGAAACTGTTCCTACAGACGTATTTGATCAGGTAGATTATCAAGAGCGAGTAAAACCACCTGTAAAAAACAAAATAACTGCATCAAACCGTAAAGAATGGCTCTCTAATACATATGTTATGCCGTTAATTGATTTTTTAAACCATGCTGAAATAAAAAAAGAAGCAACAAATGCGGTTCTTCAAACTGATGACGATTCTCATACCGTCGATATAGAACAATTAAAAGACGGTTTACTACTATTTGCAATTGATGGTCGTCAAATTAAGGAACAAGGACCAGCATACTTTCTATTTGCTGATGGTTCAAACAAAGAAAACCCAATAAAAGGGATTAAGCAAATAAAGATTATATAATTTTAAAATCTTCTTTTTGAATATTATTTTACATTTGTAAAATGATATCAATAAAGGAGGTTTTTTTATGACTAAATGGTTCGTATTATTAGCTTCTGCCCTGCTAATTGTTGGGTGTAATCAGAATCAAGCCGAGCCCGAAGATATTTCTAAAAACACGCGACAAATTAATGTTGAAAATTCTGACCCTAATGAGGAAATTTCTTTTAGCAACCAAGAAAAAGCTAAATATTTAGCTAAGTTTGCAAGTCAGGTTCCAGGTGTTAATGACGCAACAGCAATTGTTGTCGGTAAAAGAGTATTAATAGGAATTGACGTGGATAAGGATTTAGATAGAGCACGTGTAGGCACAATAAAATATGCTGTTACAGAAGCGGTTGAACATGATCTCCACGGTAGTGAAGCAATGGTATTTGCAGACGGTGACATATTTACAAGATTACAAAATATAACTAAAAGCATTCAAACTGGTGAGCCAAGAGAAGGAATTAGAGAAGAGCTTGCAGAAATTGTTGGAAGATATATTCCTGAAACACCGATTAAAGAAAAAGAAAATAATGAAAATCAGAACAAAAATCAACTTAATAAAGATGAAAAAGAAAAGTTAGATGAAATTGAGGAAGAACAATCTAATGAAGTACTAGATTAAATAAAAAAACCTTCGATATGCTTAAAATGACTAAACATTTCGAAGGTTTCTTTTTAATCTACTGTCGTACTTTATTGTAATAATTCACTCCAAATTGAGAGCCCTCTGCAACCATGTCAGCATTGTCAAGATTATCCTTTTCTGGATGTCCTGCCTCTTCAATTGGTAGATCATTTTTTCCCATATTTTTAATTTGATTTACAGTTGATTTAACCTTTTGATTTACTTGCTCTTTCTTTTTATCATCCATTAAATAATACGTAACTGCTGCGATTCCGCTAGCTCCTATTGCACACATAACTCTTTTTTTCACGATAACCACTACTCCTTTATAAAGTCATCTATCTGGAAATAGTTTACCCTTGATTACTATTTTAAAACATTTAAAATCAATGTTAAAGTTTAAAATATGTTACACTATGAGATAATAAAGTTTTAATTGAGGTGATTGTATGCGCGTAAAATGTGTAATATGTGATGTAATAGATAATATTGATAGCAATAGTCCAGAAGCTAAAAAGCTTAGAAATAGAAGAATCCATACGTATTTATGTAAAGAATGTAATGATCGAATAACAGAAAAGACACAGGCAAGAATTGCAACAGGAAATTTTCATCTATACAGAAAACAAAACGATGAAGACTCGTATATTTAGAATAGACCCTACCACTTTGTAAAGTGGTAGGGTCTATTCTTCTCTACATAAAAAAATCTACTCTGTACGTTTTTTTCGTTCTTGATGTAACCTTAACCGGTACAAACCTAAAATGGCAGCAATTACCGCTAAACTTTCTGCAACTGGTAAATTCAGACCAAATATTAAAGTGATAAAAAACATGCCCACCATTAATATTATATAGACCACCGCAGACTTTAATGGTGGTAATTTTTTAGCAAATCCAAATTTATAAGCCAATATAGTTAAAATGACAATCGTTATGTACAAATATAGAAAACCTTCTATTAACATGGCCATTTCGTTTTCGTTAGTTATATTTACTTCATTCCCTAAACCTTGCATAAAAAAATCTGCAATTGGCCATAAATCATTTGGCACTTCCAATACATCTTGTCTTACCACTGTTTTCCCTCCAACTTCTCTGAATCCTTCCATAACATCTATCATACTAAATTCACACAAGATATACTACTATTCCTGCTCAAAAAGTTACTAGCTTTTTTCTTTACATATAACGGTATATACTAGATACTATAATCGAGGTGAACTTATGAAATCTATTCAAATATCAAAATTATTATTAGCCATTCTTGTTATTTTTACTTTTTCTCTCGTTGGTGTTTTAATCGCTTTCAGAGCCTTTATTCTTTCTATTATTACACTATTTGTAGGCTTTATCATTATGGGATTTGGGCTTGTTTTGAAAAGAAGATCGATGCAAAATTCATAACTAAAACTCCTAATGGATTGAAAGATATACACGTCCTTTAGGAGTGATATGCTCCCCTTAAGGTAGACAGATTAAAAAATAAAAATCTGACTACAAAGGGGAGTATTTTTTGTGTCCAAAAGATCTTTTTCTGCAGACT
>NZ_QPJJ01000007.1 GCF_003337485.1 Saliterribacillus persicus
TAAAATAGCTGAACCAATAAAAAAATCGCACCTTCCAATTATTTGGAATGGTGCGATTTTTCATTTTTTATACTGAGTTTTGTCCCAGCCTCTTTCTATGGTATAAAGATAGTTATAATTACCCATTATTTTAATCTTTTTTTAAATAACAATGATCAGTTTGTGAAATGTTTGTGTATTAAGATCTATTTTATACTAAATATTATCACGAATTAGACCGATAAGTTAAGAGAGTGCTTTAAATATATGAGGTAATTTGGGGGTATAAATAGTTGAAATTATTAAAAAGAAAAAAGTCAGCGGTTATAACAGAAAAACCTATGGAAGTAGATCGTAAAGATGTTAGGTTGAAAATTGACAAATCCAGTGATTTTTATAAACAAATTCAAATGGTACATTTAAAGCAGGAAGATTTGATCCAGCTACGACGATTAAAACCCTTAGTGGAAAATAACATTCAAGGCATCGTCAATCAATTTTATAAAAATTTAGAACATGAAAGTTCACTTATGGACATAATTGAAGATAATAGTTCCATTGAAAGATTAAAACAAACACTTACGGTACATATTCAAGAAATGTTCAACGGGCAAATAGATGATGCCTTTTTAGAGAAACGCTTAAAGATTGCTAACATACATTTTAGAATCGGTTTAGAGCCTAAATGGTATATGTGTGCTTTTCAAGACTTGCTATTCTCCTTAATGAAACTTATAAATAATCACACTGAAAGTAAAGAAGATTTTTATTTAGCGATAGATGCTACTAGAAAATATTAAATATTGAGCAGCAACTCGTATTAGATGCTTATCATCAAGAAGTAGATAATATGTATAAAAAGCAGGAGCAAGAAAAAGTAGAGCTTCACGAGAAAATTCGTGATACCTCAGAAGAACTTGCTGCGATTTTTGAACAAACGAGTAGTAATATACAAACTTTAATGGTTAAGTTAGATGAAATTGTTGAGTATTCTAAACAAGGTACAGAGACATCTGCGATTGTGGAAACATTGTCAAATGAGAGAAAAGTTGATTTAGATGTTCAGCAATCCAAAACAAAGCAAATTGACAATAAAGTTGTACAAATTAAACAGGAAACATCAAGTTTACTGGAAGTTTCTACTCAAATAGAACATATCGTCGAAATGGTTACTGGAATCGCAGACCAAACCAATTTGTTAGCACTGAATGCTGCGATTGAAGCTGCTAGAGCTGGAGAACATGGAAAAGGATTTGCTGTAGTAGCTGATGAAGTAAGAAAATTAGCAGAAGAAACAAAGGATTCTGTTGCAAACTTAACAGGACTAATTGAGAAAACCAATAAGCAAGTTGAGACAGTTTCTGTTTACGTTGATGAAGTACAAGTATCTGTAACAGAAAGTGCAGATAATATGACTGAAATAAATCAATTTTTTGAAGATATCGTATTGAAAATGAATGAAAGAAAAGATCAGAGCAATGCAATGGAGAATGAAATACATACATTTTTTGAAAGTTTGAGTGAAGTCAATCAAGCTTTGGGGAAGGTAACAAATTCTGTTGATGATTTAATTGAGACAGTAAATAAAGGTTAAAAAAAGCAAAACCTCTACGTGTTATTAGAGGTTTTGCTTTTTTTATTGCTCTCCTGTCTTATTTAAACCATTCTACCTTAAAAATTTAATGTGTATGTCGTAATCGCAAAATGTTAAGCCAAGCCTCATTAATCATGATTCAATGAGGCTTTCATATACTAACAGTAACTCAGAATGAGGAGAGTGACTGGGAATGAATAATAAAAAACAATTAGCAAAAGCAATTGATGATATTACTGAAATCGCAAAGGGATTTGGTTTAGATTTTTATCCCATGCGTTATGAAATATGTCCTCCAGAAATTATCTATACTTTTGGTGCGTATGGTATGCCAACGAGGTATTCCCATTGGAGCTTTGGTAAACAATTTCATCGAATGAAGATACAATATGATTTAGGACTTAGTAAAATTTACGAGCTGGTCATTAATTCTAACCCCTGCTACGCCTTTTTATTAAACTCGAATAGTCTTATACAGAATAAATTAATTATTGCGCACGTATTAGCTCATTGTGACTTTTTTAAAAATAATGCTAGGTTTGCCTATACAAATAGAAATATGGTTGAAAGTATGGCAGCTACTAAAGAGAGGATTCAAGAGTATGAAAAGTTGCATGGGGAGAGCGAAGTTGAGGCCTTTATAGACGCTGTTCTTGCTATTCAAGAACATGTTGATCCTAATTCGCATCGATTAAAACCGTTAGCTAAAGAAGAAGAGATATCTCCCGGTAAATCAGAATATGATGATTTATGGAATTTAGATACAAAAAAGAAATATACAAAGGATCTCGTTAAAAAAGTAAAAAAACAGAATTCAGAAAAAGATATCTTACTTTTTTTAGAAGAGTATAGCCCAGAACTAGAAGATTGGCAGAGAGATATTTTAACGATGATGAGGGAAGAAATGCTATATTTCTGGCCACAGCTTGAAACCAAAATAATGAATGAAGGATGGGCAACGTTTTGGCATCAGAGAATTTTAAGAGATTTGGATTTAAATGCTGAAGAATCACTAGAATTTGCAAAATTACATGCAAATGTCGTGCAGCCATCAAAAACTTCTATTAATCCATATTATTTAGGTGTGAAGCTTTTTGAGGATATTGAAAATCGATTTGAGGATGAAAAAGAAGGAAGAGAGAAATTATTTGAAATTAGAGAAATAGAATCTGATATTTCGTTTTTGCGCAATTATTTAACAAAAGATTTTGTAGAAAGGGAGGATTTATATCTTTTTCAGAAAAAAGATGATAAATATACAATTGTTGATAATGAGTGGAAACAAGTGAGGGAACAATTAATACAATCGAGAATGAATGGTGGATTTCCATATATAACAGTTGAAGATGGTGATTATAATAAAACTGGTGCCTTATTTTTAAAGCATCAATACGAAGGTATAGAACTGGACCTACCGTATTTAGAAAAAACCTTACCTTACTTTTATAAACTATGGGGAAAGCAAGTGGTTATGGAAACGGTGGTTGAGGATAGGTTATATCACTTTACTTATGATGGGGACAATGTGAGAAAAAGCAAAGTGAACTAACAGGAAAAATGAATTCTTCTATAGAATAAAGTACAAGAGGTGATAATATGATCGCTGTACTTTATGGTTTTGCAGTTTTAGTAAGTTTACTAGGATTCATTTTTGGAATTTTTAGTGGTTCCCTTCTATTGTTTTTTGGTTTTTTTCTTGGAGGAATAATAATTGCTACACTTTTTGTTGCATTAGCGCGTGTTTTAGAGCGACAAGAGTTAATGATTCAAATATTGGAAACTTGGTTGATGGAGAAGAATAGGAATAATAAAGAAACCCAGAAAATTTGTCCTCACTGTCAATCTGCTCATGATGAAAAACTAAAATCCTGCCCTATTTGTGGTTTTAGATATTAAAAATAATTGTCTCGTGATGGACAATTCACCTTACCTATCTTTATACATAAATTGATAAAGATAGGAGGGAGATTAATGGATTTTGAAAATAACGATCAAAATTATTATTCACATGAAGATGAAGAATTGCGACAGTTTCAAGGATTTCCACCAACATCAGGAGGTCCATTTATGAATCAACCACAAACACCTCAAGGATTTCCGCCAGCATCAGGTGGCGCATTTATGAATCAACCACAAATGCCTCAAGGAATGATGCCACAGCAGGCACCACCGGACATGATTCCTATGCAAATGCAACAAAGTGCTAGTGTGATGGCTGTTGACCCTGGAGCAATTAGAGGCTGTCTTTACAGATACACCTATATTTGGATGCGGGGTGGACACTCATTCTGGTTCTTTCCAGTATTTGTTGGAAGAAGATCCGTGGCAGGATATCGCTGGACTGGGTTTAACTGGATCTATTTTGGTGTAGACGTAAATCGCATTAATTCGTTTAGTTGTATGTGAAAAAGAGCAAATCGCCTCATCGCGATTTGCTCTTTTTGCTTAATCATCAAATGAAAAATCAATGATGGGTGGCGTGATCTATTGATTCCTGTAAAATTTTCATAACGTGTTCATCATCTGGCGAATAGTAAATCGTTTTGCCATCTCTACGATATTTAACAAGCCGCAAATTTTTCAAAAATCGTAATTGATGGGACACGTTGGATTGGTTTAATTCTAATTGTTGAGAAATAGCATTAACTGAAAGCTCTTCTTGATATAATAAGTGTAAAATTCGAATCCTTGTAGGATCGGCTAGTGCTTTAAATGTTTGCGAAACAAGAAAAAGTGTTTCTTCATCTAATATGGAATTGGATTCTGACATAATTACTCCTCCGCTTCTTTGTTAATTACAACAATTTTCATGATCTTTAATATTGCTTGTTGTCCCCTCCATTTGAATAGTGGTGTGATTGAGTGAAAAATTCTCATGTAAAAGTGTGGAGGCATTTTGTAATAAATGATCTCTATCGATATTTTCCTCCACTACTAGATGACAGCTTAATGCTGGAAAATTAGATGTAATTGTCCAAACATGTAGATCGTGAACATTTTTTACACCCACAAGTGTTCGTAGTTGCTCTTCTACTTGATGGAGGTCAATATTACTCGGTGTACCTTCCATTAAAATGTGGAGAGAGTCCTTAGATACACGGTAACCGCTAATTAATATTAAAAAGGCTACGATTACACTTGCAATTGGATCCGCAATATTCCAACTGAAAAACATAATGAGTAATCCTGCAATGATAGCACCCACAGAGCCTAAAAGGTCCCCTAAAACATGAAGTAAAGCACTTCTCATATTCAAATTCTCTTTTGTATCACCACCGCTCATTAAAATCCAAGCGACAACTAGATTGATAATAAGTCCGATGATCGCTATCCAAAGCATAGCTCCATTTACAGATGGGGGCTCTTGGAATCGGTGGTAGGCTTCCCAAAAGATATAAATTGCAATGGCTAATAAAGTGATCCCATTGATAAATGCAGCCAGAATCTCAAAACGCTTATATCCAAAGGTTTTTTGTTTGTTTGCTGCCTTCTCACTTAATTGAAATGCAAATAAACTTAGTCCAAGAGCAGCCGCATCACTGAGCATATGCCCTGCATCTGAAAGGAGGGCCAAACTATTTGTCAATAAACCGCCTATTACTTCTACAATCATAAATGTGAAAATCAAAAAGAAACTTATCAATAATGTTTTTTTATTACCTGAGTGATGGTGATGCCCATGATCATGATCATGTGAATGACCCATTTTCATTCCTCCTAATATCAATACATATGAACATATATTCATATTATAAGGTGAATATTTATAAATTACAAGATAATTTTGGAAACGAATGATTAAAATTGTATATAGTTTGATAGAAGAATTTTTAAGGAAATAATTTGTTAATATTGGATACTACTAAGAAAGTTGTAAAATAATATCGAAAAATTTGAATAATTTCAAAAAAATCTTTCCATTATCTAGTTAATTTGTTATAATTAACGAATAAATGACATTATATAACGAACGACGTGGTTCAAAAGCATCATTTTTTTAATGAAATCTATTTTAGGGGCAATGTGTATGGTATTTGATGGAATTCTTATATCGATATTAGTGGGTTTTTTTCGAAAAGGTAATTTGAAATTTTTAACTAAACCATTATTTAAATGGGGATGGATTTTTCCGATATTATTAGTAGTACAATTTTTAATTTTTAATTTTCAAAATGACATTGCTTGGATTGCACAAGTAAGTCCGTGGATATTTATGAGTATCTATATTATTGGTTTAATATTTTTGTGGAAAAACCGCACACTTAAAGGATTTAATTTTATTTTAATAGGTGTTTTTTTGAATTTTATCGTAATGTTTTTAAATGGTGGCAGAATGCCAGTTTCTGAAGAAGCTGCAGTTGTTCTAGACCCTTTATACATAGATGCACTTAAGACGGAATTATATGGAAAGCACATGTTATTAACCGAATCAACCAGACTTCCTTTCCTTGGAGACATTATTCCTATTACATCGCCTTACCCGAAAGACCAAGTAATAAGCATAGGGGATGTAATAATGAATATAGGAATTTTCCTATTTATCCAGCAAGAAATGTTGGAAAATAGAAAAAGTTCCGCAAGAACATTAGAACCAGCTAAAGGAGGTGTGCTATAATGAAAAAAGTCCTATCTTCAAAAACAGGAGTAAAAGCAACAGGAGTTTTAATTAACGCAATTATTTTGGGTTCACTTATCATCGGATTAACTTCCGGATTTAGAATTGGTGGACACTAAATTTGAATAGGAAGAGTCTTTACTCTTCCTATTTCATATTCAAAGTGGGGTTTTATTTATGAAAGAAAAGCTATCATACAGTACTATAATATACGTTTTAATTGTAGCTATAGTTGGTATTAGTATGTTTTCATTTTTTGGTGGCTTAGTATTTGACTCACTATCTGACTGGGTAATCGGATATACCTTAATAGCGAGTGGTCTAATCCTTTGTTATTATAAGATTCAGTTGCCCCCACTTACCAATAATTTATCCTTGGATACCTCGATTTATTTAGCTTGCTTATTCATGTTTGGTTTAGAAACTGCACTTATCGTTTTATTTTATGTAAGTATCATTTATATTTTTATGGATAATAAAGTTAAATGGTGGATGGATCTTTTTAATTTTAGTTCTTATACATTTATGCTGGTCCTCACTTATTATACTTTCGTAGGTCTTGGTGGAACAACTGGTGCAATATTAATCGATGACATTTTTGCATTCGCTGGAGCATTTAGTGTTTATTTTATAAGTAACTTGTTAGTAGTAGCAATTTATTTCCGATTGCATGACGAAGTGAAATTGCATATTGTTTTAAAAGATATGCTAAACGGCACAATAGAAACATACATAACAACCTTATTGTTATCGCTTGTATGCGGATTATTAATACAGTCTGCAGGATTTTTTGGAGTAACATTATTCGTAGCTATCACTGTAATCCTCACTTATATATTTAGACAACATTTTGATTTATATAAAAAGGTTCAAAAGAAAGCAAATAGTGACCATTTAACTGGTCTCGTTAATCATGGACACTTCAAGGAACTATTAGAAGTGGCTATTGAAGAAGCTGAGCATAACAATCTTCATTTAACTTTAGCAATGATTGATTTAGATGATTTTAAAAAATACAATGATTCTTTTGGTCATGTTCAAGGGGATCGGCTTTTAGTACATTTCGGGGATACACTAGCTAATGCTAGTAGTGATGAAGACTATATTCTTGCTCGCTATGGCGGGGAAGAGTTTGTTATTTTATTTAAAAATACAGAGCAAGAAAGAGCAGCAAAATTTATCGATGTACTTAGAAAAAGCGTGAATGATACTTATTTTGAGGGAGTAGAAGTATTGCCCTATGGATGTCTTTCTTTTTCAGCAGGAATTGCTGAATGGCAGGATGATATGGAAAACTATACAAACTTATTAGATCATGCGGATCAAGCGATGTATTATGCTAAATCTCAAGGTAAGAACAATACACATATTTTTGGGAAAGAAATGGAGATTGTCAATTTAGATACACCACTCGAAGAAATGGAACAACAGTTAAAATTATTTCGTGCTCGCGACATTTACACGTATCGACACAGTAAACGAGTATTTAAATATGCAGTCGAGTTTGGGAAATGGCTCAATTTAGATGAGTATGAACGTAAAGTGCTTATGTTAGGTGCACTAATTCATGATATAGGTAAGCTAGAAGTTCCTCGAGAGGTAATTAATAAAAAAGGAAAACTAACGGAGCAAGAATGGAAGCTCATTCAGAAACATGTGGAGTGGGGAAAAGAAATCGTTAGTTTGAATGCAGAATACGAGGATATACTGCCTCTAGTAGAACTGCATCATGAAAGATATGATGGTGCTGGATATCCGAAAGGCTTGAAAGAAGAAGAAATACCAAAGCTTGCTCGTATTTTATGTGTCGTTGATTCCTTCGATGCAATGACAACAGAAAGGCCTTACCAAAAAACCAAAACATTTGAAGAAGCAATTGATGAAATTAGTCGTTGCTCAGGTACACAATTTGATCCGTATTTTGCAAAAGAATTTATTGCTTATATTTCTAAAAACTATTTAAGTGATTCTATGCTAAGAACTGTATAAAAAAAGCCATTGTTTTTCTAATAATAGAAAAACAATGGCTTTTATTGTGGGTAAGGATTATTGCATTTATTCTTGAAAAGATGTCACTTGAGTTGAAGTATAAAAATGATAACGGCAAGTGCAATTGTAACCACACTAACAAAAATTAGCGAATATACTTTGGATGTATTTGCTGCTTGGATTTCATTCCATTTGGTTGGTTTAATCCCGCTTACCCAAAATACAATGATGGCGGATAACAAAATTGCCATAACGTTCACAAGCAGTAAAAGAGAGGGGGTACCTACAAAGTTCCATGCTCTATCTCCAATAGTCATTCCTAATACTACAGCCGGTGGCAATAATGCTACAGATACCATCACACCTACTAGTGCTTCTGACACTCTTTTGATAAAAGATAAAGCACCTGCTGCTCCCGCTGCTATCGCCACAATGATATCCATTAATTCAACATTTGTACGTGCTGCAAATTCATGACTATTATATGGGAGCGGAAAAACAAAACCGAAAATAATCGCAATGAAAATTGGTAATGATAGCCCATAAAATGCAGTTAGACTAGACCTTTTCATTAATTTGAAATCTCCCAAAATGGAAGAAAAGGCGATCGCGGTAAAAGGTCCAATAAGTGGAGCAATCACCATTGCACCGATTACTATTGCTGCGCTATCCTTTACAATTCCAGCGGTAGCAACGATAGAAGAAAGAACTAGCATCCAAGTGAAATTGATGGTAACTTTGCTGGAATTTCCAACAACGCTGTATAATTCTTGTCTGCTTGCACGAATAATTTCGGCTTGATTATCTTCCTCATCCTCTTCCTTTGTCGAGTCGTTTTGAACTGGCTCTTCATCTTCTTCAATACGGGGAATGTAAGTAGATATATTATATAATAGTGCCCTCGTATCGTCCGACTCTCCAGCTTGTTTTTCAAGGAAATTTAATACTTCTTCAGTGTAGCGCTTATCTATCAACACTTTAATTAACATCTCTTCTTCAGAAATGCTCGTTGACCATTTCTTTAAAATATCAAATTCTTCTAATTTTTCTGATGTATATTCAAATTTTTGAGTAGGAATATATACTTCAACTAATTGGAGCTCCATAGCCTTTATCCCTTCTAATTAGCAGGTAGCCTTAGTGTTCATAAATCATTTTTCTAGTCATTCCACCGTCTATCACAATATTTTCGCCAGTAATGAAGTTGTTGTTAGGATCTGTTAAAAATAAACAAGCTCTAGCGACATCTTCTGGTTTTCCTACACGTTTGGAGGGATGCTGTTTATGATCTATGTCTCTTAAATCCTTATAGTCACTAGTTGCAATCCAACCGGGACTGATGGCATTTACTGTTATTTCTTTTTCTTGTAAGGTGATCGCCATCGCATGTGTTAAAGCGAAAATACCACCCTTACTAGCTGCGTAGGCTTCTGTATCAGCCTCGGACATAAAAGCTCTAGTAGAAGCAATATTTACAATAGCAGCATGTTGCATATGCTTGGCAGCCGCTTGTGTGCACAAGAATGCTGCTCTTAGATTTGTATTTAGCACGTCCTCCCATTCTGCAACAGTAACATCAAAAAAAGACTTAAAGGTAGATACTCCTGCATTATTGATTAGAATATCTATATGTTTGAATTTTTCTAACGTAGTATCGATTAGTCCTTGTATAGCTTCAGGGTTTTTCATATCAGCTTCAATAAAATGGATATTTGAAAACTCACTTGCCATTACTTCCCCGTTTTCTTGATCGACATCTGCAATGATGACAATTGCACCTTCTTTCTCATATTCCTTTGCAATCGCTGCACCAATGCCGTTTGCTCCACCGGTTACGATGACTACTTTTTCATGATATGTCATATTTAATTCTCCTCCATTTGATTTGGAAAATATAATTTTATTTGGGTTCCTTCATTTAATGTACTGATGATTTCAATTGTTCCATCATGCATATCTACTAGTTCCTTCACAATAGATAAGCCTAAACCTGTTCCGCCACTCTTTCTAGATCTTGATTTGTCCACTCGATAGAACCTCTCAAAGAGAAAAGGAATATCTTCTTCTTTAATTCCAATGCCTGTATCTTCCACAAAGATTTCTAAACCTGAAAGGTGATTTTTAAGGCATACGGTAATCTTCCCCTTTTCTGTGTACCGTATAGCATTTTCGATTAAATTGGTTAAAATCTGTTCCATTCGATTTTCATCAGCATAAAGAAGTGCTGTAGAACCATTTGCTTTTAAAGCAATAGATAAACCCTTTTGTTCTGCTTTAAATTGAATTTTATTTATAATTTTTTCTGTTAATAATTTAATATCTATATCTTTCATTTCTAAATCAATTTTACCTTCTTCGATTTTGGATAAATCCGTTAGGTCATCTAATAAATTATTTAATTGATTTGTTTCATTTTCAATAATTTCTAAATAGGTTTCTTTCTCTTTTTCATCCTGGTATAGCTTTTTGCGAATAGCCTGTGCATATCCCTTAATATAAGTTAAAGGTGTTTTAAGCTCATGGGTTATATTTGCGAAGAATTGACTTCTATTTTCTTGATACCTCAATAATGTTTCAGATAGGTGATTTATTCCGCGTGCAAGTGATCCAATTTCATCATCTGCCGTGTAATTAATTTGAGTGTTAAAATCTTTTTTCGCTGCCAACCTTTTAGTTACCTTTTCCATTTCAATTAGCGGGGTAGCTAATCGCTTTGTTAAAAAGAAAGTAAATCCAATTGCTAGTAAAACAGCTCCTAAGCTAGCTAATAAGATTAACGTGATGATATATTTTACCGAGCTACTTAATTGATCCAGAGAAGAAAATAAATAGACACTTCCTATACTAGTGCCCCCGTTTAATATAGGTTGACCCACAATAATATAAGAGTTTTCTTCAATGGTGTATTCTTCCACAAATGTATGGCCAGGTTCTAAAAGAGTGTCAGATTGCTGTGATAAGGTATCGATTAAATCTTGGTTGGTTCCCGCTGTTTCCATTACAGACTGACCATTTTGATCAAATATAATCGCTCGTGTATCTGTCATTTCATTAACATGCTCAAGTAATAATAGGTTTTCCCTATTATCAAGTGTATCAATCTGTTCCGCATATTTTTGAGCGAGTAACTGCAATTGGGCTTCGGTTTCATTATAGGAGTAGTTTAGAATCAACTGTAAAATTATATACCCTAAAGGAATTAAAACAATCAATTGCAAGAAAAGTATAGTAGCACCAAGCTTAAAAACGATGCTATTTATTTTCATTATTATCACCTGGAATAAACTTATATCCAACGCCCCATATGGTTTGAATTGGCTGATAAGAGAGAGCAGATTTTTTGAATTTATCTCGAATATAACGCACGTGCGAGTCTACAGTTCGCATATCAACAACATCATCAAAACTCCAAATCTTATCTAATAACTGTTCTCTGGTATATACCCTATTAGGATGAGATGCTAATAAAAATAGCAAATCAAATTCTTTTGGTGTACATTTTAATTTTTCTTTTCCTACGGTGACTTCACGCGCTCCCGCATCAATAATTAAATTTTCGAAAACTAACTTAGTATTTGAATTAAAACTTTTCTTATCTTTGTTTTGACGTCTAAGTTGCACCTGTATCCGAGCTAATAATTCATCAGGCTCAAAAGGTTTTACAATATAGTCATCAGCACCTATTGATAGACCTTCCACTTTTTGCTTTGTTTCATTTAGAGCTGTTAATAAAATAATTGGTAAATCGGGTGAAACTGCCTTAATTCTTTGGCAGGTTGTCAGTCCATCCATTCCTGGCATCATAATGTCTAACAGGATGATATCGATATTTTTTTCAAAAACCATATGAAGTGCTTCTTTTCCATTACTTGCTTCTATAATTGTAAAGTCACTTTGCAAGTAAAGCTTAATCATCGAACGCATTTGTTCCTCGTCATCCACTATTAATAAGGTTTCTTTTGTCATATTTTCACTCTCATTTTTTTGAAGTAGTTTCTATTTAGATATTAAAGAAAAACATGGCATTAGTAAAATGTATTGACTAGCTATTATTTTACTAAAAGCAAAATAATCCGTGTCTATTAGCTTTCGTGAATATGTGAACATTTTATGACAAGTATTCAATATTCATACTTTCATCAAATTTATATGTGAAAATAAATAACAGTCCGGTTAAGGTTTATACACATATTAAACAATAAAGTATATAAAGTAGAATTTTCCTTTTTGAAGAACATCGCTAGACAGATTTTTCATTATTAAAAGTAAAAGAAAAAGGTTTTAATTTGCTAGTAATTGAGAGTAAAACAATTTTTTTGAATAGAGAACAAGGAGAAGAGAGGAGTTAACCGATGCTTAAATTTAAAAAAGGTATGTACTATTTGCTTCTATTAAGTATGCCCCTATTTTTAGCAGGATGTGAATCTAAATTAGTAGTTTTTGATCCTCAAGGGCCAATTGCACGGAGTTTAACAGATTTAATTTTGTTTTCCATTATTTTTATGGCTATTATAGTGCTTGTTGTATTTTTACTATTTGGTGTAATTGTCTGGAAGTACCGTGCGCGTCCAGATAATAAAGATTATGAACCTCCTGAAGAAAAAGGGAGTCATGTTTTAGAGATCATTTGGTTTGTTATTCCAGTTCTAATTGTTATTGCTTTAATGATTCCTACAGCAATTACGATTTATGAGGTGGAAGATATCCCTGAAGGGTATGAAGATCAAGATCCGCTTGTTGTCCACGTTACTTCTGCAGATTGGAAATGGATATTCAGCTATCCTGAACAAGATATCGAAACAGTAAACTATCTTAATATACCGGCTAATAGAGCAATTCAATTTAAAATGACTTCTGCTGGTACGATGCAATCTTTTTGGATTCCCTCTTTAGGCGGGCAAAAATATACAATGGCAAATATGCAAACCAATTTATTTTTGGTTGCAGATAAACCAGGGTCATATATGGGAAGAAATACAAGCTTTAATGGTAAGGGTTATGCTCATATGGAATTTGAAGTCTTAGCACAATCACCAAGTGACTTTGATGAATGGGTAGAAGAAGTGAAAAATACAGCTGACCCATTAGAAGAAGAAAAGTATGCTGAAATATTAAAGCCTGGTGTTATTGGAAGAATGACCTTTAATAACACTCACTTAGATTGGATTGATCATGCGCATGGTGGTTCAGATCAGTATATTGATTCCGAACTATACCGAATCACGCATGGGGATGAAGAACATGAAGAAACAGATGGACATGAGGATTCAGAAAATAAAGAGGATACAAATGAAGTAGAGACAGAAGAAGAAGCGGATGTTCACGGAGATAGTGGACATGACCAATAAGATAGGTGGTGAGTGATATGTCATTAGATGAATTTTTTGTAACAGGTGATCCGTTAATATTAGCATCTCAGATTGCAATAGGCTTAACAATGATAGGGCTTATCGCACTTGTAACATATTTGAAAAGATGGAAATGGCTATGGAGTGAGTGGTTTACAACGGTAGATCACAAGAAAATTGGTATCATGTATATTCTTGCAGGGGTACTCATGTTTTTCCGTGGTGGGGTAGATGGATTAATGATGAAAGCTCAAACCTCTAGACCTAACCTAGAATTTTTAGATGCTCAGCATTATGATGAAATTTTTACTACGCATGGCGTGATTATGATTTTATTTATGGCTATGCCGATGTTAATTGGGATTATGAACGTAGTTATCCCGCTTCAAATCGGTGCACGAGACGTTGCTTTTCCAAAGTTAAACGCGCTAAGCTTTTGGTTGTTTTTTGTAGCAGCGATGTTATTTAATGTATCGTTTGTTATTGGTGGTTCACCGGACGCGGGTTGGACATCGTATTTCCCGCTAGCAGGTAAAGAATTTACACCGGGTGTTGGGAATAACTATTATGCGATAGCTCTTCAAATAGCAGGTATCGGAACTTTAGCAACGGGTATTAACTTTATCGTAACGATTGTAAAAATGAGAGCACCAGGTATGACATGGATGAAAATGCCAATGTTTACATGGACATCTCTTGTAACGTCTATTATTATCGTAGCGGCATTTCCTATCTTTACGGTTGCCTTAGCTTATATGACGTTAGATCGGTTATTTGGCACACACTTTTTCACAGTTGCAGCTGGAGGAGATCCAATGCTATGGCTGAATCTATTTTGGCTATGGGGACATCCTGAGGTATATATTGTAGTTTTACCAGCGTTTGGTATGTTTTCAGAAGTAATCGCAACATTTGCCCGTAAAAATTTGTATGGGTACAAATCAATGGTATTTTCTGTTGTTGGGATTGCATTTTTAAGTATGCTTGTATGGGTACACCATTTCTATACAATGGGAAATAGTGCATCGGTAAATACCGTGTTTTCCTTAACGACGATGATGATTGCTATTCCGACAGGTGTTAAAATCTTTAACTGGCTCTTCACACTTAGAAAGGGTCGAATTGAATTTTCGAATGCCATGCTTTGGTCGTTGGCATTTATTCCTTGCTTTACTATTGGTGGGGTAACAGGAGTAATGCTAGCTATGGCGGCAGCAGACTATCAATACCATAATACTATGTTTTTAGTAGCACACTTCCACTATGTTTTAATTCCTGGTGTTGTGTTCGCTGTATTTGCTGGCCTTTACTATTGGTGGCCAAAAATGTTTGGGTTTAAATTAAGTGAAAAAATTGGTAAATGGCATTTCTGGTTGTTTGTAATCGGGTTTAATTTAACATTTATGCCGATGTTCTTTGTTGGTTTAGACGGAATGTCTCGTCGTATGTACACTTATTCAGAGGGATTAGGCTGGGAAGGTTGGTTAGGTTTCTCAGCAGTAGGATCTATTGTTATGGCTGCAGGTTTTGCGGCACTTTGCTATAACATCTATTGGAGCTTCCGTTATGCACCAAGAGATATCGGAAATGACCCTTGGAACGCTCGTACACTTGAGTGGGCTACTGCAACACCAGCTCCACACTATAATTTTGCTAAAATACCTGAAGTAACACGTTTAGATCCATATTGGGATATGAAGAAAAAAGGGGAAACAGGTCTGAAAAAATCAGATTTAAAACCCGTGCATATGCCAAGTAATTCATGGACACCGATCTTTTTAGGCGTTGCATTTGGTGTGGTAGGTTTCTTCTTAGTATTTGAATGGTTCACTTTAGCGATAATTTCTTCTATAGGTATTATTATTGGGCTCGTAGCAAATAGTTTTGACTATGATGAAGGGTACCATATACCAGTGGAAGAGTTAGAGGAAGAAGAAAGAGCATGGAGAGGTGATTTAAAATGACGGCACACACAAGTGCGAATGTACCATTAGAATATCAAACAAATCAAAATCAAATGAATATTCTCGGCTTTTGGATCTTTCTTGGTGCTGAAATTGTTCTATTCTCTACGTTGTTTGCTTCATATTTCGTGCTTGAACACAATACAGCGGGAGGACCAGTCGGTCATGAGATTTTTATTTTAAAAGATGTCTTAATCGAAACCTTTCTTTTATTAACAAGTAGTTTCACATGTGGTTTGGCTATACATGCCATGCGAAACAACAGTAAAAACGGTCTGATGTTTTGGACTATAATTACCTTACTATTTGGACTTGGCTTTTTATATATGGAAATAAATGAATTTATCCATTATATCCATGAAGGTGCGACAATACAAACAAGTGGTTTTACAGCTGCATTCTTTACCTTGTTAGGTACACATGGTGCACACGTATCCTTTGGTATCGTTTGGATTGCGTTGTTGCTTATTCAGCTAGCTAAAAGAGGAATAACCCAAGTAACAGCACGAAAATTCTTTATTGCAAGCCTTTATTGGCACTTTTTAGATGTCGTATGGATATTTATTTTTACGTTTGTTTATTTGAAAGGAATGGTGATGTAGGATGACTACAGTAAAACACGGATTTCCTTGGAACCATTTAATTGGCTTTGTGCTCTCCATTCTATTAACGTTATTTGCTGTATTTATTGCCTTTGAGACAGATTTTTCAAAAACAGTTATCATGTGGGTGATTGGTACACTAGCAATTTTCCAAGCGCTTATTCAGCTATTTATGTTCATGCATATTACAGAAGGTAAGGAAGGCATGCTAAATGTTATTAACATTATTTATAGTATTTTCTTAGCCTTAGTAATTGTGTTTGGATCCATTTGGGTATTAACTAGTGGTCACTCTGCTATTCATTAATAAGTGAAATTCTACCTGCTCTTGTGTTTACAGAGCAGGTATTTTTTTGCGCTATTTTGGCCATAGTGTAGGTAGCAGTGAGCGGTTAAGTCACATGAAAACTTACAGAAATTGAATCTATCTGATTAGGAAAAATATGGTATGCTTAAAGGAGACTTATCCAATGAAAAAGGAGGCACTACCAATGAAAAAACTGGTTGTAGTAGGACTGAGTGTATTAACTTTGGTTGGATGTGGTATGGGAGATAGTAATAGCTCAAGTGAAACAATCGAAAAGATCGAGGCGAAAGTAGCAAGTGAGAATTTAGATAGTGGAGAGACGACGTTAACAATTCCCGCTGAAATTGCAGCAGTTATAGGACAAGATATGAAAGAACCTCAGGCACAGGCCAAAGCAGAGGGACTGAAGGAAGTAGTTGAAAATAAAGATGGTAGCCTAACGTATACAATGAGTAAAACACAAGTAGATGAACTGAAGAAAGGCATCACCTCACAAATGGACCGAGCGCTTCAAGCGTTAAAGGATAAGGAAGTATATCCCTCGGTACAGGATATATCAATGAATGATTCCTTTTCGGAGCTTATTGTAAAAGTTGATGCAACGAAATTTGAAGGAAGTTTGGCTGAGTTTACGATTAAAAGTATAGGGATGCAGGGATTGTTACCTCAGGTTATAGAAGAGAAGGAAGCTAAGATGACCCTTACAATTGAAGATGCTAAAACAGGAGAGGTAATCGAAAGCATTCAATACCCGGAAGATGCGGAGTAATAATAGAGAAATAATAAAAAGATAGCAGGGACCTAATATCCTTAGCTATCTTTTTTTAGTGCGTTATTTACAAGGTATATCCAGTTTTGTTTTTCATCCGCTTCGATTGTCTTCCATCCTAATGACTTAGCTGTAGCTAAGTTCGTATTCTTATCATCTACAAATAATATTATATTAGCATTAGGAAAATTCATTTGCGCTTTTTGAAATATTATTTCGTCTGGTTTTAAGGCACCAACTTCTGAAGAAATTGTTTGACTAGAAATATAAGATTGATAAGGATGAAGCATGTTTTCCAACCATTCTTTTCGGTGGTTACTTAAAATATGGACCGAAGCAAACTTGGACCATTCAGGTAAATATCGGATAGCAGGAAGTTCTGTTAAACATGATTTTAATGTTTCCTCTAAATCAATTATGGATAAACTCGTAATACTTGAAAGCCAACTGAAAAATCTATCGATGGTACACGCTCCAGTCCACAGGCTATCATTGATCTCTACTTTATATTGGGATCGTATTTCTGTATAATTAATAGAGCTTTTTGTTGAAACATCTATCCAAAATTGATCAAGGTTTTTAGCTAATACTCCTCCTACATCTAAGACTAGTGCAATCTCTTTGTTCATAATATAGCCACCTTTTTCTAATAATTTTAAATATGTATAAAAAATACTTGTTAATCGCAACCATATCTATCATAATTCAAAGATAGGAAATAAAGAGAGAAAGAGGTTTTTAACATGATAAATAAAAAAATGGTTACATTTATAGTTGCTCTCATACTAGCAACACCGATTACAGCCTTTGCACATGTGAAGTGGTTTGCAAAGGTACCTGCTGAAAAAATACCGATCGAGGAGATATTGTCACCCTTCTTCCTTACATTTGCATTAATTGTAGCAATAGTTTTAGCTGTATTGTCACAAGTAATGGATCATCTATTACGGATACCTTGGGCAGATAAACTAGATAAATATTTGAATAATTTAAGAAAGTATTCCAGATATATTTTAAAATATGGAACGGCTTTAGCTTTTATTATACAACTTTTATCCAGTAGCATGTTTGCACCTGAATTTGTCATAACAGAAATGTGGCAAACTATCGTGATGGCAGGGATAATTGTAGCTTTATTAATTCCACATCATTTTGCTACAAAAATTGGTGCTGCTTTGATGCTTGGGCTTTTTATTAGTCTATGGAATGAATATGGCTGGTTTTATATGCTCGATTATGGTTTTTATGTAGCCATCATCTTTGTGTTATTAATTGGAAGTACGAAAATAGAGGGATGGGGATTTCCATTTCTATACCTTGGTACAGGCTTAAGTCTTTGCTGGGTGGCAGTTGAAAAATGGGTTTATCCAGGAATGACAATTGACATAGTAGCAAATCATGGTGTGCCGACCTTTGGGTTTGATCCAGTCACATTTATCATCATGGCCGCATTCGTAGAATTTATTGTTGGTTATTTGTTAGTAGTGGGAATTCTAAACAGGATTTTAGGCTTAGTGGTTACTGTTATTTTTATTCTGACTACCATGCTATTTGGCGCAACTGAAATTGTTGGACATGCGATGATTCATATTGTGCTTATCATTTTCATCATTGAAGGTGTTTCCTTTTATCATCCACCGATTAAAATGCACAGAACGAAATTGGATCAAATGATTTTTGTTTTTCTTAATTTTATTTTTGTATTAGCTACCTTTTTATTAGTATATTATCGTTTTGCATAATATGTCGAAAAATTTTACAGTAAAGCTCAAATAAAGTAAAATATACGTATCTATACAATTCTGATGCGTAAGAAATAAATCAGTTGGAATGGGGCATAGTGATGAAAAAAATAGCTTGGGTAACAGATAGTACATGTGGGTTGTCCAAAGACTTCACAGATAAGCATGACATTTATATTTTACCTTTAAATGTAATTGTAGATGGTAAGACGTATAAAGAAGATATTGATTTATCAAAAGATGAATTTTATGCATTACTCAAACAACATGGGGATAATGCAAAAACAAGTCAGCCAGCATATGGTGATTTTGTAACCCTGTATGAAAAATTAAAAGAAGAATATGATGGTGCGATTGCCATTCACGCGTCTAGTCAATTAACAGGCACCTATCAAAGCTCGATTAGTGCTTCAGAAATGGTTGGTTTTGAAGTGGAAGTAATTGATTCGAAAATAGGCGATTATGCACTTGGTAAAATGATAGAAAATGGAATTCAGTTGTTTGAAGAAGGCAAATCCTATGAAGAAGTTATTCAGGTAATGCGTACCTATCCAGAATTAGGTGAAATGTTTTTATTACCGGCTAATTTAGAGCAATTAAAGAAGAGTGGGCGTGTGAGCACGACACAGTCTATTTTTGCTAGCTTGCTCCACATTAACCTAATCCTCGGCTTTGATAACGGTAAAGTTATTATTTATGATAAAGTACGGATTAAGAAACGCGCACAGAAAAAAGTTATTCAATTAATGGAAGAAGCAATTAAAAAGCATAGCATCAAAGAGATAGCTATTTCACATGCGGGTGTAAAAGAGCAAGCGCATAAATGGAAAGAAGAGATTGAACAAATACATCAAAATCTTAAAGTTCGCGTGCAAACTCTAGTCCCTGTGGCCGGAGTTCATACTGGTCATGGAACCATGTGTATCTCATGGCTGCGCAGTAAATAAACATATATATCAGAAGATAGTCAAACCGTTATAGGTGAGACTATCTTCTTTTTATTTAAAAATAGAGAAGCTCAATACGGTTTTAGCACGAATCTTGGAAAGTGACAATATTTAATGTAAAGTATAGATAAGAATAATTTGATTGAAAAAAGAGAGGAAGTTACAAATGGGACAAGCTTTTGATACAAAATCTGTGCATTTATCAAAAAAATTTAATCAAGACTTACATAGTAAAACCACCCCAATTTATCAAACATCCGCATTTAAATTCAAGGATCTCGATGACATTGAAAAATTTTATGCTGGAGAAAAAGAATATTTATATTCCAGAGTAGGCAATCCAAATCCAGACGAATTAGCTGAAGCAGTAGCAGAATTAGAAGGCGCGCCAGCTGGGTTAGCAAGCGGCTCCGGGCTATCTGCTATTTTGCTTGGAATTCTGTCTGTTGCAAAAGCAGGAGATAACATTCTTTGTTCTAGTGATATCTATGGTGGCACCTATGAATTGTTTGCTAAAGAGTTACCTGATTTCGGAATATCTGTAACGTTTCAAGACTTTAATCAAGATTTTGAAGCAGCTATTGAGGAAAATACCGTCCTATTATATTCTGAGTCGGTGACAAATCCATTACTTCGTGTAGAAAATTTAGAGTATATTGTAAGAATTGCTAAAAAGCACAAACTAAAAACAATGATTGACAACACTTTTGCCACTCCTTATCTTGTAAATCCTTATCAAACTGGAATCAATTTAGTTGTCCACAGTGCGACAAAGTATTTGGGAGGGCATAGTGATATCACAGCAGGCGTGCTGGTAGGTGATGAAGAACTTATTACACATGCGAAACAAAAAGGTGTAAATTTAGGCACTGCTTTAAGTCCTATGGAGGCATGGTTAACAGTAAGAGGTTTAAAAACCTTAAGCGTAAGGATGGAGAGACATGTGAAAAATGCACAGAAGCTTGCTGATGCATTAAAACAACATTCATTAGTTGATAAAGTATATTATCCTGAACATGTTTCTGAAAAAGGAAATGGAGCCATTGTATCGATTGATATAACTGAATCATGTAATGTAGAAACATTTTTTAAAGTCCTAGGATGGGTGAAGATTGTTCCAACTTTAGCGGGAGTAGAAACTTCTGTCTCTTATCCAATTGCAACCTCACACCGTAATTTAAGCAAAGATACACAACAAGAATTAGGAATTACAAAAGGTTTAGTGCGAATCTCAGTTGGAATAGAAGATGCTACGGATATTATAGAAGCTTTTTCAAATGCCATTGAAAAGGCTAAATTATAGAATTTAATAAGGGAGGATGAAATCATGAAATTAGCACTTATAACGGGTACATCAAAGGGATTAGGAGAAGCTACTGCAAAACTGTTAATGGACCTTGGGTACACGGTTGTGGGTTTTGCAAGAAGTGATAACAAGGATTTGAATAAGTATCATGCAAAAGGTAGCTACCACCATATTTCATTAGATTTGTCTGAGGTTGATAAAACGGAAAAAACGCTAAAAGCATTTACCTCAAATTTAAACTATGATCTAATATCGGAATGTGTAATCATTAATAACGCAGCGCTCGTGCAGCCGATTGAGCAAGTAGGCAAACAGTCTACTACTTCTTTAAAGAAGCATGTACATGTAAATTTATTAGCACCGATGCTTTTCACCAATCATTTCTTAAATGTTTGGGGAGATAATATAGACTTAAAAATCGCAAATATAACCTCAGGAGCTGCTAATCGTTCGGTTTATGGCTGGAGTGCATATGGAAGCACAAAAGCTGCGTTAGACCGTTATTCTGATACCGTAGCAATAGAACAGGAAGAATTAGAGAATAAACATAAGATCATCTTATTTGATCCTAGTATTATGGATACAGGAATGCAAGGAGAAATTCGTTCTGCGGATACATCTCAATTTAAAGAGGTGGAGAATTTCAAACAATTAAAAATCGAAAATCGTTTAAGAAATACTAATATCGTTGCAGAAGTATTAGTAAAAATACTTCAAAACGAAAACGAATTAAAAAATGGAGAATATTATTCCATTCATGATTATGTAAAAGAATGAATAGGATAGAGAGTCTGATATAGTTAAACACCCATTTTTGAATATGCCCATACCTTTTTATATAAAATTCATACGTTATAAGTGAATCACAAAAGGAGGGATTAAGAGATGGGTGCAACTTATAATTACGGCTCTGGTTTTGCTTTAATCGTGGTGTTGTTTATCTTGTTAATCATTATAGGCGCTTCTTGGGGCTATGGATCTTATTAATTAATAGCTAAGAAGAAACTAGCTGATGAGTATATTTTTTCTCATCAGCTATTCTTCTGCCTAATGTAGTACTTACATATTAAAGCATAGCTGATTCATTTTCGTTCTAAATGTGATAAAATGACTAAGGAATTCAAGTTTACAGTTTGATTTGTAGCGATTTAGATAGAAAGGAAGAAGAATATGATTACTCGAAAAAGCAAACGTGAAATAGAAATGATGCATGAAGCGGGAAAATTATTGGCTTCCTGCCATAAAGAAATTGCAAAAAGAATGAAACCGGGTGTGACAACTAAACAAATAGATGATTTTGTAGAGTCATTTTTAAAAGAAAATGGTGCTACACCAGAACAAAAAGGTTATAACGGATATGAATATGCAACATGTGCTTCCATTAATGATGAGATATGTCACGGTTTTCCTCGTGATGAGAAATTAAAACAAGGTGATATTGTTACCATTGACATGGTATTTAATTTAAAAGGCGGGTTAGCAGATTCAGCTTGGACCTATGTAGTAGGCGACCCTGATGAAAAAACTAAGAAGCTCCTAGACGTAACGAAAGAATCACTTTATAAAGGGATTGAGCAAGCAGTAGCTGGTAATCGTATCGGTGACATTGGACACGCGATTCAACAGTATGCTGAAGCAGAAGGGTTTAGTGTTGTTCGCGATTTTACAGGTCATGGAATCGGTCCGACCATTCATGAGCCTCCTCATATCCCACACTACGGATTAGCTGGAAAAGGTCCTCGTTTAAAGGAAGGTATGGTTATCACAATTGAACCAATGCTAAATGAAGGTAAATGGCAAAGTAAGATGGATGATAACAAGTGGACGGCGCGTACGATAGATGGAGGAAGGTCAGCTCAATTTGAACATACCATTGTAATCCAAAAGGATAAGCCATTAATTCTAACAGATCAAGATGAAGTATAAGGGTTGATAAGTCAAAGGGGTAAATGGTATGGAAACGTCATTTGAAAGAAACAAAAGAGCTATTATTCGTGATGGATTGATAGCAGGCATGCCTATAGTAGTTGGATATCTTCCAATTGCGATTGCGTATGGGGTTCTTGCTAAGCAATCTGGTTTAACGTTAATGGAATTAACTGGCATGAGTCTCTTAGTGTATGCTGGTGCTGCGCAGTTTATGGGAGCTGGCATGATCGGACTTGGAACAGGTGCAATTGAAATCATCATTGCTACCTTCGTGTTGAATTTTAGACATTTTGTTATGAGTTTATCGCTCATGAATCGCATTAGAATATTTGATAAAAAGTGGAAGCTGCCATTAGCAATGGGACTCACGGATGAAACATTTTCTGTTGCTTCCATATACGGAAAGCAATTTAATAACAAAAATGGACAGTATTTTTATCTGACGATGATGTTATCAGCTTATTTATCATGGGTACTCGGTTCTTTATTAGGCGGCTTACTTGGAGATGTGATTCCACACTCACTTAGTCAAAGTATGGGTGTCGCATTATATGCAATGTTTATCGGCTTATTAGTACCCTCTATTCGCAAGGAAACGAAGATTGTCATCATTGCAGTTATTGCTATGGTGTCAAATTTTATTGCTACTCCGTATCTCGGACAGGGATGGTCGATCGTACTAGGAACGATTGTTGGTGCCATAGCCGGAGTATTTGTGCTTAGGGAGGAGGGACAAGCGTGATCTGGATAATTATTATTGGCATGGCGCTTGTCACGGTTATACCTCGCATTCTTCCAGTTTTCATCGTAGAATCAGTTACTTTTCCAAAATGGATGGAGAAAATGTTAGAGGCGATTCCGTATGCTGCCCTCGGCGCCCTAATTTTCCCTGGTATAATGGGAGTTATACCAAACAATGCCTTTGCTGGAATAGCTGGTGGGGTTGTTGCAATTCTTTTGTCTTATTTTCGAATGCACATCATTCTTGTTGTGTGCGGAGCCATTGCAACTGTGTTTTTAATCTCTAGCTTGTAAGAAAAGGAGAATAAATGATGATACAGAAGATTAGAGCAGCCACGAAAGAAGATAAAGTGGCAATTGCTGAAGTACACGTACAAAGTTGGAAAGCTACTTATCAAGATTTAATTAATGAGCAAGATATTTCTAATACTACCGTTGATCATCGGATAACACTTTGGGAAACTGTTTTAAGTCTGCCGAAAGAACGCCAACCTGTCTTTGTTATGGAAGTAGCTGGGCAGATAATTGGATTTATTTCTGGTGGAAGTGAAAGAACGAAAAGATTTGGAATTGACGGGGAAATATACGCGATCTATTTACTTCCGGAGTTTCAACAAAAAGGTATGGGAAGAGAGTTATTGCGTACTTTCGCAGAAGAAATGGACAAGCTTGGTTACCGTTCTCTTCTTGTGTGGGTGTTAACGCAGAATCCATCGAATCAGTTCTACATTAAATATGGTGCTGAAAAAATAGAGGAAGAAGCTACAACTATTGGTGAGGGTACATATCAGGAAACAGCATATGGATTTAAGGATATTAGAAAATTATTAAACAATTTAAAAGTATAAATAAAAAAGCAAGGATGAATTTTATCATTCTTGCTCTTTTTTTATGGATTGATTAAATGGTTCAATATGAATATGTGCATGTGGAACGTGAAGATCAGCTTGAAGTGTTTCTTCAATTTCATCAGATATATCGTGACTTTCTTGTACCGTTAAAGTTGGATCAACATAAATAGTCGCCTCAATAAGTGGTTGATTGGCGTGCAATCTACCTTTTATATCCTTTACGCTTTCTACCTCAGGGTGAGCGCCAATGCTTTCTCTAATTGTTTCTAGTTCATCTGCGTCGAATCCATCCGTTAAAGTATGGGTAGCATCCCAAAAGATGTGCCAAGCTGTTTTACAAATGATTAGTCCTACTATGAATCCCGCCAAAGGATCTAGCCAGTACCAATGCAATTGAGCCCCAAATATCCCTATAGCAGCACCAATACTGACATAAGCATCTGATTTATTATCTTGAGCCGCAGCATGTAGTGCGGAGCTGTTAACTTTTTTTGAAAGACGTAAATTGTACCGGTAAATGATAAACATCACAACAGCAGCTGCTACAGCCGTCCATGCTGTTAGCATATCAGGCTGATGATACTCGCCACTTATAATCGAACGGAATGTTTCCACAATAACCTGTAAACCAATGAAAACCATGATAAATGCAGCTACAAGAGAGGCAATCGTTTCTGCACGGAAATGTCCGTAGTGATGGTCTTTATCAGGAGGTTTACGAGAAATTTTCAGTCCAATCAAAACAGTAACAGAAGCGATGACATCAGTCGTATTATTTAACCCATCTGCTCTTAGCGCGGCTGAGTTTCCGACCTCTGCTATCGTAATTTTAACTGTAGCTAAAATAAGATATGCAATAATACTAAGCCATGCACCCTTTTCAGCTTTTTTATATTTTTCATACTGGTTCATTTTGAAAGCTCCTAATCGAATTAAAAGAGTATGTAAAGCGTATCAAAAGCTTGTCTCTTCGTCTAGTTTTAAAAATTTAATATTTAATTAGTATATATGGTTTACTTTATCCAAAATAAGGGAAGTGTATTATAAATATTCAGAATATTTTTTATAAAATGATTGCAATCCTGCTGTAAATCTAGGATAATAAAAATAAAGGAACAGGGGGCGTGTTCCATGAAAAAACAAAAAGTAAATTATAGGTTAAGAACTTTTACGAGTAACAAGCATCTTAAATTGATTGCAAAAAGAGAAGTTTCTTATGAAATTAAGCTAGCGTCACAGCTTATACTTGATGAGCTATGTTTTAGTTGGAATCATGCACGCTTAGAGGAAGATATCAACCAGTCCATTGATGAGAAAAATGAAGAAAAATTTAAAGAATTAAGCGAATCTTATAATAGTTACATTTGGGAATACTGATACTTAGTACATCCAAGGGTAAGCATCTTAGTAAGTATATAGAGGGAAAACGTCATTTTTGACAGTTTTCTCTTTTTTTTGTGGGCAAGAAAATTTTAAAATTTATGTTCAAAGGTTCGATGTATGCTAAAAAATGTAACGATTCTTCAATGTCGAATAATAATTTACTTTTTAAAGATTTAAAATGAGAACTTTTGAATATGTTTTTCCTAATTTAACTATGTTATAGTAAAAGATAGACAAAATGAGAGGATAAAATATTCATGAAAAAGTTTGTGATCACAAGTGGTATATTTTTAATTCTATCTTCTTTTTTAATTGGATGTGAAGAGAATATAAAAGCCACAGAAGATATGAAAAAAAGTATGGTTGAAAAACAAGAAAAGAAAATACCTGAAACTTTAAAGCTTATTAAGAAAGATGAAAATACAGAGCAAAATGAAGAAGTAGAGCAAGAAGAAACAGTTGTAGATAGTGACGGTTTAACAGTAGTTAATAACCCGTCAAGCTTACAAGTTGTAGTTAACAAACAAAGGAAGCTACCAGATGGATATACACCAAATGATTTGGTCATACCAGATGTTCCTTTTCCATTTGATCCGAATGATCCTAAACGTCAATTACGAGAAGAAGCAGCAAGGGCATTAGAAGATTTATTTGAAGCAAGTAAACAAGTAGGGTTAGATTTACATGCTGTATCTGGGTATAGATCTTATGAAAGGCAAAAACAAATATATGAACATAATGTTGCCACACGAGGACAAGAAGAGACAGATAAATTTTCAGCTAGACCAGGTACCAGTGAGCATCAGACGGGACTTGCGATGGATGTATCAACTGCAGCTGAAGCTTTTGCGTTAGAACAAACATTTAAACAAACTCCTGAAGGTCAATGGGTTGCCAATAATGCGCATGAATATGGTTTTATTATTCGCTATCCTGAAGGGAAAAGTGCAATAACTGGTTATAGTTATGAACCATGGCACCTTCGTTATGTTGGAAAAAACATAGCGAGTGCTATTCATGAAGCGGAGTTAACGTTAGAGGAATATTTTGGTTTAGTGCCATGAATGAATTATAACTCCTAACTATTTTTCAATTACAAAAATAATTTCATCGAAGCAATAAACTTACTAAGTTTATGTAAATCAAGCTTCTATTAAGAGCCAATTATTAGTTATTCGACCATTAAAACGTCTAATACCTAACGTGAACCATTTGAAGCTTACTTAAAAATATAAATAGGTGGTTCACGTTTTTATCTTCAAATTAAGACGATTATTTTCCTTTTATTGTATTTAATATAATTCAAGAAAAAAGTTAAAAAATTAGTTTTTAATATTTGTATTATGTGGTAAAATTAAATAATATTGTGAATGATTGCACGTAATGTGTGCCGTGAAATATTATTTACCATACTGAACTAAGGAGAGAATAATAAATGTTAAAAAAAATAATGTTAGCGGTTGGAGTTCTAATCGCTGCTTTGGTTATATTTATTGTAGTTGTTGATCTAGAGGATAATGAAACTACAGAGGAACCGAAAAATATTAAAGATTTAGTGCATGATTATAGCGTGGATAATTTGACCGCGGAGGCTGCTTCTATTAATTCAAAAGAGTTAATTGTACAAAAAAGTAATAAAGAAACAACATATGAATTACCCGAAGACGAATTTTTTGTTTCTATTGCACCGTACATTAATGAAACTCATCCATGTGCTATTCATAGTTTGACTGGTTGTATGGGTGAATTAGCTAATGAAGAATTTGATGTCTATATTGAAGACGAAGAAGGAAATGTAATCGTAGATGAGACATTAGAATCTTTAGATAATGGGTTTATTGATTTATGGTTGCCGCGAGATAAAACTTATCAAATAACCATTGAAAAAGATGGTAAATCACAGACGTCAGAAATTTCTACCTTTGATGGAGATGACACCTGTGTAACCACTATTCAATTAGAGACAAATTAACAATTTCATTCCAATTAAATCATAAATTATTAAAGCGTTCAGGTTACAATTAATCTGAACGCTTACTTTTTTGATAACTATTAAACAATAGGATCACTATATTTATTTGAAGCATTATCTTTTAATGGTAACCCAGTATCATAGGAATAATTATCAATAATTTTCCGAAGTTTATTTTCTAAATTAGTGGATGGATTTTCCCAGTATTCCATCAATAACGACCCTATTTCAATTCCTTCTGTGCGCGCTTTATCATAGAGGTCTAAAAAGCTTTTAGAAGACGGTTTATCTGTTGCTGGGTGTCGCCACTCTTTATGGTTTTTATTAAGGTAATCTAGATTGTCCGAAATAGGCTGGTGTGAAAAAGGAGATATTAAATTTCCTAATAAAAAATTTTTCCAACCAATAGGGTCATACAGAAGTTGAAGTGCATGCTTCATGTCCTTATAAGCAAGGTGTAGATAATCTTTTGAAAGCTCCTTGGTTTCTTCTGAATAAATTTTCCTCATGCTTTTATTCATTACTTTGTAAACATTTTTATCACATGACATACCTACATCAATGGATTTACAAACGGGTGTTTTCCATGTTTTAAGGTGATACCTTCCTTGCATAAATAAAGTATCTATTATCACTTCCAATTTTTGATGTTTATTTTTCTCATAACCCGCGCGATAATGAATATATGGATGTGTATTTCTGTCTAAAATATGATGGGTAAAGAATCCAAATACATAGGCTTTCGTATTTTTATTAGCATGCTGTGCCTGAATAATTAATTCCATCAGAAAATCTCCACACTTTTCTGTATGTAATACTGTACCTAATTGATTGATCTTACTTTCATTTTTCCAAGGTAAAAAATGGTGATAAAAAAAAGGATCTGGTCCTTGCGCCCCTAAATTCAAATAGTTTTCCTCTGCTACTTTATACTCTTTGGCGTTAACAGCATCTAATACATCTTCGCAGAAAAGAATATGAGTCCAAATATTAGGCATTGTATAGCCTCACTTTCAATTGTAGATATATAACTTAATTATAATAGAAAATGACTGTTAGATGTTTCCATAACTCGCAATATTTTGTGAAGGAGTTAGGTTTGAAAATAAAAACCATCATAAGTAAACGTAACCTTCTTTTCCACACTTTTTAATTTTTTTGATACAATAGGGAAGGGAGAATTATATTAGGGAGGAAGATATGATGGATTATCGTATTGAAAAAGATACAATTGGTGAAATAAACGTTCCAGCTGAAAAATTTTGGGGAGCACAAACCCAGCGAAGTAAAGAGAATTTTCCAATTGGACAGGAGAAAATGCCGAAAGAAATAATAGATGGTTTTGCTATTTTAAAACGAAGTGCTGCCATTGTTAATAGCCAGCTAGGTTTATTGGAGGAAGAAAAAGCAAAAGCGATTTGCTATGCGGCTGACCAGATTTTGTCAGGCGAGCTTGAAGAACACTTTCCTTTAGTTGTATGGCAAACGGGAAGCGGAACGCAATCAAATATGAATGTGAATGAAGTGATTGCATATGTAGGTACAGATTGGTTAAAAGCACAGGGTAGTGACGTTGTACTACACCCAAACGATGATGTTAATAAGTCACAAAGTTCAAATGACACGTATCCAACAGCTTTGCACATTGGGAGTGTACTAAAGTTAGAAGATCAAGTAATTCCTGCTTTAAACACATTAAAAAAGACTTTAAAAGAAAAAATGGAAGCGTTTGACGATGTCGTTAAAATTGGACGTACACATTTGCAGGATGCAACTCCTTTAACTTTAGGACAAGAAATTAGTGGTTGGCATCGAATGCTCGAAAAAACGGAAGCAATGATAGATGCAAGTATTCCATCAGTTAAAGAATTAGCTATCGGTGGAACTGCAGTTGGAACTGGTTTAAATGCACATCCCGAGTTTTCAGAGCGTGTGGCTAAAGAAATTGCATCTTTTACAAAAAAAGATTTTATTTCCGCTTCGAATAAATTCCATGCATTAACGAGTCACGATGAATTAGTATTTGCACATGGTGCGTTAAAAGCACTTGCTGCAGATTTAATGAAAATTGCAAATGATGTTCGTTGGTTAGCAAGTGGACCACGCTGTGGAATTGGAGAAATTTCTATTCCGGCGAATGAACCAGGTAGTTCTATTATGCCTGGAAAAGTAAACCCTACGCAAAGTGAAGCAATTACAATGGTAGCTACACAAATAATGGGGAATGATGCAACGATAGGATTTGCTGCAAGTCAGGGTAACTTTGAGCTAAATGTTTTTAAACCTGTTATAGCATATAATTTCTTGCAATCAGCACAACTATTAGCAGATAGTATGCTATCATTTAATGATCGTTGTGTTATAGGTTTAGAGCCAAATCATGAACAAATCAAGAAAAATTTAAATGATTCTTTAATGCTTGTGACAGCTCTTAATCCTCATATCGGATATGAAAATGCTGCCAAAATAGCCAAAACAGCTTTTGCTGAAAATAAAACATTAAAAGAAACAGCTGTAGAATTAGGCTTTTTGACAGCAGAAGAATTTGATTCTTATATTAAACCAGAAGAAATGACGTATCCAAAATAAGATTAACATTTTTGCTATAAATTACTAATGATTATTACTCATAAGAATCACCTTTTTGACCAAAATAGTGGTACAGGAGGTGATACAACATGGCAAATAACAACAGTTCAAATCAATTAGTAGTGCCTGGTGTTCAACAAGCACTAGATCAAATGAAGTACGAAATTGCACAAGAATTTGGTGTTAACCTTGGTGCTGATGAAACAGCACGCGCTAACGGATCCGTTGGTGGAGAAATCACAAAACGTTTGGTACAAATGGCTGAACAACAAATAGGTGGACAACAATAACAAAATAGAATAATTGATAAAAAAAGAGAGACGTGCAATCTGCACGTCTCTAATTTTTTATAAATAAGGACCAATTGGGTGAAAACCATATAATTTTTCGTGTAGGCTAGCTATAGTTTTCATACTCTAATGACTACTCACAAAAAAATAGAGAGTGAATTACAAGCTTCACTCTCTATCTTCTATAAATATTAATTATTGAATTCTTTGTTCGTTATCTTTATCAAAGAAGTGACATTTGTGCATATCAAATGCTAGATCAATTTTCTCTCCACCATTGATATCTGTACGAGAGTCAACTCGTGCAACAAATTCTTGACCATTTACTTCAGAATAAAGGTAAGACTCAGAACCCATTAATTCTGCAACATCAATTGTTGCTTTAATTTTAGTTCCAGGGTTAGCATCTAAGAATACCATTTCATCATGGATATCCTCTGGACGTACACCTAGTACTACCTCTTTTCCAATATATCCTTGCTCACGAAGAATTTTCATTTTACCTTCTGGAACTTCTACGTTAGTGTCACCAAGAACCATGTGACCTTCTTCTAATGTACCGTTAAAGAAGTTCATTGCAGGAGACCCAATAAATCCACCTACGAAAATGTTGTTTGGCTTATCATAAACTTCTTTTGGAGCACCAACTTGTTGGATAATACCATCTTTAAGTACAACAAGGCGTGTTGCCATTGTCATCGCTTCTGTTTGGTCGTGTGTTACATAAATTGTTGTAGTTTGAAGACGGTGGTGAAGTTTTTGAATTTCAGCACGCATCTGAACACGTAATTTAGCATCCAAGTTTGATAAAGGCTCATCCATTAAGAATACTTTTGCGTCACGTACAATCGCACGACCTAATGCCACACGCTGACGTTGACCACCTGATAATGCTTTTGGTTTACGATCTAAGTATGCTTCAAGACCAAGAATTTTTGCAGCATTACTAACACGCTTTTCAATTTCATCCTTTTTAAACTTACGAAGTTTTAAACCAAATGCCATGTTATCATACACGTTCATGTGTGGATATAACGCGTAGTTTTGGAATACCATTGCAATGTCGCGGTCTTTTGGAGCTACTTCGTTCATTAATTTATCATCAATGTAGAATTCTCCACCTGAAATTTCTTCAAGACCAGCGATCATACGTAGTGTAGTTGATTTACCACAACCTGATGGTCCGACAAATACAACAAATTCCTTGTCTTTAATTTCAAGGTTGAAGCTGTCTACTGCTTTACCTTCGTCCTTATTATAAATCTTGTCAATGTTTCTGAGTGATAGTTCTGCCATTATATTCCCTCCTAGTAATTGAAAGCGTTTCATCTATAAGTCATAGTCTACGCATAATCCTGAAAAAGGTAAATAGCAACCATGCACAAAAAATATTCTGGTGTTTGTGCACGGTTACATAGAAGTTGTCCGAGCACCTTTTGTAGGGCTCTATTGTAAAAAAATAGCCTATAAAAAGGTGTTGAAATAAAGGAATAATTATCCTTTAAGCAATAAACAAAGGTAAACTGCTAAAGCCCCTGAGAATTGTTTGACATCAATACCAGTTTTTTCGATAAACTTATCTACGCGGTATTGCAAGCTGTTTCGATGCATATACATTCGCTTAGCAGCAAGGGTAGTATTTGAGTTTGCTTCAAGGAAAACACGGATCGTTTTAAGTAGTTCTTCATCTTTTGCTACATCTTGTAGAATTGTTCTTGCAATTGCTTGCTTTTCTTCGTGAGAGCTATCCCCAAGTAAAAGCATAGGAACTGCTTCAATGTAATGGAGAACAGCATGATTTTGTTTTATAGTTCGATGGAAGGTTTTTTTAATCCATGCATAATACTGGTGTGCTTCTTGCACATCACGTAAGACAGGACCAACAAATAAATGAATATTCATATAGAAATCACTCACCAATACCTCGATTACCTCGGTATAAGATACCGCATCTTCCTCTGCTAATTGGCGTTCCTCAATAATCACTCCTTCATGATTATTCTCCCAAAGAATCGAAGTTTTTTCTGGGAAAAGTCCATAGATTGCTTCTCGGAATGACTCAGGGTCAATTGATTCATCAGAGAGTGAAAAATAAACAAAGTGAAAACTTGTAGTATTAGGATCAATTTTGTCATCTGGAATTTTGTTGTGAAATAAAATGTCCATCCATACTTCTTCACGACTATTTGTTGGTGGTTGATTTGCATAGTAAGGTGTTAAAAAAGTTTCTAAAAGTTTTTGTTCCCTTGTGCTTAAATCATCATTAGGGATACCAATAATATATCCATCTGGAGTCAAGTACCAAAAGTACCCTTCTGTCTTGGTCATTGTCTCAGTTGTAGCTTCGATAAAATTGGGGAATAATGCTTCTAATTCTTTGATCATAAGTAAATTCCTCTTTCATTATTTGCTTTTTAATCATTATATCAAATAACTAAAAGAGCAAGAAGGTAAACGGATAATAATTGAAGAAAAAACACACCAATTAACGGTGTGTTTTGTGCCTGTGCTTTATATCTTCTGGTTTATAGGAAAATTTTTCTTCTTGTTTTGGTAATTCTCTTGATTCTTCAATTTGCCATTGATCGTATTTATTATGAACAGTTCCCCCTGCCATACCTTCATTGATCATGCGATCAACATCTAGTTCGTAAACTTCTCTGGCATCTCTTTCTTCTTTACTACTAGGCTTTGCCATAATTTTTCCTCCTTAAATAATAGCTATCGAATATATTTTGTTCTTTTCGATAATATCTATACAAAAGGATAGCTATATTTTCGTGACGAACTGTTAAGATTTCGTTATAATTAGCAGAATCATGATAGAAAAGAAAGGTAGAGATTTTATGGGCATAGCGTTAACCATTTTAACGATGATTTTAATTGGAGCTTTAATAGGTGGATTAACAAATTCGCTTGCAATAAAAATGCTATTTCGTCCTTATGAAGCAAAATATATAGGGAAATGGCGATTACCATTTACACCAGGTGTCATTCCTAAAAGGCGGGAACAGCTGGCAGTTCAACTAGGAGACATGGTGGTAGACTATTTAATAACGCCAGATGGTATGCAAAAGAAGCTCAAAGACCCTGCTTTAAAACAGCAGTTATTAACTTTTTTTAATAAAGAATGGCGTGGATTTAAAGAAAATGCTGGTAGCTTAACCAATGTATTAGAAAAATTAAATATTACGGTGAAAGAGGAAGATATCAAGAGGAAAATCTCTACATCCGTTTTAGAGTTTTACAAGCAAAAAGTAGAAGAAAACCGTGACACATCGCTTAAAAGTATCTTTGAGGGGAAATGGGAAGAAGAAATAAAACAGCTGCGCAGTGAACTGGTCGAAATTGGGCAAACCAAAGCTGCAGCCATGCTAAAAGAAGAGGAAACAAAATCTCAAATAAGAGATGTAATTGAGCAATATATTGCGTCTCGTGGGTTTATTGCAAACATGATTGCTTCTATGTTTAATAGCGAAGAACTTGCCGGAAAAGTACAGCACCTATTAGTTCAATATATAGAATCCAAAAGTGGAAAAGAATGGTTAGCCTCATTAGTAGAGAGTCAATGGCAGGAATGGATGAAAAAAGATATTGGTGCATATGAAGCAATACTTTTAAACAGACAAATACAAAGTGCTTTAACGGAAACACTTGAGAATAACTTACCTATTCGCAAGGTATTAGATAAACCGATCCATACCTTTATAGAGCCATATGAAAAAGAGTTGCTAGAAAGAATATTACCTCAAATGCTCGATCAAGCATTAGAAAAAATCGCATCTAAAATCCCAACAATGCTTGATCATCTAGCTCTGGATAAGATAGTAGAAGAACAAGTAGCTTCTTTTCCCACATCAAGAATTGAACAGCTGCTTTTATCCATATCTAAACGGGAATTTAAGCTTATTACTTATTTGGGAGCGGTTTTGGGTGGATTAATTGGCGCATTCCAAGGCATTATATTCGTCTTCTTTGGATAATTGTATAATCTTTGTTATAGTGGAATAGTGAAAAAAACGCAAGTAATCTTTAGGAGGATTTTATTTATGGCAAATGTTTACGATAGCGCACATGATTTAGAAAAAGCGCTTCAAGAAAGTGATGAGTACAAAGAGTTAAAAACTGCATATGACAAAGTGATGCAAGATGAGACTTCTAAAAATATGTTTGATAACTTCCGTAATACACAAATGGAATTACAACAAAAGCAAATGCAAGGGGAAGAAATTACAGAAGAAGAAGTAGAACAAGCGAAGAAAGTGGTAGAGCTTGTTCAACAACATGAAGATATTTCTAAACTAATGGAGCAAGAACAAAAAGTTAATGCTCTAATTAATGAAGTAAGCAGAATTATTACAAAGCCTCTAGAAGAACTTTACGGGGTACAAGAACAATAAAACATGAAAGAACATCGTTTAAATGACGGTGTTCTTTTTTTGTTTTTTAAGCTTATCGGTTAATAAGCAATTAGAATTTATAAAATATAACTGATTATGTAGGTAATTAATTTATTCATTACTGAAACTTTTTACTATTTAAAACGTACTTATCTATAGGAAACAAAAGCAGAGAGGGGTTAAAACATGACGCTAAAATTAGATAATGTGACGAAAAAATTCGGATCATTTGCGGCAGTGGATCAGCTATCCTTAGAAATCCCAGATCAACAAATATTTGGGTTCTTAGGTGCCAATGGTGCTGGTAAAACGACAACATTCCGAATGATTCTTGGTCTCATTGATCAAACATCGGGATCGATATTATGGAATGGAGAGAAAATTGATTACAGCAAGAGTGATATGATTGGTTATTTACCAGAAGAAAGAGGGTTGTATCCAAAATTAAAAGTACGCGATCAATTGATTTATTTAGGGAAGCTCCGTGGTATGAAAAAGCAAGAGGTCATTACGGAATTAAATGGTTGGTTAGAAAGGTTCAAAGTGCCTGACTATTTAGATAAAAAGATAGAAGAACTCTCAAAGGGTAATCAGCAAAAAATACAATTTATATCTGCGGTTATACATAAACCAAAACTACTCATCTTAGATGAACCGTTTTCTGGACTTGATCCGCTTAATGTTGAAATGTTAAAGCAAGCAGTCGTTGACTTGAAAAAGCAGGGTACGTCTATTGTGTTTTCCTCCCACCGGATGGAGCATGTGGAAGAACTATGTGAGTATTTATGCATTTTGCAAAATGGAAAACCTGTGGTCCAAGGCGGCTTAAAGGAAATTAAGCGTTCGTTTGGGAAGAAGAACGTCATTATTCATGCTGATTTTGATCTTGATTTTATCCAGAATATTTCTGGTGTAGTACGAGTAAAAAACTATCAAGATGGTATCACTTGTCAGGTCGAAAGTGAAGAAGTTGCTGGTCGATTATTTGAATCCCTTCAAGGAAAAGGATTTGTGCGTAGATTCGAATTAGAAGAACCAAGTTTAAATGATATCTTTATCGAAAAGGCAGGTGAATCGTATGAATAAATTTTTGATTGTATTACTTCATACTTATCTCAGTCGCATAAAATCGAAATCATTTGTGATTACTACAGCAATCTTTCTTGTATTTATTATTGCCCTAGCTAACATTCAATCGATTATGGAACTTTTTGATAATGAAGAAACGGATCGGATAGCGGTTATCGACGAAACGGAAGGTATAACTGAGCAAATCAATAACCAGTTAAGTTCAAATGAAAGCAGTATTGTGTTGGAAGAATTTAATGGTACGAAAGAAGAAGCAGAAGAAGCTGTACTTGAAGAGGAATTTCAAGGTGTTTTAACTGTTTCTGAGAATGAGGAAAACTTACCTGAAGCAGTTTATTCTTCAAATGCACAGACCAGTACTCGTATTGATGGTCAATTACGCATGCAACTGCAGCAAATTAAAGAGGCAATTGCGTTAAACCAAGCTGGAATTGATGCTGGAATCATGGAAGATATCTATGCTCCGGTTAATTTCGAAACAGAAATGATTAGCAGTGGAGAAGGTACTGGTGGAGAAATTAAAACGGAAGAAGAATTAAGTGGAGCACGCGGACTTGTTTACGTGATGTTATTTCTACTTTACTTTGCAGTTATAACCTATGGAAATATGATAGCAATGGATATTGCGAATGAAAAATCATCACGCGTAATGGAAATATTAATTTCTAGCTCATCACCTGTTAGTCAAATGTTTGCTAAGATTTTAGGGATTGCATTACTTGGACTTACACAGGTTGGCTTATTTATAGTTGTTGGCTATTTCATGATACAGACGAAGAAGGATGAGCTAGTTGGTGGATTTTTTGAGTACTTTGGTTTGGCTGATGCATCACTGGCTACATTTATTTATGCGATCGTCTTCTTTTTACTCGGCTATTTATTATATGCTACCCTGTCAGCGATGCTTGGTTCATTAGTTAGCAGAATGGAAGATGTGCAGCAGTTGATGATGCCAGTTATCTTATTAATAGTAGCAGCCTTTATGGTTGCGATGATAGGATTAAACATGCCTGAGTCATCTCTTATTACCATCACATCGTTTATTCCATTTTTCACACCAATGTCGATGTTTTTACGTGTAGGTATGTTGGAGGTGCCATTCTGGGAAGTTGGGCTAAGTATTGTTATTATGATCGCAACTATCCTTATATTAGCTTTTATTGGAGCGAGAGTTTATCGCGGTGGTGTATTAATGTATGGAACATCCACTTCCTTAAAGGATTTCAAAAAAGCATTACAGCTTTCTAAAAAAGAATAGGTATATAAAACGTTTGGAGCCTAGCTTAAGGCTTCAAACGTTTTTTAGATTACACAATAGGAAAATATAAAGTTAACTGGGCTATAGTATAAGAAATCTAAGTCTTTCTAAATGAAAAATACCTTTATTAATAATCGAACGTGCATTCTATATAGAGCTTTGCTACAATTAGAATAGATCTTTTTTGAAAAAGGAGCAGGCATATGCAACCGAAGCTTACGTTTATACATAGTGCAGATTTACATTTAGATAGCCCTTTTAAGGGCGCAGAGAATTTACCGAGTAAGATGGTAGAAAGGCTTAGAGAGAGCACCTTTGTAGCCTATGAAAACTTAATAGACAATGCTATTAATCATCAAGTGGATTTTGTCTTAATTGTTGGAGATATCTTTGACCAAGAAATACAAAGTATAAAAGCACATATCCAGTTATTAGATGGTTTTAAAAAGTTAAAAAAGCATGATATTCAGGTTTATCTAAGCTTTGGAAATCATGATTTTGTTCGGGCACAGACATTTAAGCGTGATTATCCAGATAATGTACACGTCTTTGAAAATAATCAGGTAGAAAGTAAAGTTTTTTATAAAAATAAACAGCCGGTGGCTACACTATACGGATTCAGTTATCAAGAGCAAGCAGAACGCAAAAATCGCACAGATGAATATGTTAGAAAAGGTGAATCGCACTTTCATATTGCAATGCTCCATGGTTCCATTGGAGATAAAGAAAATCAAGTGCATGCAAGTTATGCACCATTTCAATTGCAGGATCTCATTATGAAAAAATTTGATTATTGGGCATTAGGTCATATACATAAAAGAGAAGTAATAAAAACAGAACCATCTATTATCTATCCTGGCAATATACAGGGAAGGTCTATAAAAGAAGCAGATGAAAAAGGCGGATACTTAGTAGAATTGACTACTACTGAGACAAACCTGACTTTTCTACCTTTTCAATCTATTCAATATAAAAAAGTAACACTTGAAGCAAACCATTATGATCATCTCCCAACCTTCACTAACGATATTCAAGAAAAATTAGAACAGGTATATCAAAACACAGGGAATTGTATTGTGGAGGTAGAATTAAAAAATCCAAATGAAGAAATAAAAGAATGGGATCATACCAATCAATTGTTAGAAGTTCAAGAGTTAGTGAATGATCGACTAGAAGCTATGAATATAACTATTGCCTTATCAAAATTTCGAGTTTCCTACAATCCATCTGATGCTATTGGAATGGAATCAGGTAATTTCTTTTTAATGGAGCTTTCAAAGCAATTTAAAAGCGGAGAAACTCTAGATGATATCCTAAACCCTTTATTAACACATCCAGTAGGTAGAAAATTTATAGAGCCATTTGATAGGGAGGCACAAGAAGAAATACAAGCAGAGGCGAGAGTTTTGTTGGAACAATTATTTCATGAAAAAGGCTAAAGAGAGGAGGGGTATCGATGCGAATAGAAGCAGCTGAGATATATGGATTTGGAAAGTGGCAAGATAAAACGTTTGATTTTGAAAATGAAAATTTCATTTCGATTATTGGAGATAATGAAGCGGGAAAATCTACGATACAGAACTTTTTCTTATTTATATTATTTGGTATGAGTCCAAAACAAAGAGAAAAGTATTTACCGAAAAAGGGCGGGCGAATGGGTGGTAAATTAGTTGTTTCTGAAATTATTTCCACCCCAATTACAATAGAAAGATTACATGATAGATACGCTGCAGCAGCGAAAATATACCTCGCAAACGGGGAAGTGAAAGATGAAGAATGGTTAAAGGTAAAGCTAGCTGGTTTAAATGCAGATAATTATCGTGCTATTTATAGTTTCGATGCCAAGGCGTTACTGAAACTTCCTGATATGCGTGCAAAAGAACTAAATGAAGTCCTTCTCGGTGTAGGGATGACAGGCAGTGACTATATATATCAAATTGAAAAAAACTTAACACAAGCGGTAGCAGATAAATTTAAACCAAGTGGAAAAAAGCCATCTTTAAACCAAGCATTTGAAGACCTTCAAAAGAAAAAAGAGAAGCTCATGCAGCTCGAAGCAGAAGAAAATGATTATCAAAAAGAAATTGCTGCTAAGAATGAAGCAAATCAAAAGTTAAATGAACTTGAGCAAAGAATTCGTACAGAAAAAGAAACGAAAGAACATACAGAATTAAAAAAAGCCTATTATGAAAATATCGAGACATTTCATGTGCTTAGCAAGCGATTAGAAGGATTAGATAGAGAGAATAAAATACCAGCACATGCGAAAGAGACGTATGATGAATACCATCAGATGTTAATGCCTTTAAAAAGTGAACAATCTGTATTAGAAGAAAACTACAAAAAATTAAAAGAAAAGAAAAAAGAGCTAGAAGAGAAATTTCTATCAGATACGGAATTTAGACAATTAGAAAATGCAATGGGAAATGTAACAGATATAAAAAGGATGGAGGAAGAAGAAGAAAGACTTCAAACTCGTATCGATCAGCTTTTATTAAAGCAGGAGTATGCATTAGATTCTTTGCAAATTAAATTGTCAGCTTCTGATCTGGAAACATTAGAGCTTCCCTTTCATATTGAATCACTCTGGAGTGAATTGGTGAAGAATAAAGAAAAATGGGAGTTAGAAAAAAACTATATTCAAAACGAGATGAAAACATTAGAAATGGAAAAAAAGGCAGTAAAAGACCGTTTAACACAATTCAATATTGATGAAGAACGGGTAAAGGAAATTGGTGAAATAGAAAATAGATTAGAACAACATAAAGAACAGGAAGAGGCACTTAGCTTAAAAGCTCACTTAATGGATTTAGATAAAAAAGGTAAAAATGAAGAACAAAAAACAAAGATGGTTCTTTGGATATCTTTTATAATGGCTGGTGTATTAAGTTTGATGTACATTGCTTTGGATAAGTTTGTGCTCCTAATTGCTGCATTTCTTTTATTCTTAAGTGGCGCGATGTATTTTATTCACTGGAATTCCTCGAAAAATGTAAGAAAAAAGCTTGTTAATTTACCTTCTGGAGACGCTGTAAATTTATCTGAGCAAGAGAAGGCTGAATTGGAGAAAAAAATAGCTTCCTATAAAGAGGATAAAGAACAACAGAGTTCGTTAGAAAAAGAATTAAAGTCTATTAATATGGAGTTACTTAAATTAAAAGAACGGGATTCATTTACCGAAGAACAGTTAGAAAATGTACAGTTAAAAGTTAAGGAACAGATTGAACAGTTTCCCTTTTTACAAACAATCGAGCTCAGCTATTGGCCAAAAGTCATTCATGCTTTACTTCCTCTGCAAGAAAGAATGAGAGAAATAAGTGAAGTGAAAATTGATAAAAGAGACCTAACTCACCAAAAAGCAGATGTAAATGAAAGGATAGAGAAATTTTTAAATAACATAACTGCAATATCACCTACTTCAGATAGGATGACGAAAGAGGCTTTATCTCAATATTATGAAGAAAGTGTAGTAGTAAGAAGAGAGCTTCATCAATTGGATAACCAGCTAGTGGACCTTGATAAGAAATTAAGAGACATTGTTACAAAGCAAAACCCTTATCAGAATGCTATTACAGATTTGTTTAAAGAAACCGGTGTAAATTCTGAGTCGGAATTTCTGGAAACGGTGGATTACCATGATAAAGTTCAAAAGCTTAAAGAAGAACGAGAGACACTTCATTTTCAATTAAGTACATGGTTAACGCAAGAAGAATTGGTGCAAATCTCAAAGGGTGATTACGCAAATTTAACTATTTTAAAAAATCAATTAGAGGAAACAGAAACCATACTTAGTCAATTAGCAGAGGAAGCGGATAAATTAAGACAGAGGATTGCTACACATGAGATGCGGATAAAACAATTGGAGGAAAGCGAGTATTACTCTACTTTTAAACACGATTATCTCCAGCAGTTAGAAAAATTGCAAGAACAAGCTAAAGAATGGGCGGTTTATCAAGTTGCCTTGAATAAATTACAGCAAACAAAAGAATTTTTTCAAGAAAAATATATCCCTGATATTTTCGAAAAAGCGAGTACCTGGCTTCAGGAACTGACATATCAAAATCACGAAGCTATATTTCCTCCAAGTGATAAAATAGGAATTCGAGTAAAAGCGGGTGATGGGACCCTCTTTGAAATTGATGAATTATCCCAAGCTACAATGGATCAGGTGTATATTGCGTTGCGGTTTGCCTTAAGTGAAGTGATGCAGACAGAACAAGCATATCCATTTATAATCGATGATGGCTTTGTGCATTTTGATCCAATTAGGCATAAAAAGATAATTCAGTTATTAAAAAAGCTCTCAGCTAAACAGCAAATATTTTATTTTAGTACTTCTCTAAAAGAAGAAGCGGGTTATGCTGTTTATTTATCCAATAAGTAAATGGGTATATTAAATTCTAAATCTAAAAAAACAGAATTTTCCTTTTGCAGTTATTAGTTAAACACTTTTAAAAGGAAAATTCTGTTTTTAAATTTAAACCGTTATTTAATATGTGCTAAAAAAGAGAGAAATTAATTATTAATAAATAATCTCTATATAAGACTACTTCACTTCTTCCGTGTTTTCATAACGACTGTCTAAAAAATCAACCAGGTGGATAAGGTAGCCTTCCATTGATTGAGGTTGTCTGACTGCAGCACCCCATTCAGGTAATCCGTGATGGCAAAGAATATTGTGTGACATATGGTGGATATCTAATGCGGACACTTCTATTTTGTAATCATCGATAATTTTTGTTAGTAAAAGTACCCCGTATGGAATATGCCCTATCATTACTCCTAATGGATCCATCGCTATACCTGCTTGTTTGGTAGAAACTTCATTGAAATCAGCAGTGGGATATAAATATGAAAAACTATCCTGTGTTTTACCTGCATGATCATATTCCATTAATTTACCAATGTCATGAAATAGGATACTTGTGATCAGCCGATCATAATTTGGTACATCCTCTTTATGCAGCATCATACCTTGTAGCATACGATAAAAGTGATCTATGGTATCTTTCCACACGAGTCGTGGTCTTTCTTCCTCTTTTTTAAAAGACTCCCACAGCTCCTGTTTATACTGTTTCTCTACTACTAAAATTAATTTCATCATTCCTTGATACGGATCAACTTCAAATTTCAATAAATACCTAGCAAAACGCATTAACCCAACCGTATGCTTAAGAAGCCCACCCAAATAATTGTGATGAAATCCTTTCGCTGCTGGTCGAATCGAAAATTGCGTCCAGAATTTTTCCATGCTTTTATAGGCAATTTCCCGGTAAGGTGAAGATAATTCATCAATGTAGCTGAATAGTTCGATAGTGAATTCACGAATATCTTGTTTCGTATAAGCCAGTAAAGAAAAAGGATTGATATCATCGTAACAAGGTGTAAGGCGATTGACTGTTAAGCTTTTAAACCCATTGAATTCATCAACAAATGCCTCAATATCAAAAATGCCATGCTCTTCTAGAAGTGGCACGTTTTTCTCCACAGCACCTTGGTTATCCCACATTTTTGCGGAAATAGTCCCATTTTGGTTGCTGAATGTCATTTTCAAAAATTGTTTATCTGTTTTTGTTCGTTTTGTTTCAAAGTCACTAAGTAATACTCTTGTTTTTACTGTATGGCCTTTTTCAGCCTGCTCTAAGTCAAAGCCTTCCTCGCTAGATGGAAGTGTTGGTACTGGGAATTTTTGAAGGATATCTTGAATGAAGTCATCTGTTGCCTCATATTCTACAGGGATCATTTGATAAAAGTAATCTGTTTTCATCGTAATTATTCAGCTCCAATAGTAAACACGTTATTTTCCTTTATGATAACAAAAAATATGCTATTTTGATATGTGAATGATAAAGAAGAAAAAACCATACCGCTGAAGCGATATGGTTTAGATGAATTTACTCTTGTGTTTCAGTTTCTTCTTCAGCTGCCGGTTCTTCCGCTTCATCTTCTGTTACGGGTTCTTCGGTTACTCCTTCTGTTGGAGCTTCTGGTTGTTCAAATAAATCTTTAAATTCTTCAATCTTTACATCAATTTCAGCACTTTCCATTAATTCTTGTAATTTAGCTTGTGCTGCCGTTTGATCAATTTTAGTTTGTGCAATTTCTTTTCTAATTTCTTCTTTAACATCTTCTAATGGTTCAACATCTTCCGCTTCTACACGGTCTGTTACTTTGATGATATGGTACCCATAATCTGTTTGAACAGGCTCACTCACTTCACCAATTTCTAATGCATAAGCAGCCTCTTCGAACTCAGGAACCATGCTACCAGCGCTAAATTGTTCTAAATTACCGCCATTAGCAGCTGAAGCTGTATCTGTAGAAAATTCTTCAGCTAGAGTTGCGAAGTCTTCACCACTTTCAATCTTTTCCATGACTTCATTAGCAGTCGCTTCATCTTCCACTAGGATATGACTAGCAACTAAATCTGTTTGCATACGCTCGTAACGATTTTCAATCTCTTCATCTGTCACTTCAATATCTTCTGTTACTGCTTTTTCTTGAAGTAAGTTAATTCTTAAATCTTCTTTGAATGCTTCTTCATCTTCGTAGCCACTTTGAGCTAATACACTTTCCCATTGCTCGCCATATTGTTCTTTGAAGGTTTCAATCTCTTGATCCACTTCTTCGTCAGAAACGTCGTAATTATTCTCTAAAATAGTTTTTAAAACCATTTGTTGTAATACTTCACTTCCGCTCGTGCTTTTTAATTCATTATAAAATTCTTCTTTCGTAATATCACCTGAACCAGTCTCTACTACTGTTTCCGGATCATCTGATGAACATGCTGATAGTGTTAATACTCCAGCAGCAATTGTTGTAGCTAGTACAAATTTTCTCATGATACAATACACTCCTAATCCATATTTCAATTTCAATTTTTAACTCTTGCAATAATATACCACATATTATGCTTAAAAAAATAGTCATCCGTGATAATTACATGGTTTTTACATAAAATCGCACACCAGCCTAGTCGCCTCGATTTTTTGTGCATATACTACCTTAAATAAGACTAGGAGGTGAAAGTATGGGCGCATCTTATGGTGGAGGCTTTGCTTTAATCGTAGTGTTATTCATCTTGTTAATTATCGTCGGCGCAGCTTGGCTGTAAGAAACTTCTGGTCACGATAACCAAAACAGTATGGAAGAAAGCCACAAATGTCTCTAATAGACTTTGTGGCTTTTGTCATTAAAAAATAATAAGATGAGGTATATCTTATAAAGCCTATTAGTGTAAGAATAAATTAGACTCATTTAATATGTATTCTAGCTAATAACATTTATAATCCTCATTAAATATTCTCCAAAATAACTGTATATATGTCTCGCTTGATCTAGCCTATATCAGAGTATTATGTATAAATTATTTCAACATAGGATGAAATAAGTAAAATTAAAATTAATATATTGATCGTTCGAAACACATTTGGTTGTTTTTCTTGAGACATTTCAGTTTGTACACAAAGTTTATAGGTCAATGAATTAAATACAAAAAGTATAAACAATGAAAAAAGTGAAAATAAAATTGCCATTAGTCTTACCTCCTTTAACCTATGGAACTACTTTAACAAAAAATTAAGTCTTTGAACAGTTATTTATGTTTCATTAGTAAAAAAATTCCATGATAAATCAATAATAATTGTGTTTTAAAATAAATGCTATTGTCCGTTTATCAAGACAATGTTAGTGCAAAAAAGAGCAGCTTTTAAGGCTACTCTTATCTTTGTATCAATATGTCATATCCTTGATCGGCATTTGCGATAACACATTTTTTGGGAGCTTTTAATACATGGTTTACATATAAAAAGTCTACATAAGATAGACCAAGATTAATTGATGCAAACAGCAGAAAATATGCATAAAAGCTTGGTATTGCATAACTTGCAATTATTAAAGGTAGTGTTAGAAAAAGTGTCGGTGCAAGTAATGCGAGAATCAATATTGGTTTTGATGTTTTTGTGTTCTGACAAACTTTAAAGTCTGGGAACACTCTTTTTTTAATTTTCCATTCTAATTTAAATTGTCTATTAGTGCAAAGTAATGGTAAAATATGCATGAGTTTATGCACTAAAGGCATAAATGCGAATCCAAGCATTAAAGGGAGAAGACCATAATCTTCCATTACTGGTGTGCGATGAATGATGGATAAAGGTAAATATAATAAGATGAACCCAAACAAACCAAATAATATGGATAAAATAAATACACGATGGAATCCAACTTGTTTTGTTATATTAACTGTCTTCCAGCAATTCATTTGATCGCCCCCTGTTCTAATTATAAGTAAGTACTCACTGAATATAGTATGTTTTAATATAAAAATCAATACTTTTATTGGAAAAATTATGATTAATCGCTTTCATTAGTATATATTCTAGACAAACAATCGAGAGGGGGATCTTTTAAGTGGATTTTGAAAATGAAGTGAGATCATTAAAATTTCAAATAGACCTCTTAAGATCTATTTCTCCTCTAGAGAAATATCCCTTAACGGAATTAATTCTCGAGAGTAATATTAGCGAAGAAGAATTACGAAGGTTATTTCAATTGCTAGAAGAATTACAGGAAGAATATTACCTTCAACAGGAAGATGGATTTGTTCATTTTTCAAATTTATTAATTTCCTTTGTAGGACAATTACCAGAAAAATTTGATCCAGAAAAAACGTTAATTGCGTTAAAAAAAGAAAATAAGTACCCTGAGATTGTCCATGTCATGTGGAAATCACATTTTGAAAGTAAAAAAAACGACTAGCGGACTAGTCGTTTTTAATATGAGGATATAAGCTTAAGGATTAGTAGATGATGCTTCTTCTTTTTCTTTTCTTGTTTTCTCCTCTAATTCTTTTAAGCTTTTCTCGATTTGAGTTAAGTAGGTTTGGATATTCTTTTGATGAGGCTCTACAGTTCTTTTCCAAGATTCTATTGATGACTTAACCTCTTGAGAAAGATCTTTTAATAAAGCTGCTCCTTCTTTAGAAGTCTTTGTAATTTGTTCTTTTAAATCAGAACCATCCGTTTTAAAATGCTGCAACGATTGAATAGCAACATCCCCTCGATATTTTACTTCACTTCTTAATTCTCTTCCAGACTTAGGTGTGCTAAGTAATGTTGCTGATGCCGTAATAATTCCTCCAGCAAGCATACCAATAATGAGCGATTTTCCATTAATCATTGATTATGACACTCCTTTCTCCTATAGTATGTATTTACTCTATTTTTCACTACTTCAAACATATATTTTTGTGAATCAATTCGATTCAATGTTTTTTGATACGTTTTCTGCAATCTCAGTGAGTTTTTCTGGTGTGTAATTATCTGCATGTGTTTCCCAGTTAGGGTTAAAACCATCTGTAGAATCGTATCTTGGTATCAGATGAAGATGAAGGTGAAAAACCGACTGTCCGGCAGCCTCTTCATTGTTATTTAATAAGTTAATACCTACTGGATTTAACGCTTTTTTTAATGCGGTTGCAATCTTAGGAACACGCTTAAATAATTCCCCAGCAGTTTCTTCATCTGTTTCATAAATATTTTGTGTGTGCTTTTTTGGTACAATAAGCGTATGTCCTTTGGTTACTTGACTAATATCCAAAAAGGCATAAACTGCTTCATCCTCATACACTTTTGAGGAAGGAATGTCACCATTTACTATTTTACAAAAAATACAATCCTTCTCCTGGCTCATGGTTATCGCTCCTTCTGTTTTCTATTCTTATTTACATTGTATAAAGAATAAAACAGTTACGCAACTAAGACTTTTAGTAAGCAACGCTTATTGATAAGGATGTGAGAAAAATGAAAAAAAGATTGTTATGGATTAAAGTTTAAAAAGCGGGGTAGGAAATCTATATTTATAATGGGATAGGTTTGCTTAAAACGAAATACATATACTTATATGTGCTCGAATATATTTTTTAATGCTATAAAGAGACAAAAGTGAATCATCCTAAAAAGGATGTTCCACTTTTGCTATAAGGATAGTTATACAAACAAACTAAAGTGTCAAAAACCAAGAATTGATTTAGACAGACAATAGAAGTATTTCAAAAAATGAGGAAGTAGTACATTTAACTTCACTCTGAAAATGTTTGTATAAACTATTCCTGTATTTCTATTATGAACATATGCGTGTCTCTCTATGCGTTATTATTTTGGCAAATCACAATCGAAATGGTAAAATTTGAATAACTGCTTAATTGGAAAGGAAGATAAGGATGCAACCTTTATTACATATAGATCATTTGCGTGGTGGTTATACAAATAAGGATGTTCTACATGGTATTTCCTTTGATGTAAATCCACATGAAATTGTTGGACTGATTGGGCTAAATGGAGCCGGAAAGAGTACGACGATCAAACATATTATTGGATTGATGCAAGCAAAAACTGGAGAGGTTTCTATTAAAGGGAAAAGCTTCACAGAAGCCCCTGAAACATATCGCCAACATTTTACTTATATTCCTGAGATGCCTGTTTTATACGATGAATTAACGTTGGAGGAGCATCTTCGCTTAACGGCGATGGCTTATGATTTATCAGAAGAAACGTACCAGGAGAGAGTACAAGCATTACTGAAAGAATTTAGACTGGAGAAAAAGCTTCGATGGTTTCCGATCCATTTTTCAAAAGGTATGCGTCAAAAAGTGATGATTATGTGCGCATTTTTAGTAGAACCAGCTCTTTACATTGTGGACGAACCATTTGTGGGATTAGATCCGTTAGGCATTCAATCCTATTTGCAATGGATGGATAAAATGAAGGAAAATGGCGCAGGAATTTTAATGTCGACCCACATTCTTGCAACAGCTGAAAGGTACTGTGATCGTTTTATCATTCTGCATGATGGTGAAATTAAAGCTCAAGGTACCTTGGAAGAGTTGCGTAAATCATTTAATCAACCTACTGCAACATTGGATGACTTATATGTACAATTAACAAAGGAAGCGGACACTCATGTTTAATGCAAAGCGTTTATATATGGAACGTTTGTCAAATCATATTAAAGAGTTAAGCAGGTATCTACGATATATTTTCACAGGTCATTTAGTAATTGCGATGTTTTTTATTGTCTCAGCAATGGCTTTTTATTATCAAAGATGGCTTGAAGAATTACCACTAAGTTTTCCTGCTGGATGGGTGATCAGTATTATTCTTGGATTAGTGGCCATATATAGTCCTATTCAAACCTTGTTAAAACGAGCAGATTTAGTTTTTTTATTGCCCACCGAGCATAAACTGATGCCCTATTTTTATCGTTCATTTATATATAGTTATGTGACACAGCTATATTTATTTGTTTTAGTATCAGCTGCCTTAGCTCCTTTATTTTTTGCGGCATATGGTAGTTCCTCTTCCCAAAATTTTTTCATACTTATCTTAATTTTGGCGATTATAAAAGTGTTGAGTTTATTGGCAAACTGGTGGATGCATAAAATTAGAGATAAAAGGATTAGAGCAATAGATCTTGGCGTGCGTTATATTGCGGTAGTAATTTTTATTTATTTCATGCTAGAACAAGCAGTTCTTTTTTCGATGGTAGTGTTGTTTTTAATTGCAGGTTTATTTAGTTATAACTATTATTTATCTGAAAAGAAAAAAGCAATTAATTGGGATATATTAATCGTACAAGACCACAAGAGAATGCGAGCTTTCTATCGTTTAGCTAATATGTTTACTGATGTACCTCATTTGGAAAAGCAGATTAAAAAACGTCATCTATTGGTGCGTCTTTTAACAAAAGGTTTCTCACTAAAAAAAGATAATATCTACGCTTATTTATATCGCATTACGACAATACGAAGCACAGAATACCTTGGAATTTATCTTCGTTTAATCTTAATAGGGGGCATATTAATTTACTATGTTCCAAATCATTGGCTCAAATTGATTTTTGCATGCCTTTTCCTGTATATGATGTTAATTCAAATGGTACCTCTCTGGAAACATCATCAGTTGCTTGTATGGACAGATATTTATCCAATATCTACATCTTTAAGGCAAGCCTCTTTTATTAAATGGATGCAACAATTAATCCTTGTTCCATGGGTGATATTTTCTCTTCTTCTTCTCATTTTAGGATCAATAAGTATGGCAGGACTTTTTGTAATAATAGCGGGAGCTGGAATATTTGTGATCCTTCCTAATTATTTGCGAAGAAAGATAGTAGTCTAAGTAGAAAATAGGTGCTCATTAATGTGGAATTTAGCAAAATAATTTTAACTGAAACATGCAAGAATAAAGGGTATTTCCATCGCGTGGGAATGCTCTTAATTTTGGGTTTGTATAATGCGAAATAGTGAAAATTCCTAATTTAACAATAAAAAAAGAATATAAAACAGTAATTATTTATTGATAAACAATAAAATACGTGTTAAAGTTTATGTAATAATTAATTACGAGGTGGTTTTAATGAAACGGGGAACAACACTTTTTTTAAAGTTAGCAGTTATTTTTATTAGTATTCCAGTTCTTGCTTTAACTATTTTTGGTTTTATATGGTTAGCTAATAATTCAGTAAATCCCGATTATGCTTACATATTTTATCCGATTCTAGTAGGTATATTTGTGTCAGTGTTCCCGTTTCTGGTTGCATTGTATCAAGCTTTTAAACTCTTGAGTTATATTGATAAGAACCAAGCCTTCTCTGAATTTTCAGTAAAAGCTTTAAAGAACATAAAACTTTGCGCGTGGATCATCAGTGGAATATATTTAGTCATTTTACCATTCGTATATATCGTTGCAGAAATAGACGACGCACCAGGACTCATTTTAGTTGGAATGATACCTATTTTCGCTTCCATGGTTATTGCTATCTTTGCGGCTGTGCTTCAAAAACTTTTAAAAGAAGCGATCGATATAAAATCAGAAAATGCTTTCATAGTTTGAGGTGAGTGACATGGCGATTATAATTAATGTTGATGTAATGTTGGCTAAAAGGAAAATGAGTGTAACCGAACTATCTGAGAGGGTTGGAATTACAATGGCGAATCTTTCCATTTTGAAAAATGGAAAGGCAAAAGCAATACGATTATCCACTTTAGATGCAATCTGTAAAGCATTGGAATGTCAGCCTGGAGATATCTTAGAATACAAAAATGAAGAAGATGTATAGTGAATTTAAAAAGAGCTTGGTCAGCGTACCAAGCTCTTTTGCTCTCTTCTTATAGATGCATCTATTTTTGTCCTTTAAAAATAATCGGGTCAGTGAAAATAATAAATTAATTTTTTAGTAAATTAGAATCTAATTTTAACTTATTCCTATCCTGAGACAGAAGTGTGACTTTAATTAACGTTTTTGCCGCTAATACCATTGCACGTTCATCAAAATCAAAATTAGGATGGTGATGTGGAACGAAATTGTCTGCAATTTGCGCACCTGTAAAGAAAAACGCTCCAGGTTTATCTTTCAAGTAATAAGAAAAGTCTTCGCCAGTCATGCTTGGTTCAACTAAATCAGCATGCTCCACGCCATCTATTTGCTTTGCAGCTTCTATTATAAGCTCTGCTTCTTCTGCGTGGTTTTCAACTGCAGGATACCCCTTTGCATAATCAAATTGATAAGATGCGCCATAACTATCACAGGTACCTTTAATGATTTTCTCCATTTCTTCCATCATATAATCCTGTAGTTTAGGATCAAAGGTTCTAACAGTTCCTGTCATTGTCGCAGCACTTGGTATTACATTATAGGCATTCCCAGCATGAAAAGTACCGATCGATAGGACCGCAGTTGATAGTGGATCAATTCTTCGACTGATTATTTGCTGTAGGTTAGCTATCACTTGCGCACCAATCACTATGGGGTCCTTAGTTTGATGAGGAATACCTCCATGTCCACCTACACCGTCAATTGTCAGTGTGAATTTATCTGCTGCTGCCATAAAGTTTCCTCTTGCAGTCTGAATCACCCCATATGGTGTATTTGTCCACAGGTGTGTTCCATAGACGTAATCAACATTCTCCAGCACTCCAGCTTCAATCATTGGTTTTGCCCCTCCAGGAGCGACTTCTTCTGCATGCTGATGAATGAAAGTAATGGAGCCTTTTAGTTGCTCTTGGAATTGTTTAAATACTTTCGCTACAGTTAATAAAGTAGTTGTATGTCCATCATGCCCGCATGCGTGCATAACTCCTTCATGTTTACTCTTGTAGCTTACATCTTTTGCATCTTGAATCGGTAAACCGTCAAAATCTGCTCTTAGTGCAATGTTTTTCCCGGGTTTTGCCCCGGTAATGGTAGCAACTAGACCATTACCGCCAACATTTTTTTGGTAAGGAACATCAATTTTTTCATAAAAATCCGCAATGAAGGCGGCGGTTTCATGCTCTTCAAAGGATAATTCTGGATGTTGGTGGAGATAGCGTCTCATTTTAATCATCTCAGGGTATAATCGATCTATTTCTTCAAAAAGTTCTTCTATCATAAAAACAGCCCCCTTGTTATTCGATATTTATTGAAAGTAAATATTTTTCTTATCAAATTAAGTATTTAATCTCTTTTCTATTGCACTCATTATAGCATAACTAAAGTTAAGGCCGATTGGTGATTATGACCAAACGATGCATAAAAATAAGCCTTTACCCAAAGGTAAAGACTTATCTTTTATATTTAAAAGGGGAGGGGTTAGCGATTAGTTGTTAAAAAAACTTCCGTCAGAAAGTAGACGTTCCGTTTCTTCTTTGTGATGGGTCTCGTCAGAGATCATATCTTCCAATTTTACTACAAGCTCTGTTAAACCAAGCTCATCAGCTTGCTTCTTGCGTGTTTCATAACGTTCGATTGTTTCAGTTTCAGCTTTTAAAGTTGCTTCTAACATATCCTTTACATTTGTTAGCTGTTCTACTTTAGCTGGTGTCGTTGTAGGTGAACCACCTAAAGTTTTAATCTTATCGGAAAGGTATAAAGCATGCCCAATTTCATCTTCAATTTCGTCCTCAAAGAATGGCTTTAATAACGATCGATATAAACCTGAAACAACCGATGCGTGATACGTATACATTATGGTTGCTGCATACTCATTTGCTAGGTCTTCATTTAAACCATCAATTAACTCATTCATTTTCTTTTGATCTTTAGCCATTAATTAACACCCTTTCTAATTTTCTATCCACTATATTTCTACCCATGTAATTAAATTATAAACATAGTAATAAAAGGAATTGGAAAAATAAAGGTATCATTTACCAATAAAACCGTTGTTTAACGATACTTCTTCTAAAATGTGAAAGCTTTGTGACAAATGGATGGGTGAGGGGGCTTGAATTTGTTTTTAAGATAATAAAATGTATAATAAGTTGTGGAAAGAATAGGAGAAGAGGTGGACGATGAATATAAAACAAGAACGTCTTCTTTTTATTATTTGGGCACAGAGTTTAGTTGCCACCTTAGGCAGTCTGTTTTATTCAGAAGTGATGGGATTTGTTCCTTGTGAGCTTTGTTGGTTTCAACGGATATTAATGTATCCTTTAATTATCATCTATGGCTATGCTGTTGTTAAAAAGGATATAAAACTAGCATTGCCTGGTGCAATATTAAGCGGGATTGGGATCGTGGTTTCTGTTTATCATTATCTTATTCAAAAGCTACCTAGTCTTAGCTCAGTCGGTGAAAGTTGTGGGTTAGTTCCTTGTAATGTGACTTACGTGAATTACTTCGGATTTATCACCATACCTTTTCTTGCTTTAACTGCATTTACTGTAATTTTTGTTTTACATGTCATTATAATTCTGCAACAAAGGAGCCATTAACCTTGAAAAAAATTATTATTTTTGTACTTGTATTTGTTGCCTTATTCGCAGCACTTACTTATGTGGTAACCGAACAAAACAAACAACAGTCTGCTGATAATCCTTATAATAAAGAGACATTAAAACAAGGTACGATTGAACAATTAGATAATCCTGACTACGATAACCAGATCTTACCTGATGAGCTTGAAGAACAAGTTAGTAGCGGAGAGGATTTAACAGTTTATTTCTATAGTCCGGACTGTGTTTATTGTAAAGAAGCAACACCTGTGCTTATACCAATAACCGAAGAATATGGAATTGATATGAAAAAATTAAATTTATTAGAATTCAATGATCAAGGCGCAAAATATAGTATTGAGTCAACTCCAACCATTGTTCACTTTGAAGATGGTGAAGAAGTAGCTCGCATTGTTGGAAATCAACCTAAGCCCGAGTTCGAACAATTTTTTGAACAAGAAGTATTAGAAGAATAGGAAAAAGCTTGCCAATTTATATTTGGCAAGCTTTTTTTCATTCCTCTTCTTTTTCTCCGACTTCAAATTCAGTCGCGTAAGCAGGTCCAGCGGAATAAGGAGGTTTTTTATCTCCATCTTTTTTCTTGTGTGCATCTGCGAAGGATTTGGAATCCTTCCATTTTAAATAGGCCTCTTTATTATCCCATTCCACTAATACGATATAAGTATTGCCTCTTTCAGGTCTTAATACGCGCATCGCTTGGAAGCCTTCTGCATTATCGATCATACCAGCTCGTTTTTTAAATTGTGTTTCAAAAATGGGTCTGCCTTCATCTGTTACAGGAATATTATTCATAACAATGAACCCTTTTTCTGTTAACACTCCACTTTCGACAACAATTTCATAGCTTCTTGGGGATTCAAACATTGTTTCCGTTTCATTTTCTTCATATGCCATTGCTTTTTCATCTGTATGAAGAATAAGAATAGCATTATTTTTATCTTTTAATTGTTGAAGATAATCATACGTTCCATTTGTAAAAAATGCTTTCAATTTATCTTCACTCCTTTTTTTTCATCATGAAATAAGTTTAGCAGGTCACTATTTTTCATGCAATTTTAGACCAATAACAATTTCTTTATGTTCCACATTAACTGTCGTATAATAGTAATATTGAATTTGTCTAATATTGTTGATTTTTAAGGTATTTAATCGGTGCGGAGTGAATGCCTTCTTTTAATGGAGAAGGATATTTCTAGGCATGTAGAGTGTTTATTAGGAAGGAATGTCTAATTGGTGGATAAATGGAAAAGAGCGGTGGAGCGGGTCTGGCAGATGATAAAGAAGTTTAAAGTATTCTCTTTTGTTATGACTGCAATGCTTTTGCTCGCAGTAGTTGGTTACTTATTTATTCTCTATGGAGGAAAATTTGTAGTAGATGAAAAGGCTGTTATTTTGCCAGCAGCTTCAAAGGTTGTTGCAGAAGATGGGACAGTTATTAGTAAAATATATCAGGAAAATAGAGATTATGTAACGATAAATGATATACCAAAGCATGTAGAGGATGCCTTTTTAGCGGTAGAGGATCAACGCTTTTATGAACATGCAGGTATATCCTTTCGAGCGGTATCAAGAGCTGTATATCGTGACATTATTGCAATGGAAAAAGCAGAAGGCGGTAGCACCATTACTCAGCAATTAGCTAAAAACCTTTTTTTATCAAATGATAAAACGTGGATGCGGAAAACAAAGGAAGTAATGGCGTCGATTTATTTAGAACGAAATTACAGTAAAGAAAAAATATTGGAACTTTATTTAAATGAGATTTATCTGGCTCATGGAGTTTACGGTGTGGGTGCTGCAGCGACTCATTATTTTAATAAAGATTTAGCAGATATTACAGTGGATGAAGCGGCCATGCTTGCAGCCTTAGCTAAAGCGCCTAATACATATTCTCCACTGATAAACCCTGAATTAGCAAAAGAAAGAAGAAATTTAGTTTTACAATCAATGGCTAATTATGATGTGCTATCAACAGAGGAAATGATGAGCTTACAAGGCAAGAATTTAGATATAAAAACAGAAACTAGAGAAACCCCACCGTGGTTTGATGATTATCTGGAAATGGTAATTGTGGAATTGGCGGATGAGTATGACTTAAGTAGAGAACAATTAAAAAGTGGTGGATATACGATTCATGTTCCGATTGATTCTACTATTCAAGAAATTGCTTATGAGCAATTTCAAAATCTTGATGCTTTTCCGGGGTCCAATGATCTCGTAGACGGGGCATTTGTATTAATGGATGAAGAAACTGGATATATAAAAGCGTTAATAGGTGGAAGAGATTATGAGATAGGTGACCACCATCAAGCACTTACAAAACATCAGCCAGGCTCTGTTTTTAAACCTGTAGCGGTTTATGGACCTGCCATGATGCTAGGAAGCTATCAACCTTTTGATATGATTCCTGATCAAAGAGAAAGCTTTGATGGCTACTCGGTTTCTAATGCCAATGGTTTATTTGATGGTGAGGTTACAGTCTATGATGCGATTGTGCAGTCCAAAAACGCACCAGCAGTCTGGTTATTAGATCAAATTGGAATCAGTTATAGTAAATCGTATTTGGATAAAATGGATATAGTGATTGAAGACGATGGACTCGCGATAGCGCTAGGTGGTTTAACAACTGGCGTCACTCCTATTGAAATGACAGAAGCCTATCGCACATTTATTCATGAAGGTAAATGGATACAATCTAGCTCTATAACAGAAGTACTTAATCGAAATAACCAGCCCTTAAAGCAAAATACAAGAAAAAATGAGGATGTTTTTGATCCACAAGTAGCGTGGAATATGGTCCGAATGCTAGAAACAACAGCAGCATCTGGGACTGCGAGGCACGGAGATTTTGACAAGGCCTTGGCTGGTAAAACGGGTTCTACTCAGCACCCAACGGTTGAAGGTATGGTGAAGGACGCCTGGTTTGTCGGAATGACTCCCTCTTACGTTAGCGCGATGTGGATGGGTTATGATGAAGCGAATAAGAGCAATTACTTAACAAGCGGTAGTGAAGCTCCCACCAAGCTTACTAAATCAATTTTAACAGAGGTAGACAAAAGAAAAGAGCTGGAGGGGAGCTTCTCAAAACCAGAAACAGTTGAGGAGTTAGAAGATCCAATCGAATTACCTACTATTAGTGACTTGAAGGTCGATTATAGCTTAGGGGGATGGACCTTAATTCGCGGAGAACTAAGCTGGAAGGCGGACCCTGATGAACGGATTGTTTATGAGGTATACGAAAAGAAAGATGGGGAGGATGTTTTACTTGGTACAGTGACAGGTAAGGGGACATATACGCTAGATAATATCAACCTATTTCGCACCTATGAGTATTATGTTGTACCAATGGATCCATTAACAAATGAAAAAGGAAACCCCTCTAACATCGCAGAGCTATCCGTTGACTTTTAAAGTGAATCTCTTTACAATTACTTTTTAGTTATAATAATTACAATTTAGTGAACATTTTACTGAATGTCTATACAGAAAATGCTGAACAATTTATAGTAGAATAGAACGAATATGAAGGGTGAATCAGATGGGAAATTTTAATGATACAATTTTAAAAGCCTTCAGAGGTGAACAAACTCCTTATACACCAGTTTGGTATATGCGCCAAGCAGGGAGATCGCAAAAGGAATATCGTAAGTTAAAAGAAAAATACTCGTTATTTGAAATTACACATCAGCCTGAGCTGTGTGCGTATGTTACAAAATTACCAGTAGATATGTATAATGTTGACGCAGCAGTGCTTTATAAGGATATCATGTCCCCAATGCCTGCAATTGGTGTCGATGTTGAAATTAAGTCTGGGATTGGTCCAGTGATCGATAATCCTATTAGAAGTAGCAAGGATGTTGAAAAATTAGGAGAAATTGACCCAGAATCAGACGTCCCTTACGTACTAGAAACGATACGATTATTAACCGAAGAACAATTAAATGTTCCATTGATTGGGTTCAGCGGAGCACCCTTCACTCTTGCAAGCTACATGATTGAAGGAGGTCCATCTAAAAATTATCATAAAACCAAGGCCTTTATGTATAGCGATACAAAAGCATGGTTTTTGCTAATGGATAAGCTTGCTGAGATGACCATTACTTATGTAGAAGCTCAAGTGAAAGCAGGGGCTAAAGCAATTCAGATTTTCGATTCATGGGTAGGGGCTCTAAACGTAGCCGATTATCGTACTTATATTAAACCCGTAATGCACAAAATTTTCACCGGTTTACAAAAAAATAATGTACCCATTGTGCTATTTGGTGTAGGAGCTAGTCACTTAATTCACGAATGGAATGATCTTCCTGTCGATGTCATTGGACTAGATTGGAGACTCCAGATTAAAGAAGCAAGAGAACTCGGAATTACAAAGCCGCTCCAAGGGAATTTAGATCCTGCTTTCTTAATGGCAGATTGGGATATTGTTGAAGCCAAAACAAAAGAAATCATTGATGAAGGAAAAAAACACCCTGCACATATTTTTAACCTTGGTCATGGGGTGACACCAGAAATTAGTCCGGAGCGTTTAAAACGCCTGACAAGTTTTATTCATAGCTATTCCAAACAATCATAATAAAAAGGTGGCAATAAAAATGACAAAGAAAAAAGTCGGGTTATTAGTAATGGCTTATGGAACACCTTACAAGGAAGAGGATATTGAACGTTATTATACGCATATCCGTCGTGGTAGAAAGCCAACCCCAGAAATGCTTGAAGATTTAACAGAACGTTATAAAGCAATTGGAGGGATCTCTCCACTTGCTAAAATTACAGATGAACAAGCAAAGGCTATTGTAAAACAGCTAAATAATACGCAGGATGAGGTTGAGTTTGTTCAGTATTTAGGTTTAAAACATATTGAGCCTTTCGTTGAGGATGCGGTTAAAAAGATGTCAGATGACGGCATAAAAGAAGCAATTTCAATCGTATTAGCGCCGCACTACTCTACTTTTAGTGTGAAATCCTATAACGGTCGAGCACAAGAGGAAGCAGAAAAGTACGGTATTGAAATTCAATCTGTAGAGAGCTGGTATAATGCAGCTGGGTTTATTGATTATTGGAAAACAGCAATTCTGACTGAATTTGATAAAATGTCAGCAGAGGAAAAAGAAAAAGCAGTATTAGTAGTCTCTGCGCACAGCTTGCCGGAAAAAATCCTAAAAAATGGTGATCCATATCCTAATCAATTAAAAGAAACAGCTGATTTAATCTCAGAAGCTACTGGCATTAAGAACTTCGAGATCGGTTGGCAAAGTGAAGGGAATACCCCTGACCCATGGTTAGGTCCAGATGTTCAGGATTTAACACGTGATCTTTATGAGCAAAAAGGCTATCGTTCGTTTGTTTATGCACCTGTTGGTTTTGTGGCAGATCACTTAGAAGTTCTTTTTGACAATGACTATGAGTGTAAGGTAGTTTGTGAGGAACTAGGAGCAAATTACTACCGTCCTGCAATGCCAAATGTGGCGCCGAAATTTATTGAAACTTTATCCACTGTTGTGTGGGATAAATATAAAAGTTCTGATCTATCATGAAAAAAATAGTAATCATTGGCGGCGGTATAACAGGATTAACCGCTGCCTATTCCTTGCAAAAGGAACTGATAAACCAAGATCTACCGGTTGAAATTGAATTAATCGAAGCAAGTGAACATTTAGGTGGAAAAATTAGAACACTTAGAAAAGATGGTTTCACCATAGAACGCGGTCCTGATTCTTTTTTAATACGAAAAAAATCAATGGAACGATTAGTTCGCGACATTGGAATTGGTGACAAGCTGGTTACAAATGGAACGGGTCAGTCCTATGTGTTAGTCGGTGATAAATTACATAAAATACCGCATGGCTCCTTTATGGGAATTCCTTTACAGGTTCGGCCTTTTCTTTTTTCAGGATTGTTTAGCCCACTCGGTAAAATTAGAGCCGGTTTTGATTTTGTTTTACCCAAGAGTGAAGTGAAGGAAGATCAATCACTCGGTCATTTTTTTAGACGGCGTCTCGGGGATGAAATGTTAGAGAATTTAATTGAGCCTTTGTTATCTGGTATTTATGCAGGCGACATGGATGATTTAAGTTTAATGTCTACTTTTCCAAACTTTTACGAAGTGGAACAGAAGCACGGAAGTTTAATCAGAGGCTTAAAGAGGACAGTACCAAAGAAAAAGTCCCAAAAGAAAAAGCCGAGTATGTTTTACAGTATTAAAGGTGGACTTGAAACAGTTGTAGAAGCCTTAGAAGAAAAGCTGACGGAGACCTCTATATTAAAAGGAATACAGGTAGATCATATTGAGAAAAAAGAAGCGGGTTATCATGTTTTATTAAGCAATGGCGAAGTATCACGAGCCGATGCTATTATTATGGCCACACCTTATTATCAGACCGCTAAAATGTTGAGTCAATATGATTTTGTGCAAGAATTACAAAAAATGAAAGCAACCTCAGTAGCGAACGTGGCTTTAGCATTTGACCAATCTGCTATTAAAAAGGATCTTGATGGTACAGGCTTTGTTATTTCAAGAAATAGTGATTATAGAATAACAGCGTGTACTTGGACACATAAAAAGTGGCCAGAAACTGCAGCCCCACCTGGAAAAGCATTACTCAGATGTTATGTAGGGCGACCACATGACCAAGAAATTGTAGACCTTTCTGATCAAGAATTAGAAGAAATTGTTTTAAAGGATTTAAATAAGATCATGAAGATTGATGCTAAACCATTATTTTCTGTGGTAACAAGGTGGAAAAAAGCAATGCCGCAATATAGTGTTGGGCATAAAGCAATGATGGATCGTATTGCGGAATCGATGGCAGAAGAGTTACCAGGTATTTATTTAGCTGGAGCATCTTATCGTGGGTTAGGACTTCCTGATTGTATCGATCAAGCAGAAGCAGCTACCAAAGAAGTACTTGCTCATATATTAGAAAAAGAATAAGTAGACTAAATTGCTCGCTATTTATAAAATATGTTTGATACTATAACAGTAAAGTAAGATAACGGTTACGTTAGTACTTTGCAGCTTGACTTTATGAAGAAATATTATAAGTTCGTGTATGTTTAACCACCGTAACTACGAAAGCCGTGTACTAGATAGTTGGAACACGGGACGGTTCTATAGAAGATGATTTCTGTACTGTACAGAAATCATCTTCTTTTTTTTGCATTAGGATGTTATTTGTCTCATTGGCAGGTGAAAATAAGGCTTTGTTGAGTAGTTACGTCATTTTGAAGTAAATTTCGTCTCTATTTTTATATTTATTTTTCAAAAAAAAGAGCATCTTTACAAAACTTCACACCTTATTAATATTTCCTTCATGGTGCCAAGTTATCGTTTAGTTGTCCAATAAATAAATCTATCAAGGAGGAGAATGAAAATGAGAGTTATTTTTGAGAAAACAAATAAGTTTTTAGCATTAATGATGGTGGTTGGGTTTATTTCTTTACTAGCAGCTTGTGGGGATGATGCAAATGCGTCTGAAGGAGATAACGGAGATGGCTGGCCGGATAAAATTAGCTATGGTGTGCTTCCGGGTGAAGAAGATACGGAAATATCAAGAGCGCATGATCTTTTTGCAGAGGATATGTCAGAAGAATTAGGCATTGAAGTAGAGTTGTTCCAAGGGGAAGATTATAACGCAGTCATTGAAGCAATGCGTTCGAAAAAGCTAGATATGGCAAGCTTTGGACCGTTTTCTTATATTATTGCACAAGAGAGAAGTAATGCTGTTCCGATTGCTGTTCGTGCAAAAAGTGAAGAAGATGCGACTTATAATAGTTGGATTGTAGTACCTGATGAATCAGATGCTGAAACGGTAGAAGATTTAAAAGATAAGACGATTCTATTTGCAGATCCTGCCTCAACTTCTGGACACTTATTCCCAAGAGGGATGTTTATCGATGAACTAGGAATTACGAATGATGAAATTGAAAGCTATTTCTCTAGTGTTTCTTTCTCTGGAAGTCATGATAATTCGATCCTTGCCATTGCTGCTGGTGATGCAGACGCAGCAGGGGTTTGTTCAACATGTGTGGAACGTGCAATAGAAGGTGGCATGGTTTCTGAATCTGATTTCCGCATTATTAAAGAGTCGGATCCGATTCCATCAAGTCCAATAACCTATCGAGGAGATTTGCCAGAAAGCTTGGTAGAGGCAATTAAGGAATTTGTTTACAACTATGATAATGAAACATATTTTGAAAAAGCAGGCGATAGTGAATCACGATATATTCCTGTAGATGAAAGTGATTATGACATCATTCGAAACACAGCTAAAAATTTAGATATGAGTCCTGAGGATCTTTTAAGTAATTAAATTTTAAAAATTCTGAAAGTTGAGAGGAGAAAAAAAATGGAGCCCATTCTAAAAATTGAAAATCTGGATAAAGTCTATCCAGATGGAACAGTAGCGTTAAGTAATATTAATTTTAATGTCTATCCGGGTGAATTTGTTGTAGTTATTGGACCTAGTGGTGCAGGGAAAAGTACATTACTACGTTGTATGAATCGCCTTGTAGAACCAACGAATGGAAATGTTATTTTTAAGGATAAAAAAATTAATAAAGCTAACTCAAAACAAGTAAAGCAAATTCGGCGTGAGATAGGAATGGTGTTTCAGAATTTTAATTTAATTGATCGCTTAACTGTACTCAATAATGTTTTACACGGTCGGCTTGGTTATACCAATACTATAAAAGGCTCTTTAGGCATCTTTAGCAAAAAAGATATTACAGAAGCAGAGGAAATCCTCGCACGAGTCGGACTTAGCAAACAAAAATATAAGCGTGCGGATGAATTAAGTGGAGGACAAATGCAACGTGTTGGCATTTCGAGAGCTTTATCACAAAGACCACGTTTGATTTTGGCTGATGAACCAATAGCAAGTCTTGACCCCGCATCCTCTAAAAATATCATGGATCACATCTATAATATATGTACGGAAGACAAGATTACAGCTATTGTCAATTTGCATCAAGTGGAAGTGGCGATTAAATATGCGACAAGAATTATTGGTATCCAAAATGGTGAGGTTATTTTTGATGGACAACCATCTCAATTAACAGATAAGGTCATTGATGAAATTTACCATGATAGAAGGCCGCCATTAGTACATGCACAATAAAGGGAAGCGGGTGATGGAATTGGAAGAAATAAGAGATATTAGACAACGAAAACGAGTACAAACGATATTGATTACTCTCCTAGTAGTTGGTTTAACCATCTGGTCTGCACTAGGAACCGACTTTTCCGTGTATGAGGTTTTTTCTGGCTTAGGTTTAATAAGTAACTTTGTGTTTATTGACTTATTACCACCAGATGTCTCTACTTCCGGTAGTTTGCTAGGGGCTATTTTAGAAACTTTATATATGGGCTTTGTAGGTATGGTGGTAGGGGCTATGATTGCTTTGGTTTTGTCGTTTTTAGCAGCGGGCACAACTACACCACATCCCATCATTCAAGTAGTAGTTCGAGCATTCACTTCTATTATACGAAACATTCCTGGCTTAATTTGGGCCTTAATATTAGTAGCTTCTTATGGGATTGGCGTGACAGTTGGGACATTGTCACTCATTCTAGGTTCTGTCGGTTTCTTAACAAGAGTATTTGCCGATACGCTTGAGGAGATTGATACGGGAAAAATAGAAGCACTCAATGCTACTGGTTCAAGTTACTTACAAGTACTTGCTCAAGGAGTGTTTCCACAATTTATTCCAGGCTTTGTTGCATGGTCGTTATATAATTTAGAATTGAATATTCGAGCTTCCACTATTATCGGCATGGTAGGTGGCGGTGGCATTGGTTTTGCTATTCAAAAAGGAATAAAGTTATTTCAATATAAGGAAGTTAGTATGGCAATTATTCTGGTACTTGTATTGATTCTATCGACAGAGTTTCTTACAAGTAAGATAAGGGAGAGGATTATATGAGTGAGCTAGAAAAGTCTAGTGATAACATCTACTCCTTAAATAGAAATGAAGATAATAATGAAATGATAGTTAAACCGAAAAAAGATTTCTTTATCAAAGGTGTGCTTATTTTCGGCTGTTTGTTTTTCTTGTTTAGCTTATATGAGCTTAATATTGATTATTCAAACTTGCTTGAAGGTACAGTAGCATTTTTCATTATGTTAGGTGATATGTTCCCCCCTAATATCAGTGAGTGGGCATATGTGTTGCCAGCTGCAATAGAGTCGTTACAAGTGGCGATTTTAGGAACGGTTATCGCTGTAGTCATCTCATTAGTTCTTGCATTTTTAGCAGCAGAAAATTTAGCTCCAAATAAATGGGTAGCTAGAATTGTAAAGAGCTTTGCAACATTAATGCGAGTTATTCCAACAATTATCTGGGCTTTAATATTTATCGTAGCAGTAGGACTTGGGCCGTTACCTGGTGTACTAGCTATTGCAGTTCACAGTCTAGGTATGCTAATAAAAGTATTTGCACAATCCGTGGAAGAAATGGATGGTGGAAAAATTGAGGCATTAAAAGCATCTGGAGCCGGTTCAGTTCAAATTATTGCCCAAGGTGTGATTCCGACTGTACTGACTGCGCTTATGGCATGGACGATTTTACGTTTGGAAATCGATATTGGAGAATCTACCATTCTTGGATTAGTTGGAGCAGGTGGGATTGGTTGGGAATTAATGCGTGCAATGAGAAGTTATGATTTTAATACTGCCCTTTTTATTACAATGGTCATTTTTGTGATGATTTTTTCGGTAGAAATGCTTAGTAACCGTCTGAAATTAAAGGTGTAAGAACTATTGGATTAGGAGTGTAGAACATGATTTTAAATACAACAGCTCAAAGAAAACTAACACGCGAACCAACGATTCACCATAATACAAAGGTAGTAGATAGCAAAATCGGAGAGTGGACAGACATTGGTGAGAATTCAAAAATCGTAGAATCCGAAATAGGAGATTATAGTTATACAGCTGGAGATGTACAGATTATTTATGCACAAATAGGTAAATTTTGTTCTATTGCTTCACATGTTCGAATTAATCCAGGCAACCATCCCTCTTGGCGTGTTACCCAACATCATCTCACTTATCGTAGTGTGCAATACGGATTTACTAAGGAAGATGACCATGAATTTTTTGATTGGCGTCGCAGTCATCCAGTCACTATTGGACATGATGTTTGGATTGGGCATAATGCAGTCATTATGCCTGGAGTAACGATTGGTAATGGAGCGGTAATTGGTGCAGGAGCTGTTGTGACCAAAGATATTGAACCGTACACTATTGCGGTTGGTGTTCCTGCTAATCGAAAAAAGAAGAGATTTCCGCGACACATAGCCGAGCAATTACAAAAGATTGCATGGTGGGACTGGCCACGAAGGTTATTAGAGGAAAGATTTCATGATTTACGTGATCTCGACATCTTTTTAGCAAAGTATGGAAATGAAAAGGATAGCCAGTAGAAGGGAGGTAATGGTTATTTCAATTGATAAAGAGCTAATAATCCTTGATGAGCTTATGCAACAAATCATTGCAAAGAAGTTTAATTATGGGGAAAAGTTACCTTCAGAGAATGAACTTGCTGATAAATATCGAGTGCCTAGAACAACCATTCGTCGCACATTCTCCAAGCTAGAAGAACGGGGATTTATCTATTCCCAACGTGGAGTAGGACGATATTTAAAAGGCGAGTCCTTTCAGGTTCAATTGAATTTAACCGGTAAGACTAGTTTTACGGAAAAAATGAAACAATCGGGTCACCCATTAATCACTCGTAACATTGGTTGTCGAAAAATTGAGTATGATAGCCAAATATATGAGCATTTGCAGGCAAATGAGGAAGATAATGTTTTTAAAATTGGTAGATTAAGATACATCCAAGATGAGCCGATTGCGATTCATACCTCTTATATAAACGAAAAACTATTTCCGAATATTGCTGAAGATGGGTCAACTATTGAATCTATGTTTTCCTATTATCGAAAGTTTGATTATAAGGTGTTTACGAATAAAGATAGCTTGCTCAGTGTTACTTTCCCTACTTTAGCAGAACAACAATTACTTTCTTGTAAAAGTATGGAGCCCTTAATTGTAATTGAGAGTATTTGTCTAGATGAGGAAACAGATAACGTATTGGAATGTACGAAAGTTTTGTATCGAAGTGATAAATTTAAATACAAAATTTCGGAAAGATGAGTTAGTAGTTCTTATCATGGTGTAATCATTCGTAATCCCTCTGTTTAAGATTCGAGCTCAAGCAGGAGAAGATAAGCGGTGGATAAAAGGGCGCTACCCTTTTGATAAGTTTCGCTAACAGTCAGTAGGAGTCTAAAATCCCTACTGATTGAAGTCTCAATTTATATGTAAATGGAGTTTACATATTCTTTACATTTTTATGAAAGACAGCAACTTGGTAACAAGATATGCTCTGTTTGTGAGGAGGTTAAATCAAAAATGAAGAGAAAACAACGAACTGAAATATTAATTCAAGATGGTGGATCATTAGCGAATAAATTAGCTGAAACCATTACAACAAAATATAACTATCTTGAAATTATTAAACCGCAGTACGGCCTGACAATGGTTAAAATGAGAGAAACCGCAAAGAAATCTTTATTTTATGTAGGCGAAGTATTAATTACAGAAGCAAAGATTGAAATTAATCAAACAATTGGAATTGGGCTAGTGATCGGAATGGAGAAAAAAATGGCTAAATCTTTGGCGATTATTGATGCAGCATACCGTGCTAGTTTACCAGAAACAAAAAACTGGGATGTTTATCTCTTGCAGAGAGAAAAACAAATTACTGAACTAAGAGCAAAGGAACAAGCGGGACTGTTAAAATCAAAAGTTAATTTCGAAACAATGGAAGTTTAATCTTTAGAAATACAATTAGTTTTTTGAGGTGAAATGATGGCTATTGATCAAGTACACGATTTACAGCAAGTTTACCGAAATATGTTGGACTGTATGGCACGACCAGGAACTATTACATCGTTAGAGCAAAAGACAGGTTTATTTGAAGATCAGCTATCGTACAATGAAGCAATTTTTCTTTGTGCATTAACAGTGCTAGATGCGGAGGTTACCTTTTATATCATAGCTGATACCGACAAAGGTGATAAGCTAGCTGAATTGATTTCATCTTATACAATGGCACGAGTAACGTCGATTGAAAAAGCAGATTTCATTATTGTTTTACAAGGTGATATAAAAGAGGAAATCAACAAAGCGCTGTCTATCTGTAAAATGGGTGATTTAATTAATCCACAGCAGTCAGCTACTTGGATAGTGGAAACGGCAGCTTTATCGAATAATGGTGGTGTAACTATACATGGACCAGGAATCAAAGAGTCCAAACAACTGCAAACTGGATTGTGGAACGAATTTTGGCAAACAAGAAATAGTAAAGTGAAAGAATATCCATTAGGGATCGATTTGATCTTTGTAGACGCTTTAAACCAGATTTCTTGCGTGCCAAGAACTACTTCAGTGAAGCTAACGGAGGTGGGCTAATATGGGGTATGTGGCAGTAAAAGGAGGCACAAAAGCAATAGAGGCATCGATAGATCGACTGAAATATGATCGTTTAAAAGGAAACGAAATTGTGGAGATTAACACAATCTTAGCTACGATGCGCACCCTGGTAGATCAAGTAATGTCTGAGGCTAGTCTGTATGCACCGTTCTTAGCTGCACTTGCGATAAAACAAGCAGGTGGAAGTATGGAGGAAGCTGTTTTTTTATTGAGAGCCCATCGTTCCACGCTGCCGCGAAATTATTATAGTGAGACGGTAGAAGTAGAGAAGATGTTCGTTGAAAGAAGGGTTTCTGCTAGTTTTAAAGATATCCCAGGTGGACAGTTCCTAGGAGCCACCAATGATTATACGCATCGACTTCTAGATTTTAATTTAGTGGAAGAAAGCATGGAAGATCATGAGCAATGGTTAGCTGAATATAAAAAAGGTTTAGAAGGAATAAATGCAACTGAGATACAATATTTTCCTAAGGTTGTAGATTACTTACGGGCGGAAGGGTTATTCAAAACCTATCCGTTAGACGATACTACTCCAAAGGATGTAACAAAGGAAAGCATACAATTTCCCTCTGACAGAAGCGAAAGGCTTCAGGTATTAACAAGGGGGCAAACAGGTGCTGTTACTGCTTTAGGGTATGCATCATTACGAGGATATGGTCAGGTCCATCCAACAATCGGAGAGGTGCGAGTTGGGGATATACCGATTCATGTCAACCACCCATATGAAAAAAATCAGGATGAAGAAGACCTCTTTTATATTGGAGAAATCAAAGTAACGGAAGTAGAATCCTTTGTGCCGGTTCCTGTCAAAAAGAATGATAGAAAAGAAGAGCTGGAATTCGAAATTGGATATGGTATTAGTTTTGGTCAAAACGAAACAAAAGCAATTGCTATGAGTATTTTAGATCAATGCTTAGAATCTCCTCATGGTGAATTTCCTACCCATGACGAGGAATTTGTTCTGTTGCATATTGATTCCGTTGAATCTACAGGATTTATCTCTCATTTAAAGCTACCGCATTATGTGACATTCCAATCTAAATTAGATAGTATGCGCCAAGTAAAGAAGGGAGGAAAAACGAATGCAAACTAAGCCACATTTTGCTTTTTTTGACGAAGGATCGAAAAAAGAAATTCGACGGGCAACATTGAAGGCTGTGGCAATCCCTGGATACCAAGTACCCTTTGCTTCAAGAGAAATGCCGATAGCACGAGGGTGGGGAACAGGCGGTTTGCAGCTGACGTTATCCTTGATCGGTAAAAAGGATGTATTAAAAGTGATAGATCAAGGTGCGGATGAATCAGTAAACGCTGTTAGTATTAAAAAATTAGTACAGTACACTACTGGCGTAGCTTTAACCGATCATACTGCGGAGGCAAATATAATTCAATCCCGACATCGTATTCCTGAGCATCCTTTACGTGAAGATCAAATTTTAGTGTTACAAGTACCAAATCCTGAACCACTTCGAAAAGTAGATGCAAGAGAATATATGACAAAAAGAATGCATGCGGAAGATGATTATAGTGGAGCATGGCTAATCTTGTTTGAGCAGATTATGAAGTATGGAAAAATGACAACTGGTGCGGCTCATCCCGTTTACGTAAATGGCCGATATGTGATGGCGCCAAGTCCGATACCACGCTTTGATAATCCAAAAATGTATTATTCCGATGCATTAATTCTGTTAGGAGCAGGGAGAGAAAAGAAAATTTATGCAGTTCCTCCCTATACCAATGTCGAATCCTTAGCATTTGAGGATTATCCATTCTCTAAAGAATCATTTAAAGGAAAACAATGCAAGCTGTGTGGTGCCGAAGAAGTTTTCCTAGATGAAATTATTAATCAGGAAACAGGGGATAGAACGTATCAATGTAATGATACAAGTTATTGTATGGAACGATTGAATAGTGCCCAAGAAAAAGAGGTGGAAAGCAGCTATGCGTGAACAACCAATTCTACAAGTGAAGAATTTGCAAAAAAAGTTTGGAGAAGGGTGTCAGCATTGTTTGGATCCTGAGATAAGACAGCTTGAAAAAAATTTCTGCCCTTATTGTGGGACTATATACGCGGTACATGATGTTTCCTTTGATTTGTACCCAGGAGAGGTACTAGGGGTGGTTGGTGAAAGTGGAAGTGGAAAGTCAACCATGCTTCAAGGCTTGTATTTTGATATAGAATTAGCAGCTGGAGAGGTATATATTAATGAGCCAATGTTAGCTAGTCAAAATGTATTAACGTTATCTTCTCAACAAAAGCGATACATTCGCAACTATATTTATGGAATGGTTTACCAAAATCCCCTCGATGGATTAAAAATGAAGTTTTCCTCCATTGGGAATATTGCTGAAAAGATGATTGCTGCAGGAAGTAGAAATGTAGGCAATATAGAAGCAAGAAGTAAAGCGTTATTAGAGGATGTTCATATTCCTTTACGACGTATGAAAGAAGAACCACGTAATTTTTCGGGTGGAATGCAGCAAAGAGTCCAAATTGCTAAAGCACTCTCTAATAATCCTCCGATTTTATTTTTAGACGAAGTAACGACTGGACTGGATTTGTCGGTGCAAGCGAGTGTATTAGATCTGATTAAACAAATTCAACGGGAATTACACATTAGCATGATAGTAGTCTCGCATGACCTTGCCGTTATTCGAATGCTTGCAGATCGTTCTATCGTTATGCTGAATGGAACTATTATCGAAAATGGACTAACAGATCAAATATTAGAAGATCCGCAACATGAATATACACAACAGCTAGTTTATTCATTATTATAGGAGGTCGAATGCGTTGTACATTATTCACAACGGGAAGGTAGTCACGGAAAAATCAATATTAAAAGATCATGCTGTTATTGTACAGGGTGAAAAAATTCAAGCAATTATTCAGGAAAATGAAGTAAATAATTACCCCGATGCGAAACGGATTGATGCTAGAGGTGGTTATATTTCTCCAGGATTCATCGATATTCACTCTGATTATATTGAAACTGTCGCATCGCCACGGCCCTCCAGTGTAATGGATTTTAACCTCAGCCTTAGAGAAGCAGAAAAAATATTAATCAACCAGGGTGTCACCACAATGTTTCATTCTCTTTCCTTTTATCGTAAGGAAAAAATTACTCGTAAGCATGTGCGTTATCCTGATAACATGCAAAAAATGATTGATACCATTCATGATACCCACCACCAATTACATATGATACGTCACCGGCTTCATGCTCGTTTTGAGATGGATAATATTGAAGGCATTGATCAGCTTATAGAAAATATTAAAGCTGATAAGGTTCATTTATTATCTTTTATGGATCATACACCAGGGCAAGGTCAATATCGTAATTTGGAAATTTATCGAGAAAATATTAAAGGTCATCGTAATATTTCAGATGAAGAAGTAAACGTATTATTAGCAGAACGTAAAAGTACCGAATTACTTACTATTGAAAAAATAACAGAAGTAGCAGAGCTTGCTCGCACGAAAGGGATTGCTATTGCTTCACATGATGATGACAATACGAAAAAATTAGAATTAGTAAAATCCTTCGGTACGACGATCAGTGAGTTCCCTATCACACTAGAAATAGCAAGAAAAGCCAAGGAGTATGGCTTTTATACGATTGTAGGAGCACCGAATGTACTATTAGGGGGCTCGCACTCTGGAAATCTATCAGCTGCTGCTGCGGTGGAGTATGGATGTGCAGATATACTGTGTAGCGATTACTATCCAGCTGCATTGCTTCATGCCATATTTGAGCTTCATGATCAAAAAGGGATAGATTTACACAAAATATTTATGATGGTGACCTTAAATCCTGCCAAAGCGGTATGTTTAGATAATGAATTAGGCTCGATAAAGGTAGGCAAGAAGGCAGATCTATTAGTAATTGAGCGTATGGGTGATGGATATCCAATGTTAACCGCAACGATGGTAAATGGAGAATTAATAACAACTACGAACTATCGTATCAACTAAAGGAGGTAGCGATGTGACAATGCTCGAGATCAAAGGATTTGGTAAATCTTTTACCATTCATCACTTAAATAAAACAATTCCAGCAGTATCTCCCATGGATTTAACAGTTGAAGCGGGAGAATTTGTAGGGATTGTTGGAAAAAGTGGAAGTGGAAAATCTACCATCTTAAAAAGTATTTACCGAACCTATTTACCATATAGTGGTGAAATTCACTACCATTCTGCACAGTTAGGAAAAATAGATTTAACACAAGCAACAGAACGCCAAATGCTTTATTTACGAAAGAATGAAATCGGTTATGTCTCCCAGTTTTTAAATGTAATGCCACGAACCACCTGTCGTCAGCTTGTTCAGAATGCCTTATTGGAAATGGGAGAATCAAAAGAATCAGCTAAGAGTGAAGCAGAAGCAGCCTTGAAGCATTTCGAAATGGATCCCGAATTGTGGGATAGTTATCCTAAAACCTTTTCTGGTGGGGAGAAGCTTCGTTTAAATATTGCAATGGCTACTGTAAAAAAACCAAGACTATTATTGTTAGATGAACCAACAGCAAGCTTGGATCATCAATCCAAGATTAAGGTGCGAGAAATGATTGAAAAACTAAAAAGTCAAGGTACTACCTTAGTTGGTATCTTTCATGATATTGAGTTCATGGAAGGGCTATGTGACAAAGTTTTTGATATGAAAGATGGGAAGATAGCTTTACCGTTAGAAGGTGTTGTGCATGAAGGCTGATCTGCATGTTCACAGTCATTATTCCGATGGATCTGATTCTGCTGAAAAAATCTTTCAATATGCATCAAATGCCAAGCTGACACATATAAGTGTCGTCGATCATGATACGGTTGACGGATGGTTAGAATTAAAATCACTTAGTTTGAGATATGGCATTCAAGCTATTCCTGGAATTGAAATTTCAGCTTATGATTTTAGAAGAAATCGAAAGGTACATGTCTTAGGGTATCAATATAATCCAGATGCAACTAACATTAAAGCTCTTTGTAATCCATTATTAAAAAGAAGACAAAATAACTCAGTTTGGCAAATAAACCAAATTCGATCGTTAGGGTATGACCTAGACAAAGACATCGTTTCGAAAATAGCTCAACCATCTAATACAATCTACAAACAGCATATTATGAAACAATTAACAGAAGCTAGTTTTACGTCAAGAGAGTATATCAACTTATATAAAATGTTATTTAAAGGAAATGGTATTGCAGCAAAAGATATAGAGTATGTCGATGTGTTCGATGCCGTTCAAGCCATTGTAGCTGATGGAGGCTTAGCGGTCGTGGCTCATCCAGGTCAGCTTGATTCTTATGAATTAATCCCGGAGCTTATAGAAGTAGGGTTAGGAGGAATAGAGCTAATCCATCCAGACCATAACGAGGAAGATCACCGTCGAATTAAGGAATTATCAAGCAAGTATAATCTCATTCTTACTGGTGGAACGGACTACCATGGAATATTTGGTATCGACATTAAAATTGGAGACCTAGTCAGCCCATCCTTACCCGCGAATGAAAGAAATAATTTGATTTATTTTAAATAATGAGGAGGAAATGAAAATGACGAATGTTCATATTGGTTTGAATGTGAAGGATCTAAAGGAAAGTACAAATTTTTATGTGAAGATGTTAGGGGCAGAGCCAGTAAAAGTGAAAGAAGATTATGTGAAATTTTTGATTCAAAATCCTAATTTAAACCTAACCTTAACGCAAAGTGAACAAACAGAAGGTAATCAAATTAACCATTTAGGTATTCAAGTAGAAAGTCGTGAAGCGGTGATGGCGCATAAAGAAAGATTAGAAAAGGAAGGATTTTTTGCCCGTGAAGAAATGGACACCACTTGTTGCTATGCTGTACAAGATAAATTTTGGGTAACAGATCCTAATGGAATAGAATGGGAGTATTTTTATACAAAAGCTGAATCAGATATTAAGATAATTCAAACTATTGAATAGTAAAGAGTTGTTCCGGATTGATGAAAAAAATAAGCTAGCAGATGCCTATTAGGGCATCTGCTAGCTTATTTTTTATTGAATGAAATGAAGAATCGTAAGCTTTCTGGCTTCACTATATTCAAAAATACAAAAAAAAACAGCTGAAACAGCTGTTAGTGTCTTTAACAAATTTGTATCTTTATTGATTGGGATGGGATGCTTATCATCTACTTCAGCAGGATGAGTAGGATGAAAGACTAAAAGATAACAGGACGTTAAAGACTGTCTTCTATTTAAAGTGCGGGATGATTACAGTTATCGCATACGTTATTATAACAATCTGCTTGTTCTGTAATGTTACCTCCGCATTTTGCACACTTTTTCTTGGGTAGATTTCTGAAGAATTCGATGACATTGATCACGTTAATCCCTCCAAAACTATGTTGTATTTGTATTGTAGTATAACAATAACAGAAAATCAACCTTTTGTATTAGTACAATTTTGTATATTTTGTGAACTTTTTCTCAAACTTTCAAGAAAATTGTTTTTCCATATCTATTCTTTTATACTAGGTATGGAGAAAACAAGATAAGGAAAAGATATCGAAAGGAGCTCTACGATGAAATTTATTGATAATAAAGGCGTTACAGACCCTCATATTAATTTGGCAATAGAAGAATATATACTTAAAAACTTTGGTGAAGAAGACACTTATTTACTATTTTATATTAACGAACCATCAATCATTATTGGGAAAAATCAAAATACAGTAGAAGAAATTAATACGAATTATGTAGAGGACAGAGGTATTCATGTGGTTCGTCGCTTATCTGGTGGTGGAGCAGTGTATCATGATCAGGGTAATTTGAATTTTAGTTTTATTACAAAAGATGATGGAGATAGCTTTCACAATTTTGCGAAGTTTACAGAGCCTGTAGTAGAAGCGCTAAAGGAATTAGGTGTACCTGCTGAATTGAAAGGTCGTAATGATTTAGTTGCTAACGATAAAAAAATATCTGGTAACGCACAATTTACAACACGTGGTCGCATGTTTAGTCATGGAACGTTAATGTATGATTCTGAGATAGAGCATGTAGTTAGTGCATTAAATGTGAAAACAGAAAAAATTAAATCCAAAGGTATTAAATCGATTCGAAGCAGAGTAACAAATATATCTGATTTTATGGATGAGAAATTATCGATGGCTGATTTTAAAAAGCACATTTTACTTCATATCTTTGATGTGGAAAAGGTAGAAGATGTGCCAAGTTATGAGCTCACTGAGGAAGACTGGGACAATATTAAAAACCTTTCAGAAGAACGTTATAGACAGTGGGAATGGAATTATGGAAGATCGCCTAAATTCAATGTCCAGCACTCGCATAAATTTGATGGTGGTTTAGTGGATGTTCGTTTAGATGTGAATAAAGGTGTTATTGATCAATGCAAAATTTATGGTGACTTCTTTGGTGTAGGTGACGTCGGAGATTTAGAACAGAAATTAACGGGTGTACAATATGAGCGCAAAGCTTTAGATGAAGCCTTGTCTGATATTGATGTATCACATTACTTAGGTAAAATTACAAAAGATGATTTACTTGGTTTAATTTATTAATGATGAAATCCCCTTTCTTCTGATTGGGGGTTTTCTTCTAGGTTCTTGTTTTTGTCGAACTCATTGTATTTGGAGGAAGCGAAATGATAAAGAAGGTTTTTATCCCCTACCTGTTCTATTGTGTAGCATTAATTATATATTTCGGTTGGCTGTATCCCTTAGAAACTTATGGGGATACAAGATATGCAGCCTATATGCATGCTTTATTTTTTATGCAGCTACCTTTAACAGTTTTGCTTTTATTTTTTGTTTGGAAGCAAAAGTTGTTTATGAAATGGATCGACCGTTATTCTCAGTATGAGTGGATAAAAACATTGGTTTTTGCCTTTTGTCTTGCTTTTTTAGATTTACTTATCCATTTGCCTTTTCGTATAATGGCATTTTTTTTCATGACGCAAGAAGGGGTTAGAAATCAATCACCTTTAAATTGGGTTACAGAAATGTTTATAGAAACGCTTTTGTTTGCTTTAGCACTTACTGTAATTATTTATATCGCACGTATTTTTATGGCGAAATATAAACGTGCCTGGGGAATTATCCTGTGGGTCGTCAGTGTACCAGTGGTACTCTTCATTATGTATATTCAACCAGTATGGCTTGATCCATTATTCGATGAGTTTCAGCCTCTTCCTGAAGGTAGCTTAAAAGAAGAAATTCTAAGCTTAACAAATGAAGCTGGTTTAGAGGATGCCACCCTGCTAATGGTAAATAAGAGTGAAAAGCTAACCACTTTTAATGCTTATGTGACAGGTATTTTTGGACATGCTCGAATTGTGTTATGGGACACGACTTTAGAGGGAATGAATGAAGATGAAATATTATTTATTCTCGCTCATGAAATAGCACATTACATAGATAACCACGTCTATCTTGGTATTAGCCTGTATTTAATATTAAGCTTATTGGTCATGCTCTTTTTAGCATGGCTTACGACACGTTATATAAAGATATCTTACGCTGGAAAAAAGCAGCTACCAAACTTTGAATCGGTTGTGAAACTTCTACTGATTGTTTCTATTCTACTTATTGCTGCAACACCGATGCAACAATTTATTTCACGGCAAATCGAAAGGGAAGCAGATCAGTATGCGATTGTACATACAGATAATTTAGAACCAGCAAAAGAAAGTTATCAAACGCTAGCAGAACAATCAAAAACTGATATTGATCCGTTATTTTTAGTGAAATTTTTCCGCTATTCTCATCCACCTATAAAAGAAAGAATCAATCGAATAGAACAGGAAATGCAGAATCGTGAAACAAATGCCGCGCCTCGTTCGTAACCTTAAGTAGAGGTGAATGAAATGGATAAATTAACAGAAGAACTGCTTATAGCACAAGAAAATGTTAAAACACACCAGCGTTTAGAAAGAGAAAAAAACTTAATGCAGCATGAACTAGCTGACTTGAGGAAAAAGCTTGCGGATACACAAACGAAATTAAAAGTTGAAAAAGATGATGTGGAAAAATTGGAAAGTATGAGCTTAGCAAACTTTTTTCAAACAGTAATCGGAAAAAAAGATGAAAAATTGTTAGAAGAAAAACAAGATGTTGCCCGTGTTCAATTAGTTTTTGAACAGACTAGTAATGCGATTACAGGACTTGAAAAGGAATCGGATATGTTAGAAATACGTATCTCTCAAGTTAGAAATGCAGCATCCAACTATGAAAAATTAAAGCAAGAAAAATTTGATCTATTATTAGCTGAGAATCATCCCCAAAAAACAGATATCCTTGCAACGATTGATCAAATTGGACAATTAGAGTCTGAAAAAAAGGAAATTGAAGAAGCTTTAACAGCAGGTTCAAAAGTAAGTGCTGCGCTTTCCCGAGCTGAAAATGCTTTAGATAAAGCAAAAAATTGGGGAACAGTTGACATGTTTGGTGGAGGCTTACTTACGACTTCGATCAAACATAGTCATATGGATGATGCAAAAGCGGATGTGCAGGAAGCACAACATCTGTTGAGAAAGTTTTCTTTTGAACTAGATGATATTGGTCATGCCTTTGATACCGACATCTCCATTTCTGGCGGATTAACCTTTGCAGATTACTTTTTTGATGGTCTGATCAGTGATTGGTTTGTGCAAGATAAAATCCACCAGTCATTGGAAGAAGTAACGAGTATGAATGAAAAAGTTCGTAGCACGTGTGATGAATTAGCGCATTTATTTGACGAAGTAACTACCTTAGAGGATGATGCTATAAAGGTGTTGGAAAAATTAATTATAGCTGCTAAATAATAACGAAAAAGATTAGGAGCATGGCGCTTTTATCTCGGTTTTTCGCTTGTAACTAGAAATTCTTGATCTGTTATATAGAAGTCTCGATTCGGACGGTCTTTTAATAGGTTTAATTGCTGCAGCTTATGAAAGCTAATTTTTCGATAAGGATCTCCTGAAATGATGGGTAATTCATCGGTTATGTCCATGTATTTGTCGACTGCTCTTTGAACTTCGTCAAGATTTTTGGCCAGTTCATAGTCTTTTTCTTCAAAAAGGTCATAGGTTTCTTTAGACATGTAGTAGGTTTCCTTTGGAATTCCTTTTAGAATGGGTGCAAGTAGATGATAATCTAATGTTAAATCATCATTTACAATAACACTTAATGGGATATGCTTTGGGAGTTCTCGACTAAATAATTGAATCGCTTTTTGTACCTCATCAAAAGAAATGTCTTTGATGGGGTATTCTTTTTTTTTGATTTCTTTTTTCTTTTTATACTTTTCCCACATCTTACCCCTCCTCCTGTGAATTTGATATTTTTATTTTTGAAAAATTTTACTAAAACAGGTTAAAAAAAGCGCTCTCAATTGAGCTTCTGCTGATAATTATACCAAACTTTTGAGATATTACTAAAATATAAGGGTAAAATAGCTAATTTTTCCGGTTTTGCTATACGATTCCTTTATCCGCTGATAATGTGAAAGAAAGCACAATGCTTAAAATTTTAGAGGAGGCTTACATATGTTATACGAAAGTTTACGCGTGGATGAGGTTACACCTGACACATTAGCAGTGATTGGAAAAAAGGAAGATGGGAAGTATGTTGCAAAGATAATGGAATGGAATGAGGAAAATGATTATGAATCAGAATTTAGTGCGAGACAGATTTTAGATACTACTTGCAGATTCTTTGGAAGTAGCCTGCAAGGAAGGTTAGATGGGACCAAGATGATTACGGGTATCACTCATAAGCCGCCTGTAGTGATTAATGGTGCCTGCGGTATGTATTTTTTTCCTGTGGCATCACCCTTGCATCCAGATTGTATTTGGATAGCACATTCCCATATCGATCGTTTGGAACGTTTGGAGCATCGATCCACCCGAATTTTATTTAAAAATGGACGTTTTTTAGAGCTTGAGGTTTCTTATCCTTCGTTGGTCAACCAGTTACACCGAACGGCACAATATCGCTACCTATTAGATAACCGAACGCAAGAACCAAGAAAAGAACCTTCAGATATGGTAGCTGAGATGGTGTTTGAAAAAAGGAGCAAAAGGAAGCAGTGATTTTTTCTAGGTAAAGTAATTCTGTTGCAATGTACAAGATGCATGTTGTACTCTTGATGAAATATCGTCCTGTTCAAAAGATTAATTGATATTTCAAAGGAGAATTAGAACGTTGGAAAAAGGAATAAAGTATTTGCGATTTTGGCTTTTTGCTATGTGCTTTACTGTGTTTTGGGTTATATATGGTTGTTTTGTTTTCATAAAAAACTTAGTAGTAGAAAATAATTTTGACATGCAAGCAGTATACTTAATTTTGGGCATGTTGATTTTGTTTTTTCAATCCAATAAAGAATTTAAAAAACTAAAAAGATAATACAGCATAAAGGTTTAGCTGAATAAGAAGGAGCAATTTCCAATAAGGAATTGGTTCTTTTTTTTTGCCAAGATGGAAGAAAGACTCCCCACATTCGCTCTTAAAATAAGCGAATGCGCAAGTCGCTTAAGGAGAAATTTTATTTGTCGGTGCTGATTCAGTAAAAGCATGATGGATTAATTCCTCTAAAATGGTTTCTACTTTTTTTCGAATGGCAGGATTGAAATAATTTCGCTTTTCTTCTTTTCCTTTACAAATAAAAAGGTAGGAGGAAAAAGAGTCTTTACGTTCTAAAGGGATGACCTGTAATTTCATTTGGTACATGTCTTTTCGTAAATATTGCCGTTCTTTTGTAGCGTTTTTTTCCATTTGATGCAGCAAAGCTACATAAGGCTCATTAATTTTGAAAGGGTGCTCTTTTTCTAACCGTGACAGGTCTTGTTTAATGACCTGGAGAGCCATGGAGAGAAATAAAAAACGAGAAGCGAGCTTCCATTCAGTTTCAGTTAAATATCTCATGATGTATCCTCCTAAAAGGGAACGTTTGTTCTATTATATGTGGCGAATTTAAAAAGTGCAAGCGGTAAATTCTTCTTCTTATAAAAAATTTATAAATGTTAAGTGTTTAAGTAGGCAAAAAGGGGGAAATCTTATAAAATAAAAGGTAATAGAAAGAAATGGAAAAGCTGTTCGAAGTCAGGAGAGCATCATAAATGAAACTTAATCATATTAATAATATTGAGGAAATAGATATAGAAGAAATTCGAGAATTAATTGAAGCCAATGAATATGATCAGCTTGTTGCCTTTTTGCTGAAAAGCTATGAAAGTTTAGGACCAATTCCAGGAATATTATTACCTTTTCTCGAAGCTTTTCTCCCCTTTTTACCTTTAGTTGTATTCGTTGTCACGAATGTAGCGGCCTACGGTCTTCTTGAAGGCTTTTTGCTTTCATGGGCAGGTGCAAGTGCTGGGGCTATTATGGTCTTTATTGTCGTAAGGCGGCTTGGTAATACGCGTTTCTTTAAATGGATTAGGAGAAATAAACAGGTAACCAAGGTTACCCATTGGTTGGACCGTCATGGTTTTGGGCCATTATTTTTATTACTCTGTTTTCCATTTTCACCCTCAGCAATCATTAATTTAGTAGCAGCACTCTCAAAAATTAATATTTATCAATTTGTTCTAGCTGTTTTATTAGGAAAGGCAGTCATGATTTTTACTATTTCTTATATCGGAGACAGTATTACATCTTTTGCACAAAACCCACTAAAAACAATTTTAGTAGGGGTTGGAATCACCTTGTTCTGGTTGATAGGTAAATATATAGAGAAAAGACTCCAAAAGAAAGTAGATAAAACAGCCAAATGGAGTGAAGATCAAGGTTAAGTTCCTTCATAAGGGGGTAAAATAGTAATATATGGACCCGTTGGAGGGGTAGATGATGAAAAAGAGAAAAATCTGGATTTTTTTGCGTGTGGTAGCTATTGCTTTTTTAATTGCGTTCTTCTTTCGCTTTTACTTATTTGCAAGCTATATCGTCGACGGAAAATCAATGGAACCCACTTTATATGATGGTAATCTATTAATGGTGAATAAAATGATTTATGATTTTCAAGACGTTGATCGATTTGATGTTATTGTGTTTCATGCAAATTCAAAAGAAGATTATGTAAAGCGTGTTATTGGTAAAGCAGGAGATGAAATCGAGTATAAGGATGATCGTTTATATATTAACGATAAAGCCGTGGAGGAAAAATATTTAGAAGCCTTTAGAGACTCTGCGCGATTACCATTAACTAAAGATTTTACTCTAGAAGAATTAACTGGTGAAAGCAGTGTACCTAAAGGGAAATTGTTTGTACTAGGAGATAATCGTCATAAAAGTATGGATAGTAGATCCTTTGGTTTTATTGATGCCAATGAAATTGTCGGAAAAGTGGATATCAGATATTGGCCGATGTCTGAGTTGAATTTTCAATTTGCTAATTAAGAAGCAGCGAGAAAAACAAAAAGGAGTATGAAGCTCCTTTTTTAAATGGAATGAAAAGGAACATTCGTTCTGTTTTTAACTATCAAAAAAAGTTGTATCGTGTTAAAATAATAAAGAAATGTTGGGTAGGAAGAAATCAAGGAAGAAGGTGTGTTAGATGCTTGAATTAATTATTGGGAACGCAGGCCAAGATAAAAGTAAGCAATGTGTAGATCAAATAAAAGATAAGTTAAGAGAGAATCCAAAGGGCCCTCCCATTTTATATATTGTTCCTGATCAAATGACCTTTCAACAAGAATATGCTTTATTAAATAACGATGAGGTAAACGGCAGTATTCGTGCGCAAGTCTACAGCTTTTCGCGCCTTTCTTTTCGTGTTATGCAAGAGGTGGGCGGTGCTACAAGGAAGTTTATTAGCTCCACTGGTATTCAAATGATGCTACGAAAAATTGTCGAAGAACATAAGGAAGAATGGAAAGTTTTCGAAAAAGCGATAGAAAAAAGAGGCTTTATTGAGCAATTGGAGCAAATGATAACAGAGTTTAAACGTTACCAAGTAACACCTGAATTATTAGCAATGAAAATAGAGGAATTAGAGAGCTTTAGGCATTTAGAACAGCACGAGATTGCCTTAAAAGAGAAATTATATGATTTATATTATATTTACGACCGTCTAGTAACGGAATTGGTTGGTACATACATAGATAGTGAAGACCAGTTGAAAATTTTAACTGAGCAATTGGAAGAATCCGATTTTTTAGATAATACCGAGGTTTACTTAGACGGGTTTCATCGTTTCACACCTCAAGAGCTTGCAGTTGTCGAACAGCTGATAAAAAAAGCGACGAAAGTTTCGATTACGCTAACATTGAATAAGCCGGAAGAAGAACAAATTTCAGAATTAGATTTATTTTGCCAAACGAAAGAAACCTATCAAACACTTTTTCAATTAGCAGAAGAAAATGGTGTGAAAGTAACTGTTGATGACTTAAATGAAGAAAAAGGGATATTTCATGAAGCACCGCATTTCTCTCATCTAGAAAAGTATTTTGATATACGACCGGCTCCTACCTATGAAGAGAAAGTGCCAATACAAATAGCAGAGGCCGTTCACCCTCGAGCAGAGGTAGAAGGTGTCGCGCAAGAGATTCTAAAGCTTGTAAGGGAGAAAAAGCTTCGCTACCGTGATATTGCTCTGTTAATTCGTGAATCAGCAGTTTATCACGATTTAATTCGTACTGTTTTTCAAGATTATAATATTCCAGTTTTTATCGATGAAAAAAGAACGATGTTAAATCATCCCTTAATTGAATTAATCCGTTCCTTATTGGATGTGGTAGAAGGTAATTGGCGCTATGACACCTTATTTCGCTTACTGAAAACGGAATTTATACCGGCATCTAACGCCCAATTCCCTCTTAATCAAGAGGCAATAGATGAGTTAGAAAACTACGTACTTGAATACGGGATTCGTGGAAGATCTCACTGGATGAGTGACAAACCTTGGATATTTCAACGATTCAAGGGTTTTGATCAAACCGTCCAAACGGATATTGAAAAAGAAACCCAAGAAAGAATTAACCATTATCGTGATCAAGTTGTCTCTGCTCTAGAAGAGATTGATCACCACCTTAGAACAAAAGAGACAGCAAAAGAAAAAGCTATAGTGTTATTTGAGTGGTTGGAAAAAATCCAGGTTCCAGCGAAACTAGAAGAAATTCGCACAGAACAAGATGAAAAAGGGGAACCGGAAAAGGCGAGAGAACAAGAGCAAGTATGGGATAGCATCCTGCAATTACTAGAAGAATTAACTGAAATAACGGGTAAAGAACCAATGAAATTAACAACCTTTCGTGAGGTGCTCGAAGCAGGTTTTGATTCCTTGCAATTTTCTCATGTCCCACCAAGCTTAGATCATGTGGTGGTGGGTTCGATTGACCGTTCAAGAATGACTGGTGTGAAGGCAGCCTTTCTTTTAGGTGTGAATGAAGGCGTTTGGCCAATGAAACAAAGTGGTGACAGCATTATTTCGGAAGAAGAAAGAGATTTGCTTAGAGATACAGGCATCCAATTAGCGGAAGGCAGTAAACGAAAGCTTTTAGATGATTGGTTCTATGTTTATCTTGCGTTTACCCTGCCAAGCGAACATCTTTGGATCAGCTATCCTATAAGCAATGAAGAAGGAAAACAGAAAATGCCTTCTCCATTAATTAAACGCATGGAGGAATTGTTCTCCCATTGTTCGGATCATCTATTCTTGCAAGACCCAGAAGAGATGAAGGATGCCACGCGTTTTGTTACCACCCCGGTAAAAACAAGAGGGGCTTTAACGGCGCAACTTTCAAAAGCATTTAGGGGTTACCCAATTGATTCTGTTTGGTATCACGTGCTGAATTGGTATATGAAGTATGAACCTGAAAAAGGGGTAAATTATCGAATTTTAAATGGCTTATTCTATCGAAATAAGGTAAGTAATTTAAATCAGACGACGGTTAAGGATATTTATCCAAAAGAAATGAAAGCAAGTGTCTCTCGTTTAGAAATGTACTATCGGTGTTCCTATCAACATTTTGCTAAATATAGCCTAGGTTTAGAAGAACGGCCGACCTATAAACTCGATGCCCCTGACATTGGTCAGCTTTTTCATGAAGCTTTAAAGAAAATCACAGAATGGGTGCAAAAGGATGGTAAAACTTTTCAGGATATAGAGCTACCAGATTCGAAGCAATATGCTAAAAAAGCGATGACGAATTTAGCGCCTATTTTACAGCATCAGATTTTGCATAGCTCCAATCGTTATCAATATATTCAAAAGAAATTAGAAGCGGTTATCGCGAGAGCTACTTTTATTCTAAGTGAACAGGCAAGAAAAAGTGCATTTTCACCAGTAGGACTGGAAGTGGGATTTGGCTATCCTAATCAATTAGATCCAATCGAGATCGATTTACAAAACGACTATGCACTGCAATTAAGAGGTAGAATTGACCGAGTAGATAAGGCAATGGAACAAGATCAACTATGGCTAAGAATTATTGATTATAAATCAAGTGCAAAAGGATTGAATTTAGTAGAAGTTTATTATGGTCTCGCACTCCAGATGCTAACCTATTTAGACGTAATTTTATCAAATGCATACACTTGGCTAGGAAAAGAAGCAAAGCCGGCAGGAGTGCTTTATTTCCATGTGCATAACCCAATGTTATCCGAGAGTAGTATGCTTGAAGAAGATCAATTAGAAGAAGCTTTATTTAAGCAATTTAAAATGAAAGGTTTATTAATGGAAGATGCGAATGTTATGACATTGATGGATGACCAATTAGATACAGGAATGAGTAAAATCATACCTGCAGGATTAAAGAAGAATGGTGAATTCAGAAAAGGCTCAGATATCGCTGATGAAGAAACATTTAACCAATTAAGAGGGTATATTCACCAATTAATGCAAAATGCTGGGATTGATATTACACAAGGAAACGTCCATCTTAATCCATTTCAAAATAATCAACAATCAGCATGTACGTTTTGCTCCTTTAAATCGGTATGTCAATTTGATCCAACCTTGGCAGAAAATAATTACCGAAAATTAACAAAAATGAAAGACACAGAAGTAATAGAGGCAATTAAGCGAGGTGAGGGTTAATGCCACAATGGACAGACGAGCAACAAGATGCTATTTATACGGCAGGAAAAAATATATTAGTAGCAGCAGCAGCTGGCTCAGGGAAAACAGCAGTTTTAGTGGAACGGATTATTCAAAAATTACTGAATAAAGAAAATCAGATTGATATTGATTCTTTACTTGTTGTTACCTTTACCAATGCAGCGGCACAAGAAATGAGAAATCGAGTAGGGGAGGCTTTAGCCCAAGCTTTAGAAAAAGATCCAACTTCACTGCATTTAAAAAAGCAGCTTTCCCTCTTACAGCACGCTCAAATTTCAACGCTACATGCTTTCTGTATGGAGTTAGTACGCAAAAATGCTTACAACATTGATATCGACCCAAATTTTAGAATTGCAGATGATGTAGAAGGAGACATGATTAGACAGGAAGTGTTGGAGGATTTATTTGAAGCCTGGTACGGAAGTGAAGAAGCGGAACAAGCTGCTTTTTTTGATGTAGTCGATCGATTTTCGAATGACCGAAGTGACCTCGAAGTAGAAGCCTTAGTCCTTCAGTTATATGAGTTTGCCATGAAGCATCCATGGCCCGAAGCATGGCTAGATAATATGGCAGACATGTATGATGTGAAAGAAGACGTAGACGAGGATCAATTACCATGGTTAGTTCTTTTAAAAGAAGAAGTAAAACGTCAATTGGATGCCATGGAAGCACAAACCCTACAAGCTCTAGAAATTACAAAGGAAAGTGATGGTCCTTATACCTATGCTGAAGCACTTGATGAAGATTTACGAATGATTCAAGATGCTAAAGGTAGCCTTGCACTTTCATGGGAACATGCGCGTCAAGTATTTTCAGCTGAAAAATTCAAAACTCTTTCCAGAAAGAAAATGGACTGTGATAAAGCGAAGCAAGACCAAGTAAAAGCACTGAGAGACCAAGTGAAGAAGAAGTGGAACAAGCTTTCGTCAGAATGGTTTACAAGAGCTCTAGCTGCGCATTTAGGGGATATGCACAAGCTCTATCCCACAGTAAAACACTTAATTGGTATGGTAAAAGCTTTTAAGGAAGGGTATCGCCAAGCAAAAAAAGAAAAAGGACTAGTAGATTTCTCAGATCTTGAGCATTTTGCACTCGATTTATTACGGCATGAAGAGGCAAGTGTGGAAGCTATGAAGCCATCTAACCTAGCCTTAAATTTACAACAAAAATACAATGAAATATTAGTTGATGAATATCAAGATACTAATCTCGTGCAAGAATCTATTATTACTCTTGTATCCAATCAAAAAAATAACGGTAATATTTTTATGGTAGGCGATGTAAAGCAAAGCATCTACCGTTTTAGACATGCAGAGCCTTCTTTGTTTATTGAAAAGTATAACCGTTTTAAAAAACCAGATGATCCAGGGTATCGTATTGATTTAGCTCGCAACTTTAGAAGTAGAGAAGAAGTTTTATCTGGAGCAAACTTTATTTTTAGACAGCTCTTAGATGAAGAGGTTGGCGAAGTAAGTTATAACGAAGATGCAGAACTTATATATGGAAATAGGGAATATGACGACGTCCCACTTGCAAATCCAGAAGCAGAACTGATGATTATCGATCAAGCAGAAAAAGAAGAAGATACTACACAAACTGAGGATGAAAATACCGAGGATATTGATAAAGCACAAATTGAAGCGCGTGCGTATGCGAAGAAAATAAAAGAATGGATCGGTGATGGGGAACAAGAACCGCTTCAAGTAGTGGATAAACAAACGGGTAACCAGCGCAATATAAACTACCGTGATGTTGTTATTTTGATGCGATCCATGACATGGGCACCGACCATCATGGATGAATTCAAAAAACAAGGGATTCCTGTCTATGCAGAACTGGCTGCAGGCTACTTACAGGCAATAGAAATTCGTGTAATGGTTAGTTTACTAAAAGTAATCGATAATCCAAGACAGGACATTCCGCTTGCTTCTGTTTTACGTTCGCCTATTCTTGATATTAACGAAGATGACTTAGCACAGATCAGACTTGCCAAAAAGCGGGCTTCCTATTACGAAGCGTTAGTAACCTATGTAAAGGAAGCGGAAGACAGCCCACTTCAATCGAGATTAGCAACATTTTTACAACAATTAAAAGAATGGCGAAAACAAGCAAGACAAGGTGCATTATCAGAATTGATTTGGAATATCTTCCGTGGAACTGGTTATTATGATTTTGTTGGTGGTATTCCGGGAGGGCGGCAGCGTCAAGCTAATTTACGCGCACTCTATGATCGTGCTAGAAGCTATGAATCCACTTCATTCCGGGGATTATTCCGATTCTTGCGTTTTATTGAGCGCATGGAGGAAAAAGGAGATGACTTGGGTGCAGCAAAAGCACTTGGGGAACAAGAAGATGTTGTAAGGATTATGACGATTCATAAGAGTAAGGGACTAGAGTTTCCTGCTGTAATAGTAGGAGCGATGGGTAAGCAATTTAACCAACAGGATTTACGGGAAAAATATCTACTGCACAAGGAATTGGGATTTAGCAGTAAATATATCGACCCAGAAAAAAGAATCATGTATCCAACTCTTGCATATCATGCACTTAAGACAGCGATGCAAAGAGAAATGTGGGCAGAAGAAATGCGTGTATTATATGTTGCCTTAACACGTGCTAAAGAAAAACTAGTGATGGTAGGTACTGTCAGTGATTTAGATAAAAAAATAGAAAAATGGGAAATGATTAAAAATCACACAGAATGGACATTGCCATCTCATTTTCGTCTCGACGCTAAAACGTACTTAGATTGGGTGGGGGCCAGCTTAATTCGGCATAAAAGTGCTAGTGTTTTATCAAGTGAGAAGCCACCAAGTAACGCAGAAGCTGTTTACTTAGACAACTCTAAATGGAAAGTCACGAGAATTGCTAGTAATATTTTTATGAATATGGTGGATGAAAAGCTAGAGAAAAATGAAAAATTAACAAATGCTATTCAAAATTGGAGCCCACTTAACATAGAGCCAGACCCAGAGAAAGAAAAAGTGGTAGAAAAGCTAAATGAAACTTATGCTTATCAAGCATCTGTAAACTATCGAGCGAAACAATCTGTCACAGAGATTAAAAGACAAAATGAAATTAGAGATAGTAATAGTGACGCAAAGCTAATCGAACCAAATCGAGTGCCAATTACAAGAAGGCCCCGTTTCATGCAAGAGGAGAAAAAACTAACAGCTGTAGAAATAGGGACAGCGATGCATACCGTTATGCAACATCTTCCTTTTGATAGGCAATGGGCCAAGAATGATTTAAAGGAATTTATTGCAAGATTGGTTGAAAAGGAAATGCTAACAGAAGCTGAAGCAGAGACAGTTGATCAAGAAGCGATTCTTGCATTGTTTCAGACAGAAATAGGGCAAAGGTTATTAGAAGTAGAAGAGGTGCATCGTGAAGTGCCTTTTACGATGACACTTAGTGCAAAAGAGATTTACAATGACGATGCAATAGATAAAGATGAGCGTGTATTTATTCAAGGGGTAATAGATTGTCTCATTCCTGATGAAAAAGGTTGGATCCTTTTGGATTACAAGACAGATACAATCACTGGTGAAGTCACTGCTGAAAAAATAAATACGTTAAAAAAGCGGTATGAAACACAATTAAATCTTTATGCAAAAGCACTTGAATCAATTTGGAAGCAACCAATTACAGCAAAATATCTTTACTTTTTTGATAAAAGTTTACTGATTCAGTTATAACAAATAAGGCTTGCGTTTCTAATCTAGGATACGCAAGCTTTTTTGTATCATATAAATAATCAATAAACATAAGCATTCTATTATGAATAAAATTATCATTTTTTCATAAATTCTACAAAAAGTGCAGGAATATAACTTTGTACTAACGAATTTGTACTAAAGAAGAAGTATAATTGAGAAATAGAACAGTGGAATTAGAAGTGGGGGAGAATACTAATGGAAAATCAAGCATTGCCAATAGATAAAAGATTAACTTGGATTGATGTCGCAAGAGGATTTGCTATTTTTGGAATATTTATGGTGAACCTTCCTGCCTTTCATGCTCCGTATTTCCTATATGGAAATGGGCAAAATTATTGGGGAGCAGGTAGTAGTGGAGGAATTCAAATATTTATTGATATCTTCTTTCAAGCAAGCTTTTATTCTTTATTTTCAATCCTGTTTGGATTTGGAATGCAAATTATTATAGAAAACTTATCAAAGAAAAATCTAAACGCACAAAAGTATTTGCTGCGAAGACTATTTGTTTTACTCGGCTTCGGTTTAATTCATGCTCTATTCATTTGGCATGGTGATATTTTATTTACATATAGCCTTGTTGGATTTTTGTTGTTACTTTTCATTAAGAGAAAAAATAAAACCTTGATTGCATGGGGTTTATCCTTGTTACTAGCTCCAACTCTTCTTTATACCTTATTATTGTACTTTGCTAGGGATTATTTGGATGTGATTAACCAAACGGCAATAGATGCTGCTATGTTTAATTATGGAAAAGGCAGCTTTTCTGACGTTTTAAGTCAAAACATATCAGATTGGTTCTTTGTCACCAACCCTTTTAGTTTAATCTTAATCTTAATGAACTTATTGCCATTGTTTTTATTTGGTATGCTCATTGCAAGGAAGAAATGGTTACATGACATTCATGAGCATCAACGTTTTCTTAAGAAAGCATGGATTTTGAGCTTGGTATTATTTTTATTAATCAAAGCTGGAGCTTATCTGATAGGGAATCCAATGTGGCTCATGGTTTTACAGGACTTTATAGGCGGGGCTGCGTCCGCAATCTTTTATTTAGTTACGATTACACTAAGCTATCCAAAGATGAAAAAACTTCTCTATCCATTGCAATATGTAGGAAGAATGGCTTTGTCAAATTATATTTTGCAATCGTTATTAGGTGTTTTTATATTTTATGGCATTGGTTTTGGTTTTTACGGCAAATTAAGCCCTGCAGAAACCATAGCTATTGCACTCATCGTCTTTCCACTTCAAATCGTATTAAGTAAGCTGTGGCTTACTTACTTTAAACGAGGACCTTTAGAATGGTTATGGCGCAGATTAATTTATGGTAAGGGAATTGGCTCGAACAAGAGAGAACGGAGCGTGTCTTAATGAATCGGAATCAGCTGCAAAATGAGGTTAACGACTGGGTAGAGGAAGAGATCATCTCGGCTCAACAGGCAGAAAAGATTTTGGCTAAATACCCAGCTCAAAATCGTTCCTATTTACTAATAATGTTTGCTAGTTTATTTATAGGATTAGGATTTTTAACCTTTATTGCTTCTAATCTACAAAGTTTACCGGACATGGTAAACATGGCAATTATATTAGTATTTATGGTGGGCTATTATCTAGCAGGAGAATGGGTTTATAGAAAAAGGTCAGAAATGCTGGGGATTGGTTTGTTAATAATCGGATTATTAATTTTTGGTGCAGGAATTTTTCTAACTGGACAAATGTATCATTATTCTTATTATCAAGCCTTTCCATTTATTATATGGTCGATAGCAGCATTCCTATTATTTATGATTTATAAACGTGTCCCATTGTATGTTGTGGCAATTACCATATTAACGATTGGCCAATTTTATCAGTTCATGACTTATCACACTTTTAATTTATGGCTTTTTGCATTATTACTTATAGGCTTTAGCCATTATACGTATCATTATGCAAATAAATTATATAGCTATTTATTTGCACTTAGTTTAATTGTGCAATCTCTAATGCTGGTATTTGTGAACAGTTATGATTACTATTGGTTAATTGTTTTGTTTTTAATCGTGTATATTATTTCTGAGGTTGTTGGAAAAAGAGCTATTGAAGAACCATTTAAATGGTTGGCACTCTTATCCATATTTATCGTAACTTGCATTGAAACATTTTTTATAAGTGAAATAATTAATTTTGTAGAAAAAAATTGGCTATTTTTCTTTGTGTGGTTGTTTATTTTTAGCATAGCAATTCTAATAAAATATTTTAAAAAACAAATTTACACCTATACTCAATTAGTCTTGTTCATTCCAATTCTGTTCGCAGGAGAATGGGCTGATGTTCTTTCAATGATTGCTTTATTTGTATTTTCACTAGGGCTTTTATTTCATGGATATCGAATTGAAGACAATGAGACAATTAGCTATGGTACCCTTGCTTTTTTAATTAGCACCTTTATTGCTTACATTCATCTTGCTTGGGCCTTTCTTGATAAATCATTATTTTTCTTCATCGGTGGGATTATTTTATTCACATTAAGTTACTTTTTGGAGAAAAAAAGAAGACGATTAAAAGCCGATAATTCGGAGGGGGTAGAGAAATGAAGCGATCTTTAGTATTTTTATTCATTGCAGCCCAAGCCTTATTCTTAATTGGTTTATCGGTATCGTATTATATGATTGATATATTTGGAGAAACAATAAAATTAGAAACAGTTCCAATTGATCCCCAAGACGTTTTTTATGGTGATTATTTAATATTGGACTATGAAGCTGAAGAAATTGATGGAGAATTATGGGTTGGAAGTGAAGAAAGAATAGATTACGGGGAAGTTGTATATGTTGTGCTAGAAAAAAAGGATAATGGTTACCATGAAGTAGTAAAAGCATCTGATCAGAAGCTTACTACAGAAGCTCATCAAAGCCTTTTAAAAGCGACATATGATTACCATGATGATTTTAGTGGAGAAGATAAGCATCGGATTAATCTAGGCTTTAATCGCTACTATATTGAAGATAATACAGGGGGAAAATTTGAAGCTTCAGGTGAACTTGATGTAACAGTTGCCGTTGCTCCGTGGGGGCAGAAAAAGATTGTTGAAGTTGAATAGGTATTATTCATGAAAAATTCACAATTTAATGCTACTATAAGATTAGATAGTTTGGGTTTGGGGAAAACGCCAACTAATCAGTTGAAAAACAAAGATTGGGGGAAAGAAATTGACACATCTACATATTACAGGTTGGGTTTTAGCGTTAATTCTGTTGTTTGTATCTTATAGTTTTTACAAACAAGGGAAAAAGCCTGGTAAAATTGTTCACATGATTCTACGTTTGGATTATTTATTCATCCTATATTCTGGTGGCGATTTATTAGCAGAATACTTTAGAGCTTCAGGACTGCCGATGGGCGAAGTTATTGTAAAAAGTTTAGCTGGCCTATGGGTAATCGTAAGTATGGAAATGATTCTAGTGAAAACTTCAAAAGGTAAAGCAACAAAAAGTTTCTGGATTCAATTAGTAGTTGCATTCGTAATTGCGCTTATATTAGGGTTATTCCGATTGCCTTACGGATTCTATTTCGGATAAATGAAGGGGACGCATCCATTATTGGATGCGTTTTTTTATATGAAAATATATAATTTTGTGAAAGAAAATTAATTAGAAATCTGAAGTGAAAATTAACGTTTAATTAATGATTAACATTTTATATTTTGTTTCCAATCATAATCCTTTTCAAAATAAGTGCTTGCTACTGTTTCTTGACATGTGCTAATTGCTCTAGCAACGTCTTTCTGCTTTTTTCCTTTATCCATCTCAGCCTTTATAATTTCAAGCTCTTTTAATACAGATAAAATCTCTTTATCTTCTTCACCCTTATCTTCTACTTCACTTTTGGGATCAGGGACCATTAAGATTGTGTTGAATACTAAAGTTCTTATGATAAGGTTTTCCCTTATCTAGAAATGTCTGTACTTGATTTTCCCTTTTGGCGACATCCATACCCACGACTGGATTCATATTTAAACTCCCTCCTAGCAACAAGAAATTTTCGGTAACCCTTAAAGCTTCCTGTAATGTCACAGGTTCGCATGTTAAAATATGCCGTTTAACATGCGAGACAAACTAAATCAACTAGTTGAAAGAACTTCCAATAGACATGTCGTTGTTAGTGTAGATATTGCCCAACAAACACATGTGGCACGGGTTATGAATAATAGTGGTATTGTCATAAAGCGTACCTTTTTCGCTTAATGAACGTTCAATGCCAAAGGTTTCTAATGCCTGAGGTAATTTAATAGAGCTTCTTCAAGAAATTGAAAAAATGGCTTGGACGGTTCGGAACCTTTGGTATTTTTAGAGTCAACAGGACACTTTCATATTTCCCTTATTTTAATTTTTGTAGAATCACAATTGTGTATATTGTGGCAAATCCAATAGACGTTTATCCCCTTTGTGAGCTTTATCGTAAAGAAAAGCTGAGCTTATAAGAAGCGAGGAACAACTCTTGAACCTTCGTAATTTACAAGCCAACAGGAGGATTTCGTATATGATATTAAAATAATCTCTCCAATTCAACATCCTATTGAAAACACAAATTGAAATATCGTCTTTTCTATTGATGTTTGGCAACCTTTTCCTCAAATGTTCAATTTCTCTTTCTGTAAGAAGTTTGGAATTCGCTTTCTCACTTTTATATCTGAATTCGATAACATTAATTATTGTTATTTTCACGAAGTTACTTAATAAAATCCTTATTTTCATCAAGCTATTTGTCCACACAAATATTAAATCTTGTGAATAGATTGGATATATATTCGAACTGAAAGGAGATTTAGAATGACTTTTGAGAGAGTGCGAGGATTGGTTAGTGTTGTCATTCCATGCTTTTGTGCATTTTTCTTTGACTTTACTCCTTTTAAAGCGAATGGAAAACGAGAGCTTTACGCTTATCGTACAGATGGTGAATCAGCACAAAAAGTAAAACCAGACAATAACCTTGATATATCCAGAAGGGGATTACATTGCAATAATCTTGAAGAATGGCTTCGTATCATAGCTCACTTTGAAGTAATTAGTACAGATCGTGCCCATGTGATGATTGCAGGTGTAATGCTAGGGAAACAAATCTATTATACACCGACAAACTATCATAAACTCCCTGGTATAGCAGAATTTTTGATTAAAGAGTTTAATGTATCTGAGAAACCTTAGAAGTTAAATTAAATAGAGGTGAATTCGATTTTTAAATTTAGATTTAATTTAGATTATTTTAGGATGGCCGATGCAAAAGGTCCTGTTTTAGAGAATAGTATTCGTGCCAAATGGTTATCACAGTTATGTCCAGATGATTTAGAAATTGGTTTTGCACCAAATAAAGGACAACACCCCTTATATAAAGAGGATAAAATAAAAATTATTTCCAAATATGAACCAGGTTGGTGGAATCACTATTTTATGAACTCCCATCAAATGAAAGATGTAGAGCAAAACTATAGTATAGGCCCTAATATTTACCCTAATGAACCTCCTGCCAAACCAATTCCAACCGTCGTATATTCTGAATATCACAAAAAGCTGTTATTGAATAAATGGGGTGACTACCCGGAAAAGTATATATCCATTATTCCGAATATAATTGACAATGAACTATATCACGTAGGAGAAAAGTCAAATCAGTTAACAGTTGGATGGATTGGAAGAGACAGTCCAGACCCTTCCACAAAGGGAATGGAAGTCATCCCCTATTTAGCTGGTCGGTTCCCAGATATTCAATTTGTCATGGTTCATGGTAATAAACCTGCCTTTCAACATTTATGGTTAGAAAAAGAGCTTCCTAACTTAACCATTTATAGTCAAGTTCCACATGATGAATTAGCTAAGATGATGCGATCGTGGAGTGTACTTGTGTGCGGTAGTAAATGGGAAACGGGTGCTACCCATGTAAAAGAAGCGATGGCAAGTGGCGTACCTATTATTGCAGCAAAAGTAGGTGCGATACCGGAAGTAGCAGGTAGCCAAATGTTACTAAATGAAATGAAATGGACCAAGTCGGAAAAAGATCCAAAAATGTTGGTTTGGACAAAAGAATCGTTGGAAAAATTCGCCTTAGCACTAGATGCATTGCTTAATGATTCTAGTAACTATGACATGCTTGTCGAAGCCGCGCTAAAAGAGAGCGAAAAGGCATTTCCTAAACCAATAGCTAAGTTGTGGTTTGATTTTATGTATAAATGCAGGGAATTAAATGTTTAATATTAAAAAAATATACCATCTCAAGGGAGTTGAATGTATTGTTTAAATTTATAAATAATAAAAATTTATTTAAAGATCAAAAGAAAAAAGGGGCTTATTTCTAGGAGAAGGAGTATCTGTTTGTTGATCAAACTTCCGTTTTCAGTAATATATTTGATGAATATTAATATTTTCTTTTCGACATCAAGCAACTGTACTAAGGCCGCTTTCTCTGCAATGATCCATTCTTGTCTGCCATTCTAACTGCTTTTTATCTGACACAAAAAGCCTCCTTCGAGAATTAAACTATTAAGATCATCTCATCTGGAGGCTGTGTTGCATACGTGTGTAGCATTTGACGCATACATATAAAATAATGAAAACACACATGTTTATATTCTTGCGCATAGACTAAAAGAAGATTCTATGCAAAAGAGGGTGGAACAAAAATGTGTGGCATAACTGGTTGGATCGATTATAAAAAAGATTTACGAAATGAAGAAAAAAATATCTTGAGAATGACAACTTCCCTGAAACACCGTGGACCAGATGAAGAAAATACTTGGCTGTCCCCACATGCTGCTTTCGGACACCAGCGGTTAATTGTCATCGATCCCGATGGCGGGAAACAGCCGATGCAAGAAGTGCATAATGGGGAGACTTACACACTTGTATACAACGGTGAATTATACAATACCGATGAACTAAGAAATGCGCTTTCTCAGCTTGGCTGGAGATTTAAGGGTCATTCAGACACAGAAGTATTGTTAAAAAGTTACATTGAGTGGAAAGAAGCTTGTGTGGAAAGGTTTAATGGGATTTTTGCATTTGCTATTTGGTCTGAGAAAAAAAAGCAATTATTTCTTGCGAGAGATCGTTTAGGAGTTAAGCCGCTTTTTTATACTGAAATGGAAGAAGGCTTGTTATTTGGATCTGAGATAAAAGCGCTACTCGCTCATTCCCAAATAACACCCACCCTCGATCAAGAAGGATTATCTGAGATATTTGCACTTGGTCCATCACGAACCCCGGGAAATGGTGTCTTTCAAGGGATACATGAGCTTCGAGCGGCACATGTGGGGATCTTTGATGAAAATGGGTTGAAAACCAAGCGTTATTGGAATGTGAAAAGTGAACCTCATGTTGATAACACCTCACAAACAGTTAGTATGATTAAAAGTTTATTTTTAGATGCAGTAGAAAGACAGCTTGTTTCAGATGTACCATTAGGAACATTCTTATCTGGAGGAATAGATTCTAGTGCTATTACAGCTGTCGCAACACGTTATCTGCAAAAAGAGGGGAAACCCAATTTGCATACTTTTTCTATTGATTATGAAGAAAATGACAAGTATTTTAAAACAAGTGATTTTCAACCGAATCATGATCAACCTTTTATTGAAAAAATGGTAAGCTCATTAAACACAGATCATCATCGATTTGTTATCGATCAAAATACGCTAGTAGATTTATTAAAGACAGCTGTTTATTATCGAGATCTACCTGGAATGGCTGATGTTGATGCTTCTTTATTATGGCTTTGTCAAGAATCAAAAAAACATGTAACTGTAGCTCTTTCAGGAGAATGCGCTGACGAAATTTTTGGAGGATATCCTTGGTTTAAACAAACGGATGATCTAAACAGAAATGCTTTTCCTTGGATAAGATCAAGTGAATTACGACACAATCTATTAAGAGAAAATATTAAAAATACCCTTGATTTGGAAGGATATATGAAAAAACGTTACCACGAGACCATCAAAGAAACTCCAGTATTAGAAGGAGAAACGGACATAGAAAAAGCTAGAAGAGAAATGTTTTATTTAAATATGCATTGGTTTATGCCAACACTATTAGATAGAAAAGATCGGATGAGTATGGGGGCAGGCTTTGAAGCAAGGGTACCTTTTAGTGATCATCGTTTAGTAGAGTACGTTTGGAATATTCCTTTTGAAATGAAACAGCTAGGTGGCAGGGAAAAAGGTATTTTTAGGGAGGCTTTAACAGGCTATGTACCTGATGAAATTTTGTTCCGTAAAAAAAGCCCCTATCCCAAAACACATCATCCAGCCTATACAAAAGCGGTAGTGGATTGGATGAATGAAATTATTAAAGATAAGGATTCGAGGTTATTTGAAGTGTTGGATAGAACAGAAGTGAAAAAAATGGTCGAACAGGATGTAAATGAATTAAAAACACCTTGGTTCGGGCAGCTAATGGCTGGGCCACAATTACTTGCACACTTAGCACAAATCGATCATTGGCTGAAGACCTATGATATAAAACTGAAAATCTAAAGTAAAACTAGTGAATCAATTGTACATTTTCACACATCTAGATATAATATAGGATGGTTCATGTCCCTTAAGTGGAAGGTGTAATCCGCTTAAGGGATATTTATTTAGTCTAAAATATCTTTGAAATCTAACAACTCAATATTTGCATGTAGAATGCTAATCAATAGTAAAATTTTGTACTTTTATAATAATTAATTTGGAGGAAAAGATATGAATAAAATACGCTTAACTATACTTGTGATGCTCTTTCTAATGTTTTTTACATATATTCCTGCAGTTCATGCTGCTCCGAAAGAAGATTCTATCTATTATATAATGGTTGATCGCTATGTAAATGGAAGTGGAGAGAACGATCAAGAAACAGATATTGATGATGAGAATGCTTTTCATGGTGGTGACTTAGCTGGTGTTATCACCCAGTTAGATAAAATTAAGGAACTAGGTTTTGATACGATTAATCTTAGTCCTATTATGCAAACACAAAGTTATCACGGATTTTTAACCGTTGATTATCAAAAGATTAATGCTAGTTTCGGTACCGATACGGAATTAAAAAAATTAATGGATGAAGCAGAAAAAAGAGATATGAACGTGATTTTAGATATTGTTTTAACGCATGTTAGTCCGACTCATGACTGGGTAAATGCTGATGCAAATTATTTGAATGGCACCACAAGTAACCAATGGGGAGAAGATCTGCCTACTCCTGACTTTAACGAAGCGGTAGTGGCACAATACTATATAGAAACTTTTAAATATTGGATGAATGAATTTGGTATTGATGGATACCGGGTCTACATTAATGAAAATACTCCTGAAGACTTTCTTACTCTTTTAGAAAATGAAGTAAGTGTTCAAGATCAGGAAGCAATGTTAATCTTTGATGGTGAAGTAGCGCTAGAAGGTGAACAAAAAGAATCTTATCACATAAATGATACTATCCATGAAGCTGCGAATACAATTTTTTCTGAACCTGGTCAGGTTCTAGAACCATTATTTACTTCTGAAGAGCTATTGACTAATGATAAAGATATTCTTTTTTTAGATAGCCATATGACTACCAGATTTGCTCATGAAGCGATAAAAAAAGGCCATAATCCTTTAACAAGATGGAAGTTAGCATGGACTTATTTAGCTACTATACCGGGTGTTCCGATGATTTATCAAGGCTCTGAAGTGCCAATGGATAACGGTGAAAGTGAACCCGATCATAGAATGGCTCAGCTAGGTAATGCTGACGAAGAGATGACTAGTCATTTTGAACAGCTTGCTGCAATAAATGAGGAGTTTGAGGTAATGTCTATAGGTGATGTTGAAGTAGTTGCTCATGAAAATGCGATGACATTATATAAGCGAGCTTCTGAAGAAGAAACAATATATATCGCTATAAACAACGATACTACATCAAATATGATTCCTTTATCAGGATTACATGAAGATGTGCAATTAAGAGGATTACTACAAGATAATATAGTGAGACAACAGGATGATGGCACCTTTCGAATTGCATTAGATAGAGAAACTGCCGATATCTTTGTTGTAGAAAATGATGAAGGCTTTAATTGGTTTTTTATTGGCTTTATTATAGTGGTTCTTGGTACGTTTGTAGGGTCAGTGATCTATTTAAGTAGAAAAAATAAAAGTACTGCTTCCTAATTGGAACAGTACTTTTATTTTTGGACATAGTTAATTGAAGCGCCCAAAATGAACGTGTGGAGAATGTAATTTTTAGGTTTTGGCTTTAGAATGAACAAAGGCCTTTCGAGCCCATACTTTTGATTTCCATCTTTGCAACATAAATAGACCACGCAACCATTCATCTGCAATAAATGCAATCCAAACCCCGATTAACCCCAAACCAAGGAAAAGACCAAAGAACCAAGCAAAGGTTACACTAACACCCCACATGGATAGGATACCAATCACTACGGGGAATTTTACATCTCCTGTTGCTCGAAGTGAGTTGATAAGGACCAAATTAAATGCTCTTCCAGGTTCTAAAATAATGGTGATGAGTAAAAGCAGCATACCTTTTTCTACAATTGTTGTATCATCTGTGAAAATGCCAAGGAGAAACTCAGCTGAAAAATAGATGATAATTGCAGATATCGTACTAATAACAAGAGCTATCTTTAGACTTTTTAAACCACGGTGATAAGCATTTTTAATTTCGCCTGCACCTATCATATGCCCTATCAATATTTGCGAACCCTGTCCAATAGCGATCGAAAATAAAAGAATAAACATCATAATATTTTGGACATATACTTTTGTTGTTATCGCGATTGTTCCCATTTGGGCCACGTAGTAGGTAATTACCATCTGACTCGTATTATAAGATAATTGTTCTCCTGCTGAAGGGATACCGATTTTTAATAGCTGGGCGACGTGTTCTTTTTGATAGCGGAAAAAAGATAAAAAAGGCAGTTGATGATTGCTTCTCTTTACTAGAATAACTAGCAACACAATAAACCCTAAAAATCTACTAATCATCGTCGAGTATGCTACACCCTCGACGCCTAAAACTGGAAAACCAAAGGGTCCGAAAATAACGAAATAGTTACCGATGACGTTTATGATATTCATCCCAATCGTGACGTACATCGTATCTTTCGTGAATCCATAACTACGTAATATAGCAGCGACTGTCATAATTAAAGCTTGGACAAACATGAATCCACCTACAATATTTAAATAAAGGGTCGCTTCCCCCATTAATTCTTCAGGCAAATCCATAATATTTAAAATAGAAGTACTGAAAAAGAATAAAAACAAACTAATGGACAGTGAAAACCATAAATTCAAGCTAATGGATGTAACGGCAATTTGTCCTGCATTTTTAGATTTTTCGGCACCTAAATTTTGTGCCACCAATATAGATGCACCTGCTGCTACAAAACCAAACATCACAATAACAACAGATAAGATTTGATTGGACACACCAACAGCAGCCACTGAGTGATCGGAATATTGACTGAGCATTAAAGTATCGGCATTACCCATTAACATATGTAGTAAGATTTCAATGAAAATAGGCCATGTTAAAGTGAATAAAGTTAATTTTTTTGTGTTTTTTTGTTCCATCTGTCTTCCTCATTTCTAGAGTCCGCTCATTTTTTCAATACCTATTACTTTACAACTTTTTTGAAAAATAGCAATAGAGAATTTGTGAAGAGTATAAGGTAGAAAATTCTAGCGAAGAATAAGAATTGACTGAATCACTTGAAGCGGAGTATTTCTTCTTATATATGCTTAGTCTGAATTAGTTTTCATTACTTGATATACTAATGCTGATACAAGGGATAGAGCCGTTTAAAAACATATAAAAAACTCGGGAAGAAACCCGAGTTTATTGTCTGCATTGAATATGAAGTGTATAACTATTTATAAGGACGATTCAAAAAGAATAGAGCGAGGGTTCCTGGTCCGACGTGTGCGCCAATGGAAGATCCAATCATATGAATGCGAATTTCCTCTGCACCGAAGCGCTCTCGAATGAGATCAGCAAGTAATTCTGCCTTATCTTCTGCATCAGCATGGCTAATCCCGATTGGTTGATTTTTAAAATCGATACCACGCTCTTCCATTACATCAACCATTCGTTTTACTACCTTTTTTGAACCCCTAATTTTTTCTAAAGGGATTAACTTTCCATCTTCTACATGAAGAAGAGGTTTTACTTTTAATAAAGTGCCGACAAATGCCGCTGTCTTACTTACACGACCACCACGATACAAGTATTCTAAATCATCAACGGTGAAAATATGTTCCATATGTTCAATATGGTATTTGCTTATTTCAATGACTTCATCTAATGTCGCATCACTTTTAGCTAATTCTGCTGCTCTAATAACAACTAATCCATAACCAAGTGAAGCGCATTTTGTATCAAGAACAGTTAACTGGAAGTTAGGATATTCTTCCTTCACTTCTTGTTCCATCAGCTTGGCAGCTTGATATGTACCTGAGAGCTCTGATGAAAATGCTAAGTATAATACTTCTCTATTCTCTTTCGCATATTTTTCAAATAATTCCTTGAAAATTTTAGGACTTACTTGAGCTGTTTTAGGTGCTTTACCTTCACGCAATGCATCATAGACAGTTTTTGAATCAATGGTAACACCATCTTCATAGTTTTTATCATCTAGCTGGACGGTAAGCGGCGCCATGTCAATATCGTATTTCTCATAAATTTCTTTTGTTAAATCACTTGCTGAGTCAGCAATAATTTTAACAGTCATAACTAGTCACCTCCATAATTAATTTTATCTATAGTATGCGCATGTTGCAAATTGATTAATATAAGTGTAATCGCATCCATCTAATTAGTCAAAAAGATTTTCTTTTATAATGATTAACAGTTAGAATGTGTGGGTAAATGAAAAAAGGTGTGTTATTATAACGGACGAAAAAAGGAGGAGTCAGCTTGTTTATAATGGAGGCAAAACGAGTCGCAATTGTAATTATAGGAGCTATATTAAGCGCAGTTGCACTTAACTTTTTCTTAATTGGCGCAAATGTATACGCAAGTGGCTTTACAGGGATTTCACAAATATTATCGAGTGTATTCACCGATTACTTAGGATTAGAAAACATTAGTACTGGTATTATATTATTTATACTGAATATTCCGGTTGCAATATTGGGTTGGTTAAAAGTAGGTAAAGGTTTTACTATATATAGCTTTTTATCTGTTGCAGCTATTTCTTTCTTTTTAGAAGTATTACCAGTACTGCGCCTCTCTACAGACATTATGCTGAATGCTGTTTTTGGTGGAGTTATAGCTGGTGTTGGTATTGGTATTACTTTAAAATGGGGTGCTTCAACGGGAGGATCTGATATTATCGCCATGTACTTATCTAGATTAAAGGATCGTCCTATTGGTGGTTATTTAATGGCGATAAACGGATTAATAATTGTTTTTGCTGGTTTAATCAACGAACCTGAAAATGCGCTTTATACGCTTTTAGCTTTATACGTTACTACTCGAGTAATTGACGGAATCCATACTAGACACGAAAAAGTTACTGCTATGATCGTTACAACGGAAGCAGATGCCTTGCAGCAGTCTATACATGATACAATGGTCCGAGGGATAACAATATTGCCAGTTAAAGGGGCATATACGAAAGAAGATAAACACATGCTTTATTTAGTGATCACACGTTATGAATTATATGATTTAGAAAGAATTATTAAAGAAGTAGATCCAAACGCCTTTACAAATATCGTGGAGACAGCAGGTATATTTGGGTTCTTTCGAAGAAATGATTGAAACCTTTCTTAGCGGGGAGCGTCTAATAGAGTAAAAAGGGGGCTATATTATGCAAATATTCAAAAGCAGTTTATTTATAATGTTATTGATGTTGCTAATTGCATGTGGAACAAATGGCGACGACACAAAAAATACAAATCAATCTTTACCGAATGAGGGGCCACCAGAAGAGTTGCCGGAAGAAGAACCCGAAACAGATTCTACTAATGAAAATATAGACGCATTATTAGAGAATATGATCATGGAATCAAATACAAATGTTAATAATGGTGTTGTCACATTCAACTTTTCTCTAGCAAATGAAAATAATGAAGAAATAAACTTACTTTTTTCTTCAGGAAAACAATTCGATATAATTGTTACAAATGAAGAAAATGAAACCGTTTATCACTATGCAGAGGGTAAAATGTTTACAGAAGCTTTAGTGGAAAAGTCATTAGCTAAAGGAGAAAAACTTACATGGCAGGAAGAGTGGGAGGAGAGCAAGAATTTACCCAGTGGCTCGTATCAAGTGGAGCTGACCATCATACCGGCTGAATTAAATAAACAAGTGGTAGAAGATACCCCTTTTACGCAGTCTTTTGAATTGGAGTTACAGAATGAAAATACAGAAGAAGTAGCGGAAGGTGATTTTCAAAACGTCGAGGTTGACGGGAAAGATGGGCAGTATATGGTTACTGGTCAATTTACTTCAGACGTTGAAAAGGCTGCATACACAGTCGAAGATGGGCACAATCAATTGATAACAGAAACTGAAATAGAAAGAACAAATCCATCTGAAAACCATTTTAGATTTGAGATCAAGATTGAACCTGAATTATTAAGCTCCAATTCAACCGTCATGTTGGTTCTCTATACGCTTAACGATGGACAAAGAGGAGAAGAAAAGCCTATTATATTAGAAAGAAGGTAGCTTTTATAAGCTACCTTCTTTGTTTCATGGAAACATCTAACTTTCTAATATCCTTGGTTGGTTAAAATTTGCTCAACTTGCGGAATGAGTGTATCCCACTCAGCATCCATTTTCTTGTTTACGGTGATAAAATTTTGAAATCCAAATACATTATCAACTGGATCAAGTTGCATTAATTCATTTAAAACTTCATGCTCACTTGTCTGACCTGGCATAACGGAAATACTATTATTACCTTCAAAGATCATTTTGTCACTTGTAAATTTCATTGCATTAGGGTTCGGTGTTTCATCGACATGAATTGTCATGATTGTTCCTCCTTCAAAACGTACTTAAGTCAATCATAGCAGAAATTAGTTGTTTTCAAAAGATTTTAATTCACAATGTTAAATAATATTTTAAAGGGGGAGAGCATGCATATTTTTATAAAGGGAGTATGGCTGGGTACGATATCTGGATTTGTTTTAGGCTTCTTTTTATGGTCTATAGAAGAATTGTTTCATTTAAAGGTATACACGCTATTATTGAATGTTGATTTTATCCCACTGCTATCTGATATTAATCTCACTATAGTGGGAGAGTGGTTCTTACACCTAATTATTTCCTGGGCAATATCACTTGTTTTTCTGCTTTTTCTGACAAAAAAATCAAGAACAAATCGCCAAGTATATATAGTTGCTGGGTTATTATGTGGAGGAGCTGCGCTAAGTTACTTTCCGTTAACATTTTTAGCAAATAAAGAAACACCAGCATTGTTTGATGGCTTTGCTATCGTGACCTGGATGATAGGTCATGTTATTTATGGTTTAATTCTTATTATCTATGCTCTGAAAGGAAAAAGGTAAAGCAACTACTTGATTGCTTTACCTTTTTTGATTAGAGACTTATTTCAATTCGTTTTCCTGAGCTAATTGTTGCTCAAGTTGTTGTAATTCCTGTTGTTCCTCAGCTGTTGCATTTGTATAAGCAGCTTGAATTGCTTGACGCGCTACTTCCTTGTCTTGTTCATTGAAGCTGTTCTGGTTTGTTAATTTACCAACCATTTGCTTTGCTTGTTGAAATAATTGATTTTGCAATTTCAATTACCCCTTTCTAGATTGATCAATCTAAAGAATTTTAAACGAAGAATACTGCATCTTCTTCTATCCGAACGTTTTAATCAAAGAAAAAACATGAACATAATAAAATGTTCATGCTTAATATGTGTCTATACTCATTTTTTATACATCTAAATTATCATTGATTACATTAATTTGAGGAAGTAGCAGGTAACTTTAAATAATCCGTTAAAAATTCAGCAATTCCATCTTGCTCATTTGTTTTTGCTATATGATTCGCAATATTCTTTAAGTCCTGAATGGCATTCCCCATCGCCACACCTGTACCAGCGTACTCAATCATTTCAAGGTCATTATCTTCATCGCCAAATGCTATTATGTTTGATTGATCAATATGAAAATAATGTGCTACCTTTTTAAGTCCAACCGCTTTATTCATGCCTTTACGAACAACTTCTATAACATTCCACGGAGCAGCCCATTTTCGATGTTCAATTACAGTAGCATGTTTATCATCTAAATGATCACGAAGCGCTTCAATGTGGTGATCCTTAGGATGGATTAATAACGAAGTTGGATCTTCTGTTAATTCATTTTTTAGACTTCCAACTGTAATCAAATCTCGATGTTCTGGTTCAAGAAAAATGTCCATGATTTTCTGATCATAACGATCTAAATACATATTATCCTGAATTTCAGCAAAAATATTATGAACATCAAAGTCATAACAGGTTTGAATAATTTCTTTTGCTGTGCGATTTGACATCGGACTGTGGAGCTTATCCCATTTATCATCAGTCGGATGATGGATTAATGCCCCATTAAAATTCACCATTGGAGTAGTTAATGCTAGCTCATGATAATATGCAATACTAGCTCTGTGCGGTCTGCCTGTAGCTATTACCACTACATGACCTTCCTTAATTGCTTGTAAGACAACCTTTTTCGTTTTTGGACTAATCTCTTTTTTATCTGTAAGTAGTGTCCCATCTAAATCAAGCGCAATTAAATGTCTATTTTTTTTCATGATATCACCTCTATATGTAAGTATAGTTTAGCGAGGATAACAGTGGTTGTAAAGTTATTGTATAGTTTTTCCTATTTTTTGCATGATCGAAATGGAGGGTATATGATAGAGGTAGATAAACAAGTAGAAAGGATTTTGAACTATGATCGGAGTATTTAAGGAATATTGGCTGGATATACCACTATTACATATTGTGGATAACGAAAAAAAATCTGATGCTCTTCCAACTTTAACTTACATCCATGGGTTTACAAGCGCCAAAGAACATAATTTGCCCTTAGCATACTTATTAGCTGAAAAAGGCTACAGAGTGATCCTGCCAGACTGTATGCTTCATGGCGAAAGGGAAGAGGAAATTTCAGAAGTGGCGAGACAAATGCGCTTTTTTGATATTGTGAAACAAAATTTGGATGATATTGAAATTATCTATCAAGAGCTTGTGGCGAAAAACTTAGTTGATCAAGATCGTTTTGGATTAGCGGGGACTAGTATGGGTGGTATTACTACTGCTGCTGCCTTAACACAGTTCTCATGGATAAAATCAGCTGCAATCTTAATGGGATCACCTAAGCTTAAGCAATATGCAGAAGAGCTTGTTGGGTTTATGGATGAGAATATTCCGGATGTTTCCATTCCGAAAGAACAATTAGAACAATTAATGAGTGAGTTAGAAGAGTTAGATTTATCTCAGCAAGTAGAAAAATTATATGGCCGTCCACTGTTTTTCTGGCATGGGGTTGATGATAGAGTGGTTCCTTTTGAACATTCTTATTCTTTTTATGAAGAAGCCATTACACATTATAAAAATCCAGAAAATATTCGTTTTCTTAAGGAAATTGATCGTGAACATAAGGTTTCGCGATTTGCGATTACTGAAACAGTGAATTGGTTCGAGCTTCAATTATAGTGATTTTTATCACTTAAAATTTTCGTGTTTTATGTGTATAATAGGAATTAAGTAAAAGGAGGTAGAGGTAAAATGGAAGAAGCACTAGAAGAAAATTTAATGGGTGCCCTTGAGAACGTAATTGACCCTGAATTGGGTATAGATATTGTAAACTTAGGCTTAGTATATGGTGTCGATTTAGATGATGAAGGTATTGCAACGGTAACGATGACGTTAACGGCTATGGGTTGTCCACTTGCAGGACACATTGAAGCAGATGTGAAACGTGTAATGGAGGATCTACCTGAAGTAAAAGACACAAATGTTAATATTGTTTGGAGTCCACCTTGGACGAAAGATCGTATGTCTCGTTACGCTAAAATTGCACTTGGTATTCCAGATTGATAAATAATAAGAGGAGCAAACATCAAATTGTTTGCTCCTCTTTTCATTTGTTTTTCTCTCTTTTTTAGCTATCAAAAAGGAACTCTTCTAATCCTTCTTTATCTATAAGCCAATTATGTTTTTCATCCACTGATACCAATTTCTTTCTCCTTAATGAACTAAGTGTCCTGCTAACTGTTTCTCGACTAGAGCCAATCATATTAGCTAACTCTCGATTTGAAAATTTTTTAGAAAGAAGAATAAGTGAATTACTCTCAGAAGTCATTCCATATTTATCTACTAGACGAAGAAGAAGCATCATAATTTGTTCCTGTGTATTGTGCAAAATTTGCTCTTCTAAACGATTTTGCAAGTCCACTATGATATCTCCAAGAACTTTAAAAATTTTAATCATGATTGTTGGATGTGCAGTTAAAAAATTTTCAAATCGTTCTTTTGGAATAGCTAACAATTTTGTAGCTTCTGTAATTTCTGCATGTGCTGGATATAAATCATTACGAAAAAATCCTTGGTGTGGAAACATATCACCTTGTCGCAGAATATTAACAATCTGTTCTTTACCTTCTATATCTGTTTTGTATATTTTCACTTCACCATGGAGAACAAAAAACACATGTGTTAAAGGCTCACTTTGAAGAAAGACATGTTCATCAGGCTTGTAGTTTTGCTCCTTCGCAATATCCTGGATTTGCTCTATTTCAGCTTCTGTTAGTTCTTTAAAAAGAGGTATATTTTTGAGAACATCCTTGTTCTTTTCATGTAACAATTTTTTCCCTCCATTTCGAGATTTATTAATCTACTACTTATAAGAGGAAAATGGCGATTGTTCCTACGATGAAACAATAAAATGCAAAATATTTTAAATTTCCTCTAGCCATAATATTCATGAACCAGCGCAACGAGTAATAGGTCGCTATTAAAGATGCTAAAAAGGCGATTAAATAAGGAATCCACAATGTTTGAATATCCTGCGTGCTCAATAAATCATCTACTGAAAGTATAAGTGTTCCTAAGCTTACTGGTATAAATAGCAAAAATGAAAATCGAAGCGCTGTTTCCTGTTTCATACCTAGTAGCATAGCTGCAACAATAGTAGCTCCGGATCTGCTTATACCAGGGATTAATGCGACAGATTGAGCAAGCCCAATAATAATGGCATCTTTAAAAGTTAAAGCACGATCATTTTTACTCCCTCTTAGATTTCGAATAATCCATAACGCTACTCCAGTAATAATTAAGGTAATCCCTATCATCTGAGGAAGATCAAAATTACGTGCGATTGTATCTTCAAACAATAATCCAATTACAGCAGCAGGAACAGTAGCAATGATTAGATATAAAATAAAGTAAAAATCATCTTTAGATTCTTCTTGTTTATTTGTTATGTAACTTAACCCATTTTTCACAAGACGAATTAAATCTTCTCTGTATATAATCAAAACAGCGATGAGAGACCCGAAATTTACGAGTACTTCGAAAGACAAATTTTCTACACCGATGCCAAAAATGTTCTGGGCAAGAACTAAGTGTCCACTAGAGGAAATTGGTATTGGTTCTGTAAAGCCTTGTAAAAGTCCTAAAAATAAATACTTTAATAACAGCAGTAAATCAGAAAAACCTTCCATTGCTTTCTCCCTTTCTTCTTGAAAGTGTTAAATAAGTGATAAGTCTAGACAAAACAAAACCCCTGCCAACCTTGAGGGCAAGGGCCAATGATGATTTATGCACTTTTTTTCTCGCGCAGAAGTACGTCACCTATAAGAATTACAATAATACTAAATATGGCTGCTATAATAAACGTAGAAGCGATACTGAAAGTTTCACCAGCCATGCTTGAAAGCACGTAAGCTACTAAAAAACTAATGAGTACTGCCCAAGTAATTGTCATTACATATTTCATTCTCTTTCACCCCAATCTCCCAAATACCTTGTTTATCTAAAATTTAATTTTGTTACATTCGTTTACTTCCTCTAATAGTGTACCAAATTTTCAAAAGAAAATAAATAAACTTTCTTAATAATAAGAATATCATAAATTAAATATCAATGTTTCAATGAACACTGTTTAGAATATAGGTATTTAGGGTTGCTCTAAGTTAGAACAAGCTATATGCTTTAATTATAGATTTAAGTCATAAAGTTTCACTAAATAATTTTTATATAAACTTTACCTTTGTAATTAATTTGTACATAATTCTGTATTTACGCTAGACGTTTTGTTCGTTAAAATGAAGATAAGTAAATATCAACTCAAATTCCTCTATTAATTAAATAGGAGTGCTTACTTTGAAAAAGCAAACAGTAATTCTTACCGCAATTATACTTGTATTATTTATTAGCGGAATTTTATCTGCCTGTAGCAGCTATTTTAATGGTAATGAAGTAGATAGAGTGGGAATGTTAGTTGAACATTCTATTCATGATCAAAGTTGGGGTAGTAAAGGATATCAAGGTTTACTTGATATTAGCGATTCACTAGATGTAGATGTCTATTTTCAGGAGGGAATCAACACTCAACAACAGGTTAACCGAGCCGTAGAAGAATTTGCTAACAAAGACATAAATTTAATAATTGGACATAGCAACATATATGGAAAAATGTTTCATCAAATTCGTGAAGCATATCCGGACATTCATTTCTTATATGTGAATGGTGGTTATTTCGATGATAATTTAACGAGTATTAATTTTAACTCGCTTGCAATGGGTTTCTTTGGGGGAATGGTAGCTGGTGAAATGACAGAAACGAATCATATTGGTTTAATAGCAGCGTTTGAATGGCAACCAGAAATTGAAGGTTTCTATGAGGGAGCCGTGTATCAAAATCCTGATGTAAATGTGAACATGAAGCTCACAAATAGTTGGGATGACACCGAAAGAGCAATGGAAATGTATAATCAAATGCAAGCAGAGGACGTAGATGTGTATTATCCAGCAGGAGATTCATTTAGTGTGCCAATTATAGAAGAAGTTAAAAAAGATGGTGATTACTCCATTGGTTTCGTATCAGATCAGAGTGAAATTGGAGGTAGAAGTGTCTTAACTAGTACCGTGCAGCATGTGGATAAATTATATCTACTTGCAGCAAAACAATTTAATAATAATGAATTACCTGGTGCTATTATTAACTATGGATTTGCGGAAGATGTGATTACTATTGGTGAGTATAGCGAGGATTTATCAGATTCATTTAAAAAAGAATTAGACGAAGCGATAGAAACTTACATAGAAACTGGACTATTACCCAATCAATTGGAATAATTCAAAGGAGTCAAAAGTTAAATACTTTTGGCTTTTTTTATAAATTCTTTTATGCATTATTATAGAAGAAACTAGGTTAATACTTTTGCCTAGAATAAGTTATACTTGAAAAAATATTGCTTATAGACTAAAATTAGTACCAAGTCTTAATATTTGATTGTAAATCCCGTGAGAGGATGGAGTATATGCAAGCAGGTGTAATTGGCACTGGTCATTATGTGCCTGAAAATATTGTTACCAATAAAGATTTAGAGAAAATAGTTGATACAAATGATGAATGGATTAGAACAAGAACCGGAATTGAAGAACGAAGAATAGCACCAGATGATATCGATACATCTGATTTAAGTTATAAAGCAGCGGTGGAAGCACTAAAAGATGCCAACATCGATGCAAAAGATATTGATTTAATTTTAGTGGCGACAGTCACACCAGATAAACCATTTCCTACGGTCTCATGTATGCTACAAGAACGGTTGGGTGCCCACAAAGCAGCAGCGATGGATGTAAGTGCAGCGTGTTCTGGCTTCATGTATGGCATGATAACAGCTAAACAGTTTATTGATACAGGTGCATACAAATACGTATTAATAGTTGGTGCTGAGAAATTATCTAAAATTACTGATTGGGAAGACCGAAATACTTGTGTGTTATTTGGTGATGGAGCTGGAGCAGCAGTTATGGGGCCAGTTGCAGATGATAAAGGAATATTATCCTTTGAACTAGGCGCAGACGGTAGTGGTGGAAAGTATTTGGAGCAAAACGGAGATTATATTGGTATGAATGGAAGAGAAGTTTTTAAATTTGCTGTACGACAAATGCCGGAATCATCAGTGAATGTCGTAGAAAAAGCAGGATTTAAAAAAGAAGACGTTGACTATCTCATTCCTCATCAAGCGAATATTCGAATTATGGAAGCCGCTCGTCAAAGACTTGGAATAGAAGAGCATAAAATGGCTACATCTGTTAAAAAATATGGCAATACGTCCGCAGCATCAATTGCTATTGCATTATCGGAAGATGCAAAAAATGGTAAGATTAAAGAAAACGATTTGGTTGTATTAGTAGGCTTTGGTGGCGGATTAACATGGGGTGCCGTCGCATTACGTTGGGGGAAATAACGTTTAGAATAAACAAGTTAGACAAAGGAGGAAGCTATTGATGGAGAAAAAACGAGTAGTTATAACAGGTTTAGGTGCAATCACGCCACTAGGGAATACAATAGATGAATTTTGGAATGGATTGAAAACTGGTCGTTCCGGAATTGATACGGTCACAAAGGTAAATAAGGATGACTTTCCGGCAAAAGTAGCTGCTGAAATTAAAGACTGGGACCCTACCCTTTATATGGATAAAAAAGAGTCAAAAAGAATGGATTTATTTACACAATATGCAGTAGGTGCAGCTAAACTTGCTGTAGAAGATGCTAAATTGGAGATTACGGATGAGATTGCACCACGAGTTGGTGTTTGGATTGGTTCTGGAATAGGTGGTATGGCTACTTATGAAGAACAATTTCATCGCTTTTTAGATAAAGGATATCGACGAGTTAGTCCTTTTTTCGTACCAATGCTTATTCCTGATATGGCAGCTGGTCAAGTTTCCATTCAATTAGGTGCAAAAGGAATAAACTCATGTACTGTTACTGCTTGTGCATCTGGAACTAATTCCATTGGGGACGCTTATAAAGTAATAGAGCGTGGGGATGCAGATGTTATGATTACTGGTGGAGCAGAAGCACCTTTAACTTCCATGGCTTTTGCTGGTTTTTCTACTGCTAAAGCACTCTCTTTCAATGAGGACCCAAAATCTGCAAGTCGTCCATTTGATAAGGATCGTAACGGATTTATCATGGGTGAAGGTGCAGGAATTTTGATAATAGAGTCTCTAGAATCAGCACAAAAACGCGGTGCGAAAATATATGCTGAGATTGTCGGATATGGAGCTTCTGGCGATGCTTATCACATAACATCTCCTGCACCGGAAGGAAATGGTGCAGCACGTTCCATGGCGCAAGCTATAGAAGATGCAGAAATAAATGCAGATGAAATTGATTATATTAACGCACATGGTACAAGTACAGAATTAAATGATAAATTTGAAACACAGTCCATTAAAACAGTGTTTGGTGAACACGCCCATAATGTACTCATTTCATCTACAAAATCAATGACAGGTCACCTTCTTGGTGCAGCAGGCGCGATCGAAGCAATTGCTTCGATAAAAGCGATTGAAGAAAGTATTGTACCACCGACGATTAATTATGAAACACCTGATCCTGAATGTGATCTTAATTATGTACCAAACAAAGCAGTCGAGAAAGATGTTAATTTGGCACTTAGTAATTCATTAGGCTTCGGTGGTCATAACGCAACTCTTATTTTTAAAAAATATCAATAAATTAAAATCGTCCTATCAATTTGATAGGGCTTTTTTTGTGTTCAATAAAACTAAATATAAGGAGGAAATATTAAGAGTAACTCCTATCAAGCATAATAATAATTTTTTTGAATATATAAGTAAAAAGGACAAGCTGGAGGGCAATCGTGTTTATACTCTTATTTTTTTTAATCGGATTCGGATTCGCTGTCTCGGGTGGGGTCTCAATGATTATATATTTAAATGTAATTCCTGCTGGATTATCCTTTCAAGATTATATGCAATTACCCCAAGCTAAAGGTGCACTAATATTTTTTATGCTAGGAATAATTACAATGGGTTTTTCTTTGAACAAACTTACGAGAATATTTGTTAAATAATTCAATTAAAAGAATAAATTAACCTTTTTTGGTGATACTTATGATTAATATCTCATTCAAAAAAGCGGGGGTAGTACATGTTATATTTACACGATGTTTGGGTAAATTGGTTTGAAGGGGAAGAGAACGGATATAATGTTTGTCACTTCCACGAGTGGAGAAAAACGGATCAATTAGAATTGCTTGATCAGGTTCCGCTCTTGTTTATAACAAAAGAATTATTCCATCAAGTTGAAAATGATCTGCAAGATTTACCTGTAGAAATGCTACACAAAATATATAAACGAGCGTATTTAAGAAAAAATCAGCAAAGAAAAGTAATGGAATATTGTTGTGTTATCACTGATGGAGTAGAAATAGTAGTATTTGATACATTAGGATATTCCATTCCAATTCGAAAAAGCAGATTAATCCCTAGACAGGAAAGACTAGTGTTTGAAACAATCCAAGGTCGAATGCGCGAAAATTTTACACCGAAAGGGAAGGTATTAAAAGAATCACATATTTTATCCTTACCTACTAGCCAGATGATAGGACTAACGAGGAAGGAAAGACAGTTAAAACAGCTTGTGATGATGGCGATTGATCAACTGGAATGTATAGCTAACACTGAGGAAATTCGTTATTGGTTAACAGAGTGGCAACCACATAGATATAAAGAAATTCGAAAAATGACTCGAGAAACCGCATGGAATATTCTCTATCAGGAGCTTGTCCACGGCTGGAGTGATAAACATGAGGATTTTTGCCGCAAATTAATAAGAGGTCAAGAGTTTTTAGATCACTTATGGAATAAAGAAGAGGAGTTACAACGACCCTAAATATAAAAAAAAAACATGGAGATTATTGTTACCTCCATGTTTTTTATTGTTCAGAATTGGTTTTTTCTCTCGATAGAGTTTTAATAAGATGGAGCAAAAAAAATGCATTACATATCGTTTATATTTAGCATTCAAGAAAATTTATTTCTTTTTAACGCGACCAAGTCCCATCGCTTTTTTAGCTTTCTGTAATGTTTTGTTGGCAACGAAGCTAGCTTTTTCAGCGCCCTCATCTAAAATATCATCCAATTCTTTAGAATCTATTAGTACTTGGTATCTTTCTTTAACAGGTTTTAGTGCTTCAATTACGGCTAGTGCAGTTTCTTCTTTGAAAACCCCGTAGCCTTTATCCTTATATTTCTCTTCTAATTCTTCGATAGATTGATCAGTGCAACTGGCATGGATAGTTAACAAATTACTAATACCGGGTTTATTTTCTTTATCAAATTTCACGATACCTTCTGAATCTGTTACAGCACTTTTAATTTTCTTTTCAATCTTCTTATCGTCATCCAGAATGAAAATAGATGCTTTCAGGTTTTCATCAGATTTACTCATTTTTTTAGTTGGTTCTTGTAAGGACATTATTCTTGCTCCAACTTTTGGAATGCTTATTTCAGGTAAAGTGAAAATGTCGTTATAACGATTATTAAATCGGATAGCTAAATCTCTAGTTATTTCAAGATGTTGTTTTTGATCATCACCAACAGGTACGATGTCTGTATTATACAGCAAAATGTCAGCTGCCATTAAAGGTGGATACGTCAATAAGGAAGAAGAAACAGCATCTTTTCCATGTGATTTATCTTTAAATTGAGTCATTCTTTCTAGCTCACCGATATAACTGATTGTTTGCAGCATCCATCCTAATTGTGTGTGTGCCGACACTTCTGATTGAATAAATAGAACGGATTTTTGTGGATCAATACCTGATGCAATGTAGAGTGCAGCTAATGAACGAATATTATTGCGTAACTTCAACCGATCCTGCGGAACAGTGATAGCATGTTCATCTACGACACAGAAATAGCATTGATTTTCTTCTTGGAGTTTTACAAAATGTTTCATAGCTCCTAAATAATTTCCAAGCGTGAGTGTACCACTCGGTTGAATTCCTGAAAAAATTGTTTTCATAATTAATACCACCTTTTAGAATATGACTATAGTTTCCTTTAAAATTGGACATAAAAAAATCATTCTACCCCTAAAATAGAAGGGACGAATGAACCGCGGTGCCACCCTTGTTATCTTGATTTTTATCTACCAAGATCACTTTGACAAGACCTAGTTAACGCCTAGTTACGTTTCACAAAAAGCGACACAACCCCAATTCCCTCATTTTTCAGTATCTATTTTCACCAACCATAGATTCTCTTTAATCTAAAAAAATGAAGTACTACTGTTAATGTCTTTGAAAAAATTATATAACTGAATGTATTATAATGAATATTTAATTCTAATTCAAGCTTAACTGTAATAAATGATAAATAATAAGAGCATTAAAAGCAATAATAAAAGTCCTTGAATAAGGAAAAATTGCATTGTCTTCTTTTCAGTTAGTTCTGAGGGTAACTTTTTCTCTTCAAAACGCTCCATCCAAGCTTTGCTTTTACTCATTTTACTAGTTACTCTTCGAAAACTAAAAACCATTACATCAAAAAATTGACCTCTAATCACCAGCCAAAGTAAGCCTATACAAAAATACAGGAGACCAATATAAAAAATAGTGTCTATAAATCCTACGAGTGTTATGCTTTCTGAGAAGATGAAGAATAAAATAGTACAAAGCAACACATTAATAAGAAAATATGTTCCTTGTTTTATATATACATGCATATATTTGAAGCTCCTTTGTCTATATTAATAATGAAAAATACACATTTCTATGACCTATTATTATGTAATAAATAGGCAAAAAGCAAATATAATCATTTTGATATAAATTTGAGAAAATTTTGATAATTGTGAATATATCAAGGGTTGTATCATTTTCCTGTTGTTTTCAAATATATTGTCGACAAATTCTTGCACATATTAGCAAAAAATAACATAGGTCTATTTAATTATTTTGGACAAAGGAAAACATGTTTTTTAAACCTTTATAAAGTTTTTGTTAAAAATTATAATGCAAAATAGTTAGAAAACTTGTATAATTCAATTTGTGGATTTTAAATCTGCAAAAATAAAAATATTTTGGGGAGGTCATAGCGAATGAGAAAGGCAAATTGGCTATTACTAGTTTTAGCACTTATGTTAAGTGCAGTGTTGGTTGCTTGTTCTGGTAGCGATAATGAAAACGCATCAGACGATAACACAGACACTGAAGATTCAGAAAATACTGAAGAAACTGCTGACGAGGGAGATGCAGAAGGTTCAGACGGAGAAAATGTATTACGTATCTCTGCAACTGCTGATATTCCAACAATGGACCCGCCATTAGCAGAGGATAATTTCTCTATTCAGTACACAGATACTGTAATGGAAGGTTTATACCGTTTAGCTCCAGGAGGAGAAATTGTTTCTGGTATTGCTAATAAAGATGAAACAGAAGTAAGTGATGATGGTTTAACGTATACTTTCCATTTACGTGAAGATGCGGAATGGGAAAACGGTGACCCTGTAACTGCTCATGATTTTGTTTATGGTTGGCAACGTGCGATTGACCCTGATACTGCATCCTTTTATGCAGATTATCTAATGAGTGGTAAAATCGTAAATGCTGCAGAAATTTATGCAGGTGATGTGGAGCCTACTGAGTTAGGTGTAACTGCAGAAGATGACTATACATTAGTAGTAGAATTAGTAACTCCAGTTCCATATTTTGATTCTTTTGCTGCATTCCCAACATTCTTACCAGCAAACCAAGCGTTTGTGGAAGAACAAGGTGAAGATTATGCACTTTCTGCTGATGCAGTTCTTTCTAACGGACCGTTCACCATGACTAGCTGGGAAGCTGAAGCTGGTTGGGAACTTGAGAAAAACGATACGTATTGGGATGCTGAAAATGTAGCCCTAGATGGTATCTCTGTAAAAGTAATAAAAGACGCTGACACTGCTCTTTCTAATTATGAAGTTGGAGAATTGGATCGTGTAGGTTTATCTGGTACACAAGTAAATGATAATAAAACTAATCCTGAATTCAAATCTTTATCTGAAACTTCTGTTTTTTGGATGAAGTTTAACCAAGGCTCTGAAAGTGCTGGAGAAGAAATGCAAAATGTTAACTTCCGTAAAGCACTAGCAAAAGCTTTTGATAAACAAGCTTATGTAGATGTTGTTTATGGTAATGATTCTAACCCTGTAAATTTCTTCGTACCTGAAAACTTTGTAGAGCATCCAGAAACAGGAGAAGATTTCCAAACTGGTAGCGATGTGCTTGCACATGATGTAGAAGCTGCACAGGAATTTTGGGCAACTGCAAAAGAAGAATTAGGTTTTGAAGAAATCACTTTAAGTTTCCTAAGTGGTGATACTGATGTGTCTAAGGCAATCAGTGAGTTTATGAAAACAGAATTAGAAACAAACCTTGAAGGTCTTACAATTGAAACAGTGAACGTACCTTGGGGCGAGCAATTAGATATCATGAAGGAACAAACGTATGAATTAGCTGTATCTGGTTGGGGTCCTGACTATGGTGATGCAATTTCATTTGTTGACTTATGGGTAACCGATGGAGCAAACAATGATATTAGTTATTCTAATGAAGAATATGATGCACTTGTAAAATCTGCAAAAGGTGATTTGGCATTAGAGCCAGTTGAACGTTTTGAAGCAATGCAAGAAGCAGAAAAAATCGCTTTAGAAGAAGCTGCAATTGCTCCAATCATGCAACGTAAAACATCTGTACTTGCTAAAAACTATGTGAATGGTATGGATGAGCTAAACCCGTTTGGTAACGATTATAGCTTTAAGTACGTTGAACTTGATAAGTAAGTTGTCTATAAAACTGTAAGTTTTTTTAAGTGGACAAAAAGAGAGTATATGCCATAGAATGAGGTCATATACTCTCTTTTGCCATGTTTTGAGAATAGTTTGAATATTAAATCGAATCAAAATATTTAGCATATAGGAGGTGGGACTATGGCAAAGTATATTGCACAACGTATTATCTATATGATTATTACTTTATTTATTATAGCAACAGCGACTTTCTTTCTGATGAAACTATTACCAGGTTCTCCTTTTAACCAAGTAGCAGCAAAGCTATCAGATGCTCAAATGGAGATCTTGCTAGACAGATATGGATTAAATGATCCTGTTCCAGTTCAATATTTGAAGTATATTGGTGGCTTAATACAAGGTGATTTAGGCGTGTCATTTCAATATAATAATCGCGCAGTTACAGACTTAATCATGACTCGTATTGGTCCTTCTGCACATTTGGGTGCGCAAGCGATGGTCATTGGTTCAATACTAGGTGTTATTCTAGGAATGGTTGCTGCTATAAGGCATAATAGCTGGGTTGATTATACATCAAACGTTCTTGCAGTAATTGGTATCTCAATCCCGTCATTTGTTTTTGCCGGTCTACTACAATACTATTTTGCTGTCCAATGGAGAATTTTCCCACCATCATTTTGGGATGGACCAGAATACACCGTATTACCAACAATTGCTTTAATGATATTCCCTATGGCAATTTGTGCAAGGTTTATGCGTACAGAAATGATGGAAGTATTAGGGTCTGATTATATTGAATTGGCACGAGCAAAAGGTGTTTCTAATAATAAAATTATGTTTAAACATGCGTTACGTAATGCATTAATTCCAGTTATTACCGTTATTGGTCCTATGACTCTAAGTTTAATGACTGGTACATTAGTTATTGAGCAAATATTTGCGGTTCCAGGTTTAGGAGAACAGTTTGTACGTTCTATTAGTGTGAATGACTATCCAATGATAATGGGTACAACTCTATTATTCTCAATCTTATTTATTGGAGTAATATTAATTGTGGACTTGTTATATGGAATTATTGATCCTCGGATTCGCTTGACAGGAGGGAAGAAGTAATGGACAAGGAAAAAGAAAAGCTATCACCAGAACAGTTTCAACCGGTTGATTTAGCTGAAGACAAAAGTGAAGAATTAACCCGTCCAGAACTTTCCTACTGGCAGGATGCGTGGATTCGTCTTTGTAAAAATAAAGGCGCCATTATGGGATTAATTGTATTAGTATTCATTATCTTAATTTCTCTAGTTGGTCCATTCTTTAACGACCATGATTTTGATGCGGCTAATTATGACGCTGCCTACTTACCGCCTAAAGTAGCTGGACTCGAGTGGGCTGGATTTGATGGGCATCAAGTTTATACAGTACAGGGTGAAACCCCTGAAGAAGCCATCCAACGAGGTTTAGAAGGGTATGAAGTGGAAGAACAGTATCTACTTGGTTCAGAAGTAGTGGAACAACCAAGTGAAGAAAATGATAATTATTATGCAGTTGATATTGAGGTAGATATTTATTCTGCTAAAGGGTTTGAAGATGAATACTTCTGGTTTGGCACTGATAGTATGGGACGAGATCTCTGGACAAGAATTTGGGAAGGAACACAGATTTCACTCTATATTGGGTTGTTAGCCGCCTTAATTGATATGGTTATTGGTGTCCTGTATGGTGGTATATCAGGCTACTATGGTGGACGCGTTGATAACTACATGCAACGGATCATAGAAATTTTATCTGGAATTCCTAATCTTGTTGTGGTTATTTTAATGATTATTGTATTAAAACCAGGGCTAATAGCGATTACTATTGCGCTTACCATTACCGGTTGGATTGGAATGGCGCGGATAGTTCGTGGACAGACATTGAAATTAAAGAACCAGGAATTTGTGCTTGCTGCAAGGACACTTGGTTCCTCAGATAAAAGAATTTTGATGAAACACCTTATCCCAAATGTAACTGGAATGATCATAATTAATACGATGTTTACCATTCCAAGTGCAATTTTCTTTGAAGCCTTCTTAAGCTTCATTGGGTTAGGTTTACAAGCGCCATACGCATCTTTAGGTACATTAATAGATACTGCATTTGATTCGTACCGTGTTTATCCGTATATGCTAGTATTTCCAGCGATTATTATTTCATTATTAATGATCGGATTTAACATACTTGCAGATGGACTTCGGGATGCGCTAGATCCGAAAATGAGAAAATAGAACGGAGGTGAAAGGCATGGAAAATATATTAGAAGTAAAAGACTTACACGTTACTTTTGACACTTATGGCGGTACAGTACAAGCTGTTCGTGGTGTTAATTTTAATTTAAAAAAGGGTGAAACTTTAGCTATTGTAGGTGAGTCTGGGTCAGGGAAATCGGTAACTACAAAAGCACTAATGGGATTAATCCCTAAACCAGCTGGTAAAATCCCCAAAGGAGAAATTCTTTTTGGAGGAAAAGACCTAGCAAAATTGAATGATAAACAGATGCAACAAATTCGTGGCCGAGACATTTCTATGATCTTCCAGGATCCGATGACTTCTTTAAATCCGACCATGAAGATTAGTAAACAAATCATGGAAGGTTTAATTCAACACCAAAAGCTTTCAAAAAAAGAAGCGCGTACTCGCGCTATTGAATTATTAAGACTTGTTGGGATTCCTGAGCCTGAGGAACGCATTAATCAGTATCCACACCAATTTTCTGGTGGGATGCGACAACGTGTGGTTATCGCTATCGCCTTAGCCTGTAATCCTCAAATATTACTTGCAGATGAGCCAACGACTGCACTAGATGTAACGATCCAAGCTCAGATATTAGAATTAATGAAAGATATTCAAGAAAAAACACAAACCTCTATTGTATTTATTACGCATGACTTGGGTGTGGTTGCCAATGTTGCAGACCGCGTTGCAGTAATGTATGCAGGTAAAATTGTAGAAATAGGCACAGTAGATGATATTTTTTATAATCCAAAACATCCGTATACTTGGGGCTTATTAGGATCCATGCCGACATTGGATAATGATGAAGATCAGTTGGTTGCTATTCCAGGGACACCACCTGACTTGATGCACCCACCTAAAGGAGATGCCTTTGCACCGCGTAATCCTAATGTGATGAAGATTGATCTTGAAAAAGAACCACCAATGTTTCAAGTTTCTGATACACATTATGCTGCGACATGGTTATTGCATGAAAATGCACCAAAAATTGAACCACCAGCAGCAGTAAAGCGACGAATGCAAGGCTTCGCAAGTGATCATGGTCCTACTGAAGAAGGTGAGAAGAGATGAGTGGAGATAAATTACTAGAAATAAAAAATTTGAAGCAATATTTCAATGTTGATAGAAAAGATGAAGTAAGAGCAGTGAATGATATTAGTTTTGATATATACCGTGGTGAAACTTTTGGATTAGTAGGCGAATCAGGCTGTGGGAAGTCCACAACTGGGCGCACAATTATTCGGTTGTATGATGCTACTAGTGGAGAAGTTAAATTTAATGGTGTAGACGTTCATGGTAAAAAATCAAAAGCTGTTCTAAAAGAGTTTAATCGGAAAATGCAAATGATTTTTCAAGATCCTTATGCTTCACTTAATCCTAGAATGACTGTTAAAGAAATTATTTCTGAAGGTTTAGATATTCATGGTTTAGTTAAAACGGATATAGAGAGAACGGAACGAGTACAAGATCTTCTTGAAACGGTTGGATTGAATAAAGAACATGCTTCAAGATACCCACATGAATTTAGTGGTGGGCAAAGGCAAAGAATTGGAATAGCACGCGCATTGGCAGTGGAACCCGAGTTTATTATTGCAGATGAACCGATATCTGCATTAGATGTGTCTATTCAAGCGCAAGTGGTTAATTTACTTAAGGAATTACAAGAAGAGCGTGGTTTAACCTATCTTTTCATTGCGCATGACTTATCCATGGTTAAGTATATTAGCGACCGAATAGCGGTTATGTATTTTGGTAAAGTAGTTGAATTAGCAGATAGTGATGAATTATATAAGAATCCCCTACATCCATATACAAAATCATTATTATCCGCTATTCCATTACCAGATCCTGATTACGAACGTAATCGTAAACGGGTGGAATATGATCCATCAATGCACGATCAAAGTGAAACACCAGAATTTCGTGAAGTAACATCAGGCCATTGGGTGTTATGCACTACAAAGGAATTTGAACAATATAAAGAAATTAAATCTTGATACGAGTATGATGAAACAGATTCTCATTTTAATTGCAATTTAAATAAATGGTCCTTATCTATTATTAGATAAGGGCTTTTTAACTAATTTAGAAAAATATTCAAGTATTTTAATTTTTTTCAACAAAAGTAGAGTATTTTTCTATATAATAAGAGAATAGAGATAAAATGATTAGGAGATTGATGGGAATGAGAAAATACATAAAAGTAGCAATGGCAACAATTCTTATCTTATTGAGCATGAATATATTAGTTATTCAAGTAGCGGCAGAGGAAGAGTCTGATAATAATACTAGAACGGCGAAGTTACATGAAATAAAACAATTTTCCGAACTTAGCTATACTTTACCAGAAAAAATAAAACGGTTTGGTTTTGATTCTGGATTAACGTTTAACTATCCAGAAGATGGTGTTAAAGGAATGTATGTTACGGGTAACTCTGCAGGAGGCAGTAGATTCGAAACATTATTGAATTTAACCGAAAGTACAGATTTAAATGCGATGGTTATCGATGTGAAAGAAGATCATGGTTATCTAACCTTCAAAGTCGATGATGATTCTCCCTACGCAAGTATTTCAAAGAATTACATGAGTAATCCCCGCGAAGTATTAGAAGTACTAGAAGAAAAAGAAATTTATCCAATTGCTCGTGTGGTTGTATTTAAAGATAATGAATTAGCAAAAGCAAGACCAGAGCTTTCTTTTAAAGAAAATGGAAAGGTTTGGAAAAATGGAAAGGGAGAATCTTTTGTTAGTCCATTTCAAAAAGAAGTCTGGGAATATAATTTAGAAATTGCTAAAATGGCAGCTGAATTAGGTTTTCAAGAAATCCAATTTGATTATGTAAGGTTTCCAGAAGGATTTGAAAAACGTGATGAAGATCTAGAATATTCTTTGGGTGATTACGAGGAATCTGATATGTCAGGAATAAAAAAACGTGTAGAAGCTGTCACGGATTTTGTTAAATATGCGCGTGAAGAGTTATCTTCGTATGATGTCGATGTTTCCGTAGATATTTTTGGTTATGCAGCGACAATCGAAGAAGCTCCGGGTATAGGACAAAATTTCTCTAAAATATCGGATAACGTTGATGTTATTTCATCGATGATTTATCCAAGTCATTGGACCCCATACTTTGGGATTGATAAACCAGATACCGAACCATATAAGTTAGTTCAAGAATATATGAAAGTCGAAAATAAAGTGCTTGGCGCTTTAGAAGATTCTCCAACCTCAAGACCTTGGATTCAGGATTTTGAAGCACCATGGTTATATAGTGGAGCTACTTTCCAATATGGGAAAAATGAGGTTGAGGCTCAAATTAAAGCTATTAATGAAGCAGGTGTGAATGAGTTTTTACTATGGAACGCTGGTAATACTTATACAGAAGGTGTTGATTACACACCACTTGATTAACCTCACGATCGTGAGGTTTTTCGATTTTTAGAGAGTATCTTAAATTAATTCATAGAAAATCATGCTCACAATGGATTAAATTGAGTTTTTTGAGGGAATATATCATTAAGAATGAAAAAAAGTGATTTAACATCGAACATTCTTTCCGTTATAATGTCTTATGGTGAGTGAAAAAGGGGGATTTTTATGAATTGGTATGAAAAGTTAAAGCAATATTTTCCGATTGAAGAAATGAAATCAAAAGAACATATGGATTTATTATTAAAGGAAAAAGGTGATGTGTATCACAAGGATGAAGGGCCACATCACGTTCTAATGTATGCTGAATTTCCAACTTTTATATTTATTGATTATGTATATGTCTCAAAAGAGTCAAGAGGACAGGGACTGGGTCATAAACTAATACAAAAATTAAAAGATAGAAAAAAACCAATCATCCTTGAAGTAGAACCGTTTGATTATGAAGATACAGATTCAAAAAAGAGATTACATTTTTACCAAAGAGAAGGATTTACTCATGCCTTATCAATTGGTTATACTCGTAAATCACTTGCTACGAATGAGGCTAATACATTAGAAATTCTTTTTTGGTCTCCGGAACATGACAATGAAGAAGCAATTTATGAACAAATGAGAAGAATGTATGAAGATATTCATACGTACAAAGATGAACAACTTTACGGGAAGTCATATCAACCTGTAGATGAAGTTTTAACTTATGAAAATGACAGAAATACAAGAAATATTTTTGAGGCATTAGAGAAAAAAAGAAAAGATTCAAACAAATAATTTTTTTATTTTTTTATTGAGGTACGTTATAAAGCTTTAAAAAGACAACAGCCATAAGGATGAGCTTGTTTTCGAATTATTTAAAAAGTTTTTAAAAAAAGGTTTAGCTCTTACTAGATGGGGAATGATAAAAGCGTACAGGAAAATGTGTAAAAAGTGAATAAATTCACGATAGGCTCTATCATTCAACAACTAGATGTAGTATACTTTATACATAGTCACCTAAATTAGATTAATTTTAATCTAATAAATTATGTAAACGAGAATTTAATATAAATAAATTTTGAGGAGTGATGTTACATGGTAACACTTTATACCTCGCCTAGTTGTACATCTTGTCGTAAAGCAAAAGCATGGTTAGAGGAACATAACATTGAGTTTCAAGAAAGAAATATTTTCTCAGAACCACTTTCTCTTGATGAAATTAAAGAGATACTGAGAATGACGGAAGATGGCACGGATGAAATTATTTCAACAAGATCTAAGGTTTTTCAAAAGTTGAATGTTAATTTGGATCAATTACCTTTAAAGGATTTATTCCAATTGATTCAAGACAATCCAGGTCTTTTACGCCGTCCGATTATTCTAGATGAGAAAAGACTACAGGTTGGTTACAATGAAGACGAGATTAGAAGGTTCCTTCCAAGAACTGTTCGAACTTTCCAATTACGTGAAGCACAACGTATGGTTAATTAAAAAAACGCAGATCTTTTTCTTGAGATCTGCGTTTTTTCCATCTAAGTAAATAGCATCTAATTGTATGCACTATTCGTGACAAATTATATAGAATGAGCTACAATTTATAGATAATGCCATACTAGCTCCTCAAAATTTCTCGTGTATAAACCTATTTTAAAAATATTTGTATTTTCTGTTTTCAAATTGCATGGTTTTATCATACAATAGGAGCAAGCACATAAATTTAATTGTGAGATTGGAAATGGTAATATTCGGGTAGTTTTATAATAAGGGTTAAGTAATTAACTTTTTTATCCCTTCCAGCCCATCCAATATTAGAAGGGAGAGTTGAAGATGGAGATAGAGAGAATCAATGAGAATACGATAAAATTTTATATTTCATATTTAGATATTGAAGATCGTGGTTTTGACCGTGAAGAGATTTGGTATAACCGCGAAAAAAGTGAACAGCTTTTTTGGCAGGTTATGGATGAAGTGAACTATAATGAAGATGAGTTTCAAATTGATGGACCTTTGTGGATTCAAGTGCAAGCCTTAGAAAAAGGTCTAGAAATCGTTGTGACAAAAGCTCAATTGTCTAAGGATGGACAAAATCTTCAACTTCCTACTGAATCAGGAAAAACCATCGATATGCCAGTAGATGATAAAATAGAATCTTTACTTGAAGAAAAATTTGGACCAGCAAAAGAAGAAGAGGAAGAAATTGAATTAACATTAGAAAAAGACTTTACCATTGTGGTTGGTTTTGAAGATTTAGAAGATGTTATTCAATTAAGCCATGTCTTTGATCGTGTGGAAGGTATGAACGAAGCACTTTATTATTTTGAAGATAGATATATGTTGGTTGTCCAATTTGAAGAGGAATTGTTGGATGATGATCAGCAAGAAGATTTAATCAGTCAGCTCTTAGAATATGGCATTGAAACAAATGTTACGATATATAGAATTCAAGAGTATGGAAAAGTTATTTTTGAAAATAATGCATTAGCTCAAATAAAAACGCATTTTGCTATATAATAAGTAGCGTATTCTTAATTGAATACGTTATTTTTTTGTTTAAAAAAATTTTACAACTACGCCCTATTTTAACAAATTACTTGATAAATATTTTATTTCGAAAAGCGAAATAAAATATGCTATTATAAAGACTTAACAGATTTTTAGAAGGAAGGTAATATGATGGCAACTCAAGAAAAAGAGTTTGACCGTTCTGAAATAAACCGTGTACCTTTGATGATTGTTTTAATCTCTGGTGCTTTTGTAGCTATTTTAAATCAAACTCTTTTGGGTACTGCCTTACCTCATATTATGAGTGATTTAAAAATTGACGCACCTACCGCTCAATGGCTGCAGTCGATTTTTATGTTAGTAAATGGGATTATGATTCCTATTACTGCTTTTCTAATCGAACGTTTTACCACAAGGGGCCTATTTTTATCTGCGATGGGTAGCTTTGCGATAGGTACTTTAATCTGTGCGATTTCTCCTACTTTCAGTATATTGTTGGTGGGAAGAGTATTACAGGCTGCTGGAGCAGGGATTATGATGCCATTAATGCAAACCATTCTTTTTTTAGTTTTTCCTATTGAAAAGAGAGGAACAGCGATGGGGATGTTTGGACTTGTTATTGCTTTTGCACCTGCTATTGGTCCGACTCTCTCGGGTTGGTTATTAGAGCATTTTCCTTGGAGAAGTCTTTTCTTAGTTGTGCTTCCAATAGCAATCATTGATTTGATTGTCGCTTATAAAATATTAGTAAATGTAACAAAGCAAACCTTTCCTAAAGTTGATATGGTATCTATTGTATTATCAACACTAGGCTTTGGTGGACTATTATATGCTTTTAGTATAGCTGGATCAGTAGAAACAGGATGGATTAGTTGGTCCGTATTACTACCCGTATTAATTGGTGGGATTACATTATTTCTATTTATTCGACGTCAATTAAAACTTGAAACACCTATTCTAGAATTTCGTATTTTCAAATATAAAATATTCACTTTAACAACCATTATTGGCATGGTTTCTTTTCTTGCTATGATTGGTGGTGCAATTATTTTACCAATTATGATGCAAGACATGTTAGGGTTTACTGCACTTGAATCTGGTTTAATGCTATTACCTGGCGCAGTATTAATGGGGGCAATGAATCCTATAACGGGCAGACTCTTTGACCGTTTTGGAGGGAAATGGTTAGCAGTACTAGGACTTTTTCTAATAACTACTACATCCTTCATGTTTTCCTTTTTAACGCCTGAAACTACCTTTATGTATCTTGCAATTGTTAACGCAGCAAGAATGTTTGGTATTGCGATGGTAATGATGCCTGTTACTACAGCTGGTTTAAATCAGTTGCCCGATCGTTTAATGCCGCACGGAACAGCGATGAACAATACCATGCGTCAAATGTCTGGTGCTGTTGGTACTGCCTTGCTTGTTTCTATTATGACCACGCAAGCAATACCGAACGAAGGGGTAGAAGGCTTATTGCATGGTGTTAATGTATCCTTTATTGTGGCGGGTATTATTGCATTAATTGGTTTCATTTTAGCCTTCTTTATTAAAAACTCTATACCTAAAAATGTGAATGAACTATAGTGGTTTATACTTAGCAGGAAAATTCATCTGCATGTCGAATTTATATACAGACATGGAGGTGAATTTTATTTGTTAAAAGCAATTGATGAGAACGAAAAAAGCTTTATCCTAGCTAGTTTCAGAAGGAAAGAAATAGAAAAATTAAAGGGGAATCAGTTTTATTGTCCTACATGTAAAGAAAAGGTAATTATAAAAGCAGGCACAAAAATGATTGCACACTTTGCGCATGTGAAACAACATGACTGCGCACAACAAGGAGAGGGGGCCTATCATGAACAGGGGAAATGGCAGTTGTTCAGTTGGTTGAAAAAACAAGATTTAGAGGTGAAACTAGAATATTACCTGTCAGAGATTTCACAGCGGCCAGATATTTATTTAGAAATAGGAAAAAAGAAAATTGTAATAGAATATCAATGTGCTCGGATCTCTGAAATCGAATTTTTAAAAAGGAATGAAGGCTATCAACAAGAGAATATTACTCCGATTTGGATTCTAGGTGGAAATTGGTGTAAGCGTAAGAATACTAATCAATTAACACTTAGTAGCTTTGAACGTATGTTTATCCATCAATATGATGAAAACTTTCCGCTAACTTTATATTTTTATTGCTCCACTTCGAAAACCCTCATTTTATTTCAAGATCTTCATTTCTTAAAACAAAATCTATCAATAGGAAACCTTCATATTCAATCACTTGCTCGTTGCAAATTCATGCAATTATTCGAAAAAAACTATATCAATAAAAATGATTTAGCTAATAGCTTTTTAAAAGAAAAATGGAAGTTTCGAAATCAACCCGTCCCCGCCTTTCAAAAGAAAGAAGTAGCCTTTCGCAAATGGTTATATTCAAAAGAATTACACCCATGCAACCTACCTGAGTGGATAGGTATGCCAGTTACACATCAGTTCCTAATCAATATCAACCCTCATCAGTGGCAAAGCTATCTTCTTTTTGAACTAATTCATCAACGCGGAGTAACAATAAGTCAACTTGTTGGAAAATTATCATCCCATTTTCTTTCTCCATTAAACTTTCCGTTAATTAAATCAACTAAAAATCCAATAGAAGAATATTTGAATATACTTGAAAAGCTTGCTATTGTAGAAATTACAGGCTTAGGTGAAATCCGACTAAAAGATGGTTTTAGAAAGTTTAAATCCGTAAATGAAGCGATTTTAGCTGACGAGAACCTTGCGAATAAGATAAAAGGCATAAGAGTGCATGAAGAAGTGTAAAATACGTTATAATAAAAAGATGGATGAATTTGTTAGGAGGAATTTAAATGGCAAAAGCACTACCGAAAAGAGAAGAAATTCCAGAGAATTTAACATGGAAATTGGAAGATATTTATGAAACGGACAATGCGTGGGAAGAAGCTTTGACGGAAGTGAAACAAGAGATCCCTGCTTTTGAGGAGTATCAAGGTAGTCTGGCTGAGTCGTCAGACAAACTAAAGGGAATTCTTGTATTACAGGATGAGGTTTCTGAGAAACTAAGTAAATTATACACATACGCACACATGCGCTATGATCAAGATACAACAAATACATTCTATCAAGCAATGAATCAAAAAGCTGAAATGGTTATTACACAAGCCTCTAGTGCCATGAGTTTTATTGTGCCTGAAATTTTAACTATTCCAGAAGATAAACTTACTAAATTTATAGAAGAAAATAAAGGGTTACAAGCCTATCGACATACGCTTGATGAAATAAATCGTCAACGCCCACATGTGTTATCCGAAAAGGAAGAAGCATTACTTGCAGAGGTTTCAGAAGTAACGGATAATGCAGCGCAAACTTTTGGCATGTTAAATAATGCTGACCTTACTTTTCCATCGGTAAAAGATGAAGAGGGTAATGAAGTGGACCTCACTCATGGTCGTTATATTAATTTCTTGGAATCGAAGGATGGGCGTGTTAGAAGAGATGCCTTTAAAGCTATGTATGATACGTTTGGCAGCTTTAAAAACACATTTGCTTCAACCTTATCTGGGACTGTTAAAAAGGATAACTTTAATGCGAAAATTCGTAATTATAATTCTGCAAGACATGCAGCACTGGACAGTAATAACATCCCAGAATCGGTATATGATAATTTAATTGAAGCGATCCATGAAAGATTACCTTTGTTACAGCGCTATGTAGCTGTCCGTAAAAAAGTAATGAAGCTAAATGAATTGCATATGTATGATTTATATACGCCTCTTGTTAAAGATGTTGAAATGAAATATAGCTATGAAGAAGCACAAGAAGCCATACTAGAAGGTTTAAAGCCTTTGGGTGAGGAATACTTAGGAATTGTAAAAGAAGGCTTTAAAAACCGCTGGATTGACGTAGAAGAGAATAAAGGTAAAAGAAGTGGTGCATATTCTTCTGGTGCATATGGTACCAATCCATATATCTTAATGAACTGGCAAGATAACTTAAATAATTTATTTACATTAGCACATGAGTTAGGGCACTCACTGCACAGTTACTATACACATAAAAACCAACCTTTTCGCTATGGCAATTATTCGATTTTCGTAGCCGAGGTTGCATCGACTTGTAATGAAGCTCTATTGAATGAATATTTATTACAAAACACTACTGATGATAAAGAAAAATTATATTTATTAAATCATTTCCTAGAAGGCTTTAGAGGAACGGTTTTCCGTCAAACCATGTTTGCGGAATTCGAGCATAAAATTCATATTTTAGCTCAAGAAGGAGAAGCTCTAACAGCAGAAAGTTTCACGAATCTCTATTATGAGTTAAATAAAAAATACTTTGGAGATGACTTAATAGTTGATGAAGAAATAGGACTTGAATGGGCAAGAATTCCTCATTTCTATTACAATTACTATGTTTATCAATATGCAACGGGGTATGCAGCTGCGCAGTCTTTAGCAAATCAGATTTTAGAAGAAAAAGATACAGCTGTTAATCGCTACAAAGAATTCTTAAAAGCAGGTAGCAGTGATTATCCAATTGAAGTTTTAAAACATGCTGGAGTTGACATGACAGAAAAAACCGCTGTTTTACAAGCTCTAGATGTATTTGAAGCTAAATTAACAGAAATGGAAGAGTTGTTAGAAAAAATGTAATGTGTAAAGGCACCTAGTCATCTGGACTAGGTGCCTTTAGTTTTTTTGTGCCAATTCTTAGAAGGAATCAGATATACGAGCACAGCTTAGTATGATGAAAAATAAGAATTTTTACTTCTTGCTTACCAAATGATATCTAATATGAAGATGTTATCTAAATTTTATTAGCTTTGAACGTTGTTTATAAAACAATCCACATATAGTTAAATAACTTGCAATAAAAAGCACAGGAATAGTAACATACATTGGTATAAAATGCATGAGACCAAATAAGTTTAGTGTGATCGCACTTAATAATAACGCTAAAATAAGTAGTAACATGCAGATAACCTCCCTCACTAATATAGATATGAATACATATCATAAAGTAGAAGTGTGACATTTTTGTGAAACATATCACAAAAGTATTGCAGATTTATAGTCCACTTGTTATATTATAAATGTGAGATGTAAAACAAACAAAACCCCTTTGTTTGACCTGAAACTTTCTCCCATCCCCCCTTGTCTAGATATAGACTAGGTAAAAAGATATGTCATTAGGCATATCTTTTTTATTTTCAAAAATAAAACCACTTGTGAAATTTCACAAGTGGTTAAAGCATTTAGCCAATATACTTCCAAAAGTAACCGAATTTGACTGGTACTTTTTCTACGATTTGTTTTAGTTGTAGCTTTTTCATTTCTTTCTCTGCTTTTTCATTTCTTTCTCTGCTTTTTCTAATGTCCAATCGTAAACAACCGCAACTTCTTTTGTACCTACATAATCATAATAAGAAATAAATTCAGTTAACGTTGGTTTTTTCGCAGGGAGGACTTCCCGCTCTAACATCTGATTTAGAACCTTCGTGTATATTTCATATGGGTACATCCCCGATAATTTTAGTCCCGCATCATCAGCAGATTCATTAAAGAATACCATTGCTGGAATATACTCAACATCCATCTCTTTGGTGATTTTAACATCGCATTGCAATGCTTTTCTTGAGGATGCAGAGTAAAGATCATTTTTAAACTCTGCGACATCTAAGTTTACATCCTGTGCACACTCTAGCAATACATCTTCATTTGAAATATCTTTTTTGTCGAGAAAAACCAATTCTTGAATTTTTCGCAAGAATTTTTTCCCTGCTTTTTTCCCTTGTAATTCTGCTGCTTTAATTGCTAAGGAAGACAACCATGGATAATGAATAGGATTTTCAATCCATAGGTCACCATCACAACTCATACCAGTTCTATTTGCGGTTTTTTCCCAAATATCTTTTAATTTCTTAGGTTTATCAAATTTATCTTTATTCAAGTTAGTAAGTTGTCCTGTTAAAACAAGGCGGATTGTAAAGAAACGACCATACTCAATGGTTAATTTTTTCAAATAGGGTTCTAAAGACCAACATTCTGGACAAAGTGGATCTACAAATACATATATTTCTATAGGCTTCTTTAATAAATCAATAAAGCTATAAGTGGTTGTAGTATTTTGCTCCTGTTGACCTGTTCTCCCAGTTGAATTCCAATTCACAATGATTCTCCTTTCTCTTCCTCAGGTGTGTTCATCATGTGATTGGCTGTCAAAATAAGCCGATCGAATATTGCGCTGCGATAAGGCTCTTCAATTTTTGCTTCCTCAAGAGCACCCTCCATACATGCTAGCCATGCGTTTCTTCGTGTTGGCGTGATTTGGAATCTAAGGTGTCTTTTTCGCATCATTGGATGTCCGTGCTCCATTATATAAAGTGGGGGACCTCCAAAAAACTGTGTAAGAAATTGTTTTTGTTTACGAGCTACTTCTGTAAAATCATCCGGAAAAATTGGTATTAAATCTGGATGCTTTGATACTCTATCATAAAAAGCTTCAACTAAAGCATCGATTGCATCGTCTCCACCAATTGCCTCATAAATTGATTGGGCTTCTGTCATTAATTCCATACCTTTCATCATGTCTATTAGTTATTTATACTTTAAGTAACTAAACTCAAAATAAGTGAATGTAATAATAGTTTTAATCTAAATGTTCTTTTAGTCTTCTTACTTTTTTTAAATACTTCCAATTAATACAAAAAGTATAAGGGCAACTAAGAAGTTACCATCGCCTAACAGCTTGGTACCATCTAAGTTTTCTTTATTGTAACAGTGTTTGGATTTGTTGAGCAACTTTTCTGATTAAAAGTATTAAAAAGTTGATTCTAAAGCCTTTATCTGTTATTGAACAGCTTTATTTTTTTAGGGGTTAAGTTAGTGTTTCATAATAACGCTGTATTTTATTAGGTGTATTTCTTTTATTTATCGACAAATTTCTTAATATTCCTTCAAAAATCTCTTTTCCATATTCGAAGATGTGTGTTTCTACCTCTAATTCATAATCTTCCTTACCATTATATACACTATGATCTAAGACGATTAATGTATCCTTATAAGGAAATTCAATCCGTTTTGTTTTTAATGCGCCCCCATATTGAAGATTTTGAACAGAAATGGATAAATCATTTAGTCGATTAATAATTTCTTCTTGTTGAATAATTCCCCCATGGATATAGCTTTCCGCTTCATTAGGTTCTAGTGCTGCATGTGTTTCGAGAAGTCCATCACCATTTGGATTGGGTTCTTTTAATGTAAGATTCCACTTCCCGTTTTTTTCTCTAATACGTAAAGCTGCCCCTTTATTCTTTAGTGAAAAGTTAGCTGTTTCGAAATAATGATTTGTTTGGGTTAAGATGATTTCGTTTTTCAAATTAAAATAATCATATATTTTATTATATTCATCTAACGATAATAAGTTTTTAAATTCAATTTCAATTTCCTGACTCATTTATTTCCCCCTCACTTTACCCCTCGTACTATTTCCATTTTCGGTTAATTAAAACAAAAATGCAAAGAAAAACAGTTTTGGATATAAATCTAAAATAATAATAAATTAATCGACTAAACAAAGCGTGTATCAAAAGCGATAATCTAGTATTTATGATAAACTAACAGTAGAATACTGCAAAGCAAGGACGGTGCGTAAGATGGATTGGGAAATATTTTTAGCACCTTATCAACAGGTGGTTGACGAGCTAAAAGTAAAATTAAAAGGGATGCGCACGCAATTTGAATATGAATCCAATCATTCCCCGATTGAATTTGTAACAGGACGTGTGAAGCCTCTTTCAAGTATCATGGAGAAGGTAAGGCGAAAAGAAATAGATTTTGATAATCTAGAAGAAGAGCTTCAAGATATTGCTGGTCTTCGTGTAGTGTGTCAATTTGTGGAGGATATATACTACATTGTCGATCGATTACAATCAAGGAATGATTTTGTGGTAATTGAAGAAAGGGACTACGTCATTCAAAAGAAAGAAAGTGGCTACCGTTCGTATCATATGATTATTGAATATCCTGTGGAAACGATCCATGGAGAAAAGAGAGTAATTGCAGAGATACAAATTAGAACATTAGCCATGAATTTTTGGGCTACAAATGAACATTCCTTAAATTATAAATATGATGGTCAAATTCCTGAAAATATAAAAATACGTTTAGAACGGGCGGCAGAAGCTGCTTTTAAACTAGATGAAGAAATGTCTAAAATAAAAGATGAAGTACAGGAAGCGCAAAGAATTTATCTTTCTAATAAAAATAAGCGTGGGAAAGGAACATCTAGATGACGAAGAAATTTGCAATTACTTCTAAAGGAGATCATAAGTCAGATGCTTTAAAAGCACGGATGGTTCAATATTTAAAAGATTTTAATATGGTCTATGATAAAAAAACTCCAGATATCGTTATCTCAGTCGGAGGCGATGGTACATTTTTAGAAGCATTTCATACTTATAATCATCGATTAGCGGAAACAGCATTTATTGGGGTGCATACAGGGCATTTAGGCTTTTATGCTGATTGGTTACCTGAAGAAATTGAAAAATTAATTATTGAGGTGGCAAAAAATCCATTCGAGGTGGTAGAATATCCTCTTCTTGATATTAAAATACATCCAGTGGAAGGAGATGACTATCAGCAATTTTTAGCTTTAAATGAAGCATCTGTTAAATCAACCGATGGTACAGTGGTGTTAGATGTACATATTAAAGGCTCTCATTTTGAGAGGTTTAGAGGTGATGGGTTATGTATCTCAACTCCATCAGGAAGTACCGCGTATAACAAAGCCTTGGGTGGAGCGATTCTTCATCCGTCTCTTGAATCCTATCAGCTAACAGAAATGGCTTCGATTAATAACCGGGTCTTCCGTACAATTGGATCACCATTAATATTACCGAAGCATCATGTTTGTGAGCTAAAACCAACAAGAGTAGAGAAAAACTTCTTAATCACGATTGACCATCGTACAAATACGTATAATAATATTAAATCAATCGAATGCCGAGTAGCAGATCAAAAAATACGATTTGCAAGATTCCGATCTTTTCCTTTTTGGAAAAGAGTGCATGATTCTTTTATATCAGATGACCGATAATCATCCTTTCTAAAGGATGATTTTTTTCGAGCAATAATGATAAAGGGGCTAATCAATATGAAATGGGAAGTAGAAGAAGCCTATCATAAATGGCTTCTACGAGATTATTTGAATAAAGTGAAAAAAATCTCACGAAGAACTTTAAGAGTACTTAAATATGATCAAGGTCAAATATTAGTTAATGATGAGTTAACTAGTGTGAATAGAACATTGGAAAGTGGAGACTGTATTCAGATTATTTTTCCAAAAGAAAATAGAGGTTCTTTTTTAGAACCAGAAGATATTCCATTAAATATCATTTTTGAGGATGATGACGTACTAGTATTAAATAAGGAGCCTGATATTGCAACTATTCCATCTCATCATCATCAGAAAGGAACGTTAGCTAACGGTGTGATTGCACATTATGATAAACAGCAGTTACCATATACGATTCATGTGGTAACTCGTCTAGATCGAGATACATCTGGCTTATTATTAATTGCGAAACATCGTTATAGCCATTCAATCCTTTCTGAAGAGCAAAAGCTTGGAAAAATAAACCGTTTATATGAAGCGATCATTAGTGGGAAATTAAAGAATGATTCTGATTCCATTGAATTACCGATTGCCAGAAATCCTAATTCTATTGTAGAAAGAATAGTTGCTCAGCACGGTCAACATGCCGTTACCCATTATAAGGTTGAAAAAGAAGGACATATTGGGTCGTTACTTGAAATTCGTTTAGAGACGGGAAGAACGCATCAAATTCGTGTTCATTTTGCCTATATAGGTCATCCACTATTGGGTGATGACCTATATGGAGGGGATCATCATATTATGAAAAGGCAGGCTTTACATTGTAAATCACTAGCTTTTCATCACCCTTTAACAGGAGAACGATTAGAATTTCAAATTGAATTACCAGAGGATATGAAAAAAGTGGTAAAATTCATGTAAAAAACTGGAGCAAGGTGTTAGTAGCTCCAGTTTTTTATGTGATTGGATTGAATTTTTCTTTTACAAAAGGTTGCTTTGAGCTTACTTGTGTTATTTTTTCTTCAGGTAGTGAAAAAGAAGTTAACTTATTTCCAAATACACAACCTGTATCAATATTTACTGTTTTATTAATAAAGCGTGGTTCTAGAACAGGTGTATGACCATAAATGATCCACTTTTCACCTGTGTAATGCTTTGCCCAATCTCGTCTAACTGGGCGTCCATCTTCATGTTTTTCCCCTGTAATATCACCATACAATACAAATGTTTTTACTGCCTTGGATTCCTGACCAATATATTCTTTCTTTATCCCTGCATGTGCTATGACAGCATTAACTTCAGATAATTCAAGGTAGAGTGGAGCTTCTTCATATAATTCAAGGAATTTATCTTTGATCGCTTTTCTTTCCTTTTTAGATAATGCAAGAAATTCTTTTACAGTTGTTTCTAAACCATGCTGCTCTTTTACTTTATTGCCTAGGAAATATCGATAAACCTTATTGCAGTGATTACCCGGAACATAATAAGCAGCGTTGCTTTCGATCACTAGTTTATAAACGAAATCTATCATTGCAATAGACTTTGGCCCACGATCGGTGATATCTCCTACAAATACTGGTATTCGATTATTTGGATGTGCCAAAGTATTATTTTGCCATTCATAACCAAGCTTTGTAAAAAGCTCAAGTAATTCATCGTAACAACCGTGGACATCTCCAATAATATCTACCTTCATTATTTGACCTCCTGTGTACAGAAAAGAGTGGAATCTTTAGAGTTCCACTCTTTTACGATATTATTTATCAGATTCAAACATATATGTCTTTGTTCTGTAATGAATATTTAAGACAATACCAATGGCAATTAAGTAGGTTAAAGTAGAACTTCCTCCATAACTGATAAACGGAAGTGGTAACCCAGTGATTGGTAAAAGCTTTATCGACATCCCGATATTTTGGAATACCTGGAACGTGAACATACCTACAATTCCTGTCACGATATAGCTTCCAAAAGGATCATTACTTTGTAGCGCGATGTGAATGAGTCGATAAATCAATAAGAAATAGATGGTGATAACAAAACTAGTACCAAAAAAACCAAAGGATTCAGCAATAGCTGTAAAAATCATATCCGTATGGTAATGGGGAATAGTTTGAGCAATTTCCACCTGTCCAATTCCTTTTCCGTTTAGTTGACCTGAACCGATGGCAAGCATGGCACGAATTAGCTGGTAACCGCCACTTTGACCAAATTCTTCAGTGGAAAGCCATCCTTGAAACCTGCTTTCTACGTGATCAAAACCTGTAGCCTCTACAAAAGTATCAACTTGTTCAGGAAAAGAAATGTAAAGAAAAACTACCATTATGACACCTAAAATCGCCATCAGCACCAGAGAGAAAATGATTCGCCATTTAATTCCCGATATTAATATTAAACAAGCTGTAATTGCTGTTAAAACTAATACACCACCAAGGTCTGGTTGATTTCCTATAAAAAAGATTGGAGGAAGAGAAAAAACCGCTATTTTTGTTAAAAGCCATAAATCCAATTTTATTGTATGATCTGGATACTTTTCATTATGTGCAACAATTAGGTGAGCAAGAAACACAATTAAGAATATTTTCATGAACTCTGCTGGTTGAAGCGTTCCAATTACTGGAAAACTAAACCATCCCCAAGCTCCATTAACTTTTATAGCAATACCAGGAGGGAGGTGGAAAAACAGCAAAATAAGCATAACCATACCTACTCCGTATAGAAGCCAGGAAATTTGACGTAACCGGTCATAATCAACAAGCATGATAAAGACGATTAAAATAGAACCTCCAATATACCAAACGAGTTGTTGAATATAAAAGGTTTGTGAATAGGACTGTTTTAAATAAGGATCAAGTGTAAATAGAGTAAAGATACTAATGATCGCCAGCGTAATAATAATTAATATTAATGTATAATCAATGGTCGGATTTGTATTTTTTTGAGACATAAGCATACCTTTCTGTTTTTTACTGGTTGATAGTTGTATGATAAATGTATGGAAAGCTATAAGGCTATCATTTTCGATAAAAATTTCACTATTCCTAGTATAGAGTATTAGTGACCAATTTAGAAATGAAAATATTGTACTATTTTTTAGTTTCCAGTTAAAATAAATAATCAGCTAATATTCTTATATCAAATTTCTAGCTGGACATACAACTTATTAAAGCGAATTAGTCCAGTTGTATGAAAGCTTATTATAAATTATAGAAAGACAGGAGGCGTCTGGTATGGAACATTTAAATGAAAAGCAACGACTGGAAGAATGGAAGAAAATCCAAACCGCCTTAGTAAATGAGCAAATAGATCAATTTAGAGCTGAATTTTTAGAAATGCATCCCTATGATCAAGCGAAAATATTTGAAGAACAAGACGAAGAGATCCGCTTTCTTATTTATACGTATTTATCACCTGAAGAGATGGCAGAAGTTATGGAAAATGTTGACTTTGAACTTGTTTCTACGTTCATTACAGAAATGGTTCCTGCATATGCAGCAAAAGTTTTAGAAGACATGTCAACGGATGATGCTGTCGATATATTAAACGAATTAGACAAGAATAAAGTTGCAAGTTTTTTAACAATAATGGAAAAAGAAGAAGCGGAAGAAATTAAAGAATTACTTCATTATGAAGAAAAGACTGCTGGTAGTATTATGACGACAGAGTTTGTTGTCATTCAAGAAACGATGACTGTAAAAGAAGCAATGCGTCATTTGAGAAAAGAAGCACCAGAAGCAGAAACGATTTACTACTTGTATGTAATTGATGTAGATAAAAAGCTTGTAGGTGTTATATCCTTACGTGATTTAATTATTGCAGAAGGCGATTTTCTTATTTTGGATGTCATGAGTGAACGTGTAGTTTCGGTTCCTGTAGGAGAAGACCAAGAGGATATAGCTCGAATGATGCGTGATTATGATTTCTTGGCGTTACCTGTAGTTGATTTTCAAAACCATTTGCTCGGTATTATTACCGTTGATGATATTATGGATGTTATGGAAGAAGAAGCAAATGATGACTACTCCAAATTAGCTGGTATCTCAGAGTTAGAAAAAGAAGGAGAAACAGCATTTTCTTCAGCGAAAAAGAGGTTACCATGGCTTGTAATTCTATTGTTTTTGGGGATGTTTACGGCAAGTATTATTGGCAGGTTTGAAGAAACCTTAGATAAAGTAGCACTTTTAGCGGTTTTCATTCCACTAATTGCCGGAATGGCAGGGAATACCGGTACACAAGCACTTGCTGTGGCAGTTCGTAATATTTCTACTGGTGATTCAGGGAAAAGGAGTAACTTTTCTATTATTAAGCAAGAGGCAAAAACCGGCCTCATAACAGGTACGATTTGTGGGATTTTGATTACGCTTATTATTGCTTTTTGGTACGAAGATATTTATCTTGGTATTTTAGTAGGTTTGTCGATTATGGCTACTTTAATCGTAGCGACGACAGCTGGAGCTTTTGTCCCTCTTATTATGCACCGGTTAAAAATTGATCCAGCAGTAGCTTCTGGACCGTTTATAACAACCTTGAATGATATCATCTCGATATTAATTTATTTCGGTTTAGCAACAGCTTTTATGAATTTTTTGATTTAATGTAAGGGGGAAAGAAAGATGGAGCACGCAGAGTCAGTTAGTTCACTCGTTATTGTTATTATCGCAGCTTTTTTGACACCAATTATTATGCACCGTCTACGCCTTAAAATGATTCCTGTGGTCGTAGCAGAAATTATTATTGGGCTGATTATAGGGCATAGTGGTTTTAATTTGGTCGATGAAAGCAATTGGTTAGAAACATTATCCACACTAGGCTTCATTTTTCTTATGTTTCTTAGTGGTTTAGAAATAGATTTTTCGATATTTTCTAAGAAAAATAAAGGTAAAAAGATAACGACAAAAATGCCAAGCCCTGTGCTTATTGCTAGCTTAGTGTTTGTGGGGATTTTAATACTATCCTTTTTATTATCCTATTTATTTGTGTTGACAGGTTTTATTGATAATGTGTTCTTAATGACACTCATCATCTCAACAATTTCGTTAGGAGTTGTTGTACCTACATTAAAAGAATCAAATGCCATGCGATCTACGATTGGTCAGACTATTCTTTTAATTGCAGTGATCGCAGATTTAGTTACCATGATTTTACTTGCTGTATTTGTCTCCTTTTACGGGGAAGAAGCAGGGAATATGTGGTTATTATTAATTCTATTTGCAGCAGGGATCATTTTGTATTTCATCGGTAAGCATTATAGAAACCAGTCCTTTATTGAAACAATGTCAAAAGGGACCATTCAGATTGGCACGCGAGCAGTATTTACGTTAATTATTTTTTTAGTTGCACTTTCAGAATCCGTGGGTGCGGAAAATATTCTAGGTGCCTTTTTAGCTGGAGCATTAGTCTCGTTGCTTTCACCAAATCAAGAGCTTGTCCAAAAGTTAGATAGCTTTGGCTATGGCTTCTTAATACCAATATTTTTCGTTATGGTAGGAGTGGAGCTCGATTTATGGTCTTTATTCCAAGACCCAATGGTACTAACATTAATACCGCTTCTTTTTATTGCTTTACTGATTTCAAAAGTAATTCCAGTAGCAATATTACTAAAGTGGTATGATAAAAAAACTACCCTAGCAGCAAGTATGCTATTGACTTCTACACTCTCGTTAGTGATAGCAGCTGCGACTATTGGTGAGCGAATAGGCGTCATCACTAGTAATATGCATGGTGCACTCGTGTTAGTCGCAGTATTGTCTTGTTTAATTACACCACCTTTTTTCAAAAAATTATATGTGCACAAAAAAGAAGAGGATTATCAACAGTCTGTTTCCTTTATCGGAACAAACCAGGCTACAATTCCTGTGGTCCGTGAATTAGATCCAAAGGATTTTGAAGCACATCTTTACCATACAACCCAAGAAAATATTGATAAATCGAGTACGCGATCTGTTTTTGATATAAGGGAAGTGCCCGATTATCAGCTATCTACATTAAAGGCTGCGGGTGTATTTGCTAATGATATTGTAGTGGTTTCTACTGGCAATGAAGAAAAGAACGAAGAAATTGCAACCTATGCGAAGAAAATAGGCGTTACCCGTGTGATAGCCCGTATTGAAAGTCCGGAGATTGACCAGCGTTTAAAAACCCTTGGAGTAGATGTGTTTTCGGTATTATTATCTACCAAAACATTATTAAAAGCTTTAATCGAATCTCCACATGTCATTAATATTTTAACGCAGCAAGAAAGTGCCTTGTATGAAATTAAAATGAACAATGCACACTATGATGGTATGTTCATTCGTAAGTTTCCATTTACAGGTGATGTAATTATGGTAAGAATTTTCCGTGGAAAGGATTCTATTGTTCCTCATGGTGATACGGAATTACGGTTAGGGGATCGTTTAATTGTGACAGGATCACATGAGTATGTAGATGAGTTGCAATCGTTACTTGAATTCGTGTAATGAAAAGCTGCTAGGGGATACAATTCCTAGCAGTTTTTTATCACTATAGGCAAAGATGGAAATTTAACGGACACTAATATTAGTAAAACTAAGGGTTCTGCACAAAGACTTGGTAATAAGCCAAGTTTTTCTAATAAAAGATTGAGATTTTAGTCTATATGATATAAAATAGTATCAGGTACTAAGAACAAGGTATAAAAAATGATTTTAACCTTAGGAGGTTTATCTATTGAATTTTTCATTAAAAGGTCGTACGTATGTTGTTATGGGAGTAGCTAATAAACGTAGTATAGCATGGGGGATTGCCCGTTCACTACACGCTGCTGGAGCACGTCTAGTTTTCACATATGCAAGTGAACGTTTTGAAAAATCAGTTAGAGAGTTAGCAGATACTTTAGAAGATGATACTTCTTTATTTTACGAATGTGATGTAACAGATGATGATGCGGTAACAAAAACATTTGAAGATATTAAAAATGATGTAGGAACCATTCATGGTTTAGCGCATTGTATTGCTTTTGCTAAGAAAGAAGATTTACAAGGAGAATTTGTAGATACTAGTCGTGACGGTTATTTACTAGCGCACAATATTAGTGCGTATTCCCTCGTATCTGTTGCAAGAGCCGCTGCTCCATTAATGACAGAAGGTGGAGGAATTGTAACGTTAACTTACCTTGGTGGTGAGCGAGTGGTGAAGAATTATAACGTAATGGGAGTAGCCAAAGCTAGCTTAGATGCTACGATGAAGTATTTAGCAAATGATCTTGGAAAAGATGCTATTCGTGTTAATGCAATTTCAGCTGGTCCAATTCGTACACTTTCTGCTAAAGGGGTAGGCGAATTTTCAACGATTTTGAAAAAAATCGAAGCGGATGCTCCATTACGTCGTACGGTAACACAGGAAGAAGTAGGAGATACAGCTTATTACTTACTAAGTGACTTATCACGTGGTGTTACAGGTGAAATTATCCACGTCGACTCAGGATACAATATATTAGGATTATCTTAATATAAGGAAAACAGCCATTCTTCGAGTTTGGCTGTTTTTTTCTGATTATTAAATAATGCACAATGATATTCACACTATCGCTCTAGCCACTTTCTAAAGTGTTGGTAAGCATTTGTTTTTTATATTGAAAGAGGAATGCCTATTCTTAGAGTAGAGTTTGTGTTAACACTGATTTAGCTGTGGTATACTATAGCAAACATTCATGATTAAAGAAGGTGAAGATGTGGCTTATATTGTTTTATTTGATGGGGTTTGTAATTTATGTAATCAAAGTGTCCAATTTATTATAAAACGAGATCCTGAAAGAAAATTTAAATTTGCCTCCTTACAAAGTAGTACTGGAGAGCATTTAAAAGAAAAATATCATCTTTCCAATAATATAGATAGTATCGTATTGATTAAGGATGACCAAGTATTTTATCAATCGACTGCAGCCTTGAAAATCTCAAAAGAGTTGATAAAACCATACGCATTTTTATATGCAGCTATTGTTATTCCTCGACCAATTAGAAATAAAATATATGAATGGATAGCTGCTAATCGATATAAATGGTTTGGAAAAAGAGACACTTGCATGCTCCCGAACCCAAAAGACAAAGAGCGATTTCTGGATTAATAATATAAAAAATGCCACTCTACCTTGAAAATAGAGTGGCATTTTTTTAACTAGTATAGAATTAATTACGTTTTTGACGTTTTAAAGAATAGATTTTCGCTTCTTCTTTGAAGGCCTTCATAAGCGAGAATACAACCATAATCATAATAATCGCAAATGGGAAGGCGGCAATAATCGAAGCTGTCTGCAGAGCGGTTAATCCACCTTGCCATAATAAAACAGCTGCAGTTCCAGACTGTACTACACCCCAAACAACTTTTACTTTAATATCTGGATTTAGGCTACCATTTGTAGTTTGCATACCTAAAACAAATGTAGCAGAGTCAGCAGATGTAATGAAGAATGTACTGATTAACAGTATAGCTAAAACAGACATAATAGTAGATAGTGGGAAATTCTCCAATACCGTAAATAAGGCTGCTTCTGAGCCAGCTTCATTCATCACCTTATAGATATCTATTCCATCATTTAATTGAAGAGAAATTGCTGATCCACCAAATACAGAGAACCAAAGTGCTCCGAAAAGTGTTGGCACAAGTAAAACACCAACGACAAATTCACGTACTGTTCGGCCACGTGATACACGAGCAATGAACATACCTACGAATGGTGCCCATGCAATCCACCAAGCCCAATAGAAGATTGTCCATCCTTGTAACCAACTAGCATTATTTTCGTTGAAAGGAGCCATACGGAAGCTCATTTCAGGCAAGTTAGAAATATAGCTACCAAGTGTTGTCGTGAAGAAATTCATGATGAAATTTGTTGGTCCTGTAAATAACAAGAAAAACATTAGTAAAATTGCAAGTACAATATTCGTTGTACTTAGGTATTTAATTCCTCGATTTAACCCTGTTAAGGCAGAAAGCATGTACAATATAGTTACAATTAAAATGATAACCAATTGTGTACCGATATTATTTGTAATACTTCCACTTATAAAATCTAGCCCACTAGCAATTTGCTGTGCACCAAGACCAAGCGAAGTAGCAACCCCAAATACAGTAGCAAATACTGCTATAACATTAATTACTGTACCAAATCCACCATTCATTTTATTTCCGTATAATGGTTTCAGAGTGCTACTTATTAGACCAGGCTCGCCTTTTCTAAACTGGAAGTACGCTAGAGATAGCGCAAGTGTTGCATAAACAGCCCATGGGTGAAAGCCCCAGTGGAAGAAACTGTACTGCATTGCTACTCGAGCTGCTTGTGAATCAGATCCAGAGGTATATGGTGGGTCGAATAAGTGCCAAATTGGTTCAGCTGCCCCCCAGAATACTAGTCCAATACCCATTCCAGCACTAAATAACATACCAAACCATGTTAAATAGTTATAATCAGGCTTGTCTCCATCTTTTCCTAAAACAATATTCCCGTACTTCGATACAATTAAAAAGATAGCAAAAATTAAAAATCCTGTAGTTACGAGTAAATAAAACCATCCAAAACGTGTTACTAAAAAGCCTTGAATTAAAGATGTAACAGCATCTAAATTCCAATCAGGCAATACATCTTCCGATATAAGACCCCAGGCAATAAATAAGATCGAGATTGCGAGCGAAATATAAAATACCCGTGTTACCTTATTCATCCAATCATCCTTTCTATTTTTGTTAAGTACTATTTACATATACCCTACTTGCCTAAAAACATACATGGCGAAACGTGCGATTTTAGGACAACGTTAAAAAGTTTATCAGAGCTAGTCTGCTTAATCAAGCCTTTAAACTCAACTCGTTCAACAGGAAAAATGCGCAATAGCTATATTGTATAGTTCATTTACTGTTCAGTAACGCATTAAAGCTTTATCAACCTAGAGAAGTTTAAATCAAGCTAAGCTTTAGTATTACAACTTCTAAAAGGTTTATTTTGAGGCATTTAAGGGGAGATGACGAAGAGGAAATATGGCTAATGCATGAATTAATTATTCACTGCTGTCTGCTTTAATCTTTGACAATAAAAAAACTCTACCTTGTTTTAAACAAGATAGAGCTCTTTCTTCTGAAAAATTATAATACAGATACAGCTGGTAAACATGTGATAGCACAGAAGCAGGAAAGGTCTACAGTGATGCAAATACCAGTGCGTTCAAGATCGTTCACTTGTTCGTTATCGATCTGATCACAAGGATCGTCACATCCGCTACCTTCACCATTAAATGTTAGTAGTTCTAAAACAGCACAGCAATCGTCTTCGCCTATTTCATTTACACGGAAGATAAAGCTTCTAACACAATCAAATCGAGCTGGTCCGCCACCTTGTGTGCTAACTTCTGCACCATACGCTTGGAATGGTTTAAGATTTTTTGAATACAAAATAAATGGTACAGTATCTAAATTGTTCGCTGTTATTGGGGATACTAAACTGCGAATGGATTGTGCACAACTCGTATCACAATGTTGGTCCACCACATCGTCTTGTGCGTTTGCGATTGCTCTTACAACATCACACACGCAATTATCGGTAAACTTACCACCACTACAACCTGCTACTGCATTACCTGTTTCATGATTTCTTCCCATTATTTACTACACTCCCTTTGAATAATTTCTCTGACACTTTACTTTATGAAGAAACCTTTATAGTGCATGGACGTTTGTCTTGGGTAAGTAATTTAATTTATTAAAATGGGCACATCTTTTCTTTACTGTCATATAGTATTGCTATAAAGAGTGGAAAGGAGTGGTTGTTTTGAACATAGATATTAATCGTCAAGCTAAGCCGTTATTATATATAGATCAGCCAAGATTACCTTATCAAGATCCCGAAATGCAGACCATTTTTAAAGATCGGATAATAACAAAACGCCCAAAGACCAAAAAAGAAAGTAGCGAGGAAGCAAAAAGTTCCGAAATCAGTGAAAAAAATCTAGAGCTGGTAGAGGAAGATCCACCGACAAAAAAAGTTGAAAAAAGAAGATTCAAGGATTTTAGTCTTGAAGAGAAAATTAATCATTTTCTTGATATGCCATTTCACGTACCTAAGCCTCCTTGTGAAATTACTACCGATGAAAAAATATATAAGGGATATTTAATAAAAAGAAGTGACGAATTTGTTGTCCTACAGACTCCTAATAAAGCTAAAACCATTCCAATAAAAGAAATCGATATAAAAGATATAAAACTTTATGGTTTGTGATTAAAATACACCAATTACCTATAGACGCATATATTATAAAGAAATTGCATGCAGAAAGGGGTGAAAGTGCATCATGTCTGAAAAAGAACCGAAAATAATACATGTAAAAGATTTAATTATAAAGGCAGAAAACGTTCGGGTGGAATCGACTCTTGGACGAAGAGATCCTCTTTTTGGAGGGAAGCGAGATCATCATGCTGTAAAAGAAGAAAGCGAAGAAAGGTCAGAACGAAAGGAAAAGCATGAAGGAAAAAATGAATCAGATGATAAAGATCATCGTCCTTTTTCTTGGTTATAATCTTTAATTTTCAAAAAACGGACAGAAAAAGGGTTAGTATGGCGAATATATGGGTATAGAATAAAAAGAAAGGAAAATGGGAGGGATTGTAATGGGATATATTATACCGGTAGAAAATTACCAATACCAACAATATCAACAACGCGTTTCACAACCTGCTCGTGACCCATTTCCAATCGAACGTCTTTACCCTATTCCACATCAACAACCCTATAACGATGAGGAAAGAGTTGCCGACAATCGTCAGGATAACGAGCATCGTAGAGAATCGGAACAAAAAAGACAGGTTACATCATATGTAGCAATAAAAAAAGAAGCCGATATATTAGAACCAGTGCGTGAAAAAGTTTTCTCTGAAATAACTGGAAAAGGCCAATTTTTCAAAGCAGAGGTGTAACACCCACATATTAAAAAAGATGCCATTAAAAGTCTACATAACGACTAAAATGGCATCTTTTTACGTATTTAATACATGATGAAAGTGAATATGCATCCTAACTGATCCAAATCTTCCTATAACCTATTCTATAAAGGTAAAAGAAGATCAAAAAGGAAGCTCTAGCATACTTAATACTTTTGAATGTATAGTGAATTTTCCCTTTCGTATTCCGCGTAAAATATATCCTTCACGGATGACACAGACTGCTTTTTTAATTCTTTTTCTAACCAATTCATGTCTCGACCAATTTCTTTCAGGTTATCTTCGATGACTTCTCCGTCATTGATAAGCATAAATGGTAGATTAACTTCTTCAGGTTGAAGTTGCATATCTTCTCTCGTAATAGTCTGTGCTTCTGTTTTTTTAAGAACAGAGACGGTACCATCAGATTCCAAAATAGCGTAATCGACTTCTTGTACAGTAAAAACATCCTTAGATCGTAGTAAATGTAAAAGTTGATTCATGTCTAGATTATTTTTTTTCATCACTTCTCGTTCTAGTTGACCTTTGTGTATAACAATAGCAGGTTTACCCTCTAAGAAAGATCTTGTTCGCTTGAATTTTTGTGTGGTTTTTTCTGTAATATAAAGTAGAATTCCCCATAATAAGATAGCGAAGCCAATTTGGCCAATTCCGACTTCATCATCATATAATGCATTCCCAACAAGCTCTCCCAATATTAATGCAGAAATAAAATCAAAAGCTGTGAGCTGTCTAATTTGAGTTTTACCAAGGACTTTTGTCAGTATAAACAACAAGGAAAAACCAAATATAGTCTCAATGAATATCGAACCGAAATTATCCATAAATAAACGAACCTCCTGCACAAGCTCTTTTATAAGCATGTACAAAAAGCATATGATTCATGCACTTATTTTGATTTTAATAAAAGTAATAATGCTACCTAACCTTTGTTAGATAGCATTAAAAACAGTTATAAGTCTTTTATCATGGTAACGTGTGGAATGCCCGCATCCATAAATTCTTCAGAGATAGTATGGTAACCAAGACTTTGATAAAAGCCCTCTGCGTGCGTTTGTCCATTTAGCTTCGATTTTAGATAACCACGTTCTCTCGCGTAGTCTTCCATGAATTGAATGATTTGTTTTCCATATTGTTTCCCGCGGTGTGTTTTTAACACACAAACTCTTTCAAGCTTTCCGTAATCCTCTACTAAACGAATTCTAGAAGCGGCTATAGGTAATGCTCCCTCATAGCCGATAAAGTGGATGGACTCCTGTTCCAGTTCATCAATTTCTAATTCTTGTGGAACCTTTTGTTCTTCTACAAAAACTGTACATCTAACGTGGTAAGCATCATCCATTTGCTTTTTATCTTCAACGATTTTAATATCCATGTCTTAAAATTCCTCCCCGAACACACTAATTAATATTTCTCGTAAATCCCGTTGCCAATATTTCCAAGTGTGCTCTCCCGCATACTCTTTGTACGTGTAATGATCTACTTTTTCTGCTAATATCTTGGATAACTCTCTATTTGGTTTTAAAAAATCGAGCGTCTCACCAGATGTAACCGTCACCGCAGTTTCTGCTTCGTTTATGCTATGAAAGATCGTTAATTTATCCAAATCTTCGCAATTATGGACGGCGTGTTCTACGGTTTCATTTACAAATGGCGATTGCATGATTACTTTGCCAAATGTATTCGGATAACGCATTGCAACCATAAGAGCAAGTGTACCAGCCAAAGAATCACCCATTAAAGCACGATGAGCAGGCAATGTTTGAATGTGTAATTCTTCTTCTAAAAAAGGTAAAACTTCACAGACAAGAAATTTAATATAGGCCTCTTGTTTTTCTCCATTTGGATGATATTTTTCTTGACGATCAAATTTATTCTGATAATGAATACCTACAAAAATAGTTGGCTCAATCAGCATTTCTTCTTGTAACTCATCACTTAAGGTTGCGACTCGTCCCATTTGTAAATAATCATTTCCATCTTGCATAATACATACATAATAATCCTTTAACGGTGTAAAGGTCTCTGGTAAATACCATTTTATTTCAACCTCTTCTTGAAGATAATCACTGTTAATTCGTGCATCTCCCATTTTACCTTTTCTCCCCATATATTCACCCCAATAAATAGACAAATTTCGTCATTATAGTTTATCACAATTTAGAAGCGCGTATAGTGGAATATGCTTACTATTTTCGACGCATACATGTGTCTGTTTCAAAATTAAATTTTTCATAAAAAGCATGAGCATCCTTTGTTGCGAGTGCAAATTTAGTTTCCTTTAATTCTGGATGGTTTAAGATGCATTTTACAAGCCAAGAGCCTATTTCTTTTCCCTGATAACTGGGGTCGATCACTACATCCAAGAGCCATGAAAAGACAGTATAATCACTCACCACGCGGCCGAAGCCAATCTGCTGATTTTTATCATAAACACCGAACACGACCGAATGCTTCATGCTTTTTCTAATGGTAGTCAATGTTCTATCCTTTGCCCAATAGGTTTGACTTAATAATTGATGCACTTTTTCTAAGTCGATTTTATCCTTTTCATCACTAATTACATATGTTTCTTTTTCCCATTCCAATTGATCCACCTTCTTTTTTTATACATTAAGAAATAATTTTTTCACCCAGAAGTCTAATCGACTGAGGTGAAAGTTAACGTACAGTATAAGAAAAACTAAACCACTTGCTAGAGGACAAGCGCACTAGAGTTTTTCTAATGAAATTATATCATTTTAATTTTGAATAGTTTAAATAATATGGAAAAAGTAGGACACACTACGCTTAACTAAGAGCAAAGGAAGTGATCAGGTGAGAGTGAAGGGACTTATCATATCGATGATCGGTTTAATAGCTTTTTTCGCGCTATTTATACAATTAGCTGCAACAGAAAATACCTCTTCAAAACAAACAGCAACAGTAACCCAATTCTTGTTTAAGGATAAAAAAGAACTACCATATCCACAGGTTTCGGAGATGGAAAATAAAGACCTGGAGAAAAAAATCAATAAAGATTTTAAGACTTATGCAAAGGCATCCTATACTTCTTATAAAGAAAATAAAAGAGAAGGAAAGAAGAATGGATTCCCAGCAGATTACCAGGCGGCATACGAAGTGAAATATAATCAACAAGGGAAGCTTAGTATCCTTACTAGTAACTATATGTTTAGTGGAGGAGCACATGGGAATACAATCGTTGAATCCTTCAACTATGATGAAAAATATGACAAGCGAATTTATTTAACAGATATATTAACTACTGAAGAACAAATAGAAGCGGCTACTGATTATGTCTGGAAATATGCTTTAGATCGCCCTGAGATTTTTTATCCAGATTTAAAAAAAGAAGATATAGGGCTAACGAAAGATACGGCTTTCTTTTTTACGGAAGACAGCATAACATTGGTCTTTCAACAATATGAGATTGCTCCTTATGTCTCAGGTAATCAAGAAATAACTTTACCAAAAGAAATAACGGAAGGAGCCTAACAGCAATGCTAGGCTCCTTTTTCTTAAAATCTATTTTGCGAAACGATGATTACCAATTGTGATCGTGATCTCGCGGCTAAAAATCCATTCATTAATGGACGTACTCGGGTTGTAAAAATAAATGGACCCTTGTCCTTGTCCTCTAAAAGCAATAGCTTCCTCGACTGCTCGCTTCGTTTCAGCATTCGCACTTCGATTAATTTCTCCGTTTTTAACAGGACTGAAAGCATAATGTACTCCATTGTTATAGGTTTCATATACCACCCCGCGAACGGTATTAGGGAAATCTGCATGATCCACTCTATTTAAAATAACGGTGGCTACGGCAACTTTCCCAGCATATGGTTCTCCTTTTGCTTCAGCGTGTACAAGACGAGCGATAAGTGCTTTATCATTTTCAGAGATTGCTGTAGGAAGTGTTAATACCTCACCTGGATAAATAAGGTTACTATTTCCATTTAGACTTTTTAGACTGTTGACAGATACATTCTTCGACGCTGCAATTTTCCATAAGGAATCACCTGATTTTACTGTATAAGCATCAGCTTCTGCGGGTGAAATCAAAATACCAACTAAGAGAAATAAACCTAAAATAAATCCAAAACGATTTTTCATTAAACTAACCTCCTAATAATAGTTTCTAAGGAATAGGTTAGCAGTTGTAACATAAAGCTTCAGCAAGCTATATTTTCCAATTATAAAAAGTGTTTACAGGACTAAGGACAGAAAATTTAACCAATGAAAAGACAGTGACCAAGATCGACCACCCACACCAAATATAACCTGAAATATGACATTTGTTATCATCTTGTCATGTTTAACCCAAGATTTCCCTCAGGACCGTATCTGTCTGCACAAAATCATTTGCTTGCTCTTGGTAATTTGAGTCATGCAAATAAGTGTAACGATTTGGTTTAATAGATGGTGCAATAGATATCGCTTGTTCAAAATCTTGCCTCTTGAAAGAACATTCCATCGCATAATCAAAAAATCCTGTTCGTTTAAATACCTACATCATTCTTTCCGCACGATGATTTTGAACATTTGCCATAATATAAGTGGCAATACCCACCTGAAGCCCATGCATTTGAGGCTTTTCTGCATGCTTATCTAAAGCGTGTGATATTAAGTGCTCTGAACCACTAATAGGAGCACTGTTTCCACTTATGACAGTTGCGATCCCACCCATGGTTAAGGAACTAACAAGCTCTTTAAGGAAAATAGGACGGGTTAAATCTTCCATCGGTGTTCGGATAAAACTATTTACAGCCTTTTTACTTAGCATTGCTGCAAAGTGATTTACCGTAGCCACCCCATGCTTTTCTTCAAAATCCCAATCATATAAGGCTGTAATGTTTGACATTAAATCACCAACGCCTGCTAGTAACATGGAGGTAGGTGCATTTTTAATAATAGATAGATCAGCAATAATCCCATAGGGAATTTTGGCAGGTACAGTGGTCTTTTTTTCGTTAATAATTAAGGAGCAGTTACTACTTGCAAATCCATCGTTGGAAGCTGAAGTAGGCATACTGATAAAGGGTACTCTTCTAATGTGTGCGATATATTTACCGTAATCAATAATAGCACCTCCACCAATCGCTACAATCGCGTCATACCGCTCTAAGTCGAAAGCGAAATCGGTCAATGCATGAATATCAAGATCTGCCTGCATTTCATATGTAGTAATTTTTACTGACGTACAGCTTGACTCTACTTTAATTTTATAATGCTCAAAAGTGAAGGAATCAAATAATACCCCCACTCGCTTAAATTGATGCTTTATTAGTATTTTTTCTAAATCTTGGATAACATTTTCTCTAATTTCTAATATTGCAGGAATGGGGATATTGGATATTGGAAGTGACATAATTACTAAACTCCTTTTTAGTCAAATGCTTATGGGGATATCGTACCACTCGGAAACTTAGATTGGAATAAATAACTACAATAGTAATATTAATTAGTGAGAGGGGTTTAAATTAATTTATGTGTGATAAGTATCTTAGTATTAACCAAGTTTAATACAAATTACTCTTGACGTTTCGTCATTTTTTCAAGTATAGTAAACGAAGTATAAAGAGTAAATAATAATGATTACGATTTATGTATAATGTTTTTTACAATTATAGAATGATTTTAAAACAATCATCCACTATTTTAATAATTGAGTTTGATCTACCTTCTCAAGCAAAAAAACATCTATTAAAATAAGTAATCTATTAATCTAACAGAGTTGGAGGATAGCTATGAGTCATCGATATCGGTCTACATTTATAGATTTTACTGCCATTTTATTACTAGGCGTTGCTTTTCTTCTTATTACTTCTAGTGAATTAATTCAATCGATGATAGATTTACCTGCTTCTATTTATAATATGAATACGATATTCTTAAGTATATTAATAGAGGCAATTCCTTTTGTCTTAATCGGTGTAGTAATAGCCGGTCTCATTCAAATCTTCATAACAGAGGAACACATCAAACGCTGGATACCGAAAAATAGATTTATGGCAGTTACAATGAGCTGTGTGGTAGGTGCATGTTTTCCTGCATGTGAATGTGGAATTGTTCCGATTGTTAGAAGATTATTAAGAAAAGGCGTGCCTATTTATGCAGGGATCGGCTTTCTTCTTACTGGACCATTAATTAATCCTATCGTTATTTTATCCACGTATATGGCGTTTGGGAATAATTTGAATATAGCGATATCACGTATGGTATTAGGATTTATCATTGCGATGATAATAGCTTTATTGATCAGCTTTTTTTACAATACGAGTCAATTGAAGACAGATCAATTTGTTCCTTCAGGTAGTGATCACATACATAATTCAGGCTCTAAAGGATTTTCAAAAAAGATTTTTAACGTACTTACACATTCAGTAGATGAATTTTTTGATATGGGGAAATACTTGATTGTCGGTTGTTTATTTGCTGCATTTGTACAAACTTATGTATCCTCAGGAGCATTAGTTGCTATTGGTGGGGATAAAATTGCGTCATCTACCGCAGTAATGATGGGATTAGCATACCTTTTATCCTTATGTTCAGAAGCGGATGCGTTTATTGCAGCTTCTTTCAAAAACTTATTTCCTACTACTGCAATTCTTGGTTTTCTCATCTATGGTCCTATGATCGATTTGAAAAATACAATGATGATGCTAAGTGTATTTAAAACGAAATTTGTTTTTATCTTTCTATTTATTGTAACCACTATTGTCTTTAGCTTTTTACTTCTTGTTCAAGGTCTTTATTAGGAGGGAAATGATGAAGTTTTATTATCAACAAGCTTTTCGAGCAGCCATCTTATTACTGTTTGTTATCTTTATTTTAAAATTGCATTTCACAGGTGACTTATTGAAATTTATTAATCCGAAATATGAACTTTTAAGTCTTTTTGGTGCAGCAATTTTTCTTATCTTGTTTTTTGTGCAGCTTCAGCGTGTATGGGGACATGCACATCACGAGCATGAAAATTGTCAAGATCACGATGACCATCATCATGATCATGGGTACACGGCTTTTAATTTTAAGAAGGTAATATCATATTCCATCATACTTCTCCCTTTGTTTACGGGATTTGTGTTTCCTCCATCTACTTTAGACGCTTCTATTGCACTAAAAAAAGGTGGAATGTTAGCCATAACAAATAATGCGATGAGCAGTGAAGAAGAGGGTCTACCATTAGAAGTGATAGAAGATGATCCGACTATTATCGGCGATGAATCAAGTCTTCCCGATAACGAATCAGCTATGACAGAGGAAGTACCACCAACTAATGATAATCCAGAAGATCCTAATTTATATTCCAATACAATTTCACAAGAAGAATATACCAAAATAGAAAATGAAATGTACAATACAGAAACGATCGAAATGACAGAATCTCTATATTCTACGTATTACGAAATGATTAATATTAATATGCATAAAGTTGAGGGTAAAAAAATTAAACTAAAAGGGTTTGTTTTTAGAGAAGATGACTTTTCTGCTAACCAATTAGTTATTGGCAGATTTGTAATTACACATTGTGTAGCTGATGCTGGAATTTTAGGATTCTTATCAGAGTTTGAAGATGCAACAGCTTTGACAGAAGATACATGGATAGAAGCAACAGGTACGATTATAATCAAAGATTATAATGGAACGCCGTTACCTGTCATTGAGATAACAGAGTGGGAGGAAGTAGAAGAATCGGATCAACCCTATCTCTATCCATTAACCGTTGAGATTATGTAAAAGTATTATTGAAGTATTCAATTGATGTTTCTAAGAATTACATTACATTAAATAGTCAAAATAGAGAGAAGCCATTTATAAGTTTAAAAAAGAAAATGAAACTATTATTATATAGGTTCTAAAATAAACTTATTGTTAATCGCTCTTTAAAAATTAGATTAATAAAAGAGGAATAATTGCATATATTTAATTTTGTCGGTTTTTATTTTTTGATGCTGTAGCTCAGTTGGTCCATTACTTACTTGACAGGCGTTCACTAAAAACTCGGAATATAGGAATGTATCCTCAGACGTCAGAACGTATAAAATTAACGTTCTGACGTTTTTTTCGTTGATTTTAAAGGTAATGTTGTAAAGATTCAATCGAAAAACATAAAGACTCGTAAGTCCAGAACGCTACCCTTTCCAACAGTGACTATGAGATTAGTTAAAAGACTGATTGAGTCTAATCGAGAATTTAACACAAGTTTTATAACTCGCTTGCCGTTATAGAATGTTGTGTTGCGAATTTCGAAAGTCAACGATATGGTTGCGGATAGAATTTCGAAAAAACTAATGAAAGTTGCGAATCAACTTAACGAGAAAATGACGACGTGCCTTTGGGTTTAAAGGCATTGTACGAAATAGCAACCCATCCGTCTGAACAACGTCAACGAAAGCATATAACTGCCAACGGTGAGGAAAAAAAGCAGGATGAAATGATGATAAAGGAAACAGGGGAATTTAATCCTGGAAAATATTGATAAATAATTGTTGGAAATAATATAAATAATGTATGCTTAAATTATCATAATTAAGGAGGAAAATTTAACTGTGAAAAAATATGTTTTAATAATTATCATCTCTTTAATCTCTGTAACACTTATTGGTTGTGGATTCTCTGAAGAAAATAGATTAACAAGCGAGGAGGTTGTAGAAGCTTTTACGGAAGCGGGATTAGATATAGGGGAGACTCGGGAGATGACTGAGGATGATTACGGGTTGGGTCCTATGAAAGCCGAAGAAGGTACTCGGTTTTTAATTACATCCTTAGGAGATGATAACGGAGGACGCATATTAACATACAAAAATGAATCTGATCTTGACGAAATGAAAGAATATTATGATAGTATGAGTGAAGAAGCAGATATGCTATTCTCTTGGACAATGAAGCATAAGAATGTACTTGTACAGATTAATGGAGCTTTACCAGAAGAAGATTACAACGAATATAAATCCGCATTAGAAGGATTATAATTAGTATTAGAAGACGTGAATTATTGCGTCTTCTTTTTTCTTTCTTCGCTTTTAGTTAAAGATTATAGTTCGTCAACTGAACCGAAAAAATCAGCAAACCTTCCCCAATGGTCAAGGAATTGTAGTGGAGATGACTATACGAAAAATTTCAGGTGAAGTCTTGGGATGAAATCTATTCTTTTTCTATAGAAAGTATTTTGTTACAGTCCGTTATCTCTAATGTTTCCATTACGGTTAGTAAGTGAGCTAATCGAATCCAGTCATACTTGTTGTTGCCGAATTATTTAACCGCAGCTGTCCATAATTTCGTAGACTCCTTTTGTGTATATGCTAATAATTTTCTATGTTCATTTAATGTAAATTTTATTTGTCGCATTAAATTCGTTTCCTTTTCATTTTTATTCCGTTAATAATACGTTTACTTAACTATAAGTCTTGCAGGAAGCCGGTATTATTGATATAATTCGAAAATAAACGTGTGAATTTCCGAGTGATTTTACTTATGACTAACCTCGATATGATAACGTTTGACGTCAAATTTTTGTTTTTTGATTCCGTAGCTCAGCTGGGAGAGCGCTTGCTTGACAGGCAAGAGGTCGTTGGTTCGAGCCCAATCGGAGTCACTGGGTGCCAAACCCCAAAGATCCTTAATCTCTTATGAGATTTGGGATCTTTTTTTATTCAAAATCCTTTGATGGAAGTAAAGTTAAATTTTCATTATTATCTGTAGTAAATTCATTACACTTGAGTAAGAAGGTTAATATCTTTCCTGAAAATTCGAAGAAAAAATTACTTATTAAATACTGACTTTGTTGCACCATCTGTTCTAGTTAAGGTAGAATGGTTTTTGATATAAGAAACTGAGTTTTCTGATAAAAGAACAAAAATTTCATAAGTTTAAATAACGAATCAATTAATATAGTGGGGTGATGAGAGTTAAACAAATAATTATATTATTTGTTATATTACTTTTAATCTTTACAGGTTGTTCGACTGAAGAGGATCAAAATTTGGAATCGGAAGATGAAAATACTATTGATGTGCAGCCAGATGAAGAAGTAGAAGTAATTGCAGAGAATTTAGAGGTCCCTTGGTCAATCGATAAACTTGATAATACATTTTATCTAACAGAAAGACCTGGTAACATTGTGATGATTGAAGATGGAAATATGGAGCGGCAAGAGGTTCAACTTAAAAAGAAGGTTTCTACAGCATCTGAGGCTGGATTACTAGGATTTGTTCTCGCGCCTGATTTTACGGAATCGAAAAAAGCTTTTGCTTACTATACTTATGAAGAAAATAATCAACAATCTAATCGTATTGTTACGCTGCGTCTGAACGAAAACACCTGGCAAGAAAACGAATTACTGCTTGATGATATCCCAAGTGGTACGTATCATCATGGTGGGAGGTTAGCGATAGGGCCTGATGAAAAACTATATGCGACAACAGGAGATGCATCTGAAGCGGAGATTGCTCAAGATATAAATTCTCGTGGTGGTAAAATCTTAAGAATGAATCTAGATGGTTCTATTCCAAGTGATAATCCCTTTGAAGATTCGCCTGTCTTTAGTTATGGTCATCGGAATCCACAAGGAATTACTTGGTCATCTGATGAAACCTTATATAGTAGTGAGCACGGCAACAGTGCCAATGATGAGATAAATAAAATAGAAGCTGGTAAAAATTATGGATGGCCAGTAATTGAAGGACAGGAAGAAAACGCAGATATGATCTCACCATTATTTACTTCTGGAAATGAAACCACTTGGGCACCATCTGGAATGGATTTTGTTAATAGAAAGTTATATGTTGCTGGTCTAAGAGGAACAGCTATCCTAGAATTTAATCTTGAAACAGGGGAGCAAAGGGAAGTAGTGTCAGATTTTGGTAGAATACGAGATGTGCTAATTGATGACACATCACTCTATTTTATTAGTAATGCTACAGATGGACGCGGTTCCCCTGAAGGTAATGATGATAAGCTTTATAGAATGCGACTACCATAAGGAAAAGTATGAGCTAGGCGCATATAAGGAGTATAAAATGATAACAGCAATTTTAGGTTTGCTTTATGCATATGAAAGTATATCGAAATTTTCCAAGTCTTTGTAATAAGGGGTTTTTAAATGAATAAAAAGAAGGGGATTCAATTAATATTATTAGTAGTTTCGCTTCTGCTAATCTGGTTAATTGTCTTATCGCTAAGACCACATACTGTACCAGTTCATCTATTTTATTTTCCAATTATATTAGGTGCATGGTATTTTAGTAAACGCGGAGGAATACTAGTAGGTTTTGCAGCGGGAATATTATCAGGACCCCTGATGTATTTAGAAGTAGAATCAAATATTAATCAAACGACATTATATTGGATTATTCGATTGTTATTCTTTATAGTTTTTGGAGGATTACTTGGCATACTATTTCAAAAAATGAGAGAAGACACAATTCAGCTTACAAATCACCGAAAAGAATTAGAAATACAACGTAAATTTGCGAATGTAGATGGGTTAACATTAATTCCAAATCGGAGAAAATTTAATACCGTTTTGGAGGAAGAGCATAAGAAAATTTCAAAGGAAGTAACGCCACTTTCATTAATCATGATGGATATAGATGAATTTAAAGCATTTAATGACAACTACGGTCATATAGAAGGGGACGAATGCTTAAAGGTAGTCGCGGATACAGTACAATCTTTATTACGTAAAGAAGATTTTATCGCCCGGTATGGTGGGGAAGAATTTGTCGTTATTTTACCTAAGACGGATCAAATTGAGGCTGAGAATATAGCGAAGCAAATTATAACGGGAATGATGGAATTAAATTATGAACATCTCTATTCCAATACAAAGCCATATATAACTTTAAGCTTGGGTGTTGCAACTATCTTTGAGTCAAGTGATTGTTCACCATCTGAATTGATGCAAAGGGCCGATCGTGCACTTTATCGTGCTAAAAGTAATGGAAGAGATAGAGTTGAAATTTTTGAGAAAATATAAATCAGCAACAAAAAAGCCATTACCCTATCATAATCTAGATAGGGTAATGGCTTTTAATTTTTATAAAATGGTTAAACAGCAATGACTTCATTTATTACTTTCATTTCTTCATGATCTAGCATATTTTTATTAACGATGTCAGTTACTTCTTTATTCATATTGGCACGAAGATCTTTTGCCTCTTCCTTATCGCCAATAATATAAATACGCTCCCATTCATTTTTCTTTGCTACTTTATCCAATTTAGATGCAATACTTTTATACCAACGATGACGATTTGCATCAAATCGTGCTTGAAATTCTTCTTGCTGGGTACTTTTACCACCAGAGCCAACTGTTGCTTGCGCTCGATGTGGTCCAGTATGCTGTCTCCAATCTTCTGTATCTAAATCTAATTCATAAAAACTTGTCTCCTTTAAGGTTCCAAGCTCAGTATCTAAGATTTTAATCGTTTCTTTTTGTGTTAAAATAATGCCTGTTTGTGGGAATTTTTGATGCATTTCTTTCAGTTGAGAAACTTTAGCTGTATCATCCCATTGGAATTCAGTTTTTACTGGCATTTGAAATCGTTCAGCAAACCATACGGAATCATCTGCCGTTGCAAAAATAACTAAACTTTTAGCAAAATTCTGTTCATTCTCTCGTACATAATTTTCAACCTTTTCTTTCACTGCCCAAAAATTCCGCTTTTCATCTGAATCTCCATCTTCTTGAAGATATTTTTCAAAATTATTCATCCCATTTTTAAACTGGATTTTCCATTCTCCACCTTGTTGTTCTGGATCAGATGGATCGGTATTTAAATACATGCTAAAAACACGTTGAGGTTTTTCTAAATAAACACTTTCTAGTTTTTTAATTTCTTTATTCATATCCATAAAGTTGTATCTACTCCTTTATTAGAAATTAATCTCTCTTACTAGGTATGTAACCGAAATAAGAAGCACTAAAACATGATTCTTTCTTTTTCTTTTTATAACTATTATTTAAATTTTCAAACCGCCAGTAATAACGCTATTATAAATAACTACACGTTTTATGATAAAAAGAGTTCAGTACAGTATTAATAAATAACTTCGATTTTGTGTAGGGTATTGACTATAGCCACTGAGAATTATGAAGAACATTTTAATCATTCCAAAGAAAAAACCAGATTGCTTAAAAACGCAAACTGGTTTAATAATTTAACAGCTACCACCAATGCCTGGCATAGCTTTAATTTCGATTCCGTGTGGTGTATCCCCAACTTGAATCTTTTCTTCAATTTTTTCGGTTTCCATGTTAATTACCGCAACTTCGTTTGTTCCACTTAAAGTTACATATGCTCTTGATTCTTTTCTGTTAAAAGATAAATGTTTGGCACCAGTAAGCTTGTCTATTGTTGCAATAATTTCATTTGTAGCAAGATCAACCACTTCTACTTGATTACTCTCTAATTCAGAAACTACTGCGGTACTTTCGTCTTCGCTTATGATAACGTCTGTAGCATCACCATTCATCTCAATTACATCCAACTTTGCATAACTATTTGCATCATATATTTCTATTTGATTGGATCCACTTGATGCTACATAAATTTTTGATGCTTCTTCATTTACTCTAACAACACGTGGGACATTTCCTGTATCGATCGTTTCTATTACTTCGTTATTCGAGGTATCAATGACATACACTTTTGCATTCTCATGATCGGTGACAAATAACTTTTCATTACCTAATATCAAATAATTAGATTTTGCTTGATTCCCTAAATCAATTTTTTCCACAACTTCTTCTTCGTTTGTATTGATGACGTCGACAAATTGATCGCCAACTGTTGAAACGTATAAATATTGGTTGTCAGTTGATAAAGCCAATCCATGCGGAAGCGGACCAACTTCAATTTCATTTATTTGCTCTAATGATTGGGTATCAATAATTCCGATTGTAGAACTATCTTGATTTGCTACATAAGCATTTCGCATCGTGCTATCAAAGACGATATTAGTTGGCTTTTCACCAGTATTAATAGAACCAACAGTTTCACTAGATGGAATATCAATAATAGAAATCGAATCATCTTCTTCACTTGGTACATAAAACTGAACATTGGTTAACTGGCCTGCTTCTTCACGCATTGCTGCTTCTTCTTCTGAGATCATGGCACAGCCTGTAAGTATTATCAACAATATGGATAAAAATAAAGTAATTCTTTTATTTGAAAGCATGATTTCCCCCTTGAAATATACCAAATTTTAATCCCTTGTATTCTTATCGGAATGAATGTATTATTGGGAACAGTAAAACTATAATATATATGGGGGAGGAAGTAAAGGTGAAAAGAAAAGCTTTATTATTTATAGCAATCATTTTATCCATTCTTTTAGTAGCTTGTGGTCAAAGTGAATCAAGTTCATCGAATGGCTCAAATACTGACGAATCAAGTTATGAAAATAGTGAACTGTTAGTTGATACAGAATGGGTAGCAAATCATGTTGAAGATGATGCAGTTACCTTTATCGATACAAGAAGAGAAGGATATGAAGGTGGCCATCTACCTGAAGCTATACCTTTTTCTACAGGGGAATTGTCAGATGAAGCAGCAGAATACGATGGTATTTTAGTAGACGCTGATACCTTCGCAGAAAAAATGCAAGGTATTGGGGTAAATCAAGAAGATACCATTGTCATTTATGATGACGGCTCAAGCTTGAGTGCTGCTCGTTTATTCTATGCGCTTGAATACTACGGTCATGAAAATGTGAAAATCTATAATGGAGGATTCACTGCATGGTTAAATGATGGAGAAGACGTATCAACAGAAACGAATGAAGCACAAACTGGGGACTTTGTTGCAACCGCAAATGAAGAAAAAGTATGTGATTTAAATACTTTACAAGCATCCATTGACGATGAAAATATTGTTGTGTTAGATACCCGCTCAGAAGAAGAGTATACAGGTGAAGAAGTTCGTGCTGAAAGAGGCGGACACGTTCCAGATGCTGTTCATATCGAATGGAGCGATGCAATTACTGATGAAGATGGTGTTTCAAAATTCAAATCAGCAGAGGCACTAGCAGAAATGTATGAAGATAAGGGAGTAACGAAAGACAAAACAGTAATCCCTTATTGCCAAACGAATGTACGTGGAGCGCATACGTATTTCACTCTTCGCCTATTAGGCTATGATTCTGTTAAACCGTATGAAGGCTCATGGGCAGAATATGGAAATGTTAGTGATACAAAAATTGAGAATTAGGTGATAAAAATGGCATTTGAAAAAGAAGGAGTAACACAAATAGATGTGAATGAATTAAAGGAAGCTTTACAGGACCCAACTACTACAGTTATTGATATTCGTGAATATGAAGAATATGTAGAGGGGCATATCCCTGGTATTCCTTTAATCCCTATGAGTGAGATTACAGAGGTAGTGGATGACTTTGAGAAGGACCGTACGCATGTTTTAGTATGTAGAAGCGGTAGACGAAGTCATGAAACATCAAAGTTTTTTAAAATGAATGGAATTGAAAACGTGAAGAATTATGATGGTGGTATGCTCGCTTGGGATGAAACCGTAAATGAAGGTGAAGAAAACATTATTAAAAATGTAAAGGATATTTACTAAGGGAGGATTTTAAAATGGCACTAAGTAATGAAGAGCTTGCAACATTAGAAGCAGATCACACAGTTGATGGTATCGGTGAAGTTTGCCCCCACACTTTAAATATCGCATTAAAAGCATTAAAGAAAGCAAAGCCAGGTGAAATTGTGGTGGAAATAACCGACCATTCGATCGCTACGAAAACCATTCCTGCTGCTGTTAAGATGAATAAAATCGCAGAAGTATTAGGCATTGTTTCGGAAAAAGGAGAATACAAAATATTCTTGAAGAAGCTATAAATAGAGAGGAATAGATACCATGTTTTTTATCTTGGATATGTTTATTTTGGCCGGTATATTCGGCTTTCTTTATGGCTTCCTGTTGCAAAAAGCAGACTTTTGTTTCACTGCCTCTTTGCGTGACTGGATAAGTGTCCGAGATAGTCGAATTGGTAAGGGAGTTCTTGTATTAATTGCTACTGCCATGATTGGCTGGGGAATTGTATTAACACTAGGATTAGCCACTGTCGGTGAAGTTTGGTCAATGCCTATTGGTTTTTCTAATTTAATTGGTGGTGTTTTATTTGGTATTGGTATGACAATCGCTGGAAGCTGTGCTTCTGGGGCGTTATATCGTGCTGGAATGGGATATATCCAATTTTGGATTGTTATCGCTAGTATGATGATAGGAAATCTATTGTTTGCACTTGTCTATGATCCGTGGGCTTCAGATTATGTAATGGAACCTCTTCAATTAGCAGAAGGTGGCTTTACATTATTTCAATTGAATTTGCCGTTTCTATTAATTCCATTGGTTATTGTTGCGCTAATGCTATTCATTGCTTTTAGACAGTTTGGTTGGAGTGGTGTTTGGCAAGGTGCGAAGGATTCATTACAGGATTTTAAAGGCAATCCCTTTACAAAAAGTCATTGGGATATTCGCTTCGTTGCTGTACTCCTTGGTATTATAGCAACCATTCAATTCGTAGTGATGTCTTCCATTAGTATAACTGGCCCTGAAACGCGTATTGCAGGTGTGCTGTTATCCTTTGTATTTGGAGATGATTTTGTTTATCAGAATACCTATTTAAATGGAATGTTCGCTGACTTTCCAACTATTGGGTTAGGGCCAGAAGAAACATTAGTCATCTTTATGATTGTTGGAGCGTTTGTATCTGCAATTCTTAGTAAGAGCTTCAGAATTAGAAAACCTAAACTTGCTAGAATGCCATACGCAGTAGGTGGAGGTTTACTAATGGGGATTTCATCACGAATGGCTCCTGGTTGTAATATAGCGAACGTTATACCAGGTATAGGTGGTCTTTCCATTAGTAGTCTGATAGTTGTCATAGGAATGGCAGTTGGGGTTTTTATCGCAACAGCTTATATATTTAAAATGCCACTACTACTTTTTCAAAAGATGGATTTTGACGATAGTGGATCATAACAGGTTAAAAATGCTCTGTATCTAGATTGAGATGCAGAGCATTTTTTATATTAAAGGAAAAATGGTATCTTAGCCTTTGATTAAGATAGTAAAAGTTAAAACAACTTTTATGGATTGTAGTTATTGATTAGGATACCGATTTATACAGAAACTTTATCCTAGTTCTTTTAACAATTTATTTGCATGAATGCTAGCTCATGATATAATCAATAGCTTAGGATGATTATGACTTTTCATATTCAAACGGACGCTAGAAAAGCCTCCGCCTATTGATGAAATTTGGAGGTGTTAAGAATGAATAAACGATGGACGATCGATAAGATTGAAAAATTTGTGACGGAAAATTCAGATAGCACATTGCTTACGAAAGAGTACCATGGTTTTTCTCAAAAATTACTTTTTAAATGTTCATGTGGTAATAATTTCGAAAAAACATTTACAAAATTCAAAAATAAAAATCAGCGTAAATGTGACGTGTGTCAACCACCAAAAGAATCCAGATAATCAAATAGCGAATTTCCGGCATCGATTTCTATTAGAATAGAATTCGGTGTTTTTCTATAATTCCCATCCTGTCCTTATTGAGTAAAATACATGCTATAATGTGTAAAAAATGTGGTTTTATTTCATGTGTAAGCTCGTTAAAATTAACTATAATGAAAATTAGAAGGTGAAAAAGATGGAAAATACGGTTAGAAAATTTTGGCTGAAGTGTTTGTTGCGTATTGCAGATCCCGTAATCGAAGCACTTGAAAAAGAAGAATTAAAAATATTGATGCCAGTTGAAGCTAACAATAGTGATGATCGAGCAAAATATACCCATTTAGAAGCATTTGGTCGATTATTGGCAGGGATAGCCCCATGGTTAGAACACAAAAAAACAGATGAAAAGGAAGAAAAGCTTAGGATTACATATGCAACTCGTATTAGAAAATGTATTGATCATGCTACAAATCCAAGCTCAGCTGATTATATGAATTTTCATGAAGGACATCAACCTATTGTTGATACTGCTTTTTTTGCCCAAGGATTATTGCGAGCACCAAATGAGCTTTGGGAAAAGTTAGATGATCGAGTAAAAGAGAATGTTGTTACAAGGTTTAAAGCGACTCGATCGAGAAAACCTCATTTTTCCAATTGGCTGTTATTTTCGGCTATCATTGAAGGGTTTTTATATAAAATCGGTGAAAAAGATTGGGACGCGATGCGAATAGATTATGCCTTTAATCAATTAGAGCAGTGGTACTTAGGTGATGGTATATATAGTGATGGTGTGCATTTTCATCATGATTATTATAATAGTTTTGTGATTTTTCCGATGTTAGTAGATTTGCTTGAGCTAGTTGGTAAGGAGGACGCTAAGTGGATCGAAATGGAAAAAAAGGTTGAGGAAAGAGCAAAGCGATATGCGGCCGTGCAAGAACGTCTGATATCTCCTGAGGGAACGTACCCTCCAATTGGTCGCTCTTTAGCTTATCGTTTTGGTGCTTTTCACCACTTATCGAATCAAGTCTATTTAGAAAAACTTCCATCAGAATTACTTCCAGGACAAGTGAGAAGTGCGTTAAGTGCTGTATTAAAAAGAACGATAGAAATGCCGGGTACTTTTGATGAAAAAGGATGGTTAACGATTGGTTTTAACGGACATCAACCTTCTATTGGGGAAGGGTACATCTCGACGGGGAGCCTATATTTATGCACCACGTTATTTCTTCCTTTAGGTCTATCTAGTGAGGCAAAGTTTTGGCAAGAACAAGAACAAGCTTGGACTAGTAAGAAGGCGTGGGCTGGAGAAGAGTTTAATATTGATAGTGCAATGCCTGAATAAGTATAAAAACAGCTGACAGTTAAAGTTAATGTCAGCTGTTATTTTTTTGTCCAAGGAATAAAGTGTTTAATGGATAGCTTCTATTCTATTAGAGGTACTTAAGATATGTTTGGTAAAGTCTCTGAGTTTTTAATTAATATAAAATAAATTGTTGATCTTGCTAGATACTATCAATTAACTTTCCTTTTCTCTCTTACAAATTTCTTCTCATAATTTTATTCGCCAATTCCTTCAAACAGTTTTTTAAATCCAATTTATATGTAAAAAAAGAATAAAGAAATACATATTCACTCTTTTTTTTGTCTTTTAAGCAGAAATGTAAACTTACACCTTTCCACTCCTTATCAATTAAAAAACTATTAAGATAAGGTTTTTGAGCCAAATATAGAGTATTAATTTATTAATTTGATGAATTGAATTTAAATTATATGAAGCTATTTTTAAGTATTTGTATAAACTTGGTAAAAAACGGTAATTTAGCATTTTGATATGTTTAAATGTTTTTAGAAAGTATAAGGAGGGAGCAGATACATGAAGCAAGTAGAATTAATCAATCTATCTAAATCCTATGAAAAACAAACAGAAGTGCTGAATGAAATTAATCTTTCCATTGATGAAGGTGAATTTTTCGTTCTCGTAGGTCCATCTGGATCTGGTAAAAGTACATTATTACGAATGATCGCTGGACTTGAGGATATCACCTCAGGGGTATTAAAAATTAATGAGAAGGTGGTCAATCATTTACCTCCAAAAGACAGAGATCTTTCCATGGTTTTTCAAAATTATGCTTTATATCCTCATCTTTCAGTTGAACAAAATATTCTATTTGGCTTACATGCCAAAAAGGTAGCAAAAAAGGAACAACAAAAACGATTGCATGAAACTGCTGACATGATGGGCCTTGGCTCCCTTTTAAAAAGAAAACCTAAACAATTATCTGGTGGCCAACGTCAAAGGGTTGCTTTAGCACGATCTGTAGTCAGTGAGTGCCCACTATGTTTGATGGATGAGCCTCTATCCAACTTGGATGCTAAATTGCGAGCACACATGCGAATGGAAATTAGACGCCTGCAAAAAAGGCTAGGGTTAACTATGGTATACGTCACGCATGACCAGGTAGAAGCGATGACAATGGGTGACAGAATTATGGTACTCAATGAAGGGAAAATTCAGCAAGTTGGAGACCCAATAACGTTATACAATGAACCAGCTAATTTATTTGTAGCTTCATTCATAGGTTCACCAAAGATGAATATGGGGCAGGCAAAAATAGAAGATCATCATTTAGTGATAGAGAATGAACTTAAGATCCCACTAGATTTAACCGAATTATTAAAAATTACGAAAAATAAAGGATTAACAGTAGGTATGAGAGCAGAACACATTTTTAGAGGTGAAGCTGAAGAAACAACACATTTACTTGAAGTGGTAAATGTCGAACAGCTTGGGAATGAGACGTTATTGACGTTCGAGATTGGAAAAGAATTATGGACGGCAAAATGGTTAGGTCAGTGGCAAGTAAGTGTTGGAAATAAAGTACCTGTAAATATATCCATGAAAAACATGAGCTTTTTTGATAGTGAGACGGGTGAATTAATAAAGGCCGCTTCCACGCCGACTAATCAAGAGGTGGTTGCTATATGAGTGAGGTAAGTCTTGAACAAGAATCAGTTACATCGATTGATTTCATTCGAGTGAAGAAGAAACAACGTATTTTAAACTTTATCAAAGGTATTATGTTTTTGATGCCGTCCATACTTTTGTTTAGTGTATTTTTGTTTTATCCGATGATTCGTACGATTTATCTAAGCTTTTTTTTGACTGATAACGGCGGAGTCCCAACTGTTTTTGTTGGGTTTGATAACTTTTCGAGTATTTTTGCTTCACCTATTTTCCAAAAAAGTATTGTGTCTACTTTTTTATTTGTATTATATACGGTTCCAGGTGCGATCATCATCAGTTTATTTTTGGCAGTGATTGCTAATGAAAAATTAAAAGGTATCGGGATTTACCGGACAATTTTTTCTTCTACAATGGGAATTTCAGTAGCTGCCGCTTCTGTTTTTTGGATGTTTTTATTTCATCCAACAATGGGTTGGTTAAATCAACTAATTGGCACTATCGGATTGGAACCTATAGGTTGGTTAACAGATCCCAACTGGGCATTATTTTCTGTTTCCCTCTCTACTATCTGGATGAATATTGGTTTTACCTTTTTAATTCTTTTAGGCGGATTACAATCGATTGATTCTTATCTGTATGAGAGTGCAGACATCGATGGAGCAGGTTACTTTTACAAGCTACGTAGAATTACACTACCAATGCTGTCCCCAACGTTGTTTTTTGTGATAACCGTTACTTTTATAAACGCTTTTCAAACATTTGGACAGGTTGATATGCTGACTCGTGGAGGGCCGCAAAATGAAACCAATCTAATTGTATACTCCATTTACCAGGAAGCCTTTATGAATTATCAGTTTGGAACAGCTAGTGCTCAAGCAATTATACTGTTCTTGATTATTTTAGTCCTTACTTTCATTCAATTTAAACTAGGCGAGAGGAAGGTGCATTACCAATGAGACTATCCCTATCAAAAAAGATTATCTTTTATATCCTTTTAACTATTTCAGCAGTTCTAATCTTTGCACCTGCCATTATCGCATTTCTGATGAGTTTTATGTCTAGCCAAGACATATTAACAGGTAAAATCATACCAACTTCTCTTACCTTAGATAATTATATTCAAGTTTTTGATCGATCACCGTTACTTCATTACTTGATTAATAGTTTTATTGTATCTTTTCTAATCATGTTTGGGCAGCTAATTTTAGCTAGTTTAGCAGCCTATGCCTTTGTTTTCTTGAATTTTAAAGGGAGGGACGCGTTATTCTTTGTTTTTATTGCGACGATGATGGTTCCTTTTGAAGCATCTATCATTCCAAACTTTCAAACGATTCGTGATTTAGGCTGGATTGATAGCTACCAGGGATTGTCTATTCCATTTTTTGCAATGGCCTTTGGAACCTTTTTGTTACGACAGAATTTCAAGCAAATTCCAAAAGAATTGAAGGAAGCTAGTGAAATTGCAGGAATTGGAGATTTAAAGTTTTATTTTACTGTTGTGCTTCCAGTGGCCAAGACCAGCTTAATAACGCTTGGCGTGTATGGTTTTTTATCGGCATGGAACATGTACCTGTGGCCGCTTTTAGCTACCACAAATGATGAAGTTAGGACGGTTCAAATTGGACTAAGACAACTGCAAACACAAGAACAACTGAACGAATGGGGGATCATAATGGCAGGAGCAATCATTGTTGTACTGCCAACGCTAGTATTGTTATTTCTAGGTCAGAAGAAATTACAGCAAGGCCTTGCTGAAGGTGCATTAAAATAAATAGAGCTTTTGTGGCCTTTGAATAAATCGGTATATTTATAACTACCTATTCACAATCAGCGCTACTGGACCAATAGTAACTATGTAAAAAATTTGAGGAGTGTGGAATGTATGAAGAAAACTTTATGGTTGGTATTAATGCTTCTATTTGCGATTGTTTTAACAGCTTGTAACGATGCGGATGCAAATGAAACGGAAGAGACCACTGAAACGGAAGAAAGCAGCACAAACGAACCAGCAGAGGAAGAAGCAGAGGAAGAAGCCGCTTCAGAATCCACAGAAATTACTTTTTGGCATTCTATGGGTGGAGCTGGACAAGAAGCTCTGGAAAAAATTGTAGATAACTATAATACTTCTCAAGATAAAATTCAAGTAAACGCAGAATACCAAGGTACTTATGATGAAGCTTTAACAAAATTCCATAGTGTAGCTGGAACAGATAGTGCTCCTACTATGATGCAGGTTTTCGAAATTGGGACAATGTCGATGATACATAGTGGCCATATTGAGCCTATACAAACATTTATCGACGACGACGGATATGATATGTCAGGTTTAGAAGAGAATATTATTAATTACTACAACATTGATGATCAGTTTTATTCGATGCCTTTTAATTCTTCTACACCAGTGATGTATTATAATAAAGATGCCTTTGAAGCGGCAGGATTAGATCCTGAAAAGGCACCTGCTACTTATGAGGAAATTGAAGAAGCAAGTAAAGCAATCGTAGAATCTGATCCAGAAATGAAAGGCTTTGCCCTGCAAGCCTATGGTTGGTTATTTGAACAGTTATTAGCAAATCAGGGAGCACATTTGATGAATAATGATAATGGTCGATCTGAAACTCCGACTGAAATTGGTTTTACAGACGAACAAGGAAAATCCATCTTTAAATGGGTAGATAATATGATTAAGGATGACACTTTTGCGAATTATGGTACAAATGGAGATAACATGATTTCTGGCTTCTTAGCAGAAGATGTGGCCATGTTTATGCAATCTTCATCAAGTAGTAGGGATGTGATTGACAATGCACCATTTGAAGTTGGAGTTGCTTTCATTCCATATCCAGAATCTACTGAGCGCGAGGGTGTAGTTATTGGTGGTGCAAGTCTATGGATGATGAATGGTGCACCAGAAGAAAAGCAAAAAGCTGCATGGGAATTCATGAAGTATTTACAAACACCTGAAGTTCAAGCAGAATGGCATGTTGGAACTGGATATTTTGCTATTAACCCTAAAGCGTATGAGGAACAAGTAGTTCAAGATGCTTATGAAAAAATGCCACAATTAAAAGTTACAGTAGAACAATTGCAATCTACTAAATCATCAATTGCCACTCAAGGTGCAATTATGGATATGATTCCAGAAGGGCGTCGTATTATAGAGACTGCTTTAGAAACCGTCTATAATGGTGGAGACGTAGATGAGTCTTATCAAACTGCAATTGATCAATTAAACGCCTCTATTGAAAAAGCAAATAAAGCCCGCGGAGAATAATAAAACAAGGATTAACTTAAATGATCTGTATTAACAGGAAGTGCTGATTTGTGAAGGTAGATAAATGACCGATTTATTCAAAGGCCACGGACACATAACACCATCAGTGGATTTTTCGATTCACTGGTGGTATTTTTTACATATTGGTTAAAATTAAATTAATGAGAAATAAACTTAGATGAAAGTATTACATTTTGGGTATTGCCACTATGGATGATAAAAAGAATATAACGACTAATAGAACTTGAGGGGATGAAAAATATGCGAACAAAAATATATGGGCATCGAGGCAGTAAAGGAACTTATCCTGAAAATACGCTTCTCAGCTTTCAAAAATCAATAGAAAGTGGTGTTGATGGATTAGAAATTGATATACATATGACCAAAGATGGTGAAATTGTCATTATTCATGATGAAACTCTTGAAAGAACGACGACTGGAAAAGGTTATATTAAGGACTATACTGTGAAAGAATTAAAAAGCGTAAGCACAGGGAAAAAATTCAAAAAAATGAAAGCATATGAGAAAGAGTGGGATAATGAAACCATTCCTACTTTAAAGGAGTTATTTGATTTACTTGCTCCTACAAATATAGAGCTGAATATTGAATTAAAGACTTATATTTTTCAATATCCTGGAATAGAAGAAAAATTATTAGAAATAGTCGAGGAGTTTGGAGGCAAACGGAAAATTGTTTATTCCTCATTCCATTTACCAACGCTTATCCGACTAAAAAATATCAAGCATGATGTCAAAAATGCTTGGCTAATTAATCAAGAAATTCCACATCCCGGTGATTACCTCGAAACTTTCGAATTAGAGGCACTTCATGTCAATAAAAATCTTGTGCTGGAAAATCAACAATATTGGAAGAAATATCAGGAGCACCTACGAGTCTGGACAGTTAATGACAAAAGTGAAATGAAGGGATTAATTGAAGCGGGAGTAGATGCTATTATTACGGATTATCCGGAAGTAGCTCTTGACTTATATACGAAGCGAACGTAACTCTATTTTTCTTATGTTTAACTTCAAATATACAAACAGAAGCTTTGAATCTAGTGAGATTCAGTTTCTGTTTATTTTGTGTGAAGAATTTCTTGCTATTATGATAATTATGTGTAAATATATATGACAAGACACATGTATATTCTTTAATTATATTCGCTTATAATGAAGAATAGAAATATATCAAAAATTCACGAGTGAAGCTATCTTTTGCTTTTTATTGTGAAGATAATCACTTGTTGAATAAGTACATAAAAGGGGTTATAAAATGAATGAAGTAAAACTAAAAGCACTACTACAATCTTTTTTAATTGAAGATATAGGTGACGGTGATATAACTAGTGAGGCAATTTTTTCTGATGATCAAAATGATAAGGGTGTGTTTATAGCAAAGGAAAATGGAATCGTATCAGGATTAGATCTTATAAAAGAAGTATACGGCTTATTGGATAATACTATTAATGTTAGCCTGTTTTTTAAGGATGGAGATCGCGTGGAAGCTGGTAATAAAATTGCAGAAGTAAGTGGTCCTGTTATTCCACTTCTTAAAGGAGAAAGAGTAATTTTAAATTTACTTCAACGTATGAGTGGAATAGCAACGATCACGGAAACTTGCATTGAAACTTTAAATGATCCCTCCATTCAAATTTGTGATACAAGAAAAACGGTTCCAGGTCTTCGAATGCTAGATAAATATGCGGTAACTTGTGGTGGCGGTCAAAACCACCGACAGGGTTTATATGATGCTGTAATGATCAAAGATAATCATATATCTTTTGCTGGTTCCATCACAAAAGTTATAGAAATTACAAGGAGAAAAATAGGACATATGGTGAAAATTGAAGTAGAAACAGAAACAAAAGAAGAGGTTCAGGAAGCGATAGAAGCAGGTGCAGATGTTATTATGCTTGATAATCGCTCACCAGAAGAAATAAAGGAATTAAAAAAAATGATTCCAAATTCTATTGTAACAGAAGCATCAGGGGGCATAACCCTTAATAACTTAGCTCAATATCGCAACTCTGGTGTGGATGTTATATCACTAGGTTTTTTAACGCATTCCGTTAAAGCCTTAGACATAAGTTTACAAGTAAATGAACAAGACAAAAAATATAAGATTGAGGCATAGGACTTTTCTAGTTAAATCATTAATAACATTGGATTTATTGTTCTTTGTAGCATAAAGAAGTGAAGAAGGGTTTTGGTTTATTCTCACAAGGTGCCTTCATATTTCACCTGCTCTAATGGTTTATTAGCTTTCTTTGTTTTGATTTTAAGTATTAGTTCTAAGCTTCTCATTAGAGAAAATTTAAATCATGCTAAGAAAAACCATCTGAATAGCAGCCATAATGTTGTCGATCCATTTTAAGAAAGAATTTTAGTTGTAATATACTTAAAAATACCCCCGAAAGTTAGCGTGAAAAACTAACCTTTCGGGGGTATTTTTATAAATGATTAATTCATGGAGAACAGTCGAACGCTTTTGAAGAGGTTTGAACTAACAAGCAAGTGCAAACATGGATATATAAAGTACGTTACTCAACTATTTATAATGTACTCAGTTATCAGCTCTTATTATAATGAATTTATTGATTAAGCTAGAAAGAAATCCAATATGAAGGGCGTGAAAATTAAAATAATGGAACTGACAGTAAGGATAGTGGAAACAGATTTTGGTAGTTTTTCCCTTTCTTTTCCCTTATACCAACCTGAAAATTGCCATCTATTTCTATATGTAGCAAACATTAATAAAAATATCGCTATAAAACCAATCCATGCATATGCTTCCGCCACAGGGCTAATTCTATAAATATTAAGTAATATTGAGGAACTAACAGCGCCAAGAATTGTAAAGATAAAAATAATTCGTAATAATTCTAAAATGGTCCTCATATTAAACAGCCTCCCCAAATTCACTAATTTATTTTAATAACAAACTTTAAAGTATTAGAAAAAGCGTACCATTATCTTTTTTATTTTAACATAAAATTCCATATTTATCTCAATAATAATTACAATCGTAGAAAAAATAATATTATTAAGACGATTATGTTCAATGAAAAATGTTTTGATTAAAATTATTAAGCAAAGTTTTTGACAAAAATACAATAGGGGGGTATAGTATAGTTATAAACAAGAAGGAAGTGATAAAATGGAAGAATTTCTTCATGAGCACCCTGTTAAACCAAGAACAAAGGATGAGAAACAAGCTATTGTTAATCGTCTAAAGCGAATAGAAGGTCAAGTACGAGGTATACAGAAGATGGTAGATGAAGATCGTTACTGTGTGGATATTTTAGTTCAAATTAGTGCCATTAATGCAGCACTTAAAAAGGTTGGTTTTTCTGTCACTGAAAGACATATGAAACATTGTGTTACAGATGCTATTAAATCTGGTGAAGGTGATGAAACGATTGACGAATTATTAGAAGTGATGAAACAAATTTCTAAGTAGAGGAGGGGAAAAAGTGGCAGACGAGAAACAAGTAACTATTGGTGTCACCGGTATGACCTGTGCAGCATGTTCTAGTAAGATAGAAAAGGTTTTAAATAAAATGGATGGAGTAGAGGCTCAAGTAAATCTTACAACAGAAAAAGCAAGAGTAACTTTTGAAAATGATAAAGCTACTTTAGATGATATAACGTCGAAGATTGAAAAGCTTGGATATGGTGTAGAAACAGAGAAAGTAGATTTTGATGTGTTCGGTATGACCTGTGCGGCGTGCTCTACTCGAATTGAAAAGGTTCTAAATAAAGATGCTGCAGTAAAAACAGCTAGCGTTAACCTGACAACAGAGAGTGCTGCAATTGAATATAATCCAGCACTAATCGCAGAAGCTGATTTAATCAAAAAAATTCAAAAACTCGGGTACGATGCTAAACCAAAAGCAGAAAAAGAGGAGGCTGATTCTAGAAAAGAAACGAAAAGAAAGCAGATGAAGAGAAAGTTAATCATCTCAGCAATTCTTTCAGCCCCACTACTTATTACAATGTTAGTACATTTATTTGGTTTAAATATCCCAGATATATTTATGAATCCTTGGTTTCAATTTTTATTAGCAACTCCAGTACAGTTCATCATTGGGTGGCAATTTTATGTAGGAGCTTATAAAAATTTAAGAAATGGCGCAGCAAATATGGATGTGCTTGTGGCTCTTGGAACAAGTGCTGCTTACTTTTATAGTTTATACGAGGCTATGAGGACAATAGGTAACCCAGATTATATGCCTCATTTGTATTTTGAAACAAGTGCGATCATTATTACGCTTATTTTGTTTGGTAAATATTTAGAATTGAGGGCAAAAAGTAAAACAACAATGGCCTTATCTAAACTATTAAACCTACAAGCAAAAAAAGCAAGAATTATTCGAGATCAGGAAGAAATAATGGTTCCAATTGAAGAGGTGCAAGTAGGAGACAGGATAATCGTAAAACCAGGTGAAAAGATACCGGTAGATGGTATCGTTGTTGACGGAAGAACATCTGTAGATGAATCGATGCTTACAGGTGAATCTATTCCGATCGAGAAGGATATCGATGCTACTGTAATAGGCTCCACAGTTAATAAAAATGGTACGATTGAAATGGAAGCAACAAAGGTTGGAAAAGACACTGCTCTTGCTTCCATCATAAAAGTGGTGGAGGAAGCACAAGGTTCAAAAGCACCTATTCAACGGTTGGCGGATGTGATTTCAGGTTATTTTGTTCAGGTGGTAGTTGGTATCGCCATCCTTACTTTTATAATATGGATTGCATTTGTTACACCAGGAAGCATTGAACCCGCTCTTGTTGCTACAATCGCAGTATTAGTTATAGCTTGTCCCTGTGCTTTAGGTCTTGCAACACCTACTTCCATAATGGTCGGTACAGGAAAAGCTGCGGAATCAGGTATTTTGTTTAAAGGTGGGGAACACTTAGAAAGAACACACCAGCTCGAAGCTATTATTTTAGACAAAACAGGTACAATTACAAAAGGTAAACCTGAAGTAACTGATTTTACCGGCGATGAAGAGACTCTACAGTTACTTGCAAGTGCTGAAAAAAGTTCTGAGCATCCATTAGCAGATGCGATTGTAGACTATGCTAGAAATAATAATATTGATCTATTAAAGCCGGAATCATTTGATGCAATACCTGGGCATGGTATTAAAGCCCGCATTGAAGATAAGGATATTTTAGTGGGAACCAGAAAATTAATGCGTGACCACGACGTAGAACTTAAAAATACTGATAATCTAGAGGAATATGAGACTGCTGGTAAAACTGCTATGTTAATTTCGATTGATGGAAATTACAGAGGAATGGTAGCTGTTGCTGATACAATAAAAGAAACAGCTGTAGAAGCAATTGCTCAATTAAAAGAGCAAGGCTTAGAAGTAATCATGCTCACTGGTGATAACGAAAGAACTGCTATGGCAATTGCTAAAGAGGTAGGAATTGAAAATGTTATTGCAGAAGTTTTACCAGAGCAAAAAGCGGATAAAGTTAAAGAGGTACAACTTCAAGGTAAAAAGGTAGGAATGGTAGGTGACGGAATTAATGATGCCCCTGCTTTAGTTATCGCTGATATAGGAATTGCCATTGGAACTGGAACAGAGGTTGCAATAGAAGCTGCTGATGTTACAATCCTTGGTGGCGAGCTATTATTAATTCCAAAAGCAATTAAGCTAAGCCAAGCAACAATTAGAAATATCAGACAAAATTTATTCTGGGCTTTTGCTTATAATACTGCTGGTATTCCAATCGCAGCATTAGGATTGTTAGCTCCTTGGTTTGCTGGTGCTGCAATGGCATTTAGTTCTGTGAGTGTAGTGTCAAATTCGCTTCGCTTGAAGCGAGTAAAAATATAAAATTTCTTTTTGAAAGGAGAAATAAATAATGGAAAAAACATTAGAGGTAAAAGGGATGACTTGTGGTCATTGTAAAATGTCTGTGGAAGGTGCACTTAATGAATTAGAGGGTGTAAATTCTGCCGAAGTAGATTTAAAGGAAGATAAAGTAATGGTTAATTATGATGAAAGTAAAGTATCGATAGAAGAGATGGAGTCAGCTATAGAAGAACAAGGATATGATGTTGTTTAATAAGATGTAAGCGAAGAGCCAGTTAAGGGTATATGCCTTTAACTGGCTCTTTTTATCTAAAGAATACTAATCTCAGTAAAAAAGTTGAAAAATTAGCACTTCTTCGTTAACGTAATTTTCCTCATAACGGATCCCATTAAGAATACTTGGCTTTCCACTTTCAAGCCTGATTGTTCAATATTTTCCATCGTTCTTCGATTTATGTTTGCCCCGACAATGTGTAGGCCAATAGGGTTAAGAAAATCCATACCCTTTCCAATAACAGGATGGTCACTTCTCATGTGCTCAAGCATTAGCACTTTACCACTCGGTTTTAGTACTCGATGTATTTCTTTGAGACCCTGAACAGGATCAGGAACAGAACAAAACACACATGTAGAAATAATGGTGTCGAAGCTGTTATCTTCAAAAATTAGATTTTCAGCATCCATTTCTAATAATGCTACAGCATGATTATTTTTTTGCGTTTTTTCTTTTGCCTTCTCTAGCATTTTAGGGCTAAAATCGATGGCAGTTAGATCAATATTATCAGGGTAGTATGGAAGATTAGTGCCAGTACCAACCCCTATTTCTAAAACTTTCCCTTGAGCTTCCTTTAATAACTCTTTCCGCCAACCTTCAGGCATCATATTATCCATCAAATTAAATATACTAGAAATTCGATTATAACGCCGCTTGATTGTGTTTGTCATTTTTGTACTCATCATTTTCACGCCTTTCTTTTAGAGAATACAAATGAAAAGAATCGTCTTAAATCATTATTTAAAATAAACAGAAATAATTAGTTTATTATGTTTGCAAGGTTTTAATCATATTTTCTATTGCATGAGCGACTCCATTCTCTTTATTGGATAGCGTAATAAAATTACTTGAATTTTTTATAAGTTCCTCAGCATTTCCCATCGCAACGCCGTGTCCAGCCATTTCTATCATCGACAAGTCATTTAAGTTATCGCCGATAGCCATCACATCAATCATATCAATGCCTAATTTATTCGCAAACCATTTTAGGGCAATACCTTTTTGTGCCTCAGGATGATTAAATTCTAAATTCGAGTGACCAGAGGAAGTAATCGCTAAAAGTTCATCCTCTTTTAACTGTTCATGCACTCTTTTTAATTGTTGATCATCTATAGAAAATGCGAGTATTTTGTATACTTCTATATCTTCTCGTCCAAAGACTTCATTTAAATCATTTGTAATTTCAATTTCTTCATCTTGAAATCTTTCCATCGCACGTGCTCTTACGATTTCGGGGTCAACATCAGCGTTTGCAGATAAAGCAATATCTACCATAACCTTAATAAAAACTTCTCGACTTTCTGAAAATCCTCCCTTATTTGTAAATACTTCTATGTATATGTTTTCCTTATGACAAATTTGGCTAATCTTCATACAAGACTCTTTTTCTAAGGGAGCAGTTTTTAGTATTTCTTCGTTTAAATCATGAACTTTCGCGCCATTTAAACAAATAATCGGGCATTTTAAGCTTACTTCTGCCAAAGGTTTTTTAGCAGCTTCATACGACCTTCCAGTGGCAACAATAACTTCAATACCGTGATCCTTAGCTAATTGAAGTGCTTTTGCGTTTTCTTTACTTATTTGGTGTTCCTCATTTAGGAGTGTACCGTCTAAATCAGTTGCAATAAGTTTCATATTATCCCCTCAATTCTGTTTATATTGTAAAGCATACAAGATAGGTGAACAATTTGTCATGAATAAACTGTTTTTGATTAGTGATAATTTAGTTATTGAGTTGAATTTTTCTACATTAAAGCTCTTTAATTGTTAATGAAACCTTTTAGAATTTAAATCGTATATTATATAGCAGGGAACATATAATTTTTTTAAATATTAATGAAAGAAAAGAGGTGAGCTTATGAGTCAAAGTGATGAACGGATGTTTGCCATGTTAATTTACTTATTAAGTATATTTTTCCCAGTACTAGGACCTTTAATTATTTGGATTATTAAACGCGATGATTCTGATTTTATCGATTATCATGGAAAAGAGTATTTCAACTTTTTAATTTCAATTACCATTTATGGAATCATTAGTAGTATTTTAATAATTATTTTGATTGGATTTGTTTTGTTAGCAATTGTAGGATTGTATACATTGATTTTTACTATTATTGCGTTAATAAAAGCGTATGGTGGGGAGCGATATGAAATCCCACTTACAATAAGAATAATTAAATAGTTGATAATAAACTAGTGGTAGCTATGTTTTATGCATAGCTATCACTTTTTTTACGCAAAATGACTGCAAAACCTATCAGAAAGTTGGTAATGTATTGAAGAAATCCTTACTAAACATGGTGAAAAATTATAATTGAAACCCTCCCTAATTATTGCTCATGAGCCGATTTCTTTATCATCTAATTTAAGCGGGGTATAATAATTTTTAAGAAGTGTCACCGAAAGGGACATATTTTTTAAGATTAAATGTAAGCGTTTTATAAATTATTTTTAAAAGGAGTGCTATCGTCAATGCAGGATCGTTATTTAGGTCGAACTGGACTAAGGGTAAGTGAGTTATGTTTGGGTACTATGACGCTAGGAAGAGAAACTAGTGAAGCGGATAGCGGGAAGATTCTGGACAGGTACAAGGCTGAAGGTGGTAACTTTTTAGATACTGCAGATGTGTATACTAGAGGTGCTTCAGAAGAAATTGTTGGCTCATGGTTACAGAAGCAAAACCGTGATGATTTTGTCCTTGCTACAAAAGTTCGTTTTCCAATGGGAGAGGGGCCCAATGATGTTGGCTTAAGTCGAAAACATATAATATCTGGAGTGAAAGAAAGTTTACGTAGATTAAAGACAGATTATATTGATTTATATCAAGTGCATGCGTGGGATCCACGAACACCATTAGAAGAAACACTAAGCACTTTAAATGATTTAGTTAGAGAAGGTCTAGTGCGCTACATAGGTGCTAGTAATTACAAGGGTTGGCAGCTGCAAAAGGCGATAGATATGAGTGAAAAAAATGGATGGGAAAAGTTTGTATGCTTGCAGCCTCAATATAATTTACTCACAAGAGCAACTGAATGGGAGCTTATTGATGTGTGTGAAAATGAAGGTCTTGGAGTTATCCCTTGGAGTCCTTTACGAGGCGGCTGGTTAAGCGGGAAATTTACACGTGAGCTATCAAAGCCACCTGAAAATACAAGAATAGCGGAAGCGGATAAAAAAGGCTATAGTGAAACTTGGGATATGTATAATAATGAAACAACTTGGAACTTAATCGATACGTTGATTGAGGTTGCTAAAGAAGTAAATAAAACACCAGCACAAACAGCAATCAACTGGTTATTAAACAAACGTGGGGTTACCGCTCCAATTATTGGTGCACGTAACAGAGAACAATTAGAGGCTAATCTTGGTTCTGCTGGCTGGTCTTTAAATGATAATCAAATGGCACGTCTTGACAGGGCGAGTGATTTATTTGTGAGTTACCCTTATGATCAGGCAGCTCATGATCAGCGTACAAGAGGAAGAGAGTAAAAATCACCTAGCGAATGAGGAAAGATCCTCATTCGTTTTTAGCGTTTTAAAAAGCTAAGAAGTAAAGTCAGCTTTCAATAGATATTGCAAATTCTAGTATTTTAGGTATATAAATGTTAAAATTTTAACATTAAGACGCTATATTGAGGAAAAAGGAGGAATGACATGTATATCGTTCACTCCGTGTTTGATGTCCCAGAAGAAAAAGCCGATGAGGTTATAGATATATACAAGAATAGAACTGGTTCTGTCGATAAATGGCCAGGATTCATTGATTTTAAACTTTTACAAAATGAGCGCAAGGTCGGTGAACTTACAGTAGAAATATGCTGGGATACAAAGGACAGCTATCTTAACTGGGTGACAAGTGATGAATATCAGAAAATACATGAGCTTGAGAAGAAATATCCAGATAAGGAGCTAGCTGGCATTGTTCCAAAAGTACACAAATACAAGGTGGTTGCAAAATGAAATTAAGTCACCCCATAGAAAATGTACTTGATGAAGTCGTAGAGGAAATCTATAAGGCTTATCCCAGTTTGCAAGAAGATTACGGTGAAACGGGTAAAATTAAATGTAGAGAAGATAATCAACACCATCTTGATCATTTGCTTACCGCTTACCAAGTTGGACAAACAAAAGTATTTTTAGATTATAGTTTATGGTTAAATAATGTCCTCACAACTAGAGGAATGAAAGGTGAACATTTACGTTTCAATTTTGAGAAGCTTTATGATGCCATACAGGACAAGCTGCCGATAGAACAGCAAGTTTTTTACCAACAATGTTTAAAGAAAGCGATATACGAATTGGAGTTAAGTTAAAGCGTTAAAAGGATGATTTTATTGCAACAAACATACGAGAAGTTTGCAGCTTTTTTATTAGAGGGCAATCATAAAGAAGCTTATGAATTATTACAAAATGAAAAAGAAGACAGTCTCACCATCTATATGGAAATTGTTACAAAAGCCATGCAGCATATTGGAGAGTTATGGCAAACGAATCAAATAACAGTTGCAGACGAACATCTGGCGACAAGTGTGTGCGATTATGTACTTTCACATTATACGTTTAAGCATATGAGTAAGGAAGAAGAAACAGCAAAACATAAAATTATGTTCTTATGTCTTGAAGAAGAACAACATACAATTGGTACGAAAATGGCAGCAGCTTTGTGTCAAGAGAAGAATTGGAAAGTTAAACTATTAGGTGCAAACCTACCATTAGAGTATGTTATATCAAGTGCAAACAAGTGGAAGCCGGATGTAATCGGTCTATCTGCAGCCATTGCTTATCGCTTACCAGTCTTAAAACAATACATTGAAACACTGGAAGAATTAGAAGGCAAACCAAAAGTCATCATTAGTGGTAGATTAGCTTCAACCTTTGATTTAAGTAACTATCAAAGTGACCAAACCTTTGTATTAAAAGACTTGCGTTCTTTTAATAGCTGGCTTGAAAACTATCAGAAAGGGGTCTCTGTAAATGGTGCAAGTTAAACATTTACCGCTTCCGTATTTTGAAATTAATAAGAATTATGACATTCAGTCTATTTCTTCTATAACTTCAAAGACATTTGCGGTAGGAGATAATTTTTTAAATATAGTAGATGATGATAGTAAAAAGAAGGTTGAAGAATATATACAACCAAAAGTGAAAGATATTGAAATGGAGCTTGTCTTAAATACAATTGAGGCACCTACTTCTTTGTTTAATGTTTATGTAACGTGGGAAGGTGAAACAGGTCATATCATTTGCCAACCACTTCAAGATCAATTAGAAAAACTTTCTAAGCAATTAGATGATCTACGTGCAAGATTGACGAGTTCTGACTTTGATTTAATAGAAAAAAAAGAAGAATTAGAACAAACACTTATCCGGGTAAATAAACTATCTGGTCCATTTCTTCCGCTTAGTGAACGATTAGTATTTGTGCCTTTGTTTGGTGATTTGGATAAACATATGCTTCGTTTGATAAAACCGCATATTGTAGATGCTTTAAATCAATCCGATTATAGTTATATTCTTTTTGATTTTAGTGCGGTAGATGTCATAACTCAAGAAGGATTAACTGAGTTAGATCAATTTTTTCAAACGATTCAGTTGTTAGGGCAAAAAACTATTATAAGTGGGATTAAGCCTGCTCAAGCGACAACGATTAAATTTTCCAATTGGTTTAGGCAATCAATAAAAGTCGCTAATTTAGAAACTGCTATTAATCGTTATTTAGTTCCTTCCAAACAAAAAAATAAATATTCCTCATAAAAAATAAAAAAGCTTCTTTTTAAAAAGGAGCTTTTTTATTTTTGGAAGGATTATTCTCATATATGATGGAAAGCTGTTAATATCAATTTTAAGTTTCCACGTTTGAATAATTAAAAATTAAAAACATAGTAACTTAACAACTAGTTTTATTGCTACATTTATGTAAAAATATAACCAGAAGTTATTTGCTATAGAACAGGGGGGATAAATATGATAAATAAAAGAATATTCCTATTCATCATAATTTTTATTGGGTTATTTGTAAGCGGTTGCAATATGAAGGGTACAACCAAGGATCCTTATCAAATTGTTTATCAAAGCGAAGTCATAGCTGAGCAAAATCGTAGTAATATTCATGCGGATTATACGATTGCAGTTGTGCCTAAAGTAGTAAACATACCTTATTTTAATGCCGTAGAAAAGGGAGTAAAGGAGGCTGGTAAGGATTTAGATGTAAGAGTTATTTTTGAAGGTCCAAATATTGCTGATTCTAAGCAACAAATAAAAATTATACAGAATTTATTAGACAAAGAAAAACTGGATGTTCTTGCACTTTCTGCAAATGATCCAGAGGCATTACTCCCCGTATTAAAGAAAGCTAGAGAAGCTGGAGTAAAAGTAATTACTTGGGACTCAGATACTGTACCAGAAGGAAGAGATTTCTTCGTGAACATGGTTAATCCAGAAATATTAGGTAGACATTTAATGGATACTCTTGCTTGGAATACAGAGGAAAAAGGAGATTTCGCTATCATGACAGGATCGCGAAATGCTTCTAACTTAAATGAATGGTTATATTGGATTCAAAAACAATATGAAGATTTTTATCCAAATATGAATTTAGTTGCCATTAAAGAAACAAATGATGATCCGCATACCGCCTATATTCGTGCAAAAGAACTAATTGCTACATATCCGAATTTGAAAGGAATCATAGGGAATTCTTCAGTCGGTCCACCAGCAGCTGCTGAAGCTGTAAATGAACTTGGAAAAAAAGGAGAGATTGCTGTAGTTGGTCTTTCTTCACCAAATCCAATGAATGAATATTTAAAGAAAGATATTGCTCAAATCATCACTCTGTGGAGTCCCAAGAAGTTAGGATATCTCACTGTTTCACTTAGTAAAAATTTGGCGGATGGAAATGATCCCTATGATGAACAACAGATTCCAGGGGTAGGTATAATTAGAATGCAAAATGATATGGTGATTATGGGGCAGCCAATTGATTTTACGAAAGAAAATGTCGATCAATATGATTTTTAACCGTCTTAGAAACAGCCGTCTGATGTCTAAACTAATGATTACTTATTTTCTACTAACTGTCATACCTATTTCAGTATTAGGGTTTGTTGCATACAATCAATATACAAAATCCATTGAGAAACAAGTTGGTGAATATATTCCTAAGCTTCTAGAGCAAGCAAATATCAATATTAATAATCAGTTAAATGAATATAGATCTTTACCAGATTCATTATATAACGCCAACCAAGTAATAGAGGTTTTGAGAAAAGATTCTTATCAAAATAATTCAAATTTATTTAGGGATGAGTTTCTAGTTAATAATTACTTATCGAAAATGTATATGAATAGTGGAAATAATGATATTTTGGGAGTTTTTATATTAAGTAAAAACCGTTTGTTTACTAGCTCAAAAGCTGATTATAGTGGATTCCAATTAGAGAATTTCCCCTCCACTTATGGTGAAAATCTTGATTTGCAAGGAAGGACGGAATTTATTTTACCAAACCAAAGCGATCTAGCATTTCAGGGAGATCCACCATTCATTCTGATGATGCGAGAATTGAGAGACTATGAGAACCAAGAAACATTAGGTACGATCTTTGTTGCTATTCGATTAACCTTTATTGAGCAAGCGATGGAGAGCTTATATGAAGATCAAAAACCAACGATTTGGTTAACAAATGAAGAAGGAGTTATTATCTATCATACTAAAAGAGACCGAATTGGAACACTTGATCCTCGCTTTAGAAACTATCCGAAAATTAATGGGAGCTTCAGGACGACAGATTTTAATGATAATCAATTAATAAGCACCAATAAATTTCCGAATATGAATTGGTATTCTTATCACCGTATCGCGTTAGAGGATTTAATGAAAGAGACAAACCAAGTTCGAAATGGAACGATTCTGGTATTTTTAATATTTGTAATATTAAGTAGTGTAATTTCTGTTATTTTAGCTTGGAATGTGTCGCACCCACTTCAAAAGCTAGCTCGGCTGATGAAAAGGGTGGAAAAAGGTGATTTTAAAGTTGATTTACCAATTAATAAAAAAGATGAGATTGGTTTGTTAGCGAAAAGTTTTAATTCTATGATACAAGAAATTGAGCATTTAATAAAAATGAACTATCAAATTGAATTAAGACAAAAGGATGCAGAGTTATACGCTTTGCAATCACAAATTAATCCGCATTTTATGTACAATACGCTTGAAACAATTGGATATGCAGTGGAAGAGGAGGAAAAAGAAATTGTATCAAGAATGGTAGCATTACTTGGCAGAATGTTAAGGTATTCTTTAAATAATAAGGAAAAGGTTGTTCCGCTAAAACAAGAGCTTGGACATATAGAAGACTACTTAACCATTCAACAGTTCCGTTTCGAGGATAGAATTGATTTTCAAATCAAGGACATCGTTGGAAATGATAGCTACTATGTCCCGAAATTTATATTACAACCAATTGTTGAAAATGCAATTAAATATGGGTTAGAAGCGAACTATAAGGTTAGAATAAAAGTCATGATAGAAGAGGGGAAAAATAATAAACTGATAATAAAAATTGAAGATAATGGCCCGGGAATAAAAGAAGCAGATTTAAGTCAATTAAATCTTTCATTTAAGTCGAATCCAATGATTAGAAGAGATGAAAATTTTGGATTAATTAATGTTCATGCAAGAATAGCTTTAATCTATGGTGAAAACTATGGTTTAGAAGTAGAAAGTGTGATAGGAAAAGGAACCACTGTGATGATTCGTTTACCAGCAGATGAGAGTGAAAGAGGGGGAGAAAAATGAATGATTTGATTCGGACGATAGTTGTTGATGATGAAGCTCGACTGCGAAGAGGGATTATAAGACAAATAGATAATTTAGGAGAGACATTTAAAGTTGTAGGAAGTTTTGCTACGGGAAAAGAATGTTTATTAGCTTTAGAGAGAAATGAAGTAACGATTGATTTATTAATTACAGACGTGAAAATGCCAGAAATGGATGGACTAACATTAATAAAAGAGTTAAAGAAAAAACAACCCTTTCACACCATAGTTATAAGTGGATTTGATGATTTTAACTACTTGCAAACAGCTATAAGAGAAGGAGCGAGTGATTATCTCATTAAACCGATTAATCGTGAAGATTTTCAAAAGCAATTGAAAAAGATAGCAGCTGATATCGATGCTTCTAAAAGAATGAATCATCAGCTTGAACTATTAAAGAGAAAAGCGGAATCATCTACTTATTTAAAACAAGTACATCAATTACATGAAATGCTGAATGCAGAGGAAACAGATATTACATTTTTTGATCGAACAGATACTTTTCCAAATGGCAAATACAAGTTACTTTACGTGAAAATTGACCAAATATTAACAAAGCAGCAACGACTATTGAATGAAGAGTGGAGTGCATTTCTCTTTACTATAAATAATATCGCAGAAGAAATGGTTCAAGAGAGAAATAGTAGCTATGATATTCTAACTTGGAAATGGAATGAATCGAATGTTTCCTTTTGGATTTTACTAAGAGAATTAGAGGGTGTCACCTTAGGTTACCTTTTCGCAACAAAATTACAAGAAAATATTAAGAAATATACACCTCTTAGCTGTTCTGTAGCTATAAGTGATGCTATGGAAAATGTAGCGATGATAGCATCTTTAAAAACAGAATTACAACTAGCAATGAAAGATCGATTATTATATGGAGATAATCAGCTATTTACATCAGAATATAAAGAACCTATTAATCTAGAGGGAAATTCCAATCTATTTATTCAAATAAAACAGAATATAGACCAATTAATTTTCCATCTTGAAAACTGGGAATTGACGAAAATTGATTTCGATTTAAAAACCTTTTTAGAAAAAATCGAAAAATTAAATACATCCTATGAAATTGATCAAGCAGTTCAATTGCTAGCTATCCGTGTAATGAATGTGCTACTAAAGTATACCGGAGCGGAAGAATGGGAACATATTCACAGAGTATTTGAACTAACTGAAAAATCAGCAGCAAGACATGAAGTAAGAAATGGCGTGAGTGAATGGATGAAAGACGTATCAAATACATTAAAAACGATAAAAGCTAATCAAAAGACAGATCCAATTACTATAGCCAAAGAATGGATTGACATGAATTTAGATAAATCGATTACTATTGAAAAAATATCAAAGCAAGTTTATATGAATCCAACATACTTTTGTCAATATTTCAAAAATGAAACAAATGTTACCATTCACGATTATGTAACCCAAGAACGGATGAATTTAGCAAAAACGTTATTATTGTCAAATGAATGGAAGGTGCAACAAATAGCCGAAAAGGTTGGTTATCAGGATGTAAAACACTTTGGAAAACTGTTTAAAAAACATTACGGAAATACCCCTTCTAAATTTAGATTAGAATTAAATATGATGAAACAATAAAGTTGAGATGAATTGATGTTTCCTTTTGCTTAGTGAATCTCCAAATTATGCAAAAATTGACTTACTAAATTACTTTTCTGACTTAAAATATATAACCGAACTAAGGTAGATTAATATTATCTGCTTTAGTTCGGTTTTTTTATTGTCATGGTCTTTTTACCTTCACCTAATTTTTAAACTTTCATGAAGCATAAATTGACTGAGAAACGTCCCCCTAATCTGAAAAAACTCCCCTTTGATTTACCCTTCAATTTACTTAATATAATTGTAAGCGCATTCAATATAGCTGAATGAAACTTAACTGATAAGGAGTGAGGATATGACTGAGCACATCCTCGAATTAAATGGTATTACGAAGGAATTTCCTGGTGTAAAAGCCTTGGATAATGTCCAATTTGAATTAAAGACTGGTGAGATTCATGCCTTGATGGGAGAGAATGGAGCTGGTAAATCTACCTTTATCAAAGTAATAACCGGCGTCCATCAACCAAATGAAGGACGGATAAAGTTAGAGGGAGAGGAAATTACCTTTCAAGGTCCAAAAGATGCTAATGCAAAAGGGATCGCTGCAATTTATCAACATGTTACAAACTATCCAGACTTAAGCATTACAGAAAATATTTACATGGGTCACGAAAAAATAAATAAGAAAACTAGAATGATAAATTGGAAAGAAATGCATCAGGATGCTAAAAAATTATTAGAAAGTCTAGGCTCAAAATTAGATCCCAAAACAGAAATGAGTGTCTTGAGTGTTGCGCAACAGCAAATAGTAGAAATAGCAAAAGCTTTATCTAGTAACGCTAAAATAATCATTATGGATGAGCCTACAGCTGCACTAACACACAGAGAAAGCGAAGAGTTATATAAAATTACAGAAAGGTTACGAGATGAAGGGGTTTCTATTATCTTTATTTCACATCGTTTTGAAGATATGTACCGACTTGCAGATCGTGTAACAGTTTTTCGTGACTCACAGTATATCGGAACCTGGAATGTAGTGGATATAACCAATGATGATTTGATCGTAGCGATGGTTGGGCGAGAGATAAAGCAATTGTTTCCTGATAAAACCAATATTATAAAAGAAGAGGTTTTAAGGTTAGAAAAATTAGGTCAGATTGGTAGATTTAAAGATATCTCCATAAATCTTCACAGGGGAGAGATTTTGGGGATTACTGGGTTAGTCGGGGCAGGAAGAAGTGAATTATGCCAAGCGATGTTTGGGATAGAACCTTATGATGAAGGGGCGATGTATTTTGAAGGAACGCGAATATCCATCGATAATCCTACAGATGCAATCAAGCTTGGAATTGGTTATTTGCCAGAAGATCGTCAAGCACAAAGTCTAATTCTTCAGTGGGAGATTAAACAAAACATAACCTTAGCATCTTTAGCTCAATACTCTAAGAATGGCTGGTTAAACGAAAAAAAGGAAAGGGAGATTGCTAAAGAATTGGCAGAAAAGGTTGATGTAAAAACAAATAGTGTCTTTAGTTTAGCAAGTTCATTATCTGGAGGAAACCAACAAAAAGTATCGGTAGCAAAACTATTAACAACGGATTTGAAAGTAATTATTTTTGATGAGCCTACAAAAGGAGTCGATATCGGAGCAAAATCTGCTATCTATCAAATTATTGTTGACCTAGCATCATCTGGCTATGGGATTATTATGGTATCCTCTGAAATGCCTGAGGTATTAGGGCTAAGTGATCGTATCGCCGTAATGTGTGAAGGAAGGCTTACAAAAGTAATGGGTAATGAAGAAGCTACGCAAGAAAAGATATTAGAAGCAGCTATGACAAAAGAGATGGCAGTGCATTAAAGCTAGGAAGGGGGAGAAAAATGAAAGACAATATATTACAGTCCTTGAATTTAGAAAAAATAGCTAAATTTAGAGAGCTTGGTTTATTAGGATTTATTATTCTATTAGCTATCATTATACAATTATTAAATCCTGCTTTTTTAACATTTGGAAATTTAAGAGATTTATTAACAAATACAGCCATATTAAGCATTTTAGCACTTGGAATGATGCTTGTTCTTATTACAAGAGGTATTGATTTATCAATAGGGGCCACTTTAGCATTATCTGGAATGATCACTGCTTTAACAGTAAGTGCCTATGGAAATTTACATCCACTATTAGCCATTTTGCTAGGAATCATGGTTGGTATTATTTGCGGGGTTATTTTAGGATTATTGGTTTCAAAAATTGGTATTTTACCCATTATTGCATCTTTAGGATTAATGAATGTTTTCAGAGGATTAACATTTTGGGTAGGCGGAGGTGAATGGGTAAGTGCATATCAAATGCCTCCATCATTTAAAAGTATAGCGACGAGTTCCTTTTTAGGTATAAACACCCTCGTACTAATTGCAGTCGTGATCTTTCTTCTCTTCTATTATTTTGTAAATAATACGATCACAGGTAGACAAATATATGCTGTTGGAAGTAATCCGGATTCAGCAAGAGTTAGTGGTATAAATCAAACCAAAATATTAATTCTAGTCTATACGATAATGGGAGGTTTATCCGGTCTTGCAGGGGTATTATGGGTTTCAAAGTTCGCATCGGCTCAAGGGGATACGGCAACTGGATATGAATTAACGGTAATTGCAGCTTGTATTTTGGGTGGAGTGAGTATTGCTGGTGGAGTCGGAAAAGTAACAGGAGTTTTGTTGGGAGCAATTTTACTTGGTGTCTTAAGTAATGGCTTGCCATTAATAAACGTGTCACCTTTTTGGCAGATGGGAATTGAAGGAATGATCATTTTAATAGCGGTTTTATTCAATACCAATGTAAAAATGCTTGTTGAGAAAAATAACTTACTGAGGAGGGAGATCTAACCATGTCGACACGTACGATTAATCATATCCAAGACTTTTCTTGGAAACGATTTTTTCTTCAATGGGAATGGATGTTGATCCTTTTAATTATTGCCATATTTACAATGAACAGCTCTCTCTCTCCATATTTTTTAAACTATATCAGCATTACTGATGCCACGATGACCTTTTTAGATAAAGCATTTATCGTATTCCCTATGGTCATGATTATGATTATGCGAGAAATAGATATTTCAGTAGGCTCTACCGTTGCACTGTCTTCTGTAGTAATGGCTGTAGCATATAACGCTGGAGTACCAATGGTTCTAGCAATAATGATATGTCTCTTGGTCGGTGCTTTGTGTGGATTATTTAATGGGTTTTTATTAGTGAAATATAAAGAACTTTCAGCTGTTATTGTAACGTTATCAACGATGATTTTATATCGTGGTATTGCTTATATGATTTTAGAGAATCAATCATCAGGTGGCTTTCCAATGTGGTTTTCTTTCTTTGGGTGGGGATATGTTGGAACGATTCCCTTTATCTTAATATTATTTTTACTTTTAGCAGTAATTTTTGTATTAGTTTTACAGAAAACTATTTTTGGAAGACATATTTATGCTATTGGTAGTAATCCAATCGCAAGCCGATTTTCAGGTGTAAAAGTAGATCGAGTAAAATTAATTGTATTTACTTTAGCAGGTTTAATGGCTGCTATTACGGCAGTATTTTTAACCTCTAGAATGGGGAGCACACGACCAAATGTTGCTAATATGTATGAATTAGATGTCATAGCAATGGTTGCTCTAGGTGGTATTAGTACTGCGGGTGGAAAAGGTAAAATGCTTGGTGCCATATTAGCAGTTTTTGTTATTGGATACTTGCAATATGGTTTAGGACTTATTAATGTTCCAGCCCAATCCTTATTGGTAATTATTGGTCTACTATTAATTATTTCAGTTACGGTCACGAACTTGAGAATGAAAGGAAAATTGAAAAAGAAAACATCTAATTAATGGTTTTATCAGTGTGAAAACTGTGAAGCATATAACGTATTTAAAAAGGGGAGGAAGTATTTATGTTAAGACGTTGGGTTTTATACGTATTACTTTTGTTTGTATTTGGGATTTTAGTCGCATGTGGGGACGATTCTGAAACTAGCGGAGATGCAGCAGGTGAAGGAACAACAGAAGAAGGGCAAGAGGAGACAGATGGAGAACAAAATAGGTATGCCATCGTATTTAAAAATACTGGTAATCCATATGGTGAAAAAGAAATGGAAGGCTTTGAAAATGCAATTAATGAACTAGGAGCAGAAGCAATTTTACGTGCTCCAGATCAACCAACGGTAGAAGGACAAATTCAGATAATTGAAGAATTAATTGCACAACAGGTTGATGCAATAGCAATTGTTGGAAATGATTATGATGGGTTACAGCCTGTTTTAACAAAAGCGATGAATCAAGATATTAAAGTATTATCACTTGATTCTGCAGTAAATGGTGATAGTCGCATGGTGCATATTAACCAAGCAGATCCAGAAGCTATCGGACGTACGCAAATACAAGCAGTAGCAGAAATAATTGACAATGAAGGTCAATTTGCTGTACTAAGCGCTACTTCACAGGCTTCCAATCAGAACTTATGGATTGAATGGATGCAAACAGAGTTAGAGGAAGGTGATTATGGAGATATGGAACTTGTTGAAGTTGCATATGGAGATGACTTACGAGATAAGAGTGTTTCAGAAACTGAGGCACTACTGCAATCTTATCCGGATCTTAAAGCAATTGTATCACCGACTACAGTAGGAATTGCAGCAGCTTCTAAAGTAATCACAGATAAAGGTCTGCAGGGTGAAGTAGTGGTAACAGGTCTGGGATTGCCAAGTGAAATGGCGGAGTATATTAATAATGGTGTTAGTCCGTGGATGTACTTATGGAATCCACTGGATGTAGGTTACCTTGCTGGTTATGCTGCAGACGCATTGGTAGAAGGTGAAATTTCAGGTGAAGTAGGAGATACATTTGAAGCAGGAGACTTAGGTTCTTATGAAGTAACAGAAAGTGAAGACGGAACAGAAGTACTATTGGGTGAACCATTCCGGTTTGATGAAGATAATATTGATGAGTGGAAAGAAATCTATTAAGAGAACTGAGCACAAGCTAATTTCCTAGCTTGTGCTTTTCATTTTCCCTACTTTCATTAAATCGTAACAATTACTATTTACAAATAGATTCGCAATGTGTATAATTCAATTATAAATCGTAACCATTTCGAATTAATAAAGAAAGTAGAGGGACTTATCTATGAAACAAAGAAAAGCTTTTAATTTAATTATTCTTGGAATTTTAATTTTATTCCTATCTGCATGTGGATCGTCTGATACCACTGACACATCTGCTCAAGATCAGGAATCTAGCAAGCTGGAAATTTATACAACTGTATATCCACTAGGATTTTTCGCTGAAAAAATTGGAGGGGAGCATGTTGAGGTTGATTCGATTCTTCCGGCAGGTTCTGACCCGCATATCTATGAACCAACTTCTAAAACAATGGTAGACTTAGCTGAAGCGGATGCTTTTATCTATAATGGAGCAGATTTAGAATCCTTTGCTGCAAAAATAGAAAGCTCACTAGCAAGCGAGGATGTCACTATTTTAGAAGCAACTGCAGGAATAGATTTATCTGAGCATGTGCATGAAGACGAAGAAGAAAGTCATGAAGAGGAAGCTGATCAAGAGGAAGAACATGGACACGAAGAAGAAGCTGATCAAGAGGAAGAACATGGACACGAAGAAGAAGCTGACCACGAGGAAGAACATGGACATGAAGAAGAAGCTGACCACGAGGAAGAACATGGACATGAAGAGGAAGCTGACCACGAGGAAGAACATGGAGATGAAGAAGAAGAGGACCATGAGGAAGAAACACATACTAATGAAGATGGACATGACCATGGAGATGTAGATCCTCACACATGGCTTGATCCAATTAGAGCGATAAAGTTAGCAGAAAATATTAAAGAAACACTAATAGAGTTAAAGCCAGCATCAGAAGAGGAGTTCACTAATAATTTTGAAGCATTAAAAACTGATCTTCAATCATTAGATGAAGAATTTCATGAAAAAATTGAAGCTAGTGATAGGAAAGAAATATTAGTGAGTCATGCAGCCTATGGTTATTGGGAAGAAAGCTATGGCTTAGAACAAATCGCTATTACAGGACTTTCCTCATCAGAAGAGCCATCTCAAAAAGAACTAGAAGCAATTATTGATCGAGTAAGAAAAGATGATATCAACTATTTACTATTTGAACAGAATATAGAACCAAAAGTAGCCAAAGTAATCCAACAAGAAACCGGTGTTGAAACACTTCAGCTTCATAATTTGTCCGTTTTAACAGACGAAGACTTAGAAGCGGAGGATGATTATTTCAGCTTAATGAAACGAAACTTAGAAGTATTAGACATTGCTTTAACTGAATAAATGAAACGAAAAGGCACTCCTTATGGAAGTGCCTTTTATATTTTACTAACATAAATTCATTTACAAAAAATTAATATATAAGTTCTTGCTTATATAAGTGTTCGCTTATATAATGGTCATAGAGAAAATGAGAGAGGGAGGTATAAAACTTGTTAAAAACGAAGGTAGACGTTGATCAGGCAGCTGTGATTTTAAAATTACTTGGAGATAGAACACGTTTAACGATGGTAAAACTATTAGAAAACCATGATTGTTGTGTCTGCGAATTTGTTGAAATATTTGATATGAGTCAACCTTCCGTAAGTCAGCATTTAAAAAAACTAAAACAGGTCGGAATTGTCAAAGAAAAGCGGAAGGGATCTTGGGTTTTCTATTCTTTAAATAAGGAATCTGAGTTCACGATCTTCATAGAACGACTTTTAGATGAAATTCCAAATCAAGATGATAAGTTAGAAGCATTAGAGAAAAATGGCAAACGAATTACTTGTTGTTAAGTAGGAGGAAAAATTGTGTTGGAAGTTTTGTTAGCATCAATAATTTTTATAGGAACATTGATTTTAGTTATTTGGCAGCCTAAAGGTTTATCGATTGGCTGGTCTGCCTGTGGTGGGGCAATTGTTGCTCTTATTGCAGGCGTAGTTGGATTCGGAGATGTGATAGAAGTAACAGGAATAGTATGGAACGCAACTTTAGCATTTGTTGCTATCATTTTAATTTCTTTAATTTTAGATGAAATTGGTTTCTTTGAGTGGGCTGCGCTACATATGGCACGTGTCGCTAAAGGAAATGGGATTAAAATGTTTGTGTATGTTAGTTTGCTAGGCTCAGTAGTGGCAGCATTTTTTGCAAATGACGGAGCAGCCTTAATTCTAACTCCTATTGTTTTAGCAATGGTACGTAACCTAAAGTTTGAAGAGAAAATGGTTTTTCCCTTTATAATGGCAAGTGGGTTTATCGCAGATACTACCTCACTTCCACTTATAGTAAGTAACTTAGTGAATATTGTATCCGCTGATTTCTTTAATATTGGCTTTGTGGAATATGCTTCGCGAATGATTATTCCGAACTTTTTCTCGATAGTAGCTACAATTTTGGTTTTATATATTTATTTTAAAAAGGATATTCCAAAAACGTATGACTTATCTCATTTGAAAAAACCATCTGAGGCTATAAAAGATATTAAAATGTTCCACTTATCTTGGTATGTTTTAGCTGTTCTTTTAATTGGGTATTTTATTAGTGAATTTATTAATGTACCAGTATCGATTGTTGCTGGCATTATTGCTATTTTCTTTTTAATAATGGCTAGAAATAGTTCCGCAGTTAATACAACTGCAGTAGTAAAAGGGGCGCCTTGGGCAATTGTGTTTTTCTCAATCGGTATGTATGTCGTTGTATATGGGCTTCGTAATGCAGGATTAACGGATATTTTAGCTCAATTAATTCAAGCTAGTGCAGACCAAGGTCTGTTTGTCGCAACAATCGCGATGGGCTTTATTGCCGCGATATTGTCTTCTGTTATGAACAATATGCCAACTGTAATGATAGATGCATTAGCAATTGCAGAAACGGATACGAGTGGTGTCATGAGGGAAGCATTAATTTACGCGAATGTAATTGGATCTGACCTAGGTCCAAAAATTACACCAATTGGTTCTTTAGCTACGTTGTTATGGCTTCATGTACTTGCCCAAAAAGGAGTTAAAATATCGTGGGGGACATATTTTAAAACAGGGATTGTCCTTACGATTCCAATCCTATTTATTACATTATTAGGTTTGTATTTAACATTAATTATTTTATAAAAAGGAGCAATTTTAAAATGACAAAAACAATTTACTTTTTATGTACTGGTAATTCATGCCGAAGTCAAATGGCTGAAGGCTGGGGAAAGAAATACTTAGGGATAGAATGGAACGTTTATAGTGCGGGAATAGAAGCACATGGACTAAATCCTAACGCAATTAAAGCAATGAATGAAGTGCAAATTGATATTAGTGAACAAACATCAGATATGATCGATTCCGATATTTTAAATAATGCTGATCTAGTGGTAACACTTTGTGGTGATGCGGCTGATAAGTGTCCGATGACACCTCCACATGTAAAAAGAGAGCACTGGGGATTTGATGATCCAGCAAAGGCTGAAGGAACTGATGAAGAAAAGTGGGAAGTATTTCAAAGAGTTCGTGATCAAATTGGCGATCGGATTAAGCACTTTGCTGAAACTGGAGAGTAAATGATTATACTTGGTAATTTATTTCAATGTACTTTTAAACATTGACTATTCTAGATGGTTCAACCATTAATTTTTGTATGTAATAATGCAAAATAATTGAAACATTAAAAATAAGTATTATATAGTTAGAAAAATAAAATAGTAATTAAATCTAGATACGCGATATAATAAATTTATATCGTTTTTTTCTGTCTATTTATTTTTGAAACATTTTGCTAGGCAAAAACGTATAAGAAAAAAGTACAGTAGAATGATTATATAATTATAGTGAAAAGTGGTGGAAATATGAGTTTGGTACAAAGAATTCGGTCTATTTTAAAGAGTGAACAAAAAAGTAATGATGGCTCTTTGGAAAAAGAAATAAAAAATACAGTAGGTAGGCTGCAAAGTGAAATGAATGCTAAAAAAGCTCAGAAGGAACGTCTTACTAGAGCTATTTTCGAACATAAAGATAATATAATTCAATATGATCGCTATTCTCAAAAAGCACAGGAAGATAATGACTTAAAATTGGCAAATACTCATATAACTGCTAAAGAAAAAGCCAAAGAAGATCTAAAAAAATTGAAACACAAAAACGTTAAATTAGCAGAACAATTAGAGGAAATGGATCAAACCTATGAAACATTATCTGGTAGGTTAGAAGACTATCAAATTCGGATTAAGGAAGTAGACAATCAAAAACAGAAATTAGAAATGGACAAAAAGCTTTCAGAACTAGAAGCATATGAAGAGCAGTTGCAATATGAAGTAGGGGAAGCAAAAGCGCTTTTAGAAATTACTCAATATTCAAATGATTTTGAAGTTGAAAAAGAAGTGAATGATATGAAGTAAAAGCTATGAAAAACAGAATATATGCCGCAATTATAAGGAAAGAAGTATGAACAATCATTGTTCAATCTACAATGGATCTGACAGGGCCATTGATAGAACATTAGGTAAGCTAAGCGATGCTAAATGCGGACAAAAATAAGTATGATAACATCATTTAGAATTGACAAATATTCACACTAAACTAGGAAAAAATATGAAAAATAATTCAAAATGACTAGTTATAAAGTAAGTCACATGCTATAATTATGGAAAAAGTTTGTTAATCTGAAAGACGGTGTGTGACTTATGTATCAAAAATTCGCAAAGAAAATATTATGGAATTATTTCATTGTATCTTTGATAGCTGTATCCATCGTAGGAAGTATTTTTATTTTCACGACATTAGATATTAAAGCGTCAGAGATTGGTTTTTTAATTATTATTGTGATGATGTCTATATTCATAATGGCGATTTTAGATCTTTCCTTCCTTAAGTATGATTTACGACCTATTAAAAATGCCAATCGTGATTTAGTGACATTTGAAGAGCTTAAGATTGCTTATAAACAAGTGCATCGTTTACCGAAATTAGCTGTGAGAAGGGTAATGCTTCCGCATTTTATTGGATTCAGTGGTTCAGCAGTATTATTAGCATTTATTTTTATTAGTAATGGTTGGCTAGATGTGAGCACAAGCTATATTATGTTTGCTTTTCTTGGAGCGCTACTGGTTGCGTTGATGCATGCATTAATTGAATATTATCTGACTTTAGATGCGATTAAGCCAATGCTTTCTCATTTAAGAAATAAAGCCAATAAATTATATGGTAGAACCTTAAATAGCATTGGAAAAAAAGGCTTTCCAATTAAAAGAAGTCTCATATCTAGCGCTATTGTTATTAGTGTTTCACCTTTATTGCTTTTCACGATTGCAGCGCAAGTTAGAATAGAAGAATTTGTACCCGAGTTATCCGCTACATATTGGATTTGGGCAATTGGAATAATTTTAATCAGTATTATGTTTTCTGTTGTTGCAGCTTTATTGATAGCTAAGTCTATTCAAGTACCAATTAATGAATTACAACAAAAAATGAAACTTGTGCAAGGTGGGGAATTTGACGTAGAAGCTTCTGATAATTATCCAGACGATTTCGCAAAACTTGTGAATGGGTTTAATCATATGGTTAGCTCGTTAAACCAGACGGATGCTGTAAATAGACAATTATTGGATAGTTTTATCACAACTCTTACAACTGCTTTAGATGCAAGAGATCCCTATACGGCGGGACATTCCAAAAGAGTTTCTGATCTTTCAGTTGCAATTGGAGAAAAATTGAGATTATCTCAGCCTAAGATATCCTTATTAAGAAAAACAGCCTTACTACATGACATTGGGAAGATTGGTATTGAAGATGATATCTTACTTAAGAGTGGCAAATTGACCGAAAGAGAGTTTAATAGAATAAAAGAGCACCCGGTATTAGGTGAGAATATTCTGAAGCAAGTGAAACCACTAACTACAATTGCTGCTATGCTCCCCGGGGTTCGGTCTCATCATGAGAGAATGGATGGGTTGGGTTACCCTGATCAGTTAAAGGGAGAGGAAATACCGCTTTTTGGAAGAATTATTGCTGTAGCTGATGCCTTTGATGCGATGACTTCAAATCGTCCATACCGTTATGCCATGCCTCCAAGTCAAGCCATTAATATTATTGCAGAAGGTGCAGGCACACAATGGGATGAAGTATGTGTGGATGTATTCTTGAAAATAATGGAGGAAGATTGGCAAACCTTTAATATGGAAGCTTCATCTAAGGTTTAAATAGTTTATTACGATAATTTTGTAACTTTTTACATGCTCAATCGACTAACCAATTAATAGGGAAGATTGAGGAGGAGAAGGTCATGAAGAATATATTTAGTTTTATTTTACTGCTCATTATTCTAATTGGGTGTGGTACAAGTCAGAATAATACAAATGGCTCACAGCAAGGTGATGCTGATGGTGAAAAAGAACATTCTACCATGTCAGGCTATGTTGCCAAGGTAGAAGATAACCGTATTCTACTTATAGAAAATAAACCAACAGAACAGCTAAGTGAAATAGATCCGGAGAACTTATATGAAGAGGCAGGCAATGCTATCTACTTTAATATCGAAGAGATAAAGGAAAGTATGGTTTCATCTTTAATCATTGGTGAAAAGGTGGCAATAGAACACGGAGCCGTAAATGAATCTTATCCAGGGCAAAGCACGGCAACTAAAATTAGTCGATTAGTGGATGAAAACTATGATGTGATAGCTAAGCATACCGAGTTTAATAATACCTATTTAATTGATTTATTTTTTGAACAAAAATATGATATACTTCGAACGGTTCAATATACAACAGAAGGTGATCCAATCTTTACAATGGTAAAAAGAGAGGGAGCCAATAGTTATTTCGTTTCTGTCGATGCCTCGCAGGATAATTTTGGTGCAAGTGAATCACCAACTCTTTTAACCTGTACATCAATTGAATCCTATAGTGAAGAAAATGATATGAACTTTATGTTAGTAGGTTGTGACGGCGAACAGAATGAGATAGCACTTTTATCTGCACCAGTGGAAGAAATAATTGTCCCTAACCAAACCTATAGTAAAGTAACGATAAATGCTAATGAAGAAGTTATATATGAATCTGAAAACGAGGATGAAATTGCAGAAATAATTGATAAAATAAAGTCTGGTAAGAAGCAATCTGTAATCGCAATGAGTTTAATGAAACCAGATGGTAAGCTTGTCTTGCATGGGGATAAGACAGAGGTTAGTTTTGATTATTATTTAACTGGTGCGCTGATTAGACATAATCTATATATAGAAGCGGGTATAACGCCAAATGAGTAAAAAATCTAGAGCAAATTAATTTGCTCTAGATTTTTTTTGCGTTGGAAAATTTTAAAGACATATACGATCCTCATTAGAAATACAGCTTGCAGTAATAATTACTCAATGCAATAGAACTTCAGCAATTCAATCATCTTGTCAGCATATCAAGTGCAGTGTAATCTAAATTTTTCACATGACAAAAGAAATGGTCTTCGTATGTTATGGCGTACTTCTCCGGAAAATACCTTCCTTTAATTTCCTTATTGTTATATGTTCTAACAACTTTCCTTTTAATTCTAACAATAGCTATAAAAAATTAGCGAATTACCATAAAAATAGTGATTAATAATTGTTATCTAATCATAAATACTTGCGAATCTCCTGGTGCTACAATTTTAACCATCAACTAAAGCAAGCAAAAACGGGGGATTAAAATGGACTACCAACTTATTCGATGTGATATGAAAGATCCAGGTGATGTGTCAGAATTAGAAAACTTACTTTTTAAAGGAAAAATAAAAGCTTCTGAAATAAAAGCAGTCATTGCTCAAACAGAAGGAGATGGGTATTCAAGAGGTTACGCTACTTTAGCATTCCAAGTATTACTTTCAAAGGAATTACAGATAACGCATCAAGATGTTTTTGACCAAATTCCTATGATGATGATTGGTAAGACAGGTGGTTTAATGACACCTCATTATACGTTATTTATTAAAAGAGATAAGTCTAATAATACAAAGGAAAAACGATTTGCTTTTGGGATTTCTTCTACGCCGATTCTAAAGTCAGAAGAAATTGGAACAGTAACACAAGTTGATCTAGTGGCAAAAGCAGTAGAAGAAGCAATTCAAGACGCTGGTATTGAAAGTTTAAAGGACGTCAAATGTGTAGAAGTGAAATGTCCTTGGGGCATTGGAGGTGCTAGATCTAAAGCAGCTTCTGCACTTGGTTCAGCAGTAGCTTTAAAGGAAGTTGAGCGCAGTGTGATACAAGAAGAATCAATTAATTCAGACCATCAACTATATTCATTAAAAACTTCTGTATCTGCTGGTCAAGAACAGGTTGCTGCAAGAGTAATTGTAATGGGCAATAGTGAAAAATCGGCTAGTGATATGAAAATAGGTTCTGGTGTTATGCAGGATGCCCTTGATTTAAAAGGAATGTATCAAGCATTTGAAGACGTTGGAATCAAAAATGATAGTTATTTATCTGAGGAAGAAAAAGAAGATATCGTTCAAATTTTTGTAAATGCAGGTGCTGATGCATTGCCGACCATACGAGATAAAAGACATACAATGCATACCGATGCATTAGCTGCTCATGCTGGAATTGTAGCTAAAGCAGTAGCAAATGCTGTTGTTGGAAGTTATGTAGGAGAAACAAGAATATTGTGCTCTGCAGGTTCAGAGCACCAAGGTCCTCAAGGTGCTAATTTAATAGCACCAATTATCAGAGTGAAGGAAGGTGGGGCCTCATGATACATTCTGGTTGGAAAAATTATCATGCGCATCTAGATAAAGGTTTTCTTCCATCCAATCACATTTATAAGGATGAAGCTGCTCCTGTTAGGGCAGCTTGGACCAGAGATATTAAGATGGTTCGAACAAAAGAAGAAATTAAACAGTCTGCTAATGCAGCCATTGAAAAAATGTATCAATACGGCACCTCCTATATAAGGACAAATGTAGATGTTGACCCGTTATTTGAGTTAAGAGCGATTGAAGCTATTTTGGAGTTGAAAGAAAAATGGAGTGAAAAAGTAGTCATAGATATAGTTGCATTTAATCAAGAAGGCTTTGATCGCTTTCCGGAGACAGAAGTATTATTAAAAGAAGCTTTAACGCTTGGAGTTGATGGAATCGGTGGCCATACAAGTATGGATATGGATGGAAAGGCGCATATAGATAAAATTGTAAAATTGGCAGAAAAAAGCGATGTGGACTGGATTGAATTCCATACGGATGAAACAGGGAAACCCGAGGATTTTAATTTACCTTATTTAGCAGAAGTAACATCGAATAAGCAATTAGGTGAAAAGATGAACGCTATTCATTGTTGCTCATTAGCAACTGTAACAGATGAAGAGGCTAAGAAAACTATTGAAGCTGTTGCAAATTCAGGTATGACCATTACGACTTGTCCGACAGCTATTGCGACTCGCGCTCTAACTAGGGTAAAAGAGCTTGCTAGTGCAGGGATTAATATTCAAATAGGATCTGATAACATGAGGGATTTTTTCAACCCATTAGGTAGTGGCAATATGCTGCAATATGGTCAGCTATTAGCATATGTAGGAAGATTTTATGAAGCAGATGAGATTAAACAAATTATAAATTGGTTGCAGCAGGCGCCCAATAATAATCGTGTTCAAAATGCTTTAAATCAAATAAATAGTAAATTTCATTATTCATCAAATGATTATAACCAATTACTTGCTGAAGCACCTGCACCGTTATCTGCTAATGCTGTCTCAGTCTGAGTAATGAAAGGATGAGGAAAATGAATTCAAAAGCGGAAGCAAATAGAATGATTTCAACGAAAGATAGACAGATGAAGTCATGGAAAATTCCTAAATCGTTCTGGGCTGCAGTGACTTTAATTGGCTTAGTTGTTATGTGGGAATTGTTGACGGTAGTGTTAGCTATTCCGGCTTATATTTTACCCACGCCTACTGATATTGGGGTAAGACTTTTTCAGGAAACGAGCATGCTCTGGGGCCATACATGGACTACCTTAACAGAAGTACTATTGGGATTTGGACTTAGCTTAGCTATTGGCATACCTATAGCTATAACAATCGTTTATTCAAAGTATTTAGCTAATTCTATCTATCCTATTATAATCGGCATTCAATGTTTACCTATGGTTTCTATAGCGCCAATATTGGTCATTTGGTTTGGGTATGGTTTAATTACAAAAGTAATTTTAGCTTGTTTAATTTCCTTTTTTCCAGTCGTAATAAATGCGGTAAATGGTTTTAATTCTCTAGATAAAGAAATGCATGATTTAGGAAGATCATTGGGGATTTCAGAAAGAAAGATATTCTTTTACTTTCGATTGCCAAATGCACTACCGCATTTGTTTGCCGGGTTCAAAGTGGGGATTACATTAGCGGTTGTCGGTGCAATTGTAGGAGAATTCGTTGCCTCTGAAAGAGGACTTGGCTACTTGCAACTAACTGCAAATGCACGATTAGATACTGAGTTAGTTTTTGTCACCATTGTTGTGTTAGCTATTTTAGGTATATCACTATTTTTAGTTGTTCACGTGTTAGAACGAATATTAATGCCTTGGTATCATGCCAACAAAGCTGGAGGAGGTCAATAATGGTAAAGCACATTAAATTAGTGGGTATCGATAAAACCTTCCATACGAAAACCGGTGATGTAACAGCATTAAAAAATATTGAACTGGACATTGAATCTGGTGAATTCCTTTCTGTCGTAGGGCCGAGTGGTTGCGGGAAAAGCACCATTATGAGAATTATTGCCGGACTTGAATCCCCTTCTGCAGGGACTGTACAAATAAATGAACAGGAATTAACTGGGATTGCGGATGGTGCTGCGATTGTTTTCCAAAAAGATGTACTGCTGGCATGGCGTTCTGTTTTAGACAATGTTTTATTGCCGCTTGATCTAAAAGGTATCACTTGGTTTGATCGTGGTAATCACATAACAAATCGAAAAAAAGCAATCGATCTTCTTGAGTCAGTTGGCTTAAAAGGGTTTGAAGATAAGTATCCACATGAATTGTCAGGTGGAATGAGGCAACGAGTGTCAATTTGCAGGGCATTAATTCAAGATCCAAAATTATTATTAATGGATGAACCATTTGGAGCTTTAGATGCTTTAACAAGAGAGCAAATGATGTATGACCTCTTAAAGCTATCAAATAAGTATAAGTTCACTACTGTTTTTATTACGCACAGTATTGAAGAAGCGGTATTTCTATCTGACAGAGTGGTTGTTATGTCTGAAAGACCAGGTACAATTTTAAAAGAGTTGCCGATCGAGCTTGTTAGACCAAGGGATAATAAGACTAGGTCTAATCCAGTCTTTAATCATAAAGTGCACGAAATCCGTGATATTTTCCAATCACAGGGGATATTAGCGGAAACTTAAAAGGGGGAACTGAAATTGAAAAAGATGAAATGGATTATGTTGTCAATCATGTTTATGGGAATGCTGGTACTAGCTGCTTGTCAAGAAGATAACGCAGATGCGCAGGAGCCAGAAGAAACTGATAGTTCTGCAGAAACTGAAAGTAGTGGAGAAGAAAGCGCAGAAGGAGAAGCTCAATTTGGGGAAGCTGAGGTAACTGATTTTACCTTACGTCTGAATTGGAGATTCAAGGGAGAATTTACGCCTTTCTTTGTTGCGCAAGAAACAGGAATATTTGAAGAATATGGTTTAAATGTTGCAGTAGAAGAAGGTAATGGTTCAACAAATACGATGCAGACTGTGTCACAGGGGCAGGATGAATTCGGCATTACATCTACAGTTGAGCCGTCTCAAGGTATCGAACAAGGGATGCCAATAAAAATGATCGCTTCTTATATGAATCGTTCACCAATTATGATCGCCTCTCACCCAGATGCGGGTGTTGAAACACCGAAAGATTTAGAAGGTAAAAAGATTGCAATGTCTATCTCGTCTACCTTCACAAACATTTTTCCGAATTTTTTAGAATCAAATGGTGTGGATGAATCACAAGTAGAAGCGGTGCAAGTAGAAACATCTGCAAGAAACAGTGTCTTTTTGAATAAAGAAGTAGATTCCGTTGCTATTTTTGCTACTAACGAATATCCAATATTTGAAGAAGAATTAGGGGTAGAGCTAACTCCGCTGTATTTAGCTGATTATGACTATGATTTATCAGGGTTAACCATGATAGGTAATAATGAGTTTCTAGAAGAAAATCCTAACACGGTTAAACGTTTCTTGGCTGCTATTGATGAAGCATTTCAGTATACCTTTGAAAATAAAGAAGAGGCAATTGAGATTGTCTTAGAGAGATTTCCTGACGCAACAGATGAAGAAACAGTAAGTGCACAATTAAATTTATTAGAAGAGATATCCGTATTTGAAGGAGTGCCATATGGTACGATGTCAGAAGAAAATATGACAAACACACTAGATATTTTGGAAACTAGTGATCTAATTGAGGAAAGATTTGAATTAGAGCGCTATTACACAAACGAATATTTACCAGAATAATAAAAAGCAATGATTCATGGGAGCTTCACCTCTCTCATGAATCATTTGTTTTACTTTCTAATATATGAAATATACGAGGAGGAAAATAAATGAATTATGATCCAAGAAAACTATGCATTGATAAAAAGAGTGCATTAATGATTATTGATATGCAAAATGACTTCGTATCGGATGAAGGTGTGTTTGCAATACAAGGCTTTGACGTAGCAAGGTACCAAGCTTTAGAACCTACTATTTTGACCATGATTGAAAAAGCAAGAAGTGTAAAAGTACCAATTATTTTCGTTCAGATGGAACACACAGATGAAAATGATGGAAATGGCGCTTGGAAAGAAAGGCGAAAAGCAAAAAACCATCCAAATAGTTGTCGTGAAAATACGTGGGGCGTAGACTTCTATGGTAATATTAGACCTGAAAAAGAAGATATAATTATAAAAAAACACCGCTATACCGCCTTTATAAATACAGCTTTAGACCCGCTATTACAGTCCATGGGGGTAGAAACGTTAGTAGTTACAGGGATTAATACAAACACTTGTGTAGAATCTACTGTTAGAGATGCTCATCATTTAGATTATCATGTTATTGTTATTGAAGATGCAACAACCGCAGCCTTTTTGGATGCATATGAACCAACCTTACTCAATATAAAAAGACATTTTGGAGCTGTAATAGATGCAAAAACATGGTTAGCATATTATTGAGCTAGTGTTGACCAGCATATAAGAATAAACTTATAATAAGTAAAATGACAACTCATGGCTGGAGTGGACAAAATGAATAAAACGTCAGAACGCGGATTGAAGCTTTCGGACTTCTTGACAATAGAACCAATGCTTGGTTCAAAGTTAGTTGCCGGAAAAAAGAATGAAAGTACAATTATAAATCGTGTGAATATCGTAGGTTCACCAGAAGTAGATCAATTTGTTCGTGCTCAGGAATTAATCATGACGACTGGATATCCTTTTCGAGATGCACCAGAAGATTTGGTTCCCTTTATTGAAAAACTAAATAAAAAAAAGGTGGCAGGCTTAGGGATAAAAGTGAAGCGATTCATCAATGAAATACCCGAAGCGGTTATAAAACGGGCAGAGGAATTAGGTTTTCCTTTGATTGAAATTCTTCCTGGAACGATTTTCTCAGACGTCGTGCGCGTAGCGATGGAAGAAGTTTTTTACCAAGAATCAGAACATTTAGGGACTATATACGATCGATTGCAAAGGTTTACTGATTTAATTGCAATGGGCACGCCTATTATAGAAGTTGTGGCCGAGCTCGAACAAATGATAGGAAACCCAATTATTGTCTTGGATTTAAACGGGAATCTCTTAGCTCCAACGCTTTCTAACATATTAGAAGGTAGCGAACTAACTAAACTAAGTAGCGAATTAGAATTGAGACTAGGTACGGGAATTCGAAATTTTTCCATTCGTGAAGAGAACTTTAAAGCTATTGGCTTACCGCTTTCTGATAACTCCACTCTATCAATTACTCCATTTATAGCCAGCTTAGAGACGAATTTTTCATTTACTGACATCGATTTTTTAACTCTGGAGAAAATACGTACGTTGCTTCATATGGAGTTAACGCATCTACATGTTAAATCAAAAATGGAAGAGAAATACATCGATCAATATATTAAAAACCTCATCAGGGGAGAATTAATAGCTGAAGAGGCAATGGAAAAGCAACCGTTTGAATATAAACTCCATAATAAATGGATAAAAGTGTTTATTTTGAAGATGTATAAACAAGATTTTACAAAAGAAGATATTACTCTATTAAAAAATACCTTAAATAGGTTGATGGATATTGAATTACTAACAACTTGGTATGACGGTCAGCTAGTAATTATTGTTGGACATGAGTTAGAGGAAAAAATAGATAATACACTAATTTATATAGAAGAGGAATTAGTGAGGTTTTTCAAATATAAGAAAAAAGACCTTCATTTTAATATGTGCATTGGTAGTCTTTCAGAAAATGAAGAAGGAGTAAAAGAAAGCTACCTTCGAGCAAATGAAGTGATGAAGATCATGGATAGTTACCCAACAAAAACCATTCGGGTATATTTTGAAGAGATGCGAATATATCGCCTGTTATATCAATTACCTCAAACAGAAGAAGTGTTAGAGTACCCGCTAGATGTGTTAGGTCCTCTTTTACGAGATAAAAGAAAAGACACATATATTGAAACGTTAGAATCGTATTTTCAACTTAACAAAAATATAAAGGAGACAGCGGATCAATTGTTTACGCATTATAATACAGTTGTCTATCGTCTCGATAAAATAAAACAATTGTTAAAAGTGAATTTGGATGATCCTGAAGTGACTTTAGAAATTCAGGTAGCTTTAAAATTATTAAAATAGTAGAGTATTGATATTTAAGGCAAAAGTAAAAATCCTAATTTAACAGAATTTTCATTTTGGTATAACTAGCTTATTCAAATAAAGTACATTTACCTAATTAAGAGATTTCACAGGGTAATATCGGTGACTATAGGTTTATCTGTTGAAATTATGTCAATGTGATGTTCAAAACAAGCTAATGAATAGTGATTTATATGCTGGTCCAACCTAAATGACTTTTTGACATAATCAAGATAGTTAGATTTTTTATAGATGCGAAATGATTCACCTTCATATATTTCATCATCTTTCCAGACAGTATAATCATCATACACTACCGAATATGTAATATAATTCGGAAAATCAATCTGGAAGGTGGTTACTTTACTTTCTGGATGGGGGAAGATGAGTAAGTCTGTTGCATTTTCACTTCTGTTCACGATAACACTTAATGTTACACCATCTACTCTTGGCTCAGAAATACTTTCAAAAGAAATTTCATATCCTACCTCTTTAACCAAATCTCTAAACTGCATTATTATTCCTCCATTCTCCGATACTTTTACTAACCCTTACCCTTATGCTCGGTTAATAAGCAATAATCATCGGGAATCTAGATGACCTAAGCGTATCATATGTAATTAGAATGTAATAGATGAAAAAATGCGTAGGCCACTTATGGTCTACGCATTAAATAATTATATGATAAGAGAAAGCTATAAAAACACTAGGTTAAGGTTGAAACTTTCTTAACAGATCAACGAATGCCTCACAAAAATCTTTCAAATTATTTAAGTATTTAACTCTGTAATCCTCTTGTAGTTTGAGAAATGTTGAAGGTTATATCGTTCTCATTTGATGAAAAATAAGGGCAATTTTAATTCGCAATAGATCATTTGTATTTTTTAAATCAATTTTTAATAGTTTACAGATTTTATCTAAGCGATAAGCAACGGTGTTGCGATGCACAAATAATTGATCTGCAGCTTCTTTTACATTTCCATCACAATCAACGTACATCTGTAGGGTATCAAGCATATCTTTTTCATACGTTGATCCTTGATTAACGAAAGACTCTAGTGTGTTTTTGTAATAGTTTTCTAATAAATGTAAAGGGATGTGTCTGAATAAACTAATAAACTCTAAATTTTCATACATAATGACAGGAGTTTCAAATGACATATCTTCAGCAATTTGGATCGCTTCCACACATTCCTTTTTACCTTCATCTATTCTTTCTAGGGAGGATTTTTTTTGACTAACAACCATTGTGTAGCTATTTTTTTCCTTAGCAGCTTGTAGAACTTCTTTAAGTGGTGTGACTAATTTAGTTGTTGATAAATGTAAGGTATCTTCCTTATGAGGATCAAAAAGTACTGTAAGCATATTTCCGGCATACTTCACATGTTTAATAATGAATTTTTTGAAAAACGGGTGCATATCAAATTCTTGTTGCAGCGAAAGGAATTGATTTTCACTATTTTTTTGTTCTTTTAAAGTCATTATCACCCAATAAGGATATTGGCTTAATCTTTTGTTATCACCTTTTAATTGGTTGGATAAATAATTCATCGTAATATCACCTTTTAAATATCGACCAATAAGAAGACTAAATGCTTGATCAAATAGCTTAGTCGGATTTACTAATTTAGCGTTCGCAAAAAAGTTGGAAAGAATTTCACCAATTTGCAAAAACATTTCTTCTTCTTCTTTTGTGATACCTACGTTTTTATCCATCATGATAAATAAGTAACCGTATTTTTCTTCTTTTTGTCTTAAGATAATTTGAATATACTGATCTGTTGCTGTAAACACATTCTTACCTTTCTCAATGCCGTACCAGTGTTGAATTAATTCTGTTTCATCCTTATCTGTTTTATTATATAGAACTTCGGCCTGGTTAGTAATAAGTGCAAAAGGATAATGAATAAATTTAGCGACTTTGGCGAAATAAGCGTCTAAATTCTTTTGATCGTAGGAGAAAGTAATTAATTCTTTTTGGATGGATAGTTTATTTTTTAACCAATTTTCTTTTTCGATATGTGGCGCATCGTAAAGTGCTTGAATTTGATCTGAGAATGTATGAGAATAGGGCAACTCAATAATAGGAAAATGCAACTTGTCAGCTTCTTCTATAATTTCTTCGGGTATTTCCTTCCAGTACCTTCCTAATTTAATCGCTAAGCCAGCACATCTTTTTTTTGCTAATGCTTTTATCATTTCTACCGCATTGTGCTTATCATCTTTAAGTATAAAAGCAGTAGTGAGAAGTAATTCTCCTTCTTTAACCCAATTATATATATCAGGAGCGTCCATTATATTCACTGCGGTAATAGACCTTTCAATCGCATGCTTACCAGCAACCAATGTTGACTCTGAGAAAGGATATATTTTGAGTGCTTCTGAAATCTTAATATTCATTATCATTTTCTCCTTCTGTTTTATTGTTTGTACTATAAACTATACCGGTATAAAACATTTTTTGTATTGATGTGTAAGAATTTCTAACATTATTTTTATTTAATATTATAAAAACATAAAATAAATAACTAAAATCTATAAAAAATGGAATTTTAACCCTTTATTTTTGTGTGTGATTACAAGGAAATTAGGTTGAGTTATATAAAATAACAAAAGATGTTAACTTTATTGACGTTATCGTTAAAAGCCAAGTATAGTGTATATATACCAAGCAAACATAGCAAAAAATGGAGGTGAGGAAATGGAAGATCGTTGGCAAGCCTTCAACGATTTATATACAACAGTGGATCCTTTAAAAAGTGGAATATTAGATCAAAATATTTTCACTGTAAAAGATGTTTTTTCGATTAAAGGAATAGTAAATACAGCAGGAAATCCTGATTGGGAGAAAACACATCTCCCATCTGAGAGAACCGCCAAATCGATTGAGACATTATTAGAAAATGGAGCAAAGTTGTTTGGAAGAACACATACCGATGAATTGATGTATAGTCTCAATGGTGAAAATTATCATTATGGGACCCCGATTAATCCTAAAGCGTCAACTAGAATACCTGGTGGCTCTTCTAGTGGTTCAGCAGTTGCTGTTAGTGCAGGAGTCGTTGATTTTGCACTTGGAACCGACACAGGGGGCAGTGTAAGAATACCTGCAAGTTATTGTGGTGTATATGGGTTAAGACCAACACATAACAGTATCGATATGGAGGAAGTTATTCCTCTAGCTGAAAGCTTTGACACCCTTGGAATTATGACTTCTAGCATTGATAAGTTAATTGATGTAACAAAAGTTTTAACCAGACAACAGTCAACAAACAAGTCTCCCTTTAAAGATGTGATTTTTCCTACAGAAGTCTGGGAGATGATAGATGAAGAAATAAAAGATAGCTTACATTCTTCATCTCAGTTGCTAATTAACCATTTATCCACAACTGAAAGAAAAATAACAACTGATGGTTTAGAAAAATGGATGGATACGTTTAGAACCATCCAGGGATATGAAATTTGGAGAAATCATGGTAAGTGGATCACCGAAGTAAATCCCAGATTTGGCCCTGGAATTATGGAGCGATTTTTATGGACACAAACGATTGAGAAACAAAAATTCAATCAAGCTAAAAGAGTCCGAGACAAGATAAAAGAGAACATGATTCAAATGTTAAGCACAGATACAATTATCGCATTGCCAACTTCTCCTGCTATTGCCCCTCTATTAAACACAAGTGGAGAGACATTGCAAAATCATCGAAAGAAATTATTAATGATGACAAGTATTGCCGGGTTAAGTGGATTGCCACAGGTAAGTTTACCTCTTCATCAACATAAAGGTGCACCGATAGGATATTCACTTATCGCAGGGCCTAATCAAGATGTAAAGTTACTTGAATTTGTTAAAAAAATACTTATTCAAAATAGTAATGTAAACCAAGAACTAGTCGGGGGGTGAAATAATCTATGAAACTAGCTACTGTCTATCACGAAAAAACAGAGAAGGCTGCTATCGTTCATGAAGACTCTGTTTTTTTAATCGAAACCTTAAATGAAATGGAAAATAAGTCATGGGCTACAGATATATTTTCTTTAATAGAAACAAACAAAGTAGAAGAAATTGAAAATTGGTATAAAACTGTAGGGAAGAAGCTGCTTGATCGTTGTGTAGCCGTTGATAAATTAAAAATAAAATTTGCTCCCTTATATCGGAGCCCAAGAAAAATTTGGGGTGTTGGCTTAAATTACACAGAAGGTAAAACGGATCTTAAGCACATTTCTTATCAGGATCCTGTAAGTTTCATGAAACCAGACACCACTATAATTGGTCCAAATGATGCAATCCACATACCTAAAGCTTCGACGAATACAACTGCTGAAGCGGAGCTTGCAATCATTATAGGTAAATCTTGTAGGGATATTAATGAAGAACAAGCAAAAAGTGTGATCGCAGGCTATACCACAGCATTAGATATGACAGAAGCTGACATCCATGCGGAAAATCATCGTTATTTAACTAGAGCAAAGAGCTTTGACACATTTTTTAGCTTTGGACCTGAAATGATTACACCATCCTCATTTGAAAATGTCGATGCTTTAACAGTTAAGACAGTGCAAAACGAAAAAGAAGTCCATCAAAATAAAGTTGAAAATATGCGGTTTAATCCATTCTTTATTATTGCTTTTCATTCAAAAGTAATGACCCTGCTACCAGGAGATATCATTCTTACTGGAACTCCTGGAGCGACAGTAATAAGGGATGGGGATTTGATAGAAGCACATATAACAGGTTTTTCACCATTAATTAATACGGTTATTCAAACTAATTAAAAGGGGAGAAAAAAATGAGAAAATATCTAAAGGAATTATCTATAGTTACAGGGATGATGTTATTTATTGTTGGTTGTAGTGGAGACGGGGATGAAGAAAATACAGCTACAGCATCAGAAGTTAATGAAGAAGTTTATGAGATGAAGCTTCACCATGATTTAGCTGCAGATAGTCCGCAACACGTTGGTGCAGAAAAGTTCAAGGAAATAGTTGAAGAAAAAACAGAAGGTCAAGTCGAAGTGAAATTATTCCCTTCAGGTCAATTGGGTGATGATGTGGAAGTCGCAGAATTAATTCAAAGTGGAAGTGTCGAATCAGGGATAATACCTACTGCTAAACTTTCAACGTTTGACGCAAGCATGCAGCTACCAGACTTACCATTTTTATTTCCTGGCAGAGAAGCTGCTTATGAGGTTTTAGATGGCGAAGTTGGAAAAGAATTGCTCGCTGGTTTAGATGACATAGGATTAACAGGGGCATCTTTTTGGGAAAGTGGATTTAAACAATTTACAAACAACGTGAGAATCGAGTCCCCATCTGATTTTGAAGGATTGAAAATAAGAACGATGGAAAGTCCAATAGTAATTGAACAATTTAATGCTTTAGATGCTAATCCTGTGCCAATCTCTTTTGCTGAAACGTATAACGCATTGCAACAAAATGTAGTAGACGGTCAAGAAAATCCATTGGTTTCAATTGTAAAAATGAAGTTTTATGAGGTGCAGGATTATACCATCATTTCTAACCATGGTTATCTTGCCTACGCATTCTTAATGAGTAAAGACTGGTTTGAAGATTTACCAGAGGATATTCAAACAGTTTTATTAGAAGCTAGTCAAGAAGCTGCTGAATTTGAACGTGAAGAAACTATTGCGCAGGAAGAAGGATTCATTCAAACGATTGAAGATTATGGAGTTGAAGTCTACGAATTATCTGATGAACAAATTTCAGAATTTCAAGAGGCGACTAGAGGAGTTCATGATCAATTTGCTGATGAAATTGGTGCTGATCTATTAGAGAAAACCTATGAAACTATTGAGAATATGAATGAATAATTAAAAACGAAGGAGGTTATAAATCATGCAAAAAATATTAGGAACTTTTGATAAAATCGAAAAAACCATTGTCGCACTAGGTATATTTCTAACCTCCGTTATCATTTTTGTGAATGTAGTTTTACGATATTTCTTTGATTCTGGTTTTGTATGGGCAGAAGAAGCAGTTCGCTATATTATTATTTACATTGTAATGTTGGGATCTTCCCTAGCTATTACGAAAAATGAGCATATAGCAGTTACGCTTTTAGAAACTTCTAATGTGAAATGGTTTGCTCATCTCGTCTATGGGATTCAAAATATAGCATCGTTAGCTTTTACAGTAATTATCACAGTATTAGGAATTGAAATTGTGGAGTCGCTTCATTCGACTTCACAAATTTCACCAGCTATGCAAATTCCGATGTGGTGGGTGTATCTTGTTTTTCCTCTTAGCTCCTTGATGATGTCAGTCCGTCTTATCGTAAATATTATCCAATGGATGCGGACACATCAAATACCAACTCAAGGAGGAGAAGTAGAATGATCTGGTTTTTTATATTATTACTTGTCCTAGTTTTTACTGGGATGCCGATGTTTATAGCTATAGCAGGATCTGTATTATTAATGCTCGTAGGATTTTCAGATATTCCAGCACAGACAGTTGTGCAACGTATGTTTTCTGGTTTAAATCAGTTTCCTTTAATGGCTATTCCTTTATTCATTTTAGCTGCAAACTTAATGGGGCGGGGCGGGATCTCAAAACGTGTTATCGCCTTAACGAATGCTTTAATTGGAAAAGTTCCAGGGGGAATGTCAGTATCTGTCGTGCTAGCTTGCCTATTCTTTGGCGCGATTTCTGGTTCTAGCCCAGCTACAGTGGTAGCGATTGGTAGTATGATGTTACCTGCAATGATTAAACGAAATTATCCAGAACCTTTTGCAGCAGGTTTAATTGGTTCTACATCATCGCTTGGTATTATTATACCCCCAAGTATAACCATGATTGTTTATGGTGCTGTAACTGGAACCTCTGTTGGTGAACTATTTATTGCAGGGCTTAGTGCAGGTGTAGTTTTTGCGATTGTCTTTATCATTTACTGTATCTATTATGGGAAAAAGCATAACCTTGTAAGTGATGAACCTTGGAGTATTCATGAAATTATGTTTCGAACAAAGGATGCATTATTTGGTTTAGGAATTCCCATCATTATTATCGGTGGAATCTATGGAGGTTTTTTCACTCCAACTGAATCTGCTGGTGTTGCAGTAATCTATGCGTTTTTCATTACAATGTTTGTCTATAAGGAAATGAGTTGGAAGGACTTATTCAATGTTTTGGTTAATTCTGGTAAAACCACTGCTACTGTAATGGTGATTTTGGCTTCAGCATCTGTTCTTTCTTGGTACTTAACGGTTGAACAAGTTACCGTTCAAATAACAGAGTATATGACAAGTTTAACCGATAATAAAATTATTATTTTACTGCTGATCAATCTCATTATATTGGTTGCAGGAATGTTTTTAGATGGATCTTCTTTGATTGTAATTCTTGCGCCTTTATTTTATGCAATTGGTATTTCCTATGGCGTTGATCCAGTTCATCTTGGTGTAATTATGACAGTCAATTCAGCAATAGGTATGTTTACTCCACCATTTGGGTTAAACTTATTCGTACTGATGGGTATATCAAAACAAAGTCTTTTAAAATTATCTAAAGGAATGATACCTTTTATTGCTATTTCTTTAATCGTATTAGCAATAATTACGTATATCCCTTCCGTTTCTTTATTCCTTCCCAATTTAATGTATGGGAAATAAAATATTTATGCAGTTTAGGATTAAGGTGGTAAAATAATGGACTTTCAGGATAGGGCCTTATTAATAAAAAATGCTTTTGTTTATACTTCTACTTATAACGAACCAAAATTTAAGAGGAAATCTATATTAATTCAAAATGGAAAAGTAAAACAGGTGTGGAACGGCCCAATTACTGATGATTGGAATCAAAAAGTAATTATTTGGGATGCTAGTAACACATATTTAACACCACCATTTTCTAATGGTCATAGTCATTCGTATACAGGAATTTTAAAAAGAACAGTAGGTGCCCTACCACTTGATCTATATATGTTAGAAGCGATTGCATATGGTCAGAATAGATCTACCTCGCTAATATATGACAGTACATTATTACACGGGTATGAATTGCTTCGAAACGGCTATCAAATGACGGTTGATCATTTCTCTGAACGGCCAAGTCTATCGATAGAAGGTTTAGCATCTGCAATAAATGCATATCGTAAGTTAGGTCTTAAAAGTGTACTTGCTCCTATGTTTGCGGATAAGCCTTATTTAGCCACTTTACCTTTTAGTGAAATGAAAGAAGAAATAAAAGATGTTGCGAATATAAAAGCGTACGAAAAATTAATCTCAACACTCCTGAAGGATTTTGCTAGTGAACAGAACATCGCTTTTGCACTTGGAGTAGACGGTGTCCAGCGGTGCTCAGATTATTTATTAGAAAGAACAAGCGCTTTAATGAAAGATTTTAATATAGGTTGGCATTCACATCTATTAGAATCACATACACAATGGACTTATAGTCATTTAGCAGGAGAGTCGCTTGTGAAAAGGATAGATCGCCACGGCTTATTAAATGAAAAGAGTGTTTTTGCTCATGCAATATGGACTACTGAAAGTGACCGGAAACGAATGGCGGATAAGGGTGCTAGTATTGTTCATTGTACGTGTAGTAATCTTCATCTCGGTTCAGGCATCTGTCCAATTCACCGCTATCAAGCATATGATATACCATGGTTTTTGGGTACGGATGGGTTTAATTGTGGGACCTTGAATGCTTTTGAACTCATGCGACAAGCTGCAAGGACCAGTCGGATTGCCAGTGATGATAGGTTAGAATGGCTGAGGGCAGAAGATGTATTCAAAAAAATGATTAAACCCACTAATTTATGCAAAGATGATTGGATTACAGAATTTCTAGCAGAAGGTCAACCTGCAAGCTTTCTGGCCTTTCATTATCAAGATATAGAACCGGCTGAATTTTTTGATGAAGTTGTTTACTATGAAAATGGAGAAAACATGCGGGATATTATGATGGAAGGTTCTTGGATTAAAAAAGAGGGAATTGATCTTGTATATAATGAGGATATTAGGTGTTCCGCTACTCGTTTAAAAGAGCTACAATTAGATTATGAAATACAATTAAAAGAAGCAAGAACTAATTTTGGTTTTGTCGATAATATTCTATCGAAATCATGGGAATACGCACTGGATTATTTTCCTGAGCAATTACCAAAGTTATATAAACGGTAAGAGCATGTCTTTTTATAAGACGTGCTCTTTTTTATGAAAGAGTAAAATGTACCGGACTATAGTAAAGCAAAACGAAGGCTGTCTCCATTATGAATTGGCGGTAAGCTATAGTTTTTCTAATGTCGCATAAGATAATGATTTCATTCTGTTAAAGTACTTTGAATTGATAGTGGTATATTAAAACTTACGTATCGGAAGAAAAATGATGCATTTCTTGACATTTTGTACTATTGGTAGGATTCTATAAGTAAGTGCTTACCAGAGAGGATGTCGAATATGAAAATAGATCAAAAGGATAAGAAGATTTTGGAGTTGCTAGCTCAAAATGGACGGATGTCTTACGTGGATATTGGTAAAGAATTGGAGTTGTCTAGAGTAGCGGTGCGAGAGCGTGTGAATCAGTTAATTGATGCTGGTGTAATAGAAGGATTTAGTGCAATTATTAATTCTGAAAAAGTCGGGAAAAAAGTTTCTGCTTTTTTTGAGGTGGATTGTGAGCCAGCCTCGTTAGTAAATGTTGCTGAAAGCTTAGCTGATAACCCTAGTGTTGCGAGCTGTTATCAGATGACAGGTCCAAGTACGCTTCACATGCATGTCTTGGTAGAGGATTTTACAAAATTAGAATCCTTTATTAATGAAGAGTTGTATAGTTTAAATGGGATAACAAGAGTAGAAAGTCATATATTACTTCGCCGATTTAAAAGCAGAATAGGATTAAAATTATAAAATACAAGTTATTTTAAAAATCCTGTTCCCCTAATATTGTATAAACAAAAAGGGGTAACAGGAAAGAATATAATGAAATAATTCCACTAAGACAAAAATATTGCACCATAAAATAGCGCGCCAATTATAACAAATGCTGGATGAACTTTAAATTTTCCGAGTAGTAACAAACTTACTACAACTAAAAATGCAGTTTGCATCCAACCTTCGTTTTGATAAGACTGAAAAAAGAATTGATATGTCATGACACCTAACAACACCGCTATTGTGGGGCGAATGAACATTGTCATTCTTTTTACTTTAGGTGAATTTTTATATTTATACAAAATACTTAATAAGACAATCATTAGAATTAAAGAAGGTGCTACTGTTGCAAAAGTTCCAACTACTGCACCTAAAAGTCCACCTTGTTCATATCCGATATAACCTGCCATTTTTGTTGCAATTGGGCCTGGCAATGCGTTGCCGATTGCAAGTACTTCTCCAAACTCATTAATAGATAACCATTCATAGCGATTAACTACTTCATTTTGTATTAGTGGAATACTTGCGGGTCCACCACCATAACCAATTATACCGGGGATGAAGAAGGCCATGAAAATTTCCCAATATATCATTGCTTCACTTCCTCTGTTGTAGTTGATTGTTTTGGCGTTGTAAGAAATGCGACGATTAATAAAATAATAATGATAATGGCAGGGTGGAAGCCAAGTAATTCTAAAAAAAATAAACTTCCGATTGTTAGTCCTATGCTAAATTTCCAGCCAAGATCTTTTTTAGCTTTAATAAAGAACTCCCACGTTAAGATACCGAGCATTACCCCGACCACAGGAACAATGGCGCTTGTCATGCCATTAACCCAGTTAAGTTCGCTAAAGGTACTTAAAGAAACAAGGAGAACAATCATGGCAATGATGGAGGGAACAATCGTTGCTAAAACAGCATTGATAACACCTAACCATCCAGCAACTTGATAGCCAATGTATCCAGCCATTTTGGTAGCGATCGGACCTGGTAAAGTGTTGCCTATAGCTAATACATCACCAAATTCATCATTATTCATCCATTTATAATGGTCCACTACTTCTTTATGAACGAGAGGAATGGAAGAAGGACCGCCACCATAACCTAAGATACCAACCTTAAAAAAAGCCCAAAAAATATGAAGATGTGTCATTTCGTCTCTCCTTTTTGAAAAATGCTAACTCTTGTTGTTATTTTAACACAAAAATGATACAATTGTTAATATAATATCAAAAATAAATTAACAAAAGATAATTATTTTGATTTTTATATAAATTTAGTAAGGAAGAATAGGAGAATGAAAATGGATGCACATCGACCAACAATAATGGCTAAAAATGGGGCGGTGACGTCACCTCATTATTTAGCTTCTCAAGCTGGTATAAAGATATTACAGAATGGTGGAAACGCTATTCATGCCGCAATCGCAATTGCTTCCACATTGAGTGTTGTTTACCCTCACATGAATGGGTTGGGTGGAGATAACTTTTGGCTGATATATAATCAAAATGAAAAAGAGCTAAAAGGCTTAAATGCGAGTGGTCGTGCAGGGGGAAAAGCAAGTATTCCTTATTATAAAGAAAGAGGGTTTCTGAAAATCCCCGAAAGAGGTGGTCTTTCTGCGAATACAGTACCTGGAGCATTATCTGGATGGGTAGAAGCATATCATTATGCAGAGGAAGCAATGGATCAAAGTTTCTCGTGGGAGAAATTACTTGAAGATGCGATTGACTATGCAGAGAATGGTTTTCCAATTACCGATAGCCAAATTAAAATGGCAGATCAATTTTTAAATGAAGAATATATTAGTAGATTACGTGAAAAGCATTTTAATAATTTTTATTCTATCTTTCTCAGTCCAATAGAAAAAAAGAAAGCAATTGGAGCATTATTTTTTCAAAAAGATTTAGCTACTACGCTGCGCAAAATTGCTTCAGATAAAGGATATTCTTTTTATCATGGAGAGCTTGCAGAGAAAATGGTCAATGCCCTTCATGAGGAAGACGGTGTACTGCAATTAGATGACTTTTCCAATCACCGGGCAGACTGGATAAGTCCCTTATCTGTAAACTACCGAGGATTAGATGCATATAATTTACCTCCAAACACACAAGGAATAGCATCTCTTTCTATTTTAAATATTCTAAATCAATTTAATTTATCAGAAATGTCAGCTCAAGACCCCGATTATTACCATTTAATTGTAGAAGCTACTAAACTTGCATTTCGAGACCGTGATGAATGGGTAACGGACCAAAATGAAATAATTCCTCCTACGGAAAAATTGTTATCTCCTACTTATGCTCAAGAACTAGCAAAATCTATAGGTTTGGATAAAGCAACTAAATTACAAACCAAACTTGACCCGAAAGGAGATACAGTTTGGTTCGGTGTAGTTGATAAATGGGGAAATGCTGTTTCGATGATTCAAAGTATTTATCATGAGTATGGTTCTACCGTCGTGCCAAAAGACACAGGTATATTGTTACAAAACCGCGGTTGTTTTTTCTCATTAGACCCGGACCATATTAATAGTTTAAAATCTGGAAAGAGAACATTTCACACCTTGAACCCTGCGATGTTATTTAAGAATGGCCGCCCATATCTCGTATACGGCACCATGGGTGGGGAAGGTCAACCTCAGACACAAGCAGCGCTCGTAACAAAAATTGTAGATTATGGTTACGATGTGCAAGCGGCAATTGAAGCACCAAGATGGCTATATGGTCGAACATGGGGGGCTGAGTCAAACTCTTTAAAAGTAGAAAACAGAATTAATCCTTCAGCTTTGAAAGGTCTATTAGAGAAGGGGCATGAAATTGAAAAGGTCGATGCCTTCTCTGATATGATGGGGCATGCAGGTATTATTAAAATAGATAGTCGTGGTGTGAAATTTGCAGGTGCAGATCCACGCAGTGATGGGCAAGCACTAGGTTATTAGAAGATGAAGGCATAGGGAATAAAACTCCTAATGCCTTCGCTTAAAGGAGCAGCATATACGTATAATTTAACTTTTCTAAACTTTTCGCACTTTTATCTTGAATTCAAGATAAAAGTGCTGTAAACTAATAATCAGTTATCTTGAATTCGAGATATTATACCTTGTATAAAAATTTACAGGGTGGGAACAACAATAACTAGTATATTGAAAAGGAGAATGAAAAAGATGGTTAAAATTGCGGTAATTTATTATAGTTCAACAGGTACGAATTATCAATTAGCTAATTGGGCAGTGGAAGCTGTAAAAGAGGCTGGGGCAGAGGTTCGATTAGTTCGAGCAGAAGAAACTGCACCACAAGCAGCAATCAATTCAAATCCAGCTTGGAAAAAACATATCGAAGAAACAAAAGAAGTTCAAATAGCATCATCTGATGACATAGAGTGGGCTGATGGCATTATTTTTAGCACACCAACTCGTTTTGGAACTTTACCTTCACAAATGAAGCAATTTATTGATATGCAAGGTGGCCTATGGGCTAGTGGAAAAACAATCAATAAGGTAGTTAGTGCCATGTCTTCGGCGTCTAATTCTCATGGTGGCCAAGAGGCTACGATTTTAAATTTATATACAGCGATGATGCATTGGGGTACTATTATTGTTCCGCCAGGATATACAGACCCAGTTACCTTTGAATCTGGAGGGAATCCATATGGAACAAGTGTGACACAAGGCCAAGACGGTTCCATGGTAGAAGATGTAGAAGCGGCAGTAAAGCATCAAGCAAAACGAACAGTTGAGATAACAGAAAAAATACATGGTTAATGATCAAGAATTGAAAAAGGATATGCTCCTTTTTCAATTCTTTTTTTTTGTAATAAAAAATTAAGTGCTAAATCCAGTGTGTTTGGAGCATGTAATACAGATGAAATTTTATGCTCTACTTACTCCGAAAAATCGTTTGGAAGTGACATCTTTTTTTAAAACAGTTAGAATGAGTGGAAAGAAACCTTTATATTTCTTATGTATTTACATGTATGGGAAAGAGGGGAAAAAATGCCAAGTGAAATTAAAGATACATATTACGTAGGTATTGGCGCATCAGCCGGAGGGTTAGAATCCTTAGAACAGTTTTTTACAGCAATTCCAAGCGACACTGGAATGGTTTTCATTGTAGTTCAACATTTATCCCCTGATTTCAAGAGTATGATGGATGAATTATTAGAGCGTCATACTCAAATGCCTATTGATGTTATTAAAGATGGAATGATAACAGAGCCCAATCATATATATTTAATTCCTCCTAGAACCAACTTATCCATTTATCACGGGAAATTATTTTTAGAAGAACAAGCTATGCGTGAGCAAATCCCTTTGCCAATTGATTCATTTTTCAAATCATTAGCTACAGATCAAGAGGAAAATGCAGTTGGTATCATCTTATCTGGTACTGGTAGCGATGGGACAGTTGGCCTTAAAGCGATAAAAGAAAAAAGTGGTCTAGTTATTGCAGAAGATCAAAAAAGTGCAAAATTTGACGGTATGCCGCGGAGCGCTATATCGACAGGTCTGGTAGATTATATTCTCGCCGCAAAAGACATGGCAGAGGAATTAGTACATTATATAAAACATCCTGTAGTTCATGAACAAGATACACAAGAACCTTCAGAGAAAAGTCAAGATGAATTAACCAGGGCAAGCATGATTATGCGAAATCATTGTGGGATAGATTTTTCAAGCTATAAAGAAACGACAATGATTAGAAGAATAAATAGACGTATTAAAGTTAATAGATTGCATTCCTTTAAAGAATATGTAAGTTATCTAGCTGAATCGGAAGAAGAACGAAATATCTTAAGAAGGGAACTATTTATTGGTGTAACAGGTTTCTTTCGTGATGAGGATGCGTTCGCTAAACTAGAAGAGAAGGTATTACCGCAAATTGATTTTGAGAAGGATACCATTCGCGTGTGGTCAGCTGGTTGTTCTACAGGTGAAGAAGTTTATTCCTTAGCTATTATGTTGCAAGAGCATATGCATCAGATTAACAGTAAAGCTGAGGTGAAAATATTTGCTACAGATGTTGACGAGTATGCACTTGAAATGGCGGGTACAGGATACTATCCTGATAGCCTTTTAGCAAATGTAGAGCCAAAATTAATCACTCGGTATTTCATTAAAAAAACAGATGGATTTCAAGTAAAAGAGAGTATTAGGAAAATGATCGTATTTGCTAAGCATAATATTTTAAAGGATCCTCCTTTTTCAAGATTAGACATGCTTGTTTGTAGAAATCTTTTTATCTATTTGAAAAGTGAGAAGCAGCATCAGGTCTTAGAAAAGTTTTACCATTCTCTCCATCCAAATGGTTTTTTATTTCTTGGAAGCAGCGAGTCGATAGGTGACTTGTCTGTTGCTTATAAAGTTGTAGACAGTAAGTGGAAGATTTATCAATATAAACCAGGGTATCGCCCAGCTACCATTTCCAATGTAACGTATTCAGATCGTAGGGCGCAACGAGTTGATCAAAATGATGACCAGAACCAAATGATTCGAATTGAGAAGGTTTTACAGCAGGGTTTGGAGTCAATTTCTCCTCCTTCCATTGTGATTGATAGCAAAGAGCAAATTATTCATGTGGTAAATGATGTATCATCATTTATCAAAACGCAACCTGGTAGATTTTCTAATAATTTCAATTCAAACATGTCAAAAGAATTAGCGCTATTTATTCATAATTTAATGAGACGATTAAAATCAGATCGAACTAGTTCGATTGTGCAACCAATCGGGTTTTTAGGTGACAACCAAAAGCATTTAACCTTAAAGGGTTACTTATTAGAAATTCAGAAAACAGATTTCTTTTTTATTAGTTTTATTGAAGCGGATAAAGAAGAAAATGAATCCTTGGTTGAAGTTGATATGTCAGATGAAGTAAATGAACGAGTACAACATCTAGAGCAACAATTACAGCAAGCAAGAGAAGGTCTGCAAGCTACAGTGGAAGAATTAGAGACTTCTAATGAAGAATTACAGTCTTCAAATGAAGAGTTAATTGCTTCTAATGAAGAATTGCAAAGTACAAACCAAGAACTACAATCTGTAAATGAAGAATTATATACGGTAAATAAAGAACATCAAGCTAAAATAGATCAACTTACCGAATCAAATAACGATCTAAATAATTTAATACGTAATACTGAAATAGGAGCACTCTATTTAGATAATAAATTGCAAATAAGGCGAATTACTCCGATAATGACGAGTTTAACTAATATTAGGGAGTCTGATATCGGGAGACCCATCTCGCATTTAACTGTGATGGATCAATATCCAAGCTTAACGGATGATATTTATAAAGTACTTGATACCTTAGAATCGATGGAAAAAGAGATTTATAGTTCCGACGGAAGTTATTGGTTTTCTAAAATAAGACCATATCGTACAGAGTACAATTCTGTTGATGGTATTATTGTGACCTTAATGGAAATAACAAATTTAAAAAACGAACAATCTAAAGTTAATCGTGGTGAAAAAAGGTTAAGTACGCTTATGGATCAAGGTAAGCTTGCTTGGTGGGAATTTAATGTTCCTGAAAATCACTTTGTGCATGCGCCGAAGCGTTCAGAAATGCTAGGCTACAAAAACTCAGATTTCCCAAAATGTTTAGAAGAATTATTGGAAATCGTTCATGAAGATGATAAAGAAAAAGTAGCAAATGAAATAGAATTAGTCCAAACAGGAAAGAAAGAATCTTTTAATATTTCCTATCGTATGCTCCATAATGATCAATCTTATGTTTGGTTTCATGACCAAGGGGAAGTAGTAGAAAAAGACGATCAAAATTATCCTGTAAAACTAGCAGGAATCGTAACTATGTTACATTCCAACAAGTAGATTACATCATTTTATTATAAAATATGCTTCTAATTTTCTCACTATCATTATTTCCTCAAGAGTTAAAAATCATACGAAGGAGAAGTCGACATGAGGCACATCGAAAAATTGATTGATGAATTGTTGAATAAGGAAGAATCCCTCGATTATTCTTCAAAAACCAAGGATGAAATTATTACGCAGATCTCTGTTTTCCATGAAGAGTTACGTTATCAAAATGATGAATTAAAGAGAATGAATGAGGAGTTAACCTCTCTTCATCAAAATTATGAGTCTATTTTCATGGAAGCCCCAATTGCTTATCTAATCTTAGATGAGGATTTTAAGGTTGAAAAATATAATGTAGATGCTGTTCATTTATTTGAGACAGACCGTATAAAAGGTAACATTATTCACCCCTATCTCCATCCTGATAGTCAAGACCGGTTTTATTTCCATTTAAAACACTTGGCGGAAAAGAAAGAAAGTCACAGTACGGAGATTGATATTCTAATTGGAACTAAGAAAAAGCATGTAAAGCTGCATAGCAATTATATAGAAAGACCGTCTGATGGTGCACCTAGTTATCGGTTAGCTATTATTGATGAGACGAAAGAAAATGAACAGAGAAAGCAAATCGAATATTTAAGCTACCATGATCAGTTAACAGGGGTATATAATAGACACTTTTTAAATGGAGAAATAGAAAAACTGAATAAAGATGATTTATTACCAATGGGATTAATCTTAGCTGATTTAAATGGTTTAAAATTAATTAATGATACATTTGGCCATCAGGCAGGAGATCAAATGATCATTATAGCGGTTAATATCATAAAGGCTTATTTACCTGAAGGAAGCTCGATTGCCAGAATAGGCGGCGATGAATTTATCATTTTACTTTCTAATACAGATGAATTATCTGCTAAAGCACTAGTTAAACAACTGGAAAAAGCTTGTGAATCTATACCTTTAAAAGATTTGTATTTATCTGTAGCATTTGGCTATGGCTTGAAACAGACTGTAGACGAATCATATGAAACCGTATTTAAAGAGGCAGAGGATCGTTTATATCGAAATAAACTTTTCCATCATTCAAGTAATAGAAAAGGTATCATTGATGCGGCACTTGCTAGTTTATATGAAAAGCACCCACAAGAACAGGCGCATAGTGTAAGAGTTAGTCAATTAGCCATGAAAGTGGGAGAGGTCCTTGGATTAGGCGAATCCCAAGTACTTCGGTTAAAAACGGCTGGTTTATTGCATGATATCGGTAAAATTACATTAGACTATAAACTTTTTGAAAAGAATCTAGAATTAACTCCACAAGAAAAAGAATCACTGAAAAAACATGTAGAAGTAGGCTATCGTTTATTAAATTCCTCGACTGAATTTGCAGATGTCGCAGATGTAGTTTTATATCACCATGAATATTATAATGGAAAAGGTTATCCGCGAGGCTTACATGAGGAACAAATTCCACTTGAATCTCGGATAATAGGTTTATGTGAAGCCTATGACGTAGTAGTTCACGGAAGAAAACATCGTAAAGGTTTATTGAAGGAAGATGCAGTTCAATACTTATTTGATAATGCGGGAAAACGATTTGATCCTGCTTTAGTTGATGTACTAGTGAACGATGTGTTAAAACAACGCTAAAGAAAAATCTTGATTGTGTCACTTTTTGACTAATGGCTATCATAATAATAAACCTTGAATATTTTCTGAATATATGGCAAAGTAAGATTGTACAATTGAATCGTGTGATGTAGGGGGACCAGTGATGCTGGTTGAGATTTTATCCGTGAGATAGAGACCCTTAGAACCTGATCTGGTTAGCACCAGCGTAGGGAACATATAGAACTTAACAGGTACTGTATGCGCTCTGGGCTAATGTCTAGAGCTTTTTTGTTTTTGCAGGCTCTAAAATATATGTTGGGGTAAAGAAAAAATTCAGACAAATAAAAACACGCAATCTCCTAATTTTGATAAACTTTGTTTAGACCAATAAACAAAACACAAAAAGGAGATGCGTGTAAGTGAATTCTAACATTTTTTTACCAGGATTAGAAGCGTTTGTCGTTACGAAATCATGTGTGGAAGATGGTTCCTATCAACTTCATGTAGAATTGGAGCGAGAACCTCATCGTTGTCCCTGTTGTGAACAACGAACAGAAAAAGTCCATGATTATCGTGTGCAAAAAATTCAACACCAATATATTTTTGGGAGACCAACCACTTTATTCTATCGGAAGCGTAGATATGTTTGTGAAAATGAAGCATGTAGAAAACGATTCTATGAAGATAATGCAATGGTAGAACGCTATCAAAGACAATCTGTAGAGTTTAAACAAGCAATGGGAGTTGAATTAATCCACGGGAAGAACTTTAAGGATGTCGCTTCTCGATTTGGAACCTCTCCAACCACGGTGATGCGTCGTTTTGATCACATAAGTTCTTCCATGTTAAGTGAGACAAAACAGTTACCAGAAATTATAGCGATTGATGAATATAAAGGGGATGCAGGGGGAGAAAAATATCAAACGATTATCGCAGATCCCATTGAAAGGAAACCCTTGGATATTCTGAAAGATCGAAAAAAAGAAACCGTGAAGGAATATCTACGTAAACATGGAGATAACGT
>NZ_QPJJ01000008.1 GCF_003337485.1 Saliterribacillus persicus
CTCTCCATAATATGTGAGCTCGATTGCTCTAAACTTAACTAGCTTAATTTCTTACTTGACATACTGGTTGTTCTGTTCAGTTTTCAAAGATCAATAGTGCTGTCTCGCGACGTAAAAATTATAACACAATTTAAACGACTACGTCAATAAATTAAAATTACTTTTTGTAAATGAAATTGTTAAGAGACAGTAAAGATTACTATACATGTATTTTTACAAAAAGTCAACATTTTTATACAAAAAAAGAAGTAGATTAAAATACATCTACTTCTATCTTTATAGGCTAATTCGCAACAATATTTACTAACTTACCTGGAACAACAATAACTTTGCGGACTGTCTTGCCTTCTAATCTCTCTTTTATCGCGTCAACATTTAATGCTTTTTCTTCTATTTCTTCTTTAGTAGCTTCTTTATCTACCATCATTTTAGCACGAACCTTGCCTAAGATTTGAATGACCACTTCCACTTCATTCACTTCTAATTTCTTCTCATCAAAGGCTGGCCATGGTTGATATGAAATTGTCTCGTCATGTCCTAATATACTCCATAGCTCTTCAGCTAAATGCGGAGCTATTGGTGCTAATACCTTCACAAATCCCTCTGCATAACTTTTTGGTACATAGTCTGTTTTATATGCTTCATTAATAAATACCATCATCTGAGAAATTCCCGTGTTAAATCTTAGATCTTCAAAGTTCTGTGTGACTTTTTTGATTGTCTCATGATAAATTCTAACAAGGTCATCATTATCATTACCTTCTTGGATTTTTTCACTAAGCATATTTTCATCAGTCACAAATAATCTCCAGATGCGATCTAAGAAACGACGAGCACCGTCTAACCCATTTGTAGACCAAGCTACCGAGGCATCTAATGGTCCCATAAACATTTCATATAAACGTAAAGTGTCTGCTCCATGACTTTCCACAATTTCATCCGGGTTCACAACGTTTCCTTTTGATTTACTCATCTTCTCATTATTTTCACCAAGGATCATTCCTTGATTAAATAGTTTTTGGAATGGCTCTTTGGTAGGTACTACTCCAATGTCATACAAAAACTTATGCCAAAAACGAGCATAAAGTAAATGTAGTACAGCATGTTCTGCCCCACCGATATAAACATCCACTGGTAGCCATTTGTTTAATGCTTCTTTTGATGCAAGCTCATTTGTATTGTTAGGATCAATATAACGCAAGAAATACCAGCAGCTACCAGCCCATTGTGGCATAGTATTTGTTTCGCGTTTTCCTTTCAGACCAGTTGTTGGATCAGTAACATTCACCCAATCATGAATATTAGCAAGTGGTGATTCACCAGTTCCTGATGGTTTTATTTCTGTTGTTTTTGGTAATACAATTGGCAATTCTTCTTCCTTAACTGTTGTCTGTGTTCCATCTTCCCAGTGAATAACAGGAATTGGCTCACCCCAGTATCGTTGACGACTAAATAACCAATCTCTTAAACGGTACGTTGTTTTTCTTGTACCTTTATTGTTTTCCTCTAACCACTCAAGCGCTTTTTCAATTCCATCTTCTTTGTTTAGTCCGTTAAGGAATCCAGAATTAATATGTTTTCCATCACCTGTAAAAGCTTCATTTTCAATATCTCCGCCCTCTAATACAGGAAGGATCTCTAAATTGAATTGCTTGGCAAATTCATAATCTCGCTCATCGTGTGCTGGAACAGCCATAATCGCACCTGAACCATAGGTCATTAATACGTAATCTGCAATCCAGATTGGTAGTTTTTCACCATTAATTGGATTAACAGCATAAGCACCTGTAAACACGCCCGTTTTTTCTTTAGCTAGATCAGTTCTTTCTAAATCACTTTTTGATTGCACTTTATCAAGATAAGCTTGAACAGAATCCTTTTGTTCATCCTTAGTTATTTTTTCTACTAATGGGTGCTCTGGGGCTAAAACGGCATATGTTGCACCAAATAAAGTATCTGGCCTCGTTGTAAAAACTTTAAAATTATCCTCATGACCATCAATAGTAAATTCTACTTCTGCACCTTCAGAGCGACCGATCCAGTTTCGCTGCATATCTTTTATACTCTCAGGCCAATCTAAATCTTCAAGATCATCTAATAACCGATCGGCATAAGCTGTTATTTTTAGCATCCATTGTTTCATTGGTTTTCTAACAACAGGATGTCCGCCTCTTTCACTTTTCCCATCAATAACTTCTTCATTTGCTAAAACTGTTCCTAACTCCGGACACCAATTAACAGGAACTTCATCTACATAGGCTAATCCTTTTTCATACAATTTGATAAAGATCCACTGTGTCCATTTATAATAACCTGGATCTGTCGTATTTACTTCTCTGTCCCAATCATAAGAAAAACCAAGTGATTGAATTTGGCGCCTGAACGTATTTATATTTTGCTCCGTAAATACTGCCGGGTCATTTCCTGTATCTAACGCATACTGTTCAGCAGGTAAACCAAACGCATCCCATCCAATCGGATGTAACACTTCATATCCTTGCATTCTCTTCATTCTTGAAAGAATATCGGTAGCCGTATAACCTTCAGGGTGTCCGACATGAAGACCGGATCCTGATGGATAAGGAAACATATCTAATGCATAAAATTTTTGTTTTTCAGAATCAATTTTAGTAGCAAAAGTTTTTTCATCAATCCAATAATTCCGCCACTTTTCTTCTATTTTTCGATGATTAAACGACATCTAAATTTCCTCCTCTAGAAACTATGTAACCATTATCTAAATCAATACAAACATTTGTTCTATCACATAAAAAAAACTCCCCTATCCCCTAAAGGGACGAGAGAGATTCCCGCGGTACCACCCAATCTTAGTGTTTGCACACTCACTTTCCTATCCTTAACGCGGATAACGACAAAAGCTACTATTTTTTCACTTTTGCAACATCAAAGGCGAGTTCATAAACTACAGGAGTGACTCTCACCAACCGTCACCTCTCTAAACCTGCAAGCTTTACTACTTTTCCTTGTCATCGTCGTTCCATTATTGTAACCGTATTTTAAATAAACAACATGCATTTGTCAAGGTTTGTCATCTGATAATGACGAAACATTCTGATTACTTTATATTGAATAATTTAATAAAGATTCAGTAATTTTGAGTTCAATTACACACGCTATTTTAAAAAAACAGCCTATCTCCCTGCTAAACGATTATAAACTAAAACATTTAAATGAAAAAACTTCGACTTTCTTCCACTTGCTTTTATAAGTCGCTTGGCCATCATTTTTCCGTTCTTCAATTTACTAACCTTAGGATCAGCTAAGTATAAACCTACTAGTCCGTGATGTATCATTTCATGAAAAATCTTATTAGGGAGTTTTTGCACATTGTGATTTGTTTGTTTAATAAAATATAATAATCGTTCCTGTAATTCCGTTTCATCTTTATAATAACTGCAAAAATTCAAATCTCCTTCTAGTAAATCTTCTTGCTGATCAATGTAGTAATCTAATAATATGTGTAGTCCTTGCATGTAGGGAAAATAACTTTTAAAAATATTGCCTGCTAATTCTTCCGTCATCTTACCTCCAAGTGCATAGGAAACCATACAAAAGACTCCTAAAGTTGATCCGCTAGAAGCAGAAAATTCCTGCCAATTTAATTCGGGAAAGCTTTCCTTGTGGTTCTTAAACCAGTTTTCTAAACGATCAATACGTTCTTCATGAGCAACATGCTTATGAACCTGTAAGTCACTATATAAATTTTCCAGTTGAAGAAGGTGAGGCTTAATCAACTCAACCTGTTCTATATTTCTAAGAACTTCTTGGCATGTTTTTACCAATTTATGCAGATACCCTCCATCATTTTGGTCTTCTCTAAGCGCATAATAATCTTTTAATGGGGCATCCTCATTTAAAGCATCTGCCATTGATTGATGTAATAACCTAAAATCGGCCGGATCTAAAGAAGTGCTTCTATCACAGAGATTATCTAAATAATCACTAATGGTTTGGTAAGCCACAATAAAACGAACCGCTTCTTTCCATTTTTTTCGTGATAAAATTGCATAAACACTACCTCCTTGGCAGTGGAATTTTTTATCATCCATACTAGCTATCGCTTGCGTGCGTAATTCTTTATTTGGTATGTCATTTGCTTTTTGTCTCCAATATGCTAATTCCTTGTTCACTTCAGGGAATGCTTTTCGATAAACAAAGTTCATTAATACTGGTGCTGTAGTAGGTATCATAAAGTGAGGGGCTCCTCCTTCGGTATATAAATAACTAATATGTAAACAAGCCTTTTTTAATTCTACCATTATCCTTACTTATGATATCATAATAAATAATTCAGTACAGGAGGTAGATGTAAATGTTTTATGAATATCTTGGTAAAACACCACAGGTAGATACCACAGCCTTCATCGCAGACGATGTAGTTTTGACAGGTGATGTTAAGGTTGGGAGTTACGCGAGTATATGGTTTAAAACTGTGATTCGTGGAGATGTTTCTCCAGTCATTATAGGAAATAATGCAAACATCCAAGATTTATGTCTCATTCATCAAAGCCCCGATTTACCAGTAATTGTAGAAGATAATGTTACGGTTGGGCATCAAGTTACTTTGCACTCTTCTATCATTAGAAAAAATGCTTTAATTGGAATGGGTTCGATTATATTAGATGGTGCTGAAATTGGTGAAGGTGCTTTTGTTGGGGCTGGAAGTCTTGTACCACCCGGAAAAAAGATTCCACCAAACACACTCGCTTTTGGGAGTCCTGCGAAAGTCATCCGTGAATTAACTGAAAAAGATATCGAAGAAATGAAACGTATTAATGAGTCCTACGTCGAAAAAGGACAATATTATAAAAAGGCAGCAAAATAGTTTTTCTATTATTCTTTCCTTAGCCCTCAAAATTATACGCTAGAATAACGCTTTTTACGAAGAACATTCAGTTCTCAGTTAACTATGGTGGCTTGTCCCATCGAATTATTTCTAAGCGAAATTTTATAAATTTATTTTAGAAAAAGAAGGCTTTATCTTTAAGCGGATAAAGCCTTCTTTTTGCTATATTTTATGAAATTTCAGGAATAACATTCAATTCTGATTTAGTAACTTTATTGAAATTCGTATGATCGTATTTATGCTCTATAAAAATTTGGTGCCATAACATAAACATTAATACCGTCCATATCTTTCTACTGTAATCATTTTTGCCAATTCTATGTTCTTCTAAAAGCTTTAAAATAAACGTTTTGTTAAGTATATCGCTCGTATCACTCTCATGAATTAAATTTACCGCCCAAGAATAAAGTTCATTTTTTAGCCAGAGTCTGATTGGAACTGGAAAACCAAGTTTTTTTCGATTTAAAACGGCTTCTGGTACAATTCCCTTTGCTGCACTTCTTAATAGATATTTGGTTGTTCCGTTTGCTATTTTTAAATCAACTGGAATACGGTTAGCTACATTAAAAACATCTACATCTAAAAACGGAACACGCAATTCCAACGAATGTGCCATGGTCATTTTATCTGCTTTCAATAAAATATCACCTCGCAACCATGTTTGAAGATCAATATATTGCATTTGATTTACCGGATGTTGCGCTTTTGCTTGTTCATAAAAAGGATCCGTAATATCTTGATATTTTGTGCCGGAACTATATCTAGAAAAGAAGCTTTCTTTTTCTTTCTCTGCAAACATTTTTGCATTTCCGATATAACGATTAGAAAGTGGGGTTGTACCTCTTTCTAGAAAACTTTTCCCCTTTACTCCTTCTGGCAAAATTTTTGCAAGTTGACCTATTAATCCATTCAGTTTTTCTGGAAGATAGTTGAACATTTTTAAAGATTCAGGTTCACGATAAATATTATAGCCTCCAAATAATTCATCCGCTCCCTCACCTGATAAAACTACCTTCACTTGTTTTTTTGCTTCCTTAGCCACAAAATATAACGGGATGCACGCAGGATCTGCTAGAGGATCATCCATATGCCACATCACTTCTGGTAACGCTTCTACAAACTGTTCGGCTGAAATAATGGTAGAATAGTTTTCCACCCCTAGTTTATCAGCTGTCTCTTTTGCCAAATCAACTTCTGAATATCCTTCATGGGAAAAGCCGACAGAAAATGTTTTTATATTCGGATTATATCTTTTGGCTAAGGCAACAATAAAAGAGGAATCAATGCCTCCTGATAAAAATGAACCAACTGGTACATCACTTCGCATATGTTTTTGCACGGACGCATCTAATGTATCTCTTATTTCTTTTGTTAAGGAAAGAGAGTCGCTATTACCTGGTTGAAAAGAGGCTTTCCAGTATGTTGATATTTGGATTTTTTCCCCGACTTTTTTTTGAAAAAAAGTGCCAGGTTCTAATCTAAAAATATCCTCCGACATTGTGTAGGGTTCTGGGACATATTGAAAACTTAAATAATGTTGAAGCGCTCTATGATCAACTTTTTCATCACTTAAAAATCCTAAACTTTTTTTCTCTGAAGAAAAGTATAAGTTATTTTCCCTTTCTGCATAATAAAAAGGTTTGATTCCAAATGGATCTCTTGCTCCATAAAGCAGCTTCTCTTCTTTGTCCCAGATGATAATAGCGAACATTCCACGTAATTGTTTGAATGCTTCTACGCCATATTCTTTAAACATCGCAATCACTACTTCTGTATCGGAGTCTGTAAAGAATATATAACCTTTCTCTATTAGCATTTTTCTTAGTTCGATATAGTTATAAATTTCACCGTTAAACATCAACCAATAACGTTCATTACCATAACTAAACGGCTGATGACCACTGTCCAAATCAATAATACTTAACCTGCTAAACCCAAATGAGACATAGGCATCATCATAATAACCTTCGTCATCTGGACCACGATGATAAATTATATGGTTTCCTTCTTGCACCTTTCTATTATATTGCTTGGCCTGTCCTTCTTCATTTAGTAGACCTATAAATCCACACATATTGTACCCCCACTTTTTTGATATATTATATGATCAAATAAATAGACGTATTCAAATCACGAATGTTACAAAAATAAATTGTTTTCTAATATTTACAATGTGCGAAATAACAGTAATTATGTATGGCGATTATTTAAAGTGGATTTATTTTTAACTAAATAGAAAAGAAAAGACTAATTTTTAGCATATGTGTGAAAATCCTTCATCATAAAAAGGCATAAAAAAGCATCCATGCTTATTACATGAATGCTTTTTTGCTGATTATTTTATTTGTTTACATATTCTTTTAAAGCTTCTACTTTATCTATCGCTTCCCACGAGAATTCTTCATCTGTTCGACCAAAATGACCATATGCTGCAGTTTTACGGTATATTGGACGTCTTAAGTCTAACATTTTAATAATTCCTGCTGGACGTAGATCAAATAACGCACGAACCGCTTCTACTAATTTCTCTTCAGAAACTTTTCCTGTACCAAATGTATTAATAGCGATAGATACTGGTTGCGCTACGCCAATTGCATAAGCAAATTGAACCTCACACGCTTCTGCTAATCCAGCTGCTACAATATTTTTAGCTACATAGCGGGCAGCATATGCTGCAGATCTATCTACTTTTGTTGCGTCTTTCCCGCTAAATGCTCCACCACCATGGCGAGCATAACCACCATACGTATCTACTATAATCTTTCTACCAGTTAACCCAGCATCTCCTTGAGGTCCACCGATAACAAAGCGGCCAGTTGGATTAATAAAGTATTTTGTTTTTTCATCTAGTAAATTAGCAGGTACAATTGGTTTTATAACTTCTTCCATCAAGTCCTTTTGAATTTGTTCTAAAGTAGTATCTTGATGATGTTGTGTAGAAATAACAATTGTATCAATTCTAGCTGGTTTATTATTTTCATCATATTCAACTGTAACCTGTGTTTTTGCATCTGGGCGCAAATAAGCTAAAGTTTTATCTTTTCGAACATCAGATAAACGTTTGGCAAGCTTATGTGCCAAGCTTATTGGTAATGGCATTAGTTCTTCTGTTTCATTGATCGCATAACCAAACATTAAGCCTTGGTCTCCTGCGCCTATTGCTTCAATTTCATCATCAGTCATTTTTCCTTCGCGAGCTTCTAAAGCTCTATCAACGCCTCCAGCAATATCTGCTGATTGCTCATCAATAGCAGTTAAAACTGCACACGTATCCGCGTCAAAGCCATATTTCGCACGCGTATAACCAATTTCTTTGATGGTTCTTCTAACTATTTTCGGAATATCTACATAGGTCGATGTTGTAATTTCACCAGAAACTAAAACAAGACCAGTAGTTACAGTTGTTTCACACGCAACCCTGGCATTCGGGTCTTTTTTTATAATTTCATCCAATATTGCATCAGAAATTTGATCACAAATTTTATCCGGATGTCCTTCCGTAACAGATTCGGATGTAAATAAACGGCGATTAGTTGTCATAAAAATAGTTCCTCCTTCAAAACGCATACCAGCTATACTATGACGGGTTAAGACGTTTTGGTTCCTTGTACTTTTTATAATGGATGCTTTGTTTCACACAAATTTTTTCGGACATCTTCCTAAAAATATTGCAATGCCCAATTTACATTCATACCTAAATAATATAGCATGACACATACGATAAAATAGGCTAAAATACTATGCTGTCTCTTTTTCACTTAAATTTTATCGTAACCAAATGCCCTAGTAATGTCAATTATTTTTTCCTCTTATTAGAAGTTGAAATATCAAGTTTTCCACATAACAAAACGCACACCTATAGATGTGCGTTACATTTTTTCTCTTTTTATATACGCTAAACTAATTGGTAAAACATTATCTTTCATCATAAAACTAAAGGAAGGGTTTGTCTTTATATTATCAGGAAGTTCATCCAATAAAACAGGACCTTCCGTTTCATAGTATGTAGATTGGGAAGGAAGCTTACTTATCTGAGCAAAATAAATATTTTTTGCTAATTGATCAGCTTTCCCACAAACATAGTATTGTCCTATATATTGGATTTCTTCAACAATTCCACCCGTTTCTTCTAGAATTTCTCTTTTCGCTGCTTGTACCGGGTCTTCACCCCGTTCAACCTTGCCGCCTGGAAATTCTAAACCACGATCCCTATGTTTAGTTAAGAGCCACTGGTTTTTATAACGACAAATGATCCAAACATGCTTTGGCGCAGAATCAAAGGGATGGTATTCAAAAGACAATTCCACTTTATTATTGTAATAATCATAAAATGTTTCCATTTAATTCGCTACCTTCAACCTTATTTATGAAGAACCTTTGAGATTTTCCATCCATCTTCATATATAAACTCGATGCTTATCTGATAATCTCCATACATCTCACTTTGATTGGATTGGACAACCTTCTTCGTTTCTTCATCTACCTCTATTATTTCATACTCTTGGTCATTAATAAACCAAGGTGGTGTAGAGGTTGGTATAATATATAAACCATCTTCTTTTTCCTCATAATAAAAATCAATGTATGGCTGTACAGCGTTTTGCGTTGCTATGTCAGAAAATGATTGAATAAGTTCGTCTTTCGTTTTATATTGCGTTACTTTATATGACTCATTCGTGTCTTGTACTAAATGATCCATGAATTGGTCTGTTAATGACACGATTTCTTCATGTGTCAATTCTGTTTTTTCTTCCGCTAATAATTCAATGTCGTCATTTGCTTTCTCTTTCACGTCTACTGCTTTTTCAGCATGGACACTTACTTTCGATACTGCGTGTGCGTCATCAATTAAAGGTTGACTAATTACACCTACAGTCATTGCAACAAGGACTGTTGTCATTAGTATACTCATGATAGTCTTTTTCATTTTTAATTCCCCCTATTTGTCCTATGATTAACTATTCCTGTTCTGAAAAGTTTTCAAACCTTTTTTTATGGAAAATCTTCTTTACTATTCTTTTTTATTATTCTTTACTATATAGACGATTTCACTTTAAAAAAGTTACATTATTTAAAAGATTATTCTTTATCTTCTAAAATAATTCCTAATTCTTTTATATTATTTCTAGTCGAATCATCACCTAATTGATACAGCATACGATAGGCATCCACTATCCCTGCATCATAGGCATCATTTTCAGAATCGTTATGATAAGGCTTGAAAGGAATGTGGGTTCTCCAAAAAGAGCTTTGGTCTGCATCATGCATACCATTAAATACTTTTCTCAAAAGATATACTTCCGCTTCATCTGCATAAATTGTGAAATCATCATTATTTCCATAGGGCACCTGGGAGATTTCTTGCGTTCCTACATTCACATAATATTTTTGTTTTTCTACTTTCATTTTTATTCAGCTCCTCATGCTTACTTTACGTTTTTTTGAAAAATTTATACCTTTATAAATGACAAAAAACACATGCGCATAAACGCATGTGTTTTGGAATTTGACTATTTTATTGTGCACGAACTCGACCTTGATATGACTCTGCGACTGCTTGCTTTATTAAACACCGTCCACGCCCGTGTGGAATACACATTGGTGTTCCAAACATCGGATCATACGTCACGTCACATTTCATCTGAAACACATCATGAACGAGGTTACAGCTAATTATTTCTTCTGGTTTTCCTTGTGCATAGATCTTTTTATCTTTAATCGCTACAATATGGTGTGCATAACGACAAGCTAGGTTTAAATCATGTAATACCATAACAATGGTACTTTTTTTCCGCTCATTTAATTCAAACAATAAATCCAAAATATCAATTTGATGAGTCATATCTAAATAAGTAGTTGGTTCATCTAACAGAATAGTATCTGTTTCTTGAGCAAGTGTCATCGCAATCCAAGCTCGTTGTCTTTGACCACCAGATAATGAGTCTACCGTACGTTCTTTTAAATCATTCATGTTGGTAGATGTTAATGCCTCTTGCACTGCTTTCTCATCTTCTAATGACCATTTTTTAAATAAGGTTTTATATGGGTGTCTTCCTTGTTTCACTAGATCTTCCACTGTTAATCCTTCTGGGCTTATCGGACTTTGTGGCAAGATAGATAATTGCTTTGCTACGTCTTTAGTTGGCATTTTAGCAATATTTTCACCATTTAAAACAATGCCACCATCCTTAGGCTTTAAAAGACGTGCCAAAGAACGTAATAGTGTTGATTTACCACAGCCATTACCACCAATAAAAACCGTAATTTCCCCTTTAGGGACTGTTATATTTAAATCGTCAATGATGACTTCTTCACCATATCCCAAAGTTAAATCCTTAGCTACTAGTGTTTCCATGTAAAACCTCTCCCTTTTATTCCGCTTGACACTTTCCCACTTTTTAAGGTTTTCTCTACTATTTAGTTTATTTGTTTTACTCTTCTCTGTCAATGAATTTGATAATCTTTATCAATTAAAATTTCATCCTCATAATTTCAATTTGCATCCACTACAGCAGCATAATTAAATTTTAAATTCGTTACTAAACTTATAAAATCAACTCTTTGAACCATATATCATAACCTATGAGGTGGTCTTGGTTAAGGAAACTCTATTTTTTATTAATGCTCACTCCGATTGAAAGCCCACCAATTATCGCTAATACAAATATATATCCTGAACTAACCTGAAACGCGAATTCCAAAATAGCAACGATAGCAAGCAAAATTAAACCAATTATAAATAAGGATTTATTCGCAATTCCCAAAAATATCTCCCCTTTATTTTGAACAATAATTCGACTAATTTTTATTGTATAGCGTATTTAAGTGTCATTCAAATTATGTTTTTTAATTATCTAAACCTTTTTCCATTAGAAATATGAGAAACAACTTTCGTTTTTATTTAAAATCGTATCCTTATATGCGCCAACCATATACAACTAATGAAAAGTAGCTATTTATCTACAATAATTACCATACTAAAATTTTATCTTTCGTGTTATACTTTTACCGAACTAACGTTCTTATTTTGGAGGAAAAATTAAATGGACTATACATCATTCCCTCGTAACAATGTGCTATGTATCGATATGCGGTCCTTTTATGCTAGCGTAGAGTGCGTAAAGCTCGGATTGGATCCAATGACAACTTTACTAGCAGTTGTTGGTGATGAAAATCGCTCTGGCAGTATTATCCTAGCGGCCTCACCTGCTCTTAAGAAAAAGCATGGCGTGAAAAATGTTAGTCGATATTTTGAGCTTCCCTCTGATCCCGATCTGCATATAGTGGAAGCCAAGATGGGAGATTATGTGCATGTATCCATTGAAATCACCAAGCTATTAAATCAATATGTTCCAATGGATGCTATTCATCCTTATTCTGTTGATGAATTATGGGTCACCGTGAATGGTTTAGAAAAATTATATGGAAATTATCAGGATATTGCTAAAATGATTCAACAAGAACTTTTAGAAACGATGGGATTAACCTGTGCAATTGGGATTGGTGATAATAAATTTTTAGCAAAGGTAGTGATGGATTTATATGCAAAAAAAACTGGTATTGCTGAATGTCGCTATGAAGATGTAGAAGAATTACTTTGGCCTACGCCAATTGAAGAAATATGGGGCATTGGCTCACGAATGATGCGTAACCTAAATCGCATGGGAATTGTAACTTTGGGTCAATTAGCAAACTTTCCTTTTGATCGGCTAAAAAAAAGATTCGGTGTAATGGGGGAACAGTTATATTGGCATGCATGGGGCGTCGATCTCAGCCCTGTCTATGGAAATTTCATACGGGAAGAGCAAAAAGGTTTTGGTCACGGCATTACATTACTCAGAAATTATACAGCAGAAGAAGTGATGGTTTGTCTTCTTGAATTGTGTGAAGAAGTGTGTCGACGTGCCAGAACTAGTGGCCAAGCAGGAAGAACCATTCAGCTAGGAATTGGTTACCAACAAGAGGTCGGTGGGGGGTTTAGTCGTTCTCGATCGGTCTATTTACCAACCAACATTACCATGGAAGTGTATAGAGTATGCTTACAATTATTTCATGAATTTTATGACAGGGTCACGAAGGTACGTAGAGTTTTTGTTACCTTAACTAACTTATCAGAGGATATCGAAACACAGCTAGACCTTTTCGATGATAAACCCAAAAACAAAGATATCGGGTATGTCATGGATCAGATCCGGGACACGTATGGATCTACTTCGATATTACGTGCTTCTAGTTATTTGGATGCTGGAATTACACGTGATCGCAGCAAAAAAATTGGTGGTCACTATGCATAATGGCTTTTTTTCTATAATGAGCACCTTAGTCAATGAAGAGTTTGCCTTTAATAATTAGCTATAGATTAACATCCTCTATCACCAAAATACTCTCTGATTAAGCGAAAAAAGAACATGACATGATCAGAATTGGTGATAAAGGATGTCTACCTCTCTAGATACAGTTCCTGAAGGCGATGCCTTACTAGTTTGTTGGTAGCATTTCTGGGCAATGCCTCCACAAAACAAAAATCCTTTGGTGTTTTAAAAGTAGCAAGTTTTTCTTTACAGAATTTTTCAAGCTCCTTCTTATTGATAGCTTGGCTACTAACCACAAAGGCTACTGGTACACTTCCCCATTTTTCATCTGGAACACCCGTTACCCCTGCCTCTTTAATCAAGGGATGTGTCAAAAGAATATTTTCGATTTCTGCAGGATAAACATTTTCCCCACCAGACACGATAAGGTCTTTTCTGCGGTCGACCACATATAAAAAGCCATCATTGTCTACATAACCAAGGTCGCCAGTATATAACCAATTAGACCTAAAGCTTTCCTTCGTTGCTATACTATTATTATGATACCCTAAAGCAACCATTGGTCCTTTCACTACAATTTCTCCAACAGTTAACGGCTCTAGCACTCCATCTTTTCCTCTAATTTCTAATTCAGCTGGAAATAACGGTTTCCCGGCTGAACCAATTTTATCCATCGCATCAGTTGGTGCTAACGTTGAAATCTGAGAACAGGTTTCCGTCATTCCATAAGTTTGAAAGATAGGTACCTGTTTTTCCTTTGCTTCTTCCAGTAAAGATAATGGAGCAGGACCTCCACCTAAAAGCATACACCGAAAAGTAGAAGGATAATTATCATCTCCAAGCTCTTCTAATAATCGTTTACACGTAAGCGAAACAACAGAGATAATCGAAACCTCTTTTGTCATAATTGCGTTATGGACAAAAGTGGCATCAAATTTTTCCATCAACAAGATCGGCATACCGTAAATAAGGCTCTTAAAAAGGCTCGAAAGTCCGCTAATATGGTATAACGGCAAGGAAACCAACCATTTATCCTTGGTGTCGATTCCTAAATTTAAAGCAGAAGAAATAGCACTCCACCAATGATTTTCAAAGCTTTGCTCAACTGCCTTTGCCTTTCCAGTTGTTCCAGACGTATACATTAACGTTGCCACATCACTTAATTCTATATGAGTTTTGAACTGAGTTTTTACAACAGAGAGTTTTTCTATTTCAGAAGTACAAACAACAGCAACCTTATCAGAAGTCACTTCAGCAACAGCTTCTTCGTATATAGAATCACATATAACAAGCGATACATCTGCATCCTCCACCTGATATTGCCATTCTTTTTTAGATAATTTTGTGTTTAACAAAACTAGTGGGCAATCTAAATAGGTGCATCCTAAAATAGCCACGACCATATCGAGAGAATTCTCCGCTAAAATAGCAACTTGACCTGTTAACTTTTTGCTGTAATGAACCTTTATTTTCCCAGCAAAGTCTTGCGCTTTTTCTCTCAATTCTCTATATGTAATTACTTCTCCAGAAACGGTTTCTACTGCAAGGCTTTCTGGTGTCAATTGTACTCTTTTATCCAACCAATGAAGCATCTCTTTCATATCATCCAGCTCCGATCCATAGAAAATTGAATGACCAATGCAACAGCATTGGTCATTCACATCAAGCTTTATTAAGGAAAACGAGGGAATTTTTTAAAGTCAGGCTTTCTTTTTTCTTTAAACGCGTCTCGCCCTTCTTTTGCTTCATCTGTGGTGTAGTATAATAATGTCGCATCGCCACCCATTTGCTGTAAACCAGCTAAGCCATCTGTATCTGCATTGAGTGATGCTTTAAGAAAACGCAGCGCAGTTGGAGACTTCTCTAGCATTTCTTCGCACCATTGCAACGTCTCTTCTTCCAATTTTTCAAGTGGAACAACTGTATTTACAAGTCCCATATCCAAAGCTTCTTGCGCATTATATTGACGACATAAGAACCAAATTTCTCTCGCCTTTTTTTGTCCAACGATTCGTGCTAATAAACCGGCACCATATCCGGCATCAAAGCTTCCTACCTTTGGTCCGGTTTGTCCAAAAATAGCATTATCTGCTGCAATAGTTAGATCACAGACAACATGTAACACATGTCCACCACCAATAGCATAACCAGATACCATTGCAACAACTGGTTTAGGAGTAACACGAATCAAGCGTTGTAAGTCTAGCACATTTAGACGAGGAACCTGATCGTCCCCAACATAACCACCGTGTCCGCGAACTTTTTGATCTCCTCCAGAACAAAACGCATCATCGCCAGCACCTGCTAGTACAATCACACCAATACTTGAATCATCACGTGCATAAGAAAATGCATCAATTAATTCATTTACAGTCAACGGACGAAATGCATTTCGAACCTCAGGGCGATTAATTGTTATTTTAGCTATTCCATTATATGTTTCATATAAAATATCTTCGTAATTACGCTCATTTACCCATTCCATTTTATCAAATCCTCCTATATTTCTTGCTTTGAAATAAATTCACTTACTATTGTACCAAAAATTTTAGGTTGTTCCACATGAATTGCATGCCCACTGTCGGAAATTATCTGAAATTCACTATTTGGAAAAAGCTTATGCATCTCTTTTCCAATCTTAACAAACTTCAAATCTAAGTCTCCAACAAGAATCAGAGTCGGAATTGGCAGCTTTTCTAAGTGCGTCCACCAATTAGGCATGAATCCGGTTCCCATACCGGTTAAAGATAAGCTCAAACCAGTTGATGTTTGAGATAAACGTTCTTCTTTTATTTTTTTCTGAATGTCGTTTGGTAGTTGTGCCTGCGTTTCAAATAAAGGTAACCTTTCCCATTTATTAATAAAAGCAGGAATACCATCATCCAAAATCTCTTTAGCAGAAGCTAGATCCGCTTCTTGTCTTAATTTTCGATCCTGTTCTTCCTTTAATCCAGCAGTGCCACTCTCTATTACTAAGCTTAAAACCTTTTCCGGATATACACAAGCAAAGCTTAAAGCTGTTCTTCCGCCTAGCGAATATCCTAATAGGTGCGTTTTTTCTAGTTTTAATTTTTCCAAAATTATAGCAAGGTCATCACAAAATTGCAGCATAGAAATTACACCATTTGTAACTGTTTTCCCATGACCCGGTAAATCCATTCGAATAACCTTATGCGACTCGTTTAAATAGGGAACGATCTCACTCCAGGTGTTGGTAGTACCTGTGAAGCCATGAAATAATAACACAGGTATACCTTCCCCTTCTATTTCTAGCCAATATTTTCGATCCTTAATTGGAATATACAAATCGTCACCTACTTTATTTCGAGGTTAATATTGTTTCGATGTCTTTCCACTTTTTCCTATGCCAGCTTACATTTTCTTCGCGATTTGTTTGAACTTCAATTAAAGAGATACCATTTTGCTCGTAGCTTTCCTTTAAACAATCTATATAACTCTGAAAAGAATCTGGCCGATGATAGTGCAGAGAATAAGTAGACGCAATTTGTTCAAATTGTATGTTGGACGGCGTTCCAAATAATGCTTCAAATTGTGATGTTTCACTACTAGCTTGCGGTAAGAAAGAAAAGATTCCGCCACCATTATTATTTATTAAAACGATGGTAACGTTAAGAGATGTTTCTTTACTTAGCAACAAACCATTCACATCATGTAATAGTGAAATATCACCGATCAAAAGTGTCACTCTTTTACCATTTGCGGCTGCTCCAAAAGCAGAGGAAACGACACCATCAATACCATTCGCACCGCGATTAGCAAGAATTTCGATTTCCTTATTTGTGTGCATGAAAAAAGTATCTACATCTCGAATCGGCATGCTATTTCCCACAAATAATATACTAGCAAAAGGTGCTGCTTCTTCTATTCCTAATACAGCATGGCCTTCTGTCAAATTTTCTGTAAAAGAGCGTTCTAACAAAATGCCTTTTGCTTTTTCATTCCAATCCTGCATCATCTCTAACCAAGAGGGATCAAAGTCAAACGAAGTAGAAATCCCATTTAATTGCTCTAGTAAAGAAGTAGCGTCACTATACAAATAATGGACAGTTTGATCCGTCGGCTCCCGGTATCCCTCGTATGGCTCAACAATAATGTGTTCGACATCTTTTTGCGCTTCGACAAACTGACCATAAGCTTTTGAAACCGGCGCAGCTCCGAAACGAATAATTAGATCGATTTGCAAATGCTCACGTATGCTAGAGGATTTCAAAAACGCGTCATACGATTCTATAACTAATTTTTTCGGGTCAGGATGGCTTCTAAGCTTAGAAAGCGGATCAGCAAAGACTGGCAAATGAAACAATTCAGCAATTTTTAAGATCGCTTTTGCTTGGCGTGCATCATCCTGTGGGCCACTTACAATAATGGTTCTTTGCTTATTTTTAAGAACAGATATCAGTCTTTTAATAGTAGAAGCATCGACGGTGATGGTACCACTTTCAAACCATCTTTTCTTTTGTCCTTTCCCCCACATATTTTCTACATGAAAGTCCGGAAGAAGCGGTTCTCTAAATGGCAAATTGACATGTACTGGACCTTTATTATGTTGCATTGCTGTATGTACTGCCCGAAAAGCTTGGTTTCTAGCATAAGAAAGCATTCTTTCACTTGCTTCTGGTAACGCCATTTCATGAAACCATTTCACATAATTACCGTACATTTTAATTTGATCAATCGCTTGAGGTGCACCGTTATCTCTTAATTCGTGTGGACGATCTGCAGTTAACACAAGAATAGGTAGACGACTATAGTAAGCTTCAATAATCGCGGGAAAATAATTAGCAGCTGCTGTGCCTGAAGTACAAACTACAGCAACTGCTCGATTAGATTCTCTTGCAATTCCTAAAGCGAAAAAAGCAGCAGACCTTTCATCAATTTGAATCCATGTCTGTAAATCTTTATGCTGACTACATAGCATTGCTAGAGGAGTAGATCTTGATCCAGGTGAAATGACAATATCCCTCACTCCACTTTCTACCAGCTCATCCACAAAATTAGCTACATATCTTGTTAAAATTTCAGTATGTTTCATCCTTATCCCCCTAGAGCACTTAACATTGGAGTGAACTTAATGTTTGTCTCCTCGTATTCCTTAAGTGAGTTGGAATCCTTCACAACACCGCAACCTGCAAACAAAGTAGCTTTCGTATCATTTATTAGCGCTGAGCGTATAGCAACTGCAAATTCCCCATTAAAGTCCTGATCAAACCAACCAATCGGAGCACCATACCAACCACGATCAAGGGATTCGTACGATCGTATAAATTGCATTGCTTCTTCTCTTGGATAGCCAGCTAAAGCAGGAGTTGGATGTAGCTTTTCGACAACATCTAAAATACCGTAAGACGATTTCAATTCTGCTTTTACAGGTGTATATAAATGCTGAAGATTCTTTAACGGATACAAAACAGGGCGATCAGGTATTTCCATTGTAGTAGAGACAGCAGAAATCGCTTCTCTAATCATATCTACGACAAACTGATGTTCATGAAGATTCTTATCATCATGTAACAGCCTGTCCCCAATTAATGCGTCTTCAAAGTCTGTTTGCCCGCGCTTCGCCGTTCCAGCTAGACAAGCAGAAAGCACCGATTGATTTTCAACTCGAACTAATCGTTCTGGTGTAGCACCAATAAAGCTCGACTCCATCGAATCAAATGCAAAGACATAACTATTTGACTGTGCTTGTAGTAAGTGATGTAAAACAACTGTTATGTCCACCGTATTTTTAAAATCCAGTAGCAATTCTCGCGCTAACACAATTTTGTCTACTGTGCTTGTTTTAATTGTTCTTGTTGCTTGCTTTACTAATTCCATCCAATCTTTTGGATCTTCTTCATACCTATTTTCTATCGTACTTAAAGGCTCTTGAATAAAGTTAGCGCGTGCTAACATTTTCGTATCTTCTGAAATTTGCTTGCTTAAAATTTCAAGGGAAGTAGTAGTATCTACTATACAATTGATCGTTAAATAGAAATGATCATCTTCCATTGTTAACACATAAGCAGGCACAAGAAATTGACTACCCTGGAACTCTTTCCAGTCGGTATTCGTTGACGTCATTTTCTCATCAAAAGTAAATCCACCAAAAGCTTTTGGTGTTGTAAGTGGATAGGCATTATCAATAATTGCATGTTCAAGCAGTTCTTCCCACTGCTTTCGCACACTAGCATAAGAGGTTTCTTTTGCTTTCAACGTATATGCTTTACCAACACCTATAAAAGATTTATTCTCTGTAGCGCTTGACCAAAAAACACGATTTCCATCTATATTTTTTCCAGCTTGAAAAAATCCTAAAGGATCTACCGTATCAATTTCATTTGTAACACTTACAAAGGTTGGTGCATGCATTCTTGTTGCTTGAGACCTTGCTGCTTTTAAAACACCATCTATATGTTTTTCCTTTGTTTCAATCATTCGTAACCCTCCAATATATTAGGGCGTTGCCATTTAGGCATTGTTCATTATATTATAAATGATGACGCATTTAAATAACAACTAATGTTTAAGGCATTATTTACTTGTGTCTTCCCCACAAAAAGCAAACCTATGATAGATTATAACCGATTTTCAAATATTTTTCTTATTTCATGATTATTCAACGAATAAAGTTAGATTGACACGCTTTGTGAAGTTATCTAAACTTAATTCTAGAATAACTAAATTTAATTATTGTATAGGAGCAAAAAGTATATGACAACAAGTAATCAAGCAACTGAACGTGCCCATCTAAATGAAAGACCTGGCTTCCATATATGGTGGCGATTATTAAGACCACATACATTAACAGCCTCATTTATACCAGTTTTTATAGGAACGATGCTTGCAGTCTTGGATGACTCCTTTAAATTACTGTTATTTTTAGCCATGTTATTAGCGGCAATGTTAATTCAAGCTGGTACAAATATGTTTAATGAATATTACGATTTTGTACGTGGATTAGATAATGAGAACTCGGTGGGAATAGGTGGAACAATCGTAAGAGATGGTATTAAACCTAAAACAGTAAAACGATTAGCAATTATCTTTTTTATTCTTTCGATGCTATTAGGTGTTTATATCTGTCTTTTATCGAGCTGGTGGATCTGTGCAATTGGTCTATTTTGTATGTTAATTGGCTACTTATATACAGGGGGGCCAAAGCCTATTGCATATAGCCCATTTGGAGAAATTGTCTCTGGCATAATTATGGGAACTATTATGATCGGAATTAGCTATTTTATTCAAACTGGTACAATTACTCTGGAAGTAGTCATTATTTCTATACCAATCGCGATCTTTATTGGAGCTATTTTACTTTCAAATAATATTCGTGATTTAGATGGAGATAAGGAAAATGGCAGAAAAACGATAGCAATTCTTGTAGGAAGAAAACATGCAATCTCCCTATTAGGAATAAGTATGACAAGCAGTTATATGCTAACCATTTTATTTATTCTACTTGGGTTACTACCTATCTGGAGTTTGCTTGCACTCATAAGTGGAATAAAAGCAGTAAAAGCAATCAAATTATTCCGTCAAAATTCTACCAACGTAGCTATGATACCTGCGATGGTTACTACTGCTAAAACAAATACTTTTTACGGGCTATTGATTGGACTGTCACTTCTTCTTCAAGTTTTATGGCCAATTACCCTGTGAAAAAAGGAGAAAATAAATGAGCTCCCCAATCAATATGATTACTTTATTAAAAATGGAGATTATTAAACAAACAAAAGAATTAGTACAGATTACTATGCCAATAACCAATGAAACAAAGCAACCAATGGGTTATTTGCATGGAGGAGCTTCTGTAACATTAGCAGAAACTGCTGCAAGTGTCGGCGGGCTTCTTTATATTGACAAAGAAACCTCCAATGTATTTGGGATCGAAATAAATGCCAATCATATCAAAGCGAAAAAAGATGGATTATTACAAGCTTTCGCTAAACCGGTCCACATTGGTAAAAGTACGATGGTTTGGGACATTAGAATTTATGATGAGATGGATGAACTTGTTACTATTTCTCGATGTACGTTAGGAGTTAAAGAAAAAAGAAAAAATTAATCCATATAATCAACGATACAAACACAAACCTCCTCAACCTATATTTAGGTGAGGAGGTTTTTTATGCATAATTAGGTTTGAAAACTAAGCCGTTTCCTGTCTAACCAAGGTTTCAATTTACTGAATAATGGTATAAATAACATCGCAACGATAATACCTTTGATTAAATTAAATGGTAATATCCCTACCATAACGGTGCTAAGCTTAACGGTACTAGACATTGATTCCCACCCCATAAATAAACTATAGGCAGGCAGGATTACTAAATAATTGAGTATTCCCATTCCAAAAGCCATTGCAACAGTACCAACAATTAGACCAGTTAGTAGATTTTTTGCAGATTTCATTCTGTGATAAATAATTGCTACTGGTAGAACAAATAACGTACCTGCTGTAAAGTTAGCAATTACTCCGATTGGATCTCCTGCACCTGTGTAAATAAGATACAATAGATTCTTAATCCCTTCGACTGCAACACCAGCAATTGGCGTAAACAGAATGCCAGCTATTAAGGCTGGAACATCACTAAAGTCAATTTTTAAATATGGCGGTAAAAATGGTAGTGGAAAATTTAAAAACATTAAAACCATAGAAATTGTACCAAATAAAGCTAAAATAATTAATTTTAATAAACGAGACGATTGCTTTGTAGCTTTTTTCATCGCCCATTCCTCCTTCATCTTAATATCGATTCTATACTTACTGATGAAGGGTAAGTTTCCTCTAAACAAACAAATCCTAAAGCCTAGAGGGGCTTTAGGATAGAAGTGTAGTAGGAAATAGAAGGTACACCAAATAAACGGCATTACCTCTACTCTTATCTTCTCCCATCCAGACTGTAACTGTCGGCTCTGGAATCTCACCAGATCCACCGTTCATAAAAATGAACGGGTCACGGACTTAGAGCTCGAAGCTCCTCACCGCCGGTCGGGAATTTCACCCTGCCCCGAAGATAGAATCGATATTTAATTATATTTAAAGTATACACTATTACCAAAAGTTTGTGAAGTACTCTACAAACATTTTTTTCATTTTAGTGGATTTAAGTTTTCATCACGCGGTAAATTCTCAATAAACTTAACAAGTAAAGCTATTTCTTCTTCCATATCGCGTATACTAGCTGTCTCAACTGGTGAGTGCATGTAACGCAATGGTAACGAAACTAAGCTGATTGGAACACCTTTCCCGGTTAGCCTCATGCGATCTGCATCTGTACCGGTATGTCGCGGAGTTAATTCATATTGTAAATCTATATTTAATTCCTTTGCTGCCTTCTCTAATAGTTTATTCAAATTACGATTGATTGGTGCCCCTTTTGCTAACACTGGTCCACCACCAAGATTAACCTCCCCATGCTTGTGTTTGTTCACATGTGGATAATCGGTTGCAAATGTTACGTCACACGCAATTGCTGCATCTGGTGCAATCCCTGCTGCAGCAAAATAAGCTCCACCCATATTTGTTTCCTCATTTACTGTGCTTGCAGCATAAACGCCAACTTCAATATTTTTTTCTCTTAGCCTTCTGATTACTTCCGCTACAATAAAAGCACCCGTTCTATTATCAAGGCCTCTTCCAGAAATTAGTTGTTCATTCAATATTTCTGCAGATCTTCTATAAACAACTAAATCCCCGATTTGAATCTTTTTCTCAACTTCTTTTTTTGAATCCATCCCACAATCAATAAATAAATCCTCTAGCTCAAAATCGCCTTTAATTCCACCATGATGCTGAGCATTTACACCGATGATTCCATTTAATCGATGCGCTTCATTTATAATTTCTACGCGCATCCCTATTGCCGCTTTTGGATTTATTCCGCCTAATTTATCTACATAAATAAAGCCATTTTCATCAATTCTATTTACCATCATGCCAACTTCATCTATATGACCGGCAAGTAAAATTTTAAAGGGTGCATTTTTATTTAATACAGCAATCGCATTTCCTGCATTATCCGTTCTTATCTCATCTGCATAAGCTTCTACATCCTTGATCCACTTTTTCTGAATATCCATTTCAAAGCTAGAAGGAGAAGCGGTATTAAGTAACTCCATTAAAAATTCTATTCTTGATTGTTCCATGTTTGATTCTCCTTACTGAGTATTCTATTACTATTTGGATAATACTAACACAAAAAGGAGGGGCAACCAATGATTTGGTTTAGGTGGAGCCAATTTTATTTTCATATTCCTATTATCTTACGTTTACTTTTATCTGTATCATTTTTTATGATTCTTTTTGGATACCTTATTCATTTAGTTGAACCCACTCACTTTGAAAGTGTCTTTGACGGTATTTGGTGGGCTATTGTTACGGGGTCGACTGTTGGCTATGGTGATTATGTTCCATTAAGTTTTTTAGGTAAAGCAATCGCTATCCTTTTAATTCTAACTGGTGGTGGCCTTCTTACTTTTTATATGGTAACACTATCAGCCACTTCCATTCAGCATGAGGAAAAACTATCAAATGGGCAAATTTCGTTTAAAGGAAAAAATCATATCATTATTGTCGGGTGGAATGAACGAACCAAACAATTAATCACATTTTTACAAGCAGATCATAGGGCACATCCTGTTGTGCTCATTGATAAAAGCCTTTTAAATTTACCCTATCAAAAGCATATGCTTCATTTTATTCATGATGATCCAACGAGAGATGCTTGTCTAGATAAAGCTAATATTAAAGATGCTTCTATCGTTTTAATTACGGCAGATCCAAATAAAAATGAGTCAGAAGCAGATCGTCAAACAATTTTAACCGCATTAGCTGTTAGAGGACTTAATAATGAGGTGCCAATCGTTACTGAATTGCTAACTAATGAGCAGAAAGAAAATGCAAAACGGGCTGGAGCTACAACAATCATTAGATCAAATGATTTCATGAGCAATCTATTTTTTCAAGAATTGCGCCAAATAGAGGGAATAGGATCATTTGATATTTACATCCAGTTGCTTAAACAGATGGAACTTTCATTTGTGCCAGCAGAAAAAGAAATAAGCTATTTTCTGCAACAAACATTTCATCAAAAAGAAGGCCGTTTTCTATTAGGGGTCATTCGCGAAGAAAAAATATTATTTGATGCCAAACTGATTAAAAGTATTAAAAAAAAGGATACATTAATTTTAATGAAACCAAAAAAACAAGCACCTCTTTCGATATAAAAGAGATGCTTGTTTTATTTTTATTTTTTATAGACGCTTTTCTAATTCTTCTTTTTCTTTCTCAAAACCTGGCTTACCTAAAAGGGCAAACATATTTTTCTTGTATGCTTCTACACCTGGCTGATCAAATGGATTAACACCTAATAGGTATCCACTTAAAGCACATGCTTTTTCGAAAAAGTATACGATATAACCGAATGTATAGGCATCAAGCTTAGGTAAATGCACTAAAAGGTTTGGTACTTGCCCATCTGTATGAGCAAGCAATGTACCTTGATATGCTTTTTCATTTACGAAGTCTAATGTTTTTCCTTCTAAATAATTTAAGCCATCTAAATCTTGCGCTTCTTTTTCGATCGTAATATGTGATTTAGGTTCTTCTACGTGTAAGACCGTTTCAAAAATATCACGACGACCTTCTTGAACGTATTGTCCAAGTGAGTGAAGATCAGTTGAAAAATTAGCTGAAGACGGATAAATTCCCTTGAAATCTTTCCCTTCACTTTCTCCAAATAATTGTTTCCACCACTCAGAGAAATATTGAAGTGCTGGTTCATAGTTAATTAGCATTTCAATAGTTTTCCCTTTATTATAAAGAACATTACGTACTGCTGCATATTGGTACGCAGGGTTTTTATCGATATCACCATCACTTAATTCTTCCTGTGCTTTTTGAGCACCTTTCATTACTTCATCAAGATCCACGCCACTAACAGCAATTGGTAATAGTCCAACAGCAGTTAAAACAGAATAGCGTCCACCAACATCGTCTGGAATAACAAAGCTTTCATATCCCTCTTCTGTTGCTAATGTTTTTAATGCTCCACGAGCCTTGTCTGTTGTAGCAAAAATACGTCCTTTTGCTTCTTCCGCACCATATTTTTCTTCCAAGAACTTACGGAAAATACGAAACGCAATTGCAGGCTCAGTAGTTGTACCACTTTTTGATATAACATTAACCGATACATCTTTATCTTTTAATACATCAAATAAATCATTGATATAAGATGAGCTAATGTTATTTCCTACGAAAAAGACCTGTGGTGTATCACGTTGGTCGTTATTAAGTGCATTATAAAAAGAATGGTTAAGCATTTCAATTGCAGCTCTTGCACCTAGATATGATCCACCAATTCCAACTACCAATAATACATCAGTGTCTTTCTTGATTTTTTCAGCCGATTTTTTAATTCGTGCAAATTCTTCCTTATCATAGTTAGTTGGCAAGTCGACCCAACCTAAGAAATCACTACCTGCACCCGTTTGATTATGTATTGCTTCATGGGCTAATTTTACTGGTTCTTTTAAATAAGCCAGCTCATGCTCACCAAAGAAAGCTAATGCTTTATCGTACTCAAAACGTACATGTGTCATTTTTTACCCTCCATCAAATTATTCTCACTCTATAAATGTACCGAATCCAGAAGCTTAAATCAAGCAGATAGATAGGAAAATTTTATGAATCCCGCGCTATTTTTTGAAAAATGAAACTTTTCAGTATTCTTTTTAAACTATTTTGCTACCACTAATATTGGTGTGAAACTTAGCTATTCTTCAACCATTTTAAAATAAGTTACTTTTTTAAAAAGATTTTTCAAACTTTATAAAAAAGACATTGAAAATAAAATTCTCAATGCCTTTCGTTTTATTTTTTTTGATTTCCACTTTGCTCAGATTGCTTAATCCAATCACCTAGTTTTTCTTTGAGTGTATTAAATCCATCCTTTTCATCTTGCAATACTTGCTTTTTCTCTGTTTTCTTACTCTGTGCATTTTCATTTAAAGCTTTCATTGATAAAGAATATTTACCTGAAATCTCATCCATTTCGATGATTTTAACTTTGACCTGATCGCCTGAAGTAACAAAATCATTAATGTCTTTAACAAATCCATCCGTTATTTCAGATATATGAACGAGTCCTTGCACCTCTTCATCTAAAGCAACAAAGGCTCCATAAGTTTGTACACCTGTTACCTTTCCCTCGACTACTTGGCCTACACTATATTTTTCTGCCATACTCTAACACTCCATTCTTGTTCTTCTTATGTATTATTAATTTTAATCACAAAGAATAATTTCTTTATCATTAGATACAACATTTAATACTAACACACATATAGAAAATCAACCAAGAATTACAAAATTCATCAATTTTTTAAAAGTTTTTTAAACATTTTGGTTTATAAATTGGACATAGGGGTACTACTAAAATATGTAAGACTTTCTCGTATTCCCCCTGGATGGCAAAGTGAGCAATCACTTTGCTTTTTTTTGTCTTTTTTAAATGTTCCCATTTCGCATGCTTCTTTCATCAATTCATGATCACGGAATAAGATTTGTTGATAGAGGAAGGATAAGTGGAAAAAGACAGGAGTACTTGCTATGCAGCTGAAAGAGAAACATATCCTCGTATATCAATCAACCAAAGTACATTTTGATTATTATTTAAATCATGGCGCACCCACATTAATTCTTTTACATGGGTTATTAGCCTCTAAAGAATGTTTTAATAAAATGATTGGAACATTACACCATGAATTTTCAATTGTCTGCATTGATCTACCCCCTTTTGGAGCTAGTGAAAAAAAGAGAGATTTTGATTTTTCCTATCGTAACTACGCCGATCTTGTCATGAGAATTATGAATAATTTACTCATCGAGAAAGCTGCGATAATAGGTCACTCCATGGGCGGTCAAATAGCCTTAGTTTGTGCAAGATATTATCCAAACCGTATACTTTCCCTTTATTTATTAGCTCCTTCTAGTTATATGAAAGCTTCCGATATAATTCAGTTTTGGATCGATCACGTACCGAATACATCCTCTGTCCTTAAATATTTATTTGAAGTGAAAGGGCTCCCTGCATTATTAAAATTTGCTACTTACGATGAAGAAGTAGTAAATGAAGAACTTATTGAAAGATATGAAAAAACCTTCACCGATGACAGTATGTATAACATTCTAATTGAACTTTTCCTTGATCATCCTGGGGATTTAATTGAAATAGATTTACATTTAATTCATGCTCCTTGTTATATTGTTTGGGGAAAAAGCGATCAAATCCTTCCCATTTCTATCGGAGAACAACTTAAAAGAGACCTTCCTCACGCTGAATTTTATGTATTAGAAAAAAAGGGACATCTTCTACCAGAGGAAGCCCCTGAGGCTATATGTGAAATTATTCAATTAAGCGTTCTCTAAAGCTTTTTTTTACAGGTATTTCTCAATTAATGATAAACTCTTACTATCTACATAAAGAAGTTTTGAACAATATGAATAGTAATGGAAAGGATGATAAATTTGAATAATTTTTTCGATCAATCCATCAATCGATTAAATACACGTGCCGTAAAATGGGATCTAGTTGAGGCATTGTATGGGAATAAAGATGTGCTACCTATGTGGGTAGCTGATATGGATTTTCAAATTCCCTCAGCGGTTACAGATGCGCTAGTAAAACGGGCACAACATGGAGTTTTCGGATATACCTTTACCGATAAAAAATTAGATGACACGATAAAGAGTTGGTTAACAAGAAGACATAATTGGGACATTTCTTCCGCTTGGCTTTTATATAGTCCAGGTGTGATAGCAAGCCTTCATATGGCAATTCAAGCATTAACAAAGGAAGAAGATAAGGTTTTAATTCAAACACCTGTCTACCCACCGTTTTATAGTATTGTTGAAAAACATAACAGAACTATTGTTAAAAACGAATTAAAATTTGAAAATGGAAAATACCAGATTGATTTTGAGGATTTTGAAGCAAAGTTAAAACAAGGAGTAAAAGCTTTTGTTCTATGTAGTCCACATAACCCTATTGGTAGAGTTTGGACAGCTGAAGAACTTGAAAAAATGGGAGACTTATGTGAAAAGTATGATGTATTAATTTTTTCTGATGAAATTCATGCTGACTTAGTCTATAAACCACATGTTCATGTTCCGATCTCTACAATAAATGATCAAATTAAATCTCGTACCATTACCTTTATGTCACCGACAAAGACTTTTAATCTAGCAGGTCTGCAAGTTTCTTATGTGGTAGCGCCGAATAAGAATCTTCGTGAAGCATTAAAAGAAATGTTTGAAACTCAAGGGATGCATATGTTGAATACCATGGGGGTCACTGCTCTCGAAGCTGCTTATACAAATGGAGATATATGGCTTGATCAGTTAATTGATAAAGTTCATGAAAATATTAACTTAGTAATCGATGCTTTTTCACAACGTGAGGATGTGACAGTCATACGTCCTGAAGGTACTTATCTCATTTGGATGGATTTTCGCAACTTAAACCTTACCCATTCAGAGCTTAAAAAATTCTTACAAGAATCTGCAAAGGTTGGTTTAAATGATGGAGAATCCTTCGGGGAATCAGGAAGTGGATTTATGCGTATAAATGTTGCGTGTCCTACTATTGTAGTAGAAGAAGGAATTAAACGTATTATTACTGCGTTAGATACTCAATTACACGACAAATAAATCTTTTTTTAGCATTAACACAATCATTGCTTGATGGTGAAGTAATGATATTACACACTTATTGACATTATAAAAGAGTAAAGGTAGCTAGTATATCTAACCTTTACTCTTTTTCTTCGTTAAATTCTGTTGGATCAGTTGCATTATCTGATTCGTCTTCTTTTGTTTTGGAAAGGACACCACACACGATTCGATCTCCTGCGTCTCCTGAAGGCTGAGATATCCCATCATCTTCTTTTTCATGGACAATAATTGATGTTCCCTCTTCACGTAAAAGAGATTTATCCCCATCTAATAACGTTACATCGCTTAATACAAGCTCTGTCTCTACCGTTCCAGCTGGATCTACTTCTATATTCACAAAATCACCTAAATGGGCCCCGTCTGGATGCATTAACCCATGCTCTTTACCTGTAGGATTAAAATGATTACCTGCAGATTTAAAATCAGGACCTTCACAAAGTGGTGATTCATGCATATGAATTCCGTGGAATCCTGGCTCTAACCCTTCAAGCTTTATATTTACTTTCACTTCATTATTTCCTTCTACAAATGTAGCAGAGCCCACTCGATCATTTGTCGTATTATATAATGCAACCTCTATCGGACTATCCTCGTCTTGACTACAACCAGAGACAACCAATATAAATAAAGTAAGAAGAGCAAAACTATATTTCAATCTAAATCACCTTTTCTCCTAGATTACAAATAGTTTTACCAATTCCATATTTTCTAATCAAATAATTAAACTAAAATTACGAATTATCCTCTTTCTTTTCCATTTGATATTCTTTTTCCCATCTTGCTTCTTCTTTTTTAGAAGCACGTTTAATCAAATACATCGTAATAATTGCACCAATAACGAACACAATTAAACTAATAACTGCAGGAATATATTTCGATTTATCTTCGGGGAAATAAAGAAATTCCATCATTTCTATCACGTCCTTATCTATTGTTACCTTAAATCAAAAAGTCCTCTACTACTATAATAAAAAATAAAAGAAAAAGCTAGAAGATATATTAACTTCTAGCTCTTTCCTCTAGTTCCTACTATTCACCAAGGTGTTCTTTGATGGTTTCATCAATACCTTCAAGCGCTTGATCTTCGTCACTACCATCTACCGTAATGCGAATTTGAGCATCTTTAGGTACACCAAGTGACATAACACCCATAATTGATTTAAGATTCACAGTTTTTCCATTGTAATGTAATTCCACATGGGATTCGTATTGCCCTGCCTTGTTAACTAACAAGGTAGCAGGTCTTGCGTGAATACCTGTTTCTCCAGTAATTGTAAAAGTTTGTTCCTTCATCCTAATTCCTCCCTCAGTATTCCATTTAGATACAGAAATATCATGCTATATTTTTATCTTAGTACCATGTGAAGCAGCTAACTATTTCTATTATATAACAAAAAAAGAAGTTTAGAAACAAAAACAAGCTACATTTTTAAAACGATTACATAGTAGTTATTTGTATTCTAATTTATTTTATGCTAATTTCAAAACAGATATACTTTTAGTAATTGACAATACCATCAAGGAGGAAAAACAAATGAGCGTCCATATTGGAGCAAATCAGGGTGATATTGCAGAAACAGTTCTATTGCCAGGAGATCCACTTAGAGCAAAATATATAGCTGAAAACTTTTTAGAAGACGTGACGCAATACAATGAAGTAAGAGGCATGTATGGTTTTACAGGCACGTACAAAGGACATAAAATTTCCGTTCAAGGTACAGGGATGGGTGTGCCCTCTATTTCCATTTATGTGAATGAACTGATTCAAAGCTACGATGTCAAAAAATTAATACGTGTAGGGTCTTGTGGAGCCATCAGTAAAGATGTAAAAGTAAGAGATGTGATATTAGCATCTACGTCAACAACAGACTCACAGGTGAATCGTATGATTTTTGGTGGAATTGATTATGCTCCAACTGCTGATTTCCATCTTTTAAAAAATGCATACGACACTGGTACAGTAAAAGGATTAAAATTAAAAGTAGGAAATGTGTTTACGAGCGACAGCTTTTATCGTGATAATGGAAAAGAATTGTTAGATTTATTGGATCAATACAATGTACTAGCAATCGAAATGGAAACGACAGCTTTATACACGTTAGCAGCAAAATACGATAGACAAGCTTTATCTGTCTTAACAGTATCTGATCATGTAATTACTGGAGAAGAAACGACGGCAAAAGAAAGAGAAACTACTTTTAATGATATGATTGAGGTTGCATTAGAAGCAGCAATAAAAGATGCTTAAACAGTGAGAGCTTTCTCACTGTTTTTTCTTTGTGAACTTATAAAAACCTTGGCAAGCTAGTAATGAATAAATATTGATAATAACAACGTATACTCTTATTAACTACAATAAAAAAAGTGTTTCACCTACAAAAATGGCTCTATTTATTTCACTTTAAAATTAATTTGCAGTATAAATGTTGAAAAAAATAAACTTCCTCAATCATAAAGTGTTTAAATATCGTAAATTAAAGCGGTCTGTTATAGATTACAACAAAACATATGCTATAATTGTTTTATTTCCTACTAATAATAATGCGTACAACCTAGATTTTTGTGTCACAACACAGAAAGGATGTTTTCATTGGAATTGTTCACTAATTTTCCCCTTTGGGCAGCTTTAACTGCAATTTTATTTGCACAGGTAGTTAAAATTCCAATTCATTTTATTGCTACAAAAGAATTCAACCCAGCCTTAGCTTTTAGTACTGGAGGAATGCCTAGTAGTCATTCAGCAGCAGTAACGGCTGTTACAACTGGTATAGCGATAGAGCATGGACTAGACTCTAGCCTCTTCGGCGCAGCCTGTATTTTTAGCATCATTATTATGTTTGATGCAACTGGTATAAGAAGACAAGCTGGTGAACAAGCTATTTTACTTAATATGCTTGTGAAGGATTTTAATTATTTTGTAGAAGAAGCAAAGGTATGGAATAAAAAAGGGGTTTATGAAAAGCAGAAAGAGTTAAAAGAATTACTTGGGCATCAACCAATTGAAGTCTTCTTTGGAGGTTTAACAGGTATCTTATTAGCTTTAGTCATTTACCAATTGTTTTAAAGGATCGCGTGATTCAGATTACTTAGAACCAACCACTTGCTTTGTATGTTAGAGATATGTTTAGAATACTTTTACATACTAATTCGAACAAATTTAAAAAGGATACTCGCTGCTTTTTGTAGCTGAGTATCCTTTTTAATTATTCATTTATTAGAGACCTAAAAACTTGAAGTGCTTCTGTTTCATTCAATTTTTTTAATGTTTGTGAGTCAAGCTCGCCATTTCCTTTTTTCACAAGATAAACATTTACTTCTTTTTTCCCCCACTTTTGATAAACATCAGTAGTTGTTGGGAAATATAAATCAATTTTATTACCTTTAATAGCGCCACCAATATCCGCCACAACCCCGTATCCATAATCAGGAATGAAGAGAATCGTTCCTATAGGAAACAAACTTAAGTCAGCTGCAATCGTAGAGTACAAGTCTCTTGTTACCTCTACCCCTGAATATGTAATGCCATATGCAGGATGCTCCTTTGTCTTCCCTGTTGATTCATAGCCAGCTGTATAGCCTGTTGCAATTACTTTTTTAACAGGATATTGCTCTAAATCAATACTTTCTTCAAGACTGACTGGTTTAGAATTAGAGCTAAAGTTACCATTTATCGGAACCGATTTCACATACGAACCGACTTCTCTAGTAGTATGAAATTCACTTTGCTTATCTATCGTTTTTGGCACCATGGTTTGATAGACACCATTGGATAGGTCATGAATAGGTACGTTGGACACAATGGAAAAAGTAGAAACACACGCCCCTATCCATAGCAGAAAAAAAATCGTTACACGAAAAAATCTCCAAACCCACATACTTACATTCACCTCTTTAGAATGTAAGCATGTCCGATTTAGAGATTATTATACTTTTACTTATTAATTTTAAAACATTTGGTAACCATTTCTTCTCAAGTAACGAATCACTACACCAGCAAGTATCGTTCCTATGAAACCAGAGCTTAATATGATACCATCTTGCAGCGTGAGGGATATAAATTGTTGCCCCACATCCCTAAAAGCTGATATTGGTTCTTGAAAATATCGACTAAACGGAAATTCGTCAATGATTAAAATTACGATAAATGGAAATACAAAAGCCATTAACCATGTTTGTCTTAAAATCATATTTAAAATGAAACTAATTCCAAAGAACAATACAAAAAATAATAATAAGGATACAAATAATTGAATCATAGCTTTTCTCCCTCATTCAGGTAAATAATTCTTCTCTATCTATTGGTGAAAATAATAATAGCCCGTTCCTCTGACCAACTGTTCACATTTTATTATGCTAAAGAAAAAAGTGCAACTTTTCCTTCTTTTATCTACTATTTCATTAAGGAAAAAGGAAAGGGTCACCCCTCTCCTTTTTCAACTTGCATTATTAATTTTAGTTATCCTAAAAAATTAAATTTTCCTTTTTTAAGCACTAAACCTAAGCCACCTATTTTATATAATGCTCGATTATCAATTACTTTTTTCATAACAGAAGCATACCAACCAAATAATTTTTTATCTCCCATTACCACACCAATAGCATCGCCATGTCCCAAGGAAGCCACAGTTCCCATATTATTAAATTCGAATTCTTCTTGTTCTCCGCCCTTTACAAGAGCTTTAATATTATGCGCGCAAACGTCTGCTTCTTGCATCGCAATTTGAGCAGTTGGTGGATATGGTCGATCTATTTCTTTATTCCAAATAAGCGCACAATCTCCAATTACAAAAATCTCTTCATGAGATGGAACACGTAAGTATTTATCCACTTCTATTTTCCCACGATTGTGTTCTAGTCCCGATTTCTCTACAAGACTATTTGCTTTAACACCTGCAGCCCAAACAGTTGTGTTGGTAGGAATATCTTCTTTTTCACCATTTACTTCAATCGTAATACCATCTTCTCTGCACTCTTTTAAGAAAGCACCTAATTTAAATTCTACACCACGAGCTTCTAACGAATTCATTGCATATTCAATTAACTCAGGATCAAATCCTGGTAAAATAGTATCCATTGCTTCCACATTAATAATTCGAACTTTATTGCGATCAACATCATATTCTTTACACAACTGAGGTACACGGTCAGCAATTTCGCCTAAGAATTCGATTCCTGTAAAACCGCCACCACCTACAACAATGTTTAATCTTTCTTGTGCAGGTTCTGTTTCATTATTAAACTTTGCAAATTGGTATTCAATGTGTTGACGTAGCAATCTTGCCTGATCAATATTTCCAATCATAAATGCATTCTCATATAAGCCAGGAATGCCAAAAGTAGCTGCTTCAAAACCTAAACCAACGATTAAATAATCATAATCCAATACACCATTTATTAGCTCAACTTTCTTATCGTCTGGTTTGATTGCAGTTACTGTATCTTTGACAAAGTTGATTTTTGCAGAATTAATAATATCTTTTATTTCAAAACGACTGCGATCATGATGAAGTGTACCAGCAGCATTTTCATGTAACCAAGTTGCTTCATAATGGTAATGATCTTTATTTACTAATGTAATATCAGCATCGTTTTCATTTAACTTTTTTTGTAGACGAGCTGCAGTTGTAAGCCCAGCATAGCCGGCTCCTAAAATAACAATCTTCGGTTTATTCACTTTATCCACATCCATTTAATATTTTATAAATTTTTACAATTTCGTGATACTTTTCACGTAAACAGCTATAATGTCACAAAAATGTAATATTTAGCACAAGAATAATCTTAGCCTTTTCTCCGACATTTTTCAACCCTATTCGAACTATTTTTTAATTTTTCTATAAATTAAAGGTGGAAAATTGCCTTTTATTTTTCTTTCCATGCATAAAGTAGTAATACCTTCATTTTTTTAAACATTATGTTAAAATAGAGGGCATGTATTAATGTTAATGTAAGTTGAGGGGGAAATAATAATGTCAGAAGAAGTTTTTGATATAACGATAATAGGAGCAGGACCTGTTGGACTATTTACAGCCTTTTATGGTGGTTTACGTCAATCATCTGTAAAAATAATTGAAAGCTTACCACAAATCGGAGGACAACTCAGTGCTTTATATCCAGATAAATATATTTATGATGTTGCTGGTTTTCCAAAAATTCGTGCTCAGGCTCTCGTAGATAATCTGAAAGAACAAACGGATCTTTTTCAACCTGAAATTGTCTTAAATCAAGCAGTTGATAGGGTAGAAAAATTAGAAGATGGTACCTTTAAAATAACTACCGATAAAGGCGTTCATTATACAAAAGTAATTATCATTACAGCTGGAAACGGGGCTTTTCAACCGAGAAAATTAGCTATCGATGATTGCGAAAAATTCGAAACAACGAATTTACATTATTACGTAAATAACATGGATATCTTCCGTGACCAACGTGTGGTTTTATTTGGTGGCGGCGATTCTGCGGTAGATTGGGCCTTAATGCTTGAGCCTATTGCTAAAGAAGTAACACTTGTTCACCGGAGAGATCAATTCAGAGCGCATGAACATAGTGTGGAAACTTTGCTAAATTCTAATGTGCGAATCATGACACCATATACACCTGAAGCGGTAATTGGTGAAGAAAAAATAGAGCAAGTTCGATTGAAAGAAGTAAAAGGTGACTCAGAAGTAATTTTAGATGTAGATCATGTTGTCTGTAATTATGGTTTTATCTCCTCGCTAGGTCCTATAAAAAATTGGGGCTTAGAAATAGATAAAAATAGCATTGTCGTGAATTCCAAAATGGAAACCAATGTGGAAGGTATCTATTCTGCGGGTGATATATGTACGTATCCTGGAAAGGTTAACCTTATTGTTGCAGGCTTTGGTGAGGGCCCTACAGCTGTTAACAACGCTAAAGCTTATATGGAGCCTGGGGCAAGAATCCAACCGAAGCATTCAACAAGTATGTTTTAATTAATTAAAAAACTATATCGATAATATAATGCTTAAAGTGATTTATAATAATTTAACAAAACAAAAATTTTTCTTTTGATTCTAAAAAAAGACGATGTCACGCGATTAAAAAATCGTAGACATCGTCTTTTATATTTATATTATCATATAAAAATCTTAGCAGTTCTCAGGTGTACCTTCACGTTCCTTCGCTTTAAAGGATGAACCACACCCACATGAAACGATGGCGTTAGGATTATCAATCGTGAAACCGCCGCCCATCATGTTTTGTTTGAAATCAATCGTAGTTCCGTCGATTACAGGGATATCCATCTTTGTGATTGTTACTGGAATACCATTTATCTCTTCTTTAAGATCTAGTTCCTCATTTACTTCATAATCAAAGCCTAAGGAATAAGAAAGACCACTACAGCCTCCACCTTTTACACCAAAACGAAGGCGAACATTCTCTTGATCTTCTTCTTTTATCATCTCTTCTATTTGAATACGGGCAGTATCTGTAATTTGAAGTACCATTCTAACATCCTCCTTGCCATAATTGACTCCTAAAAATCATTTCTATCTTATCCGTAAGTATACTAAGAAAGAAGGGGCTATTCAACTATTTGCTTTTACCAATAGAACTGGCCTACTATCGTAGTAACTGCTTCCCCGCGCATCCACACACGATTATCAGCGTCCCACGTGATCATTAAATCTCCACCAGAAAGATGAACGGTAACTTCTTTGTTCTTTTCTATCTTATTATTTAAAATTCCAGCAACTACAGCAGCGCAGGCACCTGTACCACAAGCTTGTGTTATTCCAGAACCACGTTCCCAAACCCTGAAATTTAGCTCTTTCTCATTTAAAACCTCGATAAATTCAACATTTATTTCTTCAGGAAAACGAGCATCTTTAGAGATAATAGGACCTAATTCTTTCAGTGGAGCCTTAGTTATATCATCAACAAAAAAGATAGCGTGAGGATTTCCCATTGAAACTGCTGTAATTCCCAGTTCTACGTTATCAATTGCAAATAATTCGTTTATAACGTCTTCTTTGTCCTCACCAAGCATCGGAATAGCAGATCTATTTAAATGGGGCTCACCCATATCAACGGTTACTTCTTCAATCAACTTTCTTCTGCCATGTACTTCTGCAGTAACATTACCTGATTTTGTTTCAATTTTAAATATTTTATCCTTAACCATATTATGCTCATATGCATATTTTGCAACACACCTTAAGCCATTTCCGCACGTTTTTCCTTCCGATCCATCTTTATTAAATATACGCATACCAACGTCAGCATTCTCGGTTGGGTGGATTAAAATCAAACCATCGGAACCAATACCGATATCCTTATTTGCAATATCAATTGCTAAGTTGCTTAAAATGTTTTCCTCTAAATCAAATTCAAAAGTGTTAACAAATATATAGCTATTGCCTAGCCCATGCATTTTGGTAATTGGAATAATCATTACTTCTCCTCATTTCTTTTTCATCTATTAAAGTGTGAGCGGATGCTCATCTATATAATCATATATGTTTTCAACTAATTCTGCAGAAGTATCTGCACGAACTACTGTACCATTTACGACTGCAAATAGAAAATTCGCACATAGCCCACAGTTACTCGTACATCCATATTCTATGACATCAAGATCAGGATCTGATGCCAATTCTTTTCTTGCTGATTCTGATCCGCTCGCTAAATTATTTATGCAAAACTCTATGATGGCATCCATAAAATCATCCTTTAATTAACTTTCTATTTTTCCCTACAATCTATTTTACAAATAATTTAATAAAAGATAAAATAAAAGTATCTAGAAATATTAGATGTGATCAAAAGCATAGCTTTATTTACAGATAAACTTTATAATAATGGGTGTATGAGGAAAGGAGAAAATTGATGATGCAAGAACAAACTGAACAAGTACAAGAAGTACTAAATAAATTGCGTCCTTTTCTATTAAGAGATGGCGGTGACGTTGAATTAGTTGAAGTGGACGAAGGAATTGTACGTCTACGATTGATGGGGGCGTGTGGTAATTGTCCGAGTTCAACAATCACATTAAAAGCTGGTATTGAACGTGCCTTAATGGCAGAAGTACCTGGCGTTACAGAGATTGAACAAGTATTTTAATTTAACCAAAATCGGCTGACTCAGTCGATTTTTTCTTTTTTTACTTTTAAAATCTGCACAAAGAAAATAACCGTTAAATTAATATATCATGTCGTACTGGTTACTTAGTCTTAAACCGTCGGCAAAATTTATCATACTAGTTGAGTTAACAGTTTATGTCGCAGCACTACTGCTTTACAAACAAGAAGTATTGGATATTAATATCCGTGCCTCCTTGTTTGCTCAATTGTCTAGTTAAACCACATCACGGTTTATAGAAGAAGATTTTATTATGGCTATCACTTCAATTTAACTTTTTTTGAATTTAAGTTATTTTTAATAAGAGTCTTTAATGTGTTTATTTCTTCCGTTGAATTAAAGAATCTCTTAGTTAAGATCATTGCTTTATTTTTAGAAATATACAATCGAAACATATCATGATCTTCCTTTGCTACCAATAGGTCACTCCAATCAATAAAGAGGTTTGACCTTCTTATTTTTTGATTTATTCCTTCGTTATTAATTACATAGCTTATTTCGTTTTTTATAATTTGATCACTTTTAAATTCTCTACGAATTCGGATCCCTAATAAAAGAATCAATATTAGTGTTAATGTTGCCGAAGCTACAAATGAAAGAATTGCAGCAAGTGGATAAACCGAAACCCCATTACTCGTAATACCATTGGATAATATATAAAAAAAAGCCAAAAATGCAAAAGCAAAATAGCCAATCACAATTTTTCTTCGATGATAACTATTATACTTTTTAAAATCGGCATATGATAAAGTTCCCGCGATTGAAATTTCTTTAGAGCTATTCTCTGTCACTTTTCTACCTCCTGATAAATAAGTTACTACGTCTACCTAAATTCAGAGTTAATACTATCTTATTGCTATTTCCATTGTTTACTTTCAATTTGATCTTCAGTTAGTGCAAGAACAGTGTTTCATAACCTCTATCATCATTTTAACATAAAATTACAATTAATTTCCTTTTTATGAAAACAAAAATAATGAATTGTACTTTAATTAATGTATTAATTATCACGGTAACAATTGCTGTTATCATTATGATATTCAGATCGCTATCTTGTAAAACATTTCTAAAATAAAATTCAAATATTGTTTTATAAATTTTAAAAAAGCAGAGCAAATCATGTACGATTTGCTCTGCTTTTTTTGTAGGTTTAATGGCTATTATTCAAAAACAAAATTATTTCATTTAAAATGGTCATGTTTAATTTATTTCTTCTAATGGTAATTCCAATTGTTGTGTGCCATTATTTTCAACAGATAAATCTAGCCACTCAAAATCGGAATAAGTATTTTTCCATTCTGCTATTCTTTGAATAACCTTTTCCTTTGAAGTAATGGCGATCATAGTAGGACCAGCACCACTTAAAAATACACCATAGGTATCTTCATCTAAGTAGCTCGCTAATTCATCATAGTGTGGAATAAGTTTCTTGCGATATGGCTGGTGAAAAAGGTCCTTTTCCATCATTTTACCAAGTAAATCCCATTTCCCCTGACAAATAGCAGCAACACTAACATTAGCTACTCCACTCGCCTGTACGCTTTCTTTAAATGTCATATCCTCTGGGAGAACCGCCCTAGCATCCTTCGTCTTCAATTCAAAAGAAGGAATAATGGCTACAAAAGATACGCCTGTGACTGGAACACTTGTGACGGATACTTCTCCATCATAGTGTCCTATCACACATCCCCCGAGTAAAGAAGGTGCAACGTTATCTGGATGACCCTCAATATCAGTTGCGATCTTTAATTTCTCATCTTGTGATAAATGAAGTTCAAGCAATAAATCAGCAAGCTCAATCCCTGCAATAATTGCTGTAGCACTACTTCCAAGTCCTCTTGCAAGTGGAATATCACTCTTCATTTCAACTACACATGCAGGTAGAGCCTGTCCTGGTTTATAAATCTTGCCAACTTTGTCAGCTATTTCATAGACTAAATTATCAGTTCCAGTAGGAATTCCCTCTAAACAAGTTGATTTAGGTATAAAAGTCCATGTGCTTCCTCTTGTCACTTTTAGCTCTAAATACAGATTAAGAGCTAAACCAACAGAATCAAATCCAGCACCTAAATTCGACGTACTAGAAGGAACTTTTATCAACCAACTCATGCTTCTACACTACCTAATATTCTTTCCATTACCACTTCTTCTTCATTAGGAAGAACAGTAGGTTTAACCTCACTATAATCAATCGCAGTATTTGGATCTTTCAATCCATTACCAGTTAATACTGTGACAACTGTTGATCCTTTTTCTACTTTACCCGCTTCTAACTTTTTAAATAATCCTGCAACAGAAGCACAAGATGCTGGCTCTGCAAAGATACCTTCATTTTCTGCTATCCACTGGTACGCAGCAATCATCTCTTCATCTGTAATTTCATCTATTTCCCCATTAGATTCATCGCGAGCATTTACAGCGCCTTGCCAGCTAGCAGGGTTTCCAATACGGATTGCAGTACCAACCGTTTCTGGATCTTCAAAAATACGATCGTGAACTATTGCCGCTGCACCACTAGCTTCAAAGCCCATCATTTTCGGTAGGCCTGTTTGTTTTTCATCATTATATTCCTTGAAACCTTTCCAATATGCAGTGATATTACCCGCATTTCCTACTGGAATGAATAAGTATTCTGGAGCTTTTCCTAATACATCACAAATTTCAAACGCTGAAGTCTTTTGACCTTCAATTCGGTATGGATTAACCGAGTTGACCATGGCGATTTTTCCGGTTTCCGCTAACTTACGTACAATTTTCAATGCATCATCAAAGTTACCTTGAATAGAGTAAATTTCAGCACCATACATTACCGCTTGTGCTAATTTCCCTTGCGCAATTTTACCCTCCGGGATAACTACGACACATTTCAATCCAGCACGTGCTGCAAAAGCGGCTGCTGATGCTGATGTATTTCCTGTAGAAGCACAAATTACTGCTTTTGCACCCTCTTCAATTGCTTTAGCCATAGCCATAACCATTCCACGGTCTTTAAAAGAACCTGTAGGGTTAGCCCCTTCTATTTTCGCGAATGCATTAATGCCAAATTTTTCAGATAATCTTTCTAGTTTAATTAAAGGAGTATTACCCTCATGTAAACTAATTAGTGGTGTATTTTCATTAATTGGTAAATACGTCTTGTAGTGCTTTAATAATCCTTCCCAAGCCATTTCTTTATTCCTCCCCGTCCACACGATAATAACTAATGATACGATTTACTACCGATAGATCTTTTAAATTTTCTAAACTATTTAACAATTGTTGCTTACTGATTTGGTGTGTAACCATTACTATCTCAGCCATTTTTTCTTTACTTGCAGGTAATTGCAATATTTTTGCAAAACTTACATTTTCATCAGAGAAAATATTAGTAATTTTTTGGAATGTTCCTGCTTCATCATTAACTTCCATTCGGATAAAGTATTTCGTATATTTTTCTTCATTTAATTTAAGTTGTGTTTTATATTGTGGTGTTACATATTCATTACCCGTGATACCTAGGCGAATATTTTTAACAACCTCCATTAAATCAGACACGACTGCAGTTGCTGTTGGCATACTACCCGCACCTGGTCCATAAAACATAGTCTCTCCAACCGCTTCCCCGTGAACATACACAGCATTAAATTCATTCTTAACGAGTGCAAGTGGGTGATCCTTTGGTAAAAGCGTTGGTTCCACACTTACTTCAACTTTTCCTTTATTAATAGAAGCAATCCCTATTAATTTAATAGTATAACCTAAACTAGTTGCAAAAGTAATATCTTCTTGGGAAATTGTTCGAATTCCTTTCACTTCTACATCATCTAAACTAATCTCCATTTTAAAAGCCAAATTAGCTAGCAAGGTCATTTTTCTAGCAGCATCAAGACCTTCTACATCCGAAGTCGGATCAGCTTCAGCAAACCCTAATTCTTGCGCTTCCTTGAGTACTGGCTCAAATGCCAGTTGTTCATCTGTCATTTTTGTTAAAATATAATTTGTTGTACCGTTAACAATACCCATGATTTTCTGAATGCGATCCGATGCCAAACCATCTGTTAAGGAACGAATAATAGGGATACCACCAGCAACACTTGCATCATAGAAAACATCGCAATGGTTTTCTTTTGCTAATCTCAAAAGTTTTTGGCCGTGTACTGCCATCAAATCTTTATTCGCTGTAACAATATGCTTCTTATTTCTAATTGCTGTTTCTAATAAAATATTCGTATCTTCAATACCACCCATTACTTCAATGATGATATCAATATCTGGATTTTTCATTAACTCATCAGGATCCGTCGTTAACCAAGATGAATCGATGATTACATCTCTCTTTTTATTAATATCATTTACAAGAATTTTTTTAATGGATATTTCACAACCAACTTTATATTTAATTTCATCTGCATGACCTTCTAATATCTTTACAACTCCAGCACCAACCGTGCCTAAACCGCAAAGTCCTACGTTAACTTGTTGCATTCGATCGCCCTCCTATGTATTTGTATGAAGTACATTTGTTTTTCTATAGTGGACATTATACCTTTCTAAATAATGATAATCAAGGTGTATTTGCCTAAAGATCAAAAACTTGGCGAATACCTATTCAAATTAGCATTAGTCTATACACTACAACCCCTCTATGCTTCTTTTCTGCAATGATACTATCCACTCCCTATTATAGCTTACTTTACAGTTTTATCTACACTTACAAAGGGTATATTAAAACTATATTGCCCTAAAAGTGAAACTTGTTATGCCTATACCTTTCTATTTGAAGTAAAATTATATAGACTAATATATAGGTTAGCATACGTTAAATAAGAGAATTATTATTTTTAGAAGAGGATGTGTCAAAATGAGTCAGAATCACGTACAATCTGAATTGGAAAAAAGAGCAAGAGCAAGTTTAGAAGAACGAGGGGTAGAGATAGATGATATAGCTGATCTTGTTTTTTATTTACAAAACAAATATCAGGAGAATCTTACAATAGACACGTGCCGTGAAAATGTACATCGTGTATTGATGAAAAGAGAGGTTCAAAATGCTATTTTAACAGGAATACAATTAGACAAATTGGCGGAGAAAAAACAGTTAGAATCTCCTCTACAAGAAATAATCGATACAGATGAAGGGTTATATGGTATTGATGAAATTATTGCCCTCTCGATCGTAAATGTCTATGGTTCAATCGGATTTACTAATTATGGTTATATAGATAAACAAAAACCTGGAATATTAGAAAGATTAAATGATAAAAGTACAGGTGAGTGCCATACATTTCTAGATGATATTGTTGGCGCAATTGCAGCTGCCGCTTCTTCTAGACTTGCTCATAGTGCAGCCAATGATAATTCTATGGATGATGAATAAAATTAAAATACCGAAACAGTTGGAATCGATTGATTACTCGTCCAATTGTTTCGGTATTTTTTTTGATTTAAGTAAAGGTGAGGTGAAAATGAAGTAGGTTACCCATGTTGCAATAAGTAACATGAGAATTTTTACGGCAATCAACGGAATAACTAGTAATGTAAACAACATACTTGTCCAAACAATGGTAACGGCAAATAGTTTAATGCGAAGCGGAACACCTTTTCCCTGGTGATAATCTTTTAAGTACTTTCCGAAATATTTATTTTCCAATAACCAATTATGTAATCTAGGAGAAGATTTTCCGTAACAGAACCCACCCAAAATAATTAGAGGGGTAGTAGGTAATATCGGAACAACAATACCAATCAGACCTATACCAATACTGAGCGATCCTCCAATAATCCATAATATCCGGTGAAAACTGGCCAATTTTTATTCCTCACTCTCTATACATGCGGTGCGTTTTTTTATCGTTAACATTGATAAAAGTTTTTTCTTCATCAAATGTAACCTTTCTTACATCTATCAGCTTTAATAAAGAATGGAGAGAAAGCTCTTCTGCTTTCAATTGTTTTTCAATGATAGGAAACACGCTTCTGTGATAAATACTTAACAGAGGCTGACTTCTACCATTTACAATAGGTACGATTGCTTGAGGAAATTCATTTCTTTTCTCCATCAATCTTTCATACACTTCCTTTTTTATAAACGGAACATCTATTGGAGCAACTAAATACCATTCTGCGATAATATTACTCATTCCAGAATAGATTCCTGAAAGTGGTCCTAAGCCGATATATGGCGCAAGATCTGTTATCGTCTCACTTTTACCTTTGTAATCATTAAAATTATCTATATACAAATCTTTTGTGACAATCGTTATACCCTTTACTAACGGTTCGATTGCTTTCACACTATAATAATAGAAAGGTTTGTTATGGTGCAAAGCAAAAGCTTTAGGTTGACCATATCTTGTAGAATTGCCGCCAGCTATGATAATCCCTGCTTGGCTCATTACCTCACACCCTTTCTTTAATTTTTAGTATGAAAAGTCACTAATTTGTAATTTTATGGGCAAATTAACAAGCAATCGCTGTGCTATGCTAGAAGTAATAGCAGAACGACAGGGGGATGCTTATGCAAGCTGTAAATGGTTGGGGACAAATGAAAACGAAAAGAAAAGACTCTATTTCTGACGAACTAAGGGATTTATTAGAGTCATTAAGCTATTCCAGAAAAACCTATTCCTCTTCATTCTTATTTCAAGAAGGAATGGATGCACATGAAATTTATATCATTCGTTCTGGAATTATTCAAATTGAAAAATTAACAGCCGATGGAAAAGAATTAACGCTACGGATATGTACAGAAAATGATATTATTGGGGAATTAACCCTTTTTAGTGATAATGCGAAATATCTTCTAAGTGCAAAGGTATTAGAAGCGGGTGAAGTACTTGTTATTAACAAAGATTTACTTGAAAAAGAGCTTATTGCTAACGGTGCTTTGACGTTTGAATTTATGAAATGGGTAAGTAATCATATGCGTATATTTCAGTCCAAAATACGTGATCTCCTTCTTAATGGTAAAAAGGGAGCTTTGTACAGCACGTTAATTCGTTTATCAAATAGCTATGGAGTACAAGTTAATGATGGTATTTTAATTGATATTGTTTTAACCAATCAACAACTAGCAAACTTTTGTGCAGCCACGAGAGAAAGTGTCAATCGTATGCTGAGTGAGCTAAGGAAAAATGAAGTTATTCATGTGAATAAAACGGGTCATATCTTAATAAGAGATATGGAATATCTACGCACTCAAATTGGTTGTGAACATTGCCCTATTGAAATATGTAATATTGATTAAAAATCAGCAAATTGAGTGAGGTCTGCTTTTAAATAAGATAGTAATTCTTCCGCGTGATGAAACACAGGTATATTTAATGAACTAGAGATCGTTTCGTTCCTATCTAGGATACAAACGGTCTTTTCTATTTCTTCTAATAATGCTATTTCTGCTTGGTCTTTTATCAGTAAAATTTTCGGGAATGGAATCTTTTTGTATCCTTCTATGAAAACAAAATCCATGGCTAATTGTTGGTAAAAAAAGAGGATATTTTCTATCGAGATATTATTTTTATTCAAAGAAAGTTGGAGTAAACCATCACCTTCAACTGCTGAAGCCACAGCTCCTGCTTGTCTATTAGTCTCAGAATCTGTATTTTCTATTCCTAATGGCTGCCCACCATGACCATGATGCTTGATGGTAGCTACACGATAATTATCTTTATTAAATGCTTCTATGAAATAATTTATCAAAGTTGTTTTCCCGCTATCCTTATAACCCACCATTTGTATAATTTTCATGATCAACCCCATTTCATTCAAGTAATGCTTTATCCGCCACTTATTGGAGGAATGATGGCCACGATATCTCCTGTTTTAATTATCTCGTCCTCGCGAGCAAATTCTTCATTAATTGCAACCATCGCATTATCTATTTGTGTATATTGATAAGAATTTTTAATTTCTGTTCTTAAAGCCGTCACGGTTAGTTCATTTTCTTCAAACGTAATAAATTCTTTTCCAACTGTTTCCTGTAAATCAGCGAATAATAACACTTTTATCATGTTGATTCATCTCCTATTTCTGGCTTTCCAGTCGCATAAGGGACATTTTCTAATTGATCTCCAATCCATGACTCGCCATCTTCCCAGTGTTCCTTTTTCCAGATTGGCACAATTTGTTTTATTCGTTCAATAGCATATTCATTTGCTTCATATGCTGCTCTCCTATGTGGACTAGAAACAGCAATCACTACGGCAGCGTCACTTATTTGTAAATGACCTACACGGTGGGAAATAGCAACAACAGTGTCAGGCCATTTTTCATTTATCTCTTTTCCGATTGTTTGAAGCATTTTAACCGCCATTGGTTTGTATGCTTGATATTCTAATGAAATGGTTCTTTTTCCTTTAGTAAATTCTCTTACGGTACCAATAAAGGTTGTAATCGCCCCTGCTTCAGGTCGTGTCACTTTTTCCACCGCTTTTTCGATTGAAAGTTCCTCATGTAAGATTTCAAAATGCGATTCTTCCAGTTAAAAAACTCCCCTTCTTTATCTTAGATACACTTCAAAGATATAATTTTAAACATTTTTAAGTAATATTACATTAACCTCATCATCTTCAAGATAACCCGATGTTCCTCCTGGCAAGTGGATTAGCGCATTAGTTTTTGCAAGGGAAATAACAGAATTGGATTTATCTAATCCAGCAGGATATGCTAGTAGTTGTCCCTCTTCAAAATGAATCTCTCCACGAATAAATCGATCAAATGGATTCGCTTTTTTGAAATCAACCCCAAGCGTTGCCGAAGTATGTTGTATCACTTTACCTGGAATGCCTAAATAAGCGTTAATCGCCGCTTTTGTGAATAATTCAAATCCAACAAAGCAAGCAGATGGATTTCCTGATAAAGCAAATATTTTTTTGTTATTTATCTCAGCCACTGTAGTGACACTTCCAGGTCGCATTTGAACCTTATTAAACAATATTTCAGCATCTAATGCTTTAAGTAAATCTGGTAATAAATCATAATCACCAACAGAAACACCACCAGTAGTGATTAGAAAATCCACTTGCATTAAGGCTTTTTTCATATTTTCCAAACAAACTTCAAAATCATCACTAAATTGACCAAAATAAAAAGGAATGCCACCAGCTTGTTGTATTTGTGCATAAATCATATAGGCATTACTGTTTCGAATTTTTCCATTTTCTAAGGGCTGATCGACTTCAAGAAGTTCACTTCCTGTTGCTATCACACCAATTACAGGCTTCTTTTGGACCCAAACTTGAGCGTAGCCGAAGGTCGCTAATGTGGCAATAACACCTGGAGAAATAGTGGTACCTTTTTTTAACAGGACCGTCCCTTTTTTTGTGTCTTCTCCTTGAAAAGAAATATTGTGATGTTTATCAATAACAGTATCCAAATCGAAAAAGGCTTGCCCCTCTTCATTAGATTCCTTTACTTGCTCAAGCATAACGACAGCATTACACTGATCAGGGATTTTAGCACCAGTCATAATTCGAACTGCTTCAAATGAATTTAATGGTTTTTCGTAGATAGAACCTGCACCAATTTCTGCCACTACTTTAAACCGACTAGGATTATCTTTCTTAGCATTATGTGTATCCTCTGCTCTAATTGCAAATCCATCGTACGGAGAACGATCAAAGGAGGGCACGTCATGGTCTGCTTTTAAGTCTTCAGCTAAAACTCTGCCATGTGCTTCTTTTAATTCAATCTCTTCGATACTTCCAGTCTGTAGGTTTTTTGTAGCAAGCTTTAATGCGTCTTCTACTGAAATTGCAGTTCGCTTCTCTAACATTTTGATTGGCCCCCTAAATTATCCGATCATTTTATAATACAAACTTTTAGCTTTATCTATAGAATTCGTCCCGTGAATAAAGGTGCGCCCATCTCGAAAAAATACGATCCGGTAAGGGTCCATATCCACAGAAACAAGAAATGGATTCGTTGTTACCTTTCCAAAAGAAGCAACATGCTTTGCTAGTTCCTCTAAAGAAATGTTAGCTGTTTGTCTTCTGATTTGCACTGTATTCCGCCCACATAAAATTTCAGATTTTGGATGATTCTTAAATTGCAAATGAGGATATACAGGTTGTTCACCACAGGAAGGACATTCCTCTGACTTAGCTTTTGTCACATTCATTGAATAATACGTATTTTGCCACAAATCAAAAGTAATAAAGGTCGAGCGCATTTTTTCTTTTGCTTCTACTAACCATTTTAATGCTTCGGAAACTTGATTGGCGACCACCATTTGAACAGCTGGGGAAATAATTCCAACTGAATCACAGGTTGCACCATACATAGGTGCTGTCTTAATTAAACAGTCCAAACATGGCGTTTGATCTGGAATAAAAGTGAAGCTCATTCCTGCACTTCCTACACAAGCTCCAAAAATCCACGGTATCTTATGTTTCTGAGCAAAATCATTAATTAGAAAACGAGTATCAAAGTTATCTGTCGCATCTATTATGAGGTCCACATTTTTTAAACTACTTGTGATATTATCTGCAGTCAGATCTAGAACAATAGCGTCAACATCTACTTCATGATTAATCTTTTCTAAATGATTTTTACAAGCCACAGCCTTAGGCAGCTGCTTTTCTACATCTTCTTCTGTGTAGAGCTGTTGCCTCTGTAAATTAGTTAATTCAACGTAATCTCGATCAATCAAGGTCAGTTTACCAATACCTGCGCGTGAAAGCATGTCTGCAGATTGGGAACCTAAGGCTCCACATCCCACGATACCTATGTGTTTTTGTCTTATTTTTTTCTGCCCATGATCCCCAATTTCTTTAAATAAAGCTTGTCGTTGATAGCGACTTTCCATAAGAATAATTCTCCTCTATTCTTTTAACCACCAATATAAGACATTTCTATTTTCTTTCGATTTTTCGCAGTTTCCTCTGTTCTTTCGTCAGAATATCGATCTGTTCTAGTATTCCAAATCGTTTTTATCGTGTCCTCTAATTCTATATCCGTCGCGCCATCTCTTACAATATCTTTTAAATTGATACCTTCCGTTGCAAATAAGCAAGTGAATATTTTTCCATCTGCAGCAATTCTTGCACGTGTACACGTTGAACAGAATGATTCCGAAACAGATGTGATGAATCCCACTTCCGTATCTGTACCCTTGTAACGGTACCTTTTCGCCACTTCTCCAATATAGCCTGGGTCCACAGCTTCTAATTCAAAATGCTCGCTTAGCTCCTGGAAGATTTCTTTTTTAGTAAGGACATGCTTAAAGTCCCAACCATTTGTTACACCAACATCCATAAATTCAATATAGCGAAGTGTGACACCCATCTCCTTAAAAAACTTAGCCATAGGAACAACTTGATTATCGTTCATTCCTTTTTTGACGACCATATTTATTTTAACTTGTAGACCTACCTCTTTTGCCTTTTTAATACTTTCTATCACTTGCTTTGTCCCAACATTACTATCATTAATGGATTTAAATACCTCATCATCAATGGCATCGAGACTGATGTTAACACGCTTGAGCCCAGCATCTTTCAGTTCTTGTGCTTTTTTCCCTAGCAATACTCCATTTGATGTGAGTCCGATATCCTCAAGTCCCTCAATACTAGCTAACTTATGAATTAAAATTGGTAGATCTTTTCGAAGTAAAGGTTCGCCACCAGTTAAACGTATTTTTTTAACACCTAATTTTACAAATGCTGTACTTATTCGTTCAATTTCTTCAAAAGATAATAAATGGTCTTTCGGCAAAAAGGAAAAGTCTTTTCCAAATATTTCTCTTGGCATACAATAGCGACAGCGAAAATTACAGCGATCGGTTACAGAAATTCTTAGATCATGTAATTCACGTCCAAACTTATCTGTGATTATTGTCTTATCCATCTGTACCCTCTCCTGTCCTTAGAATTACCAAGAAATAATAGCTTTTTATGCAGCTATTTTCTTTTATGCTTTGTTACGTCACTGAAAATTCCAGCATATTGTATAATTTCGCCTGCATCATTTTTTATCGCGTGAATGGTCAACCATTCTAAAAATTCCTGTTGATCTTTACGCTTATTCCAAATTTCACCCTGCCAGAAACCATTTTCTTTAATCTCAAACCACATGTCCTTGTAAAAATCTGCTTTCTGCCTGCCTGAGCTTAAAATATTAGGGTTTTTACCAATTGCTTCATCTTCTTGATATCCTGTTAATTCTTGAAAAGCAGGATTTACACGTATAATTTTTCCTGTTGGATCAGTCACAAGCATACCAAGCGGTGTACTTTTCATTACTTGATCAGCAATAATAAGTCGATCATGGTAGTACATCCATACTACCAAAATAAAACTAACTAGTGCAACTTGAGATAGCGCCATAAAACCTATCGCATAGTGACCTGTAATATCATATAATGTTGCTAAAATGAGTGGTGGGAAAAATCCTCCCAAGCCTCCCATTGCAGCTACTATACCATTAACAATACCTGCTTGTTTATTGAAGTACATCGGAACTAATTTAAAAATTACACCATTTCCTAATCCTGCCCCAGCTGCAATTGTCAAACAACCAACTGTATACAGCGCAATTGAAGGCGCAAAAGATAGTAAGGTTGCTGCAACCGTTAAACTTAAAAACACTCCCATTAAAAGAACTAAAGGCTGAAAACGGTCAGCTAAATAACCACCAACTGGTCTTAAAAAAGTAGCGACAGCAATAAATCCTGCTGTTCTCATTCCTGCATCAACTTTATCTAATTCAAAATTCGCCACTAAGAAATTTGGTAAATACACGGTAAAAGCAACAAAGGATCCAAATGTAATAAAATAAAATAAACAGAATAGCCATAGCTTTTCATTTTTATATACACCTTTTATTTGCTCTAAAATTGGGGTGTTCACTTTTGGCTCCTGTTTATCGCCCATAAAAACATTCGCTAGGATGAACACAGCTAAAAGAATTAAATATAATTGCACCGTTAATGACCAGCCAATTTGTGAAGCTATGACAGGAGCCATAAAAGCAGTAATGGCTGTACCTAGGTTACCAACACCATAAATACCATTCACAAGTCCATGTTTTTCTTTAGGATAATACTTTGGCAGGGAGGTAACACCTACAGAGAACACTGCTCCACCTATCCCGATAAAAAGCCCCCCGATAATTAAATCTACAAAGGAATCTGCAATACTAATAAAATACACAGGAGGCAATAAAATAATAAAACTAATAATAAATATCATCCTTGCCCCTAGTCGATTGGTATAATATCCAATCGGTATTCTAAGAAGTGAGCCAAGAACAACTGGTATAGCTGTAACCCATGCAGCCTGTTGCTGCGTTATACTTATATCTTCAATAATAAAGGAAAGTAACGAAGATAAGATCACCCAAACCATAAAACCAACTATAAGATTCATTGTTTGTAATGGTAATTGTGCTTTATGTCTCATGTATTTTTCTCCTCACTTTTTAATAATGATTTACCATTATTAAATCATGAAGAAAAATGATTCATTGTGATGTTAGTCACATCATTCTATACTTTTTATTTATCAATGTTTCTTCTTATTTTTTTGCTACAGCAAAGCTACAACAATTCTCTCCTTCTGCCATACATTGGTGGAGCGTTACTTCTTTTCCCCCAAGGATCTCCTTAAAGACTTTCATTTCCTCCTGGCATATAGAGGTATAATTGCAAGCTACTTCATAAATAGGACAATTGTATTGTTTAATAATATATTCACCATTATTTTCTTCTAATATCGCCATATATCCTTTTTGTTCTTGAATTTGAAGGAGACGATCAATCCTTTGATCAAGTGAATTCATCTGTGCTAGCTCGTCAGCATGCGTAGAAGCCATTTTATTAGTCCAGTTTTTAATCAATTGTTCTACAAAAGCCCTGCCCTCTAATTTTTCCAATTCCTCTAAAAGACCTAAGGACAACTGTTGATAGTGATTCGGAAAAAGATTATCTCCATTTTTTGTAAGTCGATACTCAAAATAAGGTCGACCGATTGATTGCTTGATTACAAATGATTTGATTAAACCTTCATTTTCAAGATTTTTCAAATGCCTTCTTAGTGCAATATCTGTCATAGAAAAATGGGTTAGCAATTCTGGGATTGTTAAATTTCTTTCTTTTTTTAGCAGTTCAAGGATTTTATCCTTTACCGTTATACTATTAGTCAAAAGGGGACCCTCCCATTATCAGTTTAGGTCTTCATTGGTGAACGTATTAGCAACTACAGATTCTTCCTTTAAATACAGGAGAATACGACTATGATATCTTTTATAAATATCTAAATGCTTGTCTATTTTTTCTTTAATCAAAGCATGGTCAAGCTCTGTATACTCTTTTATTAAAACATTCCTTAAAGAAATCAATTCCATATAAGCTTGTTTTTCATCTTCGGGTATAACTTTTTCATCTGCCATAATTTCTACAATATCTTGAAAGCTACCTGGATCTCTCATTACAAATCCATCGATCATCATATTGGAAATATCCAAAAAAGATTCAATCATCATATGACATATACGTTCTAAAGCTAATTTCTCAATTTTTGTTTCAAACTGTGCTTTTTCATAACTATCTAAAAGAGTCTTAAAATAATCAAGTGTACGGGCTAATTTCTTATGATCCACAAAATACATTTTTTCACACTCCAGTAATTGTATTTCTTATGATAATACCATATATAATTTCTTTTAGTTTTTGAAAATTTTACTTTACAGGCAAAAGTATCCTTTGCTAAGCTTAAATTTAGTAGTGATAAACCATTTAATTTTATTAGAAATAGAAGAATAAAGGAGAAATTAAATTATGAAAAACATCTCATATCTTAAAGATGAAATACAGGATGCAAAGGCTCAATTTATAAGCTTTAAAGGTGATAATAAGCGATTTGATTTGGTTATTTTCACTTCTCCTTTTTTTAGTGAGGACAAAATTGTCCTTGATCTAAATACGAATAAATACTCCAAGCTTAATCAAGAAACTATAGAAAAAACGAGCGATGTGGAGCATGCATTACATTATAATGAGATGGAAGCAGATGAATTTCGCCTCTTTGTGAAGCCATTATTAAAATCTGATTCATAATATAAAAAACCTCGATTTTAAAAAATGCTGCCTCAAAAGAGCACATCCATTAAAAATCGAGGGTATTCTATTACTTATCTAGACGTTTTAAAACAAAAAAGCGACATCCAAAATTACAATATTCATACATATAATCATCTAAAGTGCTTATTTTAGAGTCAAAGGTAGCTTTAGGATTTTGGTCGTCAAAAAAACCTTTTAATCTTAATTGATCATAACCCCAATCTCCCACAATGAAATCATATTTACTTAATATATCTGAATATCTTTCCTTAAATACTTCTTCATCAAAGCCATCACGGTAATTCTTAATAATCTCATACGTGTTCCCTTGCATTTCGATCATTCTTACTTCACGCTCCTTTATCTACCAATAGTTTATCATAATTTTGCTGGAGCGACTATCTAAAATCATTAACCCTCCCTTTTCTTGATTATAAATTGTTTATGCATAAACTTCGCTTTTATGGCAAATTACTAATTCAAGAGGAAAGCTATTTAATTTGAAGCGTGTTGTTAAGCAGAAAGGAGTGCAACATTGCGCAAAACTATTTTATTTTTCATTTGTTTTTTATTGCTTCCATCTATACATGTTCAAGCTGAAGATGAGATGGAAGAAACAACGAAAAAAATGAATTTATATTTAAAACAACAGGCTTTAACTCAGATTCCTTGGTACTATTATGCCGCTATAAATCAATATGAGAACAATATTCGTGATAATGATAATATTATTGCTATGGAATTTGAGGAAATGACCTGGTATGGACCGTTAAATAATGATAAAATTCCCCACCCATCTGTAATCGAAATGTTTGGCGGTATCGGTAAGGACGGGAATGGTGATGAAATGGCTAAAGATCAAAACCCAGAGGACATTCTTGCTACATTATCGGATTATCTACTTAAATATGGAAAAACAGAACAGGATATAAAAATTGCGTTGTGGAATTATTATCAACGAGAATTAACGGTTCAGACGATTATAAATATTGCTAAGGTCTATAAAGAAATGAATCAAATTGATAATTTCAAACAGGCTTTCCCTGTACCAAAAGGATATAATAACAGCTATAACAATACTTGGGGCGATAAGAGAGGATTTGGTGGTCGCCGTATCCATGAAGGTACGGATATTTTTGCAAACTATGGTACTCCAGTGCGCGCAACGAATACAGGGGTTGTAGAACTAAAAGGCTGGAATAAATTTGGTGGATGGCGAATAGGAATTAGAGATGTTTTTAATCGGTACCACTATTATGCACACTTAAATCAATTTACTGAAGGTATAAATGTAGGCGATATTGTTAAAGCTGGTGAAGTAATTGGCACAGTTGGATCAACAGGATATGGCCCACCTGGTACGTCAGGAAAATTCCCACCCCATTTACACTATGGAATCTATAAAGATGATGGTAAAAATGAATGGGCGTTTGATCCTTATCCATATCTAAAAATATGGCAACGAAATGCAGTGGATTAAATGTATCTGTAACAAGTAAAAGCGTCGGATAAAATGTAACAAATTTATCCGACGCTTTTTTTATAATAAGATTATTTTTTTAAAAATATTATTTTGAAGATCGAACAGCATGAATAATACTAGCTGTTAATCCACCCCAAATAATTACAATACCAATCACTGCCATTACTATTGCGCTTGCTGACATATATATCCTCCTTCATTCATTCAGGATTTATGATTCTTTATTTGTTGTTGGCCATTTCCATAATGTTAATAGTGCACCAACTGCCATCGCGCCTATTGCTACCATCCATCCATACGTAAATAAGAAATCGATTGGATAATCCTCATAGTTACTAGTTACTTCTCTTCTTAGATTTTCAAGCATCATGTAACCTAATACAATAGGTGTGATCACACCAAGACAAATTGTCCACCATGTACCTAATTTAATATCTGATACTTCATTGGCATGTCCTTTAAATTCCTTTAAGCTTTTAGCAAACCAAGCAATCGCAACTACTTCAAATAATCCAGCTAATGCAACACCATAATTATTGATAAAGTAATCTACCGTATCTAAAAGAAATAATCCACCTTCATTTGCATAGAACAAAGAAACGATTGCAGCTAATCCTCCACCAGTAAAAACAGCTGTTTTACGAGAAATGGAAAACTTTTCTTGTACTGCTGAAATATATGTTTCAGAGATAGAAATCATAGACGATATCCCTGCTAATACAAGTGAACCAAAGAATAAGAACCCAAATAGGCTTGATGCAGGCATTTGACTAATAATTTCCGGAAAAACCATAAAGGCTAAAGCTACGCCTTTATCAGCAACTTCAGAGACTGGCTGACTTGTCTGTACCGCCATAAAACCTAATACTGCAAATACACCAATTCCGGCTAAAAGTTCAAATGAAGAGTTAGCAAAACCTGTGATGAAAGCATTGTTCGTGATATCTGATTTTTTTGGTAAGTATGAAGCGTAAGTAATCATAATCGCAAATGCAATCGATAAACTGAAGAAAATTTGCCCGTATGCTGCTACCCATACAGATCCATCCCCAATTGCTGACCAATCCGGTTTGAAAAATGCATCTAAACCTTCAAATGCGCCCGGTAAGGTAACCGCACGAATTACAATAATGAAAAAGATAACAATCAAAGTCGGAATAAAAATCTTATTGGCTACTTCAATACCTTTCTTAATACCTTTTCCAAGGAAGATAAATACAATAACCCATACTGCTATAAGTGGTATCATAACACTTGGAATCATTGAACCGAATACACCTGGCTCTGACAGCTGTAAGTAATCTCCAACAAAGAATCCTGTTGGGTCATCCCCCCACTGAGTTCCAAAAGAAAAATAAGCATACATAATTGCCCAGGAAATGATTATTGGATAATAAGTAGAAATAATAAAAGAAATTGCAACTTGCCACCATCCAATCCATTCCATACCTTTACTTATTTTTGCATAACTTCTCGGTGCTGAGCTTCTATATTTGTGTCCAATCGTATACTCCATGATTAATAACGGAATACCTGCTGTTAATAATGCGAATAAATATGGTAGGAAAAACGCACCTCCACCATTTTCAAACGCTGTTGCTGGGAAACGCCAAATGTTTCCTAAGCCAATTGCTGAACCCATTGCAGCAAGTAAGAAACCTAATCTAGTTCCCCATTGTGAACGTCTTTCCATTTTCAGCACTCCTTTCTATTATTTAGTCTTCATTGTATCGGAATATTAAGAAAATTAAAATTCTTAACATTATTCTAATCTTTGAAATTATATCGAATTATCGAATATTCTGTCAAAGGAAACTTTTTCAAACTCCATATTAAATTATATATATGTGACAAATCTTTGTTTTTTAGGGATCAAGTGTTGGATCAATCGGTAAGGACAAGTCAGGTGCATCCTCTTTATTTTGGTTGAAATAATATGGTACTTCACCTGGATGATACACTTTCGTTACTGGTATATCTTGTTTAACATTAACTGGTTTAGATGCGAAAGGCATGACTACTCTAATTTCTACTTCAATATGAACATTCACATGAATAAAGGCACCATTAACACCTGTTTCAACTAATGAACTTGTTATTTCCGTAGCAACGTGCCCGATTACTTCCATATGTACAGGAACTTTAGGACCTAAGTTACCTAATAATGGTATTCCTAAGGTTTGGCCTAAAGGGATTTCAGTTAACAATCCGTGTTCACGAATATCTTCTAATGCTTCTTTTTCATTTTCATCCAATTCGAGATCCATCTCTACTGGTATACCAATTTCCGGCCGTGTTCCTTGTTCTAGCATCTTCAAGAAATTTTCGACCCTATACTGCACATTTCGTTGGACTCTATTTTCTACCACTGCATTAAATACATAATTCACTACCTTACCATTTTCATCAACACGAACTTCTAGAAGGTCTTCTGTTTCTAGATCTTCCGAGATTTTATCATTCACAGCTATTCCCATTGCTTGATTTGCGATTTGTTCAATTCGCACCTCTGCATAATTCATCAAAACAGGTTTTATACCTTTATTAACAATAAGTATGCTAACGATCATTGATAAAAAAAATAAGAATAGAGAAAGAAACATGATCGTTGTTGCAGGAGGCGAACCAGACACCTGTTTACGTTTTGGTAATTTCATAAAAAATCCCCCCTATCGCTTCATTATATGAAGACAAGTAGAGGGTTAGACTATCCATCTATGGTCCTTATGTTTATACATTTAATGCTGTTAATTGACTACAAGAGGTAATCATTATATCTAAAGTATTAGCTAAATTTATATCATACGGTTTAACTTTTTCCCCTTTTTCAGCAATAATTCTTACTACTGGCCTTTCAAGCAATAAAGGGTTTTGACTTACTACAATAGCAGTCCTTCCGTCACTTAACTCTACTGTTATTCCATTTGGATACAAGGCAACTGTTTTTCTAAAGGATTCCACGTAATCCTTGTTAAATAATGTCCCCGATCCTGCATAAAGGATTTCAAGGCCCTGATGCGGTAGCATGGCGTCACGGTAAACTCTATTACTCGTAACAGCATCAAACACGTCAGAGATGCCTAGGATTTGCCCATACGGATGAATTTCATCACCCTTAATGCCTCTTGGATAACCAGAACCATCTAACCGTTCATGGTGCTGGTAAGCACAATGTGCCACTAGTAAAGGAATCGTATTGGTTTTCCGCAAGAAATTAAATCCATCGACTGTATGCCCTTTGATGACTTCAAATTCTATATCAGTAAGCCTGCCTGGTTTGGTAAGGATTTCCTCTGGTGTAAATACTTTACCAATATCATGCAACATCGATCCTAAACCAATTTGTTCAATTTGTTTCTTAGGTAGCTTTAATTCAGTTGCTAGAGCAATAGCATAGATCGTAACATTCAAGGAATGCGTATAAACATAGTCATCACTTATTAAAATGTCCGACAAAAATGATAGTACATCTTCACGATTTTTAACCTCATTGAAAATGTTGTCAACCATTGAGGTGAAATTTTGAGTAGTTTTCTCAAGTATATAACTACTTTTCACAAGGTCATTTTTTCTAAGCACATTAAATGAATCACGAATAGAGTGAAGAGCTTCGATACGCATTTCTTCAGGAATTGGTGGGCTTACCAAAATATCCTCTGTATCCTTTTCTTTTATATATACATAGGTAACCCCTAATTCTATTAAGCGTTTAACCATATTTTTTGTTAATTTCACATCTCGCTGTATCAAAACTTTTCCGTGATCATTTAAAACAGCTTTTGCAAGTTCAGTTCCTTCAGTAATGGATCTGGTAGCAATTAGTCTCATATTGAACTCCTTACACTTATTGCGAATTTTCGACATCTTTCTCTAAAGTTTACCAAAAAGCTTTGAAATAATCCATTAAGTTTGTAAAAATGTCTTATAATTGTAGATATTTGATGCTTTTTCTACTTTTATTGCTTAAATTTTATCTATATTTCTATTCATTAAAATTTCACTAATGTGCTTGCTAAAATATCTCTCAAGAATTCAGGCATAAAATACTTTTTATTTTCAGACCTAGATATTTCTGGAAACATTCTCCCAAATGTAAACATATCTCCTGTAGCAAGTAAATATTTTTTTTGTGAATCAAGCGGTTTTCCATCTACATATATGTGATGAATAAAAATCTGGTCATTTTCTACTTCTTTTAAAGCTACATGGATACCACTAAAAATGATTTTACCAATAACTTTCCCCCTAAAACCAAACCCCTGTAATTTCATATGAGTGAGTTTAGGTTCCAATGAGGCTCTAATTATTTCTGTTATTTCTTGTCCCGTCAACTCTACAGTACAAGGATTTATAGGATGAGGACAAATCCTGTGAACATCTGCTAATGTAACATTTCCTTTTTGAAAACTTTCTAATAACACCCCAGCATTTAGCATACCAATATCTGCATTTGTCCATCTTCTTAAATCCTCAGTTAATGCTTCCATAATTGGTGTAACTGTATACCAGTCTGCTAATAACGGACTTTCGAGTGTTACGACTGTTTCACTCAATTTTTCCTTTGCAGAAGCTTTAAATCCTTCTAGTTTGTTTTCTGTAATTACATCTCTATCAGAAAATTCAATTGATGTTGCATATGCTTCTTTTTTAATTAATTTCTTTTCGTCGTGATCCCAAGTTAAAATGATCTCACCAACATAATTACCATGTTTCCCTGCGGCAGTTAATAGGGTGCCATCCACGTACTCACCATTTTTAAATAAATGGTGTGTGTGACCACCTACAATAACATCAATGTCTTTAAATCTACGCGCTATTTCCTCATCATCATTGATACCAAGATGTGATAAGAATACAATGATATCGCATTTCTCTTTAATTTCTAAAATCTCTTGTTCTAAAACTTCAAATGGAGACTCCACTTCCCAACCCAATAAGTTATAAAAAGCATTGAAAGGAGCAGTTAATCCAAGAAACCCAATTTTAACTCCATTTGAGCTTTCCATAATCGTTGACGTTTTTAACCAAGCGGGATTATCATCACCTATACTTTTGAGATTTCCGCAGATCACTTCGAAATTTGCTTCGTCATATAGATGATAAAGGTCCTGGTAATCCAATGTAATTCCTTCATTATTTCCGATAGTAACGAGGTCATAGTTAGCGTCATTTAACAGTTCTACGTTTGCTTTGCCTAGATGCGCTTCTGCTATTGGATGACATCTATCAACATGGTCACCAATATCAATTAACCAGCTTTCATTACCTTCTTTTATACGCTGTTGTTTTTGTTTTTGAAAATAATGCACCATTTTACTCCAATTATCAAATTGGCTATGTAAATCATTCGAATAATATAAGTATAGTTTTTCCTCCATAGTAATCTACTCCTTTAACCGAGTCCTTGCCAGATTAATCGTAAAGCTATTAAAAATAATATCGTCCGAAGCATAAATTCTACAGCTTTACTTGACATCATCTGATTTACTCTTGCTCCAAGAATCCCACCAAACCATGCCCCTGGAATAAATGCCCAAACATACTGCCATTCCACGTGTCCTAGAAAAATATGAGTGGATGAGCTACTTATACTTAAAAATAAGATCATAAACATGGAAGTAGCAGTGGCAATATGAGCAGGAAAACCAAACAATAAGATCATAACAGGAACCATCAAGGAACCCCCACCTATTCCGAAAAATCCTGATAAGCTTCCAACTGAAAAGGAAACCAGGATAGCTGCAATAACAGAATAAGAATAATGGAAGTCTTCCATCCCTATTTTCTTTTCACGATATAATGCAAATTTGCCTGTATAAGAAGATTTCCTAATATCTCCATCTTTCTTAATAAAAAACATAGAAAAGATTGCCAACATAAATAAACCTAAAAATAAAGAAAATAAATCCGTTGTTACAAATTGATTGGCCCACGCTCCAAAAATACCACCTGGAATACTGCCTGCTACAAATAAAAACCCGCTTTTTATATCTATTCTTCCTCTTTTACCATATGTATAAGTGGAGGACATTGCTGTAAATATCATAATGATCAATGAAATACCTACAATTGTATTTGGTGTAGCCCATTCGAAAGCATCTACGGTACTATGTAAAATTAATAAAATAGGAACTAAAATGACCCCACCACCGAAGCCTACGATACTCCCCATAAAAGCTGATAATAGTCCAATAAAAACACATAAAAAGATAACAGTCATTTTTTAACATCCTACATTTATTTTTGTTTTTCACTTTCTACGATGAAAGAAAAGAGCCCGATATCATCGGACCCTTCTATTATAAAGCTATTACATTCAATTATCCAATACTACCTTCTGATATAGAGCAATGTATGATTACAAGATAGTAAGAGGTGTTTGATTTTACTTTGTATTTTCTGCTAGCGTTTTTAATGCTCTAACCCTTGATATGATAAAATCAGTCATATACTTTTCTAAAAATAATTTATCAGCTACCCAACCAATTGGACCAAATGGTGACTTATATTCAAATGTTTCAATCATTAACGTTCCATCTTTCACTTCTACAAATTGATGTCTATGAATAAAAGAATGGAAGGCTCCGCGGATCATCACATCTTCAAATTTTTTATATTTTTCCATATAAGTTATTTTAGCGGTTAACCTTTGCTTAATTCCAAAATGAGTTGCTTCCCACGTAACACTATCCCCATCTTCTAATAAACCGTGTGTGACTCCATCTACCGCTTTTTCTTTTGTTTTGCCTGTGGTTTTGGTATGTATATCTACATTTCTTGCAAGGTCAAAGCAGATATTAACAGGCGCTTTAATATGCTGCTTGTACTTAATAATAGGCATAGATAACTTCTTTTATTATATAAAGTTTATTCAATTTTATTTTAATTAAGTGATTCTTTACTATATTATAACAATGAAACTCATACATAGAATCTTTTCTTAGCAAAAAAAATTCTGAAATCACATAAAAAAAGCACGAGGGAATATGCTTTTTTAATGATTAACGTTATGAAAAACGCTATCAAAAGCATATACCTCGTACCTAAACTCTTATATTTCAAATAGTATTTTACCCAATACTACCTTCCATTTCGAACTTAATTAAGCGATTCATTTCTACCGCATATTCCATCGGTAGTTCTTTAGTGAATGGCTCAATAAAGCCCATCACGATCATTTCGGTAGCTTCTTCTTCAGAAATACCACGACTCATAAGATAAAATAACTGTTCTTCTGAGACTTTCGATACTTTAGCTTCGTGTTCTAATGAGATATTTTCATTCAGAATTTCGTTATATGGGATGGTATCAGAAGTTGACTGATTATCCATAATTAAAGTATCACATTCAATATTAGAACGTGCACCATCCGCTTTACGTCCAAAATGAACAATTCCACGATAGGATACTTTACCACCTTGTTTTGAAATTGATTTTGAAACGATAGTAGAAGACGTATTTGGTGCTAAGTGGTGCATTTTTGCACCAGCATCTTGGGTTTGTCCTTTACCTGCTAAAGCAATAGATAGTGTCATACCACGTGACCCTTCTCCTTTTAAGATAACAGCAGGATACTTCATGGTTAATTTAGAACCGATATTACCATCGATCCATTCCATTGTAGCATTCGCATCACATATAGCACGCTTTGTAACTAAGTTATACACATTGTTTGCCCAGTTTTGAATAGTAGTATAACGGCAATAAGCATTTTCTTTTACGAAAATTTCTACTACTGCACTGTGCAATGAATTAGTTGTATAAGTTGGTGCTGTACATCCTTCTACATAATGAACGGATGCCCCTTCATCAACAATAATTAAGGTACGTTCAAATTGACCCATATTTTCCGAATTAATACGGAAATAAGCTTGTAGTGGTGTATCAGTTTTTACACCTTTAGGAACATAGATAAACGATCCACCAGACCATACAGCTGAGTTTAAAGCTGAGAATTTATTATCCGAAGACGGAATAACTTTCCCGAAATATTCTCTGAATAAATCTTCATTTTCTTTTAGTGCTGTATCGGTATCTTTAAAAAGAATACCTAGATCTGTTAAATCTTGCTTTAAGTTATGGTAAACCACTTCTGATTCATATTGTGCAGAAACACCAGCTAAATACTTTTGCTCTGCTTCAGGGATACCTAGTTTATCAAATGTTTGCTTGATTTCTTCAGGTACTTCATCCCATGATCTTTCAGAACGTTCTGATGGCTTCACATAATACGTAATTTCATCAAAATCAAGTTCAGAAAGGTCACCACCCCACTGTGGCATTGGTTTCTTGTAGAATTGCTCTAACGCCTTTAAGCGATAATCCAACATCCACTGTGGTTCTTCTTTCATTCGTGAAATTTCTTCTACTATATTTTTCGTAAGACCTTTTTCTGTTCTGAAAATAGAAATATCTCTGTCATGGAAACCATATTTATATTCTCCAACTTCAGGTGCTTTTTTAGCCATTTTATTACCTCCTTATTCGGATTGGTTATCTACACCTTTTTCCATTGCCTTCCAGGCTAAGGTTGCGCACTTAATTCTTGCAGGAAATTTAGCTACACCTTGTAAAGCCTGGATGTCGCCAAGGTCGATATCCATTTCATCCACGTCTTTCCCTAACATCATATCTGAAAAAATCTGGGACATTTGCATTGCCTGCTCTACTGTCTTACCTTTGATAGCCTGCGTCATCATAGATGCTGAAGATAAACTTATAGAACAGCCTTCTCCTTCAAACTTCGCTTCTTGAACAATATCATCTTCTACATGTAGGTGAATTTGAATTCGATCACCACAAGTAGGATTGTTCATATCTATCGTAACAGATTCATCGGTTAAAGATCCACGGTTTCTGGGATTTTTATAATGATCCATGATTACTTGTCGGTACAATGTATCTAGATTATCAAAAGACATCACCAAAATACTCCTTCGCTTTCTTTAATCCTCCAACTAAACGATCCACATCTTCCTCTGTGTTATAGAGATAGAAGCTCGCTCTAGCAGTAGCTGTCACATCTAACCACTTCATTAGAGGCTGTGCACAATGATGCCCCGCTCGAACTGCGATACCTTCTGCATCTAAAACAGTTGCAGTATCATGTGGATGTACATCATTTAAATTAAATGTAACAAGACCTGCTCTTTTAGTTGGACCGTAAATGGTAACTCCATCAATCGTTGATAGTTGCTCTTGTGCATAGGCTACTAATTTATTCTCATGCTCTGTAATAGCATCTAAGCCAATTTCAGTTAAGAAATCAATTGCAGCTCCAAGCCCAATTGCTCCAGCAATAATTGGAGTCCCACCTTCAAATTTCCAAGGTAACTCTTTCCAAGTAGAATCGTAAAGATCGACAAAATCAATCATCTCTCCTCCAAATTCTACCGGTTCTGTTTGTTCCAAAATCTCTTTTTTTCCGTATAGTACACCAATACCTGTTGGTCCACACATCTTATGACCAGAAAATGCATAGAAATCACAATCTAAGTCTCTAACATCCACTTTCATATGTGGGACGCCCTGAGCTCCGTCTACTAATATAATAGCACCATTTTCATGGGCAATTTGCGTAACTTCCTTGATCGGATTAACTGTTCCTAAAACATTCGACACATGCATCATAGCAACAATTTTAGTTTGATTTGTAACAGTAGCTCTAACATCTTCAATAGATATCGTGCCATCCGGCTGTAATGGAATATATTTTAGTGTTGCACCAGTTGCTTTAGCAGCTTGCTGCCAAGGGATAATATTACTATGGTGTTCCATTGGTGTAATAACTATTTCATCCCCCGGCTTAAGACGCTGTCTAGCATAACCATAAGCTACTGTATTAATCGCCGTTGTTGTACCTCTTGTGAAAATAATTTCTTTTGCTGACTCTGCACCGATAAATGATTTAACTTTATCACGTGCCCCTTCGTATAAGTCAGTAGCACGATTCCCTAGTGTATGAACACCACGGTGTACATTTGAATTATTCCATTTGTAATAATGTTCCATCGCTTCAATTACTTGTAGAGGCTTTTGTGAAGTTGCTGCTGAATCAAGATATACTAACGGCTCGCCATTAACTTCTTGGTCTAGTATTGGAAACAACTGACGTATCTTCACTGCATCCATTAATATACTTTCCTCTCGATAACTTCTGTTAGTTGGTCACGTACTGCTTTTATTGGAATTTCTTTTACTACTGGAGCTAAGAAACCATGAATGACTAGACGTTCAGCTTCTTGTTGTGAAATTCCACGGCTCATTAGATAATATAATTGAACTGGATCTACACGTCCAACTGACGCTGCGTGACCGGCGGTTACATCATCTTCATCAATCAACAGAATTGGATTTGCATCTCCTCGAGCATCTTTACTTAACATTAATACGCGAGACTCTTGCTCTGCATTCGACTTACTTGCACCATGTTCAATTTTACCAACACCATTAAAAATTGCAGATGCTTTTTCTTTCATTACACCGTGCTGCAAAATATAGCCTTCGGATTGTTTACCATGGTGAATAATGTTTGTTGTAAAGTTATAGGTTTGATCGCCACGACCAACCGAAACTGTCTTTGCATAAGAATAGGAATTGTCACCAATTAAATGTGTTGTATTCTCAGATACCGTATTACCTTCATTCATTTGACCTAAATTCCACTCAATTTTAGCATCTCGATGGGCAAGCCCTCTACGGTTTACATACGTAGTTGTACCATGCGCAAAGTTATCTACTGCTCCATAAGTAACGGAAGCATTATCATGCGCAATAACTTCTGTAACAATATTTGCAACTGCATGCTCATCTTGGTTATCAGAAATATAGTTTTCTACATAAGTTAACGAGCTATTTGCTTCTGCAACAACTATTACATGATTAAAAGAAGCAGCTTCTTTATCTTCCTGCCAAAAAATAGCTTGAAGAGGTTCTTCTACTACAACATTTTTAGGGACATATACAAATACCCCTCCATTCATAAGTGCAGCATGAAGTGCTGTCATTTTATGCTCATCAACTTGAACTGCATCCTTCATATAATAACGCTGAACTAAATCACTATATTCTCTTAGTGCTGTATTCATATCTGTTAAAATAACGCCCTTATCCACTAATTCTTGAGATAATGATGCGTAGGCTAACGATTGATTTCGTTGAATTACAATGTTGTTTTCTTTTTTATCAAGATCTAAAAGAACTTTAATATCTTCTGGTAATTCCTCTAAGTTAGCTAGTTTCTCTCCAGAAGTATCATGTTTATAATCATCAAAATTCCATCTTACAATATTTGTTTTATCCGGCTTAGGCATTTCTAAGTTGCCAGCTAATTCTAAAGCTTTCAAGCGTAATTCTGTCATCCATTTTGGTTCATTTCGGTTTTCAGAAAAAGTACTTACATACGCTTGATCATATGGTAGTTTTGTTTCCACAGTCATACAACCCCTCCTTACTTATGCGTTTTGTCCTACAGTTTCGTCTTCGATTCCAAGCTCTTGCTTGATCCAGTCATAACCTTCCGCTTCTAAACGATGCGCTAATTCAGGTCCCCCAGATTTAACAATACGACCTTGCATCATCACGTGAACGTGGTCAGGCGTAATATAGTCAAGTAAACGTTGGTAGTGAGTAATTATTAAACAACCAAACGATTCATTTCTTAGTTTATTAATTCCTTTAGATACTACTTTTAATGCATCTATATCTAAACCTGAATCGATTTCATCCAAAATACCGATTGCTGGTTTAAGCATCATAAGCTGTAAAATTTCGTTGCGTTTCTTTTCCCCGCCTGAGAAGCCTTCATTCAAATAACGTTGAGCCATGTTTTTATCCATCTCTAGATAATCCATAGCTGCGTCCATTTCTTTAATAAACTTCATTAAAGGAATTTCGTCACCTTCTTCACGGTGAGAATTTATAGAAGAACGCAAGAAATCAGAAGTTGTTACCCCACTAATTTCACTTGGATATTGCATAGCTAAAAATAAGCCAGCTTGTGCACGCTCATCCACTTCCATCTCTAATACATCTTTACCGTCAAGTGAGATAGAGCCTTTTGTTACTTCGTACTTAGGGTGACCCATGATTGCTGAAGCAAGTGTTGATTTTCCAGTACCATTTGGTCCCATTACAGCGTGAAATTCTCCACCTGTTATTGTTAGATTAACACCTTTTAATATTTGTTGACCTTCAATTTCTACATGAAGATCTTTGATTTCTAAAGTTGAAACTGCCATACTTAATTACCTCCAGAACTTGTGATATTTATATTTTTGCAAAGAATAGAATGATACCCATTCTCACTTTATTCTCATTACAATCTTATACTATTTCGAATCTATTATCAACCTTTACGCCAAACCTGATTAGTCTACAAGGTGTAGCTATTACCTAGTGTATCAGATTAACTTCGAACTGTTTACAAATCTCAACATTTATTTTTTTCCAAAATAAAAACTCCAGTAATTGGAATATACTGGAGTTTCTGTTTTTTATATTATCGATGCACTTGGCGATCTAATTCACTGATTAATTTTTGGCTTTGTACGTGGCTTTCATATCTTTCTTTTTCAATTTCTAGGCGTTGGTCTAACTTACTACCATATTCTGCATAGCCAACTCCGTGCGCTTGATGCATTGCTTTTTCCATTTCACTCGTGTAATTTAGTTCAACCTTATGGTCACTAATAATAAATCAATCCTTTCAAATTTTGTACATGAATAATTGTAGCATCCACTATTTCCGTAAACAAAGAGGAAACAAGATGGTTCAAAACTGTATATCCCTTTTTAAACCACTGTGAATAATAGACATCTTATTTCCTGCAAAATACGTAGCATATGCTCCGTATAAATCATATATCCTCTCCAGGAAATTTTTAAACATAAAAATATCCCTTGGATATTATCAAGGGAGTTAGATCAATACATCTATGAATTATCTAATGGCATTTGTCTGTTTCCACTTTAAAACATGTTCATATATTTTTGGTACTGATTCAAATGCATATAATCGTGCCGAAACACCAGTTATTGTTAAGTGGATCAATGCTGGCACACTCTCTATTTTTTCCTCTTGCATGAATTCTGGAAACATGGAACCATTTAACCGATAAATATTTACTTCAGATTCCATTTCATCTACTACTTTTAACATTCTTTCTGCCAATTGACAGGTAGCACAAAACGGGGTGTGCACAAAAATTATACTTGAATTGGTATCCTGCTTGATACTATTAAAAATTTCTTTCGATACTTCTATCATATGCTTCACACTTTCATTATAAATAATTTGGATTTACCGCAATGCTGCCTGAAACGAGTACACTGGCTAATAATGATTCGGGCGTTGCAGCTACTTCACGAAATGCTCGATCTATATATAAGTGTACAGCATGAGGTAATTCTCTTTTCAGTTGCTTCCGTAGTTTTTTTCCGGCTTGATCTTCATCAACTAAAATCACCACTTCTCTATGGTCTAAATCAAAAGTTTCGATTAAAGTTTCTAATTTTTCCATTCCAATTGTTCCATTCGTACATATAATTTCAAGATTTTCATTAATCATTTTTTCTATTTTCTTTTTATCTGATAGCCCTTCAACAATGATTATTTTTCCTTCATTATTACACATATGTCCATCCACTCCGGTTAAAGAAATGCCTAGCAAGAACACATTTTAAATTTTTTATAGTTCTATTTTTTAAATAATTATACAGAATTGCTAAGGCTCAATCTAATTATATAGAAAGAGATAGCATTTGTCTTCTACACAAATGCTATCTGTTTACAGTGAGAGTTACATTTCTTCTACTTTTTCTTGATAAGATTTCGCGTCTAAAAGTTCTTCTAATTGTGATTCGTCAGTAACTTCTATTTTAATCATCCAAGCTTTCTCAAATGGGGATTCATTCACTAGCTCAGGACTATCTTCTAATTCCGCATTCACTTCAATTACTGTTCCACTAATCGGTGCATATAGTTCAGAAACTGTTTTAACCGATTCTGCGCTACCAAATGGTTCAGATACAATTACGTCTTCCCCTGTAGCGGGCAGTTCAATAAAAACAATGTCCCCTAATTCTGATTGAGCATGCTCTGTAATTCCTACTGTTGCAACATTATCTTCTACTTTTACCCAAACATGTTCGATTGAATATAATAAGTCTTGTGGTAATGACATCTAGCATTTCCTCCTTAGTTTCGTAAAATAATTATTCGCTGATATATAATAAGCATAGTTGAATCTTAATGTTATTTCCACGTATTAGCAAATACTTCTTCTTTAAAACCAACAGTTGCTTGATTATCCCCTACTACTATTGGTCTTTTTATTAACATTCCATCAGATGTTAAATAGGTAAGCTTTTCATCGTCTGATGCGTCTTTAAGTTTCTCTTTAAGATTCAATTCGCGATATTTTTTCCCACTTGTGTTAAATAATTTCTTTATTTCTAGACCGCTTTTATTAAGGATATCCTTTAATTCTTCCTTAGTTGGGGGTGAATCAACTATATGTACTGCTTGATATTCTACTTCATTTTGATCTAACCATTTTTTTGCTTGTTTACACGTTCCACAGTTTGGATACCAATAAAAAGTTAACATTTTAAAAACCTCCAATTACTATCTTGTCTCTTTTTTATTTTATCCAAAAGTTATCTTTGTTCGCAAGTAATGTTTCTTTTATGCTAATGCATAAATTTGTTTCATAGGAACATGATAAAGATATAAAAAGGAGGCTATAAAGAATGCAACATCACCCCAATACCGAAAGTCAAAAAATGAACCAACCACCCGAAATGGTAAGTAATAAGGATCACTTATATCTAACTGACATGCTTTCTTGGACATTGTTAGCCGCAAAGAAAGCACACTTTTATACGCAGCAATGTTCTAATAAAGATGTGAAACAAGCACTAACTAAAGCACAAGAAATGCATCAGCACCATTACGAAAAAATATTGCATCATTTAAATCGTAACTAGAAGGAGAATGTCCATGAATTCCAACTCGAACAAAATTCAGAACCCTGAAACGCCTGTTATGAAAAGTTCACAGATGAGTGATCGTGATTTTTTAAACGATATGCTCACAACTGAAAAATACTTAACAGCTTCCTTTAATTATGCAATCAATGAAGCAAGTAACCAAACGATCTACCAAGATTTAATGCGAATTTCAGAAGATGTTCATCAATGCCAGCGCGACCTTTATAATACAATGTTTGCAAATGGATGGTACAGCTTAACAACAGCAGACACTGCTACCCTACAGCAATCCTATCAACAGTTCGAAGGTTACAAACAACAATTACCACTTCACTAGCGTATATGTTATTATATTAAATGCCCGAACATACTTAAATGTTCGGTTTTTTATTGTTTGACTAGCTTATAGATAAGATACTGTCTCATCTAATGGTATGTCATTCATTGGAAAGTCATTCAGAGGAGATCTAAAACGGAACTGTTCTTATTTACAAATTAAACAGAGAACGGTAGAATAAGAAAGAAGAAATGTATAATGAAAGATTATGTTTTTAGGAGGGATTCCATGAGCGAATCCATTGTTAATATGAGTAAGGTAACATTTTCATATGATGATAAAAAATCACTTGACCAGGTTGATTTTAATATAGAGCGTGGTTCTTTCATCGGACTAGTTGGCCCCAATGGCGGTGGTAAGACTACCTTAATTAAATTATTATTAGGATTAGAAAAACCAAATTCAGGAGAGATCACCCTATTTAATACACCCAGTAATAAATTTAAAGATTGGAATAAAATAGGTTATGTATCCCAAAAAGCCAATTCCTTTAATAGAGGATTTCCCGCAACTGTTGAAGAAGTGGTATCGATGGGCCTAACTTCAAAGATTGGTTATTTTAAATTTTTCCGATCTGCTGATCGCAAAAAGGTTTACAATGCAATCGAACAAGTGGGTATGGCTTCCTATCTAAAAGAAAATGTGGGCGACTTATCAGGCGGGCAACAGCAAAGAATATTTATTGCAAGAGCATTAGTCAGCAATCCTGAGTTATTGATATTAGATGAGCCTACGGTTGGAGTGGATGCAGAGAACGTTAAACGCTTTTATGATCTTCTGCATCATTTAAATGAAAAAGAAGGAATAACACTTCTTTTAGTAACTCATGATATTGGGACCATGACAGCTCATGCCACAAAAGTTGCCTGTATAAATAAACATTTACATTTTCATGGAGATGCGAAGTCATTTCAATCATTAGATCAGGAGGCTTTATCTACGATATATGGTCATCCGCTTCAGGTTGTTACACACAACCACTAATCGCATCATATGTTGGAGGAAACTACATGCTGACACATTTTTTTGAATATGAATTTTTAAGAAATACTTTTTTTACTGGTTTAATAATTGGCATTATTGCACCCTTACTAGGAACCTTTATTGTTGTTAGAAGGCTTTCCTTAATTGCGGATGCACTTTCACACGTTACCTTGGCCGGCATTGCATTTGGTCTATTAATGGAGAAAAAAGTTGGTCCAGGTATCATTACACCCTTTTATAGTGGATTAATATCTTCTGTCATTGGTTCTGTGTTTATTGAGAAATTAAGAGGTATATATAAAGCCTACCAAGAGCTTGCGATACCAATAATTCTATCAGGTGGTGTAGGGTTCAGCGTTATTTTTATTGCTTTAGCTAATGGCTTTAATACAGATCTTTATAATTATCTTTTTGGTTCAGTCTCTGCTGTTAGTAGGCAGGATTTATGGAGCATCATGATTATTGCAATCATTGTTATTACCGTTATCATCCTCTTTTATAAAGAATTATTTATGCTATCCTTTGATGAAGAACATGCAGTAGTATCTGGAATTCATGCTAAATATATTCATTTTATTTTTATTGTATTAACTGCTCTTGTTATCGCTGCCTCCATCCGGATCGTTGGTGTACTACTCGTCTCAGCATTAATGACTTTACCTGTTGCAGCAAGTATTCGAATTGCAAAAGGATTTAAGCAAACCATACTTTTTTCAATTATAATTGGAGAAATAAGTGTTATTTCAGGTTTAATCTTTGGTTATTATTTTGAAATACCACCAGGTGGAACGATTGTTATGGCATTATTAATTATTTTAGTCGGAACAATTTTCGGGAAAAAGCTTTATACAAAAAAGTTGAAATCCAATAGCTATGCATAAAAAAGTTGAAATCCAATAGCTATGCATAAAAAAGGAGCGATCATATGGACACAAATAAAATGAACACTAAACAAGCGCTCAACCTATTAAAGCAAAACGGATACAAATATACTGGAAAACGTGAAGATATGATACATTTTTTCGATAAAGAAAATAGGTATCGAACAGCGAAGGATCTCTTACATCATATGGAACCTAACTATAAAGGTATCAGTGTAGATACGATTTATCGAAACCTACATCTATTTCATTCACTTGGGATTTTAGAATCTACTGACTTAAACGGGGAAAAACACTTCAGGATGAAATGTGATCATCATCACCACCATCATTTCATATGTAAAAATTGTGGAGAAACAAAGGAGATTCATCACTGTCCAATGGACAAAATAGTTCAGGAATTGGACAGTTATGAAGTCGAAGATCATAAATTTGAAATATATGGATTCTGTCCAGCTTGTAAGTAGACATTTTAAAAGGTATGTGAAATAGATGGCAAAAAGATTAAAGATACAAATATTTCAGTTTAGTTTAATAGGTATAAGTAATGCAGTAGTAGATATAGGATCATTAAACTTATTCCTGTGGCTGTGGCCGACACAAGCAGCAGGATTACTACTAACATTTAATACATTGGCTTATACCTTAGCTATCCTTAACAGCTATTTTTGGAATACGATTTATACATTTAAACATGCTGCTAATAAAAACAGAACAGAGTTCAGTTTATTTATCGCACAGGCAGTCATTGCACTACTAATAAGTAATGTAACCTTTATTGGTGCAATCCAACTTTTTCAGCAATTTCCATTTCAAACGCCTTCTAATTTTGTTATGCAGAATACGGCTAAAATACTAGCTATGTTTACTTCATCTAGCTTTAGTTTTATTGTTATGAAATTTTTTCTATTCAAAGATAAACCAAAAAACTAAAGGTTTTATTTTACAATTAATATTGGGCATTTTGCGTATTTTGCCACCTTATGACTGACGCTACCCAACACCATTTCCTGCAAGGCATTTAACCCTCTGCTTCCTATAATTCCAATGTCTATTTGGTTTTTATCGATATAATCTACAATCTCTTCACTTGCATCTCCATATAGCAATTGAACTTTATATGGGATGTTTTGTTGTGTTAACGCGTCCTCAGTTTCCCGCAACGCATTACTAGGAGTATCTATTACTTCATCTTTATCGTCTTTTCCAACCGCCTTTTTTGATTTTGCACGATCAACCACAGAAACAATGGTAACTGTTGCCTCTTCAACTTCTTTAGCTAGGTTTATTGCCTGTGTAAGTGCTCGAATCGCATGCTTGGAACCATCTGACGCAAGTAAAATATTTTTGTACATAATTATCACTCCCTCATTAGTTCTATTCTATCAAACAATTTTTCTAAATTCACTCTTTATGTAAGCGTTCACTAAATTATCATTTATTAATTTTACAGACACTTTACATAGTTTGGTTGTTCTTTACATTATTTCGACGTATGTTTATTATATCAAGAGCTTTAAACATCGATTAAAATAAGGGAGTGTACAGAATGAAAATTGCTCTTTTTACAGATACCTTTTACCCAGATATTAACGGGGTTGCAAAAACGCTCTATCGCTATACAAAATATCTAGATAAGAAAAAGATTTCCTATCTGTTATTTTCTCCACAAAATTCCTACGACGATGAAACGGCCGAGCATGTTTATACACAATCTAGTTTTCCATTTCCACTTTATCCCGATTGCCGTATTTCCTTTCCAAATTCACTTCATATCAGATCAATCTTGAAAAACTTTAAACCTGATATTATTCATGTTACAACGCCTTTTTCCATTGGATTAGCAGGCTTGCAATATGCCAAAAAAAATAGAATACCAATTGTGGCGTCCTACCACACTGATTTTGAAAAATATCTATCTTATTATCATATGGGATTATTATCTAAAACTTTTTGGAGATACATGGAGTGGTTTCATCAACCAATGGAAAGAATATTTGTCCCATCACCCTACACTTTGAACCAATTAAAAGAACGGAACTTTAAGCATTTAGAAATTTGGGATCGAGGTGTTGATACAAAGACCTTTCACCCAATACCATCAAGGAATCAGCTTCGAAAAAAGTATAATATTCGCTCTAAATATATAGTCTGTTACGTTGGAAGGCTATCTCCAGAGAAAAATATCGATCTACTCAAAAATATCATCGAAAAAATTCCCACTCCTTATCAAAATGACATTCACTGGATTATTGCTGGCGATGGACCAAGTAGAGCTAATCTAACTAAAATAAATAATCCACATGTTACCTTCACTGGATTTTTGAATCAACAAGACATAGCAACGATTTATGCAAGTAGCGATATATTTGTTTTTCCCTCTACAACAGAGACATTTGGAAATGTGGTATTAGAATCCATGGCATGTGGGACACCAGTAATAGGTGCAAATGCAGGAGGTGTAAAGACAATTATAAAGGATTCCTTTAACGGCATTCTTTGTAAAGAAGAAGATGAAGACGTGTATATTGAGGCGATAATGAAATTACTTGATAACGATTATTGGCGAAAACAAATGTCACAGCATGCTATGACATTTGCCAAAAAACAAGAATGGGACCAAAAATTCGAAGATTTATTACACGGATATCAAGAAGTGCTTTTTCACTCTCAGCAAAAAAAACTTCATGCATTTGGATGATCTACGGCATATTTGGCTAAAAATAGACCGACATAGCAATTCTCTCTCCATATATGATCATAATATTTCAAAGGTACGGCTCTCGGCCCAACATATGGGGCAATTTCAATAGTGAATGCTGGACGTTTGATTTCAGTTAAAAACCAATCAGTAAATCCCCCACCACTTGGATTTTCATCTGGTGCTACCAAGCTATATCCAGTTAAGATTGATAATTTGTTTGCAAGAATTGCAGCTTCTTTTAATAACGCACCCTCAGTTTTATATTTCCAAAAGATCTCTTCGCCTGAAGCATGATAACTGACAGCGTATAAAAAGTTGTGAGCACATGTGAAGGAATATAGCGATAATGCTTCAGGCTCACTTAAAGGGGCTGGGCCTTTATAATTAGCAAATGCTGGTTTTTGGATTCGATCATCAATTGTGTCCCAATCTGCAGGATATTGACGATTTAAATCTACTCCCCTAACATTTGCTTTCCACGCTTCTTGATACTTTTTTATCTTATCATTTGCCTGATGTCTATTAGGTGTCGATTTTGCAGTTTGAACAAACTCTACTCCATCAGGATTCACCATAGGGACAATCCAAATTGACACTTTATCAAACAATTCATTAATGGCTACAGATTGATACGTCTCTTTCTCTTTTATTTGCTGCGCATACCACTCAATCATGTCCATTAATAATACAGAGGTTAGCCATTCTCTGGCATGATGGCTGCCATGCATAATTATTTCTTTTTCACCAGTTCCAACTCTAATTGCGTCTATCCCTCTTTCTTCAACGGAATAGCCAATTACTGTATGATAAAGAATATCGGAATAACGGGATAGTAATTTTTTAATATCGTGTTTCATTTTTTTATCATTATAATTTTGCTTTGGTACTACTATTTTCTCCATCATTAATCCTCCCAATTGCAAAACTTTATCATTTAAGTATATGCCCTTAGAAAGAGATTCATTATATTAATTAAATGCTTTTCCTGCTAACATCTGGATCACCATATCATCCATTGGTGGGTTGTGAAGTCCAGCCCTGACATCCCGGTAAAGTTTTTCAAATGGCATTTCTTTAGAAAGGCCTCTTCCTCCAGCAATTCTCATTGCTAAATCCACTACTTCATTAGCTGTGTTTGTGGCAACAACTTTAACAGCAGCTAATTCACTGCCTAGTTCACTTCTATTTTCTGGATGCTTATCCCATTTTTCTGCCACTGCATACATAAAATATCGTGCCTGCATTAGTTTTAAATCCATTTCTCCAACCTTCTGACGGATATGATCCACCTCAGAAATTGGTGTTTTTAAACTATTCGGCTGAAAATTTTTAGCAAATTCAACAGCTTCATTTCTTGCTGCTATTGCAATACCCAGATAACAAGCAGGAATATGCAGTAACCATCCCTTAGGCTCTGGACGTTTAGGTTTGGAATTGACTTCTACTAAATTCATTTCTTTAACTTTGACATTCTTTAAAATTAAATCGTCGCTACCTGTTCCTCGCATGCCAAGGGTGTCCCATGTTTTATTGATTGCAACCCCTGCTGTGTTCTTTGCAATTAGAAATGAACCAACTGCCTCTTTTTCATGAATATAAGCAGTAACAATAAAATAATCCAATACAGAAGCCATTGTTGTAAAAGTTTTTCTGCCATTTATAATGTAATGATCATTCTCTTTTTTAGCAGTTGTTTCTGGTATTCCACCACGAGTAGGACTTCCTGTAGCAGGCTCCGTTGCTGCACGATTTACAAGTGACTGGTTTTGTTCAATATCTTTTGCCACGTAGCTAAATATCTCTTCCTCCCAAAGCTTTCCTTCACTAAGTTCCATCATCACTCCAAGATGCCATCCAACCGATAATGCTGTCGGTCCATCACCTTCTGCTAACTTTTCCTGAAGTAATAGGAATTCGTATAAGCTTATCTGCTGTCCACCATATTTTTCTGGCAGAGATAAAGATAAGTATTTTTCTTTTTTCAATGCTTGTAAAGTGTCTAAAGAAAATTGAGCTTTTTCATCCATCTCTTTACTATTTCTCTTGGCTACCTCACTAAGTTTTGTTGCTTTATTATATAAATCCTGCTGCTTTTTTGTCTGAATAAAAGTGTGACTTGTCATGAATTAGCGCCTCCTTTGTATCTCTACCTTTTATGATAGCGAATCAATAAGCATGTATCCAATAATTACACTTTTTGCATGAAAATAAACGAGCTGGTTAGACTAGTAAAAAAGAAAAGGAGGGCTAAACCTCTTATGTCTGGTAATAAGCAAAATTTACATACTACTAAAAATCAATTTTTAAATGAAAAACATACAACACTTCATTCTTTACTTACATACATGAATAAAAGCACTGATTTCAGGAATTTCCCTTTTCAAAAAGATAAAGCAATACATGTTTATTATTATGAGTCATTAGTTGATGAGAAAAAAATACAAGCAAATATATTCCCTTATTTAGAAAATAAAAAATACAGAGGCTTAGAGCGTCTATCTTTAGATATTCCATCTGATAATATTTTAATTACCAAAGACTTAAAAATAATAGAAGAGAAACTTTTATCTGGGTATATATTAATTCAGTTAACTTATGAGAAGGAAAATGTATTGTTAATTGCGGCTTTTTTAGAGCACAATCGTGATATTACTGCCCCCGAAATAGAATATAGTGTAGTAGGTCCCAAGGTTTCCTTTATTGAAGATATTGTTACAAATATTCATTTACTACGAAGAAGAATCAAACTCCCTCATTTACAAATCAAAGAAGTTGTTGTTGGCAAAATAACGAAAACTAGAGTAGCTATTGTTTCCATTGATGGAATTACCGACATGGAAAATTTAAATACGGTCACACAACGCATTTCAGACATTGAATTTGATCAAATTATTGATAGCTCCTTTATCGCTCAAATTATTTCGGATAATACAAGTTCACCCTTTCCAGGTTTAATTGATTCAGAGCGACCAGACCGTGTTGCTAGTGCGTTAGTTGAAGGAAAAGTGGCGATTATTTGCGATGGCTCACCGCACGTTTTAATTGGTCCAACTACGTTACCTGAATTTTTTGCCGCATATGAAGATTATTTTTTACCTTGGCATATTGCAACAGCTTTTCGGCTTATTCGACTTTTTGCTGTTCTATTCTCTGTTTTAATTACACCATTATATGTTGCAGTTTTAACTTTTCACTATCAAATAATTCCGATTGACCTGCTTGGAACGATCACTACATCAAGAAAAGATATTCCATTTCCACCCATTTTGGAAGCATTAATACTTGAATTGACTATTGAATTATTACGAGAAGCAGGAGCAAGACTACCAGTAAAAATCGGGCAAACTATCGGTATAGTGGGTGGGATTGTAATTGGGACTGCAGCAGTAGAAGCTGGTTTAACCAGTAATGTTTTATTAATTTTAGTAGCTTTAGCAGCACTTGCCTCGTTTACAACCCCAATCTATCGAATTGCCAATACCATTCGATTAATCCGTTTTCCATTTATTATTTTTGCTCAATTTTGGGGATTGATTGGAGTACTTATTGCTTTCTTATTTACATTAGGACATTTATTACGGCTAACTTCAATAGGAAGACCATATACCCAACCACTTTATCCACCTAGATGGCAAGACTTAAAAGATTCATTTATCCGTCTACCATTTAATAAACAAACAAACAGACCTATTTTCACGAGAGCCGAGGATAGCGGTAGAATGAATGCAAATCGTGCCAATAAGAAAAGAGGAAAAAGAAAGTAGGGATTAGATGCCTAACCATGCAAATTCAGACATTACCCAACAAGTCTCACCTTTTCTTATTTTCTTTATTATTCACGCTTCACAGGTTGGAGAAGGAGTACTATCATTCGAAAGGTTCATCGCAGAAAAAGCTGGTTATGACAGTTGGATAAGCATTTTACTTACAGGGATTATTTTCTCGATTGCGATTTTTCTTATCTGTAAATTATCAATTAGAAATAATGGAGAAGACCTTATTGCTATTCATCAATCATTATTCGGCAAATACATCGGAGGCTTCTTCTCTTTATTTTTCATCGCTTATTTTTTTCTAATAACAATGACGGTTATCAGATCCTATATTGAAATTATTCAAGTTTGGATCTTTCCTGATCTATCTGTATTCCTCTTCTCATTAATCATTTTCATTTTACTTTTGTATTATGTATTAGGTGGATTGAGAATTGTTGTAGGTCTTTTGTTTTTTAGTATATTTACGACAACTTTTTTATTTTCATTTAAATATGTTGCCTTTACAAATGGTTATTTTAGTAACTTGTTACCAATCATGGATCATTCATTTACTGAAATTTTACAAGCAGTCGAGCCAATGACCTATAGCTTTCTCGGTCCTGAATTAATTCTTGTCTATGCTCCCTTTATTCATCAATTTCAAAAAGGAATAAAGTGGGCAATAATTGGAAATTTATTCACGATGCTTGTCTATTTTCTTTCTGCTTTTGCTATTTTTCTCTACTTTAATGAACAGCAATTACTCCAATTATCTTGGCCTACATTACATATGTGGAAAGTAATTGACCTTCCATTTATCGAGCGGTTTGAATATGTAGGAATCACACTTCATTTTATTGCTATTATTTCTACAGCTGCAATTTATTATTGGGCTTGTACCCAGTCTCTTTTCCGCTTAACTGGACTTTCTTTTAAGAAAATAGCTACTGCTATTTTAATCATATCTATTGGATTTTCATTTTTTATTCATGATTTTCTTGTAGTTGAATTTATAATGCAAAAAATATCAAAAGTAGGCTTTTATATTATTGTTGCTTACTTTCCTATTCTATTTTTGTGGCAGAGTATTCTTTTAGGGGTGAAAAAGAAATGAGAAAGCTTCTTGTCATTATTATTTTAAGTATGGTTCTTATACTAAGTGGCTGTATTAGAACAAAAATAATTGATGATATTCAATTAGTATTAATGAACGGTTATGATTGGGACCCTGTCAATGATTCCTACATCGGCACCGCTGTCATTCCTTTATATGGAAATAGCGAGGAAAGCAACTTACAAGATGATGTGATCTATCATGCTGAATCGAATACCTCTCAAAATATACGAAACAAAATACAAACTAAAACACCTTATCGTATCGAAACTGGTAAATTGCTTGGCATTTTAATCGGAGAAGAACTTGCAAAAAAAGGATTAGAAGAAATTACATTAGGAATTAGTGAAAATCAAGATATTGGGAGAGGTTTGTATCTAGCAGTTGTAAAAGGCGAATCGAGTGAATTACTCTCTCAAGATTATAAGGTTGAAAAAAACTTACCAAGATATATTAACGAATTAATAGAAAGCAACATGGAAAGAAATTTTCCGAGAACAAATTTACATCAATATTTTTATAGTTATTATGGTGAAGGTATGGATCCTTTTCTTCCGCTACTTGCTCACACAAAAACAGAAGTATATTTGGAAGGATTAGCTTTATTAGATGGAGATAAATATGTAGATTCTATATCTTTTGATGAGCTTTTTATATTTAAAATGTTATTTGAACCTAATGACAGCGCAAGTTATCAATTTAATTGGAAGGATAAAGATACTTTTGTGGTCGTTAGTGCCATTTCCTCGACTGTAGATAGAGAATTAACGAGTAAAGAAAAAATCAATTTCAAAATTGATATAAAAGGTACTGTCACGGAATCTGCAGATGTGAAAATCGATTCTTTTGAAGTGAAAGGTGAGTTAGAAAAAGCAATTGCTGAGGACCTAACTAAAAAAGCTGAAGACTTAATTGCTAGACTGCAAAAAGAAAATATTGACCCCTTAAGAATAGGCGCTTTTCACAAAAGCCAAACAAGAGACTGGAAAAAAAAAGAATGGGATGAATTATATCCAACTATGAATATTGAAACAGAATTAGAATTTAAAATCGATCAATCAAATATCACAGAGTAACTCGTGCTAAAAACCTAAAACTGTTACCTGGATTATAAATCTATGTAAATGATGCGTCATCCAACACCTGCGATAAATTATCTAAAAAAAACCAATTCTATGTATTGTTTTGAATTGGTTTTCCTATACTTATATTAATTTATCAACTGTTTCTTTTACACGATCTTCAGTAAATGGTTTAACTATAAAATCTTTTGCGCCTGCTTTAATTGCTTCTACAACCATCTGTTGTTGGCCCATCGCTGAACACATAACAATAGTAGCACTTGCATCCATTTCTTTAATTTTTTTAGTTGCTTCTACCCCATTCATTTCTGGCATAGTGATATCCATCGAGATAATATCTGGTTTTAATTCTGAGAATAATTCTGTTGCTTGTAGGCCATTTTCTGCTTCACCAATTACTACATGTCCTAACTTTGTAAATATGCTTCTAAGTTGCATGCGCATAAATGCTGCATCATCAACGATCAAAATTTGTGCCAAACTATTTTCCTCCTTTTTGCATTCTCCAATTGCTAGTTATTTAATCAACAGCTACTTCTAAAACCTCGTCCATTTCCTCATAATTTAATACGTGGTCTAAATCAAGCAGTAAAAGCATGCCTCTTGCTTCTAACTTAGCTACGCCTTTAATATATCTATAGTCCACACCTGTAACTAGTTCAGGTGCATCTTCCACATGCTCTGGCGCAATATCAATAACATCTGTTGCTTCATCGACAATAAAACCAACCTGCACATCTCTTACATTTGCAATTAAAATACGTGTTTGCTCTGTTGGTACTTCTTCTTCCATACCCAGACGAGTACGCAGATCAATAATAGGTGTTACCTGTCCTCTTAAATTAATAATTCCCTTAATAAAATCTGAACTCTGTGGTAAGCCTACAATATCTTGTACTCTTTCAATAGAACGAATTTGTTCAATATTAGCGCCATACTCTTGATTTTTCAATTTAAAAATAATTGTTTTTGTTAACTGTACCATTACTTCGACCTCCAAATAATTATTTATGATGTCATTTTAAATCAGTAGTACAAATAAAAAATCTTAGTTCAATAACAAAGACATATCAATATCGCCGACAGTTTGAAGATGTATCGTTACCTTTAATATTCGTTTAAATCCTGTTAATTTTGCATCTCCATTAATAATAGTTGGATGCGTGATATCTGTTTCTATGCCTTCCGTTGCTAAATGAGTAGATAAGCCTCCAGCTAACATATTACCGAGCTCCCCTGAAAATGAGTCCAACATTTCATCCGATAATTGCATACCATAAAGAGCTTCACCAATACCACCAAAAACTTCTGGAGTTGCTTGAATTAATAGGTCACCTTTAAAGGAACCGCTATATCCAATTAAAACGCCATATTTAACTTGTACTGGACCCGTCATCATTTTAGGGGCATCAAATTCTTGCGTAATAGGGACAACATTTTTAATCGACATTACAGAACCGTTGTATAGTTCTTTAATCACATGGTTTGGATTTATCTTTTCTGTAGTTTCCATAGTAGTATCTCCATTCTTTGGGTAGATGCTGAAAATAGTTCAGATGAACAATTTTTCCTGCGCCTATCCTTCATTAATTATTTTATCATAAAAACTTTCTCAACTTCTAGTCAAAAATTATTATTTATTATAATTCATAATACCTAATTTTCACAAAATATACAATACTATTTGATTAAATAATAATATTTTATAACTTATAAATAGGTAAAGTTCAATTCTTATAGGTATAATAGTTAACAAACTGACAAAAATGGGAAATTAACGGACCACTTCTCTCACAATGAATCAGGTAATATTATCCAATAAAAAAATAGCACCATACAAGTTGTATGAGCTATTAGTCTTATACCTTTACTTTTATTTTGTCCTTTATGTACATTTATCTTATGCGCTTGTTTTCATTTTTCACTAAAACTTTTACAAGAATGAAACCAATGAGGAAGGTTATAGCTGAGGAGCTTATTATTTGGCTATTGATCTCACTATCCAGATTATTATAAATGGCAAATATCGAACCACTCACTAAACCTATCATCGCAACATATGTTTCGCTCGGATATTTCATTAATATATACTTAATTATTTTACTTGTGAACAAAACTCCCATTATTACACCCGAACCAATTGCTATAATAATAGGAATATTCATTGCCATTAAAGATGTAGTTGCTAATTCATATAGTCCTAGTATAGTCAAAATTAAGGCACCACTTATACTAGGAAGCACGAGGGCAATACTAGCAACAAAACCTGCAGTAAATAATAATAAATAGTCAACTGTGGTGATATTATGTAGATTTATTTCATTTAACCCCCCTAAGAGTTGTCCAACAATCACCAGAAGGAGTAAAAGTAACATGATGAAATAATGTCTCATTTTAAATTTGGTTTCAGAATAATAACGTGCTTCTTTCCATAAGTAAGGAAGAAATCCAACAATTATACCCACAAAAAAGATTAAGGTTGGTGTGCGGAAATTCTCTAAAAGAAAGTTGATTACATAAAGCGCTATTAGAAATCCAATAACCATACCGACCCCAAGCGTAAATAGAAATGGAAATACTTCTTTCTTTCTTTTTGTTGTCAGCATGCTTAATGCATAGAGAAGTCTCTCATATATGCCCAGGATCATAGCAACTGTGCTCCCACTAACACCTGGAACGACCTCAGTCATCCCTATTGCTATTCCTCGAAAAATAATTTGAATCATGCTTATTTCAACACCTTCATAAATGATTATCTTTATTATTATGATAAACAGAGCTATTATAGATCTTTATTCTAACATTTTATTCCATATAATGTTTAGAAAAACTTGGTTTACCGTCTAGTCTTTATGTCAAAAACTTTAGATTTTCTTATACTATAGTCCGATATGTTTTATATGCTTTTCTGAAGTATAAAAAAGGTAGCAAGTAAAACCTGCTACCTTTCCTAATATATATTATTCAGCTGTTATTCCAGCTTTTATTTCATTCACCATTTCAGCAACAGATATTAATCCACCACCAGAAAGATACCAATAATCTGGGCTCAAATAAACGATTTGATCATTTTCGGCAGCAGTTGTGCGATTGACGATATCATTATCCAATGTCTTTTCAGCACTGTATTCACCACCAACTACTTGATTTCTATCAATTACAAACAAATAATCTGGGTTTTTTTCAGCTACATATTCAAAACTAACATTCTGTCCGTGTGTTGCTACCTCAATTTCCTCGTCAGCTAAAGCTACGCCAAATTCATCATGAATGATACCAAAACGAGACCCTGCTCCATATGCATTAATACTTCCATCATTTGTTAGAATGATTAACCCTCTAGCTTCTTTACTAGCTGTTGTCTCTTTTAAATCCTCAATAGCTGTTTCAATCGATGCTAACTCTTCTTTTGCCGCTTCTTCTTTTTGGAATATCTCACCAATAAGTGTTACATTCTCTTCAAATGAATCCAAGTATCGATCAGTGTCTACCCCCATATAAATAGTTGGAGCTAATTCTTTTAAATCCTCGTACACTTCAGAAGTTCTACCAGATATGATAATAAGATCTGGATCAATTTCTGCTAATTTTTCAAAGTCAGGTTCAAATAACGTTCCTGCATTTTGATAGTTTTCTCCTTGATATTTTTCCAAATATGATGGAAGATTATCTTGCGGTACAGCTGTAACCTCTACACCTAATTTATCCAATGTATCTAATGTGCCAAAGTCAAATACTACTACTTTTTCTGGATTAACAGGGACAGTAGTCTCTCCTAATTCATGGGAAACCTCAATTTCTGTTGCTTCTTGTTCTGCTTCAGCTTCTCCAGAGTTATTGTCTTCCACTTCTTCTGATGCTTGGTCCTCTGTATTATTTTCTTGACCTTCTGTTTCTGCGGCGCCACATGCTGCCATTAATAAAATAGCAAATACTGCTATTAACCATCCAAATTTTTTCATTTCTCCCTCACCTTTCTTTATTCCTATATATATTTACACGGATTATTACAAAAAGAATGATCTTGCAAGTGCATTTATTCATACAGGGCCCAATACACTGCATACCTTACTATTAAAGTAATAATCACGGATGCAACAAATTTATTAATGAAAATATAAACAAATCTTACATTGATCAATATCTTGAATATTAATATCCATATCATAGACATCCCTTAGAATATCTTTATTGATCATCCAATCTTTTTCACCATGATGAATAATTTTCCCATCCTTAAGCGCGACAATATAATCCGAGTATACGGAAGCAAAATTAACATCGTGAATAACTATAATGACGGTTTTACCTAGATCATCAACTAATTTTTTCAATACTTTCATTATTTGAACAGAATGCTTCATATCTAAATTGTTAAGTGGTTCATCTAGTAAAATATACTCTGTATCTTGAGCCATCACCATTGCAATATATGCTCGTTGTTTTTGACCACCACTTAACTCGTCGATAAATTTATCTTTCATCGTGGATAACTCCATATAATCAATAGCTTCCTTTATATAACGAAGATCTTCTTTTGTCAGTTTTCCTTGTGAATAAGGGAAACGGCCAAAACTTACTAACTGCTCTACCGTTAACTTGACATTAATGTGGTTTGCTTGTTTTAAAATAGCAATTTTCTTTGCCAGTTCCTTACTTTTACTTTTTGTGACATCTTTTTTATCAAGAAATACCTCTCCACTATCCTTTTGTATAAGCCTACTCACAATGGACAATAACGTACTTTTACCAGCTCCGTTTGGACCGATAAAAGAAGTTATTTTTCCTTTTGGTATACTCACAGAGACATCATTAAGGACAGCTTTATCTCCATATTTCTTCGTTAAATCTTTTACTTCTATCATTGTTTACTCTCCTTCAATATCAAATATAGAAAATAGATGCCGCCTATAAAGTTTATAATGACACTTAATGTTGTTGAAAAAGAAAATAAGCGATCAACTACTAATTGTCCGCCAACCAGCGCAATTATACTGATCAAAATAGCACCTAAAATGATTTGCGTGTGTTTATACGTTTTAATATATTCATAAGAAAGATTTGCTACTAATAAGCCTAAAAATAGGATTGGCCCAACTAGAGCAGTTGCGACAGCAACTAACACTGCAACGATAATCAAAAGTCTTTTAACCACGTAATCGTAATCGATTCCTAGATTAATAGCCTGTTCTTTACCTAGAGATAATACGTCCAAGAATTTCATGAACCTTAAAAAATACAATAGAACAAGAATAATAATAATAATGGATATATATAAAATATCTGTATTTACATTATTAAAGCTTGCAAACATCCGATTTTGAACGATCATAAACTCATTTGGATCTATTAACACTTGCATAAAGGAGGACAGACTACCAAAAAACGTTCCAAAGATCAGACCGATTAACAGTAAGAAATATACATTTTGTTCCTTTTTAAATAAAACAAAATATAAAAACAATGCGAAGATTACCATTAAAACTAGAGATATCAAGAAATTGATGTTTGGATTTTGAGCTACTAGACTAGTAGATCCAAAAACAAAAATTAAAAATGTCTGAATTAATAAATAGAGTGAATCAAGACCAATCACACTTGGCGTTAAAATTCTATTATTTGTGATTGTTTGGAAAATGACGGTAGAGATAGCAATAACAGATCCTGTAATGATAATTGCTAATACTCTAGTTATTCTTCTTGGTAAAATGTAATCCCAGTTACTTGTAATCCCTGAAAACACATAAATGGAAATAACAATTAATGCTAGGACTAATAATAATATTAGTTTTTTACGGTTATGCATAAGCAGATCTCCTCATTAACAAATAGAGGAAAATACCACTACCAATTACTCCCACCGTAACCCCTATTGCAATTTCATATGGAAAAATAATAAGTCTTCCAATAATATCGCATAGTAATACAAAGACAGCTCCTAGAACTGCTGTATACGGTAAGGTCGCTTTGACATGATCCCCGCGAAATATGGTTACGATATTCGGGATAATTAGTCCGAGAAAAGGAATCATACCGACTGTTAGGATCACAACGGAAGTCATGATAGCAACGATGACTAATCCTAAATTAATGACAAGCTTATGATTCATACCTAAATTTGTTGCAAAATCCTCACCCATACCTGCAATTGTAAAACGATTGGCATACAAGTAAGCAAAAAGAACAAGGGGAATACTTATGTAGAGCATTTCATACCTTCCTTGCATAATAAGAGCAAAATTTCCTTGGAGCCAGGAAGACATGTTTTGAATCAAGTCATTTTTATAAGCGAAAAATGTTGTGATCGAACTAATAATATTCCCAAACATCAAACCCACAAGCGGGATAAAAATAGGATCCTTAAATTTTATCTTGTCGAGTAATTTCATAAAGATAAATGTTCCAGCTAATGCAAAGGTAAAAGCAACTAACATTTTTTCCATCGTACCTGCACTAGGAAAAACCATTAATGCAAAAAGAATTCCAAAACGAGCAGCATCCATAGTCCCAGCAGTTGTTGGAGATACAAACTTATTCCTACTAAGCTGCTGCATAATTAACCCACAAATACTCATGCTAATTCCTGCTATTATAATGCTGATCAATCTTGGAAACCGACTAATCCACAAAATCTCTTTCTGGCTTTCTGTTAAATGAAAAAGATCTGAAATACTTAAATCAATTACTCCAATGAATAAAGATATAAAAGATAGTACGATTAAAATAAAAACAAGGTAACGTAATTTCATTTAAGACAAAGCCTTCCTCTATAATTTCATTAATAATGATATTCATTATCAATTAGATAAATTATATCCTACCATATATTTAAAAGGTGTCAAGAGATCTTGATGAAATAATTGTGATATAAAATATAATTTCTTATCTCATGCTATAATGAAAGACAGATGAACTTGAAATTACATATAGGAACGAACTACATGAAAGGAGAAACCAAAATGATTGTAATCATAGATAATTACGATTCTTTTACCTATAATCTTGTTCAATATTATAAAAAACTCACACCAAACGTCATTGTCTTTCGTCCGGAAGAAGTAAGCATTCATGAACTTCATCAAATGGATATTATTGCAATTATTCTTTCTCCTGGACCTGGTGAACCACAAAGTGATGGAATAGTCACGGACATCCTTTCTACTTTTCATAAAACTACGCCTATTTTCGGAGTGTGTTTAGGTATGGAAATGATAATATCTTTTTTTAAAGGCGGTATTATTGAAAACAAGGAGCCAATACATGGAAAACAATCATGGATAGAGCATAATGGTAGCAGTGTTTTTAAAGGTCTCGAATCCCCTACTAAAGTTACGCGCTATCATTCATTAATTGCAGATAACAAGCGTTTTCCTAATCATGAATTGGAAATTACAGCCCGGACAAAAAATGATGAGATAATGGCTGTTAAACATCACAAGTACCCTGTGGAAGGAGTACAATTTCATCCTGAATCGATTTGCACTACTTTCGGTTATGAGATGATTAAGAATCAATATACTAAAGCGCTAGACTATAAACGAAAGCGAGGGAAAAAATTTGACACAACCATATCTTCAATTTGACTTTACATCCGCACTTTCTAACCATCACCATTTATCCTTTAGTGATCCAATTGAAATTTTACAAACTTCTAATGTAAATGAGATTGAAGGGATTTTCCTTAAAATAGAACAAGCCTTAGAAAAAGGATATTATGTAGCGGGGTTTGTTTCCTACGAAGCTGCACCAGCCTTTGACGCTAGTTACAATGTCGGCGAAGCCTCTAACTTCCCACTTGTTTGGTTTGGTGTATTTCATGAACCCTTAAATGAAGAAAAACACGATTCAGAGCCTTATCAACTATCGGATTGGAAATTAAATACGAGCTTTAGACAATATGAACATAATGTTAAGACTATTAAGGCGGCAATTAAAAGAGGCGATACTTATCAAGTAAATTACACAACAAGAATGACTTCTAAGTTTACAGGTAGCAGCTTTGATTTTTATCAGCATTTACAAGCTAACCAGTCAGCAAAATATAGTGCTTATTTAAATATCGGAAATTATCAAATCCTTTCTGCATCACCTGAATTGTTCTTTGAAAAATCTGAGAATAAAATAATGACTAAACCTATGAAGGGCACTGCGAAGCGAGGTAAAACCTATAGCGAAGATCTCTCAAATAAAAAGGAGCTAGCTGAATCCGAAAAAGATCAAGCTGAAAATCTCATGATAGTGGATTTACTTCGAAATGATTTGGGCCGAATTGCTTTAACGGATTCGATTCGTGTGCCTAAGCTATATGAAATTGAAACATACCCTACCGTACATCAAATGACTTCGACTATTGAAGCGGATATTGACCCCGACAAAAAAGTTTGGGATTGGTTTAAGGCTTTATTTCCATGTGGTTCTATAACTGGTGCACCTAAAATCGAAACAATGAAATTTATCAAAGCACTAGAAAATACGCCTAGAAATATTTATTGTGGTGCAATTGGTTATATCACACCAAAAAAAGAAGCAATTTTTAATGTACCTATTCGAACTGTATTAATTGATAAAGAAAAAAAATCAGCAACATATGGTACTGGAAGTGGCATCACTTGGGATTCTACCCCTGAGAATGAATTCGATGAAATTTGGACAAAGGCTAAATTACTTACTGTCAAGCCTTCATCCTTTGAGCTGTTAGAATCTATTCTATTAGAAAACGGAACATATCCATTATTAAATTTCCATTTAAATCGATTAGAAAAAAGTGCATCCTATTTTCAGTTTAAATTTAATAAAGAAGCGGTTAAGTCTGCTTTAAACGAGCAAGCTACAAACTTCAAAGACGGGAATTTTAAAATCCGACTGACACTAAACAAAAATGGAGACATAAAGCTAGATAGAAATCAGATTACTCCAACTGATAGTGGAATAAACGCAGCATTTTCTTCTAACGCGGTGCATTCGGATGATATCTTTTTATATCACAAAACTACCCAACGGGACGTTTACTTAGAAGCTGATGAAAATTTGCCAGCATCCGTTCAAACTGCATTATTATGGAATGAAAATGAGGAAGTTACAGAATTTACGATAGGAAATGTTGTTGTTGAAAAAGATAATAAATTTTATACTCCTCCTGTAAATTGCGGATTATTAGCTGGTACCTTTCGAGAAAAATTGCTACTAGAAAATAAAATTACAGAACAAATTATAACAAAAGAGGACGTTAAAAATGCTGACACTATATGGTTTATAAATAGTGTCCGTGGTTGGGTAAAGGTTAATCTTCTGTAAAAAACGAATAAGTAGGAATCGAACGTTAATTTTGATAAAATCGCTATAAGGTATAGTTTAGTCGAGTTTTTAAATCTATTTCAAAAACTTTAGTAATGTCGGATAAATAGCTATATGTTTTAACGAAGAAAGGAGGTAAAGGTGTGAAGATTTTTTCTATTGAACCCACTCCTAGTCCTCACTCTATGAAAATAAACTTAGATGAAACCTTACCTATGGATACTAGGTTAAATTTTAGTATTAAAGATAACTTAGATGATGCTCCAGCTTATATCCAATCCTTGTTTCAGATTGACGGCGTTAAAAACATCTATCAAGTAGTTGATTTTATTGCGCTTGAAAAAAATGCAAAAGTACCTTGGGAAACTATCTTGCCTAAGGTTAGAGAGCAATTAGGTACAGTTGAAAATATTGAAGTAGCAGAAAAAAATACTGAAAATGAAACAACTGGTTCTTCTTCTGAAGTGCAAGTCTTTGTTCAGTACTTTAGAGAAATCCCAATGCAGCTCAAGCTTATTGTAAATGAGGATGAAGAAAGGTTAGCATTACCTGAAAGATTTAACAAGGCAGTAATGGAAGCTTCTGTAGATGCACCAAACTTTGTGATGGAAAGAAAATGGATTGAAATGCAAAGAAGATATGGAATGCTAGCAGAAGTGAAGACGGAGTTACTAGATGAAATAGATGCCAGCTACGATGAAAAGAGAATACAAGAACTAGTGGAGCTAGCACAAAATCATTCAGCTAGTGATAAAATTAGCAACGAAAAAGAAAAGGTAGATCTAGCAGACTTAGAGCATAGAGATTGGAAGGTTCGTTACCGGGTGCTTGATCAAATGGATCCAACAATGCAAGATCTTCCGCTACTTGCTAAAGCTATAAAAGATGAAAAAGCATCGATTCGTCGATTAGCTACTGCCTATCTAGGAATGTTAGAAAGCAGAGATGTGCTTCCTTACCTATATGAAGCATTGACTGACCCTGCTGTTACCGTTAGAAGAACGGCTGGCGATTGCATCTCTGACTTAGGGTACATGGAAGCCATGCCTCAAATGATAGCTTCCCTTAAAGATTCAAATAGGCTAGTAAGATGGCGTGCAGCAATGTTTTTATATGAAATAGGCGATGAATCTGCTGTTCCAGCTCTAGAATTAGCATCGAATGATCCCGAATTTGAAGTGAAAATGCAAGTAAAAATGGCTCTTTCTCGAATTAATGATGGTGAAAAAGCAAAAGGATCTGTATGGCATCAAATGACACAAGCTACAAGTAAAAATCAAGGAGGAATATAATCATGAACGCATATGAAGAATATATGAAGGAAGTTTCACGTCCAATGCGAGAAGAATTGACCACAGCAGGATTTGATGAATTAACATCACCAGAAGAAGTTGACAAATTCATGAAAAACACAAATGGAACAGCTCTTGTTGTTATTAATTCTGTTTGTGGATGCGCAGCTGGACTGGCTCGACCAGCCGCTATCGCTTCACTAGAAAATGATCAGAAACCTGACCATTTTGTAACAGTATTTGCAGGCCAAGACAGAGAAGCTACAGAAGCTATGAGAGGATATTTTACTGGAGTCGAACCCTCCTCTCCTTCCATGGCAATATTAAAAGATGGTGAGTTAAAGCATTTCATTCCGCGCGAAAATATTGAAGGATTTGAACCAGAAGATATTCTCGACCAGTTAAACGCTGCTTATGAGAAATATTGTTCATAAGATTAAAGGAAAAACCAGAAGGGATATACTCCTTTCTGGTTTTTATTAATACTCTTATTATTAACACTACTTAATAAATAAATGGATAAACAAAATTTAACGAACCTTTTATAATACGTTCTCTTTTAATTCATTTTTTCAAATTCTTGGATCATTTGATCATAATTCATAGCACCCATGCCAATATATTGAATCCGACCCTCCTGATCAATTAAATACGACGTTGGATAAGCCTGAACGCGGTAAAGAGTGGAAACTTCTGATTCTACGTCCATAGGGATAGGAAAAGTTAAGGATAACTCCTCCACAAATTCACTAACACCTTCTACATTTTTTTCAGATTGAGTTAAATTCACGGCTAAAATTTGTATATCTTCATTATCATAAAGCTTTTGCATATCTGGCATTTCAGCACGACATGGTGGACACCAAGTTGCCCAAAAGTTAAGAAAAACCCGTGTACCGCGATAATCTGATAAATTAACTTGTTCCCCGTCTAACGTTTCCAATGTGAAGTCTGGTGCTAATTCACCTCTTTGTAGTCCAGTTTTTTCAGAATTAACCACATCTCCATCATTCAACGACCCTTCAGCTACTATCTTAGTGCCTTCTATTTTTTTTGCTTCGTTTTGTGTATCAATATAGTCATATACAGCATATCCTACCATACCAAGAAGTAGAATAATGACAATTCCTTTTTTCATAAATATCCTCCCGAATCTTAACCTAATTCTGCTAACCATGTATCTTTAATTAAATCTAAAATATAGGATGAAATAATAGGCATTAGTCCAAAAAACAAAACAAGACCCATTATTATCATGAATACAGCACCTATTTTCATAATTATTTGACTTTTACGCACCAGCCATTTTGTTGAACCTAAAAAGAATGTGAGTAATAAAAATGGTAAGCTAAAGCCTATGACATACATGATTGTATAAAAAATTCCTTGACTAGGATTGCTAGCAGCAAGTACTAATATAGAAGCAAAAATTGGACCAATACATGGCGTCCAACCTGCAGCAAAGCCTAAGCCTACAAAAAATGTTCCGACATAACCAGCTGGCTTTGTTTTAGCGTGAATTCTTTTTTCTTTCATTAATGTTTTAATATTTAGCCAGCCACCTATAAATAGTCCCATCACAATTATAAAAATCCCTGCAATACGTTGAATTAATAACCCTGTACTACCGAGTAAAAGTTCTTGCAGCCACTGCCCCAAAAAAGATGCACTCGCACCTAAACTAACAAAAACAAGTGAGACTCCCATTAAAAAAACAATGGAGTGACTTAATAATTTACCTCTGATTTTTGTATTTTGATTATTTTGCAATTCCTTTACACTAATCCCAGTAATGTATGATAGATACGCTGGAAAAATTGGAAGGACACATGGAGATAAAAAGGATAACGCTCCAGCTCCTATTGCTAAAAACATTCCAACGAAAATTAATGTATCTGTTTCTATGCCTGGCATGTAACCCCTGCTTTCCATAAACTCAGTGCATAACTTGTACCACTAAGATAAATATGATAGTAAATTTCTTTTATGAAAAATTTCAAAAAAATTATTGATTAAAAATTTGCTTAATGAAAGATTTTATTCAGAAATTGAAAACTACCACTAATTTTTATTTTAACAACGCATAAATTAATTATAACTAACATATAACCAAATAAGAACAAAACTGCTTATCCAATAGTAACTCAACCAGACCTATAATAATTTTCATCGAATCCTTTTGCTACTTAGCAACATTTCATTCGGTTAAGTGATCAAAAAAATGCCTCCCAGCTAAGTGAGAGACATGCTTTTAAAAAGATATACTATTGAATAACGCGACGAACGTGACCTTTAAAAGTACTACTCCAATAAGAGTTATTCATACTAGCTATAGCAACACCAGTTGAATTTTGTGAACCAATAAATTTATTATTTCCAAGGTAGATGGCAACATGACCATTTGTTTTGTAAGTATTAAAGAAAACCAAATCTCCAGGTCTCATATCACTTACAGAGACTTTTGTTCCTACACCACTTAAGGCACCAGTACTTGCAGGTAAGTTAATACCACCTTGACGGAATGCCCAACTTACAAATCCAGAACAATCAAAACGTCCATTTGCAATATCATAAGAGGAACGACCCCCACCAAAAACATAAACTGAATTACCAAAATAACGATTACCTGCTGTTAGAATAGTTTGTAAGTTACCTGTTGCTTTTGGAGCTGATTGTGAACTTGAACTACTACTAGATTTTTTTGTTTCTTGTGCAAATTGTTCAATTTGTTGCGAAGAGTTTCCTCTTGTACTTGTTGTAGAAGAAGATGCTTGATTTGCTTCAGCTTGCGCTTCTGCTTCTTTTATTGCACGCTCTTTATTTGCTAAAATTTCTTCTTCAATATTTAAATCTGCTAAAATATCAACATTCGCAGATTCTTTTTCTTTTAATTCAGCCACTAGAGCTTCATTTTCTGCTTTTTGTTTTAAAATTTGCTCCTGCATTGCTTCTAGCTCTACCATCATGTTCTCTAAATTTTCAAGCTTTTCTGTTACAGCATCCTTCTTTTTTTCTAATTCTAGTTTATCTGCTGCTTGTTTATCTAATAAATCCTTGTCAGCTTCAGCAATTTTATTTACAAGAGAGACACGATCAATAAAATCTAAAAAACTTTCAGCACCAAATACAACTTCTAAGTATGTAGATGATCCACCGCTTTTTTGTATGGAAGCTGCTCTTTCTTTAAGAATATCATTTCTTTTTTCAATTTCTATTTCCAAGTCTACGATAGAGCTTTGTATTTGCTCTACTTCTTTTTCTGCAGTTTCGATATTTACTTCTGTCTGATCAATAGTTTTTTCGTTATCTGCAATTGCTTCTGTACTTCTATTAATTTTTTCATTTAACTCTATTAATTCTTTACGAGTTTTTTCAATTTCTGTTTCGGTGTTTTTAATTTCTTGCTGTACTTCTTGTCTTTCCGCTTCTATTTCAGCTGAAGGTTCTGCTTTCACTTGTTCTACAAATAGAAAACTGGTGACAACTATAGCAATAATACCTACATTCTTAAGACTTAAACTGTTTTTATTCACGTATTTCCCCTACTTTCCATCGATTTTTTCTATGTATGTTCATTTTAAGTATCTTTATACCTAGTCACATTATTCTAAGACCATAGTCAGTATATCACCCAAACATAACAGGAATGTAATAGAAATATTACATTTGTATTTCAAAGATAATATTATAAGGGGAAGTATGTTTAGAATGCCTTTAGAATGGGAATAAACGATTCTTTATTTCTATCAAAAAAATTTTATTAATTTCTTTTTTTATAACAACATTCAAATAAAAGGAGCAAAGCGATATGCTTTGCTCCTTTTATTTGTTTGCTTCTGCTGTCTTCTGCCTAAATTGCCTTTGTTTATCATGAACCTTTTTAAATGCCTTTTCTGCAGGCATCATAATGATAATACCCATAATACTAATGCTAAAAAATAATGCTAAGCCTTGGAAATGCCAAAGAATATATATAAGTCCTAGCATTCCTAGAACCATTATCAAAGTTGGCATTGGATTTAATACCATAATGAAAAATGCACTTTTAAAGACTTTAAAACCTTTCATCTCATAATAAGAGTAAACAGGAAAAACATATAACGCCGTTAACAGGAAGAGGATTCCAACAAATAAAAATGGAATCGTAAGAACCACGGTGTATTTTCCATCAGCAACTGTTATAAATAAAAAGTCAAGGTATAAAATGTAACTGAAAATCACGAGTAAAAATCCCAAAACATTCGCTTGTAAAAATCCTTCTTTATAGTATTTCCAAAAGGTTGAGAGAATAGGGATATCTTTTTGTCCTGTTATCCATTTACGTGTAATAACAAAGACAGCTGCAGTAGCTGGAAATATACCAAAGATACCTAATCCAAGTAGCGTCATCGTGATCCATATAATATTTAAGTAGGCAACTTTTGTAATCCATTCAAAACTAGTATTCAGTGCAGTCATATTGATACCCCCAAAGCTTATTTCTCTTATTATTAACCTTTTAAACCACTCGTACTGATACCTTCTACAACATAACGCTGGAAGATAAAGAAAATAATAAATACTGGTACTAACGATACAATAGACATCGCAAACATGGCGCCCCAGTTGGATACCGTTTCATTACTTAAGAACATATTTAGTGCCATCGAAACTGTATATTTGGACGGACTGTTTAGAAAAAGTACTGGGCCTAGTAAATTATCCCATGTCCAATAGAATGTAAAGATTGCTGTCGTCGCAAGGGCAGGTGTAATTAACGGTAGTATTATCCGGTAATACACACTAAAAGTGTTACATCCATCTATAATTGCCGCTTCATCTAACTCTCTTGGAATGGTTCGAATAAATTGTACAAGCAAGAAAATGAAGAAGGGATGACCAAAGTAAGCTGGTACTACTAACGGTTTTAGTGAGTTCAACCACCCTAATTCGGCAAAAATGATGTATTGCGGAATCATTACAACTTCATATGGAAGCATGAGAGTCATAATCATAATCGCAAACCAAAAATTTCTACCCGCAAACTTCAACCTAGCAAAGCCAAATGCGATTAATGAACAAGATATTAAGTGTCCAATCAACACGAAAAGTACAAATACAGCAGTGTTTTTTATAAAAACACCGAATGAATAATCTCCAAACCCTTGCCAGCCTTGTGCATAGTTACCGAAAACAAAAGGATCTGGAATAAGTACATCCGCTGTAATGAAAATTTGTTCACTTACTTTAAAGGAACTCATCAACAACCAAAAAACCGGATAGAGTAAAAGGATGGCAAATCCACCCACTAATACATGATAGATGAGTTTTTTCATATGCTTTGGTTTCATGGATTATTTGCCTCCTTCTGATTCATAGTGCACCCAATACTTCGATGATAAAAAGATCAATGAAGTTAGGATTGCAATAATAATTAACATAACCCAGGCCATAGCTGACGCATAACCCATATGGAAGAATTCAAAACCTTGTTTGAATAGATATAACGAATAAAGTAATGTTCCATCTAACGGGCCACCAGTACCTTTAGAAATAATGAAGGCTGGAACAAATGTCATAAAGGCAGCTATTGTTTGCATAATTGCATTAAATAAGATAACCGGACTTAACATTGGTATCGTGATATTAAAGAATTTTTGAAAAAAACTAGCGCCATCGACACTGGCCGCTTCGTAATAGCTTTGTGGTATTGACTTCAATCCTGCTAAAAAGATAAGCATGGAGGAACCAAATTGCCATACTGACAAAAAGATTAGCATCCACAATGCTGCAGTTGGATCACCAAACCACCTTATTGGATCAATGCCCATCGACAAGAGGGCTAAATTTACAATTCCTTCATCGCCAAAAATATTACGCCACATTATAGCAACTGCTACACTTCCACCGATCAAAGAAGGTAAATAATACATTGTACGGTAAAGTCCTACTGCTCTTGAGGCTGTATTTAATAACATAGCTACTAATAAAGCAAAACCAAGTCTTAAAGGTACACCTACAAACACATAAATAAACGTTATTCTTAATGAATGTAGATATCTTGGATCACTAGTAAACATTTTTTCAAAGTTCTCTAAGCCGATCCATCTTGGTGGATTAAATAAATCATAGGATGTAAATGAAAAATAAAGTGAAGATATAATTGGAATTATTGTAAAAGCTAAAAAGCCAATGACAAAAGGTCCAATAAAAGCGTATCCCCATAGGTTCTGTTTCATATGTGTATTCAAAACTGTCCGCTCCCTTCCAAATCTTCCTGATGCCAAATCTTTTTTATTTATCAGAAAACATTTTTGGAAAAACGATAGCTGATCAATAGTGATCAGCTATCGTTATATTTCTAATTAGTTTCCTAAAATACTTTCTGCTTGCGTTCTAAAGTTAGTTGCTGCATCTTCTGGGGTAATTTCACCATAGGATATTTGTTCGCTTAGACCATCAATTAATTCAATGATCTCTCCTGCGCCAGCTGGATCAGCTGCACCCATTGGTGAACTGTTATCTTCTACCCACTCAATGTATTCAAATACTGCTGCTTGAGAATCTGAAACCTCTTCTTTTAACGCAGATAGAACTTCTGAAGATACTGGAACCCCGCGGTCACCTAAGATTAATTTATTTGCTTCAATGTCATTTACAAAGTAGCTAATAAACTCTGCTGCCGCTTCTTTTGCCGCTGAATTTTCAGAAACCGAGAAGAACATACTAGGCTTTAAGAATAATCCGTCACTTACATTTGGACCAGGTGTAGGAGCCATTTTAAAGTCTAAACCTGAAATATCCTCTAATCCTACAAATTGGTTAGACCATTGGAAAATCCCCACGCCTTCTCCTTTAACAACTGGGTCATCTTCTGGACCAGCTAATTGAGCTAAAAAGTCAGGTGTTGGTGTAGCACCCATTTCTACTTGTTCTTGTACCATAGTGAAGAAATCTACAAATAGTTGATCATCTTCATAGCCAAGTCCACTTCCATCTTCCGCATATAAGCGCTTTCCTTGTGTACGTAAATAATAATTAAAGAATACATCTGCTTTTAATGCATTATCAAAATAAATATCTTGTTCAGCTGCTTGTTTAGACATCTCTTGATAATCTTCCCATGTCCAATCTTCAGGAATTTCATCAATTCCAGCTTCAGCTAAGACTTCAGGATTATAGTGAAAACCAAGTGCGTTTACACCTAAGTTAAAGCCATAGATACCGTCACCAACTTCACCGCCACTAACAGCATTATCAGATATATTTGATACATCGATTTGTTCACCTAAAAATGGTGTTAGATCTGCTAATTGATTGTTCTGTGAATATTGAGATAAATAAGATAAATCCATCGCGATAATATCTGGTAGTTCATTTGCTGCTGCTTGAGGAGCTAGCTTCTGCCAGTAGTCATCCCAGCTTGCATATTCTGGTTCAATTGTGACATTTGGATTCTGTTCCTCATACATTTCAATAACTTCTAATGTATAATCGTGTCGTGGTTGTGAACCCCACCATGCGATTCGAAGTGTAACTTCTTCATCCCCTGAAGCTTCTTCACCTGAATCTTCTGATTCTGTCCCCTCTGTTTCGTTATTCCCTGATTCATCTGTTTCTTCTGACGAAGTTTCGTCTCCACCACAAGCTGCTAAGAATAGAATTAACACCATACCTAACAATAACAAACTTAGTTTTTTCATTTCTTTCCCTCCCCTTTTTATTCGCTGTAAGCGATTACAAACTAATCATAACAGATTTTATTATATAGTAATGATAGAAAAAACAGTGGTAAATGTTCAAAAAAAAGAGGAGTTCCCTCAATTAGCTCGAATAATATCTGAGGGAGTACATCCTTTTAAACGTTTAAATATTTGACTGAAATATTGGGGATTAGCACCGAATCCAAGCCTTTCAGCTAATTCAAATACCTTTATATCTTGTTCTCTCTCTATAATCTGAACTGCTTTATTAATCCTCTCATTTGTTACATAGTTAGAAAAACGTTGCCCTGTTTCTTTCTTAAATAATTTTCCTAAGTAATCAGCATTCATGTACAAATATTCATTTGCAACCCACTGTAATGATAATGATGGATTACTTAAGTTATCTATCACTGCCTCTTTCATTTGTTCAACTACTTTAGAATATTTATTGGACTGTGATTGTCTTTTTTCAAATAAATCTTCTAATAAATAATGAAAAAAGGATTCTATCTCTGATAACCTTGCACATTGATCAATATACTCAATTGACTTAAATCGATCATCATTATAATCCTTCACTACTTTTGAAACCAATAGCAAGTAAAGTTGAACAAAATATGATTTAGCAATTCTAGGATCAATGCTATCTTTCTTTAATTGATCAGTCATTTTCGAAAATTGTAGAAAAGCTTTTTCAATTTCACCTGTTTTAATAGAAAAAGATAAATTTTCCACATCCACCAAATTCTCTTCTAATAAATTAGTCTGGTAACCAATCCATTGTTCGCTATCTATAAATGTTCCAGCGTCATAATAGAATCGTTGATCATCAAACTTCATCAGTAAGGATGTATCCTTCCCTAATTCAAGAAAATCAATTCGATGAGATAATAGGCTTGTTATCCTTCTATTTACAGTGTTTATTTGAGAATGACAGTTATAAAGCGACTTTCTTAATAATTCATCATCGTTGCTTTCTACTAAGAATACGATTCGGTTTTCTAAAATCGTACTAATCTTGTTATAACCTGATAAGCATTTTTGTAAATTTAACTCCATATTTTCCATTTCCTCATAACTTAAATCGTCTTCAACATAAGCAATAAAAAAACGGCAAGCTGCTGAGGAGTCTATTTCATCTGACAAAGCTTCTTTTAGGTTCTCAACTAATGATTTCGGTACTTGTTTGTATAATAGTAATTGCTTAAATAAATATATTTTTTCCTCGTCGGTAACTTTAGTTACTTCTAATTCTATATTTTCAAGGTATTGTGCTTCGTTTTCTTCCTCTCTCAGTTCGGAAACAATCTCTGTTACCGCTTCTGAGATTGCTGTTTCATTACAGGGCTTTAATAAATAATGCCGAACTCCAAATCGCATTGCTTGCTGAGCATACTCAAACTCACTAAACCCAGAAATGAAAATCCATTTTATGTCTGGATAAGCTTCTGATGCTTTTGCAACAAGCCCAATCCCATCAAGTCCAGGCATAGTGATGTCAGTGATTACAATATCCGGCTTATTATCTTGAATGAAGGAAAAAGCTTCTATTCCATTTCTTGCCGTACCACTCAATTCCACATCAAGTTCATTCCAGTTAACAATAGCAGAAATTCCTTCTAATATAATGCGCTCATCATCGACCAACAACACTTTGTACATTCTTATTCCTCCCCTCAATAGGTAATTTAATGATAACTTTGGTGCCTTCATTTAACTTACTTTCTACTTTTATACCATAATCTTCACCAAATAATATTTTTATGCGTTCATCAATATTTCGAAGTCCAATGCCTGTTCCTTTTGGTTGGTAATCTCCTGTTTTTAACTGCTTTAAAAATTGTTCTTCCATACCTGGTCCATCGTCTTCCACAATAATATATAATAAATCGTCGATTTCTTTTACGCGTAAAATGATTTTACATGTGCCTAGCATTTGTTGTAATCCATAACGGATCGCATTTTCTACCAAAGGTTGAATAACAAACTTAGGAATATTGTAAGATAGCGTAGAGTCTTCAATATCTGTAACAAAGTCTAACCTTTCTTCAAATCGATAGCTTTGAATAGTTACGTAATGCTCGACAATCATTAACTCTTCTTCTAGTTGAATCAAAGAATCCTTCATATTAATTGATGCTCTTAGTACATATCCTAGAGATTCTGCCATCTGTGAAATTTGTTTATGACCAACAATTTTTGCTGACCAGTTAATTGATTCTAATGTATTGTATAAAAAATGCGGATTGACCTGTGCTTGTAAAGTTTTAAACTCTGAATCTTTTATTACAATTTGTTTTTTGTAATTTTCTGAAATAAGATTATCTATTTGCTCCATCATTTTTCTAAAGTTGTCGTGTAATTGTCCTGCTTCATCACGATAATACGTTGCATCATCGTCTCGATCAAATCCTTCTAAATCGCCAGTTTGCACTCTTTTCATTTTTTTATTTAGACTTTCGATAGGATTTGTAATTGTACCAGTAAACTTAGTACCAAGAAATATTAATAAAATAAATAATGCCGAGAAGATAATTAACACTGCAGTTCTAGCAGTAGAAATTGCTGAAAATAAATTATTATAAGGAGTAGCAATCATATAAGTCCACCCCATCTGATTACCACTTGAATAAGTTAAAAAATAACGCCTACCATCTTCTTCCACAATATCGTAGCCGTTTGTATTTCGCTCCATTGATTCCAAGAAGTTAAGTTCTTCTTCTTCATTATTGTAAAAAACAAACTCATCCTCTTCATTGATAACTGCAAAGGTAGTTTCTGTTTCTGAAAGGTGATTGGTTAGCTCAGTGATAATACTATCTACATCAACTCTAAGCGTCACCGTCCCTATCTTTTCTAATGAAAAATCTAGGTAGGACCTGACATTTCTAGCTGCTGTTAAGCTGTCGTCATCTTCTGAAGGTATGACCCAATCAACCCCACCACTATGTTCATTTGCTGTCTCTTGAAGTAATTTAAGACGATCTTCAGGTAAGGTGCGAATATGATTACCTGATGCGTATTCATTATCTAACAGATCATAAACTTGGATAGATAATACATATTTATTTAAAGCTCCTATATTTAATAATCTTCTTCTAAGTTCAGTTCCAGTAACAAATCGATCGTAATTGGAATCCGCTTCTCTTAATGCTAATAAATAGGATTGTAAGTAATTATCTGTCGCTACTTGATAGGAAAGCCTCTCCATCTTCTTTAATTCAGCCTCCACAGAATTAGATGAAACTTGAAGTGCTTGAGCTGATTGTTGATATATCTCTTTATTATATGTGTGAAAGGTAAACTGAAGAATGGATAATCCACCAACACTAAATGCACATAAAACAAGTGTTGTAAGCATGACCATCTTATATTTCAAGGGTAGGTTCATATAAAATGTTCGGACGCGTTGATACAAGAAAATCTCCCCTCCCCCATTTTCCGAAATATATATGCACTTTGTGTTACCGCTTTCAATAGAAGTATTTTATTATATCTTACCAAATTATGCAAACTGAAATTTTTAAAAAAAGCAACATTGCATTTACTCAATCCATAGGTAAATTTTCTAAAAATGTATTAATTTGTTCTTTTATGAAGGTTAAAGAGCAATTTCTTAGAGGGAAAATCATATATTACAAAAAAAGATGAATCAAGTTGTAAATAACATGATCCATCTTTTCCTATATTTTCTATGCAATAACCTGTAGTAAATATCCACCGGCTACACCAATTATAACAATCAGCCATGCTGGTACCTTCCAAAAATACAATAATGCAAACAAAATACCCGCTAAAGCAAAGTCTGAAGCGTTAAAGATGGAGGACTGGAAGACTGGATCATAAAATGCAGCTAATAATATCCCTACAACACTAGCATTTACTCCCATCAACACACTTTGGAAAGCTGATTTCCTTCTAAGTAAGGAAAGAAATGGAAGGGCCGCAATAATTAATAAGAAGCTTGGTAAAAAAATAGCAACCGTAGCAACCACGGCTCCACCTAATCCTTCAATCATAGTGCCAAGATAACTAGAAAAAGTAAATAGTGGGCCAGGTACAGCTTGTGCCATACCGTAGCCAGCTAAAAACTCATTAGCAGTTAATAATTCATTTGGTACTATTTCTCTTTCAATCATCGGTAATACAACATGACCACCACCAAAAACTAGAGAACCTACCCGAAAAAAAGTATCAAATAAGTTTAATAAAGGATGTTCTATGAATCTTGTGAGAATAGGTAATGCTATTAATAGACTAACTAGAGTAATTAGAGAAGCTATGCCAAGTTTTTTTGAAATACCAATCTCAAATGGTTCTACTTTGGGATTTGTGCGGTTTTTATAAAACATATAACCAATCAGTCCTGCTCCTAGGATAATTGCTATTTGGATCCATGCCGAGGGATATAATAGTAAAAGTACAGCTGCAATAACCGCGATTGCTATTCTAGTTTTATCTGGAGTCAGGTTTTTCCCCATTCCGATTAATGCATGCAAAACAACGGCCACAGCCACTATTTTTAGACTATGTATAAAGCTAGCCTCAGCTAGATCATAGGTTTGGTAAAGCATTGCAAAAAGAATCAGAACAATTATAGAAGGCATAGTAAAGCCAAACCAAGATATTAATCCTCCCATTAAGCCCCCACGCAACATTCCTATCGAAATACCCACCTGACTACTAGCAGGTCCAGGTAAGAATTGACAAAGTGCAATTATATCTGCATAAGTTTTATTATCTAACCATTTTCTACGATCTACATATTCATCCTTAAAATATGCTAAATGGGCGATCGGTCCCCCGAATGAAGTTAACCCTAATTTAGTAGAAGTAAATAAAATTTCCCAGAGTCTTTTACTTTTATTTGAATTAATTACTTGTTTTTTCATCTAGTCTGCCCCTTTAGATTAAATCTCTTTGTCGCTTATAGCGACTAGTTTACTAATTTTCATTATATGAAGCAATTGGAATTGTGAAACTTTACATTTCTTTTACACATTATCGTTTAAAAGAATGATGTTTTTTCTCTTTTTCAATTGCACAGACATAAAATGAACTCTCAAAGGGAAATGTATTGATGAATAAAAATGGAGGGATTCTAATGAAAAAAATAATAATTAAGGGTGTTGTTCTGTTTATTTTGTTATTACTGGCAGCTTGCGGTAACGAAGCAGATGAACCAGCACCACCAGAAGAAACCGGATCAGAAGAAGAGCAAAATACTGAAGCAGATAATAATGACACGGAAGCTGAATCACATGGCGAAATGGAAAATGACGATCATTCCGGAATGAATATGTCTGGTTCCGGTGAAGTTCCTGAGGAGTTAGAACAAGCAGAATCTCCTACTTACGAAGTTGATAGTAAAGCTATTATTGAAGCTGATCACATGGAAGGAATGAAAGGTGCAGAAGCGACAATCGCAGGAGCCTATAATACTACAGTATATAGTGTTTCTTACACACCAACCAATGGTGGAGAAAGAGTAACAGATCACAAATGGGTGATTCATGAAGAATTAGAGGAAGCTACTGAATCCCCTTTAAAAGAGGGTGATGAGGCAACGCTTAATGCAGAGCATATGGAGGGCATGGAAGGCGCTACTGCTGAAATAGATGAAGCAAAAGATACCACCGTATACATGGTTAATTTTGTACTAACTACCACGGAGGAAAAGGTAACCAATCATAAATGGGTAACAGAAGATGAACTTTCATCTATTGAATAATATTATTAAATTAGAATACAGAGCATATTCGATTAGAATTTGCTCTGTATTTTAATTTGACGGACAAAATTACTAATAATAGTAGTTTTCATAATTGATGATTGTTGGAATAGCTTCCTATATATTTAAAAATAATTTATTTCTATCTCTATTTAACAAGCCTTGAATAGATAGATAATATAAGATAAATAAATCTCCTACTAAAAATTTGTATGCTGAATTGCAAGATCCTTTTAAAACAAAAGAAATAACGTTAGAATATTATTATATTAAAAATGTATTCGAAATTATACTTTTCTTCCGTAATTCTTAATCATTTTATTTCTAATTACCTTTGATAAAGCCTTTTTAGTAAATTTAATACTTCTCCATAAATTTAAAATATTTCAATTCTATAGTTATGAGGTGAAACATTGGTTTATATATTATTAATTCTCGGTTTTGTATTTTTGATAAAGGGGGCAGATTTATTTGTAGATGGATCATCAAGCATCGCAAAAGCATTTCGTGTGTCACCTTTACTAATCGGTTTAACAATCGTTGCATTTGGTACAAGTTCACCTGAAGCAACAGTCAGCATAATTGCTGCTCTTGAAGAAAATGCTGGTATAGCACTTGGTAATGTTGTTGGTAGTAATATTTTTAATATCACGTTAGTAGTTGGTATTTCGGCGTTTATATATCCACTTAAGGTTGAAAGTGAAACAATTCGAAAAGAAATACCATTTACATTACTAGCAAGTATTGCCTTACTAATCCTAGTTAGTGATATAGCCTTGCAAAAAGCTACTGAGAATCTTATTACAAGAGGCGACGGTTTTATCATTTTGCTGTTCTTTGCAATTTTCTTATATTATGTATTTGAAGTTGCTAGGAAAAGTCGTGATAAATTAATTGATGAAACGAATGATACACCATCCCCACTTGCAAAAAAGGTAATTTTAACAATAGCGGGGCTTGTTGGGATTATTTTAGGCGGAGAGTTAGTGGTGAGGAACGCAACTGAAATAGCTCTCTCTTTTGGAATGAGTGAAACCTTGGTTGGACTTACTATTATAGCAATAGGTACATCCCTCCCAGAACTATTAACATCAATCACTGCTGCAATAAAGAAACAAAGTGAGATAGCTCTGGGTAATATAGTAGGTAGTAATATTTTTAATATATTATTTGTTCTTGGTACGACTGCTGTTATTCATCCTCTTACTGTCAGCAGTAAGATAATTATTGATATCCTTATTATGATCTTTCTTACAGTTGCTTTACTTATTTTCTCTAGAACTAACTTTAAAATTGGAAAATTCGAAGCTAGCTTTTTAATTATTTGTTACATTGTTTATATGGTTTTTATCATTTTAAGAAATTAATAATACTTTTTTTGAAAAATCACTTAGAGGATAAAAAGTTATACTCTAGGTGATTAATTATTTTTTGTCTCTAAATTACTATAGGTGTCATATGCCATTAGAATTTACAGCTTATCAAATATAAAACTCCACCCAAATAACCAAGAATTTTCAGCCTCGACCAATCGTAATTTAACAATTTTTTTAAACATCGGTGTTACATACTAAATGGATTACATAAACAATTACTTTTTACCTTTGGAAAGGTCACTAAATATCCCAACATATTTAGTCACTTCCCCTGTATCATCTTTAACAGCACTTATTGTAAGCCATTCAGAATAAATTTGTCCGTTTTTCCTTTTATTCCATACTTCACCTTGCCAATAATTGTTGCTATCTAATTCCTTCCACATTTGTTCGTAAAATTCTGCACCATGTATACCTGAACTTAATATTTGTGGTGTTATTCCAATAACTTCGTCTGATTCATATCCAGTTACCTTACTAAAGGCTTCGTTCACTTTAATTATTTCGCCTTCATTATTAGTTACCATTACACCTTGACCAGTATTTTTCATAATTTCATTTGCCAGAGAAAGTCTATCTGAATAAAACATCCATATAACAATTATTAAACTTGCTAAGGCAAACTGTGACAATGCCATAAAACCTATCGCATAATGCCCTGTTAAACTATAAACTGTTGTCAATATTAATGGAGGAAAAAAACCACCTAAACCTCCTATTGCTGAAACAATACCATTGACAATTCCACCTTGTTTAGAAAAATAGAGTGGTACTAATTTAAAAATTGTTCCATTCCCGATCCCCGAACATGCAGCTACAGTTAACGTTCCAACTGTATATAAGGTAATGGATGGCGAAAAAGATAATAATACACCAGAAAAAGTTAACCCTGCAAAAACTAACATTAAAATTTTAAAAGGGTTAAATTTATCCCCCAACCATCCACCAAGGGGTCTGATGAAAGTACAAATTGCAATAAAACCAGCTGTACGTAAGCCTGCATCAACTTCTGTTAAATTAAATTGGGTAACTAAAAAATTGGGTAAGTATACAGTGAAAGCTACAAACGAACCAAAAGTTATAAAATAAAAGATACTTAAAAACCATACTTTTTCGTTTCGATAAACACTTTCAACTTGTACTTTTAATGAGGTAGTAACTTTAGCTTCATTTTTATCACCAAGAAAAAAGTTTAATAAAGCAAAGCCTAAAAGCGGAATTAGGAAAAACTTAACCGTTAATTCCCACCCAAATTGGCTAGCAATAATCGGTGCTCCAAATGACGTCAGTGCAGTACCAATATTACCAATGCCATAAATTCCGTTAACGAAACCATGACGATCTTTCGAATAGTATTTTGGCAAGGAAGTAACACCTACTGAGAATATGGCACCACCAACACCGATTAACAATCCTGAAATAATTAGGTCGAAAAACGAATTAGCGAGACTTAGATAATAAACAGGTAAAATTAAAAACAATAGACTTAATAGAAATATCCATCTAGCTCCAAAACGGTTTGTCCAATACCCTATCGGAATTCGCATAATGGATCCAAGTATAACTGGTACTGCTGTGACCCATGATAATTGAACGGATGAAAGAGGAATATCTTCTTTTATATAAGGCATCAATGATGAGATTATCACCCACACCATAAAACCTACAATTAAACTAGATGTTTGAAGTGGTAATTGTAATTTGTTTTTATTCATCTGCGAAATTCCTTTCTAAAGTATTCTATTCTCTAGTTTTTATAAGTGGGAGACAACCTTATATGATCGATTTGAAAAAGGCAGCCTAAATACTATGACTACCTTTTTTATATTCTTATTCACTAAATCTCTCCTTTAAATTCCCTTTCTTTTAAAAGCTGATCTAGACCTGTATTGTTGCGGTGCTCGCATAGGGTAATGAATAGGTGCACTGTAAAGGTGCACTAAGCGCGTAAACGGAATAGACGCGAACAAGGCAAAAGCGGTAATTACATGTATCTTAAAAATCAACGGAACATCAAGCATTAGCTTATATTGTGGTTGGAAAATAAATAAACTTCGAAACCAAGGACCAATCGTTAATCGATATTCATATTCAACAACTGTTGTATTGTAAATTATAGTCATGTACACACCAATACCAGCAACAATTATTAAACTAATTACTGAAAACCAATCAGCAAAAGTCGCATGAATTCTAAGTCGATCGATTGTCATTTTACGTATAAGTAAAATGATCGCACCTGCAACTACCATCAACCCAGCTAGACCACCCCCATAAATAGCTCCAAAATGGTACATATGGTCAGATACACCTATCCATTGATAAAATTCTATAGGAATTAACATCCCCATAACATGACCAATAAATGCAAGCAGAATTCCATAATGAAACAAAGGAGAACCAATTTTTAGCCACTTTTTTTCAAAAAATTCCGTTGATGGTGCAACCCAACTAATTTGGTTAGATGCAAAGCGATAAATGCTTCCAATAATCATTATTGCTAATGTTAAATAAGGAAAAATAACCCACCAAAAAATTCCTTCCATTATCTCGCCTCCTTGGCTTTATTACATACTAGCACTATTGATACATTATCGGATAAGGAAGTTCCTCTAAGTCAGCCTCTTCTTTATCCTGTTCCATCTCCATCAAATCTTTTTTTGTAGGAGGTTCAAAAACGTATTGCATGAGAACAGAAAAGAAAGGTCGATATGGATTCTCTTCTGGTAATTGATCTAATATTCGCTGCGTTACACAAGCTAATCGCTTAATTAATCTATCTTTATTCGCACCTTCTGACATATTAGCAACAAATTCATATAACATCGGAATATAGTCAGCTAATTCACCGTCTATCCGCTCATAGCCTGCCTCATTGATAATTTTCTGAAGTTTAATTAAAGCAGCTCCACGTTTTGGACTATCTCCAAATTCATGAGCAGATAAATAAAGTCCTAATCTCGTCTTTAAATCAAAAGTAGCAACATAAGTTTCTTGTAAATCTTTTAAAGGAAGGTAAAAAATTGTATCTACAGCTTCTTTTAAAGTTTCACTTATATCTTCTGATAAATTCATCTCACCGATACAATTTATTACCGTTTTTTTGTCCTCTGTTGTTGGGTAACTTAAAAGGCGTGAGCCAACCATTAATAATTCTGATTGATAAAGCTCCATTATATTAATTTCTCCTTTCAAAAGGGGCTGTTACAACACCTTCAGGAGGGGCTAAATCTTCAAGGCTACAAGCACCTTGTTGATAATATAAATCATCATCCATTTCTCTTCGGCCAGTAGGAATCACGAAACGTTCATTATATTTTGCAACACCTAACAAACGCGCCATTTCTTCAACCGTCTCCACATCAATTCCTGCTTCTTCAAGTAACTTACTTTCACTAAGGGGATCAACTCCACCTACATTTACAGAACGCATATGCACTCTCATTGCCGTTAATTTAAGAAGTACTTTTCTAATTACCTCCGTATCACCAGCAGACAAAAGCGACGCTAAATATTCAATTGGAATTCGCATTTGATCAACTGTAGGAATGTAGCCATCGGTATTTAGTTCATCTTCATTGGTCACATGATTCATAATTGGACTGAGTGGTGGAACGTACCATACCATCGGCAACGTCCGATATTCTGGATGTAATGGTAAAGCTATTTTCCATTTAATAGCCATTTTATAAATTGGTGATTCCTGTGCCCCTTTAATCCATTCGTTATTAATGCCTTCTTTTTCTGCCTCTGCAATAACTTCAGGATCAAATGGATCAAGAAAACAATCCAATTGAGCTTCATATAAATCTTGCGGATCTTCTACCGATGCTGCTTCTTTAACTTTATCGGCATCGTACAATACCACACCAATATATCTAATTCGGCCCACACAAGTTTCTGAACAAATAGTTGGTAATCCCGCTTCTGTTCTTGGATAACAAAAATTACATTTCTCAGCTTTGTGGGTATTCCAATTATAATAAACCTTGTTATATGGGCAGCCATTCATACAAAAGCGCCACCCTCGGCATTCTTCCTGATCTACTAAAACAACCCCATCTTCATCTCTTTTGTATAGTGCTCCTGATGGACAAGAAGCAACACAAGAAGGATTTAGACAGTGTTCGCAGATTCGTGGTAAGTACATCATAAATGTTTTTTCGTACTCCATAGCAATATGCTCTTGAAGATGCTGTACATTGGGATCAAGCGGTACAACTTCACTTCCCCCCGCAAGGTCATCATCCCAGTTGGATCCCCATTCTGGTTTGTCCATGTATTTACCCGTTATCATCGATTGTGGCCTTGCCACAGGTAAATGCTCAGATTTTGGACTGTTTATTAAATTCGCATAATCATATGTCCACGGCTCATAATAATCGTCCAACGTTCCCATATCCGGGTTATAAAAAATATTTTTCAATTTTGACATCGGTCCACCAGCCTTCAACCGGAGCTTACCGTTCTTATATTCCCATCCACCTTTAAACTTGTCTTGGTTTTCCCATTCTTTTGGATAACCTGGACCAGGTCTTGTTTCTACGTTATTAAACCACATATATTCTGTACCTGGTCTATTTGTCCATGTGCTTTTACAAGTAACTGAGCATGTATGACACCCTATACATTTATCTAAGTGCATAACCATTGCAACTTGCGCTTTAATTCTCAAGCCAATTTACCTCCTTCAACGGTTTGATAATTGCAATCGTATCTCGTTGACTTCCGGTTGGACCATAATAATTAAATCCATAACTAAATTGGGAATAACCACCTATCATATGTGTTGGTTTTGCAGTTATTCGAGTAACGCTATTATGTGTACCACCTCGCTTTTTTTTGCCTACTGTGGTAGCAGGAACACCCATGGTACGGTCCTGTGCGTGGTGCATATAGGCCATACCACGCGGAATTCGATAAGTAAGTACTACTCTTGCTGATATTGCTCCATTTCGGTTATAAACCTCTATCCAGTCATTATCTTTCAATCCAATTGATGCTCCATCTTTTTCATTCATCCATACTACTTGCCAACCTCTGAATAATTGAACCATTGCAGAAGTTTCAGTAAACATGGTGTGAATTCCCCACTTTTGGTGTGGTGTTAAATAACGGATAGTAATGGACTTCTCATCATGCTCTGCCTCTTTTTCACCTTTAACATACGGACCTTTTGAAAGCGGCGGTAAATAGGTAGGTAAGCCTTCACCAAAATCAAGCATCATTTCATGATCCACATAAAAGCTTTGTCTTCCCGTTAGTGTTCTCCATGGTATACTATATTCGGTATTAACCGTAAAAGGAGAATATCTTCGTCCATCCTTCTCCAGTCCACTCCAAACAGGTGTTGAAATCGTTTGACGAGGTTGAGCAGTAAGGTCACCTAAGGTAAACGCCTCTTCTTCCCTTCCCTCAGCTATTTCTGTTAATTTTTGACCAGTTTTCTCTTCTAAAGATTTCCAGCCTTCAACGGCACGCTTTCCATTGGAAGCTCCAGACATCAATAGAATTGTTTCAATAGCTTTTATATCTGTGTATAAGTCAGGGTTTCCTTTACCAATTCCTTCTCTTTTCGATACACCCAACCGTTCTTTAAGTTCTTCATAAACCTTATCACCAGGTAATTTAATCCCCTTCATTCCATAGCCTTTTTTAAGAGCTGAACCGATTGTGGTCATTTTTTGATAGACATTAGGATAATCGCGTTTCACAACAGCAAAATTTGGCATTGTTTTCCCAGGAATGGCTTCTACTTCCCCTTTTCGCCAATCTAATATTTTACCATTTGGCTGAGCAATTTCATCCTTTGAATCGTGACCTAATGGTGACGTTACTATTTCCTCCGTTTCAGCTGGTAAATGCTTTTCAGCAAGCTCAGAGAATACCTTAGCTATCTCACGAAAACCATCCCAGTCACTTTTAGCTTCCCATGGAGGTGAAATTGCTGCATTAAATGGATGAATAAATGGATGAAGATCTGTTGTACTTAGATCAAATTTTTCATACCATGTTGCAGTAGGAAGTACAATATCGGAAAACAGACCAGAGCTCGTCATTCTAAAATCAACACTGACAAACAAATCTGCTTTACCTTCTGCACCATTTTCTTTAACATTTACTGTTTCTGGCTTCCAAGAAAGTTCTGCATCAGCTAAAACTTGATCTTCTCCTCCAATTAAATGTTTAACAAAATATTCGTGACCCTTGCCACTATCACCCAGTAAGTTTGACCGCCAATTAAAGAAGACGCGCGGGAAATTTCTAGGATCATCTGGATTTTCTATAGACCAATCAATCTCACCTTTTTTTACTTTTTCTACAACAGAATCAATAATTTCTTGATTAGAAGATGCACCGCTTTTTCGAGCTTCTGTAACTAAATCAATAGAGTTTTGCGTGAACTGTGGATATGACGGTAGCCAGCCAAGTCTCGCTGATAACGCATTTACATCAGCAGGGTGCATTTCACTATATTTACCACCCCAGTTATTTTTAGTTACTTCACTTTTTTCTTCGTAACGGTATTGATCAGTTGCGAAATAAAAGAAAGATGTACCATTTTGTAAGCGAGGGGGACTTCCCCAGTCCTTTGCAAATGCAACTGTTTGCCAGCCCTCTACAGGTCTAACTTTTTCTTGACCAACATAATGGGCCCATCCTCCTCCATTAACACCTTGTGATCCCGTAAGTAATACAAGATTTAAGATTGATCGATATATTTGATCACTATGGTACCAATGATTTGTTCCCCCACCCATAGCAATCATTGATTTACCTTTTGTTCTCGCTGCATTGTCAGCAAATTCTCTTGCTACTGTAATGACATGCTGTTTGTTTACACCAGTAATACTTTCTTGCCATGCAGGCGTATATGGTTTTTCGTCATTATAGTCTATAGGATAGTCTCCTGGGAGCCCTCTACTAACCCCTGTATGAGCCATCATTAGATCGTACACTGTGGTAACAATTAATTCCTTTCCATTTTTATCCTTAATGTGCTTGACAGGTATACCACGAGTAACTAAATCACCGTGTTCTTTTGCAAAGTAAGGAAATTCCACTTGTAGCGTATCTTCTGCCATAGACAAAAAACTTAGCTCTGGATCAATTATAGATCCATCATCTTTTTCTAAATTTAAATTCCACTTGTTATCGCCATCCCAACGATGGCCTTGCGTGCCATTGGGGACTGTAACTGAGTTGGAATTCCCATCCCAAAGTACTGTCTTCCAATCACCTAAATTTTGCGTTTCATTTAAATCAGAAGAATGTAAAAATCGTCCAGATCGATACGCATCGCCGTGTGGATCAATAGTAATTAAAAACGGTAAATCAGTAAATTTTTTAGCGTAATCTATAAAATAGGGAGTTGGATTATCAACATAAAATTCTTTCAAAATTACATGCGTCATCGCCATTGCTAATGCGCCATCCGTTCCAGCTCTTGCTGGTAACCAAATATCAGCAAATTTCTCATATTCCGCATAATCTGGACTAACACCTACCACTTTAGTTCCATTATATCTAGCTTCCACCATAAAGTGAGCGTCCGGGGTACGGGTTTGTGGTAAATTAGTGCCCCAAATTATAAAGTATTTGGCATTATACCAATCCGCACTTTCAGGTACATCCGTTTGTTCTCCCCATACCTGTGGGGATGCAGGTGGAAGATCTGCGTACCAATCATAGAAGCTTAAAATATTCCCCCCAATTAGAGACAAAAATCGTGTACCTGCCGAATAACTAACCATTGACATTGCTGGAATTGGACTAAATCCAGTCACACGATCTGGACCATATGTTTTTATTGTATGTATCGTTGCACTTGCGATCATTTCACAAGCATCTCTCCAATTTGCTCGAACAAATCCTCCTTTTCCTCTTGCTTTCACATATTTAGAGCGTTTTTCTGGGTCACTAGTTATATTGCTCCAAGCTTTAACAGGATCCTTTTCTAGCTCTCGTTCATCTTTCCACATTTGATAGAGATCACTACGTATATAGGGGTATTTTACCCTTACAGGACTATAGGTATACCAAGAAAAACTAGCACCTCTGGGACATCCTCGAGGTTCATATTCCGGAAAGTCAGCACCAGTTGTCGGATAATCGGTTTGTTGTGTCTCAGAAGTGATAATGCCATCCTTCACATATATTTTCCAGCTACATGAACCGGTGCAATTTACCCCATGTGTTGAACGGACGACTTTGTCATGCTGCCACCTTTGTCGATACATTTTTTCCCATTCTCTTGAGCGTGGACTTTCTTCTGTAAATCCATCGTTTATTCGTTCGCCTGGTTTTAAAAATTTCAAATGATTAAAAATGCTATTTTTCTTATTTCTCATTTTCATCACCACTTTTTTGAATGTATTCGATAGGGTTAAACCGTTCACCAACAATTTTAAAATTACCTTGTCCTTCTTGTAATTCCTCTAAGAATGTTTTTAGAGTCGGCGCATTAGCGGCAACAAGGATTAATCGTTCAATTGTTTCAAACTCATTTAACTGATAAATTGCTTCTAAAACATTTGGAGGCATGGAACCAAATCGCATGGTTAGTAACTGAATTAAATCTTCTCTATCTTCTCCTATTGCAGCTTCTTCTTCGTATTGAAACATGCTTATCCCTCTCTTCCTATGGTTTAACCATTTTGAAATAGTCTGCAATCAATGTTTCTTTACAAGTTTCTGCAATTTCTTCACAAAAATTACTAAATGCATCATTTATCTCCGTAACTTTTTCTTTTGAAAATGTTTTGCTATACGTATTATTAAATTCTTCTCCGAATTGAACTTGAATTTCTACTTCAGTTCCTATATCCCTGCTAGTTGCTTGAATATCAAATGAATGTATATTATGTGCAGATAATTCTTTTATTAAATAATCATATAATTGAGGGTAGGCGGATCTTAATAATTTTATTGATGATGGATTTGTTTTTGAATTCAACTTAACACCTCCAAAATTATTTAATGCTCTGGTAATACCTTCATTTCTTCCTTATTGTGTAATTCATCAACCAAGATTAGCGCGTGAAATCGATTCAGTACCCTTTCACAAATACCGTCTTTTTCCAGTATTTCTTTTACTTCTTTAATTAATAGTCTTAATATGTCATGATCTCTCATTAAAGCGGTTACATTTTTTGATAAGTCCGGTGAATTTTCGACAATTTCTTGATACAATCCTTTTTCCTCTGCGTCTGCATGGGCAAGCGTGCGAGTTTCCCAATGTTCTACTGTAATATAAGCCGCTTCTAACGCTCTATCTACATCTCCTTCTTTTAATAAATTTGCAACAACATTCGTTAATTCTTGAGCTTCCTGTAGTGCAGCGTCATGAATAGCTTCGTGGCTATCAATTTTTCTTAAAGCTGGACCTGACATAAATAATCCCTCCTAAAACAATTATGCCCTTTTTATAACTTAATATACTATAAAGGGTTAATTTACCAAATTATAACTAATCCAACTATTCTGAATATTGTAATTACAGGTAAGGTTACCATAATTTTTTTATTTATAAAATAATAACATGTAAATTTAATACATGTTATTAAACCACAACCATTACTTTGGACTCGCATTTTGCATACCATTACTTATCACAATTTTGCTTATAAGCACTTTAGTACCGATTATTCTTAGGAATATATATGGTCTATGAAAAGAAATAAATGCCATTAATAGATCTAATTAATCATATTTTAATATAAATAAAATACATAGTAACAGAGCTATTAATCAAAGTCTTGAAATATTTAGGTTATTGTATAGATACTAGCTAAACAAAAAAAGCTATTTCCTACTAATCGGTAAATAGCTTTTTTTATAGTATTGATTTAAACGATATAATTCACTGAAGGGATATATTTACTGTTAAATTGAGATGATAAAAATATAGAAAAGTAAATACTTCACACAAGCAATTCAAAAGTTGTCGTCGCTTTTTCTTCCCCATTTACTAGAAGACTGATTGCGTGCTTACCTGAATAGTGCTTTCTTGTCGTTAAGTTCTTAAACACATGCTTCCGTGTCAAAGTATGTACTCCACCCTTATAATTTTTTTGAGATAAATGAAATATTTTTTTAGATTGTTTTCCATTAGCTTTAACAAAATAAATGGCATATTCAACTCTCAATTTTTGTGGATGCTCTGATTCGTTATTTAGATTAAATGAGAATGTTAATGTCTCTCCTAGTGATATTTTAGGTTTGGATATTGATAAATTATCTACACTAATATCCTTAGGTGTAGCATAACCAAATAAGTGGAGGGTTTCTACATCCCCATTTTTCAGAAGCGTACGACTCCCATGTTTAAGTATCCACTCCGTTTCTGGGTTTCTATCACTCCACTTACGAATTATTTCTTTTACAATTGCTGGGTGGTCCTTTGATATATCATTTAGATTATTGGCCACACTTTTTTGAACATACTTTGAGGGATCCTTTTTTAATTGCTCTAAAATTGGGATCACCAAGGATGGATCTTTTTTAAAAGAAGTTAACGGGGCTGCCCATGGTAGACGTGGCCGACATCCTTCTGTTGCTAATCTTCTGACATGATGATTCTCGTTCAATGCCCAACATTTCATCTGTTCCATCATTTTAGATTCATTTTTCATAATAAATGCTCGAACTGCAAACTCCGAACTAGAATATTTAGTAAAATGCTCTAGTGCAGTCATCGAGACTTCCCAATCCTCTTGACCATAAACCTCTACAAAGTCAGGGAAGAATAAATATTCAAAACCACTGCATTCCGGTGCTATATCAATTAATATTTTTATAATATCTTCGTACGGCTCTGAAATAGTTTGATTCAGTGCTATTGAAATGTGTCTCATACGTTCTTTTAATTCTTTCTGATCCCATTCCCCATCATAAATTACATTCATAAATTTATTTTCTTCAAAAGCAGTGTAGCGTGATTTTACAATATTAATAAATTGCTCAAAAAAATCCGGGCTATATTTATCTTTTAGTAATTCCGTCATTTTATTTTCCTCTTTCATTTTTTATGTGTTTTGCCAAGCTTCACTAAGAATATCTACATGAAAAGTTTTACATTCCCCTTACAATTTAACGCCCTTGTTTTAAAATTAGGTGAAACAGCTTGTACAATTAAAAACCTTGAGTTAATTGTACCATCAAAATATATTAATTTTTATTAAGGTATTTTGATAAGGATTCTAATAAAAAACCAAACTAATCCCACCAAAAATCCGATTACTATACAGAATAATAAAAGAAAAGTTAATAAATTTAAAATGGTTGTGATCATATCTTCCTCCTTGATCCTACGGATAATTTCAGAAATGATTTTTCTACTTATGTAAATTAACCGATCACACACTATTATAATTCCATATGTTTCCTCTTGTAAACTTACAGATTATTCCCACCACATTTTATAATTAATATTTAGATGGATTTAAAAAAATTTCCAAAAAAACCTCATATTATTTTTTGAAAATCAGAAGTTAAATATTTATTTAATATAAATGATCCCACTTGAATAATTGTGCAAATAAAAAAAGCCGTTCCTTTAATGAAAGACGACTTCTAATCAATTAATAATATCAATATAGCTAAAAATATTAACGAAAATGTATCAATAAAAATAAAAAACCACCATATCAACGTTTCTAGATGATTGGTGGAGACGGTGGGAGTCGAACCCACGTCCAGAGATATTGGCACTCAAGCGTCTACGCGTGTAGTTGGTACATTCGTAATTCGCTAGTTCTTCTGCCTACCAACAGGCGTCCGAATAGCTAGTCTGATTAATCTCTTCTATAACTCCCCAGACGGAGGAGCATAGCGTAGCCCACTAATAAGTGAGACCCTTCATCTAGCACATGGGCGATGATAGGAAGGATCCTTTAGCATTGCTTACGCAGCTGCTAAAGAGTAATTGTTTTCTTTGCCAGTTATAATTGGCTGTAACGGTTAACGAGTCGTAGCCTCGACGCGCGACTTGAGCTCAATCTACCCCTGTCGAATCCGTAACGTCCCCTTAATTAAAAAGGTAGTAACGGAATGAAAGTATAAATTTCACTCAATTATTTAATTGTACTACTTTATTAGTATAACATATTTATAAGAGAAAGAAAATAACTGGATTAATGAAGGTTATCCTTAATCGCACGATCAATATCTCTTTTCGCTTGCTTTTGTTTAAGATCTTCTCGCTTATCATATTTTTTCTTCCCTCTACCTACGCCGATTAGAACCTTGGCAAAACCATTTTTAACATAGACTCTTAATGGTATTAGAGCATAACCAGCTTGCTGTGTTTCCCCAAATAATTTATCAATTTGTTTTTGATGAAGCAATAGTTTTCTTGCTCTTGTTGGGTCATGATTAAATCGATTACCTTGTTCATATGTGGAAATATGCATATTGTGTACATAAGCTTCTCCATTAGAAATACGAGCGAAGCTATCTTTTAAGTTCACTTTTCCTGCTCGAATCGATTTTATTTCAGTACCTTGAAGAACGATTCCTGCTTCATACGTTTCTTCAATAAAATAATCATGACTAGCCTTACGATTTTGTGCAATTACTTTACTTTGTCCTTTTCCCATTTTTATTTCCTCCTACTTCCTGTACCGTACATTTTAACAAAAAGAAAGAGAAGTTGCCATTAATTGCCGAAACGAAAAATAGGAGAATAAATTCTCCTATTTTCGTCTTTTCTTACTTGATTTCTTTTTGTTCTTTTCACCTGGTGCTTTTTTCTGTGCTTTTTTTGCAACTTTCTTTATTTTTCCATTATCCTTTTTCTTTGTATCAATTACTTTAGATGTCTTACTTGTCGTTCTAGTTTTTCTTGGAACCATACCGACTACTTCAAAATCGACTGCGCGTTCTTCGATATTAACGTTTGCCACTTTAACTTCAATGGTATCTCCAACTTGAAAAACATTCCCTGTTCGTTCTCCAATCATTGCATATGCTTTTTCATCAAAATGATAATAATCATCTGTTAAATAGCTAACATGGACAAGTCCTTCCACTGTATTAGCGAGCTCCACAAACAATCCAAAATTAGTGACAGAGCTAATAACACCCTCAAATTCTTCATCAATCTTATCAAGCATATACTCTGCTTTTTTCAGATCATCAACTTCTCGTTCGGCATCTACAGCAGACCGTTCTTTTATGGAAGCATGTTTAGCAATTTCAGGCATTTTCTCTTTCCAGTGATTCCTTGTAGCTGCATCTAGATTATTATTAATTAAATAGGTTCTAATTAATCGATGCACAATTAAATCTGGATACCTCCTAATTGGAGAGGTAAAATGGGTATAAAATTGGGTTGCCAGTCCAAAGTGACCAATGCTATTGGGATCATATTTCGCTTGCTTCATCGACCGTAGCATCAATTTTGAAATTATCATTTCTTCATCCGCACCGTCTACTTCTTCTAACACACGTTGCAGTGCTTGTGGATGGATTTCGTTAGAACTTCCTTTTACCACATAACCAAATCTTGCGATAAATTCAAAGAACGTTTGAAGCTTTGCTGGGTCGGGGTCTTCGTGAATTCGATGGATAAATGGTACATCCATCCAGTGGAAGTGTTCCGCCACTGTTTCATTCGCACAAAGCATAAACTCTTCAATTAATCGTTCACCAACAGATCTTTCACGAATTTCTACATCTACAGCTTTTCCTTTATCATCGACTAATACTTGTGCTTCTTTAAAATCAAAATCAATAGCACCGCGACCAAACCGTTTCTTTCGCAATACTTCAGCGAGGTCACTCATATCTTGAAACATTGGTACAAGTGATCTATATTTTGCAATTGTTTCTTCATTTTTATCAGCAAGTATTTCGTTAACAGCTTTATATGTCATTCTTTCTGTTGTTCTTATAACACTTTGAAATATCTCATGATTGACAATTTCACCATTTAAATCAATTTCCATTTCACAACCGAGTGTTAAGCGATCAACTTGTGGATTCAGGGAACAAATTCCATTGGATAAACGGTGAGGAATCATCGGTATCACACGGTCGACTAAATAGACACTCGTTCCTCTATCAAATGCTTCTTGATCGATTGGAGAATTCTCTTCTACATAATGCGTTACATCCGCAATATATACGCCCAATTTATAATTCCCATTGTCTAGGCGCTTAACCGTTACTGCATCATCCAAATCCTTTGCATCTGCACCATCAATAGTAACAATAGTTTCATCCCGTAAATCTCTTCTGTTTTTTATTTCACTTGGATCAATTTCCTCTGGGATATTAGCAGCTTGCTCAAGTACTTCTTCTGGAAAATCGATAGCAATGCCGTTTTTATAGATGATAGAAAGAATATCCATTCCTGGATCATTTTTATGTCCTAAAATGTGGACAACTTGTCCCTCTGCACTCATTCTTCCCTCAGGGTATTTTGTAATTTCAATAATTACTTTATGCCCATCGACCGCTCCATTTGATGCTGATTTCGGAATGAAAATATCATTTGGAATTCGCTTATCATCAGCAATTACAAAACCAAAAGCACCATTATTTTCATATGTTCCAACAATCCTACTTGAAGCACGTTCCAAAATTCGAATGACAACACCCTCTGAACGTTTGCCACTTTCATCTTGATTATCGACACGGACAAATACTTTATCACCGTTCATAGCTGAACTTAAATCCGCATGATTTATATAGACATCATCTCGATCTTCTTCGTCCGGTAGTAAAAATGCAAATCCCTTAGCATGCATCTGAATTGTTCCTCTTACCAGATTCATTTTTTCAGGCAATCCATATCTGTTCTTTCTCGTTCTAATTAGCATTCCTTCATCTTCTAATTCATTTAACGCTTTCACTAACTCAGTAAAATCAGTAGAGCCTTCTAATTCAAATATCTCTTGAATTTCTTCAACAGATAATGGTCGTGTTGCTTTTTCATTAAAATAATCTTGAATTTGCAGTTTCCATTCACTTGCTTCCATACGTTCACCTTCTTTTCCTTTTCATTAACTTGTCTTTATTATGGTCAATCACCAATCTAACGATTCTAAAAACTTATAAATATCTTCATGCAATTGATCCTTTTCTTTATCAAATGTAATTGCATGTCCAGATTCTTCATACCATTTTATTTCCTTATGCTCTGCTTCAACATTTTCATAAATATAATTCGCACTTTCAGTATTGATCATTTGATCTTTACTTGCTTGTACCACCATCGTTGGTGTGTAAATGGTGTCGACATTATCCTTCACATCTTGAATAGCAGAGGCAACTTCTAAAAATAAATCCTTTGCGTCTTCTATCAATGCTTCGACTTCTCTATCAATTGTCTCTTCATCTTTTTTCTCTAATTGTTTATATTCTTTTGCAAAACGTTTAAAGCCCCATGTTAGTTGTTCTTCGTTATCAAAAAACATAGGAGAACACATCGGAATAACAGCCTCAATAGGATTACTGTAGGCTATTTTTAATCCCAACACACCACCGAGGGATAAACCTGCTACAGCTACCTTTTCATAGCCCTTGTCCTGTAGTTCCTGTAAAGCTGATAAGGCATCCTCCCACCACTCAGTCGCATTTGCTTGAACTAATTCCTCAGGTGACTTCCCATGGCCCCGGTAGATCGGAGCAGAGCATGTATATCCTTTGCTATTTAAGAAACGGCCTAGCATTCTTACATCAGCAGAGTGCCCAGTGAAACCATGTAACAATAAAACCGCTCTTTCCCCTCCTTCAAAGAAAAAAGGTTCTGGTTCTTTAACTTTCATCGAATTTTGCTCCTTTCCTTACTGCATTTCCTTTATTATTTATTTTAAAACACTATTTAACCAAAAAAATTATGTAATAAAAAAATCCCCTACTTATAATATAGCAAGGGATTATCTTCGTACACAACACATATATGTTCATGCATTTTCTACGCTTAGATAATGTAAGCAATCCAAAATGTAAGAATAAAAAAGAGTGCTCCAGTTACAACGGTAATTTTATGCAAAACAGCATCAATACCTCGTGCTTTTTGCTTACCAAATAATTGCTCAGCACCACCAGAAATGGCACCTGAGAGTCCTGCGCTCTTCCCTGATTGTAACAATACTACTGTAATTAGTGTTATGACATCAATGATTAATAATGTAATCGCAACTGCTAACATGTTGCGTGCACCTCCTAGACGGTCGAATCCATAATCATAATGTAGCATAATTTCTATCTACTACGCAAGATAAATTTCTTATTCCATCAAATCCTTATGAATATTATCAATCTTCTTATATAATAGAAAAAAGGGAGGGATCCTGTTTGGTGATGGAAACTACTTGGTTGAAAATGAAAGATAACACTAACATTTTTATAAAAACTTGGATGCCTAAAAATCAAAGCCCACAAGCCATTGTCCAACTATCTCACGGTATGGTCGAACACATAAGTCGGTATAATGCTTTTGCTCAATTTCTAGCAGATCATGGCTTTCTTGTTATCGGAAATGATCACAGGGGACATGGGCAAACAGGGGAGCAAAATCAATCGTTAGGGTATTTCACAAAAAGTGAAGATATTGATACCTTAGTAGAAGATTTAAATGAGGTGACGACCTATATAAATAGGAAGTTTCCTACTTTACCCGTATATTTATTGGGACATAGCATGGGGTCTTTTTTAGCTAGAAGATACCTACAAAAAAGGCCCGCCTACTTAGATGGAGTTATTTTATCTGGAAGTGGATTTCAATCTCCTTACATCCTTTCTTCAGCAAAAAAGCTTGCACGCTTTTTGATTCGCAAAAATGATGAAAAACAAAAAGGCGAAATATTAAATCGCTTAACTTTTTTAGGATACAATAAAAAAATTAAAAATAATTCTACTGTCTTTGATTGGTTAACGAGGGATCCTACAATTATCGAGGAATACTTGAAAGATGATTATTGTGGTTTTACACCCACCAATCAATTCTTTTTTGTATTATACGATGGAATAGAAAAAGTCCAACAATCCAATACACATAATGAGGTAGCCCAAGACCTTCCCATATTATTAATCAGTGGTGAGGAAGATCCAGTGGGCAATTATGGCAAGGGACTAAAAAAGCTAATGGAATTCTATGTATCAGAAGGCTTTGAAAATTTAAACTTGCATTTATACCCAAATGGACGGCATGAAATATTAAATGAAATAAATCGTCATGAAGTTTTTCAAGATGTTTTAGATTGGTTAACCGATAAAATGAAGAATAAAAAATAAGCAAAACAACAAAATAATTATGTCTATTTATTGAAATTGCTAAATTCCATAGAATAAAATTGATTAAAAAACTTGTCTAGCTTAATATGCTGAATTATAATGTTTATGTCTTAAATGTTAGTGGAATATAAAAATATTAATACTTTTGTGATAGGATTCTTGAAATGAACCCTATAAAAAGAGTAAAATTAAGAAGTAGCACTAATTTAAAACAAAATTACTGGGAGGTATTTTATTATGGCAGTAGAAAAAACAATGAAAATCACAGACGAAACAGGCGTTCACGCTCGTCCAGCAACAGTTCTTGTAAACAAAGCAGGTGGTTACGCATCAGATATGACACTTGAATATAATGGAAAAGCTATTAACTTAAAATCTATTATGGGTGTTATGTCACTCGGTATTCCTCAAGGCGCAGAAATTAAAATCATTGCAGAAGGTTCTGATGAACAAGAAGCATTAGATGCAGTAACAAGTGTTATCAAATCAGAAGGGCTAGGAGAGTAATTCTTAATGAGTAATTTAAGCGGTATCGCAGCTTCAAGTGGAATAGCTATAGCAAAAGCATATAAGTTAGCTATTCCTGATCTTTCTTTTGAAAAAAAGAAAGTAGAGAGTACAGACGAAGAAATTAACCGCTTAGAAGAAGCATTAACCATCTCAAAAGAAGAGCTAGAAAAAATTAAAACGCATGCCAGAACCTCTTTAGGTGATGAGCATGCGGAAATTTTTTCTGCACACTTGCTTGTTCTAAGTGATCCAGAGTTAATCAATCCTATTAAAGACAAGATTTCAAACGATAATGTCAATGCAGAGGTTGCATTAGACGAAACTGCACAAATGTTTATCGATATGTTTGAAGGAATGGAAAATGAATATATGCGTGAAAGAGCTGCTGACATTAAAGACGTTACCAAACGTGTGATGGCTCATTTATTAAATGTTTCTTTCCCTAATCCGGCACTTATTAACGAAGAAGTTATAGTAATTGCTGAAGATTTAACACCTTCCGATACAGCCCAGCTTGATAAACAATTTGTTAAAGGTTTTACTACTAACATTGGTGGTCGTACTTCACACTCAGCCATTATGGCTCGTTCTTTGGAAATCCCTGCTGTAGTAGGAACAAAAAAGATTACTGAAGTAGTTGAAGAAGGCGACATTATTATTGTGGATGGTATTGACGGTGACGTTATTATTAATCCATCAGAAGACGAGCTAACTACTTATAAACAAAAACATGCAGATTTCGAAAAGCAAAAGCAAGTTTGGGCAAAGCTAAAAGATGAACCAAGCATTTCTGCAGATGGAACTCAAGTAGAACTAGTAGCTAACATTGGAACACCTAATGACATTGAAGGTGTTTTAAACAATGGTGGTGAAGGTGTTGGATTATATCGTACCGAATTTTTATATATGGGTAAGAGTGAGTTACCAACTGAGGACGAGCAGTTTGAAGCTTATAAATCTGTTTTAGAGCAAATGAAGGATAAGCCTGTTGTGGTTCGTACACTTGATATTGGTGGCGATAAAGAATTGGACTATCTTGATTTGCCAGAAGAGATGAATCCATTTTTAGGATTCCGTGCTATTCGTTTGTGTCTAGAGCGAGATGATATTTTCAGAACGCAATTACGAGCACTACTTCGTGCAAGTACATTTGGGAATTTAAAAATTATGTTTCCAATGATTGCTACACTTGATGAATTTCGTGCAGCAAAAACAATGCTTTTAGAAGAAAAAGATCGTCTTACAAACGATGGTGTAGAAGTATCCAATGATATTGAAATTGGAATTATGGTAGAAATCCCATCTACAGCCGTTATTGCACGTCAATTCGCAAAAGAAGTTGATTTCTTCAGCATTGGAACGAATGATTTGATTCAATATACATTGGCTGCAGATCGTATGAATGAACGTGTAAGCTATTTATATCAACCTTATCACCCAGCAATCCTAAACCTCGTGCATAATGTTATTGAGGCTGCTCATGCAGAAGGAAAATGGGCTGGTATGTGTGGAGAAATGGCTGGAGACTCCATTGCGATTCCAATTCTGCTTGGACTTGGATTAGATGAATTTAGCATGAGTGCTACTTCCATCCTTCCTGCACGTACGCAAATAAGAGATTTAAATAAAGAAGAACTAGCATCCTTTAAAGAACAACTGTTAGGGATGAATACTGCGAATGAAGTGGAAGCTTTCATTCGAGCTAAAACCAATCAATAAAAATAAAAATCCTCCTTGCTTTAAGCAACGAGGATTTTTATTTTTATTTATATACCTTTGTCTGATTCTTACCATTTCTTTTTGCTAAATATAGAAGTTCATCAGCTTTTCTAAAAAGCTCTTCTTTATTCGAGGCATTATTAAAATTCTCTAATCCCATACTAACCGTTACAGGATTGTGCGCCTCAATTTCCTCATGAAAATAATCTTGAACTGCTATTCTACATGCCTCTGCTAATTTATAACTTTCACTAAATGATTTATCCATAAAAATAATGACAAATTCTTCTCCCCCATAACGAATAACATAATCTTCATCATTTACTGAAATCATTAGAACATTGGCTATTCTTTTTAGAATTAAATCTCCTATGCTATGACCATATGTGTCATTTATATTTTTAAAATTATCAATATCTACTACAGCCAGTTGCATCTTGATGCTTTTATTTTCTCTTTTCTTTTCAAACATATAATCCATATACTCATGATACATTTTAATATTTAAAGCACCGGTTAAAGCATCAATTTTTGAATCCTGTTCAATAAATAAACTATGCTCCCGCATTTTATTTCCTAAAATTGATTGGGTGACTAACACCGAGGTAATTAATACATGTGAGGCTAGTAAAGGAATTAAATAAGCAACGGGGAAATACGTAGGAAAAACTAATTCACCATAATTGAATACGAAGAAACACGTATAAAATAAATTAGAAATACCCAAAAGCAAAACAGGCTTATAATTAAAATATAAGGATAACATTACAGTAAAGATGTAGGTGAATACATATGCTGTTATATAAGGACCTAAGGTATATGGCATAACAGAAAAAATCATTACAAAATAATATGGAATAAAAGTTGAAAATAGTCTTTTCCATACAAAAATAGTCGGTAAAATATACCACATTACTCCAATACCTATTATAGCCACCCCTATTTCCACTCCAACTCCTGGCATAGCAGAAATACCAGCAATAATATTGAGAATCCAACATATCGCCACCATAAGCTTATTTCGGTCATGAATAGAAAACAATTCCTTTTTCAGTGTCGTCACCCCCCCTTTTTTAAAATTATATAAGCTAAACTAATATAACTGAAAATTCGATTTGTATAAATATATTATAGTTCTTTTGCATCATTTTTACAAATGTAATATAACTATTTTTCACTGTTAATATGAAAAAAAGACTAAGCAATCTTAGTCTTTTAGATCTTTATTTTATTTGCGCGATGCATTAGCCATAAAAAATATGGTGCACCAATAATAGCGATAATAATACCAGATGGAATCTCCTTTGGAACGAGAAGTGTTCGACTAAGTGTATCAGCAATCATTAGAAAGGTAGCACCTAACAATGCAGTAGTTATTACTAAATGCTTGTGAGATGGTCCTAAGAGCATTCGTGCAACATGTGGCGCGATTAACCCAACAAAACCAATTGTTCCAACTGTAGCTACACTAGCTGCTGCAATGATAGATCCTAATAATGCTAAAAAAAACCTCGTCTTTAACACGTTTAACCCTAAACCCTTAGCAGTCTCATCTCCTAGACTTAACGTTTGAATAAGGTGATTTACCAGTAAAATAATAGGAATTAATAACAAAAAAGGTCCTAATAAGTAATAAAGCAACTCTTCCCAACTTTTCGCATAAGTCGTTCCAGAAAGCCAAGTTAAAGCAGAAGCAACAGCCATATTTGATCGCACTACGATGATTTGAATAATTGCGGATCCAAATGCCGATATTCCAATTCCTAAAAGAGCTAGGAGAGATGGTTGAAAATCAGCCCTATAAGCTAGGATCATAATTACTATAAATGCAATCATAGCACCGAGAAACGCACCTAGCGGCATAAATGTGGCTGAAATTGATCCTGCTGTTAGAAATATTAAAGCTCCCACTCCAGCGCCAGATGTAATCCCTATGATAGAGGGGTCAGCAAGCGGATTTCTCAGCACACCTTGAAAAATATAACCACTTAGTGCAAGTAAAATACCACTTATTGCTGCCACTAATAAGCGTGGTAATCGAATATCGAATACCATCTTTTTAATAAAACTATCCTCACCCGACATGAGCGCATTCCACGTTTTAATTAAATTAACTCCACTATTTCCGGTAGATATTCCTATTACTAAAGTTAAAACTACTAATACTAATAAAATAGGGATAATCCACTTTTCAATAACAAGTGCTGTAGGTTTTCCAGTTAGAATCCCTGTATCTGTTTTACTATATTTACGGTTTCGTTTTTGCATGATTAATAAGATCAACGTAGGAGCCCCAATAAATGCTGTAATTGCTCCTACAGGAAGCTCAGAAAAGCTCGGATCTAAAAATCTTGCTAATATATCAGCGGATAACAGAACAATAGCGCCCCATAAAAACGATCCAATAAGAACTGGTACATGTTTTTTAAAGCCTAATAATTTTATTAAGTGCGGAGCAATAATACCCACAAATCCAATTGGTCCAACAACACTTACAGTAACAGAAGTTAAAAATACTGCAAACAATAGGGCAAAAAACCGAAGACGCCCTACATTTTGTCCTAAACCTTTCGCAACTTCTTCACCTAATTGAAAAAGGTCTAATGACTTAGCCAAAAATAAACAAGCAATAGAAGCTACTATAACGAAGGGTAATGAAAATAAGACACCATCCCAATTATTTTGGACCAATGTTCCAGAACCCCACAAAAATAGCCCAGCAGTTTCATTTTCAAAAAAGATTTGTAATACGGTAGTAAACGCTGAAAACATCATCGTTATTACCATGCCTGCTAATACCATTCGTACAGGACTCGAATTTGTAAAGCCTGCTAATGAGAATACTAGCAATGCAGTAATAATTCCACCAATGAAAGCAATCACTAAACCACTTACACTCCCAGTTGAACTGAAAAATACGGTCGATAAAACTACAGCAAAATAAGCACCTGAATGAATACCAAGTGTACTAGATGATGCTAACGGATTTTTTGTAATGGTTTGCAGGATGACCCCAGAAATTGCTAATGCGCCACCTGCTAATATACCGATAACTGCACGAGGCATACGCAGATAACGCACGGTATGATGTGCTAATTCATCTTTCGGGAAAAATATTGCTTCTAATATGACAAGTGGTGCAATCTCTACACTACCTTGATTAATATGTATAAAAAGGAGTAAAAGCAAAAGCACGGTCCCTCCCCCAAAGGTAAGAACCGTTGCTAGATGCTTTTTATTGTTTAATGCAATCATCGTATTCACTCCGCTGATACTAATGCTTCTTTAATTTGCTCAGCAAAAACTTTCGCAGACAATGGACCTCCAAATGTCCACGTATCTCCTGGTAACTGGTATGTTCTATTTTCTTCTACAAATCCAAGACCTTCCCAGGCTGGGTTTCCTGCTAACTGATTTTCAAATATATTATCATCTTCTTGAACAATATAGAAGAAATGAGCATCTTGAAAATTTTGTAGTGCTTCTACACTTGCAGAATCAAATCCATACACTTGAAAACCTTCTGATTCATACGCATTTTCAAGACCTATTTTCGTCATGATTTCAGTAGCCATAGCATTATCTTTAAACAATCGAATAACTGGAGCAGCATCAGAGCTAAATGCTTGTGCTAAGACAAATTGATTATTCTCGATTTCTGCATCCGTAATTTCCTGTTCGATTTCTTCGTATGAGCTATCTAAGTTTTGCAACACACTTTCTGCTTCATCCGTTTTACCTACCACTTTTGCCATTTCTTTAAAAGTGGTTTCCATTTCTTCATACTGTGTCATTGTTCCTTCTTCTGGATAAGAATTAAATGCTAAGGTTTGTGTGATATCATTTAAGCTATCCATAATTGCTTCATGTCTAAACCCTGCAGTAATGATTAAATCTGGCTCTAATTCAGAAATAGCTTCTAAATTTGGTTCTTGTCTGGTACCAACATCGACAACATCATCAGATAATTCGGCATCAATGTTAACCCAGCTATTATATCCTTCAATATCTGCCATACCTACTGGTTGAACACCTAAGGCTAATAGATTTTCTGCATATACCCATTCTAATACAACGATTTTTTCAGGAGCTTCTTCAATCGTGTGCTCTCCATACATATCAGTTACAGTGATTTCACTACTAGACGAGGTTTCTTCCTCTTCAGTTTCAGTTTCTGTTTGATCAGTATCTGTTTCGGACTCACTTGTATCCTCATTTTGACCACAAGCAACTAGCAAAAGTCCCAAAATTAGACCTAAAAATAATAACCAAATTCTCTTTTTCATTCTTTTTATCCCCCTGTATGTAATTGATAAAGATTATCATTATCGTAATAAATCCTATCACTTTTGTCAACTTTAGTCAATAAATAGCCGGAAAATTAAAAATAATTTTGAGGTTCGCGATGTGTTATTTTTTGAAAAACTATAAAAAAAAAGCATGCGATCCTATAAAAGAATCGCATACCTTTTCGATAATAAACTTATTTATTTAAGTTGTAAAAAGCTGTTTTTCCAGCATAGATAGCTGTTCCAACTAATTCATCTTCGATACGTAGTAATTGATTGTACTTCGCTACGCGGTCTGTACGAGATGGTGCACCAGTTTTGATTTGCCCTGCATTTGTTGCAACAGCAATATCAGCAATGGTAGCATCTTCTGTTTCACCTGAACGGTGAGAAATAACTGCTGTATAACCAGCTCTTTTAGCCATTTCAATTGCTTCAAAGGTTTCTGTTAGTGTACCAATTTGGTTCACTTTAACAAGAATGGAGTTACCTACACCTTGTTCAATACCTTGAGCTAGACGCTTCGTATTTGTTACGAATAAATCATCCCCAACTAATTGAACACGATCTCCAATACGTTCTTGAAGCATTTTGTGACCTTCCCAGTCGTTCTCGTCTAAACCATCTTCAATTGAGATGATTGGATATTTGTTAACCATTTCTTCGTACCATACTGCCATTTCTTCAGAAGTACGTACAACGCCTTCACCTTTTAAGTTATATTTACCATCTTCGTAGAATTCAGATGATGCCACGTCCATTGCAAGCATAACTTCTTCACCTGGCTTGTAACCAGCTGCTTCAATTGCTTCAATAATTGTAGAAAGTGCTTCCTCATTTGATTTCAAGTTTGGTGCGAAACCACCTTCGTCACCAACACCAGTGTTATAACCTTTTCCAGTTAAAACTTTTTTCAAGTTATGGAAAATTTCAGCACCCATACGAAGAGCTTCACGGAAAGTAGGAGCTCCTACAGGCATAATCATAAATTCTTGAATATCTACGTTATTATCCGCATGTTCCCCACCATTTAAAATGTTCATCATTGGTGTTGGAAGTGTAGTTGCGTTAAATCCACCTAAATAAGTGTAAAGTGGCATTTGAAGATAATCAGCTGCTGCATGAGCTGCTGCCATTGATACACCAAGAATAGCGTTAGCTCCTAGCTTACCTTTATTTTCAGTGCCATCAAGCTCAAGAAGTAATTGGTCAATAACTACTTGACGCGTTACATCTAAACCAATTAATTCTGGTGCAATAATTTCATTCACATTTTCTACTGCTTTTAGAACACCTTTACCTAGGTAACGATCTTTGTCTCCATCACGAAGCTCAACTGCTTCATGCTCACCAGTAGATGCACCACTTGGAACTAATGCTGAACCAAATGCTCCTGTTTCTGTGAAAATTTCTACCTCAACTGTTGGGTTACCACGTGAATCTAATACTTCGCGTGCATAAACATCTGTAATATATGGCATTTAAAAACTCTCCTTTTAATTTAAATTATTTTTTAATTAATGTCTTTCCTGTCATTTCTTCAGGTTTTTCAACTTTCAGTAGATCTAATAAAGTTGGTGCTAAATCAGCTAATATACCACCGTCACGAAGTCCAACTCCATCCTGTGTCACAATAACTGGAACAGGATTAGTTGTGTGAGCCGTCATCGGTTTACCCTCTGGCGTGGTTACTTGATCAGAGTTACCATGGTCGGCAGTGATAATAGCTTGACCACCTTTAGCTATTATTTTATCTACAACTTTACCTAAGCATTCATCCACTGCTTCTATCGCTTTAATTGTTGGTTCAAGCATTCCGGAATGCCCAACCATATCTGGATTAGCAAAGTTTAAAATAATCGCATTTTGCGTATCGTTATCAAGCTCCTCTAATAACGCGTCCGTTACTTCGTAGGCACTCATTTCTGGTTTTAAATCATATGTTGCAACCTTTGGAGAATTAATCAGAATTCTTTTTTCGCCATCGAATTCCTGCTCACGCCCTCCGCTCATAAAGAACGTAACGTGTGGATATTTTTCTGTTTCAGCAATTCTTAACTGATTTAAGTTATTTTTTGCTAAAACTTCTCCCACCGTATTATCCAAATTAACTGGCTCATAAGCAATTTTGCCGTTTACCGTATCACTATATTTCGTTAAACATACAAAATGAATATCTTTCGGTGATTTTTCGCCACGATCAAAATCATTGAAATCAGCATTTGCGAATGTTTGTGAAATTTGAATAGCGCGATCAGGTCTGAAATTATAGAAAATAACAGCATCTTCATCCTGAATCGTTGCTTTCGGATTGCCATTTTCATCTGTAATAACAGTTGGAAGAACGAATTCATCAAAAATATCTTTTTTATAGGCTTCGTTAACTACCTCTAGTGGATCAGTGGAGGCAGGGCCATCACCATCTACCATTGCAGCATAAACCTTTTGCACACGATCCCAACGCTTATCTCTATCCATTGCATAATAACGTCCGGAAACAGTTGCAAATTCTCCTACACCATACTCTGTCATTTTTTCTTGTACTTCTTTTAAATATTGAATAGCAGATTTTTGCCCAACATCGCGACCATCAAGAAATGCATGGACATAGACCTTGGTTAAACCATAATCTGCCGCCAACTTTAATGCTGCATATAAATGCTCAATATGACTATGAACTCCACCATCAGATAGTAAACCAAAAAGATGGAGTGCCTTATCATTATCTTTCGCATGTTTTACAGCATCAACTAATACTTTATTTTCGAAAAAGTCTCCTTCTTTAATAGAAAGATTGACCCTAGTTAAACTTTGATAAACAATACGACCAGCACCAATATTTAAATGACCAACTTCAGAGTTACCCATTTGTCCATCAGGTAGACCTACCGCTTCACCAGACGCTGTTAATTGATTGTGTGGGTATTGGTTCCAATACCGATCAAAATTTGGCGTATTGGCTTGTTTTACTGCGTTTCCCATTACCTCATCACGAATGGCATAACCATCCAAGATAATAAGTGCAGCTAGATTATTCTGACTCATTTAGCACCAGCCTCCACTAGTTGTACAAAGGAGTCTGCTTCTAAACTTGCACCACCTACAAGTGCACCATCAATATCTGATTGAGATAATAATTCATCAATATTTGCTGGCTTTACACTTCCACCATATTGAATACGCACAGCTTCACCAGCTTCAGTAGAAACTTCTGCAGCAACTACTTTACGGATATAAGCACATACTTCATTAGCTTGTGCAGAAGTTGCTGTTTTACCAGTACCGATAGCCCAAATTGGTTCATAAGCAATAATCGTTTCTTTTACTTGATCATCTGTTAACCCTTCAAGTGCAAGCTTTACTTGATCTTCAACGATTGACATTGTCTCGTTATTTTCGCGTTGTGCTAAAGTTTCCCCTACACATAAAATAGGTGTTAGGTCATGATTAAAAGCAGCGTGTACTTTTTTATTTACCATTTCATCTGTTTCAGCGAACAATTCACGACGTTCTGAGTGTCCAAGAACTACGTAAGTGACACCAATATCTTTTAACATCGCTGGACTTACTTCACCTGTAAATGCTCCGCTTTCTTCAAAATGCATGTTTTGTGCAGCAATTTGAAGCTTAGAGCCTTTTGCACTTTCTACTAATGAGGTAAGAAATGGGTATGGTGCACATACCACTGCTTCTACCTTATCACCAGTTGGTACTTTTTCTTTTGTATCTTCAACAAATTTTACAGACTCCGAAAGAAACTTATTCATTTTCCAGTTACCTGCAATTACTCTTTTACGCATGAAAACACCTCGCCCTTCTTATTTATCAGTTAATACATTAACTCCAGGAAGCTCTTTACCTTCCATAAATTCTAAGGAAGCTCCCCCACCAGTTGAGATATGGTCCATCTCTTTTGCATAGTTAAACTTTTCAACAGCTGCTGCTGAGTCGCCACCACCAATTACGGAGTAACCATCTGTTTTCGCTAATGCATCTGCAACTGCTTTAGTTCCATTTGCAAACGTTTCTAATTCAAATACACCCATTGGTCCATTCCAAATGATTAATTTAGAGTCTGCAATAATAGATGCGAATTCTTCGCGTGTTTTTGGCCCAATATCTAATGCTTCCAAATCTTTTGGAATACTATCAATTGCAACCTCTTGCGTATTTGCATCGTTTGAAAAATCATCTGCAACAATGACGTCTTGTGGTAAAACTAAATTAACACCTTTATCTTTAGCTTTTTGCATAAATTCTTTAGCTAGCTCAATTTTATCTTCTTCAAGTAGAGATTTACCAATCTCGTGACCTTGTGCTTTAACAAAAGTATAAGCAAGGCCGCCACCGATTAATAAATTATCAACTTTTTCTAAAAGATTATCGATAACACCAATCTTATCCTTCACTTTTGCCCCACCAATGATAGCTGTGAAAGGACGCTCGGGATTTGAAAGTGCTTTACCTAATACCTCTAATTCTTTTTCTAATAAAAATCCTGCAGCTGATGTTAAATTTTCTGCAACACCTGCTGTTGAAGCATGCGCACGGTGTGCAGCACCAAAGGCATCATTCACATAATAATCTGCAAGTTTAGCAAATTCCTGAGCTAATGCTGGATCATTTTTTGTTTCTCCAGCTTCAAAACGAACGTTTTCTAATAAAAGAACCTCACCATTTTGCAAATTATTTGCAGCTTCTGTAACTTCCGCACCGTAAACTTGATCTGCTTTAGAAACTGTTTTATTTAATAAATCACTTAGTCTTTTAGCAACTGGATCAAGACGAAGGTCTTCTACCACTTCTCCACCTGGTCGACCAAGGTGACTTGCTAAAATTACTCTTGCTCCATTTTCTAAAAGATATTCTATTGTGGGAACTGCAGCTTTAATTCTTGTATCATCTGTAACCTGTCCATCCTTCATCGGAACATTGAAGTCAACGCGACAGAATACTTTTTTCCCATTTAAATCTAAATCACGAATTGTCATTTTATTCATTCAGATAAACCTCCTTGGGATATCACCTGTATGTATCATACAAGTTTTCTTTAAAAATGGGAGGAGGACTGATCCCCCTCCCATTCATTTATAGGTTCTTATTTATTAAAGCCCTTGAGCTTTAAGATAAACTGCTAAGTCTACACAACGGCTAGAGTAACCCATTTCATTGTCATACCAAGATACTACTTTAACTAAGTTATCTTCCATAACCATAGTAGAAAGTGCATCAATAGTAGAAGAATTAGAATTACCAATGTAGTCTACAGAAACAAGTGGCTCTTCAGAGTATCCAAGGATACCTTTTAAGTCACCTTCTGCAGCTTCTTTAAATGCTGCGTTTACTTCTTCAGCAGTTACATTTTTGTCTAATTCTGCAACTAGATCTACTAAAGATCCGTCTGGAGTTGGTACACGCATTGCCATACCATTCAATTTCCCTTTAAGTTCAGGAAGTACAAGAGATACTGCTTTTGCAGCCCCAGTTGTAGTTGGGATAATGCTTTCAGCAGCCGCACGAGCACGACGGTAATCTTTGTGTGGTAGATCAAGGATTGATTGATCATTTGTGTATGAGTGAACAGTAGTCATCATACCGCGCTTCAAACCAAATTTGTCGTTTAAAACTTTAGCGAATGGAGCTAAACAGTTTGTAGTACAAGAAGCATTTGAAATAACATCATGCTTAGATGCTTCATACTTATCTTCGTTAACACCCATTACAACTGTGATGTCTTCATCAGTTGCAGGTGCAGAAATAACAACTTTTTTAGCGCCAGCTTCTAAGTGCTTCGCAGCAGCGTCACGCTTAGTGAAAATACCAGTAGATTCAATAACTACTTCTACTCCAAGGTCTCCCCATGGTAAATTCGCAGGGTCACGTTCTGAAAGTACTTTAATTTCTTTACCAGCAACTACGATGTTTGATCCGTTTACTGATACTTCTTCTTCTAATTTTCCGTGAACAGAATCATATTTCAATAGATGTGCAAGCATGTTCGCATCTGTTAAATCATTAACAGCAACTACCTCAACCTCATTATTTTTCAACGCTTGACGAAACACATTACGACCAATACGGCCAAATCCATTAATACCTACTTTTACTGTCATTCTTGTTTCCTCCTTGTATAGCTTTATTTATATTTAAAGGGAATCTCCCTTTAATAACTGGTTTGCTGCAGCTTCATCCGTGATTAAAACATCACTTTTGGCTTGTTTGAAAAAGGATAATATTGCTTGTGTTTTTGATTTCCCACCAGCTACTGTGATGACTTTATTCGCATTTTTTAAATCATCCAGCTGTAAACCCACTGTTCTAACTTTGTGAACTACTTCGCCATTTTTATCCAAATAGTACCCAAAAGCTTCACTCACTGCATGTTTATCTTTAATCTTTCTCATAACGGTTGAGGAAGCTTTCCTTCGTTCTGCCATGGTGACAGCATCTCCAATTCCGTGTATTACAACTGCTGCATCATGGATTAATTCCACAATTTCCTTAATAGCAGGCTCTTCTTTAATCGTTTGATACGACTCTTCACTAAGCGGATCCGGGACATAAAGCATCCGGTACTTTCCGTTTGCTTTTTTTGCCATCTCTGCACAAATCGTATTTGCCTGATTCTCCACTTGCTCACCAAGTCCGCCCCTTGCCGGAACAAAAGTACAATTTTTAGCGTGGGCTAGTGGTGTCATCATGTTCGCTACTTCTGACATGGTTGTACCACCAGTGATGGCAACGGTTTGCTCAGCAGATAGAATGGAACTGAGATATTGAACACAAGCTTTACCGAGTTGCTCCTTTACTGTTTCATGAGCATCACTATTACCCGGAATCACTATAACATGCTCCAATTGTAATTTATCCTTTATTTGCGATTCTAAAACACGAAATTTAGAAATTTCATTAATAAAGGTAGAAAGCTCTTCAGACATTCGAAGACCTTCTGGTGTTAGTTTCATTCCTTTTGCTGTTACAGCAATAAATCCATGATCATGCAGAAAATCAATTTCACCTCGAACGACACGTTCTTTCATCTCTACAAAATCGGCTAGGCTTCTTCTGCCTATCGGCTGCATCATTTTTATGTAATGTAAAATCTTATACCTTCGTTGCATGACATCGAGTATATCAGGGAAGATTTTTTCTTGTATTGCTAACAATTCCTTCACATCTAAACTCCCTTTCTCAGAAGTCCGGTGGTTTTATGACCCTCATAGTCAAAAAACGTCCCACAACGATCAAAAAAATAACTTCCATTTGTTATTGTACCAAACTGATGAGAAACTCTCAACTATTTTTCAGAATTTTTTCCAGCTTTCAATTTTTGTTCAATACTTTCATAAGAGATATTGCCATAAGCAACTACTTGATTATCTATCTCAATAACCGGAATCATCAGTTGATATTTTTCTAAATATTTTTCCTCTTTATATATATCGATCTCAATAATTTCAAAATGATGCATTGCTTGTAATAATTCTACGATAGTTTTAGCTTCTTCACATAATCCACAATTCTCTTTTGTGTAAAAATAGAGACGTTGCATGTTTATCACCTTTTCTATTAGAGAAAAGCCTGCAAAATATGCAGGCCATTTCAATTTCGCTATTCTTTGATTGCTTGCTTCGCTACTTCTGTCATCTCTTTTAATACAGAAGCAGACTTTTCTAATTGTTTTTGTTCCTTTTCATTTAAGTCTAATTCTATTATTTCCCTAACACCATTTTCATTTAAAATAGCAGGGACCCCGAGATAAACATCGTCTAGACCATACTCTCCATTTAAATGAGTAGAGATCGTAACAATGGAATTCTCATTGTTTAAAATAGCCTTCGTTAATCGAACTAATGCTAAGCCAATCCCATAATACGTTGCACCTTTTCTTTCAATAATATGATAAGCTGCATCTCTTACGTTTACAAATAACTCTGTCATTACTGGGTGAGAATATAAATCATCGATACCTGCATATCTGCTTAAGGGAATACCACCAATTTGCACGTGGCTCCACACTGGAAGCTCTGAATCCCCGTGTTCACCAATAATATAGGCATGCACATTTCTAGAATCCACTTCAAAGTGTTCACTTAACAAGTAACGAAATCTTGCTGTATCTAAAATGGTTCCAGAACCAATTACTCTTTCTTGTGGGAGTCCGGAAACTTCTAATGTAATATCACTTAGTATATCAACTGGATTGGTTGCTACTAGGAATATACCGTCAAAACCAACATCCATTATACTTTGTACAATGCCTTTAAAGATTTTTGCATTTTTAGAAACAAGATCTAACCGCGTTTCACCTGGTTTTTGATTTGCACCTGCTGTGATAACAACCAAATCAGCATTGTGACAATCACTATAGTCACCTGCTTTTATTTTCATTGGCGCGCCAAAAGGCATACCATGATTTAAGTCACGCGCTTCCCCTTCTGCTTTATCTTTATTTAGATCGACTAATACTAATTCATTAGCCACTCCCTGATTTAATAAAGAATAAGCATAGCTTGAGCCTACGAATCCTGTTCCAATAATTACTACTTTTCTTAATTTCGTTTTTAATTCTGCCATTTTATCCATCCTTTCTATCTAATTACATTCTGACATTTAACTTAAAAAGTAAAAATTAAACTTATCCATTTATACCTTTTAAGTTTACCCGAAAAAATAGGATATAGTATCACTATATCCTATTTCTACATATGAAAGAACATTTTTCCAACTTTTCTATATTTTTTAACTAAATGGTAAATGTTATACGCCAACTAAAGTAGGTTCAATATTTTTCTGTATTTGGTTGATAATATCGTAAGTTCCTTGATAACCACCTGCTGTTAAACCATACAAATAAAAGGAACGAATTGAGATATGGTCAAATCCACTATTTATTAAATCTAGGAGGTAATCTTGATCAGAACTATTTGTTTCTATAATTGTTTCTAATTTAGTTTGTTTAATATAATTTATGAAATCGATATTATTAATTTCACTATCCTTTAATACGATTCCTTTTGCACCAATTTCAATTGCTTTTTCTACATCTGAAATTGTTTGTGCTCCTTCAATATACAAAGGTAATTGTGTAAATTGGTCAAGATATGAAATGTCCTTCCACGACAAAGCTTTTGTTTCTAGAGCGTCATTCCATGTTTTCGTTGCATTTTTAAAAGCAAGCTTTTGAAAAATAGGGTCTACGATAAAATTAGTGATTCCGTCTAATCGCCACTTTACTTTTGAAAAGGAGGCTACGGAATTTAAATTTAAAACAATAGCCTGATAACCTGCAAGAGACGCTCTTTGTATAAATTGTTTATTTATCTCTGTATTGGGATGACCATTTAATCGAAACCACAAATTTGAAAAGTCCCCGCTGTCGGCAATTTCTTCGATGCTGTACGAGCTGTAACTAGAGATAATATAAGGAATTTTTAATTGTTGTGCAGCCTTTGATACAGCTAGTTCAGCATCCTCATGATACAATCTTAAGGAATCCGTGGGGGCCAGAATTAAATTTGCTTTTTTAATTGTCTTTTGTGTAGCCAGCCTTTTAACTAGCGCTTTGTTCACATCATTTTCTTCTTGCGCTTCGAGGTAGTAATAAAGCTCTTTATTTAATAATTCTTTCGCGTGTGCTTTTATTTTCTCAATCTTTACATTTACATTACTAGTATTTACTGACATTTTTTATCCTCCCGATTATGAAAGGAAACAGCTGAATGGAATTTTTATATGTGAACCATTCTTCGTAACCTCTCTTATTTTTCAAACGAATGTTTGCAGGAATTAGCACCTTTCCTTTTTGGTAAAAGTTGGTTGCTGGGTTTCATCGGGCCAGTCCCTCCACCTCTCGTAATAAGAGCGAAACTATATACTATGACTTAACTGCTTGTTTTTCTACTTCTAGTGCTTTTAATTGTCTTCTGAGAATTTTTCCACTAATTTTGGTTTTGGGTAAATCTTCTACAATTTCAATTTCACGTGGAGCTGCGTGAGCAGATAAATTCTTTCTAACAAATAACCGGATCTCTTCTTTTAAATTATCTGAGGCTAGGAAACCTGGACGTAGTGTGATAAAGGCTTTTACGATTTCTCCTCGGACTTCATCAGGCTTTCCTACTACCCCAGCTTCTGCAACCGCTGGATGCTCAATTAATTTACTCTCTACTTCAAAGGGACCAATTCTTTCACCCGCTGAGTTAATCATATCATCACTTCTACCTTGGAAAAACACATGGCCTTCCTCGTCTTGATAGGCAAGGTCACCTGAGATATACCATCCTTCATATATGAAATAGGATTTAAATTTATCTTCATTTCCCCATATTTCCTTCATTAAGCCAGGCCATGGTGCTTTTACGGCTAACTGACCTACTTCACCTGCAGGAAGTTTTTCACCATTCGCATTTAAAATTCCAACTTCTATTCCAGGGAAAGCACGCCCCATCGAACCAGGCTTTATTTTTTCAGATGGTAAATTAACAATTAAATGACCACCAGTTTCTGTCATCCACCAGGTATCATGAATTCTAACCTGTAACTTTTTATGTGCCCAAGTAATCACTTCTGGATTTAAAGGTTCCCCAACACTTAATACATGCCTTAAAGAGCTTAAGTCATATTTCTCGTGTAAATCACCTTGTGACATTAACATCCGAAAAGCAGTTGGCGCACTATACCATATAGTCACCTTTAAATCTTCCATCAACTGATACCAATTTTCCGCTTTAAATCTGCCACCTTGAATGACAATTGTTGCTCGGTTTAGCCATGGTGCAAATAAGCCGTAAACACTGCCAGTTACCCAACCTGGATGAGAAGTACACCAATAAACATCTTCATCATGAATATCAAGCACCCATTTACCTGTTACAATGTGATGTACCGTTGATCGGTGGGCATGCAATACACCCTTTGGTTTACCTGTTGAACCACTTGTATAATGAATAATCAATCCATCTTCCGGATCAACCCACTCAACCAGTTCATTTCCATGATTTCCTGTTCTATCTTCCTTAGCAATATCTTCCACATATAGAATAGTTTCTAATGATGGAATATCAGCTTGTGGCACACGTTTCACAAGCTCATGGTCCGTAATTAGCAAGCTACCTGTACAATCATTTATACGGTCTTTTATCGCATCTTCCATAAATGCTTCAAATAATGGCCCAGCAATTGCTCCTACTTTAATCACTGACAATATAGCAATATAGCACTCCGCTGTTTTAGGTAAGAATACAAATACTCTGTCACCTTTTTTCACACCATTTTCTTTTAAAATTTGTGCGTATTTATCGGTTTCTGCCTTCACTTCACGAAAGGTTAAACTTTTCGTTCCGTTTTCATCAACATAATGTAATGCTATTTTTTCACCGTAACCTTCGTCTACATGACGATCAATCGTTTCATATGCAGCATTTAGCTTACCAGTTTTACCATATGACAATAACTTTTTAGCATCTTCCCAGCTGAAGTTATCATGTGTTTTCTGATAATTTGTGAGATGGAAATCCCCTTCTATTGGATCAATATGACTAGAAACATTTGATGACATTTTTATTCCCCCCTTGTTTCTTCTTTTATCTGTTAACTTTTTGTACCACTTAAATCTAAACAATCTAAAATTTCTGATTTGATACGTGCCAAGTGTTCACTACCTCTATTGCGTGGTCTTTCTTCCTTAATCGTTATTTCCGTTGCAACCTCTCCGGGCTGCCCTCTAAGTACAACAACACGATCACATAGAAACAAGGCTTCATCAATATCGTGCGTAACAAGAACAATAGTGGACTGATAAATTTTCCAAATATCTAACAAAAGATCTTGAAGTTGCATTTTAGTAAAAGCATCAAGCGCACTAAATGGTTCATCTAACAATAAAATTTCAGGTGAAGTTACAAGTGCTCTTGCGATTGCCACACGTTGAGCCATACCTCCTGATAACTCTCTGGGATATAATTTCTCTTTCCCAATCAACCCTACGCTTTCTAAATATTCTATCGCCCGGTGTTCCTTATCATTTCTCTTCCCATTTAATCCAAAAGTGACATTATCTAAGACGTTTAACCATGGTAACAAACGTGGTTCTTGAAAAATAAATCCTGTTGTATCGTGAATTTCTTTCGTTACTTGACCATTTATTTCTATTTCACCATCGTATTCATTATCAAGACCCGATATAGCCCTAAGTAACGTACTTTTTCCACAACCACTTGTTCCAAGCAATCCTACAATCTCACCTGGTTTAATATCTAAATTTATATTCTGAACAGCTGTCACATTATTAAAAGTTCGACTAACATTCCGAAGTGCTAGGCTCATGCTTATTCCTCCCAATCATTACTTAACTACTCGATCTTGCCAGTGCAGGGATCTCAGTTCAATTTTTTTAAGTACCCAATCACTTAATTTACCGATGATTGCAAACAATATAATACTTGCAATAATCGTTTCAGGCTGGGCCATGTTTTGTCCGAATACGAGTAAAAATCCTAGTCCTTGGCTTGCTCCCATTAATTCAGCAGCAACAACAAACATCCAACCTAGGCCTAAGCCACTTCGCATTCCAACTAAGAACGATGGTAAGGAAGCTGGTAAAATAATTCGTCTAACTAATTGAAAACTATTTAATCCATACATTTTACCAACCTCTATTAACTTACGATCGACACTGAAAATTCCACTCACAATGTTTAAGTAAACGGGAAAGAATACTCCGACAGCAATCATCGTAATTTTAGACGGTTCCCCTATTCCCATCCAAAGTATAAATAATGGCACCCATGCAAGTGACGGAATCGAACGAAATGCTTGAATCATCGGATCAAATAACTGCTCTACCTTCTGATAGAATCCAACTAATGCCCCTAAAACAACTGCAGCTATGGTTCCTAAAATAAACCCAACAAACACACGATAGGTAGTAATTCCAATATGTCCAAAAAGCGATCCGTCGCGTGCCATCTCTACTATTTTTTCTAAAATAACAGTTGGTGCAGGGAGTTGGTAAGAAGGGAAAAATCCAACTCGACTAAGTAATTCCCAAATCAAGATAAGAATTGCTGGAATCAGGCTTCCTAACACAATATTTTGCCAGACGCCATTTTTGGCAGCCGCTTTTCTTTCCAATCGTCGTTGTTCTTTTTTCTTTCCTACTAATACAGCTGTGAGTTCCCCTTGATTTTTAGCCATCTTTTTCCCTCCTGATTTTCCCCTATTCGTTAATTGTTTCTTCTGCGTAGCTTGAATTAATTAATGCTTCAGTCGTCTCAGCTATGTCTACGTCTTCTTTAATTACTTCACCCTCTTGCAATACTTTACCAGCTGAATTTAAAGCTTCTACATGTACATCTCCAGGTACTGGATTAGAAAAATCATTTCTCTCTAATTGTTTTTTAGCTACTTCAAGATCGATTTGGGCTTCTTCTGCTAATAGTTCTGCTGCCTCTTCTGGATTTTCTAAAATCCAATTACGAGCTTTTTCATAAAGCTCAATTACTTTATTCACATATTCTGGGTGATTTTCAGCAAATTCTTCACGAACATTTAAGAATCCATAAGTGTTAAAGTCTGCATTGCGATAAAATAACTCTGCTCCAGCTTCTAACTCAAGTTTTGCCATGTGCGGATCTAAACCTGCCCATGCATCCACATCTCCTGAAGTTAATGCAGAACCACCATCTGCGTGCTGAAGAGGTACCACTTCTAGATCATCGATAGATACACCTTCTGCAGCTAACGATCTTACTAAGAAAATATATGGATCAGTTCCTAGTGTTGCCGCAACTTTTTTACCTTCTAAATCTTGAAGAGAAGAAATTCCGGATCCTTCACTTGTTACAAGAGCTGTCCACTCAGGCTTAGAATAAATATAAACATTCTCGATCGGTGCACCTGTAGCTTTTGACATTAAAGCAGCAGCTCCAGCTGTCGAACCAAAATCTACACTATCACTATTTAAAAATTCTAACGCTTTGTTACTTCCTTGACTTAATGTCCAAGATACCTCAATATCTTCTTCCCCTAATACTTCTTCTGCCCAACCAAATTTCTTTAACACCAAGCTAGTTGGTGAGTAATATGCATAATCTAATCTGATTTCTTCAGGCTTTCCTTCTGCTTGCCCACTTGAAGAGCAACCTGCTAAAAATAAAGCAACCAATCCTAATGCTACAATTGCAATAAAGCTTCTAATATCAATCAATGGAATTCTTTTCATTTTCTTTTGTCCCCCTATTTTTTTAATTAATTTTAAATTTCACATGCATATGTGCTAATTGAACCTTTTAAACGTTGTGCTTCTTTATACGTACATCTGTTGTGAATAACCTCTAATCCAGCTTCGCGTGCTATTTTTTCAGCTTCTGGTGATACTACACCTTCTTGTAGCCAGAAAACCTTAGGTCCAACCTCTGCTGCTTCTTTAGCAACCTCTACCGCAGCATCCGGACTTCTAAATACTTGCACAATATCAATGTCTACTGGAACACTTTTTAGATCCGGATAAGCTTTTTCGCCTAATATTTCCGTTTCTCTTGGGTTAACTGGAATAATCTTATAGCCTAATCGTTGCATTTTTCTTGCTAAACGGTAACTCGGTCTAGCTTCTTTCCCGCTTAGACCAACAATTGCTAATGTCTTTTGTCTAGTTATTTCCTTACCATTCTCTGTAACTTTTTCATGAGCGGAATTTAGCGCCCATTTAATGACACCTTCATCATTGACTACGATATGTTTCTTCGTGTCTTCACCGATTCCAGTTGCTTTCGCTAATGCTTGATCTAAATCATTTTGAATATCTCGTATCGATTCGATCCCCACCGAAAGCCTTATTAACTCTTCAGTCACACCAGTTTCTTTTAATTTATCCTTTGAAAGCTGTTGATGCGTAGTAGATGCAGGGTGAATAATAAGTGACTTCGCATCTCCTACATTTGCAACATGCGACCATAAGGAAACATTATTGATTAAGCTTCTTCCAGCATCTTTTCCTCCTTTAATTCCAAAAACGATAATGGAACCAAATCCATTTTCTAAGATCGAAGAAGCAAGGTTATGACTTGGATGGCTTTCAAGTCCTGGGTAAGTCACCCACTCTACTGCAGGATGTGTATTTAAGTAGTTAGCTAACTGCAAGGCATTTCGATTATGCCTTTCTACCCTTAAATGTAAGGTTTCTAAGCCTTGAATCAGTTGAAAGGCATTATAAGGACTAAGTGCTGCACCAAAATCTCGCAGTAACTGAACTCTTACTTTAGTAATAAAAGCTAATGTTCCAAAATCTATGGCATATCTGATTCCGTTATAGCTTGGATCTGGTTCTGTAAAAGCTGGATACTTATCTGAGTTCCAGTTAAACCGCCCACCGTCAATGATAATCCCGCCTATGGATGTACCATGACCGCCAATCCATTTCGTAGCTGAATGGACAACGACGTCTGCACCTAAATTAATTGGTTTACAACCATATGGTGTAGCGAATGTGTTATCGACAATTAATGGAATACCAGCTTCATGTGCTATATTTGCTACTTTCTCTACATCAAGCACCTGTAATCCTGGGTTACCTATTATTTCGCCGTACACCGCTTTTGTTTTATCCGTGATCGCTTTTTTATAATTTTCTGGATCAGTTGGATCGACGAATTTTACATTTATACCATAGCGTGGAAGTGTAACTGCAAATAAATTATACGTTCCACCGTACAGGTTCACTCCTGCTACAATTTCATCTCCAGCACTTGCTAGATTTAAGATTGATAATGTAATAGCTGACATCCCGGATGCCGTTGCAACTGCTGCTACCCCGTCTTCTAGGAGTGCCATTCGTTTTTCAAAAACATCAACGGTTGGATTTCCAATTCTAGAATAAATATTTCCTGGCTCATCTAAAGCGAATAATCGCTCAGCGTGTTCTGTGTCGTGAAAAACGTAAGAAGTAGATTGATAAATAGGAACCGCTCTAGCTCCTGTTGTGGGATCAGGTGATTGCCCACCATGTAGATTTACTGTTTCTGCATCGTACGTGTGATGATTTGTCATTACTATCTCCCCCAATTTCGAATTACTTTATTCCATTAAAAAAGCCCTCTTCAGCTAAGAAGAGGGCTTGGTTATACATACATGTTTCACCATAAATTTTCCTCCCCTCATCTTTCAGGATATTATCCTGCAGGAATTAGCACCTTTTAAGCTAAAGCTTAATGGTTGCCGGGTATCATCGGGCCAGTCCCTCCACCTCTCTCGATAAGAGATAAACTATTTAGTTTTCAAAATACAAAAAGTCTCCCTATCTATAGATAAGAGAGACTTGAAAAATTTAAGTTCAGTCCTCTTATCTCTTCTAAAACCTTTACGGTAATAGTAGGAATTGGCACCTGTATTAAGTAAGTTACTTAATGGTTGCCGAGGTTTCAAAGGGCCATTCCCTCCACCTCTCTTGATAAGAATTAATTCCGAGTGAATTACTCATATTTAATTTGTGATTAATTAGAAGTTTAGCAGAAGCCTATAGGAGTGTCAATATATTTTTTAAATAAATTTTATTTTCAGATAAATCAACGTTTTTCTTTTTAAAACAAAAACAATAATATCATTATTTAACTTACTTTTGAACGCTTTAATTCTGCGGACAAAATATTTTCAATCTTAAACTTTCTAACTTTATTACGAAAATAACAATATGCCAAAATATCATGTTGACCTATCTTTAACACCTTAATATAACGGTTTGATATATGATTCTTTCCATCAATATAGAATATAGCTATTCTCATATCTTCCCGTAAAGATTTCTTTATCATAAACATCATATTTATTCACCGCCGTTTTCTTTTATATTAACACGAACAAACGTTCCTGTAAATGGATTAACATAGACGGTTTTAATTTTTTATATTAACTATTTCTATATTATTTTAAGAAATGGAAATGATGAGCTAGCTGTGTTAAATTTAACCTAACTTCAACTCAACTTAAGGAGCGATTTTTATGACTGAACAGAAAAAAAGAGATTACAAAGCAATCCATTGGTTTAGTTATATCATTATAATAATTTCCTTGTTAGTAAACACTTACGCAATTTCAAATGGAATTCCGCGACCTATTTTAGGATTTAGTTATTTATCTTTTTTAGGAGTCATCATTGGTTTAGTCATTTTCATCCTATTTTCTTATAAACTAAAAAAGCTTAAAAGTAGAAAATAATCTATTCAGATGTGGGACGAAAGAAAATTTTTTAGACTGAAGAATTTAAAGCTAATGAAATTGTTTTTCAGAATCATATAAATCTAATCATACTCAAGTAAAAGGATTTATTCATCGAAGTCATTTTAGAGGAAAGTTACTATGTTTTTGAGGATGTAAAGTCATCTAGTCATGTTCAGTCAATGATAATTTCATGAAATCTTCTATTACAAAACCTTCATGCGTAATCTCATTAATCAAACACACAAAAATATATACGCGCCCGGAGGGATTTGAACCCCCGACTCTTGGTACCGGAAACCAATGCTCTATCCCCTGAGCTACGGGCGCATGATTCTATAAACGACAAGACTCATTATAGCTGATTAAGCCTTCATTTTCAATTAATTCTTTATCTATTAGTTATTATTTTAAATTCCCATTAATATCGTTTACAGTAGGAAAAGAAAGGGAACCCTGTAAAGAGAGAATTTCATCAATATAAAGATCAAATTGTTTGACCTTTATTGACCAATTCGTTAAGCTATACATAGAAAGCTTAAAACGATAAGATAACATTAGAGCTATATAAGGAGGAAAATGAAATGAATTTAATACCTACAGTTATTGAACAAACCAATCGTGGGGAACGTGCCTATGATATTTACTCTCGTCTTTTAAAGGATAGAATTATCATGCTAGGCAGTGGTATCGATGATAATGTTGCAAACAGCATTGTTGCGCAGTTACTATTTTTAGCAGCAGAAGATCCTGAAAAAGATATTTCTTTATACATCAATTCCCCAGGCGGTTCAATTACAGCGGGGATGGCTATTTACGATACGATGCAATTTATTAAGCCAAATGTATCTACTATCTGTATTGGTATGGCAGCATCAATGGGAGCATTCTTACTTACAGCTGGTGAGCCTGGTAAAAGATTCGCATTACCTAACAGTGAAGTGATGATTCACCAACCACTTGGTGGAACACAAGGTCAAGCAACAGATATCCAAATTCATGCGAATCGCATTATTGAGATGCGTAAGAAATTAAACGAAATATTAGCTGATAGAACTGGTCAACCGATCGAAGTGATTGAAAAAGATACAGACCGTGACAACTTTATGTCAGCTGAAAAAGCAAAAGAATATGGTATCATCGACAAAGTAATGGCGAAGAAACCTCAATAATATTTATATCAAAAAGCTCCTGTCTATATTAACATTAGGCAGGAGTTTTTCTTTATATACTATTATTTATTTTCCACGTAGGTTGTTAATTCCTTTAATGCCACATCTTCATCAGAGCCGTCCACAAGTAGTGTTATTTCGTCTCCATTCGTTATTGCTAAGCTCATTAAACCCATTATACTTTTTGCATTCACTCTTTTATTTCCTTTTTCGATAAATAATTCTGAAGCATAACTATTTGCACGCTGCACAAATTCTGCAGCTGGCCTTGCTTGAAGACCAGGATGTAAACCAATCACTACTGTCTTTTCTACCATTTTCATTCCTCCCTAATATAAGTAAGCGTTATCATTATACGTTAAACAGGAAGTCCTTATGCTAAAAGGACTTCATGATGGCTATATTTTAATTTTTAACAGGTAAATCTCCTCGCCTTAACTGATCTGCAAATTGATCAATCTTTTTAAGTCGATGATTAATCCCTGATTTACTGATATTGCCTGTTGATACCATTTCTCCTATTTCCTTTAAAGAAATATCTTGATGTTCTAATCTTAATTCAGCTATTTCTCTAAGCTTATCAGGTAAGGTTTCTAAACCTACTGAATCTCTTATAAAGCGAATATTTTCAACCTGTCTAAAAGCTGCACCAATTGTTTTATTTAAATTCGCGGTTTCACAATTAACAAGTCGATTAACGGAATTTCTCATATCTCTTACAATTCGTACATCTTCAAATTTAAATAACGCTTGATGGGCACCGATATTGTTTAAAAACTCTGTGATCTTTTCCGCTTCCTTGATATAAGCGATATAACCCTTTTTTCGTTCTAATGCTCTTGCATGAAGACCAAAGCTATCCATTAATTCTAACAAAGCGTCATTATGTTCCTCATAGAAGTTATATATCTCCAAATGATACGAGGACGTTTCTGGATTATTTACAGAGCCACCCGCTAAGAAGGCCCCCCGTAAATACGCCCGTCTGCAACAAACCTTTTTCGTATAGTTTTCTGAGATAGTACGAATTAGTGTAAATGGTTCTTTTAAAATTTCCAGTTCAGAAAGTAGATGTTTTACGCCTTCATTCATTCGTACAATATATACATTATTTTTCTTTAATTTCATCTTTTTTCGTACTAAAAGTTCAACTGGGTAGGCATATTGCGACTTGATCAATGTATAAATTCGTCTTGCAATTGCTGCATTTTCAGTTTGAACATCCAATACATATTTTTGACGTGAAAGTGAGACTGCACCATTCATTCGAATCAGCGCTGCTAATTCTGCTTTAATACAACACTCGTCGTTTTTTATATTCGTTAATTCTTTTTTTATCTCTGAAGCAAATGACACTTTCTCACCTCCCCTATAAGTTGTTACAGTAGCGACATTAATAAAGTGGCAATTTTTTCTGTATTATGCCGAATCGCCTGACCACGCTGTTCTATGATATCAGCTTCAATTATATCAATATCTAACTTTTTCAAACGCTCCAAATCATATACAACAGGTTCTGCCTGTTCTTCAGCATAAACCTCTCTTACATCGCGATTTATTGTCTCGCTATGTACAATAACAGATTGAATACAGCCCTGCCCGATATGATCCATAATAGCTTGGACATGATCGGTAGCAGTATAATGACTTGTTTCACCTTTTTGAGTCATCACGTTACAAACATATACAACCTTAGATTTGGTTGATCTCAATGCTTCCCCAATTTGCGGTACAATTAAATTAGGGAGTGTACTGGTATAAAGACTCCCTGGAGCTATGACAACCAGGTCTGCATTCTTTATAGCATCTACTGCCTCTGGAAGAGGTAAGACCGGATTAGGCTCTAAAAATACTCGCTTAATTTTTTCTCCTGATAAAGGGATATTAGATTCTCCAGAAACTATGTTGCCACTTTCTAATTCTGCATGTAAAAACATATTTTGGTTAGCGATCGGAAAAATACTACCTTTTACATTTAGTACACGTGAAATTTCTTTGATTCCATTATAAAAGTCGCCTGTTACAGATGTCATGGCGGCTAAAAGCAAATTCCCCATGGAATGACCAGTAAGTTCATTTCCTTTGGTAAATCGATGTTGAAAAAGGTCCATTAACATCGGCTCAGCCTCAGACATAGCCGTAATAACATTTCTAATATCGCCTGGGGCAGGAATCGCCATTTCCGTCCGTAGACGTCCAGAGCTTCCACCATCATCCGCTACGGTTACAATTGCGGATAAATCAATAGGATAATCCTTTAACCCTCTTAGCAGCACAGGCATTCCTGTTCCACCACCTAAAACGACGACTTTCGGGTGCTCTTCTTCTATCATGTTAATGTCCCTTTCTCTTGTCGATATCTCGATGACTTACATGTGTGACATAGCTTGTTTGAAAATATTTTGCTAAATACTCTGATATTGCAACTGAGCGGTGCTGACCACCTGTACAACCAATAGCAATTACCAGCTGACTTTTACCTTCTCGCTTATACTGTGGAAGCATAAATTGTAGTAAATCAATGGTTTTTTCTAAAAACATTTGGGTGTCAGACCATTTAAAAACATAATTAGAAACTTCTTGATTTAAACCTGTTAATGGCTGCATATGTGCCACATAATGTGGGTTTGGTAAAAACCGAACATCAAATACTAAATCCGCATCAATTGGTATACCATACTTAAATCCAAAGGATAATGCATGCACAGAAAATATCTCTTGATCCTCTTCACTATATCGTTTCACAATTTTTTCTCTTAATTCTTTTGGTTTTAAATCTGTTGTATCTAAAATGTTTTGTGCACGTCCGCGCAATTCGTCCAACATACTTCTTTCTAAATGAATTCCGTCTAACGGTAATCCATCAGGTGCTAAAGGGTGAGAACGGCGTGTTTCTTTATATCTCGTCACTAAAACACTGTCTTTTGCATCTAAAAAGAGAACATGCTCCTGTAACCAGTCTTCATGTGCCAACTTATCAAGAGCTTCAAATAAGGCATCAAAAAACTCTCTACCTCTTAAATCCATTACTAAAGCAACTTTTTGTATATTGTTACTGGAATCTTTCATTAGCTCCAAAAACTTTGGTAATAAAGCTGGTGGTAAATTATCTACACAATAGTATCCTAGGTCTTCAAAGCTCTGAACAGCCACCGTTTTCCCAGCGCCACTCATCCCAGTAATAATTACTAAACGTGTTTCTTTTTTTTCATTAGCCATGATTATCTCCCCTTTAGATCCACGATCTCATTTCATATCTATATTATACACCGAGTGAATTGGGGGAAACAATAGAAGAGGGTTAACCAAGAAAATAAAAAAATGGCACAGGTTAAATTACCTGTGCCGAAAAACTATATCTATAAAAAAGGGGGTCAATTAGTTATTTATAGTGTACCCCATAATTGTTTCGTCCGTGTTACAGCCAGGTTAAGAAATGGTTACTTTTCATTTCCATCAGATGACAAGACTATTTGACAGCGTCTAATTCTTCTGCTAAGTTCTCAACAAACCCTTGAGCTGCTTGAGCTGCAATACTTCCATCACCTGTTGCAGTAACGATTTGACGAAGCTCCTTGTCACGAATATCACCTGCAGCAAAAATCCCAGGAATTTTCGTTTCCATGTTCTCATTTGTTGGGATATAACCTTCTTCATCTGTAATTCCGAGCGATTTGAATGGTGCACTTAACGGAACCATACCGATATAGATAAAGGTACCATCAATTTCTTTATCATACTCTTGACCGCTATTTTTATCATATAAAGTTACGCTACCAACTTTTCCATCTTTATCATTAATAGTTTTTACAATAGTATCCCATATAAAATCTATTTTCTCATTTTTAAAAGCACGATCTTGTAATATTTTTTGTGCACGAAGTTCATCTCTGCGGTGAACAATCGTTACTTTTTTAGCAAAACGCGTTAAATACACGCCTTCTTCTACTGCAGAGTCTCCTCCACCTACAACAACCAATTCTTTCTCTTTAAAGAAAGCACCATCACATACCGCACAATAAGAAACACCGCGTCCACTTAATTCTTCCTCACCTGGAACACCTAGTTTCTTATATTGGGCACCTGTTGTAATAATAAGTGCTCTCGTTTTATATTCTTTTTTTCCAGCAATTATTGTTTTGTATTCTTTTCCGTCAATTACTTCTTTAATGTCTCCGTAAGCGTACTGTGCGCCAAATTTCTTGGAGTGATCAAACATTTTAGTAGATAAGTCTGGTCCTAAAATATGCTCATAACCTGGATAATTTTCGACATCCTCTGTATTAGCCATTTGTCCTCCAGGAATTCCTCTTTCAAGCATCAATGTATCTAAATTAGCACGGGAAGTGTATACCGCAGCTGTTAAACCTGCTGGTCCTGCTCCTGCAATAATTACGTCATAAATACGATCTTCTGACACGGTCATTCATCCTTTCCTCCATAAACTCTATCCTCATTATCTATTTTTGCTTGCTTTTGGTCTACTTTTTTGCTCATATCTTAGTGTATCTATTTTTATTAAAAAGTATCATTATTTTCCCGTAATAATCAATGAATAAGAACTTATCTTCAAATTATAATAAACATGGGTACTTTATTCTAATTTCCAATAGAATAAGCTTGAATTATTTCAGCAATCCTTTGCACAGAAAAAACACAGCTTGTAACTGTGTTTTAATGAATTATCTCTTCATCAAGCCAAGGTCGCTTCTTTTTTTCCAGCCATTTATGCTGATAACATCCAGCTTGCCATAATTCTTCCGCTTTTTCAAATTTTTGCAATTTAAAACTAGCCATGCTATACCAATAGAAATACATCGCATGCCCTTTTAAAATACTGCGATTTAATGAGCGGAATCGCTGGTAAGATGTTTCATATTGACCGATATGTGCAAATGTCGTGGCTAAACGAAGCTTTTGCTGTTCATGTATCGGATAAATATTATCGAGGATCTGCAGCATTTCGCCAAATTTAGTGAATTGGTTAGAATGCTTGTAGAAGATCGCCAAATTCATATATCCACTTAAAGAAGCTGGTGATTCTTCTAAAAGCTCTTCCTCATGTTTAATAGCTTCTTTTTCTTTACCAGAAAAAAACAAAGCATAATGATACTCGTGATTCGCAGCTTGATAAGATGGATACAACGTCAGCATCTCTTCTAATACTAATATTGCTTGTTCCCACTCTTTCCTTTCAATGTGTGAAAAAGCTGTTTCTTGATAAATTAAAATTTCGTCTTCCTCTTCTAATATCCAATCATCATCGCCATCTTCTTTCTCTTCTTCTATACCAATTTCAAGTAGCTCTATAAGCTCATTTGCTTCTTCAATAAAATCTCCATTTGGAGCTTTTTCTAAATAAATATTCGCATATTTTTTTGCATCCTGTAAAAGTCCAAGATGTGCATAATTATTTGCAATGAGATAATAACAATCCATATAGGATTCACCTTGTTCTGAAAGTACTCTTGTTAAAATCTGATTTGCATCATGGTAGGAGCCTACTTCTGTATAAACAATAGATAATTGACACTGAAATAACGGATTACTTGGAGTTTTTTCAGCAGCTTTTTTTATCCATTTTAAAGCTAAATCAAACTTTCTTTTCCGATAAGCAATAACGCCTCTAGAAAAATAAAAATCACTTTCAGGAATAAACGGTATGATATTATTATCCACTTCCAAATTTTTGGTTACTGTCATCCGCTTTCCCCCTCACTAACTTATCAAATATAAGATAAGTCGATCTTCATATATTCACATACAAACTACATAGTATCTAGATTGGTTGGAAAAAGCAACTTCTTTTTTAAGAAAAAAAGAAATGATCGATAGAGACCATTTCTTTTTCTTCATGATTCTTTAAAATATTATTTTAAGTATTCCTTTAAGTCACGCTTATAATAAGCTAGTTCATCAGGACTCCACCCAAAGAATCGTGCCATGAGATTAATAATTTTCTTTTCATGTGCAGTTACTAAATCTGGATTTGTATAAACAAGACCTGTTCTTGAAACCAAAAAATCCACAGCAGTATAGATCCCTTCTTCTTCCATTGCATACTCTATTTCTTTTTTTAAGGATTCCCATGTGTTCGCTTCATTTTCTAAAGATGCTGAAAATGATTTGAGCCAATTTAAATCTTTATTTCCATATAATCGTTCATACCGATTGTTGTAGGAAATATTTTTATGTTCATGCTTTTTAAAGCTTGAACCGTGTTCATGAGTACCTAATATTTTGAATACTATAGAAGAGCTGTAAAGGATTCCTTTTTCTTTTTTAAAATAATGTACCATTTTATCAACAACTGCTTTTGCAGTGTCACGGTAATACATATAATGTTGGGATGGCACTAAAATCAATTGCTCATGCAATCGAAAATAAGAAGGTGTTAGACGTTTTAATTCCTTTGAATACTTTTCAACGCTATTTATTGTAATATCAGACTCACTTATTGTTAAATTTTCATTTAAAGTAGCTAGTAATTGAGAAAGAGTTAATTTCACATTGCTTTGATTGTATGTTCCCGCCTTATTATTGATGATTGCTGTGAATACTGCTTTTCTTTCAAATAAATGTAATTGATAGATATCATTGTTTGAATGAATAACAGCAGGTGATAGTTTTATTTCGTCCGGAAGTTTAAATTCTCCTCTTACAAAGTAACCAAAATCAGATTCTCTTCCTTCTTCCAATCTCTTCATATTTTCACTTGATGAAGTAGTATCAATCACCATATAGGATTTTAAGTGATAATTTTCACCATCAATTTGATCCTCTACATATATATGGTAAAGCTTCTTTTTTGGCTCATATAGATATTCACTTACCTTCGCATAATTCATAAATTTTGCATAATAATTTCTGGCATCTTTTAATAAGTCGATCGTTAATCTAGCAACGTCAACTGTCCAATCTGACTTAAGCTTCCATCTTTCCTTATTTATGGGCTTTTTCTTCCCCATTTGTGCAAGGGTTTGAATAGATTTATTCACATTGTGAAGGAGCTCAACTGGTTTGTTTTCGTTTGTTTCCTCTATAAATGGCATCTTTCTTTCGGCAATAACATGTGGATACCATTTAGTTAACCATTGCTTTTCCCTAGCAATCATTCTTTTCGATAATGGTTGACTATGCATACTAATTGCGACCTCGGCACTGTGTAGTTGCGTAAAGTCAGCCTCTTCTAATAGTAAGGTTTCAAACCCCCTGCTTGCAGCATCAAGCGCAATCGCTGCTCCTTTAATTCCTGCACCTATAATACACACATCAAACGTTTTTTTAGAAATTGACTCGTACAATCCTGTACGAGCTTTGTTTGAAAATCCCCCCACATTATCACATCCCATTGTTTCTCTATTTAAATTATATTAATTACGATTATAATTGGTTATCTGTTTTAAAAAATGGGTCCTGTGCGATTCGAGCCTGCATTTCTTCTTTTGTGTAGATGACTTGCATTGGATTTCCGCCAACAAAGTAACCCGCTGGCACATCCTTATGCACTACAGTGCCAGCAGCAATGATTGCCTGATTTCCAATCACCACTCCTGGTAAAACGGTAGTGTTAGCACCAATCATTACTTCATCGCCAATAATCACTTCGCCTAGGCGGTATTCTTTTATTAAATATTCATGAGCGAGTATCGTGGTGTTATATCCAATTACAGTATTTTTCCCAACCGTAATTTTTTCTGGAAACATAATATCAACCATTACCATTAACGCAAAAGCTGTTTTATCTCCAACTTTTATTCTTAAAAATGTGCGATACAACCAATTTTTAACTGGTAAAAATGGCGTATAGCGTGCGAGTTGAATAATAATAAAATTTTTAAAAACCTTCAAAAAAGGAACAGTCTTATACAATTCCCATAATGAATTTGCTTCTTTTATATGGTAACGGTCTGTGTTTCGCATTGGTTTACTTCACTCCAACTATTTGCAATAGGTCACTCATTTCTTCCAACATAAAATCTGGATCATGCGCCTCTAATACTTCTCTTCCTTTTATCGTCCATGCAACCCCTGCAGTTTTAACTCCTGCATTGTGTCCCGCTTCAATATCATGATAGTTATCCCCGACCATTAAGGTCGTCATCGGATTAGCCTTTAGCTCTCCCATAGCCGTTAATATTGGCTCTGGATGTGGTTTGGCGTGTGTAACATCATCCAAACCAATTAAACTATCAAAAATATTCTTCATTCCAGATAGTTCTAGTCCAAGCTGAGCAGCATGATTTAACTTTGTAGTAACAATTCCCAACTTAAAACCTGCTTCTTTCAAAGCTATCATAGTATCCACGACAGTAGGGTATGCCTTCACATACTTTTCATGATTCGCATAATTATGAACACGATAAGCTTCCATCATTTCTTCTATCCGGTTTGGATCAATTTTCTTTAAGCTATCTACTAACGGAGGACCAATAAAATCCATAATTTCTTCTCTTGTATAGCTCTTATCACTAAATTGCTCTAATGTATGTGTAAAAGAAGCAATGATCAATTCATTGGTATCAATTAGCGTGCCGTCTAAATCAAATAAAATTGTTTCAATTTGCATCTTGCTGCTCCTTTCATTTCTAGCCTTTCTTTTTCACTTTTTTACCTTGATACGTTTTATCTGAAAGTCCTTTTTTCCTGCGATACCAGATAAGTGCAAGACTTAAAACGATCAAGACGATGGATATTACTTGTGCTGTTCTAAGATTTCCGACGATATATAAGCTGTCGGTACGCATGCCTTCAATAAAGTAGCGGCCAAATGAATACCAGATAACATAACTTAAGAAAAGCTCGCCTCTTCTTAACGGATATTTTCTTAAAACGATTAGTAAAATTACACCAATTATATTCCATATTGATTCATATAGAAAAGTTGGGTGATACATCACACCATCAATACACATTTGATTAGTAATAAAGTTAGGTAAGTATTGCATAAAATTTTGATAGGCCTGCTCCGACACCGGACCACCGTGTGCCTCTTGGTTCATGAAATTACCCCATCGACCAATGGCCTGTCCTAATAACAAGCTCGGCGCCATAATATCTGCAATTTGAAAAAAAGACAGCTTTTTATAGCGTGTATAAATGACAGCAGTTATGACGGAGCCAATTAAAGCACCATGAATGGCAATACCACCTTCCCAAATTGCGAACGCATCCCACCAGACACCTCCAGCATATCTTTCCCATTCAAATATGACGTAATATATTCGAGCGGATATAATGGCAGCTGGAATAGCTATTACTACTAAATCTACAATATAATCTTTTTTCAATCCCAAACGATCTGCTTCCCTTGTTGCTAATAACAACCCTAAAAAAGCACCCGTTGCAATGATGACTCCATACCAATAAATCGACAATGGACCCAATTCAAAGAATACTGGGTCCAGTGCCGGTGCACTACATGACAAATTAAATCCCTCCCGTTATCAATCTCCATCAACGTCAAATTCAGATTCTAAATCAGGCTCCCCACTTTTAATCATCGTGGTTAACCTTCTTGAAAATTCTTCTGCAGCATTTACACCCATACGTTTTAACCTGAAGTTCATTGCTGCAACTTCAATAATTACGGCTAAATTTCGACCTGGACGAACAGGTAGTGTAATCTTAGGTATATTTACATCAATAATTTTCATCACTTCTTCTTCTAGTCCTAAACGATCGTATTGCTTCTTTTGATCCCAGGTCTCTAAATTAATCGTAAGCGCAATCCTTTTATGAGAACGAACAGAGCCTGCACCAAATAGTGTCATGACATTTATAATACCGAGTCCTCGTATTTCTAATAAATGCTCAATTAATGGTGGGGAAGAACCAATGAGACGATCATAGTCTTCTTGACGAATTTCAACACTATCATCGGCTACTAAACGATGTCCTCTTTTTACTAGCTCTAAAGCAGTCTCACTCTTACCAACACCACTTTGACCTGTGATTAAGACACCAATACCATAGATATCTACTAGAACGCCGTGCACTGCTGTAAATGGAGCGAATTTCGCTTCAAGAAAATTCGTTAGGCGACTAATAACACGCGTAGTTTTATATGGCGAACGTAAAAGTGGAACACCAGATGCATTACAAGATTCAATTAATTCTTCCGGCACATCCATATCGCGAGTAATCACTATTCCTGGTGTGATGTCTGTACAAAGTCGCTCTGCGCGATTTTTACGTTGGTCAGGGGATAAGTCATAATAATAAGACAATTCTGTTTTTCCTAGTAATTGCAAGCGATCTTTCGGATAATATTTAAAATACCCTGTCAATTCAATTCCGGGTCTTGAAATTTCACTCATAAATATTTCACGATGTAATCCGTCTTTTCCTGCAATCAATTCCATATGAAACTGATTTGTTAAATCCTGTGTGCGTACTTTTGCCATTCTTTGGCCTCCTCAAGCAATAATCAAATTAATGATGTATGGATACTATTGTAGCACTTTTTTAGGGGACTAGCATATATTATCTTTCGTTTTATTTTCAACTTATATTAAGAATTAAAGGAGTAATTTAAGAAATCGTTATTTCTTAACTATTCTCATGACAATTCCATTGTAAATCTACTTCGATAAGTGAAATGTTTCAATCCATCAATTAAAAAAGTTAATTCTAAATAAATGAAAAACACAGGCAAAAGCCTGTGCTTAATCTTTAATTATTTTGTTAATAATTAAATTAATAATAGACAGCAAGATTGCTGCTAATAATGCTGTTAAAAATCCGTCTATGACAAAACTGTCGCCTAAAAGTACTTGTGTTAACATTAATGTCAATGCATTAATGACAAACAAGAATAACCCTAACGTTACAATTGTAATAGGTAACGTTAATAACACTAGGATTGGTTTTACAATGACATTTAGTACAGCCAAAATTACACTCGCTAATAAGGCTATCCAAAATCCATCAATCTGAAATCCATCAAATAACTCTGCAATTAATAAAAGTGCTAACGCATTAAATATTAAAGATAAAATCCAGCGCATTATACCTGTTCTCCTCTGTTAGGAATTATTAGAGCAGCAGCAATATAGGCAATAGTTAGAGGCAAGCCTAATGAGAAAATAAGTAAAACAACAAAGATTAAACGTAAAATAGTGGCATCTAAATTCGTTAATTCTGCAATTCCACCTAATACCCCTGCTAACATACGATTTGTTTCTGAACGATATAACTTGTTATTCATCGTATTCTCCTCCACCTTCTATATATTTATGTTTATCTCTTTAATACTATTACCTTTTTCAAAGACGATTAAACGTAACTATATAGTTCGTGACAGTTTGAAAATACTAGGCATTATAGTCCCATGTATAAAATTGTTCAGATCCTAATCTAGCTTTTGCCGACTCTTCGATATCCACTTTTTCCTGCTTCATTTTTGCAAGCATGCCATCTGCTTGTGATTTATGTGCCATTATTGTTTCTAATTTCTTTTTAAACACACCAGTAACATCATTTTTCACATCAGGTTCCCCTAATTTTTCAACATGATCTAAGCTAATAGCCTGTGCCCAAACAGTTGGTCTTTCCGCTTCGTCAAACATGCGGACTGCTTCTATAGCCGCTGCACCAAAAGCATCGTGGTCTGGGTGAACGGCATGACCTGGATAATGAGTAATAACTAATGATGGTTGTAATTCTTTTAGAATGCCATATAAGTGTGTGGCAACTTCTTTTCTATCTTCAAATTCTAATGTTTTATCACGATATCCGAGCATTTGCAAATCAATATCTAACACCTTGCAGGCATCGATTAATTCTTTTTTTCGAATTTCTGGTAGCGTTTCACGATTTGCAAAAGTAGGATTTCCCATATTTCTACCCATTTCTCCTAATGTTCCACATAAATAAGTTACTGGTACCCCTTCATTACGGAAGGTGCGAATGGTACCAGCAGCACCAAATGCTTCATCATCTGGATGCGGGTAAATGACAACGACATGCTTTTCCATAAATTAAAAACCTCCGTATTGATTAATATTGAAAAGGACTTTCACTTAATTGAAGGGCAACCATTAGACGTCCCTCACGATCATGTCCAGCCATTAAAAGCTGTCCATTTTCATTTTTCTCATATTGATTAACACCTTCTGCGTAAATCCATCCAATGTCGAGCTTTAAACCTACACGGTATTTTGTGCCAGCTCCAACTACTTTTCCATGATCAAAACTTACTTTTGCATTTCGAATAAATGCTCCCACATTATAGGCATTATTATCGAAATGACTTGCATAAGCACCATTAGTAGTTTCGAGGTGAACGTAAATATTTTTGTTCGCAAACTGATCAATTTCATTTTGCAACTTTTCAATCTGAATTGGTTCCATAGTCCCTCTCCTTCATCAAGCTTCCATATCGCAATACTAAAAGATGATAATACTCATTATATCCTCGTTAACTTTTTAATCTCTTCTTAACGATACCGAAAAAGCTATAACACGTCAAAACATCAAGCTTTTGTCAAACGTTTGGATAATTTGTCATCCATTCTGGACCGATCTCGCTCTAGAACAGGTTTTAAATATTGACCTGTATATGACTCTCTTACTTCCGCTACTTCCTCCGGTGTACCAGTTGCGACAATAGATCCACCCTTATCGCCACCTTCTGGACCCAGATCTATAATGTAGTCTGCTGCTTTTATTACATCTAAGTTGTGCTCAATGATAATGACCGTATCACCATTTTCTACTAATCGTTGAATAACTTCTAATAGTCGAGATATATCATCTACATGAAGCCCGGTTGTCGGTTCATCTAAAATATATAATGATTTACCGTTAGAACGACGATGTAGTTCACTAGCAAGTTTAACACGCTGTGCTTCTCCACCAGAAAGCGTAGTTGCAGGTTGACCAAGTCGAACATAACCTAAACCAACGTCAAAAATGGTGTCTAATTTCCGCTTAATCTTAGGAATATTAGCAAAAAATTCTGTTCCCTCTTCTATTGTCATCTCTAGTACATCTGCAATATTCTTCCCTTTATATTTCACTTCAAGTGTTTCACGGTTGTATCTTTTACCTTCACATACCTCACATGGGACATAAACATCTGGTAAGAAGTGCATTTCTATTTTAATAATTCCATCACCACGACACGCTTCACATCTTCCACCTTTAACATTAAAACTAAAACGTCCCTTTTTATAGCCTCTTACTTTTGCTTCATTTGTTTGCGCATAGACATCACGAATATCATCAAATACACCTGTATAAGTCGCTGGATTAGAACGAGGAGTTCTACCAATCGGTGATTGATCGATATCAATTACTTTTTCTAAATGATTTATCCCTTTTATCTTTTTGTGTTTCCCAGGCTTTTGTTTTGCTCGATTTAATTGCATGGCTAAACTCTTGTGTAAGATCTCATTAATGAGCGAGCTTTTTCCTGACCCTGAAACACCTGTTATAGCAGTAAAAATACCTACAGGAATCTTCACATCAACATTCTTCAGGTTATTTTCTTCTGCTCCTATTACTTCGACAAAACGTTTTTTCTCTTTTCTTCTTTCAGCAGGTAACGGAATAAATTTTTTCCCCGATAAATATTGCCCTGTTAAGGACTTCGTGCTTTTCATGACTTGCTTTGGTGTACCACTCGCAACTATTTCACCACCGTGTTCTCCTGCACCTGGACCAATATCTATTAAATAATCAGCTGCTAGCATCGTGTCTTCATCATGTTCAACGACGATTAACGTGTTTCCTAAATCACGCATTCTCTCTAATGTAGCAATTAAACGATCATTATCACGCTGGTGTAGCCCAATAGATGGTTCATCGAGGACATATAGAACTCCAGTTAAAGCTGAACCTATTTGCGTAGCTAATCGTATACGTTGTGCTTCCCCGCCTGATAAGGTTCCAGCCGCACGTGACAGTGTCAAATAATCCAAGCCAACATTAGTTAAAAAGGTTAGTCTGTCATCCAATTCTTTTATAATCATACTAGCTATTTGTCTATCTTTTTCAGATAATTCTAGCGTCGTAAAAAAATTATTCGCTTCTGTAACCGAATAAGCGGTTATTTCCCCAATATGCCTCTCATTTATTTTAACAGCTAAGGCTTCATCTTTTAGTCTGTAACCATCGCACTTGGGACAATCTTTTCGTGCCATATATTTTTCCATTTGCTCTCGGATATAATCAGAAGACGTTTCTTTAAAACGTCTTGAAATATTTTTTAATACACCCTCAAAATAGATGTCATTTTCTCTTGTCATACCATAATCATTTTCATATTTAAAGAAAATTTTCTCTTTTCCGCTTCCATGTAAAATTTTATCAAGCTGATCTTTTGGTAAATCTTTTACTGGTGTTTTCATGTTTATTCCGTAATGCTTACAAACACTTTTTAAAAGTTGTGGATAATATTGAGAGCTGGTTGGTTCCCAGGCTACAATAGCACCTTGTTTTAAACTAAGATCTCGATTAGGTATAACTAAATCTAAGTCAACTTCAAGCTGTGTACCCAAACCATCACAACGATTACATGCTCCATAAGGACTGTTAAAGGAGAATAATCTTGGTTCAAGGTCACTGATTGAAAAGCCACATACCGGACATGCGTGATTTTCACTGAATAATAATTCTTCTTCTCCTATCACATCCACAACAACATTCCCATCCCCTAAACGAAGAGCAGTCTGTAAGGAATCTGATAACCGCGTGTCAATTCCACTCTTTACAATTAGACGATCTACCACTACTTCAATCGAGTGTTTTTTGTTTTTATCTAATTCAAATTCATCCGTTACTTCACGCATCTCTCCATCGACACGAATCCTGACGAAACCTTCTTGTTTTAAGTTTTCTAGTGTTTTCTCATGCATTCCTTTTCTTCCGCTAATGACAGGAGATAGGATTTGCAACTTTGTTCGTTCTGGATATTCTAAAATGCGATCTACCATCTGTTGGGTTGTTTGAGATGTAATCTCTATGCCATGCTTTGGACAAATGGGATGGCCAATACGGGCAAATAAAAGACGCATATAATCGTAAATCTCTGTCACTGTAGCTACTGTAGATCGAGGATTTCTACTTGTTGTTTTTTGATCAATCGAAATCGCTGGAGAAAGTCCTTCAATCGCATCTACATCTGGCTTGTCCATTTGCCCTAAAAACTGCCTAGCATATGCAGACAAGGACTCCACATAACGACGTTGCCCTTCTGCATAAATGGTATCAAAGGCTAAAGATGATTTTCCTGAACCAGATAGTCCCGTCAAAACTACAAGCTTGTCTTTGGGTATATCTACATTAATATTTTTTAAATTATGTGCTCTCGCACCTTGAATACTTATTGATTTTCTCGCCATAAATGGTCACCCTTCTGCTTTTAATTCTAAAACTAAATCACGCAATTCTGCTGCTTTTTCGAAATCTAGTTCCCTTGCAGCCTGTTTCATCTCTTTTTCCATCTTCTCAATTACCTTCTGTTTTTCTTTCTTAGAAAGCTTCGATAATTTTGGTGTTTCCTTCGCATCTTTACCATCTTCATCTGTAGCGACTGTTGCGCGAATAACATCTCGCACTTCTTTAATAATGGTTTTCGGCGTTACGCCGTGCTTTTCATTATACGCCTGCTGCTTTTCACGTCTACGGTACGTTTCATCAATCGCTCGTTGCATGGAGTCTGTAATTCTATCGGCATACATAATTACTTGACCGTTTTCGTTACGAGCAGCACGTCCCATTGTTTGAATAAGCGCACGTTCTGACCGTAAAAACCCTTCTTTATCGGCATCAAGAATAGTGACAAGGGAAACCTCTGGAATATCTAATCCTTCTCTTAAAAGGTTAATCCCAATTAACACATCATATTTCCCTATTCGAAGATCTCTTATAACTTCAATTCGTTCTAATGTTTTAATTTCCGAATGTAAATAAGCAACCTTCAAGCCAAGCTCTTTTAAATAATCAGTTAAATCCTCTGACATTTTTTTCGTTAACGTGGTAATTAACACTCGCTCATTTTTCTCGGTCCGCTTATTTATTTCTCCAATTAAATCATCTATTTGACCTTCAATTGGTCGAATATCAACGACTGGATCTAATAAGCCAGTAGGCCTTATAATTTGCTCCGTCATTTGCGGAGTATGTTCGAGTTCATATGGGCCTGGTGTCGCTGATATAAATAGCATTTGATTCGCTTTCTCTTCAAACTCCTTAAATGTTAACGGACGGTTGTCCATTGCTGAAGGCAAACGAAATCCATGATCTACTAGAACTTGCTTTCTTGCTTGGTCACCGTTATACATTCCCCTTATTTGTGGTAAAGTAACATGGGATTCATCCACCACGATTAAAAAATCATCCGGAAAATAATCAATTAAAGTATAAGGTGTGGAGCCAGGCTCTCTAAGTGTTAAGTGTCTAGAATAATTTTCTATCCCAGAACAAAAGCCCATCTCCTCCATCATTTCTAAATCATAATTTGTTCGTTGCTCTAATCGTTGCGCCTCTAGTAACTGATCATTTTCCCGCAATTCTTTTAGTCTTTCTTGTAATTCTTTTTCAATGTTTTTCATCGCAACCTTTAATTTTTCTTCTCCGGTTACGAAGTGAGAAGCAGGGAAAATGGCAATGTGTTCACGATCTCCTATTATTTCTCCTGTTAAAGCATCTACTTCTCTTATTCGATCAATCTCATCACCAAAAAATTCTATTCGAACGCAGTGCTCTTCTCGTGAGGCTGGTATAATTTCAACAGAATCACCACGTACGCGGAATGTACCACGCTGAAAATCTATATCATTTCTAGCATATTGGATTCCAACTAAACCTCGTAGAAGCTCGTCCCGATCTTTTTCCATTCCAACCCTTAAAGAAAGGACTTGACTCCGATATTCCTCTGGTGAACCTAACCCATAAATACAAGATACACTCGCCACTATTAAAACATCATTACGTTCAAATAAGGATGAGGTAGCTGAGTGACGTAGTTTATCAATCTCATCATTGACACTTGCATCTTTTTCAATAAATGTATCTGTTGAAGGGACATACGCTTCTGGTTGATAATAATCATAATAGCTTACGAAATACTCGACAGCATTGTTTGGGAAAAACTCTTTGAACTCACTATATAATTGGCCAGCTAAGGTCTTGTTATGTGCAATCACTAAGGTGGGTTTATTTACTTCTGTAACCACATTCGAAACAGTAAATGTCTTTCCTGTCCCTGTTGCTCCTAGTAATGTCTGGTTTCGTTTCCCAGCATTAACACCGTTTACTAATTCTTTAATTGCTTTAGGTTGATCTCCTTCAGGCTTATATGGAGACCTAAGATCAAATGTATGGTTTTCCACTAACATTACCTCCAATTTCCTAATATATCTATTATACACAATTCGTTTAAAAAATACGAACAAATATTCGTTTATTTTATTTTACAACTTATTAAACAAAAATGTTATAAAAACGTCACAATTCATTTACATCACCGCTATTGTGTTTCATTATAATAAAGGAATAGCTTTAGATGAAATAGAAAGGACTTTGATTATGAAAAAATTAGCAATTGTACTTATGTTATTTAGCTTACTTCTTCTTGCATCCTGTAGCAACGATAGTGACACAGAAGATAGTAATCATGAAGATATGGAAATGGACGCACAACCTATTGAAGCTACATTAGACCTTCCAGAAAAAGCTGAAGTAATGGAAACAATTGAAGCGAAAGTAACCGTCTTACATAACGGCGAAGCTGTAGAAGATGCAGATGAAGTTGAATTTGAATATTGGTTAGAAGGTAAAAAAGGTGATAGCGAGATGATCATGGCAGAACACATCGGGGAAGGTGTTTATAAAGTAGAAGTAAGCTTTGATGCAACCGGCACTTACATCCTGCAATCCCACGTAACAGCATTAGCGCAACATACCATGCCAAAACAAGAAATAGAAGTAACTGATTAAATAAAATGCAGCATGATTGAGCTTATACTAGGATGTTTAGTTAATACCCAAGATTCAATTTTATATTTGTAATAACAAAAAAGCAGAGGAAGATAATTTATCTATCAACCTCTGCTTTTTCCTTTATTAATAGTTTGTTTGATCGTATTGATTTACTTCATATAAGTCAATGAGTTCTACATCTGGGTATTTATCAATAAACCATCTTAATGCAAAATCATTTTTAAATAGTACTAAAAATTCATCTTCACGGTCTTTTACCAACATATTGCGTTCATCGAAGACACGAGGATCTACTTGATCTTTTTTTAACCAGCGTGGAATTCTTTCCCCAATTGACTCAAGCATTACTTCCACATTATATTCATTTTTCATTCGATATTGAAAAACTTCATACTGTAGTTGACCAACCGCTCCAATAATCATAGAGTCAGTAGGATATCCTCGGAACAATTGAATCGCGCCTTCTTGAACCAATTGCTCAATTCCTTTTCTAAATTGCTTCGCTTTCATCACATTTTTCGCCGTTACTCGTTGGAACATCTCTGGCGGGAATTGTGGTAATTCATCATATTCAAATAGCTGTTTTCCTTCTACTAATGTATCACCTATTCGGTAAGATCCCGGATCGTAAATCCCAATTATATCTCCGGCAAATGCTTCTTCCACTGTGTCCCGTGAAGATGCTACGAATTGCTGCGTTTGTGAAAGCTTTATTGTTTTTCCAGTTCTCGCTAACTGAACATTCATACCCCGCTCAAACTTTCCCGAGCAAACTCGTAAGAAAGCAATGCGGTCTCGGTGCTGAGGATTCATATTTGCTTGGATTTTGAAAATAAATCCTGAAAAATCCGGATTATCTGGTTGAACCACCTCTTCAGTCGTTCTTCTTGGAACTGGAGTTGGTGCCATCTCCACAAACGTATCAAAAAATGTTTGCACCCCAAAAGGAGCTAACGCACTACCAAAGAAAACTGGTGTTTGTTCACCTTCTAAAACACGATCGATTGAAAATTGGTCTCCCGCTTCATTCAATAGCTCAATTTCGCCCATGCTTTCTTGATAGGTAGGATTTTCTGTCAAGGAAGTATAGTCTCCATTATCTAATTCATCAAACGGAATATAAGACTCATCTTCATTGCCATTATATTTTACAAATTGCTTGTGATAACGGTCATAAATTCCCAAAAATCTTTTTCCCATACCCACAGGATAATTCATTGGATATGTTTCAATCTCAAGAACCTCTTCAATTTGGTCTAACAAATCAAGTGGCTCACGACCTTCACGGTCTAGCTTATTAATAAAGGTAAAAATAGGAATGCCACGCATTTTACAAACTTTAAATAATTTAATGGTTTGCGCCTCAATCCCTTTTGTTGCATCAATAATCATGACAACACTGTCTACTGCAGTAAGTGTACGATAAGTATCTTCACTGAAATCCTCGTGACCCGGTGTATCTAAAATATTTACTTTGTGACCCATATATTCAAAATTCATTACACTAGACGTAACAGAAATACCACGCTGTTTTTCAATTTCCATCCAATCTGATGTAGCAAATTTTCCTGATTTTTTACCTTTTACGGTACCTGCTGAACGAATTAAGTTTCCAAATAATAATAGTTTCTCCGTCATGGTTGTTTTACCTGCATCAGGGTGAGAAATAATCGCAAAGGTTTTTCTTTTCTTTACTTCATCTTGTATACCCATTAATAATCCCTACTTTCTTTATGTTTAGTGCTTTTACTTTTTGGGATTTTTCACATTGGATTGCCCTCTTTTCAAAACTATACTATAACCAAATTAAGATAGCAGTTTACGAATGAAATGTCAATCTGATGCGGATAATGACTCAAGAGATGAAAATAAGTAAAATCCTGTTATAATAAAAGGATATATGTTTGGCAAGGAAGGGATAATCGTGCAATCAATAAACATGGATAAACAAGAAATAAGACAATTAACAGGTGACCGGTTTTATAAAAGAGGTCGCGATTACTATACAAAAGGAAAAGTTTATGGTCTTTCCTATAATCCTGCAACAAATGCTTGGCGCGGACTTGTTAAAGGAGCTAAGGTCTATACTATTCGTATTTACCTATTCGATGACAAAGAACTTGAAACCTCTTGTACGTGTCCAGCATATGCCACACATTTCACATGTAAGCATATTGCAGCAGTCCTACTAGCACTTACAGAAGAAGAAAATTCTGGGAGAAAAAAATTTGCAGTGGATCACCGAGCTTCACCGACTACTCCAACAGAAAGTGACTTGTATACAAAACAGCTGTTATATACATTTAGAGAGTTGAATACAGAACTCGAGCAAACGCCAGAAAAACTTGAAACAGAAGTAATACTAGCGATAGAAGATGCTAATCAAAAAGCAAAACACGCATTAACGATTGAAGTTAAAATTGGTGATAAACGTCCTTACGTGATTAAAGATATTCGTTCGTTTTTAGTAGCATTTCAAACAGGTGATAGCTACAAAATCAATCAATCATTCACCTATACTTCCCGCGAATATTATTTTCAGCAGGAAGATTTAATTTTAATGGAATTATTAAGTGATTGTTATGACCAAGAGAAAATGTATGGTAATACCTATCTGCATAAAATGGAGCATCCACGGTCCCTATATGTTCCGCCAAATTTAAGTGAGAAACTTTTAAAAACCGTGGAGAATCGATCCCTTTCTTTTAAAGCAAAGGATGGTTCGGTCTATCCAGCTATTGAGCTTGAGGAACAAATGCCTGAGCTCGACTTTACTGTGGATTACTTAAAACAAGATGTTTATACATTAGAAATGACTGACCTTTCTAAGTATACCTTTTTGGAAAACTATCGTTATTTAGTAAAAGATAACGTATTTTACTCCATTACCTTTCAAGAAAAACAATTTCTTGAAAAGTTATTCAGAGTACATGTTTTTCAGCAAAATGAGAAGCATCGTATTGCTCCGAAAGAGATGAGTACTTTTGTAAAAAATGTTTTACCATCGTTTGAAAAGGTTGGCAATGTCACTTTAACCGACTCAATGCAAACACAGTTAAATACAGAGCCGCTACGGATCAAATTATATATTGATGAAGAAGATGACGCAGTTAAATCCACGGTCACTTTTTCCTATGGCGATACAGTCATTTCTCCATTTTCTAGAGACGACTCTGGAGATAAGATAACAAAACGAGATAGATTTCTAGAGCAGGAATTTATATATAAGCTCTTAGGTTATGGCTTTATAGAAATGAAAAATGGCTATTTCTTATTTAATCCAGAATCCATTTATGATTTTTTTCATAAAGGAATTGATCAGCTAAGAAATTTAGCTCAGGTTTATATAAGTGATCAGGTGAAACGAATGATTGGTTCTCAGCAAGCTGTAAAATTAGAATCACGTGTGCAATTTGATCAATCTCGCGGGATGCTTGATATTCAATTTGACATGGGTGGTATCTCTGATGAGGATGTATCACGCGTGCTTACAGCCTTAATTGAAAAAAAGAAATATTATCGCATCCCCAATGGAGAACTAATTGCGTTAGATGATGACAGCTTTGAGTCTTTCTTCCAACTAGCTGAGCAAGTAAATCTATCTAAAAAAGACATATCAGATGGGCAAATTACTTTGAATGCAGCACAAAGCTTTCAAGTAGAAGAGGCTCTTAATCCTAAACATACAAAGTACAACGATGCTTTTCAGACGCTGTTTCATGAGCTGAAGCATCCAGAGCTATTAGACTTTTCACTACCGAATGGGTTAAATGCAGAGATGCGCGACTATCAAATAGTTGGGTTTCAGTGGATGAAATCCCTATCCCATTATCATTTAGGTGGGATATTAGCAGATGATATGGGACTTGGTAAAACCCTGCAAACAATAAGCTTTTTACTTTCTGAAATACAAGCAAAAGATGAAAGCTATCAGGCATTGGTTGTAGCTCCTGCATCGCTTCTATATAACTGGCAAAAAGAAATAGAAAAGTTTGCACCAAGCATTACTTCAACCGTAATTATTGGTTCTAAAAAACAGCGCAGAGAGCGTATGGTAAGTGCTAAGGAAAGCAATATTTTAATCACATCCTATCCAACACTCAGAAAAGATCTAGATTTATATGAAGAAAATAATTTTGATTGTCTTATTTTAGATGAAGCACAAGCAATTAAAAATCATCTGACACTTACCGCAAAAGCTGTTAGATCTCTTCAAGCACGACAACGGTTCGCATTGAGTGGAACACCAATTGAAAATGCTTTAGATGAACTATGGTCAATTTTTTATACGGTATCTCCCGGATTATTTGGAAGCAAAAAAACCTTTGCAGCACTTGACCCAACCTATATTGCAAAAATAACACGACCATTTATCCTCAGGCGAATTAAAAAGGATGTATTACATGAGTTACCTGACAAGATTGAAACAGTGATGTACTCAGAACTCACAAAGGATCAAAAAGAGGTATATGTCGCCTATTTAAATCGAATGCGGGAGCAATTAGACTCAACGGTTGCAAATAAAGGATTTGGTAGAGGTAAATTAGAGATTCTAGCTGGAATAACGAGGTTACGTCAGGTTTGTTGTCATCCGTCTCTTTTCTTAGAAAATTATCAAGGGGAGTGTGGAAAACTAGATCAGTTAATGGAATTAGCTGATGAATTAGTTCAAAATAAAAAACGGACACTTATTTTTTCTCAGTTCTCAAGTATGCTTACCTTGATACGAAAATCTTTGGAAGCTGCTGGGCACCCAACATTTTATTTGGATGGGTCTACCCCTTCAGAGAAACGTATGGAAATGGTAGATGCCTTTAATAGCGGAGAAAAGGGATTCTTTCTCATATCTTTAAAAGCAGGAGGAACAGGACTTAATTTAACAGGAGCTGATACCGTTCTTTTATATGACTTATGGTGGAATCCAGCAGTAGAAGAGCAAGCTGCAGGACGTGCACATCGTATCGGTCAGAAAAAGGTGGTACAAGTCATTCGTCTCATTACAGAAGGGACGATTGAGGAAAAGATTTATCAGCTGCAGCACCAAAAGCGTGAATTAGTTGATAAAATTATTCAACCAGGAGAAACACTTCTTTCTAAATTGTCTGAAGACGAAATTAGAGAGCTTTTACAAATACCTTCGTAAGAAAATAGCCACATTCACTTAAATTTAAGTGAATGTGGCTATTTGTTTTAAAAATTATTTTCAATAAATTCGATTTCCTCTTCTACCGGTAACAAACCTGTTGCTTTCCCTACTGTTCCATTCTGAATTTTCCAGAAGTAATTATGATCTGCTTTCGCATGACTAAAATCATTGGCTTTCCAATATTCTAAAATTGTTAACAAATCACTCTTTCGATCAAAGTCGCTATTTTCGACGATACTTGCGACTTCTTCAATTGTCTTCTCATGCATCGGGATATTCCCCCATTTTTTTTCGGCAATGATTTTCTGGTGTGTCATTTTATGCATGACAGTGATCACTTGATATTCGGTTGATCCTTTATCAAGACCAGTCGTTAACTCACTTTCACTAATATTAGCTAAAGCTTTCTCTAATTCCGTTACTTCTTCAGATGATGCTGTATCTTCTTTCACTTCCGCTTCCGTTTCTTCTTTATTATTTTCTTTTTCTTCGGTTTCTTTTTCTTCGTCACTTTCTTCAGCGTCTCCACGCTCTAGTGGCACATCATTCATCGATGCATTATTACGATATTCAATTCCAACATTCCATAATTTAAACATACCAAAAATAACTAGTAACGTAGCAACAATTATAATAGCAGCAAGTACACCTTTATTTTTCAAATAAATCCCTCCACACAAAACCATTTAAAATTCCGCAAATTTACATTTATAAATAAATATTCCTATTTCAAATGATATAGCAGGTTAGCATTTTAGGCAATAGTTTCCTATTAAGGAGTCTAAAGAATTACAATGGATATTTTTTAACCTTTTATAAACAACAAGAAGCGATTGAAATTTCAATCGCTTCTTGTTATTATACTTCTACATTTATTCGTTTGATCTCATTTACTTCTTCGTTAATATATTGCATTTTAGCATCTAAGGCATGCACAGTGTTTGCTGCCTCTTTCAATTGATCTTTTAATTCTACGGGAATATCTCGTTCATATTTATAAAAAATTTTATGTTCCAAGCTAGCCCATGTATCCATAGCAATTGTTCTTATCTGTAATTCCACAAATACTTTTTCTTTTCGCTCCGCTAAAAAGACCGGAACCTTCACAATCAAATGAATACTTCTATATCCGTTAGGTTTAGGTTTTTTTATGTAGTCCTTTATATCAACTAACTCAATATCATCTTGACTACAAATTAAATCGACAATCCGATAAATGTCATTCACAAACGAACAGGTTACCCTAATACCCGCTATGTCTCTTAATTCTCTTTTCGCTTCCTCAATCGACAGGTTTAATCCTTTTCTTTCTAGCTTTTTTTTAATACTTTCTGGTTTTTTTATTCGTGATTTAATATGCTCAATTGGATTATGGTTGTGAATGAATTGAAATTCTTCATTCAAAATATTTAATTTGGTATTCACTTCATCTAAAGCAAATTTATAGACAAGCATTTCATTTCTCCACGCTTGTAATTGGGTTTTTTCGATTTCCAACTAAATCACCTCACCCACTATACGAAATATTCTAAGATGAGGTTTCACTTTTTTCTTCATTAGTATTTTTTCGATGAACTTTTTTTGACTTTCGACTTTTATCGCCAACAAATAGTATTCCGAGCTTGTAATTTTCTCCTTCATACAGTGCTCTTTGTGCAAATCTAATCTCACCATTTAAATCAAGAATCTCTAATTTACAGTATGCACCGTTCTGTTGCACTGCATAATAAAATTCTTCACCTGATTGAATTTGCAGACCATTTACCTTAATTATTTTTTCACCAGGGATAATACCTAAGTCTCTTCCGGCACTATTTCTTAGAACTGCTAACACTCTCACACCTGATTGATCCGGCTGAAAAATAGGCTTATGAACTTTATCCTGCATTTTAAATTGGATCGATGTAAATTCTCTACCCAATATCACGATAATGACAGCAATCAGGGTCACAATTGGAAGGAAATAACCCACAACACCTAACACAATCGTTAACAGACCTAATAATAATACTCTTCTTGCCAATATTTTCGCAGCTATAATTGGCAGCTGACTCTTTACAAGATGCTCAAAGCCAATAATGAAAGGAAAAACCATTAATCCAAAACTCTCCCCTTGAATATCTAATACTGGCCACCAGCTAGCGAAGGGTTCAATATTTCCAGTTGGAATAAGACCGATAAATGGAATGAATGCGAGCTTTTTTAATCGATGCTGTCCTACCCATTTACCTCGCGAGCTTTTGACCTGCTCTGGTAATGTTTCATCTTCTCTCATACGAAACATGATAATAGATTCGGCTATTAACAGTAGACCTATTAAACCAACAACAGCTGCTAAATTAATCGATAACAGTCCCTCTACTACTGCATCATCTAAAAAAGGGAGTTCGACGTATGGTAGAAAAAATAAAATTAAAAACGTTAGTGACCAAGTGTAAGCAGCTGAAAGTAAGGAAAACCTGCCAAACAAAGTAAATAATATTGTAAAAAACGCAATGATAAGACTAAATGTATATGTAAAAGTAATACCTAATCCGATTGATAGCAAACTTAGTACCAAAAATGCTACGACAGAAATGGAGCCTGTATAAAAAATTTCATAGAATTTCGGATATATTTTAACACCTAATGTTGCTCGATTCCTTTTAATTCTAAAATAGGAAGATATTAAAAGTAAAAAGAAAATCCAATATACAAGTGGTTGAATAAAAATACTAACTAAAGCGCTTCCCAATTCCTGTAACCATTCCATCTATTCTTGCCCCTTTCTCTCTTATGTTTCTCTATCTATTATCTTACATGAAATTCATTTATCTGTCTTTTTTATTTTTAAATAGGGATGAAAAAATTCGCAAGGAATAATTCCCTGCGAATTTGATTTACTTTTATTGAAATAAAACTTCCATTGCTTTTTCTAGCTGCACATCATCATCGCCACTTCTAATTTTTTCAATAATTCGTGTCTGTAATACCTCAGCAGTTTCTTCATTAATTTCCCCAGTAGCTTCTATTTCTTCTGCTGTTTGGAATGCTTCTACCGCTTGTTGGGTTTCTTCACTAAAATACCCATCCTCACGGCCTGGTTCATAACCAAGTCCTTTTAACATGACCTGTACATTAGAAATTTTATCATCACTATCATTGAACGTAAATGGTTCCTCTAATTGAATTGGATTTGTATAGTAGTACTCTGGCTGTTTTTGTTCAACAGTAGGTTCTACACCCTCTTCGTGTATCCAGTTTCCTTCTGGTGATAGCCATTTGAAGCGAGTAAGTTTAATCGTACTTCCGTCTCCCATGGAAACAGTTTGTTGTACGGTTCCTTTACCAAAGCTCGTTGTTCCAACGGTTGGATAATCTTCTGCTTCATTTAAAGCAATCGCTAATATCTCAGAAGCAGATGCACTTCCCTCATCAATTAAGACACTAATTGGATAGCTCTTTGGTTCCTCAATATTTGAGAAATATCGTGATTTTTCACCTTTAGGATCTTCAATTTGAATATACGGTGTATCTTTAGGAACAAAATTTTTCAATATCTCCTCTACAGATGGCAGTAAACCACCAGGATTTCCTCTTACATCAATTACTAAGCCATCTATACCGTCCTCTTCAAGCTTTGTGAGTTCCTCTTCAAATCTTTCTGATGTTTTTTCCGAGAAAGAAGTTAGCTCTATTATGCCAACCGTTTTTCCATCTTGTTCACGTGTTTCTGCATATACTGTTTCAAGCGGAATCGAATCTCTCGTAATCTCGATACTCAAGATATCGTCCACCCCTGGTCTTCTTACTTCAAGTGTAACAGTAGTTCCTTTCTCCCCTCGAATCTTAGCAACGGCATCGTAAAGCTCCATGCCTTCAATACTTTCACCGTCCACTGATAAGATTTGATCATTAGGACGTAAGCCCGCTTCCTCTGCAGGCGAATCCTTAATAGGAGCAACAATTGTTACATTTCCCTCAACCATCGATACTTCTGCACCAATTCCTTCAAAGGAAGATTCAATTTGTTCATTAAATTGTTCCATTGTTTCCTGGTCCATATACACACTGTATGGGTCTCCTAGAGTCTCAAGCATTCCTTGGATAGCACCTTCAATTAAAGCACCGTCTTCCACTTCCTCTAAGTAGCTTGTCTTAATAATATCAAAAGCACTCGCTACTTTTTCCATCTTTTCTAAATCTGATTGGGATACATCCTCTTGCTCAGTATCTGTTATTGTATTACTCTGATCTGAGCTTGCAACATTATTGGTTGACTCTGTTGGTTCGATTACATTGAATACAGTAAGCCCAATAAAAGTAATACCCGCACCTATTAAGAGCGTACCTACCATTAATAAAGCAATCAAACTTTTTTTGATATGCATTTTTCCACCTCTAATATGTATATTTCTTTCTCTCTATTATGCAGGGTATGAAAAAGCATCACAAGTATTTTGTGATGCTACTTTCATTCTATGCAATTTAACAAAGATCATGTGCTTTGTTTATGGTAAATAGTTTAAAGGATTTACCCCACCTTTTGAGCTCCACTTTCCACGGTGAACTTCAAAGTGTAAGTGACTTCCAAACGATCTTCCTGTATTACCCATTCCACCAATATACTGTCCTTGATTTACTTTTTGGCCTAAGCCTACTGATCTGCTATTTAAATGAGCATATACAGTAGTAATGTTTTGAGAAGGGTGGTATATGTATATAACATTACCATAGCTACTTGAATATGCTGATCTAGATACATATCCACTTCCTGCAGCTTTAACAGGTGTTCCAACTCCACTTGCGATATCTAATCCATAATGGAAACTACCACCATTAAAGCTTCTATATCCATAAGAAGAAGTTCTTCTACCAGTTGTTGGCCAAATTAGTTTTCCGTTTCCTCCACTTGATGAAGCAGTTTCTTTTGGAGGTTCTGGTGCTGAACTAGTTTTTTCAGACGATCCGCCTGAAGAATTATTTTTTTCTTTTTCTTTAGCAAGTTGGGCTAGACGCTCTCTTTCTTTTCTTTGTTGTTCCTCAATTTGAGCTTTTTCATTCTGTGCTTCTTTTACAGCTTTTGCAACAACCTCAGCTTGATTTCTTAATGTTTCCTGTTCTTCTGCTAATGACATTGTGTGATCATGTAAATCTTCTTCTTCTTGTTCTAAATTTGCCATTAATGTTTGACGTTCGCTTTTCTGTGCATTAAGTGTTGATTGGATGGAGTCTAGCTCCTGCTTTTGTGTTACAAGTGTAGCCTTTTTGTCTTCTAGACCTTGTTTCGTATTTTCCAAAGCAACCTTTTCATCTTCTAAATCAGCTTGATTTGCTTCTAAAGTTTTTTGACTATCTTCCAATTGAGCTTTATCAGCTTCGTGTGCTTCCATGATGTTTTTATCTTGATCCATTATTTTTGTTACAGCCGTTGCACGATTAATGAAGTCTCCAAAGTTTTGAGCTCCTAATATAACTTCTAGATAACTAACACCGCCACCATTTTGTTGCATTGCTCGTAATCTATTTTTTAAAAGTGCTTCTCTTTTTTCGATTCTTTCCTTTAATTCAGCAATTTCTGCCTTTAGCTTTTCAATTTCAGCTTCTAATTCTTTTATTTCATCTTCAGTTTGTTTGATCTGTTCTTCAGTTTTCGTGATTTCTCCATTTGTTGTAGAAATTTCAGCTTGCTTAGCAGCTAATTTTTCTTGTGTTTCAGAAAGCTCTGCATTTAAATTATCGATCTCACTTGTTACTTGCCCTTGTTCCGCTTTAATTTCCTCAATCTTTTTTTCAGCTTCGTTTACTTTACTTTCGATCGAACTATTTTCTTTATTTATTTCACTTTTTTGACCTTCTAAGTTATTAATCTTTTTTTCTAATTCACTAACACTTTCTGCACTAACACCTGTAGTTATAAATAAGAATGCTAGAGTTGTAATAATGATGCTCAATAAGGATTTGTTCATCCAAAAAAGCTCCTTCCCCGTGTGTGGTTAGTATATTAATATTGTTTTTATACTTTCAAGAATTTTCGTACGCTCATGACACTACCCCAAACACCAATACATGCTCCGATTCCAATTATCAGACCTGCTATCTGCCAAGCAAAGGGTTGGAACGGAAGTATTTGCATGAAATTAAATCGAGATAAAATTTCCATGTTTTGTGTTAAATAGTAGTATCCTCCGACAATAACAGCGACTGGGATAAGACTTCCTAATACGCCTAACAACAAACCTTCGATAAAGAATGGCCATCTAATAAAGGCATTTGTTGCACCTACTAATTTCATAATTCCAATCTCTCTTTTTCTAGCCATAATCGTAATCTTAATAGTATTTGAAATTAAGAAAATAGCTGTGAATACAAGTGCAAATATTAAGACCAATCCTACGTTTCTAGCATACTCATTAAATTTAAATAAATTTTGCACGTAGTCTTGTCCATAATTTACTCGATCTACACCTTCATATGCTTCAATTTCTGATGCAATGTTCATAGTGTCAAGCGGGTCAGTTGTCTTTATTATATATACGTCGTGTAAAGGATTGTCTTGTTCATACATCTCCCAAACACTGCCTTGTTCTCCCATACTATCAATTAAATTTTCTAACTCTTCTTCTTTTGTGGCGTATGTAACCGATTCGACTTCACTAATCGATTCTATTTTTTCGCCAATCTCTTCTACCTGCGATTCTTCAGCTGTTAATTCAATTAACGCTTTTATTTGTACATCCTCTTCTAAATTATCTGCTATATGATTTAAGTTGAGCATTAAAACTAAGAATACCCCAACTAATATTAATGTTGTTGTTACTGCTCCAACTGAAGCAATCGTCATCCAACTATTTCTCCAAATATTTTTTGTACCTTCTTTAAAATGTCTGTTTAACGTTCTAAATTTCATAACCATATTCTCCTCGGTGCTCGTCTCTTACGATGATCCCATCTTCCATGGCAATAACTCTTTTCTTGATGGTGTTTACAATTTCCTTACTATGGGTAGCCATTATTATAGTGGTTCCACTTGCATTGATTTCTTCTAAGATCCGCATGATTTCCCAAGAGGTATCTGGATCAAGGTTACCAGTAGGCTCGTCGGCAATTAGCACACCCGGGTGATTAACGATAGCGCGGGCAATAGCTACACGCTGTTGTTCCCCACCTGATAACTCATCCGGTATAAATCTGGCTTTATTTTTTAAGCCTACTGAATCTAATACTTCCATGACACGTTTTCGGATAGTTTTTGGTGATTCTTCAATCACTTCTAAAGCAAATGCCACATTTTCATAGACGGTCATTCTTGGTAATAGTCGAAAATCCTGATAAACTACACCAATACCTCGCCTAAGCATTGGCACATGTCGCCACTTCATACTAGATAGGTCTTTATTATTAACGATGATCTTTCCTTTCGAAGGCTGCTCTTCACGAAATATTAATTTTGTGAAGGTGGATTTTCCAGCCCCACTATGACCAACAATATATACAAACTCCCCTTGGTCTATCGTTACATCTAAACCATTTAATGCAACAACACCATTAGGGTATGTTTTATAAACGCCCTGCATTTCAATCATACACATTCACCTTTTTTAGTATTTTTTACATTTTATTACAGCTTTTGTTTGCTATATAAAATGTTCTTGTTTAACTCTTGTTTTATTATAACATTAATTTAGGATTTTTTTAGACAAAATTTTATTACATTTTCATTTCAAACCTTGTAATGAAATGTTAATATGATTGAATTTAGCGAATATTGTAAAATTAATGGAAAGTAAATCCTCAATTATATTAACGTTTCCAATGAATTCAAATAACACCTTAAGAACCAGAAAAAACGTTCACTATAGTGAACGTTTTAGTCTTGAGGCCCTTTCTTTAATTAACGCTTAAATCCTTCCCCTAAAACCTCTGTTGCATTCATTGCTACAACAAATGCATTGGTATCAACGCTTTTAACAATCTTAGTAAGCTTACTGAATTCATTCTGAGCGACCACACACATTAAGACAGTGCGATCTTCATTGGTGTAGCCCCCAGTTCCATTTAACACCGTCACACCGCGGTCTACATCCTTAAGAAGAACATTTCGAACATCATCTACTCGTTCTGTTATAATCATAACATTTTTAGAGGTATTTAGACCTACTTGAACGAAATCTATGGTTCGACTCGTAATAAATAACGCGATTAAGGCGTATAAGCCTTGCTCTACAGAGAAAACAAGGGTTGCTGTTATGACAATTAGTCCATCGAAAAGTGCTAAACAAATACCTAATGGTAACGGAAAAAATTTGTGAAGAATTTGTGCCGCTAAATCAATTCCTCCTGTAGAAGCTCTTCCTTTAAATACTATTCCTATCCCAATACCAACAATCATTCCACCGAAAATTGCTCCTAGTAGAGGATCTTCTGTTGCTTGTGTCCAATTTTTTGTTAAAAAGACGAAAAATGGAAGGATAATTGTACCCAATAAAGATTTTGCACCAAAATTTTTGCCAAGAATGATAACACCTGCAATAAATAATGGAATATTCAAAGCCCACTGAACTATCGATGGTTCAAAACCAAACAGGGATTTTGTAATCGTACTTATTCCTGCTACACCACCAGAAGCAATATCATGCGGTAGTAAAAAAACATTAAAAGCTACAGCCACAAAAAATGCACCAATGATGACAAAACTATATTCTATAAACTGCAATAATCTATGTGGAACAGGTTCTCTTTTGTATTTTGCTATCACATTAACACCTCTATTGCTGATTTTTCAAAGTCGCCTTGATGAGTATATCATGGGCTTTATTAATTTCCAATTGGTTATTTATCAAAACACAATTTCTTTTTTCTAAAATATTGAATGCACAAATTTTCGATATGTTGCAAAAAAAAAAGCACCACACAGGTGCCCATCTCTTAATTCATTGAAAAACGTAAGTATGCATCTATAAATGGATCTAATTCACCGTCCATGACTGCTTGTGTGTTACCTGTTTCTTTGTCTGTCCGGTGATCCTTTACCATGGAGTATGGATGGAATACATAAGACCGAATCTGACTTCCCCACCCAATTTCCTTTTGTTCTCCGCGGATATCATTTAAAGCTTCTTGTTGCTTTTCAATTTCAAGTTGATACAATTTGGCTTTTAACATCTTCATCGCTTGCTCACGGTTTTTAATTTGTGATCTTTCGGATTGACATGTTACCACCGTATTAGTTGGTAAATGTGTAATACGAACTGCTGAATCAGTGGTATTTACGTGCTGCCCACCAGCTCCGCTTGAACGATACGTATCAATCTTTAAATCTTCCGTTTTTATATCAAGATCAATATCATCATCCAACTCTGGCATAATATCACAGGATGCAAACGATGTATGGCGTCTCCCAGAAGCATCAAACGGTGAGATACGCACTAATCGGTGTACACCTTTCTCTGCTTTTAAATACCCATAAGCATTATGGCCTTTGATTAATAATGTAACACTTTTCACACCAGCCTCGTCACCAGGTAGATAATCCAACGTTTCGACTTTATATCCTTTAGATTCAGCCCACCGAGTATACATTCTAAGTAACATACTTGCCCAATCCTGTGATTCCGTACCACCAGCACCTGGATGAAGCTCTAATATTGCATTATTTTTATCATATGGCTCACTTAACAAAATAAATAACTCATAACGATTAAGCGCTTCGGTAAGTGAACTGACATCAGCTTCCAATTCTGCGCGTAAATCCGCATCATCTTCTTCTTTCACTAATTCATAGGATACTTCGACATTTTCTAATTTTTCTTCATTTTTATCAAAGGTATGGACTAACTCTTTTAACCCATTTGCTTCAGCGATTACTTTTTGAGCTTCTTCTTGACTGTCCCAAAAGCTTGGATCTGCCATCATATTCTCAAGTTCAGCTATTCTTGTACGCTTCTCTTCTAGGTCAAAGAGACCCCCTAAAGTCAGCTAATCGACTAGCCATTTTTTCAAGCTCTTGTTTAATTTCTACTAATTCCATCTGCATTCACCTCAACATTAATTTCCTTCTACATGAAGGAATTAAACCTGCCTTTATTTTCCGTGGCAGTGTTTATATTTCTTTCCACTTCCACACGGACAAGGGTCATTTCTACCCACATCTTGTGCTTTTATAAATGGTTTCTTAACCTTTTTCTTATTTTCATCATTACCTGAGACAGCTTGTGTGTCCTTAACGACCGCTTCACGTTTTAAATTCTCACGGATTTGCGCCTTCATTACGTACCTGGATACTTCTTCATTGATGGTTATGATCATTTGTTCGAACATCGCATAACCTTCCATTTGGTACTCTCTTAACGGATCATTCTGTCCATACGCACGAAGATGAATACCTTGGCGAAGCTGATCCATTTGATCAATGTGATCCATCCATTTACGATCGACTGTACGTAATAAAATTACTTTTTCAAATTCACGCATTTGTTCTGGCGTTAGTTCTTCTTCTTTTTGATCATATTTCACTTTGATTTTTTCCATGATCAATTCGATTAATTCATCTTGTTCTTTACCTTTTAATTCTTCTTCTTGAATATCCTCTGGACTAAGAAGATTTGCATGTAAATACTCTACAAGACCTGAAAGGTTCCACTGCTCTTGCTCTTCTTCTGTTGTATAGCTTGGAACAATCGTTTCGACTGTTGTTTGAATCATTTGTTCTATAATTTCTCTTACATTATTTGAATCAATTACGTCAAAACGTTGTTTATAAATGATTTCACGTTGCTGTCTTAATACATCATCATAGGAAAGAATTGTTTTTCGTGCATCAAAGTTATTACCTTCCACACGTTTTTGAGCAGATTCAACTGCTCTTGAGACCATTTTACTTTCGATTGGTTGGTCATCATCCATTCCTAATCGTTCCATCATTGCTTTCATATTATCTGAACCAAAACGACGCATTAACTCATCTTCCATAGAAAGATAGAATTGTGTTACACCAGGATCTCCTTGACGTCCGGAACGACCTCGTAGCTGATTATCTATTCGGCGAGATTCATGACGTTCTGTACCGATTACAGTCAGCCCACCTAGTTCTTTTACGCCATCTCCTAGCTTAATGTCTGTCCCACGTCCAGCCATATTCGTAGCTATCGTTACAGCGCTTTTCTGACCAGCGTTTTCGATAATTTCTGCTTCTCGATAGTGATTTTTAGCATTTAAAACATTGTGCTTCACCCCAGCACGTGATAAAAGCTTTGATATTAATTCAGAGGTTTCGACTGCAACTGTACCAACAAGAACAGGTTGTCCTTTTTGATAGCGTTCCTTAATAGCTTCTACCACCGCTTTAAATTTACCATCCATTGATTTATAAATAAGGTCTGCTTTATCTTCACGAACGATTTCACGATTGGTTGGGATCGCAATAACATCCATATTATAAATGTTCCGGAATTCCTCTTCTTCCGTTTTTGCCGTACCGGTCATACCAGCTAATTTCTCGTACATACGGAAATAGTTCTGGAATGTAATCGAAGCCAGCGTCATACTTTCATTCTGGATCTGCAATCCTTCTTTTGCTTCAATAGCCTGATGTAATCCGTCGCTATAACGTCGACCTTTCATTAAACGTCCTGTAAATTGGTCAACGATTACCACTTGGTCCTCATCGATCACGTAATCTGTATCCTTAAACATTGCCACATGTGCTTTTAATGCCTGATTAATATGATGAGTTAATGTAACATTGTTTAAATCAAACAAATTCTCAATCGCAAAGAAACGCTCAGCTTTATTGATACCTTCTTCCGTCAGCTGAACTCCTTTTGATTTTTCATCATAGGTATAATCCTCTTCATTTTTAAGCGTCCGAACAAATGCATTTGCCTGCTGATACAAATTAGCTGATTTTTCTGCTGTCCCTGAAATAATTAATGGCGTACGTGCTTCATCAATTAAAATAGAATCGACTTCATCAATAATTGCAAAATGAAGGGGACGTTGTACCATTTGCTCTTTATATAAGACCATATTGTCTCTTAAATAATCAAAACCAAATTCATTATTTGTACCGTAAGTAATATCAGATAAGTAGGCTTCTCTTTTTTCCTCTTTCGTCATACCATTCAAATTTAAACCAACAGTTAGTCCTAAGAAATTGAATAGTTCACCCATTTCACGGGCATCACGGTCTGCTAAATAATCATTAACCGTTATGATATGAACGCCTTTTCCTGTAATTGCATTTAAATACGCAGGCATAGTGGAAGCTAAAGTTTTACCTTCCCCAGTCTTCATCTCAGAAATGTTTCCCTCATGTAAGGAAACTGCACCTTGTAGCTGTACTTTGTATGGACGTAAGCCTAATACACGCTTCGCACCTTCACGTACAACTGCAAAAGCTTCTACTAATATATCTTCTAGCTGTTCGCCATCCAGGTAGCGTTTTTTAAATTCTTCTGTTTTGTCCTGCAATTGTTGATCTGTTAATTTTTCCATCGTTGCTTCTAACGCTTCAATTTCATCTGCATATTTTTGCAATCGATTTAATTGGCGCTGATTCCCATCGCCAAAAACTTTTTTTAATAATTCACGCATTGGTTACGCTCCTCTATATATTCAAAATTGAACGAATAATCCACTGTTAATAATAACACTTGCAGGTAAGAAAAGACAAGAAACCATTTCCTCCATACCCTTTTCCATTAAAAACAAGCTAATTTTCATAATAAATAAATCATATTTTCTAAATATAAAAAATAGAAGTAGTGAAGAGGATTTCACTACCTCTATTCGGAACATATAATTGGGGGACAATAACTAAGGAATCTAACTCCTATGTATAAGCAGGGTTGTAAGCAATGAGAAAGCTTTTAATTAATCTCAAAAAAAGTGATAGAATTTTAAGCATAATTCCTTTTTTATACGTTCCTATAAAAGGAGATAAGTTAGTTATAGCATGGAAATAATTGATGTACAAATCATCAATTATTGTTTTTTCAGTGGATAGAAAGTTAAAAAAAATGAATGATTCATACATTATTTCAATTTCAACTATTATTGTTAGTGTAAAAATACAATTTTCATATAATTAAAAAGATGATCCTTCAACTTGGAAGAATCACCTTTTTTAAATTTAAGTATTAGCTTGGCTCGATTAAACCATATCTGCCATCACGACGTCTATAGACGACGTTTGTAAACCCATTCTCAGCGTTTTCAAATACGAAGAAAGCATGTCCTAACATGTCCATTTGCAAAATAGCTTCCTCTGAATCCATTGGTTTTAAATCAAATTGTTTAGTTCGCACAATTTCAATTTCATCGTTGTAATTTTCTTCTGCTTCGCGCTGTTCCATCGCTTCTTTTTCCAGTTCAGCAAATACGTGCTTCGGTGAACCTTGTTGACGGAATTTGCGGTTTACTTTTGTTTTATGTTTTCTAATTTGTCTTTCTAATTTATCAACTACAAGGTCAATTGCAGCATATAAATCAATATGTTGCACCTCAGCTCGAAGTAATAGATTTGTCATTGGAATCGTTACTTCGATTTGTTGCTCATCATTGTAGACACTTATATTTACATTTACATCAGATGTTGGGGGAGTATCAAAATATCTTTCAAGCTTCCCTATTTTCTTTTCGACATATTCCTTAATTGCATTTGTTACTTCTACATTTTCTCCACGGATGTTGTAATTCATAAAAAGTGTCCTCCTTTCAAACTATAAAACTATACATATATAATACCACATTTAAAAGCCTAATAAACGAGTAAAATGCACGATTAAAGTAAAATAAATTTACATTCCCTTAAAATCCGGTTAACTCAACGTTTACAAACAACTAAATTTTTAGAAAAATATAATTTTTTTTAAAAATAAAGAAAAAATAGCAGAAACTTATGTATAATAATAATTAGAATATATTAGGAAAGGAAGTTGCATGTGGAAGAGCAGTCAGTACATCAGGTTCAAGGAGAAATCTCACCAACAAGTGGCAAGGCAATTACCGCACTCGTACTTGGAATTTTATCAATCATTATTCCTTATATCGGCCTTATCATTGGAATTGTAGGTATTATATTTGCCGTATTAGCACTCAAGGAAATACAAAGAACAGGAAAGGCAGGAAGAGGTATGGCAATTGCCGGCCTCGTTACCAGTATTATTGGAACAGCACTTTATGCGCTCATTATTGGCTTTTTAATTTTAGGATTAGCTATCTTTATGGAAAACGACTCCTATATGTATGTCATTAGTATGTTGTAAAAAAATGGTGCGGTCTCTAAAATAGAGTCCTGCACCATTTTTAATTTTTTGAATCCATAAACATTCCATCGTGTCCGGATAGTTTTTGATATGGATTCACATATTTTTCATTTGATGATTTTTGTTTTTTAACAGATCGCATTTCTTTTTTTAAATCGAAAAAGATTATTGCTAGCATCTTTTGCAAGCGCCCATCTAGTTCTATTATTTCCTGCCCTTTTTTTGTTTCTTCTTCACTAAAGGGTGCTTTTATTTCCTTTAGCAGAACTTCTCGTTCATCCAATAATGTATTAATCTTTTCTATGACTTCTTCTCTATCCTCACTACTTGTAGCCTTTTCAGCCTCTTCTATTAAGCTGTTCGTTAACTTATATAGTTTCAGGATCTTATCCATTAAGCTTTTGCACCACGGCCGTATTGACGAATACGTTCTTGTTTAATGACTTCTTTCCAAGTATTACGAAAATCTAATACCATCTCTTCTGCTTTTTTTAATTCTTCTAAATCATTTTTTAGATTTGCTTGAACTAGAGAATGATTTATAAAGTCATATAAAGGCATCATTTGATTTGCTATTGGTGCTTTCTGATCTAGCGTAAGCATTAGTTCTCGAATGATATTTTGTGATTTTTGGATCATTGTATTTTTCAATTCATAATTCCCTGTTTCTATACCTTTTCTTGCTTGCTTAATAAATTTCAAGCATCCGTTATATAACATTAGGGTCAGCTCTGCTGGTGTTGCTGTGTTAACGGAATTATCTTGATATACTTGATATGCTTGATATGCTTGATTTGTCATTCATAATTCTCCTTTTTTACTTAAATCTTTTCATCAACTATAAAGCCCATAAGCTCTGCCATTGATGCGTAGACATCGAGTAATTTCTTTGGTGGAATTTCCTTAACAATTTCATCAGTATCAGGATCTACTACTGTAACATAGTACTCCTCTAATTTCTCATGGTATTCATAGCGTACATTGGTAAAGGAAGGTTCTAAAAACGAATTTAAACTTTCAACAAGTGCTTTAGCATCATCTTTGGATAATTCTTTTTCACTTATCTCTTGTTTTACTGCTGCTTGCTTATCCGCATCAGACATTTCACGAAAAGTATTGGTCCCCTCAGGTGGTTCTATTTTTGTTACAATGGACGATCCCGCAATTATTTTCCCAACCTCCATAATACTGCCATCTCCTCTATCTATTCAGTTTCTATTTATATCGGCAATATCTCAAAAAGGTTAAGCGGACATCCTAATTATATTAGCAATGAGTATTTTTCGTAATTTCAAGTATTGAAATCGTTTTTTAAATTATGCATAATATTTCTCTTCTTTAATGAAAGGGCACTGTGTATGTTTTATTTCTATATTTCGAATTAATGAAGAATTGAATTACCTTATAAGCAAAAAAGAGGCTGGGACAAAACTCAGTATAAAAAATGAAAAATCGCACCATTCCAAATAATTGGAAGGTGCGATTTTTTTATTGGTTCAGCTATTTTA
>NZ_QPJJ01000009.1 GCF_003337485.1 Saliterribacillus persicus
TTAATCAACAATAGACCGAGAAAATGCTTAAACTGGAAAACAACACACGAAGCATTTCAGGAAGAACTGTTGCACTTAATTTGACAAACTGTCATTAGAAAAAAATATTTAAAACTAATAAAATAGTAATGGAAATTTTCACTTATTGATTAAAATTCGGTTTAAATTTTCCACTAATTATTCCACCCCAAAAACAAAAGAAGACATCTTGTTATGAAGTACTCTTATATTATTTAAAGGGATTTTTTTATTTAGAATAGAAGTATAACTTTAAGCTGGAAACTAAATTCTAATTTTTGAGAGGGAAGAGCTTTTTTATGATTGAAATTAATGGTGAAAAAATAGTATTAACTGAGGTTACTGATCAGGATATCGATACTTTATATTATTGGAAATATGAAGATAAACAACAAGAAGCAAAGAAATGGAACGGACCCTACACTCCAGAAGAAGAAATAACAAAAGAAATGTATAGACAAAATTGGAATCATGATATTTTCCCACATGTCCCGTCATCTCTTGTGATTAGATGTGATGGGAAAGCAATCGGATATGTTGGTTGTTATTGGGTAGACAAGAATACTAATTGGCTAGAGACTGGCATTGTTATTTATGACTTCAATTATTGGAACGGTGGTTATGGAACACAAGCTTATAAATTATGGATTGACTATCTTTTTAAAGTTACTGATATCCACCGATTAGGTATGTCTACTTGGTCAGGAAATATAAGGATGATTAAAGTGGCAGCTAAATTAGGCATGAAAGAAGAAGCAAGAATAAGAGAAGCAAGAATTATAAATGGAGAATTTTTTGATGCAATTAAGATGGGGATATTAAGAAGAGAGTGGAAATAAGAGTTAGTTGAACAATACCTCGAAAGAAAGGTGAGTATAGAAATTAATAAAAAAATTAGTTTCACATTATTATTAATAAGTTATATTATCTTAATACTCGTTTATTGGACCGTTTATACAGATATGAGAGAACCTAATGAAGAAGGTATTGATCCAGTAGGGATTTTATTTCGTTTTGGTATAGAATTAAAACAAGCTATTTCCACCAGCGCTTTCCTATATATTATCGTTATTTTTTTGAATCGACATAAAATATTAAGTGTTAGCGTGTTTCTTGCCATTATTGGGCTAGTAATCTCATTAAGTCCTGTCTTATTATTGGAATTTTTAAATATACTTGGTTCTTTAAGACAATTAAGAGGGGTATACTCATAAAAAGTATCGACCTACTTAAGTGGGTGCTTTTTAATTTAATAACTACTCAGTGGATACTGAATCAACGCTAAAAGGTAAAATTTGAGGCACTATTTAATTCTGAAATGCATTGTATATAAATTGATTTCTTAGACAAATATTATCTACCAACGCTACAGAAGTAACTAATCAATCTTCAAGGAATTATTGTATTATATGGATTTCTATAGGATAATTATAGTGATCTTATAGTATTAATAAAATATCATATATGACCATGACATAAAGTGATTTTGTGATATGGTCAAGTGTTTTCCACTTTAATAGTAAACTCATCTAAAACCTTAGGTTCCAATGAATAGCATAATTATCAAATGTATCATAATCATCTGAGCTTAAGAATTATCTGATAGAAAATGCCTTGAATTAAATGAATTTATAACCTTTTTAATGAAAATAGAAGCAAGTGACGAGGTATTGAAACATGATGCTATCCTTGATGAAGAGGGTCCTGATTTTTGTTGTGATGAGTATAGAAGTGGATGATGTATGTATTTACAAGACAAAAGTAATATAGAGGAGGTTACAATAAAATGAGTATGAGCTTTAATTTAATTTTGATCGTTATCATAATACTTATAATCACAGCTATTTTTACCGCAATTATTATTGGAGTATCTCGCATTAAAAATGAAAATAAGACAACAAATAGAGATAACACCACTAATGAAAGAAATAATAATAACACAGATTGAAAATAGCATACTCAATAAAAATGATAAAATTGTCGAATTCGAAGTGTGAGAATTAGATTGTATTAATAAAATTATACTAAGATTACTGCAATCTTTTTCCTGAAAAACGTATTTGATACGTGGAGTCTGTAATGAAAGATCGTTTAATATCGATTTTTCTGCACAGGCTCTTATTTAATTTAAGAAAAAAGAAGATTGAATTCAGCAGCAACTGCAACAAAGAAAAAACAATCTAGCATAATAGAAATGCTTTATCACTTATTAAATATGATCATAGAAAGAAATTGATAAAAAATTTAAATAATTTCTTGTGGTGTTGATGATTAAAAAATTAAATATTTGTATTTAAGCCAATAAAATAAGTAATTAGGTGCACAATAATGGCCATTTATAAATAAAAAAAGCTCTTAAAACCCTATAAAAGGGAATTAAGAGCTTTTTGAAAAATTTCTTATTAACGAGAGTAGAACTCAACGATTAATGCTTCATTAATTTCAGCAGGTAGTTCAGTACGCTCTGGTAAGCGAGTTAGTGAACCTTCTAATTTATCAGCATCAAAAGTTACATACTCAGGTACAAAGCTATTTACTTCAATAGCTTCTTTAAGAATGTCAAGATTTTGTGATTTCTCACGTACACCAATTGTTTGACCAGGGCTTACTTGATAAGATGGAATATCTACGCGAGCACCATCTACAGTAATGTGACCATGGTTTACTAATTGACGAGATTGACGACGTGTACGAGCTAATCCTAAACGGTAAACTAGGTTATCTAAACGTGATTCTAATAGAATCATGAAGTTTTCACCATGAATACCTTTCATATTACCAGCACGGTCGAATAAATTACGGAATTGACGCTCAGTTACGCCATACATAAAGCGTAGCTTTTGCTTTTCTTGTAATTGTAAACCGTATTCTGATAACTTTCTACGTTGATTTGCACCGTGTTGACCTGGTGCGTAAGGACGTTTGTCTAACTCCTTACCAGTACCTGTTAATGAGATACCAAGACGACGAGACTTTTTCCATACAGATCCTGTATAGCGAGCCATTGTACATCTTCTCCTTCTATATATTAGATTTGCATAAAACGAGACAGAGTGTTCCTTTATCGTCTGCTATTTTGTTTTCATGTACCTTCGCTCTAGTAGCAGAGAGTTACGAGATACACCTCACAAATCGAGGAACAAAATAGTCAGCCGGAGGTTCACAAAGGCTACCTTTTTTACACAAAGTTCATTATATGATTTAAAAGTGAAGAAGTCAATGATTATCGACTATTTATTTAGAAAGAGAAGCTTCTATTACACGAACAAAGCTCTCTAAATATCTTTTGTCCATTTCATCAAATCTATTTTTAATAGGGCTATCAATATCCAATACACCAAAAATATCATTGCCGTTGAAGATAGGTACTACAATTTCAGACTGGCTGTTGGCATCACATGCAATATGTCCGGGGAAAGCATGCACGTCTTCAACAACTTGCGTTTCGCTTGTTGAAACAGCTGTTCCGCAGACACCTTTACCAGGTTTGATCCGCACACAAGCTGGTAAGCCTTGAAAAGGACCTAACACTAATTCATCTTCTTTAAATATATAAAATCCAACCCAGTTTACATCCTTCAAGAATTGATTTAACAAAGCGGATGCATTAGACAGATTAGCAATCACATCAGGTTCACCATCAAGTAGCGCTTCTAATTGCTTTATAACAAGAGGATAATCCTTCTCTTTTGTACCTTGATAACTTTTCGTTTCAAACAAAGTAAATCACTCCTTAAATATAATATAAATTATTCATCTCAACTTTTTAATCATTTTAGCACAGCTTAGCGCTTTTGTTTATGCATATATTCTGAAGAATTGCTAAAAACCAACAAATTTTTCAATAAAAATTGAATTATTTTGAAAAATTTTAGCAAATCCCCTTGTTCTCATGGTATCATTAAAAGTAACTAACTTTATTAAAAATAGATGAACTACATATATAGATAGAACCACGTAAGGAGGATATTAAGATGGAATTTGTTATCGGGGGTATTCTCGTTATCATTGCTTTACTAATAGTGGGGTTAATTTTTAGGAAAAAAGTATATGATGACGTAGATCGCTTAGAAAATTGGAAAATGGATATTATGAATCGAAATGTAACGACGGAACTTTCAAAGGTGAAGCAATTAAACCTATCCGGTGAAACACAGGAGAAATTTGAAGGCTGGAAAAGTAAGTGGGATCGTATCCTCACACGTGAACTTCCTGATATTGAGGAGTACTTACTTGATTCAGAGGAGTCCGCTGATAAATTCCGAATGAAAGCTGCTAGAAACAACTTGCGAATAGTGGAACAAACACTAGAAGATATAGAAAAAAATATTGAAGAGATGTTTGTGGAGTTAGATCAATTACTCGACTCTGAAAAATACACAAGACAGCAGGTAGAAGAACTGCAACCAAGAGTAAAAGAACTAAAACAGTTCTTGTTGCAAAATAGAACGCAATATGGAGTCGCTGAAATTCGTTTTGAAGTAGAGTTAGACGAGTTAGATAAGTATTTAATGACATACTACGACTTAGCGAATAATGGGGATTACTATGACGCGCAACAAGTAATTGATCGTACAAGAGAAGATCTTGATCAAATAGAAGAACGCATGAATGAGTTTCCTGTCGTTTATAAAAAGTGTAAGCAATTGATTCCAGAACAAATGAAGGATCTAATTCGTGGAATGGAAGAAATGAAGCAAGATGGATACCATGTGGAACAATTTGGCTTTGAAAAAGAAATCAAGCAATATGAAGAAATACTAGACAATGCTGTTGCCCAATTAGAGAAGGGCAATGTAGAGAATATTGCAGAAACATTAGAACCGCTTGAAGATAGATTGAATGAAATGTATCTGTTACTTGAAAAAGAAGCGAAAGCTAAAAGTCTTGTGGATACCAATATTCCTAATTGTTTATCTAATTTAGAAGAAATTGAAGATAAAATGTTAGAAACAAAACAAGAAATTGATGTGTTACAAAAAACGTATTATTTAGAGAAAACCGAGCTTGAATTATATTTATCACTTCAAAAATGGTTAGAAAAGTTACAAAAGCAATTTGAACAAACAAGAGATGCACATGAAGACGGAGCGTGCACACATATTGATACCAAAGATAAGCTTGAAGAAATGATCGCTGATTTAGAAAAATTACAAGAAGCACATGATGATTTTAAAGAGCAAATTAATGATTTGCGCAAGGATGAATTGGAAGCAAAAGAAAAGGTTGTTCAATTAGAAAACGAGTTAAATGGAACAATTAAGAAATTACAAAAAAGTAACATACCAGGTGCACCTTCTTACATTTTGAATTTAGTTGATGAAGCATCAGACAAACATAATACGGTTAAACAAAAATTACAGAAGCAACCACTGGATATGGGAAAAGTACAGCACAGCTTAACTGAGGCAAAAAAGTCGATTAACAGCTTAGTAGAGCAAACACAATTGTTACTTGATCAAGCAAGACTTGTTGAAGTAGCCATTCAGTATGGTAATCGTTATAGAAGAAGCCATCCAGTTTTAGCGTCTCAGCTATCTGAGGCAGAACAACTTTTCTATCAATATAAATATGAAAGTGCATTAGAAATAGTTGTCAGATCGTTAGAAGAAGTTGATCCGCATGCGATGAAGCGATTAGAAGCAATCGATCATGAATATCAACAAATGGCGAATTAAAAGGAGCCAATTATAATGAAATGGATTATAGGGGTACTTAGTGGCCTTTCGTTGTTAGTTTGGGTGATGGTGATTGGGTTTTATCTAAATACCTCACAACAGGATCAGTTATTAGCAAATATGCAACCCGTATCAGAACATCAGTTGGAAGCAAAAAGTGTAAAATCCAATCTTTTTTTAGCACAAAATAATGAGGAAGAGATCGTTGAAGTAAATGAAGCACCAGAAGAAGAACAAGCGACTGAGCAAAAGCTGAGTAAGCTTCAACAGGCTCTTGATAAGCTACCTCCAGGTGAACCAATCTCTGTTGATGATTTATTAATAGCTTTAGGTTTAAATGATATATAATAATACACTTAGTTAAAAAAGATATTCTAGAAAAATATAGAATATCTTTTTTATACGTTATGAAAAAATTCCCACTGAAATTTAATTAAGGTAGTGAAAACTTAACGTACTAAATATAAGAAAAATGAATACATTCGCTAAAGGTCGAATGAATGTGAGTTTTCCTAATAGCCGAAACGTTTTGTTTCCACAAACTAAAAAGTGTGATACGATATTTCAATGCAAAAAGAGTGATTAAGGAGTATACCCATGATTTATTTTGATAATAGTGCAACAACAAAGCCAGATCCAAATGTTTTAGACAGTTTTATAAAAGTGACACAGGATTTTTACGGCAATCCTAGCTCTATGCATGATTTAGGTAAAAATGCGGAGACTTTACTGAGAAAAGCAAGAGAACAAATAGCGAATTTATTATCTGTTTCAAACGATGAAATTATTTTTACATCAGGTGGAACAGAGGGAAATAATCTGGCTATTAAAGGAATAGCCTTGCAGCACCAAGCAAGAGGAAAGCATATTATTACCACACAGGTGGAGCACCCATCTGTTTTATTGGCTTGTGAAGCTTTAGAGGAATTAGGGTTTCAGGTTACTTATTTACCTGTTGACAATTATGGAAGAATTTCGATCGAGGAATTAGAAAATAGTATCACAAATGAAACAATCCTTGTCAGTGTGATGTATGTGAACAATGAAATTGGAACAATTCAGCCGATTGAAGAAATTGCTGCAATTACTAACAAATACCCAAAACTATTTTTCCACGTAGACGCGGTACAAGCATATGGGAAAATTCCAATAAATTTAAATATAGATGGTATCGACTTTAGTACCTTATCCGGCCATAAAATACATGGTTTAAAAGGGACAGGATTATTATATATTAAAAACGGAACGATTCTCTTTCCGCTTCTACATGGTGGCGGTCAGGAAATGAAGGTGCGCTCAGGTACGGAAAACGTTGCTGGAATTGTTGCCTTGGCAAAAGCGATGCGAATCCAGTTAGATCATTTAAATGAGGATCAGAAAAGCTTAGTAGAAATGAAGAGTGAGTTACTTCGTGCTATTGAAAAAATCGATGGGACGGTGGTCAACACTCCTACTGAAAATGCTGCACCACATATTATTAATTTTTCTATTCCACGCTTAAAACCTGAAGTAGTTATTCATGCATTAGAGGAGCATGGTATTTATATCTCGACTAAATCAGCATGTGCATCAAAAAGTCCTGATAAAAGCTCTGTCTTGGTGGCTTGCCAGAAAAATGATGAAGTTAGCCGTTCAGGTTTGCGTATAAGTCTTGCATACAGCAATACTTTAGAGGAAATTAAATATTTCAACCAAAAATTAGCACTTGTAGTTAATCAACTTCGAAAAGGAATTAGGTGAATGACATGCAATATGATCATATCGTTGTCCGTTATGGTGAGTTAACCTTAAAAGGAAAAAATAGAAAAATATTTACGACTAAGCTAGGGGAAAATGTACGCGAAAAGCTAAAAGGTTTCTCTAACATCAAAGTAAATAAAAATAGAGATAGAATGTTCATCCTCTTAAATGGAGAAGATCCTGAACCTATTCTTGAAAAATTGAAAGACGTATTTGGAATTGGCAGCATGAGTGTAGCTTTAAAAACAGAGAATGATGAAGCTGCAATTAAAAACGCCGCTTTAGAGCTACTCACAAAAAAAGAGAATGTTAAAACGTTTAAAATTACTACTAAACGCTCAAATAAAGAATTTCCAATTGGATCGCAAACATTTAATCATGTGTTAGGTGGGTATTTATTATCCAATACAAATGATTTTACGGTAGATGTGCATCATCCTGATTTAGAGATTCATGTGGATATTAGAAATGATGCAACGTATATCACCTCAGAGAAAATTCTAGGCGCAGGTGGATTGCCAGTTGGTTCGTCTGGTAAAACACTTCTACTACTTTCAGGTGGGATAGATAGTCCTGTTGCTGGATACTTGACGATGAATAGAGGTGTTCAACTCGAAGCTATTCATTTTCATTCTCCACCATATACAAGTGAACGAGCAAAAGAAAAAGTGTTAGATTTGGCTGAAAAATTAACGTATTATGGAAAAAATATTCGAATTCATATGATACCTTTTACAGCACTTCAACAAAAAATTCATCGAGAAGTTCCCCATGGTTATTCCATGACTGTTATGCGCCGTGTGATGTTAAAAATAAGTGAAGCAGTGGCGAAGGAAGAAAATATATTGTCGATCACAACAGGTGAAAGCTTAGGGCAAGTGGCAAGTCAAACGATGGAAAGTATGCACGCAATAAATGAAGTAACAAATTATCCCGTTTTAAGACCATTAGTAGCAATGGATAAAGAAGACATTATTAAAATTTCGGAAAAAATTAATATGTATGATATTTCAATTCGACCGTATGAAGATTGTTGTACAGTGTTTGTACCAAAAGCACCTAAAACAAAACCAAGGTTAGAAAAAGTCTTGCAATTTGAGGCGCATCTTGATTATGAACAAGAGATAAAAGAATTATTAGCCAATAAAGAAGTTATCGAAACTTCTAGTTTAAGAAAAAAATCAAAAGAGTTTGATGACCTTTTATAGAGATATCGACTAACGATAATGGTGAATTTTTCACATTTTCCCATTAACTTAAAAGAATGAAGCCTCCTCAATCGTACAACCTAGAAATATAGGAAAGAGGAGGTGAAACTCATGGCAAATAGCAATAGCTCAAACAAATTGGTAGTTCCAGGTGTAAACCAAGCTTTAGATCAAATGAAATATGAAATTGCACAAGAATTTGGTGTGAATTTAGGTGCAGATGAAACAGCACGTGCGAATGGTTCTGTTGGCGGAGAAATCACAAAACGTTTAGTTCAAATGTCAGAACAACAGTTCAACTCAAACCCAAATCAATAACAAAAACCGTTGCATGGAAGAATCGTGGTTAGTCACGATTCTTCCATTTTTAATAAGTTTTTGATAAGGTAAATCATAATACAAAATTTTTATATAGAGAAAGCTTAGAGAATAGTGGGTTAAGTGAGAGGAGAATCTTAAATGGGGACGATGTGGTATGGTGGTAAAATTTACACAATGCGCTTACAGGAAGAGACGGTAGAAGCTGTCTTTACTGAGAACGGTAAAATAATCGATGTAGGAGAAGAATCTTTTTTAAAAGATAAATATAAAGAGCGAATTGATACCTATAAAAACTTAAACAAGGGTGTTATGTATCCTGGCTTTGTTGATAGTCATTTACATATAATCGGGCATGGAGAGAAATTATTAAATCTAGATCTTTCTAAAATTACTTCCTCAAAAGACCTTATTATATCCTTGCAAGAGAGAGCGAGGGATTTAGAGGAAGGCGAGTGGCTTATTGGAGAAGGTTGGAATGAAAATCAGTGGGAAAATCCTCGGATTCTTCATAGGGATGAACTAGATGCTATTTTTCCGGATAATCCAGTGCTGCTTAATCGAGTCTGTCGTCATGCTGCTATCGTTAATTCCAAAGCATTAGAAATTGCAGATATTGAAGACTCCACCAAGGATCCTCAGGGTGGTAAAATAGTAAAAGATAGAAAAGGAAAACCGACAGGATACCTCTTAGATCAAGCACAAGAGTTAGTAAAGAAAAAAGTACCGTATATGACGCAAAAAAAATTAGAGTCAATTATAAATACTGCAATAAAGGATTTGCTTCGTTTAGGCTTAGTAGGAGGACATAGTGAGGATTTATTTTACTATGGTGGTTTTGCTAAAACACTTCATGCTTATCAGGCAGTAGTGCCAGTGAATTTTAAATTTAGAGCACATTTGTTAGTGCATCATGCTGTGATGGAAGAGGTAAAAGAGGCCGGATTAACGTACGGAGATGGTGGTGCTTTCACACAATTAGGAGCGATGAAGATCTTTTCCGATGGTGCCCTAGGTGGTCGAACTGCCTGGCTAAAAGAGCCCTATGCTGATGATCCATCCAATTATGGTCTTCCCATCCATCATAAAGATCAGCTAGAAGGCTTAATTAAAAAGGCAAGAAAAAATAATATGCCAGTAGCTGTCCATGCGATTGGTGATCAGGCGATAGAAATGATCGCAGATTTATTATTAAAATATCCATTGAGTAATAATCGAAGAGATAGAATCATACATGCACAAATTATGAATAAAACACTGTTGAGGAAATTAAAGCAGTTAAATGCGGTGTTAGATATTCAGCCGTCGTTTGTTGCATCTGATTTCCCTTGGGTTATAGAGCGTCTTGGAAAGAGTAGAGTAAAACAATCGTATCCATGGAAAACATATCTTGATGAAGGTATTCCAATAGCAGCTGGTTCAGATGCTCCAATAGAAGAAGTGAATCCTCTTTTAGGAATTGAAGCGGCAGTACTAAGAAAATCAAATTTGGATTCAGAAATTTATAACGAAGAACAGCAGTTGTCAGTATATGAAGCAATTCATCTATACACCACTGGAAGCGCATATGTCATTAACCATGAATACGACCGTGGCCAAATATCCCCTGGATTTGTAGCCGATTTTACAATTCTAGATCAGGATTTATTTGAGGTCGAAAAGAACAAAATTCATGAAGCATCTGTTTTAATGACTGTTGTGGATGAAGAAATAATGTATCAAAAATAATAAAAAGGGGTGCACAAAAAATGTGCATCCCTTTTCATCTCTTTTATAAAAATGTTCTTCTGACACGATCCCAGTACGTATTGTTTTTTAGTTTGACCGTCTTTACACGCTTTTCACTAAGCGAAACAGCCACTTCTTGGATATTACGGATAGAATATGCCTCATTATCTAAGCCAATGATCGGATAATCATTACCGTCTTGAATGACTTCTAAGCGTAAAGTTCTTTCTTTATCTAAAATAAAAGAAGAACCTAAAGTGCGGTATCGATTATTATTTAAAGAAGCAAGTTCCGTTACCTGAAAGCAAGGTGTTTTAGGATCAACGATTGCACCGTGTGTTGATTTATTATAACCAGTACTTCCAGTTGGGGTGGCTACAATAAGCCCGTCGCCTCTGAAACGTTCAAAAAATACATCATCGATATAAACATCCATCACGATCGTTTTGATAATAGCTGATCGAATGGCCGCTTCATTTAAACAATGAAAGGTTGATTCACCATTAATGGTTACATCAATTACAGGGAATCTTCTAACTTCCATAGGTGCATTCATCATCGTATGTACCATCTCATCATAGGCGTTCAAATTAAAATCACAATATAAGCCTGCTTCATTTTCTTTTGCTATACCAACATATAGGCAATCTTGGCGAAAGTGTGTATGACGAACAGCTTGCAGAAACTCTCCATCTCCTCCAACACTCACAATGATATTTGCCTCGTCTGGATTATTTACAAGATTAAAGTCATTTTCTTTTGCTAATTCAAATAGTGGAGAAAGTTTTTCTTCTAATTCATCACTTTTTGGATAATAAAAATACAAGTTCCTTCTAGCATCCATTTACTTAAATCCTCCTAATAAAATCACGGTTATATTCATATGTTATCATTAATTTAGCAATTATCATAATAAAATAATGGACAATTATTGAAAGTATGATTAGTGAAAATTTAGATAACTCATGAATGCTAATATGGTTTTGATGAAGTCGAATGAGCTTTACGATAGCAGTCATTGTATTTATTAAAAAGAACAGTTATTGGAATGATTTACTCATAACTAATACGAAATTTATCGAACATTTGTCGATCGATAAATAAAAACAATTACTTTTTTTACTTTGAGTTTTCCTTTAAGAAAAATGATTATATTCTACTTCTAAGGTGCGATATTATCTACAGAATTATGCCCATGGATTGAAGTTTTATGCAGTCTATCCTTTTTCCTTTAAATTTTTTAGTAGCAGAAAATTAACAAAGATGTTAAAACATAATAAGTTGATCTTATTCTATACGCTAACTTGTTAGATAGTTAATTGGAGAATTTGCAGGTGAATAAACTTGTAAGTAGACAGAATGAGAAGGTCCATGCATACTAAATGGTGAATTATTGCAGAAGAACAACAATTTATTAATGTAACAGGAGGAATAAAAGTGTCAAATAATGTAGAAGATACATTTCAAGTTATAGATGAAATAACAGAAACCCTCGAGATGAAACTCCAAGAGCCCTATTTGGAGTGTTTAACGATTAGTTTACCTTTTCTTTATACTGGAGAATTACCCGAAGAGTTAGATGACCTTCAGATTAAAAAAATTGAAAAAAGCACCAAAGATTTCCGTATAGATGAAATGGATAAAGAAATAATTAGAAAAGCGACACAACTTGCATTATTAAAAGCCATGAAAGATACAACACAGCAACAGCATGTTATGACACCTGACACAGTAGCGATGGTTATAGGATATCTTGTACAGAAATTAACAAATAAAAGTGAAAAATTACGCTTATTTGATCCTGCGTGTGGTGTAGGGAACTTATTAACGGCTGTTTTAAATCAACTTAAAATGGAAATAGAATCATATGGTAGCGAAGTTGATCCAACGTTAGTTCAACTTGCATTAGCAAATGCTAATTTGCAGAAGAATTCGATCGAATTTTTCCACCAAGATAGCCTACGACCGTTTCTTTTAGAGCCAGTAGATGTAATTATTTCTGATTTGCCAGTAGGGTATTATCCAGATGATATCCAGGCAAGTAATTACGAACTTAATATTGAAGAATCCCATGCATATAGCCATCATTTATTCATCGAACAGAGTATTAATTATACGAAGGCAGGAGGCTATTTAGTTTTTGTCATACCTAGCTTTTTATTTACAAGTGAATATGCAGATCAATTGCACACATACTTACACAAAGTAGCTCATATCGTTGGAGTTCTTGAATTACCAGAAAGTATGTTTAAAAATGAGAGGAATCAAAAAAGCATTTTAATTTTGCAGAAGAAAGATGAGGATACAACACCTCCAAAGCAAGTATTAATGGCAAAATTGCCTTCTTTTAAAAATGTACAAGCTACAGAACAAGTGTTAGCAAAAATTAATCATTGGTTTAAAGAAGAAGGCTATTAAAATAGTGAGAATATAACAAATTTGTGAAGCAAGCGTTATCATGAGGAGTTGCTGTTGCAAACTTCATGTGGCGATGGTTAAATAGTAATAAGACATATTATCATGTCAAGTTTGAAAGGGTTGAATAATTTGAGTAATATATTGGCAATTAATGCAGGAAGTTCTTCGCTTAAATTCCAGCTGATGGAGATGCCTGAAGAATTAGTGCTAGCTAAAGGTTTGATTGAAAGAATTGGTATTGATAATTCTATCTTCACTTTAGAAGTTAATGATGAAAAGGATCAAGTTACAAAAGAAATTGTTAATCATGAAGAAGCAGTAAAACTTTTATTAAAGAAATTGACTTCATCAGGCGTAATTTCTTCTTTAGATGAAATTGATGGTGTTGGTCATAGAGTCGTGCATGGTGGAGAGAGATTTAGTGATTCCACTTTAATAACGGATGAAGTAATTAAAGACATTGAAGAAGTTTCTGATTTAGCTCCACTACATAATCCTGCTAACTTAACTGGGATTATAGCTTTTAGAGACATTCTACCAAATGTTCCAGCTGTGGCAGTATTCGATACGGCATTTCACCAAACAATGCCAGAGCAATCTTATTTATATAGTTTACCTTATGAATATTATAGAGAATATGGTATTAGAAAGTATGGCTTCCATGGTACATCTCATAAATATGTATCAGAAAGAGCAGCTGAATTAATGGGCTTACCACTTAACCAGTTGCGAATATTATCTTGTCATCTAGGAAATGGTGCAAGTATAGCAGCGATCGAAAACGGAAAATCTATTGATACATCTATGGGATTTACACCTTTAGCAGGTGTGACGATGGGTACGCGCTCAGGTAATATCGATCCGGCTTTGATTCCTTATATAATGGACAAGACTGGAAAAACTGCTGGAGAAGTAATGAATGTATTGAACAAAGAAAGTGGTATGTTAGCCTTATCTGGATTTTCAAGTGATCTTCGTGATATTGAAAATAAAGCAAATAATGGTGATGGACGTGCAGAGCTTGCTCTACAAGTTTTTGCCGAAAGAATTCACAAATATATCGGTTCTTATGCAGCAAGAATGAGTGGTGTTGATGCAATTATTTTCACTGCCGGTGTTGGTGAAAATAGTGTAACTATCCGTGAACGTGTATTAAAAGGTTTAGAGTTCATGGGCGTATATTGGGACCCTTCTCTTAATAACATTAGAGGAAAAGAAACCTTTGTTAACTATCCACACTCTCCAGTAAAAGTAATCGTTATTCCAACGAATGAAGAAGTAATGATAGCTAGAGATACGGTTCGTTTAAGCGAATCAATTCACGCTTAAGATAATAAAATAGAAACGACCTTCTTTTAAACGTAGAAAATACGTAACAGAAGGTCGTTTTTTCTATCAGTGAGAAATCGTTTAATTATTGATAATAAAAAATACTTCATCTTCATGTGTATTGGTATTTAGAAGTAGTAAATATTATTAAAATGATAAAACTCTAAGATTTAGGGTAAGACCCAATCTCAGAGTTTTTTAGTAACCTTATTCTGATAAGTTTTATTGTGATTTTTAATTAGCTTCTAACTACTAGTACATCACATTTTGCATGACGTGTGATACTTTCTGAAACACTTCCGATTAAGAATCGTTCTACAGCATTTAAACCAGTAGCCCCACAAATAATGAGGTCAGCTTCAAATTTCTTTGCTAAGTCTTTAGGAATTTTTATTTTTGGAGATCCAATTTCTACATGGAGAGTAATATCTGTGACGCCTGCACGACTTGCTTTATGCTTATATTCTTCTAATAATGATTGTGCATAACTTTCAGACCTAGAAGCAAGTGTTTGATCATACACTTCAGGTGCAACGGTAGTTATCGTGCGTGTGTCTATAACATGTACAAGAAACATACTTGCATTATTTCTCTTTACAATATCTACCGCTTTATTAAAAGCTAAGTCGGATGCATCAGAGCCGTCCACTGCAATTAAAATGCGATTATATTCAAATGCCATTATAAATCTCTCCCTTCTATTTCTACTTATATTATATCATGAATGCGCTTTAACGTAACGTAGAAACTGGTTTAATAGTGATGATTATTAGAAATTATTATATACTTATTGTAGGATAAAATTATAAGAGTAGTGTGAGAGTGGTTTTAATTGTTCGAAGGAGGATACATATGGGTCATGCATTTATTACAGCTGGAACAAAAGGTCTAGGTTTAAAGGCAACAGAATTATTTCTAGCAAAAGGACATCAGGTTACGCTCACGTATTTTCAGGATTATGAGCGGGTAAAAGAACTTAAATCACGCTTTAGTGGTACTGATATTCATTTCGTGAAGGCTGATGTTACGATTAAAAAAGACATAGAAAATGCAGTGAAAGAAGCAAATAGTAAGTTCGGCACAATAGATTACTTAATAAATAATGCTGGTCCATTTATTTTTGAAAGGAAAAAATTAATTGATCATTCCATAGAAGAGTGGGATGCGATGGTGAGAGGAAACTTAGATAGTGCTTTTCACTTATTAAAGATGACAATCCCTGCAATGAGAGAACAAAAATTTGGCAGAGTTGTGCATTATGGTTTTCAAGGTGCTAATACAGCATCTGGTTGGATGTATCGTTCTGCTTTTTCTGCAGCAAAGGTCGGTCTTGTTTCTCTAACAAAATCATTGGCCTATGAAGAAGCGGAGAATGGCATAACTGTAAATATGATTTGTCCTGGTAATATTGAAGGAGAAATGAAGGAAGCATCTATATCAGAAAGCAGGAAAGTAAAAGATGAGGAAACACCTATCGGCAGGTCAGGAACAGGTGAAGATATAGCAAGAATGGTATATTATCTTTGTGAAAAGGACTCTGACATGGTAACGGGATCAATTATAGACATTACTGGTGGACTAGATGTAATTAATCAGCATAGATAATATAGATTTTTTAAAACCATTAGTGAATTAAACCTTATGTGAAAAGATTAAAGAATTTGAAACCTTTTCTTCACTTGAATCGTAAGTAAGATTAACAAGCCGGCAAATCTTTTTAATATGATTCAACTTATTAAATTTGAGGAGGAAACAGGAATGTTTCAATTTTTTAGTCGTGTAAAAACAGTAGTAGGCTCAGAATTAAATGCAATGCTAGATAAAGCAGAAGATCCAGTGAAAATGCTTGATCAGTTCATGCGTGAAATGCAATCAGATATCCAAGAAGTAGAAGCTGCGGTTGCAAAACAGATGGCAAACGAAAAAATGCTCAAAAAGAAATTTGATGACGCAAATACGCTTGTTGAAAAACGCCAGAAACAAGCTGAGCAAGCTATTGAAGCTGGCAATGAGGACCTAGCAAGGCGTGCTTTAGAAGACAAGAACGAACAAGCAAAGCAAGCAGAATCTTTACAAACAACGTGGGAGCAAGCAAATAAAGATGTCCTATCCCTACGAGAAAAATTAGATGAAATGAAAAAAGAATATCATGAAATGAAAATAAAGAAGGATACCTTAAAAGCAAGAGCCGAGTCAGCTAAAACTCGAACTAAAATGAATCGAACCATGTCTTCAATTGGTAATGATCAATCCAAGCGTGGTTTTGAGAGAATGGAAGAGAAAGTATTACAATTTGAAGCAGAAGCGGAAACAAGTGACGATTTATCATCAGATTCCAAATCATTAGATGATGAATTTGAACAACTTGATAATAGTGATGTGGATAATGAATTAGCAGAATTAAAGAAAAAAATGGGTAAAGAATAACTTTTATTTTTAACCATCTCTGATCCTTTAACAGGATTTAGAGGTGGTTTTTTTGTGAATATGCTAACCCTAACATTATTTTAAAATTATCCTTTCATTTAAAAATCTGATGGAAAAATAATAGAGCTACTTTTAAGACTAAAGAAAAAAGGGTAAGGATAAAATAGATATAATATAAGGAGGAATTATTAGCATGAGAGTTTCTTTTCATGGTCAATCTGTAGTAAAAATCAAGACGGAGAAACACAACATATTAATTGATCCTTTTATTACTGGTAATGGTACATGTGACTTAAACCCTGATAATGAGAAGCCAGACGTTATTTTGCTTACACACGGACATAATGATCACGTAGGTGACACTATTAGTATTGCTAAACGAACAAATTGTTTAGTGGTTGCTCCGAATGAATTAGCTGTGTATTTAGGATCACGAGGATTAAAAACGCATCCCATGCATATTGGAGGAGCACACGAGTTTGATTTTGGAAGAGTGAAATTAACACAAGCATTTCATGGTTCTATGTTTGAAGATGAAGATGGTAATAAAATATATAGTGGTATGCCTGCTGGTATTTTATTCTATGCAGAAGGTAAGACTATTTATCACGCAGGAGATACTGGGCTATTCTCTGATTTAAAATTAATTGGTGATATGAATGATATAGATTTAGCATTTTTACCAATAGGAGATAATTTTACTATGGGACCAGAGGATGCTTTAATCGCTGCTGATTGGGTAAAAGCCAAAAAAGTAGTGCCTATCCATTACAATACGTTCCCATTAATTGAACAGGATGGACAGGCTTTTGCATCAAAAGTAAAGACAGGTGAAGGCATCGCTTTAGAACCAGGTAGCTCTATAGATATTTAGAATATTACTAAGGATCAAGGGTCAAAAAATCCTTTGATCCTTTTTTTAGTGGCATAAAAAAACTCAAAAATAAATTTAAAATAATTAATAATTTTGATGATACAGCGGAAAATACTAATTAGAACAGAATGAGATAAAAAAAGAAAAATGCTTTATTTTTCTATAAATACAATAATTCATTGAAGGTTTTATAAATGATCTGTATAATATTAATTATAAAACTATAATAGTACAGATGAAAGATTGGTGAACGAACAGTGGCTACAAAACATGAGCAAATTCTTCAATATATTGAAACCTTAAAAGTAGGGAATAAAATTTCTGTTCGTCAAATAGCAAAAGAATTAAATGTTAGTGAAGGTACTGCTTACCGAGCCATTAAAGAAGCTGAAAATCAAGGGCTTGTTAGTACAATTGAGCGTGTGGGTACAATTCGTATTGAAAGAAAGCAAAAAGAAAACTTCGAAAATTTAACATTCGCTGAAATTGTAAGTATTGTAGATGGACAGGTGCTTGGCGGGCGTCAAGGCTTGTACAAAACTTTGAATAAGTTTGTAATCGGAGCGATGAAGCTAGATGCAATGATGCGCTATACTGAGAAGGATTCCTTATTAATCATCGGTAACCGTGTAGAAGCACATCAGCTTGCATTAAAAGAGGGGGCAGCAGTCCTCATTACCGGTGGTTTTGATACAGATGATGTCACTAAAAAAATCGCCGATGAAAAAGAGCTACCTATCATATCCACTAGCTACGATACCTTTACTGTTGCAGCGATGATAAATAGAGCTATTTACGATCAGCTTATAAAAAAAGAGATTGTGCTTGTTGGTGATATATATACCAATGTGGAAGATACTTTTTACATTTCATTAAAAGATCATTTGAATAAGTGGTATCAATGGAAAGAAGAAACGACACATAGCAGATATCCTGTTGTTGATGACAAAAAACGAGTAGTAGGCATGATTACTTCAAAGGATGTAATTGGTAAAGACGAAAATTTACTGGTGGAGAAAGTGATGACCAGAAATCCAATGACTGTAAAAAAAGAAACCTCTCTAGCCTATGCTGCACATATGATGATTTGGGAAGGCATCGAGATCATGCCAGTGGTAAACAACCAACAAGTCTTAGAAGGACTTATATCAAGACAGGATGTATTAAAAGCGCTTCAGCATATTCAAAAGCAGCCTCAAGTTGGGGAAACAATTGATGACATTGTATCCAATCAATTTGAATTAGTAACCTCTCATGGACAGGATTATACGTATCAAACAACTGTTACTCCACAAATGACAAATCAGCTTGGTACGCTATCCTATGGTGTGTTTGTCTCTTTTATCACTGAAGCAGCCACTAGAGCTGTTAGACAGCAGAAAAAAGGAGATTTAGTAGTAGAAAATATTTCAGTTTATTATATTAAACCAGTTCAGTTAGAAACTGTTCTGGATATAAAGCCTAAAATAATAGAACTGGGTAGAAAATCTGTTAAAATTGATATTGAGGCTTATCATGAAAAGAACATTGTAGGAAAAGCAATGCTAATGGCTCAGTTAATGGATTAGCATTGTTTAAAAAAGGTGGTCCTCGTTTTTCGTGAGGACCACCTTATTAATTTTTAAAATTCTGATTCCTGCTTTAAATTAAAATTTAAAAGCGGTATGATGGTTATAGTCTTATAAAAGAGCCTATCGCTTACTAAGTTCTCCTTTATAATGCTTCCACCTTTTTGAACCACCATAACCTTGTAAGATTCCAAATAAAAGAAATATTAATGCAATGTATAGCGCTAATGTTGTTTCATAGAACAGGTATTGGTTTACACCAAAGAAAATCATAAATAAACCAAGTGCAATTCTTGCTTTTGCATTTTGAATTTCTTGTAGAAGTGGATCTTTCGTGCGGAGAATCATAACTTTATAATACAGATACATAATAGCTGTAATAATAATGGTGAGCGGAAAAATAATCATTTCAATCCTCCTTATTTTTGAAATTAATATGATGAGTTTATAGAGAAAATCATCAATTAAAAGGTATGATAATTTATATGTAACCTCATTATTGTAACGACTTTAGAAAATTTATGCTACTATTAAATTTGATGAAAGGAGATATATAATGTCTAAAACAGAAATAGTTAAAAAGATTGAAGCGTTTAAAAAAATTGTGATTCACCGTCATGTTCGTCCAGACCCTGATGCATATGGTTCTCAAAATGGTTTAAAAGAATTAATAATACATAATTATCCAGAAAAAGCTGTATTTGTGGTAGGGGAAGAGGATCCATATTTGGATTTCATGGCAAAAATGGATGATGTACCAGATGAAGTTTTCGAGGATGCGTTAGTTATCGTATGTGATACGGCTAACCAAGCACGTGTCTCGGATCAGCGTTATGCTAATGGTCATACAATTATTAAAATTGATCATCACCCAAACCATGATGCATTCGGAGATGTACAATGGGTTGACACAAGCGCTAGTTCCACATCGGAACTTGTTTATGAGCTGTCAAAGTCAGCAAATTGGAAATGCTCCGATAAAGCAGCAAGTTTATTATATGGAGGAATAGTAGGGGATACAGGAAGATTCTTATTTCCAAGTACGACAGATAAAACATTCCATTATGCTGCAGAATTAGTCACGTATAAGTTTGATCGAACATATCTTTACGAAGAAATGTATAAAACAAGCCTTAATATTGCTAGGTTAAAAGGTCATATTTTACAAAATGTTCATGTCTCAAAATCTGGAGTCAGCCATGTTATTTTATCTAAGGATATTTTAGAAAAGTATCAAGTAACTTCAATGGAAACAAGTGCTGTTGTTGGAGTATTAGGTGACATTGAAGGTGTGGTTGCTTGGGCTATTTTTGTAGAGGAAGATGATTCAATTCGAGTTCGATTGAGGTCAAAAGGGCCAATCATTAATGAACTAGCTGCAGAATACAATGGTGGAGGTCACCCTCTTGCATCTGGGGCAACACTTGAGAACTTAGCAGAAGTTGATACTTTTATAGCTAAGTTAGATAAAATTTGTGAAGCCTATTAATAGTAAGATACGTCTAGTACGGTGAACGCCTTCTAGACGTATCTCTTATGAATTACTTGTATTTAGATTTATTTTAACAACTGTTACATTAGAAAGAATAAGGGTATTTATTTCCGCTTGAAAATAAAACTCATCTACTTTGTATCTTTTATTTTCCACTGAAGTAATTAATAATTCTACAGTTTCTGAAACCACATCAATCTCTTTTCCAATAATATGCTCAATTTCTTGTTTAACAGCCTCTTCTAATTGATGCACCATCATTCGATCATTTTGAAGCTTCAATGCTTTAAGGTTTTCAAATTGAACATTTACTTCCTCGATTAATATATTTTCTTTAGATTTCTTATCTAAGGCTAAATGATTCTCTTCTAGTGTTTGGTAATTCTTTTCGAGATCTCTTAATTGTGATCTTAAATAAAGATTTTCTTCCACCCATTCTTCATAAAAACGACCATAAATAAACAAAAAAATCAGGTAGGCAAGTATGCTCCCAATAACACATCCTGAAAAAAAGCGTTGCCAGCTACTTCTTTTATAATAGGGTGGAATATGCATTAGCTGAGCTCCTCGTGTATTAGCCATTCTATTATTAATAATGCTGTTTGTGCTCCGCCCATAGCTGTAATAATCAATAAAATTTGTTTAACCATATCCATTGTAGAACCTTCATAAATACTTCTTTCAAAGTTAGTGATCGCATCGAAGGTTCCACCAATAGCTGCTACAATCGCCCAAATCCTTAAACTTTTGGCAATTCTACTCATATGGGTAAAGGGAGGCTCTCCACTAGCAAATGCGCCAATGCTTCCTATAATCGTTCCGCCAAGCATGACACCGAATGAAATAAAATAACACTGCATCATTGTAGAGATGAATCTTTCTTCCATTTATTTCCCCTCCAACTTTCAAATAGTATAAGATAGATAGTACAGATACTGAAATGAATGGATTTATGCTGTATGATGAATTTTTTACTATATTTATACTTATGGTCAAGCTTTCATAGATATGTAAATTGATTTCAACTCAGGGAACGTTTGTTTATAATGAATGAAGAAGATCCTTATTAAAGGTGGTTTTAAAATGAAGATGACACAACTTCAAATTGCAAGTGCTTATAGTTTAATGAATAGCACGATACATATAGATAAGCTTATTGAAAGAGCTAAAAATTTAAATTATCAAAGTATTGCCTTAACAGATAAAGGGGTCATGCACGGGGCGATCCAATTTTATCAGAAATGTATAGCTGCAGGTATAAAACCTATTATCGGAGTAATTTTACCAGTTTCTATTGGTGAAAAGTTATTTCCAATTACTCTTCTAGCTAAAAATACTACCGGTTATCAAACATTAATGAAATGGAGTTCTCAGTATCAAAGAAACAATTCAACACTAGAAGTAGACAAATTAAGTAAGAATCAAGCAGATATTTTTATGATTCTTCCAATGAGAGAGCTTGGTCTATATGGGAATGAGACGGATAAAGTTTATCAAACTTTCGAGGAAATCGATGCATTGTCTGCTTTGAGTAGTTTCCGACTAGGTATTGATGAAAGATATTTAGAGCAAGTTGAGCCATTAAAAATATTTTGTCAAAAGCAAGATATTCTACCAGTTGCACTCACGGAAATTAGATATCTAGAACCAGCTGATAGGCAAGCTTATCAGGTATTACGAGCCATTGATGAAAAAGTAAAGTGGTCTGAGAGTGATTTTGAAAGCTTTGATGGTATGTTTTTACCGACTTTGGATGAAATGACTAATCGCTACCAACCATGGCCGGAGTGTCTTGAGGAATCGATGAATGTAGCTTCCTTGTGCGATGTTTCTTTAGATCTCAATCATTACCACCTACCAAGGTATCCAATTCCTACAAATGAAAACGCAGAAAATTTCTTGAGTCACTTATGTAAAGAGCAGTTGTCTCACAAGTATCGTGAAATAAATGAGACATTATCTAGGCGATTAGATTATGAATTGTCCGTGATAAAAGATATGGGGTTTAGTGATTATTTCTTGATTGTTTGGGACTTTATAACGTATGCCAAACAAAATGGTGTTATGGTAGGTCCCGGAAGAGGATCTGCTGCGGGTTCACTTGTCGCATATCTATTAGGGATAACAAATGTAGACCCTATCAAATATGAATTATTATTTGAAAGATTCTTAAATCCTGACCGAGTAAGTATGCCAGACATAGACATTGATTTTTCAGATGATAAAAGGGATAAAGTAATTAAGTATGTGCAAGAGAAATATGGAGAAGATTATGTCGCTCAAATTGTTACCTTTGGAACTTTTGCGAAGCGTTCCGTTATTCGTGAGCTAATCAAAGTAATGCAAGTGAGTGAAGCTGATAGTAAATATTTGTTAAGCATGCTTGGGAAAAGTAGAGAAAGTAATATTATTGGAATGGTGAAAGGGTCGAAGGAGTTAACAGAGTACATTAAACAATCTCCTAAACTTCAAATTTTATTTCGAGTTGCTACTAAATTAGAAGGTTTGCCAAGACATACCTCAACACACGCAGCTGGAGTGATCATAAGTGAAAAGCCCTTAACTGACTATACACCAACGATGCCTAGTCAGCACGGTATTGACCTGACGCAATTTGCCATGAAAGAATTGGAAGATATAGGTCTACTTAAAATGGATTTCCTTGGACTAAGAAACTTAAGTTTACTTGAACGAATTGTAAATCAAGTTCATCGTACCTTATCCAAGCCGTTTAAATTAGAGTCGATTAATTTTCAGGATGAAAAAACATACGCTTTGTTGCGAAAAGGAGATACTAGTGGAATCTTTCAATTAGAATCTAGAGGTATGCAGCAAGTTTTAGTTGATTTAAAGCCGTCCACATTTGAAGATGTTGTCGCTGTGAACGCTCTTTATAGACCAGGTCCGATGGATTTTATACCTGTATATATTGCTAGAAAACATGGGAAAGAAAGAGTGGATTATCCCCATCAAGATTTGAAACCGATCTTAGAAAAAACGTATGGTGTTTTAGTATACCAAGAGCAAATCATGCAAATTGCGAATAAATTAGCTAGCTTTACTTACGGCGAAGCGGACTCTTTAAGAAGAGCGGTTAGTAAGAAAGATAAAGAGATTCTGTTAACTTATAAAAAGAAATTTAAAAATGGTTGTTTGGAAAATAATTATACAGAGGCAGTAAGTGAAGAGATATTTGAATGGATTGTCCGATTCTCTAATTATGGCTTTAACAGAAGTCATGCCGTTGCATACAGTATGATAAGTTATCAATTAGCTTATTTAAAAGCTAACTATCCTGCTATTTTTTATACTGAATTATTAAATATGGTCATTGGACAAGCAGAAAAAATAGAACAATATGTTAAGGAAGCAAAATCTACTGGAATAACTGTTAGGGCTCCTTCCATTAACGATAGTTTTGGTCGATTTCGAATGAAAAATAATCAAATTGTTGTAGGATTAACGGCGATTAAAGGTATTGGGTTTAATGTTGTGCAAGAAATTATAAGGGCCAGAAAAAATGGACCGTTCGTTCATCTATTTGATTTTTGTATGCGTATCTCTACCTCCATTGTGAACCGTTCTGTGATAGAACTGCTAATTCTTGCAGGTACATTTGATCAATTAAATAATAATCGCGCGAGCTTATTAGCTTCTGTTGATCAAGCTCTAGAACAAGCAGAATTGTTTGGAGATTTTGAAGATCAAACGTCTTTATTTGATAATGATTTGAATATAGAACATTCATACACTGAGGTAGAACCTTTTCCAGCAATTAAACAGTTAATGCTCGAAAAAGATGTCCTGGGCTTTTATCTTTCAAGTCATCCATTAAAGGAATATCGGAAGGAACTTAGGGAAAATGGATATGTGAAGCTTGATCAATTGCAACATGAATTAAAACAGAAAAAAGGAGCTGCAGTGGTTCAATCAATTAGAGTTATTCGAACGAAAAGAGGGGAATCAATGGCTTTTATCGTGCTTGCTGATGAAGAAAAAGAAATGGAAGCTGTACTTTTTCCACAATTATTTAGAAACGTACATCACTGGCTAAAAGAAGAAGAGATGGTCATTTTTGATGGAAAATTAGAAAAAAGAAACGAAAAAGATCAAGTGATAGTAGAAAAAATAACGAAATTATCGCAAAATACATTTATACCATCAAATAAAAGCATCTATATTAAGCTTTCAAATGTAAATGAAGGTAATTCTCTGGAAATAATAAAAAGCCACGCCAAATCATACCCTGGTGAAACACCAGTCTATACGTATTTTCAAGAAAAAAAGAAATTATATAAACTAACGGAAGAATATAATTTGGATAGATCTTCAAAAAGTCTTCAAATACTAAAAAATAAATTCGGTGTTGAAAACATCGTATTACAAGAAAACAAAGAATAATTTGGGTTAATGCACGTACTTTACACAATTGGATGTTCTGTTATAATGTTATAATTAAGTGGTCTGACCACTTATAATATGCTCACTTATTAAAGAAAACGAAGAGAAAAAGAGGTCAATACACTATATAAAAACCCTGTATTTACTGCATTTAAAATTCTAAGGGAGTGAAATTAGTTGACTAATTTGAAAAAAGAAGCCCTAAAAATGCATAAAGAACATCAAGGTAAGTTAGCCACAATTTCGAAAGTGAAGGTAAAGGATGCGCATGATTTAAGTTTAGCGTACTCGCCTGGTGTAGCCGAGCCTTGCAGAGAAATCTCTCAAGACCTGTCGACTATCTATGATTATACAATGAAAGGCAATACTGTTGCTGTTGTTAGTAATGGGAGTGCGGTGTTAGGTTTAGGCAATATTGGCGCTTCTGCCTCGCTACCTGTGATGGAAGGGAAAGCAGTTTTATTTAAAAGTTTTTCTGGTGTAGATGCTTTTCCAATTTGTTTAGATACAAGTGACAACAATGAAATTATACGTACAGTACAATTACTTGAACCAAGTTTTGGTGGAATTAATCTAGAGGATATTGCAGCACCAAAGTGTTTTAAAATCGAGCAAGCCCTGAAAAGTAAAATGAATATACCAGTTTTCCATGATGATCAGCATGGTACGGCAATTGTTACTTTGGCAGGTTTAACTAACGCTTTAAAATTAGTAGACAAATCATTTTCTGACATAAAAATTGTAATGAATGGTGCCGGTGCGGCAGGAATTGCTATTATAAAATTATTACGTCATTTTGGTGTGAAAGATATTATTATGTGTGATTCGATCGGAGCAATATATGAAGGTCGAACTGAAAGAATGAACGAAATGAAAGATTTCGTAGCTAAAGTCTCAAATAAATCAAAATTAAAAGGCTCTTTAACAGATGTTATAAAAGATGCTGATGTATTTATTGGGGTATCGCTTGGTGGACTGCTGAGTACGGAAATGGTTCAAAAGATGGCACCAGATTCTATTATCTTCGCTATGGCAAATCCTGATCCTGAGATTATGCCAAACCTTGCAAAAGAAGCAGGGGCAAGAGTTATAGGTACTGGGAGATCTGATTTCCCTAATCAAGTTAATAATGTGCTAGCTTTTCCTGGGATATTTAGAGGAGCATTAGACGTTCGGGCTAAAGACATTAACGAAGAGATGAAAGTTGCAGCTGTTTATGCAATAGCTTCTTTGATTAAGGACGAAGAATTGAACGAAGATTATGTTATTCCGGCTCCATTTGATGCTAGAGTAGCCCCGAAAGTAGCTGAAAAAGTAGCGGAAGCAGCTATGAAATCAGGGGTTGCAAGGATATCCGTTGATCCAAAAGCTGTCGCAAGAAAAACACGTGAATTAGCCGAAATATAGAATTGTAATATGTTCATAGATATTCAGGAGGCAAAGTAATGCCAACCACTGTAAAAGTGTATCAGCAAGTTTTAAAAGAAATGCAACAGATTATTAAGGAAAAGGAATTAGAACCAGGGGACCGACTGCCCTCAGAGAGATATTTAGCTGATAAATTAAAAATAGGAAGATCATCCGTAAGAGAAGCTCTTAGAGCAATTGAGTTATTGGGATTAATTGAGACAAAACAAGGAGAAGGTACTTTTCTACGAGATTATCAATCCTATCATACCGTTGAATTGTTAGCAGGCTTTGTTCTACAAGATCATAATACGCAGCGAGAAATTATGGAAGCAAAAAAGATGCTAGAAAAAAATGCAATTGAATTAGCCATTGATAAGATGGATGATGCTGCACTAGAAAGTATCGAGCTAATCATAAACGATGATAATCTGACCCATACCCAATTACATGATGAATTTTTCGCTCATATTTTTAGTTATGGGCAAAACTTCCTTTTATATAAAATCTGGCGATTTATGCAGGATTTTTCAAAAAGTGTAAAGAATAATACGTATGGTATCGATTTTTATAATCAAATTGCCGAAATTTTAAAAACTAAAAAACATCATCAAATTTATACGCTTTATAGTGAGCAATAGAGAAGTGATATATCTAATTTTACAAAATAGTAGGACTACCATTATTTATAAAAATTTTTAACTGACAAGTGTAAGAATGGTTTAACAGAGGGGGAATTATCCTTGCTAAAGGATTTTTTTAGTAAAAAGAAAAAATACGCTTCTATCCCAAGAGAGGAAGCTAAAAAAGATGTTCCGGAGGGCTTAATGCAAAAATGCGGCGGATGTCAAAAGATATTCTACCAGAAGGAATTACAAAAGAACTTAAATGTTTGTCCTGAATGTGGACACCATCACCAATTAAATGCATACGATCGAATTGCGTGTTTATTTGATGACAATTCATTTCAAGAATGGGATGAAAATCTAATTTCTAGTAACCCGCTTAACTTTCCAAGTTACATAGAGAAACTTGAAAAAGACAGAAAGAAAACAGGATTAAATGAGGCCGTCGTCACAGGAAAAGGGAAAATAAATGGTTTTCCTACAGCAATTGCAGTGATGGATTCAAGGTTTAGAATGGGTAGCATGGGTTCTGTTGTTGGAGAAAAAATAACAAGAGCAATTGAAAATGCAAAAGATCAAGGAATACCAATGATTATATGTACGGCCTCTGGTGGTGCAAGGATGCAAGAAGGAGTTTTAAGCTTGATGCAGATGTCCAAAACTTCGATTGCTATCCAGAGATTTCATAAAAAAGGTGGATTACTAATTTCTATTATGACAAATCCTACTACTGGAGGAGTGTCTGCAAGTTTTGCTATGCTTGGAGATTATAATTTCGCTGAACCAGGTGCGTTAATTGGGTTTGCTGGTAGAAGAATTATTGAACAAACAATACGTGAAAAGCTTCCAAATGATTTTCAGACTGCAGAGTTCCAGTTAAAACATGGACAGCTGGATAAAGTAATCCCACGTCAAGAAATGAAAGAAGTAATTTCAACTATTTTAGATCTACATCAGTCAGGGGGAAATGAAAGTGAAACAAGTACTAGCGTTTGAAAAACCCGTGATTGAACTGAGAGAGAAAATTGATGAATTGAAGAAAATCACGCAGGAAAGCGAAATTGATTTAACAGAAGAAATCAAAAAAATGGAAACACGCTTAGGAAAATTAGAAAAAGATATCTATGGTAAGCTTGAGCCATGGGATCGTGTACAAATTGCACGCCATGCCGAGAGACCAACTACACTGGACTATATATCAATTTTATTTACAAATTTTATTGAATTTCATGGAGATCGATATTATGGAGATGACGCATCGATCGTTGCTGGAATAGCAAAATTTAAAGATGTACCAATTACGATTATTGGACATCAGCGCGGAAAAAACACGAAAGAAAATATATATAGAAATTTTGGAAGTCCTCATCCAGAAGGATACCGAAAAGCTCTGCGTCATATGAAACAAGCGGAAAAATTTAATAGACCTATAATTACTTTTATTGATACAAAGGGAGCTTATCCAGGAAAGGCTGCCGAAGAAAGAGGACAAAGTGAAGCTATTGCTAAAAACCTTATGGAAATGGCGGGGTTAACTGTCCCGATCATTTGTGTTGTGATTGGAGAAGGTGGAAGTGGTGGAGCTCTTGCATTAGGTGTTGGGGATAGAATTTATATGTTAGAAAATTCTACGTATTCTGTTATCTCTCCAGAAGGAGCTGCAGCTTTATTATGGAAGGATTCTCAGCAGGCAGAAAGAGCGGCAAAATCCTTAAAAATTACCGCTCCCGATTTAAAAGAGTTAGGTATTATTGATGATGTTATTGAGGAGCCTATGGGTGGTGCACATCGCGACTTAGAAACACAGGCTAAAGCAATTGATAAAACAATTACAGAAGCATTAGCTGAAATAAAAAAATTAGATGTGGAAACATTACTTGATCTTCGTTTTGATAAATATAAAAAAATTGGACAGTTTGAAGAAATAAATCCAACATAAATATATTTACCTTAAACAAGGTGTAAATCTACTAAACGGTTTATACCTTGTTTTTTATACATAAGGATTAATTTGTAGTTGTTAATATTCTTTTCATAACATTGTAATAAAAAGAAGTTCGCATTCTCTTAATAATGTAATCGCTTTAATAAAAATGCTTCAATTTGTTCATATTTAGGGGTGAGTTTCCTATTGAATTCATGTATAATCATAGTTGGTGTTCGACGTGTTTAGATTATATTCATATTGGGGTAAAATGTAGTAGTATCATAAATCAAAAAAGAGGTGATGAATATGAAAAAAATCGGTGTTTTAACAAGTGGTGGAGATGCTCCAGGGATGAACGCTGCAGTCCGAGCTGTGGTTAGAAATGCAATTTACAATGATATTGAAGTATATGGTGTTTATAATGGTTATGAGGGATTAATGGAAGGTAATATAAAACAAATGGTGATTGGTTCTGTTGGGGATATTATTCAACGTGGTGGTACAATACTGTATTCTGCTAGGTCTGAAAAATTCAAAACAGACGAAGGTCAGCAACAAGCTATTGAACAGATGAAAAAAATCGGATTAGAAGGATTAATCGTAATTGGTGGGGACGGATCTTTTCGTGGTGCCTCAAAGTTAACAGAAAAAGGATTTCCGTGTATTGGTGTACCAGGAACAATTGATAATGATATTTCAGGGACGGATTACACGATTGGCTTTGACACAGCATTAAATACAATAGTAGACGCTGTCGATAAAATTCGTGATACAGCTACGTCACATGAACGTACATATGTAGTAGAAGTAATGGGAAGAGATGCTGGAGATTTAGCACTTTGGGCCGGTTTGGCAAATGGAGCGGAAAGTATTTTAATTCCAGAGAAAACAGATAATTTTGAAAGTGTTGTTCAAAAGTTAAAGCGAGGACAGGCTCGTGGTAAAAAACATAGTATTATCATTTTAGCTGAGGGCGTCGGTAATGGTGTGGAGTATGGTAAAGCTATTGAAGAGGCAACTAATATGGAAACCAGAGTAACTGTGTTAGGTCATATTCAACGTGGTGGCTCTCCATCTGGTTATGACCGTGTTCTTGCCAGTCGATTAGGCGCAAAAGCGGTAGATCTTTTAATTGAAGGTAAAGGTGGAAGAATGGTAGGCGTTGAAAATAATGTGGTAGTACACCATGATATTCATGAGGTTTTAGCTAAAAAACACCAAGTGAATATGAATATGTATAATTTATCAAATCAGTTATCTATTTAAAAATTGATATTATAAATGACAGAAATGAAAGAAGTATATTTGTATACTTTCATTCATTTAAGGAGGAAATAATGGTATGAGAAGAACAAAAATAGTTTGTACGATTGGACCAGCTTCAGAGGACATTGAAAAATTAGAGCAACTAATCCATGAAGGTATGAATGTGGCAAGGTTGAATTTTTCCCATGGAGATTTTGAGGAGCATGGAGCTCGTATCAAAAATATTAGGAAAGCAGCAAAAAAAGCGGGTAAAACAGTAGCAATTCTTTTAGATACAAAAGGACCAGAGATCCGTACTGCGACTTTAAAAGATGGAGCAGCACAATTAAATAAAGGAGCAACAGTTTATGTATCGATGGACGCTACAATTGAGGGAGACAGCGAAAGAATTGCTGTAACTTATCCTCAATTAATCGATGACGTACACGTTGGTTCACGTTTACTTTTAGATGACGGCTTAATAGAACTAGAGGTAACAGAAATTCTTCAAGATAAAAAAGAACTTAAAACAGTAGCTCTTAACTCTGGCTTACTTAAAAATAAAAAAGGTGTTAACGTTCCAAATGTAAGTGTAAATCTTCCAGGTATTACAGATAAAGACGCTGCAGATATTAAATTTGGAATTGAACAAGGTGTTGACTTCATTGCTGCATCATTTGTTCGTCGAGCTTCTGACGTATTAGAAATCAGAGGATTATTAGAAGAGCAAAATGCAACTCATATTCAAATTATCCCTAAGATTGAAAACCAAGAAGGGGTAGATAATTTAGATACGATTTTACAAGTTAGTGATGGTTTAATGGTTGCAAGAGGAGATCTTGGTGTTGAAATTCCACCAGAAGATGTACCGCTTGTTCAAAAAGATATGATCCAAAAATGTAACAATGCTGGAAAGCCAGTAATTACTGCTACACAAATGTTGGATTCAATGCAAAGAAATCCACGTCCAACACGTGCGGAAGCTTCCGATGTTGCCAATGCTATTTTTGATGGTACAGATGCAATTATGCTTTCTGGTGAAACTGCAGCTGGTGACTATCCAGTAGAGGCTGTGCGTACAATGAGTAACATTGCAAAGAAAGCAGAAACTGCTATTGACCATAAAGCAGTATTAGATTTACGTTCAAAAGAAACAGATATGACAATTACGGATGCGATTAGTCAGTCTGTTAATCACTCTGCAATGAACTTAAATGTAGATGCAATTCTAACACCAACTGTTAGCGGGCATACTGCAAGAATGATTTCAAAATATCGACCTGAAGCTCCGATTATAGCTGTTACTTTCGAAGAGCAGGTAAGTAGACGATTAGCACTTGTTTGGGGTGTAGAAACAATTGTAGGAAAGCTTGCTCATACTACCGATGATGTGTTAGAAGAATCGATTGAAATTGGACTTTCAACCAACCATTTCAAACGCGGTGACCGAGTTATTATTACTGCAGGGGTTCCAGTAGGAGAAAGTGGAACAACTAATTTAATGAAAATTCATGTTATTGGTGACGTTTTGGCAAAAGGCCAAGGTGTTGGTAAAGGAAGCTTCTACGGAAGAGCAGTCCGTGTTAAAAATGCGGAAGAAGCAAAGCAAAAAGTAATGCCTGAAGATATCATTATCACTTATGGAACGGATAAGGATATGATGGAAGCAATTGAGAAAGCATCTGGTATTATTACCGAAGAAGGCGGATTAACTTCCCATGCAGCAGTTGTGGGCTTAAGCCTTGGAATTCCTGTAATTGTTGGAGTGGAAAAAGCGCTCGATATAATTGAAGATGGACAAGATATTACCATTGATGCACAAAAAGGTGATATTTACGCTGGACATGCTAGCGTACTATAATTTACATGGAGAAGGAAGGGCTACTGCCTTTCCTTTTTATTTGTTATCATGGAATCTTTTCTGCAAATCGTTTAAACTAGCCTTAAGTAAGATATATTTAAACATATCCAAAAAGAAAAGGTGAATATAAAATGTTCCGATGGATTTTATTATTTGTATTAATAGTGCCAGCTTTAGAAATAGGCTTATTAGTTTGGGCTGGTGGTCAAATTGGTCCGTGGTGGGTAGTAATCCTTATTATTTCTACCGGTGTATTAGGAGCATGGTTAGCAAAACAACAAGGCTTAGAAACGTTAGCAAAAGCCAGAAGTTCGATGGATCAAGGGCAATTACCTCAAGAGCAAATTTTCGACGGGATTTGTATATTGATAGGTGGTGTTGTTCTATTAACACCAGGCTTTATAACAGATTTAATCGGTTTTATTTTGTTAATCCCAACAACAAGAGTTCCAATTAAAAATGCATTGAAAAAACTTGCCCAAAGATGGATGAATCAAGGAAGAGTTAGAATTTTTAGAGGATAATGCTTTAAATTCAGGCAAAATATTAATAGTTAATTGTTTTTTTTAAAACTTTAAGATTTTTTAAAAAAGTCATGCCCCCTCTTAAAAGGAATAAGACGGGGTGTATATGTGACATTAAAAATGATTTTAGAATTGAATTACGGAGGCATTAGATACATGGTTAGTAGCTCAACCATCTTCTTAATCATATTATTTATACTTGGTTATATTGGCAAAAATCAATCAATTATGATTGCAGTTTATGTGCTTTTTGGTATTAAATTGTTAAAAATGGATGAAAAACTATTCCCGTACATTCAAGATAAAGGCTTAGGCTGGGGTGTTACAATCATTACGATTGCAGTCTTGGTACCTATTGCGACCGGCGAGATTGGTTTTAAAGAATTATCAGAAAGTGTGCGCTCTTTTTATGCTTGGATTGCTCTTGCTGCTGGAATTTTTGTTGCAGTGATTGCGAAAAACGGTATTGAGCTATTAGCGACTGATCCTCATATTACGACGGCGCTCGTTTTAGGCACAATTCTAGCTGTAGTTTTATTTCAAGGAATTGCAGTGGGACCGGTGATTGGAGCAGGTATTGCTTATTTAGTCATGAAATTAATGGATATGTTCCCTCCACTATCATAAGAAAATTAAAATTTTATCTAGAATAAGTAAATATATTTTCTATCTCTTTATCTCAGTAGGCTAATATTGTGATACAATTTAATCGTTTTCATTTTACTAAGCCTTCTAGTTTGTTTATAATGGACGTTGGGGATGTTTATCAGCAGATTATATCTGCTTGTATAGGATAAGTCATTTACAGATTGGATAACTGTAAATGGAAAAAAGGATAAGAAAAGGAGAGAGATGTAATGTCAGCTACAAAAGGGCTTGAAGGGATTATTGCAACCGAATCGTCAATAAGCTCGATCATCGATGATCAACTTACCTATGTTGGTTATACGATTGACGATTTAGCGGAGAATGCAAGTTTTGAGGAAGTTATTTATTTATTATGGAATAAAAAACTACCGAATCAAGATGAATTAGATGCGTTTAGTGATGATTTATTTGAAAATATGGCTTTGCCCGATGAGGTATTGAGTCATTTCAAATCTTATAATTTACATAGTGTACATCCAATGGCAGCGCTTCGTACAGCTATTTCTTTATTAGGTTTATTTGATGAAGAAGCAGATGTAATGGATGATGCGGCGAATAAGCGTAAAGCAATTCGCTTACAAGCGAAGGTGTCTGCTGTGGTGGCAGCTTTTTCTCGCATTCGAGATGGACTTGAGCCTGTGAAACCTAAAAAAGGTCTTAGCTATGCAGCTAACTTTCTGTATATGCTAAATGATAAAGAACCAAATGATTTAGAGGAAGAAGCAATCAATAAAGCTTTAGTTTTACATGCGGATCATGAATTAAATGCTTCTACATTCACTTCTCGAGTATGTGTTGCTACATTATCTGATATGTATTCAGGAATAACTGCAGCGATAAGTGCTTTAAAAGGGCCATTACATGGTGGTGCCAACGAACGTGTGATGCAAATGCTCTCAGAAATTGATGAAATTGACAATGCGATTCCATATGTAAAAGAAAAAATGGCTAATAAAGAAAAAATTATGGGAATGGGACACCGTGTATATAGAAATGGTGATCCAAGAGCAAAACATTTAAAGAAAATGTCTAAAGAATTAACAGCTTTGAAAGATATGTCTAAATGGTATGAAATCTCAGTGGAAATCGAAGAATATATAAAAAGTGAAAAAGGGTTACCAGCCAATGTTGATTTTTATTCAGCATCTGTGTATCATAGCCTAGGAATTAAGCATGATTTATATACTCCGATATTTGCAATGAGTCGTTTCTCAGGCTGGATTGCACATATCCTAGAGCAGTATGAAAATAATCGTTTAATTCGCCCACGCGCAGAATATGTGGGACCTAAACAGCAACAATATGTTAAAATAAACGAGCGATAAGTTATAGTTAACGATTTTGGTTAACAGGCTTTTCGAATATAAATGAATCTTGATTAGGAGGAATTGAATTATGGGAGAAAAAATTACAGTAGAAAATGGGGTTGTTCAAACACCAAACAAGCCAGTAATTCCATTTATTGAAGGTGATGGAACAGGTGCTGATATTTGGGCTGCATCAAGTCGTGTAATTGAAGCGGCTGTTGAGAAAGCTTATAATGGTGAAAAAGGTATTGAGTGGAAAGAAGTTCTAGCTGGTCAAAAAGCTTTTGACAAAACAGGTGAATGGTTACCAGAAGAAACGTTAGATGCAATCCGCGAATACAAAATTGCAATTAAAGGACCATTAACTACTCCAATTGGTGGAGGAATTCGTTCTTTAAACGTAGCTCTTCGTCAAAAACTAGATTTATTTACTTGTCTTCGTCCAGTGCGTTACTTTGATGGAGTTCCATCACCAGTAAAACGCCCAGAAGATACGGATATGGTTATTTTCCGTGAGAACACTGAAGATATTTATGCAGGTATAGAATGGCAAAGTGGTTCAGATGAAGTGAAAAAAGTAATAGATTTCTTGCAAAACGAAATGGGAGTACAAAACATTCGTTTTCCTGAAACATCTGGAATTGGTGTAAAACCTATTTCATCTGAAGGTACAAAACGCTTAGTTCGTGCTGCAATTGATTATGCAATTAACGAAGGTCGTAAAAGCGTAACACTTGTCCACAAAGGTAATATTATGAAATTTACAGAAGGTGCTTTTAAAAACTGGGGTTATGAATTAGCAGAAGCAGAATACGGAGATAAAGTATTTACTTGGGCTGAGTATGACAAAATCACAGAAGAAAAAGGTCGCGACGCAGCTGACGAAGCACAAGCTAAAGCTGAACAAGCAGGTAAAATTATCATTAAAGATTCTATTGCCGATATTTTCTTACAACAAATTCTTACACGTCCAAAAGAATTTGATGTTGTAGCTACTATGAACCTTAATGGTGACTATGTTTCAGACGCTTTAGCGGCTCAAGTTGGTGGAATTGGTATTGCTCCAGGAGCTAACATTAACTACGAATCAGGTCATGCTATTTTTGAAGCAACTCATGGTACTGCACCTAAGTACGCTGGTCTAGATAAAGTTAATCCATCTTCTGTTATTCTTTCAGGTGTATTAATGCTTGAGCACCTTGGATGGAGAGAAGCAGCTGATCTTGTCTTAAAATCAATGGACAAAACAATTGGTTCAAAAGTAGTTACTTACGATTTCGCCCGTTTAATGGATGGTGCAACTGAAGTAAAAACATCTGAATTCGGTGATGAATTAATCAAAAATATGGATTAATAGCTTATATTAATCAGTATGATAAGTGTTGATAAATTAACTTTTAGTAAAGGTTAGTAGTAAATGCAAAAGTTCTTCTGAAAGTTAAATAATTTACAATAAAACAAATAAGTCTCGCTAGGAATATTCTAGCGAGGCTTATTTTTGTATGAAAATCAATTTATATATAGCCCTGATGTCATTTGTTGCTGAAATAACCAATAAATCGAATAAAATTGAAATGTAAAGAAAAATTAACATTACATTGGTAAATTTGTCCGCTTATTCTATTCACTTTATCTTCATCAACATGTATGATTAATGTAATACATATCCAATGAGGTGTTTTTATGGAAGAAAAAGTACTTATAGTCGACGATGAACAATCTATTGTTACACTTTTACAATATAATATTGAAAAGTCAGGTTTTAAAACAGATATTGCTTTTTCAGGTTTAGAAGGATTGGAAAAGGCATCTACTGGCAGCTACGATCTCATTATTTTAGATTTGATGCTACCTGGCATGGAAGGTACCGAAGTTTGTAAAGCTCTACGTCAAAAGCAAATTGACACACCTATCCTAATGTTAACAGCGAAGGACGAAGAATTTGATAAAGTGCTTGGACTAGAATTAGGTGCAGACGATTATTTAACGAAACCATTTAGTCCAAAGGAAGTGGTAGCTAGAATAAAAGCGATCCTTCGCAGATCTAAAAAAAGGGATGAAGCAGGAAACGAAACGTATATAAAAATTGCGGAATTGATGGTGTACCCCCAACAATACGAAGCAAGTATAAAAGGGGAAACACTAACCTTTACTAGAAAAGAATTTGAACTATTATTATATCTAGCAAAACATAAAGGCAAGGTTTTATCACGTGATCAATTATTAAGTGCTGTATGGAATTATGATTTTGTTGGAGATACAAGAATTGTCGATGTACATATCAGTCACTTACGGGAAAAAATTGAGCCTGATACGAAACACCCTGTTTACATTAAAACGATTCGCGGACTTGGATATAAAATGGAGGAGCCATCCTAATGGGATCAAAAGGATCTCGATTATTTGCGTCATATGTTGCAATATTAGTTTCAGTATTCGTAATGATTGGGTTCGTTGTCTTGCCATATGCAAATGGTAATGAAATCATATTGGTTTTTCTAGCAGTTACCATTGGTTTTATTATTTGTCTTATTCTTATTTATCATCTTTTTGAAAATTATATTAAACCTGTTGTTGCTACTTCACGCGTTGCAAAAGAGCTAGTAAAAGGAAATTATAATGCAAGGACCTATGTAAAGCCACAGGGAGAAGCAGCACATTTAAGCAATGCCATTAACGTTTTAGCAAAAAGTTTACAAGAAATGACGATTCAGGAAAAGATGCAGGGTAGTCAATGGAAAACAGTCATAAATAATATGGAAAGTGGTTTGATGCTGATTGACGAAAGAGGCTATGTTCATCTTGTAAATCGTAAATTGCTAGATCTCTTTGGAGAGAAATCAGTAAATTATATTGGCTATCTCTATTACGATGTATTATCACAAGTTAATATCCAAAAAGTAGTACAGGAAACATTTCTATATGAAGAAAAAATTAAGAGTTCGTTTGTTAAGAAGGTCGGCAATGAAAAACGCTATATAGAAATAGTGGGTGCTCCAGTTATTAATGAAACAAATGAGTTAAAAGGCGCAGTTTTGGTTTTTCACGATATTACAGAACTAAAACGTGTAGAACAAATGCGTAAAGACTTTGTTGCAAACGTGTCACACGAACTAAAAACACCGATTACTTCTATACGTGGCTTTGCTGAAACATTGTTAGATGGTGCAATGGAAGACACTGAATTGAGTAAACAGTTTCTAACTATTATTTTATCCGAAAGCGAAAGATTGCAAGCGTTGGTATATGATTTGTTAGAATTGTCTCGTTTAGAAAAAGACGAATTGAAATTAACACAAAAAAGAATAGAAATTCATGAATGGATTCAAGGAATCATTACGATAGCAGAGCAACAAGCTGTCAAAAAGGATATTGAGTTTAGTTATACAATTGACGAGCAAATTTCATTAAACGGGGATGCTGATCGGCTAAAGCAAGTTCTGTTGAATTTACTGTATAATGCAATCAATTATACAGCTGAAAAAGGGAAGGTTGGGCTCGTAATAGAAGAAACAAAAGATATGATTTTATTTAAAGTAAGAGATACGGGACTTGGAATTCCTGAATCAGCAAAAAATCGTATTTTTGAAAGGTTTTACAGAGTGGATCGTGCTAGAAGTAGAAATACAGGAGGAACAGGACTCGGTCTTGCCATTGTTAAACATATCGTAGAGGCACACAATGGAGAAATAACGGTTGATTCGAAGCTTGATGAAGGTTCTACTTTTATCGTGAAATTACCCAAACATCTATAAGCTTAATTTGAGAAAAGAATCCAAGTTCTTTTCTTATTTTTTTGAAACTTTTTAACTACTCATGCGTAAACATAATATAAAAGAAAAGGGGGAAATACATATATGTCGTTAAAACAAATTTACCGCATACTTGGTATCGTTATCGGTGCCATTGTTTTAGGTGTGGTAGCGTTGACTAGTTGGTATACAGTCGATGAATCGGATCAAGCAATTATTATGACTTTTGGTAAAGCAGATGAAGGAATCACAGAACCAGGTTTACATTTCAAATTGCCTTGGCCGGTTCAAGAGGTAGAGAAATTATCCAAGGAAACGTTTAGTCTAGACTTTGGATATGACTCAGAAAATGCTGAGCGTGCGGATAGCGTAAGAATGATTACAGGTGATGAAAACATATTATTAGCTGATTTAGTTGTTCAATGGCGTATTACAGATCCAGCAAAATATCTATATGAATCTACAGATCCAGAACAAATTCTATATAATGCAACCTCAGCTTCGTTAAGAAGTGTGATCGGTTCATCTACTATAGATGAAGCTTTAACAGATGGAAAAGCAATGATTGAAAATGAGGTATTAGAACTACTATCATCATTAACAGAAGATTATGATATTGGAGTTTCCATTTTAGATGTGAAGCTTCAAGAAGTAGATTTACCTAATGAGGAAGTTAGGCAGGCTTTTATGAAAGTTACGGATGCGCGGGAAACAATGAATACGAAACGGAATGAAGCGGAAAAGTATGAAAATCAACAAGTCGAGGAAGCACTTGGTGAGAAAGATGCAATTATTTCTAGAGCTGAAGGAGATAAAATAGAAAGAATTGAAATTGCACGAGGGAATGTATCAGAATTCAATGCTTTATATGAAGCATATGAAACTAATGAAAATATAACACGTCAACGTCTAGTCTTAGAAACCTTGGATCAAGTTCTACCGAATGCAAATATCTTTATGATGAATGATGATGGAAATACGATAAAGTATTTGCCTCTTACTCCACAGGGTTCAAACAATCAACAAACGATCACTCCTCCGGCTGAAACGGAGAATACTGAAGAAGACAAGCCAGAAGCATCAGTAGAGGACAATAGTGAAGCGGGTGATACAAATGGCAGATAGTAATGTTTATGAAATGAATAAATTAACACCAAAACAGGTGAAGCGTTATGTTAAAATTGGTCTGATTATTTTGGTAACGATCATTTTGATTATTATCGCTTTGAGTAGTTTATTTGTGGTAAAAGAAGGCGAGTATAAAGTAGTGCGTCAATTTGGTGAAGTTATTCGTGTAGAAAGTGAGCCAGGGATAAAGGTGCGTGTGCCGCTTTTACATTCTATAACGACCTTACCGAATAAAAAGATGGTTTATGATGTAATGGAAAGAGAAATAAATACCCTCGATAAAAAGAGGATGATCATTGATAATTATGCAGTATGGGAAATTAAGAACCCTGGGCAAATGATTTCAAATGCGCGAACAGAAATTAACGCAGAGTCACGAATGGGTGAGTTTATATTCTCCGTCATTCGCTCTGAGCTTGGGAGTATGAATTACGATGAGATTATTAATGAAGAAGGAAGTACACGTGGAGATTTAAATGCACGAGTAACAAGTCGTGTGAATGAATTACTAGATCGAGATGAGTATGGCATACAGGTCCAGGACGTAAGAATAAAACGAACAGATCTTCCTGATGAGAATGAACAATCTGTGTTTAATCGAATGATTTCTGAGCGTGAGTCAAAGGCGCAAGAATACCTATCTCAAGGGGAAGCAGCAAAAAAACGAATTATAGCGACTGCTGATCGTGAAGTAAAAGAAATGCTATCAAAAGCCAATGCAGATGCTGAAACGATCCGAGCGGATGGTGAAGCAGAAGCTGCCAATCTATATAACAATGCATTTTCTAAAGATGAAGAGTTTTACCAGTTATATCGAACACTAGAATCTTATAAGAAAACAATTGATGAAGAAACAACAATTATTATTCCGCAAGATTCACCGTATGCAAATCTTTTAATGGGATATTTAGACTAAAGAACGATTAACTATATTATGATTGTTTTAAAATTTTGGAACGGAAGCACTCTACCTAGTAGTGCTTCTTTTTTCTATTTTATGATAACGTGGTAAAATAACAAGGTAGCTAATAGGAACGGAGTTTTAAAGGAGGAAATTTTAAATGGCAGATAAAATTGTTTTAATAGACGGTAATAGTTTAGCTTATCGAGCTTTTTTTGCTTTACCATTATTGAATAATGATAAAGGTGTATATACAAATGCAGTATATGGTTTTACTACCATATTGCTTAAGATCCTAGAAGAACAGAAACCAACGCACCTACTAGTAGCATTTGATGCAGGTAAAACTACTTTTAGACACAAGACTTACAAGGATTATAAAGGTGGAAGAGAAAAGACACCTTCAGAGCTAAGAGAACAGTTTCCTGTGCTCAAAGAATTACTAGATGCTTTTGGTATTAAGCATTATCAATTAGAAAACTATGAAGCTGATGACATAATTGGTGTTTTGGCTGAAGAGGGTTTAAAACAAAAGGAAGAAGTTACGGTCATTACTGGGGATAAGGATTTACTGCAATTAGTATCTGCCAAAACATCTGTTCATCTGACCAAAAAAGGCATTTCAGATGTAATGAAATATACACCTGATACGTTAGAGGAAGAATTGGAAATTACTCCTGAGCAAGTTATCGATATGAAAGCATTAATGGGTGATAAATCAGATAATATTCCAGGTGTTCCGGGCATAGGTCAAAAGACAGCTGTTAAATTACTTAAGGAATATCAAACGCTCGAAAATCTATATGACCATGTTGAAGATATAAACGCAAAAAAACTGAAAGAGAAATTAGTCACTTATAAAGATGATGCATTTATGAGTAAAGAGCTAGTTACCATTAATAAAGAAGCTCCAATAGAAATATCACTTAAAGATACGAATTATAAAGATTATGATTATGATAAGGTAAGGAAGATTTTCACTGAGTTAAGCTTTCAATCATTATTATCCCGTATCAAAGGAGAAACGGAAGAAGGCTCTGCAATAGTGGAATTATCAGAGCTTAATTTTGAAGTGCTTGATTCTTTTGAAGATGCTGAATTAGAAACTGTTACAGCTCTAGAAGTCGAAATGCTAGAAGAAAATTATCATACAGCAGATATAATAGGCTTATCTCTTGCTACATCAACGAAGAATTATTTTTTACCATTAGAAGAAGCTGTAAAGTCCAAAGCCTTTCGTAATTGGGCAGAGGATGCATCTATGAAAAAAATCGTATTTGATGCAAAAAAGGTAACGGTTGCTCTTTTGCGATATGACATTCGAGTAGAAGGTATCATTTTTGACTTATTATTAGCATCCTATTTAATTAATCCTTCTGAGAACAATCATGATATACCAGCGATCAGTCATCGCTTAGGTAATTCTGATATACAGTTTGATGAGGAGATATACGGTAAAGGCGCCAAACTGAAAGTTCCTGAAGAAAGCATTTATCAAGAACATATAGCTCGCAAAGCTAAAATGATTTTTGATTTAAAGAATGACGTGTTAGTATCCCTGGAAGAAAACAATCAAGCGACCCTTTTAACAGAGTTAGAGCTACCGCTAGCTGTTGTATTAGGAGAAATGGAAGCCTACGGTGTAAAAGTTGATGTAGGACGTTTAGAAGATATGGGCAAATCGCTAAAAAGCAGGTTAGAAACCATTGAAACAGAAATTTATGACCTTGCAGGAGAGAAATTCAACTTAAATTCGCCGAAGCAATTGGGACCAATCCTTTTTGAAAAATTGGGACTTCCCGTTGTCAAAAAAACGAAAACAGGTTATTCCACGTCTGCAGACGTTCTCGAGCAATTAGAGAGTCAGCATGAAATCATTGCTAAAATTTTATTGTATCGACAGTTAAAAAAATTAGATTCCACTTATATTACCGGTTTGCTAAGAGTGGTGCATGAAGAAAATAACAGAATTCATACCCGTTTTAACCAAGCCCTAACACAAACAGGTAGATTAAGTTCTATTGATCCTAATCTACAAAACATCCCTATTCGACTAGAAGAGGGAAAGAAAATTAGACAAGCATTCATTCCGACGCATGAAGAATGGAAAATATTCGCAGCTGACTATTCTCAAATTGAATTGCGTGTATTAGCACATATCGCTGATGATGATGGGTTAAAAGAAGCATTTAAACAGGGAATGGATATCCATACCAAAACAGCGATGGATGTATTTGGAGTGGAAGCTAAAGAGGTCACTGATAATATGCGAAGACAAGCTAAAGCTGTGAATTTTGGTATTGTTTATGGGATTAGTGACTATGGTTTGTCTCAAAACTTGGGAATTACCCGTAAGGAAGCCAAACGATTTATCGATCGATATTTAGAAAGTTATCCTGGCGTACAAGATTATATGAAAGAGATTATTCAAGAAGCGAAGCAAAAAGGTTATGTTACCACCCTAATGAAACGAAGAAGGTATTTACCAGATATTACGAGTAGAAATTTTAATGTAAGGAGCTTTGCTGAAAGAACAGCGATGAATACACCTATTCAAGGAACTGCTGCTGATATTATAAAGGTAGCTATGATCGAATTAAATAGACGGTTAAAAGCGGAAAAATTAGAAGCTAGAATGTTATTACAAGTACATGATGAATTAATTTTAGAAGCACCGGAAAATGAAATTGATAAGTTAAAAGAAATTGTACCTGAAGTTATGGAAAATGCTATTGAACTAAGTGTACCACTTTATGTAGATGTAGCATACGGCGCCACATGGTACGATGCTAAATAATAGAAGGATATTATAATTAGGAGAAATTTTATGCCAGAATTACCAGAAGTAGAAACAATTCGAAAAACACTTAAAACCGTACTAATTGGTAAGGAAGTAAAGGATATAACAGTTTATTGGCCAAAAATAATTCAAAAGCCTGATGATACCAATCTTTTTAAAGAAACACTACAGGGCCAAATTTTAGAAGATATAAAAAGAAAAGGGAAATTTTTAATATTTGAATGGACAGATATAGTAATGGTTTCGCATTTAAGAATGGAAGGTAAATACGGTATTTTTGATGAAAATGAACCTATTAAAAAACATACGCACGTGATTTTTCATTTTAGGGATCATACAGAACTTAGATATAACGATGTTCGAAAGTTTGGTACGATGCATCTTTTCAAAAAAGGTCAAGAAACAACTCAAAAGCCATTATCATTATTAGCACCTGATCCATTTGAACCGAATTTTTCCTACAATCTCTTTGAAAAAAAGATTCAGAGTAGTTCTAGAGTAATAAAAAATATCTTATTAGATCAAGCTGTTATTGCTGGAATAGGAAATATATATGTAGATGAGACATTATTTCTTGCTGGTGTCCATCCTTTAACTCTCGGTAATAAACTTAAGAAGAAACAAATAAGAGCTATTTTTGATGCTGCAGTAATTACCTTAGAAAAAGCTATTGCTGAAGGTGGAACAACTATTAGGTCTTATGTTAATACAGAGGGTGAAATAGGCATGTTTCAACAGCAGTTAAATGTTTATAAGCAAGAAGGTAAACCATGCAAAAAGTGCTCAAATATAATAGAAAAAATAAAAGTTAATGGCCGTGGAACGCATTATTGTCCTACTTGCCAGTCATAATCGCACACAATCTTTCTTTAACCATATATTATTTATAAAATTGGTTAGAGAGGATTGGGTTCTTCATGCTAATAAGCGCACTGATTTTCATATTGTTTGCAGTAAGTTTAGATAGTTTTTTTGTTGCTTTAACGTATGGGATAAAAGGAATAAAATTATCTGTTTATGTAATGGTTCTTATGACTAGTATTGTATGCAGTTTTTTTGCTGTAGCAGGATATTTAGGTCAAGTTTTAGCTGACATCATTGCACCAGAGTTTTATCAATTCATAGGTGCAGGCATATTTCTATTACTTGGCATGATCATGATTTATTCAGTTACTAAAAAAAAGCAACGAATGAAAGGTAAAGTAAATAAAAGCTTATGGCCACCAAACCTTTTAAAAGTTCTAAAAAAACCATTACTAGCTGATTTAGATAAATCAGGAAATATTAATGGTATGGAGATATTTTTAATTTCATTTGCACTTTCATTAGATTCTGCAACGGCAGGATTATCGATTTCATTACTATGGGAAATGTCAGTAGGTATCATTTTATTAATGGGAACTATTACATTTATTTGCTTGTTTTCCGGGATGAAAATTGGGGAAAGATATATTGTAGAACGGAAATGGAAGCATCTTAATATATTTCCTGGGTTATTTTTTATTGGGATGGGTTTGTTTAAGATTTTTGTCCACTAGCTACTTCGGAAGTTATTTTGTATTATTTAAGGAGCTAATCATGACACTTGTAATTGGATTAACAGGAAACATAGCTACAGGTAAATCAACTATTTCAAAAATGTTCAACGACAACTTCCACATTCCTATTATTGATGCTGACATTATTGCTAGGGAAGTGGTTGAACCAGGTGAACAAGCCTATAATAAAATAGTGGAGACGTTTGGCGAGGAAATATTGGATAATGAAAGAAAGATTAATCGACCGTTTTTAGGTAAGATTGTTTTTTCTGATGAGTTTAAAAGAGAGGCACTAAATAAAATTGTCCATCCAGAGGTTAGAAAAGAAATGTTGGATAAATTGAACTACTGGAAATCACAAAATAAAAGAGCTGTCGTTCTTGATATTCCATTACTGTTTGAAAATAATTTAGATATATTAGTGGATAAAACAATCGTTGTATCTGCAGATACAAGCACACAGCTAGCTAGGTTAGTAAAAAGAAATAAGCTAACAGAAGAGGATGCAAGGAAAAGAATGGAAGCACAAATGCCCCTCCATGTAAAAGAAACCAAGGCTGATGCGGTAATTGACAATAATGGAACTGTAGAAAACTCACTAGAACAGCTTAGTGAGATTTTAGAAGATTGGAAGGTTTTATAATTATCTTCGCAAATTTTAAAACTGTTTGAAGAAATCTTTAGCTTTACTCTAAAAAAGAATAACTTGCCAAATATGTCGAAAGCAGATATACTTTTTTTGCATAACTTTTTGAAAAAAAGTAAAAGATGCTTGTAGAAGTAGTTGGTTATTTATATAATATAAGTTATGTTATAAATTAAAAATCTTTTTGAATAGGTGCGTAAAAGTGGATTCTTAAAGGGTTAGGACCTCATTGGACTAACTTTCCCCCGTGGCGTTCCATGCACTATATTCAAAAGAAATATTAAAATATGGGGGAGTTACACAATGGATACAATGGGAAGACACGTAATCGCAGAAATGTGGGATTGTAATATAGACAAGTTAAATGATATGAATCTAATCGAAAAAATATTTGTTAATGCGGCGTTAAAAGCAGGAGCGGAAATTAGAGAAGTTGCCTTTCATAAATTTGCACCATATGGAGTTAGTGGTGTGGTTATTATCTCTGAATCACATTTAACTATCCACAGTTTTCCTGAACATGGTTATGCTAGTATCGATGTTTACACATGTGGTGATATTATTGATCCTAACGTAGCAGCACAATATATTGCAGAAGAACTAGAATCGAAAAAATGTGAGAAGGTTGAAGTTCCTCGTGGAATGGGACCAGTTGATGTAAAGAATATTAAAGCTTTATAAAAATGCTCAATCATCCCTTACGAATTTATTCGTAAGGGTTTTTAAATATGAATAATTATAAAAAAGGATTTTCGTTCTATAATAAGAGTCTGTGATCGTTTTCTTCGTTAAAACATGTTAAAATGTAGAGTAAGACTAAATACATAATGAGGTGTAGAAATGGCAATCCGTGATTCGTTAAATAAAAATTTTAATAACCATTCTGAAACAAGAGACAAACACTGGGATCCAGCATTACAAACACACTATTTTAAGACTACAAAAGATAAGGCATTTGATAAACTAGAACCATTATTTAGAAATATGCCAGAATGTAAAATTGTAGCGGTATCGAAAGATCATGGGGAAATTAGCTTCAATTATAAAGCAGGCAGAAAAGCATTTATTATTATGACTATCATTATGGTGAAGCCTTATCGAACAGCCATTGATATTTCAGCAACTACTGAATCTGCTATCCCGTTTGACTTTGGTTATAGTCACAAACTTATACCAAAGCTTTATAATCATATTAAAAAAGAACTAGACTTTGTTGGAACAAAGGAATAATTACATGTTACATGAAGGGTTGATGAACATTGCGTTGTCCCCACTGTCAATATAAAAATACAAAGGTGTTAGATTCAAGGCCGATTGAAGATGGTCGTTCTATTCGTAGAAGAAGAGAGTGTGAAGATTGTAATTTTCGTTTCACTACTTTTGAAAGAATAGAAGAAGTACCAATTATAGTAGTTAAAAAAGAAGCGACACGTGAAGAGTACAGCAGAGAGAAATTAATGCGTGGCTTGATTAAAGCTTGCGAAAAACGACCGGTTGCATTAGAAGAAATTGAAAATGTGGCACTTGAAATTGAACGAGAATTACGTAATAGAGGTACTTCAGAGGTTCTTAGTAAAGAGATTGGTGAAATGGTTATGGATCGTTTAGCTAAAATTGATGAAGTCGCTTATGTTCGCTTTGCATCTGTTTATCGTCAGTTCAAGGATATCAGTGTGTTTTTAGATGAATTAAAAGATTTGATACAACAAGATAAGGGACAGGATAAAAAGTAGATTTTTCTTTCTGTCGGCTGAAGAAGGAGGCTGTACAATGAGTTTAGGAGATGTAGGGAAAATATTACCTATCGATGGATATATTGTTGAATTAAATAGGGAGTTACATAATGCTTATACTAAAAGCTTGACTCACTTGTATCAGCCTTTAATTGGCCTTGAAGCGATATCACTTTATCAGACCTTATTAACGGAAAATGAATGTTATATGGGTAAGCCCTATGCACAAACCCATCACGTCTTAATGCAATATATGCGACAGCCTTTAGATGAAATATACAAAGCGAGAAAAAAATTAGAAGGTATTGGTCTTATGCAAACATACAAGCATAAGGCCAATGATTTTTATGTGTACACATATTCCTTGCACTGTCCGTTTACCCCGAAAGAGTTTTTCGCTGATGATATGTTAAGCCAGCTACTGTATCATCAGTTGGGAAAAGATAAATTTGAGCATATTAAACATATGTTTATAATAAGCGCTCAAAAGCAAAATGAGAAAACGGAAGTAACTGCTAATTTTGAAGAAGTATTTTCTACGTATACAGGACAGCAACAAGAAGTTCCTGAAAAACAACCCAAAACACAAAGTCAGACTGGTGTTCCAATTGAAACGCAAATTGATTTCCAATGGGTGAGTGAAACGCTCGAGCAACGTATGCTGCCGGTGAAAGAGATTTTAACAGCTTCTAATCGAAAACTCATTACACAGATGAGTTCATTGTATGACTTAGCAAGTCATGAAATTGAAAAAGCAATGCTGTGGGCCATTGATGATCGTAATTTTTTTAATGCCGAGGAATTTAAAGCAGCATGTATGGATTTTAATCGGGAAACACCAAATAAACAAAAACGCACGAAGCTTTTAGATGAACGTGAAAAGTTAAAAGACAAAAAAAAGAATCCATCCGCTTCAAAAGAGGACCAGTTAATAGCTAGATTAGAGCAAATTTCTCCACGGCAATTGTTAGCTGATCTTTCAGTAGGAAAAAAAGCTTCTAAGCAAGATTTGAAAATGATTGGAGAAGTAATGACCGAACAAGGTTTGCAAGCTGGTGTAATGAATGTGCTTATTCATTATGTCATGTTAAAAACAGATATGAAATTATCAAAAAGTTATTTAGAAAAAATAGCAAGTCACTGGGCTAGAAAGAATGTAACAACTGTAAGACAAGCAATGACGCTTGCAAAATCTGAAAACAATAAATACCAGCAGTGGAGAAAATATCCGAATCAAAATTATTATTCGAATAAGTCGTCCAAAACAGATATTCTGCCAGATTGGTTTAAAGAGCAAAAGAATAAAGATAATAAAAAAGACTCTAAAAAAGAAATGCAATCCGATAATGATAAAGAACAAAAAGCTAAAGAAGCAGACCAAATGTTAGCTAACTATTTAGCTCGTCATTCCAATGAATAATAAGGGTGATCAAAATGGAGCCAATCCAAAAAGCAATGAAAAACTGGATGAGAAATAATGAAAGTTTTCAGTCCAATTATCAAGAGATTAGAAAAAAAATAATAAATGATCCCCAAATTCAATCCGTGCTTAGTAAGCATATTGAACTTGATGAATCGGATATCAACCGAAATTTAATGAAGTTGTATGAATTTCAATCAGCATCTAAAAATTGCAATGATTGTGCTAATTTAGAGAGCTGTAAAAACATTTTAAAAGGCTATACACCAAACCTTGTCGTAGAAGGAAAAGATGTTACGTTAAGATATGAGAAGTGCCATAAACATATCCAGTATGAAGAAATGAGAAAAAGAGAATCTTTAATCCAAAGTTTATATATGCCTAAACAAATTTCGAATGCCAGACTTAAAGACTTAGAAACTGGAGAATATGACCGAAAAGGAGCAGTACAGGCGATCATTGAATTGTTAGATGCTAGTGATAAGGCACCGATCAAAAAAGGTTTGTATTTCCATGGTCCATTTGGAACTGGTAAAACTTTTATGCTCGGGGTAATCGCTAATGAATTAGCAAATCGGAATATCCAATGTACAGTTATCTATATGCCAGAATTTGTAAGAGAAATGAAGGCCTCGATAAGAGATGACAGTCTAAATGATAAGATTGAGCACTTTAAAAGAGCAGATGTTCTTATGTTTGATGATATCGGTGCAGAATCAATTTCTTCCTGGTTTAGAGATGAGATTTTAGGTTCGATTTTACAATATCGTATGATGGAGGAGCAGCCTGTCTTTTTCACGTCAAATTATAACTTAGATCAATTAGAGAAGCATTTGGCTACTACAAATCGTGGAGATACAGAAGCAATAAAAGCTGCTAGGATTATCGAGAGAATAAAACAGTTAAGCAAACCCGTATCATTATTTGATCGTTATCGTACCGATGATTAACACATTCCTTTTGGGGAATGTGTTTTTCTGTCTCAGAAACAAGCTGATTCCCTTTAAGAAATTAAACGATGGCTTTATTAAAACTAAGAATAAAATAATAAAAAATAGATTTTTCACTAGAAGTGCGAACAAATAAGGATGTTAGTTAAGTTATATAAAATAATATGCGATGATATTTAAGAATGAATCATGTTTGTCCCTCAACTTCCATATAATATAACAGTTTTAGTGGATGAGGGTGATAAAGGATGTGGACCATTTATTTTCATAATCTCAAGGAAGCAAAAACATTTTATCGTTATGTACAGGCTAAATCATTACTACTATTCGTAAAGTGGAGTCCTATTGATGTCTTACATATTGAAGTATCCAAAAAAAGGGACGCGTTAACGTCTGAGGCGGTAAAAGAGATTGCGTTAGGATTAGCTAAAGTTTTTGTCACACACAAAGAATATCAAATGATTCGTACCATTTTAGGAGAGAGTTATTATTTTACAGAAGAGCATGAAGTGGATCGTATTACAGCTATTAGTCTTGCTATATTAAATAAGGATGAAGACATATACGAAGCTTCCATCCACAAGCATGAATTGCATGACACCTTACAAATGATTTTTTATTATAATATTGAATCCACTTCCATTGATTTTGACTCTATTGTTCGTTTTAGAATGCATCTTTATCAGGAGCATTTAATTCAAATTATTGGAATGGCGATTGATGAATTTAAGCGAGAGGAAGACTATCAATTATTTTTACAGAGTATTAGAGAATTTTTACAAAGAAGACCTCCAGAAATAGAAACTTTGCATATTCTACAAGGAAATCCTTTTATATTTTATTATGAAAATGGAAAAAGAATATCAGTTAAAGAGATGAACGAACTACTTTGTCATACACCACTCTACTTATTTGGATTAGAATCAAATGAAAAAAATCTTTCCCCCTTTCTAGCATTAGCTCCAAAAAAAGTAATCATATATGGAGAGGACCCTACAGAAGCGAAGACTCAGAACATCTTAAATATTTTTGAGGAAAATGCTAAGTTCTCATCTCTTGAGGCATTTCCCTTCTAAGCGTATTAATTTTGAAAAAAGCTTGATTTTTTAGAGGCTAATCATTATAATGAATCGCATATAGTTAATACATGAATTGTGAAGATAAGGACAAAATGGTAGAGAACGCATTTTTAAGAAGAGAGGAAAGTCTAGGCTGAAAGCTTTCTGAATGGCCCTTAACCATTACCACCTTTGAACACTATATGCGAATGAAGTAGTGTATAGCGATTAGTCCTCGTTACCGGATGTTAAGAGTTGCATTTAGCTATGCTGAATTTGGGTGGAACCACGGGTAATAACGCTCGTCCCTTTGTCGTTAGACAGAGGGATGGGCGTTTTTTATTTCACTGTAGGAAAGCTTATCGGACTAAAGTATAAGGAAAACTAAAGCTTTCGCCCTAAAGACTTGTCGATAAGCCAAGTTTTTCTCGGATTTCATAATTAGATGGAATTTATTACTACAATAAAAAGGAGTGTTACAGATGGCCAAATTAAACATTACATTTCCTGATGGATCAATAAAAGAATTTGATTCAGGGATAACTGGTGAAGAAATAGCTTTTTCTATTTCTCCAGGATTAAAAAAACAAGCACTAGCAATAAAATTGGATCAGGTATATTACGATCTTCGTACACCAATAGAAGTAGATGGTGCAATTGAGATTATTACAGTAAAAAATCTTGAAGGAATTGAAATTTTGCGACATTCCACTGCTCACCTTATGGCTCAAGCGATTAAACGTTTGTATGATAACGTGAAGCTAGGTGTTGGACCTACTATCGAAAATGGATTCTACTATGATATTGATATGGAAGAAAGCATCACACCAGAAGATCTTCCACGAATAGAAAAAGAAATGAAAAGAATTGTAGATGAAAATCTTGAAGTCATTCGAGAAGAAGTAAGTCGCGAACAAGCACAAGAGATGTTTAAAGAAATAGGAGATGACTTGAAGCTTGAATTGCTTGAAGCCATTCCTGCTGATGAAAAAGTTACAATATATCGTCAAGGGGAATTTTTCGATCTTTGTAGAGGAGTACACGTTCCTTCTACAAGTAAAATCAAGGTGTTTAAATTATTAAACATTTCAGGAGCGTATTGGCGCGGAGATAGTGACAATAAAATGCTTCAACGCATTTATGGAACTGCTTTTGAAAAACAAGGACAATTGGATGAGTACTTAAAAATGCGTGAAGAAGCAAAAGAAAGAGACCACCGTAAGCTAGGTAAAGAATTAGGTATCTTTACTGTCTCTCAAAAAGTTGGGCAAGGGTTACCTTTATGGTTACCTAAAGGAGCTACTATTCGCCGCACAATCGAGCGATATATAGTGGACCTTGAAGAAAGGCTAGGTTATGATCACGTTTATACTCCAGTCCTTGGTAGTGTAGAGTTGTATAAGACTAGTGGACATTGGGATCACTATCAGGATGATATGTTTCCAACTATGGAAATGGATAATGAAGACTTGGTGCTACGACCTATGAATTGTCCACATCACATGATGGTGTATAAAAATGAACTTCATAGTTATAGAAGCTTGCCTATAAGAATAGCTGAACTTGGAACAATGCATCGCCATGAAATGTCGGGTGCTTTGGCTGGGTTACAACGAGTGAGAGCTATGACACTGAATGATGCACACATATTTGCCCGTCCAGATCAGTTAAAAGAGGAGTTTATAAGAGTAGTGAAGCTAGTCCAAAATGTGTATAAAGATTTTGGAATCGATGATTATTATTTCCGCTTATCCTACAGAGATCCTGAAGATAAAAAGAAATATGTAGATAACGATGAAATGTGGGAAAAAGCACAGGCAATGCTAAAAGAAACAATGGAAGATATGGAACTTGATTATGTAGAAGCTGACGGAGAAGCTGCTTTCTATGGTCCAAAACTTGATGTACAGGTGAAAACTGCACTTGGAAAAGATGAAACATTATCTACAGTGCAATTGGACTTCCATCTACCAGAAAGATTTGACTTAACTTATATTGGTGAAGATGGTAAAGAGCATCGTCCTGTAGTTATTCATCGTGGTGTTGTTTCAACCATGGAAAGGTTTGTGGCCTTTTTAATAGAAGAATATAAAGGTGCTTTTCCAACCTGGTTAGCACCAGTGCAAGTAAAAGTAATTCCAGTATCAGCGAATGCCCATTTGGATTATGCTAAAAAGGTAGAAGATCTTCTTCGAGAAAGTGGAGTTCGAGTAGAAATAGATGAGCGAGATGAAAAAATCGGCTATAAAATTCGCGAAGCTCAAACGCAGAAAGTACCATTCCAACTAGTTGTTGGTGATAATGAAATTAAAGATAATGGAGTTAATGTGAGAAGATATGGTGAGAAAAACTCTGAAACCGTAACACTAGAAGAGTTTAAAACAAGCATTAAAAAAGAAATAAAAGAAAGAACAAATCGAAAGAAAAAGAGCTAAAATTACATTAGTTCGAGACTATTAAGCAATTTAACCAGTTTTAAAACAAATTCTTGACGAGGGTTTGGCTACGTGTTATGATGTTCTAGTGAAATTAAATATGATCAATGGCAAGTAGAAGCACCCGCTTCTCACCTGATTGACACGGTATTGTAGTTGACAGGTAGTTCCGAATGTATGTTTATTAACGGATAAATGTGTGGGTGCAGCGTATGTACCCGCACTTTTTTTATTTTGTTTGAATTTTTTCAAGTGAAATTAAACAGCAACCTTGTCGTAGCCTTAAAAAATGAGGCAGGTCATAATTTGATTGTTAAAATATTTCGGAGGTGGCTCATTATTAGCAAAGATATGAATGTCAATGAGAATATTCGTGCTCGTGAAGTACGACTTATTGATTCAAACGGGGATCAACTTGGTGTTAAATCTCGTCAAGACGCATTAGAAATTGCACAAAATCGAAATTTAGATCTAGTTTTGGTTGCGCCTAACGCAAAACCACCCGTATGCCGAATCATGGACTATGGTAAATTCCGCTTTGAACAACAAAAGAAAGAAAAAGAAGCGAGAAAGAAACAAAAAATTATCCATGTGAAAGAAGTAAGACTTAGTCCTGGTATCGAAGAACATGACTTTAACACTAAATTGCGTAATGCACGTAAATTTTTAGAAAAAGGTGATAAAGTTAAAGTTTCTATTCGTTTTCGTGGTAGAGCGATTACGCATAAAGAATTAGGACAAAAAGTATTGGTTCGCATGGCAGAAGAATGTAAAGATCTTTCCACGATAGAACAAAGACCAAAAATGGAAGGTCGAAGCATGTTCTTAATGCTAGCACCAGTAAACGAGAAGTAATCAAAAAAAGTATAATCATTTATAGTTTATAAGGAGGAAGTTTCTCATGCCAAAAATGAAAACTCATCGCGGTAGTGCAAAAAGATTTAAAAAAACAGGTACTGGTAAAGTAAAACGTTCACACGCTTTTACTAGCCACATGTTTGCAAACAAATCTCAAAAACAAAAGCGTAAATTACGTAAAGGTACACTTGTTTCTTCTGGAGATTATAAGCGTATCAAGCAAATGTTACCAAAATAAATTTGATTTTAATCGAAATTCGTTGATTTATATAGGAGGGAATTAATATGGCACGTGTTAAAGGTGGAACAGTTACACGCAAGCGTCGTAAACGTATATTAAAGTTAGCTAAGGGTTATTATGGTTCGAAACATGCCCTGTTTAAAACAGCAAAACAACAAGTAATGAAATCAGGTCAGTATGCATATCGTGACCGCAGACAGAAGAAACGTGACTTCCGTAAATTATGGATCGCACGTATCAATGCTGCAGCTCGTTTAAATGACCTTTCATATAGCCGTTTCATGCATGGTTTAAAGCAAGCGGGTATTGATATTAACCGTAAAATGCTAGCTGATATTGCAATAAATGATGAAAAAGCATTTGCTGCATTAGCTGATCAAGCAAAAGACGCTTTAAAATAAGTAAATGACAATCAGACTATGAAGGATAACTTTGTAGTCTGATTTTTTGATGAACAAGAGATTTTTCGAAAAATGCTAGTGAAATAAATTTTAAGTATTCCTAGTCTCCTCCGAAGAAAATCATCCTTTTCGATCAATACTTTGTAAAAGAACATACGAAATTATCAAAAACAAAATGAAATAATGAGGAGCTAACAATGCAAAATTTATTTTTAATCTATTTAATTCTGATTAATTTGATCACTTTTGTGTTAATGGGTGTGGATAAGAAAAAGGCAAGAAATAATCAATGGAGAATATCCGAGAAAACATTGTGGATCGGTGCATTGTTATTCGGTGCAATAGGTGTGTGGTTAGGTATGAAAATTTTCCATCATAAAACAAAGCATACATCATTTAAAATAGGCATCCCTATCTTAATCTTGTTAGAACTAATAGCACTATATTACATACGTCCCTTTTTATAGTAACGGACTAATTTGTCATAACAGCTCGTCCTTTGTCATAGTATTAGATAGAGGTGTTGTAAAATGGCATGGTTAAATATAGATTATTATGCGTATTTAGAAGCAAGTGGCTTTTTTGCTCCGTTTCTTTTTATAGCTTTGCATCTATTTAGGCCACTATTATTTTTACCAATCATCATGCTATGCATGGTTGGAGGTATCTGGTTCGGTATTGTAGCTGGAACGATCTATTCTATGGTTGGAATTATGTTATCCAGTATAGTGTTTTATATTTTAATGAAGTATAATCCGAGGGGAAGAGAATACGTTTTCTCACTTAAAGGTAAATTAATAGGGGAAAAGCGTAAATTATCTACAAGTCAGATTACCATTTTAAGACTAGTACCCTTTATCCATTTTTATGCTTTATCTTTATGCTTATTAGAAATTCATGCGGATTTCAAAACTTATCTACGTGCTTCTTTTATATCAATTTTTCCTTTTAGCATCGTATATACAAGTATCGGAACTTCTCTTATTCATATAAACAACTCACGTATATTTATAGCAGTTGGTCTCTTTTTCCTCTTATTTTTTATGCTGAGAAGAAAAGAGACCGTTATAAATTGGACGACATTTTTTTCCCAAGCATATTATAAGAAAAATGCGTAAATCCCTATTTATATGGTATCAAGAAGTTCAGTATTAGGCTGTTATATAAAAGCAGAATTAGTAGATGGAATTAAACCTACACACCCAATTAATGAGAGTGTATTAAAAATTTCAGGTTAATATTAATCGATTAATTGGGTGTTTCCATTCTACTTCAGCGTGAGGGTAACGAATTAGAATTTCTTCTTCTAAAAAATATAAATCCTGTCTTTCAAGGCCCTTTAAGCGATCAGATTTATGGGCATGCACAGAAATATTAACAACCTCAAACGAATTCTCCGTAGTACCCAAATATTTCTCTCCTTCAAATAAAAATCCTTTATATGTGATGAAAAAATTTTTCTTTATATTATCCGGTTCATCTAAAAAATAAAAAACTTTTCTTTCTTGTGCAACTTCAAGTTTCCTCTTTGGATTGACTAAATACTTATAAGCTGAATATAAAAGAATTATAATGGCGATAAATATTAATAAACGTAATACGATTACAATCATAGCTGATACAACTCCCTAGATAAAGGTCTATTACCACATATACGGTTGAAAAAACGAAAGGTTTCAAATTTTTCTCTTATAAATGATATAATATAAGAAACTTTAGAAAAGGTGAAGTATATGAACTGGAATGAATTATTTAAAATGCAAGCAAAATTAGATCTGTATATCGCAGAAACGCATCAATTAGAGAATGAAGATGTATTTGACAAAAAGATACTAGCTTTATTGGTAGAAATAGGTGAGCTGGCAAATGAGACAAGATGTTTTAAATTTTGGAGTCTAAAACCAGCGAGTGAAGATGAAGTCATAGCGGAAGAATACGTAGATGGAGTACATTTTATTTTATCCTTAGGATTAGATTTAGGAATTCAAGAAATGCAGATAGAGGTAGAGAATCATGATAAGGATCTTACAGGCTTATTTCACAGTGTGTTCGATTTAGTTTTGGAACTAAAACATCAGAAATCGAAAGTAAAATATAAGGACCTTTTTCATACTTATCTTCAATTAGGCGCTGCCCTTGGGCTTAGCTCGCTTGATATTCAAAACGCATATATAAATAAAAATGAAATTAATTACGAAAGACAAAATTCAGGGTATTAAAGATAGATTAGAGATACAGATTATTTTTAAAAATGTATTAAATCGCGTATACTCATGTAAATGGGAGGTAATACATATGACATATAAAGATGAAACATTACAAATGCTAAAAGATTTAACTGACGCAAGAGCTATTCCAGGAGATGAAAAAGAAGCTAGAGATGTGATGAAAAAATATATCTCTCCCTTTGCAGATGAGGTTTCTACAGATCACTTAGGAAGCTTAATAGCGAAGAAAGTTGGAGATGAAAGTGGACCAAAGGTGATGATTGCAGGTCACCTCGATGAAGTTGGCTTTATGGTAACTAGAATTGATGACAAGGGTTTTCTATACTTTCAAACTGTAGGCGGATGGTGGGGGCAAGTGATGCTTGCCCAGCGTGTAACCATTTTGACGAAAGAAGGGGACATAACTGGTATTATTGGTTCTAAGCCACCACACATCCTTTCTGCTGAAGCGAGAAAAAAACCGGTAGAAATAAAAGATATGTTTATTGATATCGGTGCTTCTAGTAAGGAGGAAGCTTTAGAATTCGGTATAAAGCCTGGTGACTCCGTAGTTCCATATTTTGAATTTACACCAATGAAAAATGAAAAATTATTACTTGCAAAAGCATGGGATAATCGAATTGGTTGCGCAATAGCAATAGAAGCTTTAAAACAATTAAAAGGTGTTGATCATCCTAATGTGGTGTATGGAGTAGCTACAGCCCAAGAGGAAGTAGGGCTTAGAGGAGCTAAGACAGCCACGCATGCGATTAAACCAGATATAGGCTTTGCGGTAGATGTCGGTATTGCTGGAGATACACCAGGGATTTCTAATAAAGATGCAGATAGCAAAATTGGTGATGGACCACAAATTATTCTTTATGACGCTTCTATGGTCTCTCACAAGGGTTTACGTGATTTTGTAGTCGAAAAAGCAGAGGTAAATAATATTCCATATCAGTATTCAACAATGGCTGGTGGTGGAACAGATTCAGGATCTATCCATTTAACAGCAAATGGTGTACCAGCTTTATCGATAACTGTTGCCACGAGATATATTCATACACATGCAGCGATTTTACATCGTGATGATTTTGATCACACCGTTCAATTAATTGTAGAAGTTATTAAAGGGTTAGATAAAGAAACGGTAAAAAATATCACTTTTTCATAATAATCAAATGAGAACATATAAAGAGGAACTTTCTATTAATAGAAAGTTCCTCAAATTTTTTTTAAATTATATATAATTTAAAAAAGTAATGTATTGGTGAGCTAGAAAATTTAACAAAGCTTATGTGAATAGAAAATGATAACTATGCTAAATAGTTACCAAGTACCTTTTGAACATAGCGAGTTGTTTCTTCAAAAGGAGGAATTCCGTCATAACGATCTACATTTCCTGGCCCCGCATTATAAGCAGCTAAAGCTAGCGATTTATTACCATCGTAACGATCAAGCATATCTCTTAAATATTTGGTTCCACCAAAAATATTCTGCTTTGCATCAAAGCTATTTGTTACGCCTAATGATCTAGCTGTGTCGGGCATTAATTGCATTAACCCTTGAGCCCCTGCATGACTCTCTGCTTGTGCGTTAAAATTTGATTCAGCTTGAACTACTGCCTCTATTAGCTTAGCATCAATTTGATAAGTTTTAGCGGCTTGATCAATTAGCGACGAGATTTCTTCACTAGAGTTTGATTTAACAGATACATCCTGAGAAGGAAGATTCGACGTGATATTGCGCATATCCGGTGTTTTTGATAAAAAATAGGAAGCAGGAATATTTTGGTTATCCCAATTTTGTTGCCCTGCCGTGGTATTCATTTGATTGGATTGAAGCATATTTAAAAAAATGTCAGAAAAATTTGATTGTGAACTGGATGAATTTGATCCAAAGGTGTTCATGGCTTGCATTTGAATATAATTTTGAATAAATCGAATATCCATTATATTGTTATTCTCCTTGAAATTTACTATAGCTTTATCATACGTTTATTTTACCAAAAACACAATACAAAAAAGACAAGCTCTTTTAGAAAAGAGTTTGTCAAATAGAGAAAAATTTTATTTTCGTTGATATTTAATTAACCTGTTCGTTTAAGCTTTTTTCTAACGCTTGAAGTAATTCTTTTCTTTCTGTTTCTTCTGCGGATTTCCAAAAAACTTCGAAAAAGACACCTAAACCGGGTAGCATTTTTTCTTCACCACTTTGAATAGCATCTACAATCGTATCTTCTAGTTCTTCTGCCGTATTACCGGATACATTGGAAAGAATGGCTTTTCTTAAATTCAAATTCATTTTCTCACACCTTTCTATCTTCATTTATATTTAGTTTGACCTGATTTAAGTTTTATATGTATGATAAGGAAGAGATTAAAAAAGGAATGAGAGTAAATGATAACATCCGTACAAAATGAAAAAGTAAAACAGTGGAAAAAATTACAAAAGAAAAAATTTAGAGATATCGATCAACAGTTTTTGGTGGAAGGCTATCACTTAGTTGAAGAGGCTATAAGTAGTCAGTGGAATGTAATAGAAATCATCGCTGTAGAAGATGCAGAAATTCCTCAAAATATTAGTTCTTTACCAGTTACGGTTGTAACAACTAATGTTCTCGGTGCTATTTCAAATACCAAAACACCACAAGGTATTGCAGCAGTTGTGAAGATGAAAAATAACGCATGGAAGCAGTGGAAAAAGATAATTTGTATTGATCAAATTCAGGATCCTGGTAATTTAGGAGCCATCATCAGGACTGCAGACGCCGCAGGATTTGATAGTATAATTTTAGGGGATAATACGGTGGATTTATATAATGATAAAGTTATTAGGGCAACACAAGGATCTGTTTTTCATTTAGATATAATCCATTATTCTTTAAATGATGCTGTTTCTAAATTAAAAAAGGATGCTGTATCTGTTTGGGCGACTACCTTGGAGGAAGCTACTCCATATAATCAAGTTACAATTGACGAGAAGATTGCAATTATTTTAGGCAATGAAGGATCAGGAGTAGATGAATCCTTAATCAATTTAGCAGATCATAAAGTCAAGATCCCTATTTATGGACAGGCAGAATCATTAAATGTTGGAGTTGCAGCAGGTATATTAATGTATCGGGTAGCGGAATTTTCTTAAAAAGCTTGCAAGTATCTCATTCATTTTCTATACTATAGTAATAAATAAACTTTACGAATTAAAAATAGTCTTCAATGCTTATGGAGGACTCATATAAATTGCTTTGAAGGAGCAAGTAAATCAGTACAACAATATAGGGAGGAAGTGTCTTAGACTGAAAGCACTTCTATTGAAGCCTGATTGAAATTCACTCTGGAGCTGGCACTTAGACCTTAGTATGATGAAGTAAAGGTGTCCCGGGTTTTCCCGTTAACAATTCTCGAGTGGGTATCTTTAATGATATCAACAAGGGTGGTACCGCGATATGTATAGTCTCGTCCCTTTTTTAGGGAGAGGCTTTTTTATTTTGTTTAAAGAGAAGGTACTGGGTCTCTATGAACCAATAAATCAAATTCGTAATAGCTTTTAGAAACAGTTTTTAAATATCTAGGGAGGTTTTATTCATGAAAGAAAAATTACAAGAATTAGAAAAAGAAGCCTTATTAAAAGTTAATGAAGCAAAAGAATTAAAAGATCTTCAAGAAGTTAGGGTAGCTTATTTAGGAAAAAAAGGTCCCATCACAGAGGTATTAAGAGGAATGGGAAAGCTGTCAAAGGAAGAGCGACCTGTTATCGGAGAATTAGCAAATAAGGTAAGAGAAAATATTGCAAATGAACTGGATGGAAAAAAATCAACCCTGGAAGCTATTGAATTAGAAAAGCAGTTAGAAAATGAAACGATTGATGTGACATTACCAGGTAGACCAGTTCAAATTGGTGGTCCGCATTTACTAACAAGTATCGTCGGAGAAATAGAAGATTTGTTTATTGGAATGGGCTTTGAAGTAAGAGAAGGTCCTGAAGTGGAGACAGATTATTATAACTTTGAAGCACTTAATTTACCAAAAGGGCATCCGGCTCGTGATATGCAGGATTCGTTCTATATTACGGAAGATATTTTACTTCGCACGCACACTTCTCCAGTTCAGGCGAGGACGATGGGAGAGTATAACGGTGAAAAGCCCGTTAAAATGATATGTCCTGGTAAGGTGTATAGAAGAGATACAGATGACGCAACACATTCCCATCAATTTACCCAAATAGAAGGTCTATATGTAGACAAAGATGTGCGAATGAGTGATTTAAAAGGTGTCTTAAACAGATTTGCAAAAGAAATGTTTGGGGAAGATCGCGAAATTAGATTAAGACCTAGCTTTTTCCCATTTACTGAACCATCAGTAGAAATGGATATTTCCTGCAAAGTTTGTAATGGAAAAGGCTGTAGTGTTTGTAAGAAAACTGGATGGATTGAAATCTTAGGTGGTGGAATGGTTCACCCTAGAGTGTTAGAAATGGCTGGATATGATCCCGATGTCTATAATGGGTTTGCATTTGGAATGGGGCCAGAACGCATTGCAATGCTTAAATACGGTGTAGATGATATTCGTCATTTCTATATAAACGATAATCGATTCTTAAAACAATATCACAAAGCTTAAGGAGGAGGTAGTAACATGTTTGTATCATTAAATTGGCTGAAAAATTATATCGATTTAGACCAGCTCTCACCAGAAGAGCTTGCTGATAAAATTACAAAAACAGGTATCGAAGTAGAAGGCATAGAGTATATCGCTGAAAAAAACTCTAACGTTGTAGTGGGGCTAGTAGAATCTTGCGAAAAGCATCCAAATGCTGACAAATTAAATCTTTGTCAAGTAAACGTTGGAGATGAAACCTTGCAGATCATTTGTGGTGCACAAAATGTCGCAGCTGGACAAAAAGTTGCTGTTGCAAAACCAGGAGCAGTTTTACCAGGTAACTTCAAAATCAAAAAAGCAAAACTAAGAGGCACAGAATCTAACGGTATGATTTGTGCGCTCCAAGAATTAGGAATCGAAGAGAAATTTGTACCAAAAGACGTTGCAGACGGAATTTTTGTTTTTCCTGAAGATACTGAAATTGGCGTAGACGCTTTACCATTGTTAAATTTAGATGATGCTATTTTGGAGTTAGGATTAACTCCAAATCGTGCTGATGCAATGAGTATGCTAGGTGTTGCTTACGAAGTAGCTGCTATTTTGGATCTTCCTCTAAGACTCCCAAGAGAAGATGTTCATATGGTAGAAGAAGAGGCAAAGGACTATATTGATGTGGAAGTAGAAGATACTACTCTTAATCCATATTATGGAGCATTTGTTATAAAGGATATTAAACTTGCACCATCACCTTTATGGATGAGGAATTACTTAATTGCTGCAGGAATTAGACCAATTAACAATGTAGTAGATATTACTAATTATGTGTTATTAGAGTATGGTCAGCCGTTGCATGCATTTGATTATGATAAGTTCGATAGTGAAAAAGTGGTAGTTCGACGTGCGAAAGAAAATGAAAAGATAGTTACGCTAGATGATCAAACGCGTGTATTGTCACCAGACTATTTAGTCATTACAAACGGAAAAGAACCAATGGCATTAGCTGGTGTAATGGGCGGGAAGGATTCAGAAGTAGATGAAAATACAACAACTGTATTGTTAGAAGCTGCTTACTTTGATCCTGCAATTGTTAGAAATGCTTCAAAAGATTTCAATTTAAGAAGTGAATCTAGTAGTCGGTTTGAAAAAGGTATTGATCCAGAGCGTGTGAAGCGCGCAGGTTTGAGGGCTTGCCAATTACTTGAAAAATATGCACATGGTAAGATTTTAAGTGGAATTGTAAATGTAGATGGGCTCGATTTAACTGAAAAGAAAGTAGAAATCTCTACTTCTAAAATAAATAACCGATTAGGAACGCAGATTTCTACTGAAGAGATTGGAAATATATTAAGAAAATTACACTTTTCATATGAAAATAATGACGAAGTATTTGAGGTGTCCGTTCCAACAAGAAGACAAGATATTGTTATTTTTGAAGATATGGTGGAAGAGGTTGCTCGTATTTATGGATATGATAATCTACCATATACACTTCCACAAGGGGATGCACAAGCAGGCGGATTAACCAAACAACAAGAGTTAAAACGGTTTGTTAAAAATTATTTTGAAAGTGCTGGTTTATCAGAAACAATTACGTATTCTTTAACAAGTAAAGAAAAAGCACCATTATTAGCTAGTGACGAAATACTTCAAGATGCAAAAGAAACTGTATCTTTAGCCATGCCAATGAGTGAAGAGCATAGTACACTTCGTTTAAGCATATTACCAGAAATGTTAAGTTCCGCCTCTTATAATTTAGCGCGTAAGCAGACGGACATAGCGAATTATGAAGTTGGAACTGTCTTTGTCTCAAAAGAAGAGACCATTACAGAACAACCTTCAGAAAGACTAAGGGCAACAGGTTTATTAACTGGTGATTGGGTAACACATGAATGGCAGGAGGAAAAGAAAGCAGTTGATTTCTATGTAGTAAAAGGAATCTTAACTGGGCTATTTGAAAAACTCTCACTAGCTGTCAGTTATAAGCCAGTGAAAAAAGAAAATATGCACCCTGGTAGAACTGCAAAACTTTATCTGAATGACAGAGAAATTGGCTTTTTAGGTCAGATTCACCCACAATTAGCTAAAGATTTTAATTTGAAAGAAACCTATGTATTCGATCTAGATCTTGATTATTTAATGGATCAATATGAAGAAATTCCTAACTTTGATCGAATTCCGAGATTTCCTACAGTAACACGTGATATGGCTCTTGTCGTAAAAGAGGATGTTCTTGCTGGACAAATTATTGATACCATAACAAAAGCTGGTGGTGAGTTGGTAAAAGATGTCCATGTGTTTGATGTGTATCAAGGGGAACACTTAGAAAAAGGCGAAAAGTCTATTGCTTGTAGTATTCTCTATTTAGATCCTGAAAGAACGTTAAAAGACGAGGATGTGGAAGCTTCCTATCAAGCAATACTATCTCGTTTACAAGAAGATTTAGATGCTAAACTTAGAAGTTAGTAATAATGCGCTTTTTATCGATAAGATAAAAAGCGCATTATTTTTTGTGTGGAAAGCAAAAATATAATTTGATCCAAAAGTTAGCTCGAAATAAAAAGAACGAAGCTAGAAGCGTATGAAAACTTAAAATTTAACCTAAACCAAAACAGTTAATGATTTTCAACTATATCTTTTATCAATTCAGAGATATTTATTTGCTTTTTCTGTATTTGCAAAATGTAGCTTTGCATATTTCTCTAATACATCTTTTCCGTATTTCTTAACAAGATATGCAGCGGTTTGATCAACTTTATTGGATGCGCCCTTAGGAATCGTAATACCAGATTCTTTTGACAGCTTATCCATTTCCTTTACAAACTTTGCTCTAGCTATAATAGATGCAGCAGCTACAGATAGGGAATGGCTCTCTGCTTTTGTCATAAAATATGTATCTGGCTGGAGTGTTAATTTTTCAGTACGTAAATATTTTTGATGAACTTGAGGCTGACAAAATTGATCGATTAAAATCCCGTCTATAGTTGTGCCTTTTAGTTTATCTAATAATTTTTGGATGGCATGGTAATGCAGCATAGCCTTCATTTTGCCCTGGTTCCAGCCTTTCCTTTGAAGCTGGTTGTATTTTTCGTTTTTTAATGTCATAAGTGTATAAGGAATTTCAGCGTATACTAAATCTTTCGCTATTCTTTCAATCATAGGATCCTTTAAATCTTTGGAGTCTCTTACACCTAATTCTTTGATAAGTGCTATTTTTTCCTTTGGAATAAAAACCGCAGCAACTGTAATAGGTCCAAAGTAATCACCGGTTCCGGCTTCATCTGAACCGATATGAGAGGTTTCAAAAAAATGATTAGGAGGATAAAAAGAATGTTCATTTACTGATTTTTTATTAGCCTTCTTTGTTGGGAGAGCTTCACTTTTTCCTTGCCACATGCTAGCTTCTTTTTCTGCATCTCGCCCTTGAAACATAACCTTTCCAGATTTGTAAACCGTAACGTTGGTGCCATTCACTTTTGCAGCAAAGGTAGCATATTGTGGTGGAGTGATCGATTGCTTTTTGTAATGGTTTTCTATTTTCTTTATTTCATTGATCGGTAATTTTAATACGACGTTTGCCAAAAATATCACTCCTATCTTATTTCATAAATTCATTATATCAAAGATAAGTTCCATCAGAATAGTTTTCTAATTTGAAGCTTCATGTTAATATAAAGTGAAACTTTATGTAAAGAGATAACAAATTGAACGTGAATACGCAAATATTTCAATAGATTGAGTCGGCTTACGTATAAAGGTGGGAATGAAATGTCTAATAATAAAAAAGAAAGAACAACGGTAACTATATATGGGAGATCTTATACTGTAATTGGTGAAGAAGGCGTAGAGCAAATGCGTCATGTCGCCCAGTTAGTAGATGATAAATTAAACGAAATACATACTGTCAATAAAAGTTTAGATACGACTAGTTTAGCAGTTTTAACTGCGCTTAATACGATGAACGACTATATAAAATTAAAAGAGGAATATGAAGTATTGCAAAATTTATTAGAAGAGAAAGAGGAATAAAAAGATTATGGTTGATATTATTTTATTTATTTTATTAGTGTTAGGATTTTTAATTGGTTTAAAAAGAGGTTTTATCTTACAGGCATTTCATTTAATAGGATTTGTAGTCGCCTTTGTATTAGCGGCAATGTATTATGATACATTTGCATCAAAATTAGAATTATGGATTCCTTATCCTGATTTTCCTGAAGGCGAGAGCTGGGCAATATTCTTGGATTCCCTTCCATTAGAAACTGCTTTTTATAATGCCATTGCCTTTGCTGCAATCTTTTTCGCAGTGAAAATAATCATGCAAATCATCGCATCCATGTTAGATTTTGTTGCAGATCTGCCAATATTAAAATTTTTGAATAACTGGCTAGGAGCGATCCTTGGATTTATTGAAGTATATTTATTGTTATTTGTTATTCTATATATCTTGGCTTTAGCACCAGTTGTAAGTGTTCAGGCGTATATAGATCAGTCATCCATTGCAACATTTATCTTAGAGCATACACCTATTATTTCAGAGCGTTTAAAGGAAATATGGTTTGAAAATAATTAAAATGTAATTTTGTAGACCCTTGCCAATTCGTAGCAAGGGTCTTCCCACATTAAAATAGGGCGGTGGAGTAGTATGGCAGTAAATAAAAAAGATGTCATTAAATTATTAGAAAAAATTGCAATTTATTTAGAATTAAAGGCAGAGAATCCTTTTAAAATATCTGCCTACAGAAAAGCTGCGCAAGCCTTAGAAACAGATCAACGGTCCTTGGCAGAAATTGATGACTTCACAAAAATAAAAGGTGTAGGTAAAGGTACTGCAACTGTGATTACGCAATTTATAGAAACAGAAAGCTCAGAAACACTCGAAGAACTTCAGAAAGAAGTGCCAGAAGGGCTAATTCCGCTTCTAGACTTACCAGGCCTAGGTGGTAAGAAATTAGCAAAATTATATCAAGAGTTAAATATCACAAATGAACAAGAATTAAAAGAAGCATGCGAACAAGGCAAGGTTGAGGAACTTTCTGGATTTGGAAAGAAAACAGCTGAAAAAATTCTCCAAACTTTGAAAGATGTAAATAATAGACCGGATCGATTACCGCTTCCATTAGTTGTTCCTGTAGTTAAAAAAATAGAATCCTATTTAGCTAAATCTAATGATATTGAAAAATTCCAGGTTGCGGGTAGCTTTAGAAGGCTTAGAGAAACAGTGAAGGATCTAGATTTTATTATAGCAACGAACTCTCCTAAAAAAGTTAGAGAGTATCTATTGGAGCTAGATAATATAACTGAGGTTGTATCCAACGGTGATACGAAAGTGTCGATTATTTTAAAGGAAAAATATCCTTTGGGTGTAGATTTTAGATTAGTTAAAGTGGATGAGTTTTATACCACGCTCCACCATTTTACTGGATCCAAAGACCATAATGTGCGATTAAGGCAGTTAGCAAAAGAACAAGAGAAGAAAATAAGTGAATACGGTGTAGAGGATTTAAACACGGGTAAGGTAGAAACATTTACAAGTGAACAAGCTTTTTTTGAAAGCTTTGGCCTAAATTACATTCCACCTGAAATTAGAGAAGATGATAGTGAAATTGAGAAAGCTAAAGATGAAATTTCGCTTATAGATCGATCTATGATTCGTGGGGACCTTCATATGCATAGTACATGGAGCGATGGAGCTGAATCAATCGAAACAATGGTTCAAAATGCAATAGAATATGAGTATGAATATATCGTCATTACGGATCATTCAAAATTTTTAAGAGTTGCAAATGGACTAAATGAAGAACGGATCAAAAAACAAAGAGAAGAAATTGATCAATTGAATGAAAAGTATAAGGATATTCATATTTTTGCAGGTATAGAAATGGATATCCTACCAGATGGATCTTTAGATTTTGATGATGATGTATTAAAACAACTTGATTTTGTGATAGCTTCGATTCACTCAAGCTTTAATAAAAATCAGGCAGAGATTCATCATAGACTTGAGACAGCATTAAAAAATCCATATGTTGACATGATTGCTCATCCAACAGGTCGATTGCTTGGAAAACGAGAAGGTTATAATGTCGATGTAGAGTGGCTTATAGATAAAGCACAGAAATATAATAAAATTCTAGAATTAAATGCAAATCCCAACCGCTTAGATTTAGCTAGTACATGGGTAAGAAAAGCTCAAGAGAAAGGTGTACGATTAGCAATAAATACCGATGCACATAATTTAGAAATGCTTAAAGATATGGACATAGGTGTGAAAGCGGGTAGAAGAGGTTGGTTAAAGCCTGAAAATGTAATAAATACATGGGAAATTACTAAATTACAAAAGTATATAGAGAAAAACAAAAGAAATTAAAGGAGCAATCCTCATGAATGAGCGAATATTCAAGGTATTAGAGTTTGATAAAATAATTCAACGTCTTAATCAATTAACCGCATCTTCATTAGGAGAAGAAAAAACGCGTAGATTAAAACCGTTAACAGACTTGAATGAAGTAGAAAAAAACCACTTAGAGACCGATGAAGCTGTGTCAGTCCTTCGATTAAAAGGACATATTCCTCTAGGTGGAATTGTAGATATTAAGCCTATGATTAAGCGAGCTGTTATTGGAGGGATTTTAAACGCCAATGAATGCTTAGACGTGGCAGGAACAATTTACGGGGGTAGACAGTTAAAGTTATTCATTGAGCAAATGGAAGAACCCGAATTGCCAATTATAAGAGAAATGATAGATGCGATTGTCACGTTACCTGAATTAGAGAGAATGATTAAAAATGCTATCGATGATCATGGTCATGTGATGGATGGTGCCTCTGATCAATTAAGATCGTTGCGATCAAGAATAAGATCAAATCAAAGTAGAATTAGAGATCGAATGGATAACATCACAAAGTCAAAATCAAAAATGTTATCTGATACGATTGTAACGATTCGAAATGATCGTTTCGTTCTACCTGTTAAACAAGAATATAGAATGGCAATTGGTGGCATTGTACATGATCAATCCGCTTCTGGTCAGACACTTTTCATGGAACCTCAAGCAGTAGTGGAATTGAATAATGAACTACAAAGCCTGCGGGTAAAAGAAAAGCAAGAAGTAGAGAAAATTCTCAGGGATTTAACTATTGCAATTGCAGAGCAAGAGGAACAATTATCTTCTAATGTTGAAATACTTGGTAGCGTGGATTTTATTTTCGCTAGAGGTAAACTTTCAGAACAAATGAAGGCCAGAAAACCTAAAATGAATGATCAAGGAATTATTAAAATGATGCAAGCAAGACATCCACTATTAAATGAGGATGAAGTGGTAGCTAATGACATTGAATTAGGAGAATCCTATACATCCATTGTTATTACTGGTCCCAATACTGGTGGAAAAACTGTTACACTTAAAATGGTAGGTTTATGTACGCTAATGGCACAATCCGGACTCCAAATTCCCGCTCAGGATGGTTGTCAGTTATCACTATTTAACGAAGTATACGCTGATATCGGGGATGAACAATCCATTGAGCAAAGCCTTAGTACATTTTCTTCTCATATGACAAATATCGTAAAAATTTTAAAAGAAGTGGATGAAAAAACGCTTGTGTTATTTGATGAGCTTGGAGCAGGTACCGATCCACAAGAAGGTGCAGCTCTTGCGATGTCTATCCTTGATTATGTCGTAGATAAAAAAGCGCGAGTTATTGCCACAACGCATTATCCAGAATTAAAAGCCTATGGTTATAATCGAGAAAATGTAGTAAATGCTTCGGTTGAATTTGATATTCAAACGTTAAAGCCTACCTACCGATTGTTAATAGGTGTCCCTGGTCGAAGTAATGCCTTTGAAATTTCTCGAAGATTGGGCTTAGATGAAGCAGTTATTGCTCAGGCCAAAATGCAAGTAGGAACGGATTCAAAAGACGTTGAAAATATGATAGCATCTTTAGAGGCTTCTAGGCGTGGGGCAGATAATGATTATGTAGAAGCCCATCAAATACTTGAGGAAGCGGAATATTTACGAAATGAATTAAAAGATCAGTTAGATAAGTTAGACCAAAAGAAAGAAATGGTTCTAAAAAAAGCAGAAGAAAAGGCGGAGAAGGCTCTCGCAAAAGCTAAAGAAGAAGCAGAACAAATTGTAAATGAATTAAAAAGCAGGAAAGAAGATATAAATTTCAAAGACCATGAATGGATTGAAACGAAAAAGTTATTGGAAGAATCACAGCCCAAGTTGACAAAAAAGACTCCTGATAAAGCGGAAACAGCGCCAACACCAAAAACTAAAGAATTAAAAGTAGGCGATGAAGTTAAATTGTTATCGCTAGATCAAAAAGCCACTATATTAGAGAAAACAGGAAAAAATGAATTTCAGATTCAAGTAGGTATTATGAAAATGAAAGCGAAGCGTAAGGATTTATTATTTTTAAATCGCACACAAGATAAAATAGAGCAGCCTTTAACAACGATGAGAGGTCAAGCGTACCATGTGAAGCCGGAATTAGATCTTAGAGGAGAGCGTTATGAGGATGCCCTGCAACAGCTTGAAAAATACATCGATGACGCTATATTAGCGAACTACACTACGGTATCGATTATTCATGGAAAAGGGACTGGAGCATTACGCCAAGGTGTTAAAACCTTTGCTCGCAAACACTCTAGAATAAATGCAGCCAAAGATGGCGGAATGAATGAAGGCGGTTCAGGTGTTACCGTTCTTGAATTAAAGTAGAATATATTTGACTTCTGTAGCAAGATTGCTACAGAAGTCGTAATAAAGGAGTAGAAGCATGGAGAATTTATTTGAAAATGTTTTTATTGATACGGCTGCAAGGTATAGCGTCGCTATTTTGTGTTTAATTTTATTTTTAGCCATTTTAGAGCTAGTTACATCTTATAAGAATTGGGATGAAATAAGGCAAGGTAATATGAGTGTTGCAATGGCTACAGGTGGAAAGATATTTGGTATTGCTAATATTTTTAGGTATTCAATCGAACATAATGATACATTGGTCGAAAGTATTTTATGGGGCAGTTACGGCTTCATTTTATTGTTAATTGGATATTTTATATTTGAATTTTTAACACCATCTTATAAAATAGACAAAGAAATAGAAAATGATAATCGAGCTGTTGGATTTATTTCCATGATAATATCAATTGGCCTCTCTTTCGTAATTGGTGCAAGTATTGGTTAGGATTAACAGATGAAGGAATGAAATGATGAAAACTTTAGCGATTATATTAATTATTATTGCGATTATTTTTTTAGTATTCGGCATATTTTTCATAGTATAAATTTACCTCACTTATAAAAATAGTTAATTGTATTATTCTTGCTCAGAAACGATAAAGCGCTATCATAAAGAAAGTTACATTTAATATTAATTGTAACTTTATATATTTCACGGAATGAAAAAATTTTAATTGGAGGTAATTCCGATGGCTCATCAGAAAATATGGGAAAATCATTATCCAAAAGAAGTACCTCTTACACTTCGATATTCAGATAAATTATTGCACGAAGTATTAATGGAACAAGCGGAGAATAACGGGGATAAAGTGGCTATTAGATTTATGGGGAAATCGATAACGTACCAAGAATTGTGGCTTGAAGTAAAAAAAACTGCAAATTTCTTGCAGGAACAAAATATAAAAAAAGGACAACGCGTCGCTATTATGCTACCGAATTGTCCGCAGGCTGTAATAAGTTATTACGCTGTTTTAGCAATTGGTGGCATAGTGGTAGAAGTAAATCCACTTTATAAGGAAAGAGAAATAAGTCATCAATTGATTGACGCTGATGTGAGCGCCATTATAACTTTAGATTTACTTGCTAAAAGAATAAAAAACATTGAGCATCAGATTGATTTAGAGCATATTTTACTGACATCTATCCGTGATTACTTAGCCTTTCCAAAAAATATCGTATATTCACTTCAAAAGCAATCAAGACAGGCTTATCCTTTACCTGATTTTCAGTCAGATACGTCCATGTGGCATAAAATGATGAAACAAGGAAACGATAAGGACATACCTAAATTAGATATTGATCCAAAAAATGATATCGCCTTATTACAATATACAGGCGGAACAACTGGTGAACCTAAAGGTGTCATGCTTAGCCATTTTAATTTAATAGCTAATACTGAAATGGCTAAAGCCTGGATTCCGTGGGAGCGAAATACCCAAGCAAATGTCTTAGGGGTATTACCTTTCTTCCATGTTTATGGGATGACAGCCATTATGAATTATTCCATCTTTACAGGCTCAAACATGATCCTTGTTCCGAAATTTGATGCAGAAGCACTGTTAAATACAATAAAAAAAGAGAAACCTAATATCTTTCCAGGTGCGCCCACTATATATATTGGATTGCTAAAACAGAAAAGTATCACGAATTATGATCTTTCATCCATTGATTTTTGTATAAGTGGTTCTGCCTCTTTACCCATCGAAGTGAAGGATGCATTTGAAAAGGTAACGAAGGGACGGTTAGTGGAAGGTTACGGTTTAACAGAGGCATCACCTATAACACACGCTAATTTTATGAAAGAACATAAATATTATGGTGGCATAGGTGTACCTTGGCCGGATACAGATGCGATGATTATGACACTAACTGAAAAAAAGGAAGCAGAGATTGATGAAATTGGTGAATTGGTTGTTCGTGGTCCACAAGTTATGATGGGATATTGGCGAAGAAATGAAGAAACAAAAGAAGTAATAGAAGATGGGTGGCTATATACGGGCGACCTTGCTTATATGGACAAGCATGGCTTCTTTTATATTGTAGATAGGAAAAAGGATGTCATTATCGCTAGTGGTTATAACATTTACCCTCGTGAGGTGGAAGAAGTCCTCTATGAAATTGAGGGGGTAGAAGAGGCGGTTGTCGTCGGAATTCCTGATGTATATCGAGGAGAAACTGCGAAGGCGTTTATTGTTATCAAAGAAGGGTATAAGGTTACCGAGAAAGATATAAAAGACCATTGTCGACAACAGCTTGCAAATTTTAAAGTGCCGACAGAAATTGAGTTTCGGGATAATTTTCCGAAAACTGCAGTGGGTAAAATATTAAGAAGAAAGCTGATGGAGTAAGTTGAATAACTTACAATTCAAGAGTAAATAGAATTGAGCAAAGTATTAGCAAACATTTTGCTAGTAATGTTATACTCAAGTAGAATTTTTCTTTAAGAAGAGGAGGAAATGATAGTGGCGATAGTACATGCTAACGATCAAACATTTACAGATGAAACAAAAGAAGGTTTAGTATTAACAGATTTTTGGGCAGCTTGGTGTGGACCATGTAAAATGATAGCGCCTGTTTTAGAAGAAATAGATGGTGAAATGAGTGACAAAGTAAAGATTGTCAAATTAGATGTTGACGAAAACCAAGAAACGGCTGGTAAATATGGTGTAATGAGTATTCCTACACTTCTTTTATTTAAAGACGGAGAAGTTGTAGACCAAGTTGTTGGATTCCAACCGAAGGAAGCTTTAGAAGAGCTTATTTCTAAACATTCTTAATTCGTAAAAAAATTGAAAATGATTCCGTAAATCCCTTATCTATCGATATTTTGATAGGTAAGGGATTTTTTTAGTTTAACCTTTCTTTTTATGATAAAATAAAAAGCTAGTGAAAGTATTGGTAAAGGTGGGGTGGCAGATGGATATTATTAAAGAAAAATTAGCTGTTTTGCCAGATCAACCTGGTTGTTATTTAATGAAAAATAAACATGGTACAGTTATTTATGTTGGCAAAGCAAAAGTTTTAAAAAATAGAGTTAGATCCTATTTCACTGGAGCTAATGATCAAAAAACACAAAGATTAGTGCGGGAAATAACGGATTTTGAATATATTGTTACTTCTTCTGAAATTGAAGCTTTAATTCTTGAAATGAATTTAATAAAAAAATATGATCCACGCTATAATGTTTTATTAAAAGATGATAAAAGCTATCCATTTTTAAAAATTACAAACGAGCGTCATCCAAGATTGATTATTACCAGAAAGGTAAAAAAAGATAAAGGAAGATATTTTGGACCGTATCCCAATGTGATAGCAGCAAGAGAGACAAAAAAATTATTAGATCGCCTCTATCCGCTAAGGAAATGTAATAATCCACCTGGTAGGTATTGTCTTTACTATCATCTCGGTCAATGTTTAGCGTGCGGGGAAGTACCACCAAAGAAAGAGGAATACCTTGAAATTGTAAAAAGTATCAGCTCCTTTTTAAAGGGTGGTTATAAAGAAATAAAACGAGATTTAAAAGAAAAGATGTTATCTGCTTCCGAAGATTTAAATTTTGAAAGAGCGATGGAAATCAGAGATTTAATTCAGCACATTGAATCTGTTATGGAACAACAAAAAATAACATTAACTGATCAGGTGGATCGCGATATATTTGGCTTTAGCTATGATAAGGGTTGGATGTGTGTACAAGTATTCTTTATTAGACAAGGCAAGCTAATTGAAAGAGACGTCTCCATTTTTCCATTTTTTGATGATGCGAATGATACATTTCTATCTTTCATAGGAAGGTTTTACTTACACCACCATCATCCAAAGCCAAAACAAATACTTGTCCCTGTATTAACTGATTACGAAATGTTAAAGGAATTATTAGAAATAGATGTGACAATACCACTTCGCGGAAGAAAGAAAGAATTAGTAGAACTTGCGAAGAAAAATGCTGATATTGCTTTAAATGAAAAATTTTCATTAATTGCTCGGAATGAAGATCGCACGATTAAAGCTATTGAAAGCTTAGGTGAGAAGCTTCATATCGAAACACCAGTAAGAATAGAAGCTTTTGATAATTCGAATATTCAAGGTACAGATCCGGTTTCTGCAATGGTAGTATTCATTAATGGTAAACCGGAAAAAAAAGAATATCGAAAATATAAAATTAAGGGTGTAAAGGGTCCAGATGACTATGAGACCATGCGAGAAGTGGTGCGAAGAAGATATACAAGGGTATTAAAAGATAACCTGGAGCTTCCAGATTTAATCGTAGTAGATGGTTCAAAAGGTCAAATTTCTGCTGCTAGTGAAGTATTAGAAAATGAGCTTGGCTTAGATATCCCAATTTGTGGTTTAGCAAAAGATGATAAGCACAAAACAAGTGAACTGTTGTATGGTGATCCACCACAAGTGATCCCATTAGAAAGAAATTCTCAAGCATTTTATCTGATCCAACGAATACAAGATGAAGTGCACCGATTTGCTATTACATTTCATAGACAATTACGTGGGAAAAGTGCCTTTCGATCTGAGCTTGATGAAATTCCAGGTATAGGAGAAAAAAGAAGAAAGCTGTTACTTACTCACTTTAAATCGATGAAAGAAATTAAAAATGCTGATCTTGAGGCTTTTAAAAATATTGGATTACCTGAGTCGCTTGCTAAAACATTAATAGAGCATTTATCGAAAAGTAAATAAAAACAAAACATCCCCAACTAACATACAAATCAACCGTTAGTTGGGGACCATTTATTTACTATATAAAACTTCTAACTCCACGTGATCTTTTTTGATTATTGTTCTACACTCACAGCTTTGATCATGTAGTCTGGACATTGTTTCTGCAAGGAATCCACTTTCAAGTCTGAACTCGACATTATCGATTGTTTCGATTCTTTTTCTTATAATGTCGCCTTCTAAAAGAAAAGTAAAACCTCTTCTTTTCTCTTTTTCATAGATTAAGTTACCCCAATTACTATCATGAAATAATTGCACTACTTCCTCCATGGATTGACATTCGGCTTTTCGCCCAATATTTTTCCCCAGTATGTACATCATTAAATCCAATTCTTCTCCTAATAAATCAGGAAGTGCTACATACCTTAATAAATCATTTCCAGCACCTGTCGATTCTAAATTCGTTAGAATAGTAGGTATGGAAGCATTATTTTTGCTCATAAGTTGATCCCCCTTAAAAGTCTATCTATACTTATCATTATTTTGCCTTCTATTTAATCATACTAGTTTTATAGAAAATTTATCATGCATCTTCTTATTATTCACTTTTTTACTTCTTGATGCAATGCTAAATAGAAAAGATTTATTAAAATACTGCACTTCTTGCTAGTTTTAGTTTTTTCTTTACATTACCTCAATTTAGGCCGCTTCAAACCTATCAAATAGATATGAAAAATGATTTGTTTTCTTGACGCGTACCCTGCTTAGAAGTACAATAGTTTTGTTATAGCGTATACATATTTTTGTCATAATGAACCGCTGAAAAATAAATTAAAGCGCTTTTATTTTCAAAAATTGTATATCGTGTCGACATTACATACTTTGAGGGGGGTACAAAAGTGGAGAATAGGGAATTTTTTATGAGACGTCTGCATTCTCTTTTAGGGGTTGTTCCGATTGGTCTTTTTTTAGTGCAACACTTGGTTATCAATCATTTTGCCGTATATGGAGCAGACAGCTTTAATAAAGCAGCTCAATTTATGCACGACTTACCATTTCGAATTTTATTAGAGCTCTTTATTATTTTTATTCCTATTTTATTTCACGCTGTGTTGGGAGTTTATATTGTCTTTATAGCTAAAAATAATGTGAAGCGTTATGGGTTCTTTCGTAATTGGATGTTTTACTTACAAAGAATTACAGGGATTATCACGTTAATTTTTATCGTTTGGCATGTATGGGAAACACGTGTGCAAATTGGATTAGGAAATGAACAATTAGAGTTTGGTTTAATGGAAAATATTTTAGCTAGTCCGGTAATGTTCTGGTTTTATGTTGTAGGTGTTATTTCTACTACATTCCATTTCGCTAACGGATTATGGAGTTTCTTAGTAACATGGGGTATCACGGTAACACCACGTTCACAGAGAATTGCTACATATGCAACTCTTCTTGTGTTTTTAGCTGTAACGTATATTGGAATCCGTGCATTATTCGCATTTGTATAACAAAAAGTTAAGGAAGAATAGAGGGGTGAGTAATTAATGAGTGATCGCAATATGGTAATTGTTGGTGGCGGCCTTGCAGGTCTTATGGCAACAATTAAAGCAGCAGAAGCAGGTGTACATGTAGATCTTTTATCAATTGTTCCTGTAAAACGTTCTCACTCGGTCTGTGCACAAGGTGGAATTAATGGTGCAGTAAATACAAAAGGTGAAGGTGATTCACCTTTAGAACACTTTGATGACTCTGTTTATGGCGGAGACTTTTTAGCTAATCAACCACCGGTAAAAGCAATGTGTGAAGCAGCTCCGGGTATTATTCATATGTTAGACCGTATGGGGGTTATGTTTAATCGTACACCTGAAGGACTTTTAGACTTTAGAAGATTCGGTGGTACACAGCATCACAGAACTGCCTATGCTGGTGCTACGACTGGTCAGCAACTACTTTATGCGTTGGATGAACAGGTTAGGCGTTATGAGGTGGAAGGATTAGTTACTAAATATGAAGGCTGGGAATTTATCTCAGCAATCATTGATGAAGAGGGAATAGGTCGAGGAATTATCGGTCAAAACGTTAAATCCCATGAATGTAAAGTATTTAAAGCGGATTCGACAATCCTTGCTTCTGGTGGACCTGGGATAATTTTTGGAAAATCAACTAACTCGGTAATTAATACTGGTTCAGCTGCAGCAGCATTATATTTACAAGGCGGAATTTATGCAAACGGAGAATTTATTCAAATTCATCCGACGGCAATTCCTGGTGACGACAAACTTCGTCTAATGAGTGAGTCTGCACGTGGTGAAGGTGGTCGTGTATGGACATATAAAGACGGCGAGCCTTGGTATTTCTTAGAAGAAAAGTATCCTGCATATGGTAACTTAGTTCCTCGTGATATTGCCACACGTGAAATCTTTGATGTATGTGTTAATCAAAAATTAGGTGTAAATGGTGAGAACATGGTTTATTTAGATCTTTCACATAAGGATCCTAAAGAATTGGATGTTAAACTAGGCGGGATTATAGAAATCTATGAAAAATTCGTAGGTGAAGACCCTAGAAAAGTGCCGATGAAGATATTCCCTGCTGTGCATTATTCTATGGGTGGCATTTGGGTCGATTACGATCAAATGACAAACATCCCAGGTATCTTTGCAGCTGGTGAGTGTGACTATACACAGCATGGTGCAAATCGTCTTGGAGCAAATTCTTTACTTTCTTCTATTTATGGAGGAATGGTAGCAGGACCAAATGCTATTAAATATATGAATGGTTTAGAAAAAACAATTGAAGATGTTCCTTCCTCTGTATTTGATAATAAATTAAAAGAAGAAGAAGACACTTTTGATAAGTTAATGGCAATGGATGGAACGGAAAATGCTTACCAAATTCATAAAGAGCTTGGAGAGTTGATGACGGATAACGTAACCGTTGTTCGTGATAATGCAAAACTTATTAAGACGGATAAAAAAATTCAAGAGCTATTAGAAAGATGGGAGAATATCAATATAAACGATACTTCTCGTTGGAATAACTCTGGAGTGATGTTTACACGTCAATTAAAGAATATGTTACACTTGGCACGAGTTATTACTATTGGTGCATATAACCGAAATGAGAGCCGTGGGGCCCACTATAAGCCGGAATTTCCTGACCGTAATGACGAAGAATGGTTAAAAACAACAAAAGCAATGTTTGATCCAGCAACTAATGGGCCAGTATTTAGTTATGAAGACGTTGATGTATCATTAATAGAACCAAGGAAACGTGATTATAGTAAGAAGAAATAAAAGGGGGTAAGGGGAAAGATGGCTCAAGAAACATTAAAACTAATTATTACACGTCAAGATAATCCTGATTCTTCTCCCTATGTGGAGACCTTTGAGGTAAACTATCGTAAAAATATGAATATAATTTCAGCATTAATGGAAACACAACGCTTTCCTATTAATGCTGATGGAGAAAAGACTTCACCAGTAAATTGGGAATCTAACTGTTTAGAAGAAGTTTGTGGCGCGTGTTCGATGGTTATAAACGATGAACCAAGACAAGCTTGTTCTACTTTAGTCGACCAATTAGAACAACCGATAAGAATCGCACCAATGGCGACATTTCCTGTAGAGCGTGACCTTGTGGTTGATCGTAGTAGAATGTTTGACTCTCTTAAAAAGGTAAAAGCATGGATTCCGATTGATGGAACTTATGATCTAGGGCCTGGACCTAGAATGCCAGAAACAAAAAGACAATGGGCATATGAATTATCTAAATGTATGACATGTGGTGTATGCTTAGAGGCATGTCCAAATGTTAATAGTAGCTCTGATTTTATTGGTCCAGCACCCCTATCTCAAGTACGTCTATTTAATGCTCATCCAACAGGTGAGATGAATAAAGGTGAACGTTTAGACGCACTTATGGAGGATGGTGGAATATCCGGTTGTGGGAACTCACAAAACTGTGTTCAGGTTTGTCCTAAAGGGATTCCACTTACTACTTCCATTGCAGCTTTAAATCGTGATACAAATATCCAATCTTTCAAAAATTTCTTTGGAAGTGACAGTGTATAATAATAGCAAATAGATTTTACCCCTCGTCCATTTCATGAACGAGGGGTTTTTTGCGTATCTTTCCACTCTAGCCCTCACACAATTCTTTATAAAAATCATACGATATAAAGACTAAATAGCAACCCTCTATGTTTTAAGACCCTAAATTCAGCAAGGAGGGGTTTACATTTGAAAGATGGTGACTACAGACCAAAGCAACTCTTAACAAAACGTGAAAAAGAAGTATTTGAACTACTGGTACAAGATAAAACAACAAAAGAAATAGCTGAAGAATTATTTATTTCACAAAAAACCGTACGCAATCATATATCAAACGCTATGCAAAAGCTAGGGGTAAAGGGGCGCTCACAAGCTGTAGTGGAATTATTGCGAATGGGCGAATTAAAGCTTTAGATGAAAACCAGTTATTCTTCAAAGGAATAACTGGTTTTCTTTGCATTTGATTTTTATATTTCAAACACAATCAAAAGATAAAGGTAATATTAGCATTGCTATTAATTACTCAAAAATATAATTACATTAGAAAAACCAGAAAATCTTTTTTAAGGAAAATTAGCTTAAAAGAAATGATTATAAAGCAAGATGGATTTATAAAAATAGTTAAAATTATACTTTTAATCAAAAATAATCAAGTAGGAATAATGAAATTGTGATACCATTATCTATATGGTTAAATATGGGAAATTGATTATGATAACGATCTAAAACTTATACTTGGGATGATCGGAGATTTTTATAGAAGAAAATTCTTAATACAGCACTTGCAAGAAATGTCTAATTTTATTTTTCTGCTTAAATCTATTATTAAGGATGTTTTGAGTCTCTGAGAAATGTAAGAGAGCAGTGAGGTGAGAACTTGAAAAGGTTTAAAGATTACAAAACTTTATCTTGGACCTGTTTTATAATTTGTATACTACTATGGGTACCTAACATTGTGTTCCAAATTAGCAGTCCATTTTATATGCTTGTTTAAATTATAGGACCAATAGGAATAGCCTTTGCTTTATTAAATAGAAGCATAATTTTAATAATACTGAACGCGATTATGAGTTTTAGTTTTTTTATTTTTATGGCAATTGGCTACTATGTATCCTCTTTATAATATGTCAGGGTTAATTATTTAAACTCGCTTTAAACTGTCATTCGTGAGGATTTTCTTATAAGCTGTAGTCGAATTATTGCAAATGGGCGAGCTTAAGCTTTAAATAAAAACCAGTTATTCTTCAAAGGAATGACTGGTTTTCGCTGAGTTCTTAAGAAATACATTCACTTTTTTTACGAAAAAAAATATTGATCAAATCTCAGCCTATTTCCAGAACTAAATTTGTAAATTTCAAAATAATCAATAAGAGATGCAAAAATCAAAATAAAACATAGGATAAGTGTATAGAATTTTTTATGATTTTAACTTATTTATCATTAATTTGTACAATTTGTGATAGAAAAAATAAAGGATTTTCTACAATATTATGCAAAATAAGTGCTCAATCTTATTTTTTTCGGTAAAATAGAAAAGATGGGGTCGCATTTCATTATTATACTTTAATAAAAAGTATGGACGCTTTCTTACACGCTTTTTATTAAGATATAATTTTTCTCAGGATCTCACATTAAAACCAGAATAAATGACCTTAATCATAAAGGGCAAAGGTTTGTTATTCATTAGAGGGAGGATAATATAGATTGCAAAATACACCACCATCGGATAAAATTGCGGATGTTGAAAAAGAACTGAGGTATATAGCAGGAATTATTAAGCAAAAAGGCCGAAAAATATTGAATAACTATCAATTAACGGCACCTCAATTTATTGCTTTGCAATTTTTATCAGAATACGGCGATTTAACATTAGGTGAATTATCATCGAAAATACATTTAGCTTTTAGTACGACCACTGACTTAGTGGATCGAATGGAAAAAAATGAATTAGTAGAGAGAGTTAAAGATAGTAAGGATCGACGTGTTGTTCGTATACATTTATTAGAAAAAGGGCAACGAGTGATTAAAGAAGTTATTCTAAAGCGTCAAGAATATTTAACAGAGGTTTTGGCTAACGTGCCTAATACGGATATAGAGACGTTATCGGTATTACTTCATATGATGCATGACAACATGAAAAAAGTAGACTAGATGAAGAGGGGATTGGCATGAAAGAGCCGATTGGAGTAATAGATTCAGGTGTAGGTGGTTTGACGGTAGCAAGTGAATTGATCAGGCAGCTACCAAAAGAATCCTTAATTTACTTAGGTGATACATTACGATGTCCGTATGGACCAAGAACGAAGGAAGAAGTTATTACCTATACATGGGAAATGGTTCGCTTTTTAATGAAAAAAAATATAAAAATGCTTGTAATAGCTTGTAATACTGCTACAGCTTTTACTTTGGATATACTAAGAAAAGAGTTACCTATACCTGTTATTGGTGTCATTTTACCTGGTGCAAGAGCAGCAATTTCCGTATCACAAACTGCCGAGATCGGTGTGATTGGAACACAGGGTACGATCAATAGTAAAGCTTATCCACAAGCGCTCTTAAGTATAAATGACGGGATAACGGTACAAGACTTGGCTTGCCCAGCGTTTGTACCTCTTGTTGAGTCAGGTGCATTTTCTGGTGAAAAAGCTTATCAAGTTGTCCGAGATTCTTTACAACCATTAATGCATCATCCAAAAATGGATACATTAATTCTGGGGTGTACGCATTATCCGATGATTAAAGATGTTATTCAAGAAGTGATTGGTCACCAAGTAACAATTATCTCATCAGGCGAAGAAACTGCAAGAGAAGTAAGTGCTATATTAGGTTATCAGCGAAAATTGTACCAAGGCGAACAAGAGCCAACTTATCAGTTTTATACCACAGGGGAAAGAGAAGTATTTGCACAGATCGCCTCAAATTGGATTGGCGAAAAACTAGACGATGTGGAAACTATTATTTTATAAGCCATCAATAATCAACGAATAACCAATCTCACATTTTTTATAATCGGGATTTACATATTTCTGCCACAGAGATATATCTTTTTGCAGAAATTTATTATTTATACACACTAGGAGCAGCATGGTTATTGAATGCTGTTTTTTTGTGTGTGAAAAACATAGTAGCTTCAGTAATTGGAATTCCGAAATAATAACTTTTGATTATGCTTGGTCTATTTCCAGATGATGCTCGTATACATAGTAGTACAAATCATCGTGGGAGGGATAAGCAATATGAAGTATTCGGTATTGAAATTAGTGTTGTTAACACAGCTTTGTTTATTTTTGTTAGTAGGGTGTGGCATTTTTGAAGGAGAACAAACAAGTGAAAATATAGATGCCCCTCCAGAAACTGCAACAATAGGCGATGAAACGTTAGAATCTGAGGAAATAGAAGTGGGAATGGATGATAAAGAAAGCAATGAAGAAACAGAGGCAGAGGCTGGATTGGATGAAGTAAGTGAACAAAAAACTATATCTAGACAGATTTATTTATTAGATGAAAGTGGATTAGTTGTACCACATACAGTTGAACTTCCAAATCCTAGTTCAAAAGAAGTTGCGAAACAAGTACTAGAACATTTAGTAAAAGATGGCCCGATTACGTCATTACTTCCTTCAGGTTACCAAGCAGTATTACCTGCAGGGACAGAAATTAATTCACTAAATCTAGAAGCAAATGGAACGCTTGTAGTAGACGTTTCTGAGGATTTTAAAAATTATCAAGCAGAGGAAGAACTGAAAATTCTTGAAGCCATGACATATACGCTGACCCAATTCGAAAATGTTAATAATATAAAGCTATGGATAAATGGTGAAGAGCAACAAGTGATGCCTGTAAATGGGACACCAATACAGGAAGGTTATTCTAGAGCAAATGGAATTAATATTCAATCAAATGATGGACTAGACATTATGGAAAGTAAAGCCGTGACGCTTTACTTTCCTACACAAAAGGATACAGCTGTAAATTATGTTCCTGTTACTACTCATATTAATACGGAGAATAACAATCCATATCAATCGATTGTACAAGCTTTATTAAAAGGACCGAATTTTTCCTCATCGTTATTGAATATGATAAACACTGGAACGACATTAACGGAGGACCCAGTCATCCATGATGGGGTATTAACATTAACCTTTAATGAGAATATTCTTTCTGATAGTGAAAAAAGTATGATTGCAGAAGAAGTTATGCAAGTATTAGTATTATCTCTAACAGAAAATGAAGAAGTGGAAGCAGTAGAGGTAAATGTAGAAAATCATGACCGGCTAGTGAACGAAGCTGGAGAATCTTATGATGTACCAGTTTCAAGAGATTATTTTGTACCTACTGAAAACATCTAAATCTTCTACTAACTCTCTCTATAAACAGAGGGAGTTTTTCTTTTTGTAATTTGTCTCTGAGCATGGATGAAAGTTATATTTAGTGCCATAATATGTTAAGATGTAGTAGGAAATTGAAGGAGGATATATATGCGAGACTCGGGTAGAGAAATAGATGAATTAAGAAAAATAAATATGGAAACTAACTTTACGGTCCATCCAGAAGGATCGGTATTAATTTCAGTTGGAAATACAAAAGTAATTTGTAATGCTAGTATAGAAGAACGCGTGCCACCATTCTTGCGAGGAAAAGGTAAAGGATGGATTACTGCAGAATACGCTATGCTTCCACGAGCTACTGAAACAAGAAATATAAGGGAATCATCAAAAGGTAAGGTATCTGGAAGAACAATGGAAATTCAGCGTCTCATTGGACGTTCTTTAAGAGCAGTTGTGGATTTGGACAAATTAGGAGAAAGAACGATTTGGGTGGATTGTGATGTAATCCAAGCCGATGGTGGTACAAGAACAGCTTCCATTACAGGAGCGTTTGTTGCTGTTGTGCTTGCACTTGGTCAATTAGTAGACAAAGAAACGATTAAGGAATTGCCTATTAAAGATTATTTAGCAGCTACCTCTGTAGGTATAACACCTGATGGCACAGAAATTTTAGATTTACAATATAGTGAAGACTCCATTGCGCATGTAGACATGAATATTGTCATGACTGGAAGTAATGAATTTGTCGAAATTCAAGGGACTGGAGAAGAAGCAACTTTCTCTATGAAACAACTACAAAAATTATTAGAATTAGCTGAGAATGGAATGAATCAAATCTTTGCTTTACAAAAAGATGTAATTGGAAAATGGGCTGATTCCATTGGAGAAAAAGAAGCTGAATAGGGGTTTAAGTCGATGAAAGAAATAATTATAGCAACTAAGAACCAAGGTAAGATGGTTGATTTTAAAAAGTTATTTGCACCTTATCAGGTAGAAGTTAAATCTTTATTAGATTTAGGTGAGACATTACCAGATATAGAAGAAACAGGCTCAACTTTTGAGGAAAATGCTTTGTTGAAAGCAAAAGGAATTGCGGATATTTTGCAGTTGCCAGTAATTGCTGATGATTCTGGTTTAGAGGTAGACGCATTAGGTGGGGACCCTGGCGTATATTCTGCAAGATATGCAGGTCTTGAGAAAAATGATGAAAAGAATTTAGAAAAAGTTCTAAAAAATCTTCAAGGTATAGAAAATGATAAAAGAACAGCACGTTTTATCTGTGTTTTAGCTGTGGTAGAACCGGGTAAAAAAGAAGTATTAACCAAAGGTATTTGTGAAGGAAGAATTAGTAATAACCCAAGAGGAGAAAATGGATTTGGATATGATCCAATCTTTTTTCCAATTGGAAAAGATGTAACCTTAGCTGAAATGTCCGGGGATGAAAAGAATAAGATAAGTCATCGTCGTCAGGCCATGCATCAATTAAAAGATTGGTTAAAAACGAGATATGAGGAGAGGTAATGTTGTCTGAAGTATTAATTGTAAGTGATAGTCATGGATGGGAAGAAGAGGTTCAATTAATTAAAGACCGCTATCCAAATGTAGATGCACGGATTCATTGTGGAGATTCAGAACTCCCTTATGATGCTAAAGAGTTAGATGGATTTTACAGAGTACAGGGTAATTGTGACATGGATAGCAGATATAAAGAAGAAATAGACTTCAAGCTGGGAGAGCTTCACTTCTATAGTACACATGGTCACCTCTTTCAAATAAAGAGCAGTTTGATGCATGTTTCTTATCGTGCAGAGGAGCTCGGAGCTAATATAATTTGTCACGGGCATTCTCATATTGCAGTTGCAGAAAGAATAGGTGACCAAATAGTCATAAATCCAGGAAGTATAAGACAACCAAGAGGAGCTCATCCAGGGTCTTATGCCCTGTTAAACTTTGATGAATCGACAAATCTTCTATCAATTCGATATTTTACTTTAGAAGGAAAAGAAATTTCATCTTTATATTTTGAAACTAAACTAGATTAACTAAACAGTAAAAGCAGGTTGGTAAAAGAACGCCAGCTTGCTTTTATAAAGATATTTTAAAATTATTTTATCTTTTAATATGCTTGATTCTATAAAAAAATAAAATTAGAAGTAAAAACAGGTTGACTTTATATCCTTGGCTTAATATAATGGTACTTGTCCGTTAACAAAGTTGTTAACAAAAAATACATAAATAAGCGGGTGTAGTTTAGTGGTAAAACCTCAGCCTTCCAAGCTGATGATGAGGGTTCGATTCCCTTCACCCGCTCCATGTCCCAGTAGCTCAGCAGGATAGAGCAACAGCCTTCTAAGCTGTGGGTCGCAGGTTCGAATCCTGCCTGGGACGCTAATTAAGCCTTGTAAACATTTATGTTTATAAGGCTTTTTACATTTCAAAATAATTTTATTTATACTTTGTATGTGAGAGAGGGTGAAATTTTGAAGGATAAGAATGAAAATATTATTATGTTTCCGAAATGGCAAAATGACTTGGAGAAAGAAGCGAAGCAAGCACTAGAAGATAAAGCTTTTACTCGTGCATATAAAGCTCTTCAACAACTTTATAATAATGGGAATAATAGTTACGAAGTGATGACAGGCTTATTAATTTGTATGATGGAGTTAGACCTTCAATTAGAAGCAGAAGCATTATGTGAGTCTTTAATTGAAACAAAAGACAGTCACACTGCTGGATACATCCATATTTATGCAACACTTTTATTTCAGTCTAGTCAATATCCTGAAGTTATTGAATTTATTGAGGATAGTCTATCGGTAAACAATCTAGATGCAGATACTCTAAAGCAACTCGAAGAAATATATCAACTTAGTAGAGAGCTGCAAAATCAGAAGGATCAAGAGATTCTAAAGGAATACGAAGGCAAGCTTCATACTGCTTTGTTGTCTCAAAATTCGAAAGAGCAATGGTCGATCATCATGTCGATGAATGAGCTTAGTTGGAAAAAAGATATCCCAATATTGCGTGAGATGCTTGAAATGCCATCTATTCATCCTGTGATAAAAAGTGCAATCCTGGACTATTACATAACGATAGAATTTAACGAGAAATTAACGGTAACAAAATTTGATCGAGCCATTACTTTCACCCCTTCTTCTCATAATAAATTAATTACTGAAGAATTTTATAAAGATATTTTAGATTATTTAGAAGACATGGAAACGAATGAACCGTCTTCCTTTCAATTAATTGATTCTATTTTGCATATGTATGCGTATGTTTTTGTACCATTCTTACCTAGTGAGGAAGAATATCCATACGTAGCAGAGGCAATCCGGAGATATATTAGAAGTAGCTTCGATCTTAAAGTGGAAGAAACTCAGATAGACAAGGTTACAGAGATTATTACGGAGCAAATAGAATACGCGCAAACTGTGTATCGTTTAATTGTCGAAAATTGAAGGAAAAGTAGTTAAAACGGTACATGTTTCAATGGTGAAAATGAATGAAAAACATCGAAATGGTATTATTATTGAAAGCAAATACAATTATGTTATAATAAGATGGTTGCAATTTGCGTTCGGTCTATTATAGGATTGTATATTGAATGAACGTCAAATATACAGAAGTATTTAATATGTTGGAGGGAAATAAGAATGACTGCAAAATGGGAAAAACAAGAAGGAAATGTAGGCCAATTAACTGTTGAAGTTGATGCTGAAAAATTTGATCAAGCATTAGATCAAGCATTTAAAAAAGTAGTGAAGCAAGTACAAGTACCTGGTTTTCGTAAGGGTAAAATGCCAAGAGGCATGTTTGAAAAGCGTTTCGGTGTAGAATCATTATACCAAGATGCGGTAGATATTATTCTTCCAGGAGAATACACTAACGCTATTGAAGAAACTGGAATCGAACCAGTAGATCAACCAGATGTAGACATTGAGCAAATCGAGAAAGGCAAAAACTTAATTTTTACTGCAAAAGTTACAGTTAAACCTGAAGTGAAGCTTGGTGAATACAAAGGCTTAGAAGTAGAGGAAGTTTCTACTGAGGTTACGGATGAAGACGTTGAGAATGATCTTAAACAACAACAAGAACAACAAGCAGAACTTGTTGTTAAAGAAGATGGCGAAGTAGAAAATGGTGATACAGTAGTCATTGACTTCGAAGGGTTTGTTGATGGAGAAGCTTTCGAAGGTGGAAACGCTGAAAATCATTCTCTTGAAATTGGATCAGGTTCTTTCATTCCAGGATTTGAAGAACAACTAGTTGGTAAAAAAGCAGGAGAAGAGTACGATGTAAATGTTACATTTCCTGAAGAATATCATGCTGAAAACTTAGCTGGGAAAGAAGCAACTTTTAAAGTTAAGATTCACGAAATTAAAGCAAAAGAACTTCCTGAACTTGACGATGAATTTGCAAAAGATGTCGATGAAGAAGTTGAAAGCTTAGATGAATTAAAAGAAAAAATTAAAAATCGCTTAAAAGAGCAAAAAGAAGCTGAAGCAGACAGCAACAAAAAAGAATCATTAATTCAACAAGCTTCTGATAATGCAGAGGTTGAGGTACCTGAAGCAATGGTTACTTCAGAGTTGGATCGCATGCTTAAAGAATTCGAACAACGCCTTCAAACTCAAGGTATGACTCTTGAAATGTATTTCCAATTCTCTGGTCAAGACGAAGATGCTCTAAAAGGTCAAATGAAAGAAGATGCGGCTAAGCGTGTTAAAACAAACTTGACTCTAGAAGCTATTGCCATTGAAGAAGAAATTGTTGTTTCTGATGAAGATGTTGATAAAGAAATTGAAGCTATGGCTTCTATGTATCAAATGGAAGCAGAACAAATTAAGCAAATGTTAGGTGGAAATACATCTGCATTAAAAGATGATATTAAATTCAAAAAAGCAATTGATGTTTTAGCTGATAACAGCAAAACAAAGTAAATAATTAATTGAGAAAACAAGGCGCACATAAATGTGCCTTGTTTTCTCTAAAAAATCGCTTAATTTAAATACATATTTAGCATACTATTAGAGATCCCACATATCATAATCAATTATAAGACTCCCTTATGAAACCCACCAAAAGCGAATTATTTGAAAAAGTTAACTTCCATCTGTTATTCTGAATGAACCAATGATTTAACTAAATTATGTGTATTGCTTTTTATCTAAGGCATGATTTGTTATGATTACCTACAGAATGATTTGCGATTATAGAACTGTTAGAAATTATAGATATCTTAAGTTGAAGGGGTGAATACCATGTACAAATTTAATGAAGAAAAAGGCCAATTGAAATGTTCTTTTTGTGGTAAAAGTCAGGATCAAGTTCGAAAATTAGTAGCTGGTCCAGGTGTATATATATGTGATGAATGCATTGAATTATGTACAGAGATTGTGGAAGAGGAATTAGGAACGGAAGAAGAAGTAGAATATAAAGATATTCCGAAGCCACAAGAAATTTGCGACATCTTAGATGATTATGTTATAGGTCAAGAAAAAGCAAAGAAAAATCTTTCTGTTGCAGTATATAATCATTATAAACGTATCAATTCTTCTAAAGGAAAAGATGACGTTGAACTAGCTAAAAGTAATATTGCAATGATTGGGCCAACTGGTAGTGGTAAAACATTATTAGCTCAGACATTAGCTCGTATATTAAATGTTCCTTTCGCTATTGCGGATGCGACTTCATTAACTGAAGCTGGATATGTTGGGGAGGATGTAGAGAACATTCTCTTGAAATTAATTCAAGCTGCAGACTATGATGTAGAAAAAGCAGAAAAAGGTATTATTTATATCGATGAAATCGATAAGGTTGCTAGGAAGTCTGAAAATCCATCTATAACTAGAGACGTTTCTGGTGAAGGTGTGCAGCAGGCATTACTGAAAATTCTTGAAGGCACGACAGCTAGCGTACCGCCTCAAGGAGGTAGAAAGCATCCACATCAAGAATTCATTCAAATTGATACGACTAATATCTTATTCATCTGCGGTGGTGCATTTGATGGGATTGAGCAAATCGTTAAACGTCGTTTAGGTAAAAAAGTTATTGGCTTTGGTGCTGATGATGAGAATCAAGATCTAGACAAAGCAGAATTACTTTCCAAAGTGTTACCTGAAGACTTGTTGCGTTTTGGTTTAATTCCTGAGTTTATTGGACGTTTACCTGTCATCGGAAGTCTGGAACCACTTGATGAAGATGCCTTGGTTGAAATTTTAACCAAACCTAAAAATGCCTTAGTGAAACAATTTATTAAATTATTTGATATTGATGAGGTTGAATTAGAATTTGAAGACGAGGCGCTTGTTGAAATTGCTAAAAAAGCAATTGAAAGAAAAACGGGAGCCCGTGGGTTACGCTCGATTATTGAAGGAATTATGCTTGATGTGATGTTTGAATTACCATCTCGAGATGATATTAAGAAGTGCGTTATAACTAAAGAAACAGTTCTTAAAGAAAATGGGCAACCTAAACTCGTACAAGAAGATGGTACTGTAATTGACAAAAACAAGCAAAAGCCTAAAGAGAGTGCATAATTAAACAATTTTATTGTTTTATTTAAGGAATCCCTTGCTGACTTAGTAAGGGATTCTACTTATTTTTGTTAGAAATATAAAAGAATAAACATTTAAATTTTACAACGATTTATCTTTTCTATACACTTATATTAATATGAATCAAGGTTATTCTATAGAAAATAAGACTAAGTAAAGCAATTGAATCATTCGATCTTTTAATTGAATATAACCATCAATTATACAAGTGGATGCAGCAATTAAGTCAGTCATGGAGGTGCAATATGCCTAGAAAAAAACAATTAAAGATGCCATTATTACCTTTAAGGGGATTAATTGTATTCCCAACGATGGTCTTGCATTTAGACGTTGGGCGAGATAAATCAGTACAAGCGCTAGAAAAAGCAATGCTTGACGATCATCTTATCTTTTTAGCAGCTCAAAAAGAAAGTGCATTGGATGAGCCGAGTAAAGAAGACATTTATTTAACTGGAACTGTTGCAAAGGTTAATCAGATGCTGAAATTACCAAACGGTACGATACGTGTGCTTGTAGAGGGATTATATCGAGCAGAAATTCTTGAGTTTTTAGATGAGAAGGATCAGTTTTATGTAGAAATACAAAAGCTGAATGAAAAGCATAGTAAGAAAAATGAAGAAGATGCTCTAATGCGTTCCTTATTAGAACAGTTTGAGCAGTATGTTACGGTTTCAAAAAAGGTTAGTAAAGAAACGTTAGCAACTGTAACCGATATAGAAGAACCAGCGAGGTTTGCAGATATTATTGCTTCTCATTTATCATTAAAAATGTCTGATCGACAAAATTTATTAGAAACAGCAGATGTTACCAAACGATTGAAACGATTATTAGAGATAATTTCTAATGAAAAAGAAGTAGTAGAATTAGAAAAAAAGATTGGTCAACGAATTAAAAAATCAATGGAACAAACGCAAAAAGAATATTACTTAAGAGAGCAAATGAAGGCTATTCAAAAAGAATTAGGGGATCGCGACGGGAAAACTGGAGAAATATCAGAACTCACTGAAAAAATTGAACAAGCTAATTTTCCAGAAAGAATTGAAAAAATAGCTAATAAAGAGTTAGAAAGATATGAAAGAGTTCCACAAAGCTCAGCTGAAAGTTCTGTCATTCGTAATTATATTGATTGGCTACTCGCAATACCATGGAATGAAAAAACAGAAGATAATTTAAATATAAATCACGCCTCTAAGATACTAGAAGAGGACCATTATGGTTTGGAAAAAGTAAAAGAACGGATATTAGAGTATTTAGCTGTTCAACAGCTTACCAATTCTTTAAAGGGACCAATACTTTGCATCGTAGGTCCTCCAGGTGTTGGTAAAACCTCTTTAGCTAAATCAGTTGCTCGATCAATTGATCGTAACTTTGTCAGAATTTCGCTTGGTGGAGTACGTGACGAAGCTGAAATTCGAGGACATAGAAGAACGTATGTAGGTGCCATGCCTGGTCGGATTATTCAAGGAATGAAAAAAGCAGAAACTATAAATCCAGTCTTTTTACTAGATGAAATTGACAAGATGGCAAATGATTTCCGAGGGGACCCGTCTTCTGCAATGTTAGAAGTGTTAGATCCTGAACAAAATAGCACTTTCAGTGACCATTATTTAGAAGAAACGTACGACCTGTCCCAGGTACTATTTGTGGCTACTGCAAATAATTTATCGACTATTCCGCGGCCATTATTGGATAGAATGGAAGTAATTTCAATCGCTGGTTACACAGAAATTGAAAAAATTCATATCGCTAAAAACCATTTAATTCAAAAACAATTGAAAGAAAATGGATTAACAAAAAGCCAGCTCCAAATTCGCGAGGATGCTTTACTTAAATTGATAAGAATGTATACAAGAGAAGCTGGAGTTCGTGGATTAGAAAGACAATTAGCATCTATTTGCAGAAAATCAGCAAAAACAATCGTTTCTGAATCAAAAAAACGAGTGGTAGTTACTACACAAAAATTAGAGGAATTATTAGGTAAGCCAAAATTCAGCTATGGTATGATGGAAGAAGAAAATCAAGTTGGAGCTGCTACTGGATTAGCTTATACTGCAGCTGGTGGAGACACGTTATCTATTGAAGTTAGTTTATCACCTGGAAAAGGTAAGCTAACACTAACGGGGAAATTAGGAGATGTGATGAAGGAATCTGCTCAAGCAGCTTTTAGTTATATTCGATCGCGTGCAAAAGAATGGAATATTGAGCCAGATTTCCATGAAAAGTATGATATTCATATTCACGTTCCAGAAGGAGCTACACCTAAAGATGGTCCATCTGCCGGAATTACAATGGCAACAGCATTAGTTTCCGCTCTGACACATCGCCCAGTTAAAAAAGAAGTTGGAATGACTGGTGAAATAACTCTTCGAGGAAGAGTTTTACCGATAGGTGGCTTAAAAGAAAAATCCTTGAGTGCGCACCGTGCGGGTATAACTAGTGTGATTATTCCTTTTGACAATCAAAAGGATTTAGAAGAAATACCGGAAAGTGTAAGAAAAGATCTTACGTTTATACCGGTAAAGCATCTTGATGAAGTATTAGAGTATGCGCTTATGGAGGATGAAAATGAAGGTAACAAAAGCTGATATAGTAATAAGTGCGGTATCACCAAAACAATACCCAACAGGTATATTACCTGAAATAGCTCTGGCAGGAAGATCGAATGTGGGGAAATCTTCTTTTATCAATAAAATAATTAATAGAAAAAATTTAGCCAGAACCTCTTCCAAGCCTGGAAAAACACAAACACTTAACTTTTACATTATTAATGATTTCTTTCATTTTGTAGACGTTCCAGGTTATGGTTATGCTAAAGTGTCCAAAAAAGAACGTGAAAAATGGGGCAGCATGATGGAGGAGTATTTTACAGAGAGAGCTAACCTTAAAATGGCTGCTTTAATTGTAGATATACGGCATGAACCTACAAAAGATGATATAAGAATGTATGATTTCCTAAAATTTCATGATCTTCCTGTGATGGTAGTTGCAACAAAATTAGATAAGATACCAAAATCAAAACGTGCAAAGCACATTAAACGAGTGCGAGACACCTTGAATATGGATGAAACGGACAAAGTCATTCCTTTCTCTGCTGAAACAGCAGAAGGAAAAGATGATGCTTGGCGACTAATTGAGTCATTTATTAGGTAATCATAATTTTAATTTGTTGCATATAAAAAAGTAAGACTTCTGTAAAATTGAAGTCTTACTTTTTTTTCATTATAAGATAAATACCAAAACCAATTAGTAGTACTGGCCAGAATCTTTCTATAAATGCGACTGTTTCATGAATCCAATTAAACCAGCCTGGTTTATTGTCTACAAATATAGCAAAAATAGCTATTAAAATTAAAATTAATCCCGGAAACAAACCATTCTTTGTTTTAGAAAACCTAAGTAGGAAGGCTATGCCAATAATGAAGGGATAAATTCCCCAATGATCTATCCAAAATCCATAATGGTTTAAGCCGTGAAAATGAATCCCAATTCCTAATAAGATTGCTCCAGGGAAGATATTTTTAAAATCTCGAGTAGAATAAGCATGAAAAACAAAAGCCGCTCCAATTAGTATAAGCAGAGTGGGCCATGAATAAAAATCGGTTAGTATTGGTATTTTAAGCTCTTTTAAAAGGAAGTAAAGGCCGATTCCGATTAATAAATAAGCAAGTAACGAATTCTTTCTTTTCATAAAATAAAATTCTCCTAAAGTATCAGATTAAAATAATTATTAACTAGTATTCATTTCTTGATTAAATTTAATGGTTATGATAAAGTACAATTAATCACAAATTATATCAATAATTAATTTTAGCATACGTTGACAGAGAAAAAACATGTTAATTAAATATCTTTTCATTTTTCATTGGTCGTTAGGATCAATGAAATATTTAATGTTATGAAACGTTCATAAATTTGTGCGATTTTGTACATTAAGAAATGTTATAATAGGACAGGATGAGAAAGTAAGGCTATTGTTTTTGGGGGTAGATAGTGGTGCATATATTAACGGCTGGAATAAATTATCGAACAGCGCCAGTAGAAGTTCGAGAAAAGCTTACATTTCAACCAAGTTCATTGGAAGAAGCAATGAAGGAATTAAATGAAAGAAAAAGTATATTGGAAAATGTAATTCTCTCTACATGCAATCGCACTGAGGTGTATGCTGTAGTTGACCAATTGCATACTGGAAGATACTTTATCAAACAATTTTTGGCTGATTGGTTTGAAATAGATAAAGAAGTATTTGCTCCTCATTTGATTATTTATGAAAATGATGCTGCAATTGAGCATTTATTTCGTGTTTCCGCAGGACTAGATTCTATGGTCGTTGGCGAGACGCAAATTCTTGGTCAAGTAAAAGACTCTTTCATGTTAGCACAATCAAATAAGCATACGGGTACGATTTTTAATGAGTTATTTAAACAAGCTATTACGCTTGCGAAGCGAGCGCACCGAGAAACAGATATAGGTGATAATGCTGTATCAGTTAGTTATGCTGCAGTGGAATTAGCAAAGAAGATTTTTGGGGATTTAACAAACAAGCATGTTGCAATTATTGGTGCTGGAAAAATGGGCGAGCTTGCTGCTAAGAATTTATATGGTTCAGGTGCTAAGCAAGTAACTGTTATGAACCGTACTGTTGAAAAAGCAGAAGAAATTGCAAGACTTTTTAATGGGGTGGCAAAGTCTACAAGTGTTTTAAATGAAACGATTCAAGATGTCGATATCATCATTAGTTCTACTGGTGCTGATAACTATATTCTTACAAAGGATCAAGTATTACCTATTCACAAAAAGAGAAAAGGTAAACCATTGTTTTTAGTTGATATTGCTGTTCCAAGAGACTTAGATCCAAATTTAAATGAATTAGAAAATGTGTTTTTGTACGATATAGATGATTTACAGGGAGTCGTTGATTCAAATAAAGAAATTCGTCAACAGGCTTCAATGGAAATTGAATTATGGATAGAAGAACTTATTGTTAATTTTAAAGCATGGATGCAAACGTTAGGCGTAGTTCCAATTATTACTGCTTTGCGTGAACAAGCACTAGAAATACAAGATGAAACGATGAAAAGTATTGAACGAAAGATGCCTAATTTAACAGAACGAGAACGAAAAGTATTAAATAAACATACAAAAAGCATTGTGAATCAATTGCTAAAGCAGCCAATCTTACAAGCAAAAGAATTAGCTGGTGAAAAAAATGCTGCAGAATCATTAGCATTATTTACTAGAATCTTTGACATAGAAAGTGATGTCGAAGAAATGCAAGATGAAACCGATCTAGCTAAGATCCTTTCTTTTGATAAAAAGGAATCTGGATCATTTGATAAATTGAAAAAAGTTATAACACGTTAAGAGGACGGTTATTTATGATTGCTCCAAAGTTTTTTTATGAAATTTTACTAATAATTTACGGGAGTACAGTTTTCTTTTACTTTTTAGACTTTTTGTATCATAATCGAAAAGCAAATCAAATTGCTTTTTGGTTACTTTCAATGGTTTGGCTCCTTCAAACCATTTTTTTATTGGTTTCATTCATTCAGTCTTCCACATTTCCGATTCAATCCTTTACAGGTGGATTGTATGCCTATAGCTGGATAATTGTAGCTATGTCCTTATTTATACATCGATTTGTAAGAGTGGAATTCTTTTTATTTTTCATGAGTATCGCAGGGTTTTTGGTTCTACTATTACATGTTGCTTTATCCATTCAACAAGCGGACACATCCTTTGTAGAAACGATCATGCACGAATGGTTAATATCCCATATTGTACTTGCGTTTGTCTCCTATGGATTATTTACTGTTTCATTTGTATTAGCAGCGTTATTTTTAATTCAGTATCGATTATTAAAAATGAAACAGGGTTATAAATGGTTAAGGAGATTAAAAGACTTAGAAGGCTTGGAATTGAAGTCTTTTCAAACCATTACAATTGCGCAACCATTGCTACTACTATCTATAATACTCGGTGTAGTTTGGGCGTATGTATCAGATAGTGTTTTCTATTGGTATGATAGTAAAACAATAGGATCTATTGTGGTCTTTGCGGTATACTGCTTGTACCTATATCTTCGTATAGGAGCAAAGTATCGCGGTAAGGTAATTGCATATATTAATATCGTTTCCTTTATAATACTTTTAATTAATTTTATTTTATTTAATCAGTTATCTAATTTTCATATATAAAAGGAGGACATATCGATGAGAAATATTGTCATAGGCTCTCGAAAAAGTAATTTAGCTATTACTCAAACAGAATGGGTAATTGATCAATTAAAGCAAAAAGTAGGCGAAGAATATACATTTGAAATTAAGAAAATATCTACAAAAGGAGACCAAATCTTAAACGTTACTTTATCAAAAGTAGGTGGAAAAGGTTTGTTCGTGAAAGAAATAGAGAATGCAATGTATGCCAAAGAAATAGATATGGCAGTTCATAGCATGAAAGATATGCCCGCTGTGATGCCTGATGGATTAGTTATTGGGTCTATTCCTATTCGTGAAGACCACCGTGATGCATTTATTTCAAATGATCATATTAAGCTTGAGGATCTTCCTAAAGGTGCCATTATTGGAACAAGTAGTTTACGTCGAGGTTCACAAATGCTTGTAAATCGTCCTGACTTAGAAATTAAGTGGATAAGAGGGAATATTGAAACTCGTCTTCGTAAATTAAAGGAAGAAAATTTTGATGCGATTATTTTAGCCGCAGCTGGTTTAAAAAGAATGGGCTGGGGTGACGAGATGGTTACACAATTTTTTGAGCCGGATGTCTGTGTGCCTGCAGTTGGTCAAGGTGCATTAGCGATTGAATGTCGTGAAGATGACAAAGAATTACTAGAACTATTAACAATGATAAATGATGACTATACAGAAAAAACAGTAACAGCTGAACGAACCTTCCTACATTTACTCAATGGTGGTTGTCAGACACCTATCGGTGGATATGCTCATTTAGAAAAAGACGAAGTAGTTTTAACTGCTTTTGTTTCTACTTCAGATGGCAAAAAGGTTTTAAAAGAAATAGTTAGAGGAAATGATCCTTATCAGGTAGGTAAGGTTGCTGCGGAAAAGTTAAAAGCGCAGGGTGCTCAAAAAATGGTGGATGATGCCATTAGAGAGAATGAACAGTAATGAACAGAGTCACGTTACAAGGAAAGAAAATTCTAGTAACGCGCCAAACTCGTCAAGCTCAATCCGTAATTCAAAAGCTACAACAAAGTGGTGCAGAAGTTTATCATGCACCACTAATTAAATTTAAAAAAGTATATACTGCTGAGCAAAGGGGAAAGATAGAGAACTTAGTAAAAAATTACGACTGGCTTTTTTTTACAAGTGAAAACGGCGTAAGGTTCTTTATGGATGCATTTAAAGAATTTGGTCCTGCCATTTCCACTATTAAAAATCTGAATATCGCAGCTGTTGGTAAGAAAACAACTAAAGCTCTTCACTCATTTGGATTAACTGTTAATTTTCAACCCACTACTTTCAATGGTCAATCCTTTGTAGAAGAGTTTATTGAAAACTATGGAACTAATAGCAAGGTAGCAATCCTATGCGGAAAGAAATCACGGAAAGAAATACCATACCTTTTAACAGAAGCAAGTATTATTTTCGATAAAATAGTTTTGTATGATACGATAACAAACAAAGAAATTAAGAGCTACCTTAATACTAAGGTTCCCTTGTTAAAGCTTGACGCAGCTATGTTTACTAGTCCTTCTACTGTAGAGGCTTTTACCCAATTATTAGATGAATCAACCTGTAAGCGATTAAAGCAAATTTTATGGTGTGTAGCAATTGGAACAACGACAGCTGATGTATTAGAAGAGTTGGGCTTTAAAAACATCTCTTTCCCCGATGAATTTACGACAGAAGCCATGATCGAGCTAATGGATAAAAATTTTTGTAGAAATGGGGCTGAAACAAATTGAAAGAATTACATATGGATAGACATCGTCGCCTAAGGTCTTCAAGTAATATGAGAGCATTAGTTAGAGAAACTAAACTTACTGTGGACGATCTTATTTACCCGCTATTTATTGTAGAAGGTGAAAACATAAAAAATGAAGTACCATCCATGCCGAATGTGTTTCAAATATCCTTGGATTATCTGACAGAAGAAATAGAAGAGTTAACACGGTTAGGAATAAAGTCAGTATTATTATTTGGAATACCAAAACTTAAAGACCCTACGGGAACAGGTGCTTATGATGATGCAGGGATTGTTCAATTAGCAATTAAACACATAAAAGAAATCGCACCAGACATGTTAGTCATAGCTGATACATGCTTATGTGAGTATACCGATCATGGCCACTGTGGGGTTATTCATAATAATGATGTAGACAACGATGCTTCTCTACCATTGCATGTAAAAACTGCAGTAGCTCAAGCGAAAGCTGGAGCGGATATTATCGCGCCATCTAATATGATGGACGGATTTGTGGGAGCGATTCGGCGTGGGTTAGATGATGCTGGCTATTCTCATATTCCTATTATGTCTTATGCAGTTAAATATGCTTCTTCTTTTTATGGTCCATTTCGAGATGCGGCGGATAGTACTCCTCAATTTGGTGATCGTAAAACGTATCAAATGGATCCTGCAAACCGGATCGAAGCAATCCGTGAAGCAACTTCTGATGTAAATGAAGGAGCGGACTTTTTAATTGTGAAACCAGCTTTGTCTTATTTAGATATTGTGAGAGATGTTAAAAATCAATTTAATCTTCCACTAGTAGCATATAATGTGAGTGGTGAATATGCACTTGTAAAAGCAGCAGCACAAAATGGTTGGGTAGATGAAGAAGCCCTAGTGCTTGAAAAGTTAACGAGTATGAAACGTGCTGGAGCTGACTTAATCATTACTTATTTCGCTAAGGATGTAGCCAAGTGGTTATAAAATATCTAGAAAAGAGGTGTATTGGATGAACAACTATATAAAATCAATGGATGCTTATAAAGAAGCAGTAAATCTAATGCCTGGTGGTGTGAATTCACCAGTTCGAGCCTTTAAATCTGTAGGTTTAAATCCAATCTTTATGGAAAAAGGTAAAGGTTCAAAAATAACCGATATTGATGGCAATACTTATATTGATTATGTGTTAAGTTGGGGACCGTTAATTTTAGGTCATGCAGACGAAAGAGTTATAAAAAAACTAAAAGAAGTGGTTGAAGACGGTACAAGTTTTGGAGCCCCTACATTACTTGAAAACAAGCTAGCAAAATTAGTTATCGATCGCGTCCCGTCCATTGAAATGGTGAGAATGGTGAATTCGGGAACAGAGGCAACAATGAGTGCTCTTCGTCTGGCTCGTGGATATACTGGAAGAGATAAAATTTTAAAGTTTGAAGGAAACTACCACGGTCATGGAGATTCCTTATTAATTAAAGCTGGTTCCGGGGTTGCAACATTAGGATTGCCAGACAGTCCGGGTGTGCCTGAAAGTGTAGCAAAAAATACAATTACAGTCCCTTATAATGATATCGATAGTGTGAAATATGCTTTTGAGCAATACGGGGAAGATATTGCTGCAATTATAGTAGAGCCGGTCTCTGGAAATATGGGAGTAGTACCACCAAAAGGAGACTTCTTAGTTAAACTAAGGGAAATCACTGAGCAATATAAGTCCTTATTGATTTTTGATGAAGTTATGACTGGATTCCGTGTGGACTATGCTTGTGCTCAGGGTCATTTTGACATAACTCCTGACTTAACATGTCTGGGTAAAGTTATAGGTGGTGGTTTACCAGTAGGTGCTTATGGTGGTAAAAAAGAAATAATGGAACAAATAGCGCCAACAGGTTCCATATATCAAGCAGGTACATTATCAGGTAATCCATTAGCAATGACAGCAGGTTTCGAGACACTTAATGCCATGACAATGGATGAATATGCAGGTATTAATGAAAAAGTAGATCGGTTGATAAATGGTTATCGAAAAGCTGCAGAAGATTTTAACGTTCCTATTCAAATTAACAGAGCTGGATCAATGGTAGGAATATTCTTTAATGACAAGGAAGTAACGGACTATAAAAGTGCAAGTGAATCCAATTTAGAGCATTTTACTTTGTATTATAAAGTGATGATTGAAGAGGGTGTATTTTTACCACCATCTCAATTTGAGGGTCTATTTTTATCTACAGCTCATAGTAACGAAGATATAGATCATACAATTAACGCAGCAAGAAAAGCTTTTGAAAAGATATCAAGTTTATAAACTAAAGATGTTTTTCATCTAATCAAAACCACTCTAGTGAGAGATTTTTCACGCTTGGGTGGTTTTTTGCATATTCATACTAGCCTTGTATTCCTATTTTCGCTATTCATAAATCACTTTTTATTGCATATATGTATATAGACCAAGTGATAAAGGCCAATTAGGTTTGATAATGGGAGGGAATTAAAAGATGAATGATCAATATACGTTTAATTTGTCTGAAACACTTGCCTGGCAAAGAGGATTTGCGATAGATGAAATTTTAGGAATTGCATTAGTACCTGAGCTTTCAATGGAAACAGCAGATAATTATTTATCTATTCGAGGAGTTATAGAGCTTAAAGGGGAATTTTACCCTAAAAAAGAAGAAGAAACTAAGGAACTAAGAGAAAGTGATAATCAATTTCGTATAGTGGATAATATCGACGTAATGGAAGATGGTCCATATTCTTTTTTTCATCATTTTCCTGTAGAAGTTTCTATTCCGCTTTCAAGGGTTCACAATGTAAATGATGTAGAAGTAGAAATAACAAGATTTGATTATAATTTACCTAATTCTAAAAGTCTAGGAGTATTTGCTGTATTATCATTAAATGGTGTTTTGGCAGAATCAGTAGAAGATATAAATGAATTCACATTGGAAGAAGAATATAGGAATCAAATAAATGTAGATGATTCAACTTCTCTTGAAAATGAAGAATTTCCACTGAACATTCCTAACGATAATAAAGTTATTGACTTTCATTCTGAAAATACTGAAATAGATAATATTCGAAGTGAGAAAGTCGATTCTGAAATCGATACAAATAATTACAAAGAAATTGAAAATCAGAGCTTGGAAGAAATTCGAAATGAGAAAGAAGAAAAAGAGACCATAGATAATGAAGCATTATCTAGTAATCTTGATGAAAAAGAAGAAGATGAAAATAACAGCGAAACGGATCGTGCAATAGAAATTAAAGTAGATGAATCTCAAGAAATAAGAAGCGAAAATAATTATCAGGACTCTAGTTATTTATTAAATATGTTTAATGATAAAGAAGAGGCCAGATATAAACCGTTAAAAATGCACATTGTGCAGGAGGATGATACACTAGAAAAAATAGCAGAGCGCTACCAACTGCCTCAGACAAAATTAATAAAAATCAATCGATTGGATGATAATGAATTAAAAATAGGTGACATAATCTATATACCAGTAAGTACGGAGTCAACTACCTGAGTTCTTCCCTTGGTACCCTTATACCAAGGGATTTTTTAAATCATTTATTATGCTGTTTTTTGAATATAATTACATATTTGATGTTAGATCCATTTCAATTGAAATGCTACATAAATTCCTAATAGTAACCCTAGAATAAATACATCAAAGCTATTAGGGAAAATAAGTGTTCGAATGCATTGAAATATTAAAAGGGGCAAGGTGCATTTTTCTATGGTTATAACACATTGCCGAGCCCAATGAGGAAGACGATAGCGATAGTGACGTGACAATTTTACCACCTCTTTTTATTTGTATTCATTTGTCCAAAGATACATTTTCAAATAATTATGATAAAATTAACTATTATACTTATATGCATACCGCTTTGTTTGGTTACTTACTTTATAAATAGGTCTAAATAAATAATTATTATTTTTAATAGATTGAGAACTTTAATACAGCGAAAAGAAGGACATTTTAATATTTAAGTGGAATATAATCTAATTGTGGTAAATTATGTTATCTTCTGTGAAGTAATGGAGGTGAAAAGATGAATATTTGCCGCGAGGAAGTAAATATACATTATGAATACTATAAATCTTCAAATACGAAAGTAACAGAGACACTTATTTTTATACATGGACTAGGAATGGACCTGCATACGTGGGATTATTTGATTCCACTTCTTAAAAATAAATATCATTTATTACTTTATGACTTTAGAGGCCATGGTGGAACGGATAGAGGTAATGCCACATTAGAAATGGATATTCTAGCAGAAGATTTCTTATTTCTTATCGATTATTTAGAAGTTAGCCATTTCCATATAATTGCACAGGGTTTTGGAGGATTTATTGCGATAGAGGCTGCTGAAATCAGAAGTGAGGCAATTAATAGCTTAACGCTTATTGCTGTTCCAATCCATTATCCTAAACAGCTGGGACAAAAAATAACAGAAACAAGAAAACAACTTATAAAACAAGATGAATCAATGAAATCTGTTGGTGAAATACTGATTCCTCATATATTACTTGATGATGACGAAACAAAAAGAGAAGTTCTATTAAATGGATATAAGAAAGTTCATCCGGATATTTATTTTGAGCTTTTTCATACAGGTTTTGGTGATAAAGCTATAAGTCAATTGCGTAATTTAGAGGTGCCAGTGCTGATAATGTCTGGATCAGAGGATAAAGTATACCCTCCTGAATTATCAAGCGCTACCTTGAACTTTATTTCTGATGCTAAGTGTTTAATTGTGCCTTACGCATCATTTTTAATCCAATTAGATCAACCACAAATTACTGCGGATTGGTTAGAACGTTTCATACAGCAAAGACACGGAGCGGCAGAGTTAACTCAGTTGTTCGATAATGAATACAAAAAACATTTAACAACAGAAATGTATGCTGAAATACGTGAAATATTTAATAAGGATAATAAAGCGAAGGTAAATAAAGATATACTCCGTGTAGATATCATGGATGGATTTAAGGTGCATTTAAATGATACACCAATTTTAACTGGGTGGAGTAAGAGAAAAGCCAAAGCTTTACTCGTATATTTAGTAATTCAGCGTTCTGTAACAAGAGATGAGTTATGTGAAGTGTTTTGGCCAGACGTAAAGCTTCAAAATGCAAAGAATCAGTTACGTGTTTCTCTGCATCACTTAAAACAATTATTGGAAGCACATATACAGGATAAAGAGGAGAGCATTTTAATAACAGACAGAGAGCATGTAATGCTTTTAGCAGAAGTAGAGTCTGATTTATTAATTTATCTTAAATGGATTAATGAAGCAGAACAAATAGAAAATGCCCAAGATAAAATTGCACAATACACCGCGATTTTGACAAGAAGGTCTAGTAATATTTTGCCGGGTTTATATGAGGATTTCTTTCAGAATTACCGTAGAAAAATTGAACATCTATGGGCTGAAATAGCACTATATTTAGCTGAATGGTATGAAGATAAACACGATTATAAAAGAGCTTTTTTTTATTTGGAAATAAGACAAAACTATGTTTTTGACCAATCCGGCCTTCAGGAAAGGTTAGAAAAATTAAAAGAATCAGAATATTTATAAAAAACAATAAAAATAAAGTTTTTAATGAAGGATTTGTAATGCTTGTGTAATGGGTCGTTTGATATACTAGTAGAGAATAAAGCAGATAGTCATGATCTGTCTGTTTAAAATTAGACTACATAAACGGTCCCTATATAAGGGGTTCGACAATGCGCATGTCGAAGGGATACGAGATGTAAGTTTTCGAGTTTATTTAACATTACCTATTAGCTTCCACATTCATTCAATAGCCATGGGATAATTGTGTTAATGGTAATATGTACTTTAAGCATTATGATCAATGTCGGGGAAGGATGATCAGAGAAAGGCAAACCTATTGAAAAATAGGGACGCAAAGTTACAGATCTTCTATTGCTTTATAGCAATAATGATGGCTGTGCTGCCTGAAATACAGTTTGTATTTTAGGAGGTAAGAATGATGACAGAAGTAAACCAAAAAGTAGATCGGGAATGGCTTTGTTTGTTGTTAGAGGCAAAAAAGAGAGGAATAAGTATTGATGATGTGAAGCTATTTTTATCGGAAAAAGCTGCATCTGGGAATAGAAAGGGTAAAATCATCCATACTTATTATAAAGAATTTTAGGGTTAGGTTCATTTATATTCTCCATGCTTAAGATCTAATAAGCATGGAGAATTTTTTGTTGGAAAATTATTTGTAGTTCAAGTAATAGAGCCGTTTGAAGCAAAAAGTATATTGTTTTATAAAGCATAATACTTTTTAAATATCTTACAAAAGTTTTACTATTCGTTTCTAGTGGTATTAGTTAGGAGATATCGTTAGACTGACGAAAGTGTTTTTGATAAGATAAAGATTGCAGTTACATGATTAATTATTATTGTGATCGTTTTCACCTTATTCAATTTAAATAACGATACTTAGAGAGAGGAAGGATTATATTGAGCGAAAATAAACCAAGAATAGTTGTCTTAGGAGCGGGATACGCTGGAATGATGACTACAAAACGATTAACTCAACAATTTACAGAAGATGAGGTTGAGATAGTCTTAGTAAATAAACATAACTATCATTATCAAACAACCTGGTTACATGAAGTAGCAGCAGGAACAATTAATCCTAATCAATCACGAATTATGATAAAAGACGTAATCAATAATAAGCGTGTAGAATTTATTCAAGATGCTGTAGTAGAAATTAAAAAGGATAGTAAAAAGGTTGTTTTAGAAAACCAAGAGATTGATTATGATTACCTAGTAATTGGGTTAGGATTTGAGAAAGCAACATTTGGTATACCAGGAATGGAAGAGTATGCATTCTCGATTCAAGATGTGGAAAAAAGCCGATTGATAAGAGAGCATATCGAATATCAATTTGCTAGTTACAAAAATGACCCTACACAAGATCATCTATTAACCTTCATTGTAGGTGGAGCAGGATTCACTGGAATTGAATTTGTTGGGGAATTAGCTGAGAAGCTACCTGAGTTATGTAAAAAACATGATGTTGATAAAAACAAAGTAAAGATCATTAATATTGAAATGGCACCAACTATTCTTCCTGGTTTTGATGATGACTTGCTTGATTATGCTAAAAAATCCCTTGAATTCAGAAACGTTGAATTTAAAACAGGTACTGTGATAAAAGAAGTGAAGCCTGATGGTGTTTTAATTGGGGAAGAAAAAGATGAAATTAAAGCAGCTACTGTTGTTTGGACTGGTGGCGTACAGGCTAATCGTATTGTTGGAAATTCAGGCTTTGAACTAACAAAAGGCAAAGTGAATGTGGATCCTACATTGAGAGCACCTGGTCATGATGAAGTATTTATTCTAGGTGATTGTGCTTGGGTAATGAATCAAGAAACAGGAAGACCATACCCTCCAACTGCACAAATTGCGATTCAAGAAGCGGATACTTGTGCACATAACATTGCTGCATCTATTAATGGTGGCGAGCTTGAAGAATTCCACTTTGATAATAAAGGAACAGTTGCTTCATTAGGTGGAAAACATGCCATGGGTACGATTTTTGATGGACACAAATTATATGGTGTACAAGCAAAAGCGATGAAAAATATTATTGATGACCGTTATCTATTTATGTTAGGTGGTCCACTATTAGTACTTAAAAAAGGTAAGTTCCGTCCATTTTAAAGTATTAAAAATATTGCTTCCAAAAAAGGGAGGGGTAAAAAATGAAAAACACATTACTCTTTACATTAGTAACAATTGTTTCCACTATTGCTTACGTGGTTGTTTCTCGTAGTATTGAAGAAACTCGTGACTTTAGATAAAACAGATTTAATCTGCTCATAATAGACTATGGGCGGATTATTTTTTTCTGAGTTTTTATGGTATAAAGACATAATGAACATATATTAATCCATTTATATGACAGATTATAAAAAAGCAGGATATAATGCCTTAAAAGATACAAAAGATTGGAGATAAGATATGTTTACATTAAAAAATGTATCCTACAAAAATATATTAAGCATAGATAATATTGAAATTAAGGGTCAAGCGATTACTACTTTATTCGGAGAAAGTGGGAGTGGAAAGTCCACATTTTTAAAATTATTAAATCGAATTCATACAAATGAAAGTGGAGAAATTACATATAAAAATCAAAAGATTTCTACTTTGGATCCTATACAACTGAGAAGAGAAGTTATTATGCTTCCTCAAGAACCAACAATTTTTAAGGGGACAGTTAGAGATAATTTGCAAATAGGACTTGAATTTTCCGAAAAAGAAAAGAAAGAAGATCAAGAATTAATGAAGTTGTTAGAATCATTAAAGGTTAAAAAGCAATTAGATGACGATGGAAAAGAATTATCGGGTGGCGAAAAGCAGCGAGTTGCTCTTGGTAGAATTATGTTATTAGATGCTCCTGTATACTTAGTAGATGAACCTACTTCTGCATTAGATGAATCAACAGAAACCACTATTATGGATTTATTTATAAATTTTATAAAAGATAATGATAAAACAGCAGTAATGGTGACACATTCTAAAGAAGTAGCCCAGAAATATTCTGATGAAGTGATCTATATGAAGAATTTGATGGTAGGGGGTGCGACGCATGGACGGAATGATTGATATCACCCTCTTACAATTACTATCTGCCTATATTTTTATCTTAATTTTATTAGCAATCGTTCGCTTGCGAAAAATTCCTCGTGAAAAAGAAATAATTATAGCTACACTAAGGATGACTATTCAGCTTGTATTAGTGGGTTATCTACTAACATTTATTTTTGAAAATGAACATGTATTGTATTCAATAATAGTACTAGTAATTATGCAGGTTTTTGCAGTATTTAATATTTATAAACGAAGCAAAATTGAGATGGACAAACAATTAAAGAAAATTATTGCAGTATCTATGGTGACAGGTACGTTATTTACGCTTTTTTACTTTGATTTTGTTGTCGTGCATTTTTCACCGTGGTATGACCCGAGATATTTCATACCAATTGCCGGTATGATTATAGGAAACTCAATGACGGGAGTAACATTAGGTGTAAGTGCCCTAATAGAAGGCTTCTCCTCAAGAAGAAAAGAGGTAGAGTCAGCTCTAATGCTCGGAGCTACACCAAACCGAGCTGCTCGTTCCATTGTTAATCACTCGTTTGATTCAGCAATTTTACCAACCATAAATAATATGGTAGGAATGGGTATTGTGTTTTTACCTGGAATGATGACCGGGGTCATCCTTTCTGGTGCCAGCCCTTTAGATGCGATAAAATATCAAATCGCTATAATGTTAGGGATCACTGGAAGTGTTGCACTCACAGTTATTTTGTTTTTATATTTTGGGTATCAAACATTTTTCAATAAAGAAGCACAATTAAAAGGCTAAACTCATCTACTTATCAAAGATTGAACTTGACTTTAACTGCTGTTTTTAGATAAAATAAGCACAAGAAAATAACGATTATATGTAAAATGCGAAGAAGAGGAAGAGTATTTCTATTGTTCCTAAAAAGAGAAGGAGATGCAAGGCTGAAACATCTCCTAGGTTTAACGTAGAAAGAAGGTAGCCTTGGATGCAGCTTTTTTGAAGTAATAGTAGAAAAAGCCGGTGTGAAGCCGTTACTTTAGTAAGCGTATAAGTAGAAATACTTATAAATAAAGGTGGTACCGCGGAAGCATGTCCTTCTCGTCCTTTTCATAAGGATGAGGGGGATTTTTTTAATTCAATAAAATAGTAAGTGGTTTAATTCTTAATGTTAGTGATTTTAAAAGAAGCTTTATATGATAGATTTAACAAGGAGGAAACAAAATGACAGAGCAAAATGAAATAAACTTACCACCTAAGTATGATCCAACTAGTGTTGAAAAAGATCGGTACCAATTTTGGGTTGACAATAAATTTTTTGAAGCTAGTGGGAAAGGAGATAAGGAACCATATTCAATTGTGATTCCACCTCCAAACGTTACAGGTAAGCTTCATATTGGGCATGCATGGGATACAACACTTCAAGATATATTGACAAGAATGAAACGGATGCAAGGATATGATGTTCTTTATTTACCTGGTATGGATCATGCCGGTATAGCTACACAAGCTAAAGTAGAAGCTAAATTAAAAGAACAGGGCAAAAACAGGTATGATCTTGGACGCGAAAAGTTTTTAGAACAGGCTTGGGATTGGAAAGAAGAATATGCAAGCTTTATTAGAGAGCAATGGTCTAAATTAGGATTAGGGCTTGATTATTCTAGAGAACGTTTCACTCTAGATAGCGGGTTATCAGAAGCTGTAAAAGAGGTTTTTGTTAAGCTTTATGAAAAAGGACTCATTTATCGCGGGGAATATATCATTAACTGGGATCCTGCTACAAAAACGGCATTATCAGACATAGAGGTTATTCATGAAGAGGTACAAGGTCACTTCTACCATATGCGTTACCCTCTAAAGGATGAAGAGGCTTATATTGAGGTTGCGACAACTCGTCCAGAAACTATGCTAGGAGATACTGCTGTTGCTGTTCACCCTAAAGACGATAGATATAAGCATTTGATTGGTAAAAAAGTAGTATTACCGATTGTGAATAGAGAAATTGAAATTGTAGCAGATGACTATGTGGATATGGAATTTGGTTCAGGTGCTGTGAAAATAACCCCTGCTCATGATCCAAATGACTTTGAAATTGGTAATCGTCACAATCTTGAAAGAGTTCTAGTAATGAATGAAGATGGTACGATGAACGAAAAAGCTGGAAAATATCAAGGTATGGACCGATTTGACTGCAGAAAGCAAATAGTGAAAGATTTACAGGATCAAGAAGTTTTGTTCAAAATTGAAGAGCATATGCATTCAGTTGGGCACTCAGAAAGAAGTGGAGCTGTAGTTGAACCATACCTATCAACACAATGGTTTGTTCATATGCAACCATTAGCTGATCAAGCTGTTGATTTGCAAAGCCAATCAGAAGATGAAAAAGTTAATTTTGTACCGAAAAGATTTGAAGGTACTTATCTAAGATGGATGGAAAACATTAGAGATTGGTGTATCTCCAGACAATTATGGTGGGGTCATAGAATCCCTGCATGGTATCACAAAGAAACTGGAGAAATATACGTTGGTAAAACTGCACCAAAAGATATAGAAAATTGGAAGCAAGATGAAGATGTTTTAGATACTTGGTTTTCATCTGCTTTATGGCCATTTTCAACCTTAAATTGGCCAGATACGGAAAATGATGATTATAAGCATTTCTTCCCTACAAGTACACTTGTTACAGGTTATGATATTATCTTTTTCTGGGTTGCTAGAATGATCTTCCAATCCTTAGAGTTTAATGATGAAAAACCTTTTGAAGATGTTTTGATTCATGGACTTGTTAGAGATGCTGAAGGCAGAAAGATGAGTAAATCACTCGGTAATGGTGTAGATCCAATGGAGGTAATTGAAAAATACGGTGCAGATGCTTTACGCTATTTCCTTGCAACGGGTTCAACTCCTGGTCAGGACTTACGCTTCCAATGGGAAAAGGTTGAGTCAACATGGAATTTTATCAATAAAATTTGGAATGCCTCTCGCTTTGTGCTAATGAATTTAGAAGGAATGAAAATAGAGGATATCGATTTATCAGGTGAAAAATCAGTAGCAGATAAATGGATTTTAACCCGTTTAAATGAAACGATAGAGCAAGTAAATAAGAACAGTGATCGTTATGATTTTGGTGAAGCAGGCCGCCATCTATATAATTTTATTTGGGATGATTTTTGTGATTGGTATATTGAAATGGCCAAGCTTCCGCTCTACGGGGAAGATGAACAAGCAAAATTAACAACAAGATCGATTCTTGTTCATGTATTGGATAATATAATGCGTATGCTTCATCCGTTTATGCCATTTGTTACAGAAGAAATCTGGCAGTCACTTCCACATGAAGGAGAATCAATTGTAAGAGCAGCTTGGCCGAAAGTAAATGAAGATTATTCAGATAATAAAGCGGCAGAAGAAATGCAACAGTTAGTTTCTATTATCCGTTCAGTGAGAAATATTCGTGCGGAAGTTGATACACCAATGTCAAAGCAGGTAGTATTATATCTTAAAGCGAATGACAATCAGATTAAAAGTGAATTAGAGGCAAATAGACTTTATTTAGAACGATTCTGCAATACAAGTGAACTTACAATTTCTACTGAAATTAACGCCCCTGAAAAAGCAATGTCTTCAGTAGTGACGGGTGCAGAATTATATTTGCCAATTGAAGGTTTAATTGATATTGATAAGGAGATTGCTCGTCTTAATGCTGAATTTGATAAATTAACGAAAGAAGTAGAGCGCGTGCAGAAGAAGTTAGGAAATGAAGGTTTTGTAAAAAAAGCACCTGAAAAAGTGGTAGAGGAAGAAAAACAAAAAGAGCGTGATTATATAGAAAAACGTGAAAAAGTTGAAGAAAGAATTAAAGAATTAAAAGGATAAAAGAAAGCCCCAAATTAATTTTTGGGGTTTTTTTCTATATCGTTAACGATAAAACTGATTAGATGTTCTGCAACATTTTCACCAGTACAATCATAAATGTTTTTAATGTGTGCATTCGTATTTACTTCACAAACGATAGGTTCACCTTTCTCATTTGTTAATAAATCAATTCCTGCAAAGCTTGCACCTACTGCTTTTGTCGCACGAATAGACAGTTCTATTTCTTTTTCACTAGGTACGTGCGCCGTAACAGTGCTTCCTAGTTCGACGTTAGCTCTGAAATCTTTTTCAGAAATTCTTTCTATAGCGCCGATAACTTTATCTCCTACTACATAGATTCGACGATCTTTTCCGATATTTTCTGAAATATATTCTTGAAATAGAAGTGGAATATGAACTAATTCTTCTATTTTCTTCTTAAGCTCCTTTTCGTCTTGAATTAGATATACTTGATCACCATAGGAACCATAAGCCTCTTTAATAATTAAAGGATAGTTTAAAATAGACCCTATTCTAATGAACGATTTCCACTCGATATTCTGAGGTTTGAAAAAAGTTTTAGGAGCGATAATTGTTTTGGGAATAGCAATATTTTGTTCACTTAGACGCTGATACATCGTTATTTTGTTATCACATACATCAATTGCTTCGGGACTATTAAAAACACGAACTCCAATTGATTGAAACTGTTTAGCTAGTGCAATGTCTTTATCTAAAAATACGACAAAGTCTGGTAACTCAGAGAAATATGAATGTAGCACTACAGGACCATCTAGATCCATCACACTATAGCAATCATTGTTTTTAACTAGTTCTATATCGATCTTGTGAGTTTGCGCAGCAAATTTTATCCACTGGCCAAATTCGATAAATTTTTTACTGTTTAAATGGCCATTATAAATAACCCATCCCAACATAAAGAAATCTTCCTTTCTTATCTATTAACTTAATTGCATGATATACTAATTATGACTTTTACTGTATATATTTTGAAAGAAGGTGTAGAAATTTGTTCCAGTATGTCCATGAAATTGATCATTTTTTAGATAGTCGAGCAAATCTTGGTATAAAGCCTGGCTTAGATAGGATGTATTTCCTATTAGAAGCACAAAAGCATCCTGAAAACCGGTTAAAAGCAATTCATATTGCCGGTACGAATGGGAAAGGATCAACGCTTACCTATATCGAATCTGTCTTATCCACTTCTCATTATAAGGTAGGTACCTTTACATCACCAAGTATGTCTACTCGAAACGATATGATTAAAATAAATGGCACTCCACTTTTCGATAAAGATTTTCTGAAATATTTTAATCAGTTAAGTGAATCTATTGAACAGTTAGACAAAGTTGGAGATAGTCCAAGTTCATTCGAAATAATTGTTGCCATTGCGATTGGTTATTTGGCAGATCATGCAGATATAACAATACTAGAAGCTGGGATGGGTGGAAGAGAAGATGCAACGAATTGCATTACTCCTATTTTATCCGTTATTACTACGATAGGTTTTGATCATACTTCTTTTCTTGGAGATACTCTCGAGAAAATAGCTAGCCATAAGGCAGGGATAATTAAAGAAAATATCCCAGTTGTAATCGGAAAAGTGCCCAAAGAAGCAATCGATGTGATTAGAAGCGAGGCAGAAAAGAAGAATGCTCCAGTAACTGAGTTTGGAAAAGATTTCAGCATGGAAGCTAAACTAGAGACTGGTAGATTTACTTTTCGTTCTGATCATCATGTTCTAAATCTTCAAACAAAAATGAATGGACAACATCAATTGGAGAATGCTTCTTTAGCCGTTATGGCTGTATTAAAACTGAATTTAAATATAGCTTCAACTGACATTATAAAAGGAATTCAATCCGCGCAGTTACTTGGTAGATTTGAAAAAATCCATGAGGATCCTGAAATTATAATAGATGCTGCTCACAATACCGAGGGTGTAATAGCATTTTTAGAAACGGTAAAAAAGTTTTACCCTAATCGTAAAAAACAAGTCATATTTGCGGTTTATAAAGATAAACCAATTTCACAAATGTTAGAAAAAATAGAGAGTGTTTTTCAAGAGATAGCATTTACTACTTTTGACCATCCAAGAGCTTGTAATGCAGAAAGACTGTATGAAATGTCGAAATTAGAAAGGAAAAGTTTTAATAAAAATTGGGAGAAATTAATTGATGATATGGTAAGTGATGGAGAAGCACCTCTTACCTTTATCGTGGGTTCGCTAGAATTCGTAGCGCTTGTAAGAAGAAAACTCGTTTAGTTTAAGTTTATAAGATTTCTTAAAACCCTTTAATGAAGGAAAGTTTATTGTCAATAATTGTCGTAAAACCTTTATCTTTTCATGGCTTTTGTCTAATATTCAATTTACATAAGGATGAAACAAATTTATACTTATAGTACACACGCAATACGTAAATGGACCTGTTTTCGTTAAATAAGTAGGAAAGAATGGTGATAGCGAATGATAAAGTATGATAAAAAGCATAGTAATCAGCAAGGTTTTACCTTAATTGAGTTACTGGCAGCAGTTACTTTGTTAGCTATAGTCATCGTTTCTTTCCTAAGCTTCTTTTCACAATCGGTTACACTTTCTTCTAAAGTAGATGATGAATTAACTGCTTCTAATGTTGCAGAACAATTTTTAGTGGAGGTAAAAAACACTAGCATTCCACCAAATGGCTCTTTTTCTTTAGCTGCGAGGGAAGTTAATGGCAAAATGTACTATCCCGAAGCGAACATAGTAGACGAATCGGACCTTACTGAAGAGGAAAAGCTTTTAGGTTTAAAAAGAGTTCATGTAAAAGTTTATACGGATCTAAATGATTCTAATGCGGACGCTGAAGTTTTCGGTTATATGATTCAGGAGGAAGCCCCATGATGAAAAATCAAAATGGATATGCCCTATTGATTGTTTTGTTATCGATTACAATTATCATGCTGCTTATTCCTCCCATTCTGGTCAATATTTTAAATGCAACTACGCAATATAAAAAAACAGAAGAGCTCATCCAACTTGAAAAAATGGAAGTAATGGGTATTACCTTTGTAGAGCATGCTATTGAAGCTGCCTCTAACACAGCATTAGAAAATTTGGAAGAGTGGATGGAAAATCAATCCTCTAGTGTGTTGGAAAATAATGCAGCTATTATTAGTAGATACGAAGTTGAACTTGAAGCGGAACTAGCAACATACGGATTAAATCCACAACACGAAATAATTTTAGACCCAGCGAAATTTAGATTTAAAATGGAAATAAAAGAAATTGATATAGAAGATTCTACTATTATACTAAGCTATGACATTACTCCTTCTGCTACAGGGCAATACCATGATGAAAATGTTATTTCTGAGGATCAAACGGTTGATTTAGAGATAGTGGAATAAAAATTGACGGTGCTAAAACATTAAAAATAGGGAGTGTTAAATGCTATGAGAAAATTCTCTCGTAATGAAGATGGTTTTACTTTAATTGAATTATTAGCGACACTCACTATTTTAATGCTGTTAATTGGGGTTACTTTTGGCGTTGTTACTTCTACTTTTAATTTCAATACAAAATCTACAGCTTTTACTGATGTAAGACAAGAAGCCAATCTTATAGTTACACAAATAAGAGAAAATCATAATGGAGAAAATTACCAGTTTTGTGAGAGTCAGCTCCTAAATATAAATAGCACTGTACAACAGCTAGTATTGAATGGTCAGAATATTGCAGGTGGGGGATGTGAGAACATCGATACATCCTTGGACTTAAAATTAGATTTAAAGCTGCAAAATAATGAAAATCAAAGTTTTAATTTAGAAACCACGATAGAAGCAAAAAAAGAAAAGGCTTTACCACTAGCTTTAACAATAGAAAAGCCCTCTAGTGAAGAAACTTTTGGTGAATATGTACGCAATAATAATATTTATGTATATAGTAACATTATTAAAATTACAGGAAGTTCAACGATAAAGGGCAGTGAAGCAACTGTCATAATAAAAGAAAATTTCCAACCTGCCTCCGCGTCAAAAAAATATATTGAAGCAAAAGAAATATATATAAAAGGCGATATGATGATGCGTAACTTCTCTCTCGGTAACTCAAGTGGACCTTCGAGCAATATATATGTGGATGGCGGAATAACGTTTGGTGGTGGAGGACCAAGAATATATGGTTATTTAAAGCATACAGGTGAACTTAAATATCAATCAAACCTTGACTCATCTGTTATGACAAAACCACCTGAGAAATTAGATGAAATATCTTTTCCGACTTTTGATATTCCAAATTTAAAAGATGAGAGTTGGTATAGTGCACGAGGTTATTCCAATGATCAAACCCTGGATCATGATATGAAATATTTCGGTCCGACACTAACTTTTAGAGATCAGGGAAGTAATCAGTTTCACAATGTGTCGATCGTCTCTCAGGGTAATATAAATTTAGAAGGTAATGTACATGTTTCAGGCGTGTTATTTGCCCCAAATGGTGTCGTAAATATTAACGGAAGTTCAACATTTAAAGGAATCATTATAGCAAGGCAAGTTTCTGTAACAGGGAACTCACATATCAACTTTGAAATGCCTTCTTCTGGAGAAGAATTTCCCTTTTAATCCTATTTAAGGCATGCATAAACCAATTTTTGTGGAGGGTATTTAATGGCTCAAAATCGACGTAAAAAATTAGGGGATCTCTTAAAAGAATCAGGCTTAATAACTGAGGATCAAATACTATTAGCACTTGAAAAGAAAAAGCGTGACCAAAAACTTGGTGACGCACTATTGGAGTTAGGTGTAATTACAGAAAACCAATTGATTGAAGTGCTGGAGTTTCAACTTAAAATTCCAAGTGTATCCCTTTATAACTATCCAATGGATACGAAATTGCTAAGTTTTGTTTCTAAAGAATTTGCTAGGAGAAACCTAGCTATCCCGATTAAGCAAGAAAGTAACACGTTAACCGTAGCGATGAATGATCCGATGGACTATTACGCTATTGATGATTTGGAAATTTCCACAGGTTTTCAAATTACACCAGTTATTGCAACGAAAGAAGATATTCTGCAAGCCATTAACCGTTATTATGATTTAAACGACGCTAAAGATGAAGAGTTTTTATATGAGGGCGATGACGCACCTGCAATCCGTATCATGGACCAATTATTACAAACGGGTGTCCACTTAAAAGCAAGTGATTTACATATTGATCCAAATGAGAAAAGTTTGTTAGTACGCTACCGGATAGATGGAGTATTACGAACAGAACGTACGCTGACAAAATCTATTCAAAGTGCTTTAACTGCTAGACTTAAAATATTAGCAAGCTTAAATATAACTGAATCAAGACTCCCGCAAGATGGACGTATTCGAACATTGATTGATCAAATCCCTGTAGATTTAAGAATATCTACCCTGCCAACTGTTTTTGGTGAAAAGATTGTAATTCGTATTTTGAATCTGCAAAATGCTTTAATGAAGCTAACGGATCTTGATTTTAGCGCGTATCATTATGAAAAATACCAAAAGCTTATAGATAAACCATCTGGTCTTATCTTAATGACCGGTCCAACTGGATCAGGTAAGACATCAACACTATATGCTTCTATTAATCAACTAAATCAAGAAGGCGTTAATATTATCACGATAGAAGATCCTGTAGAGTATCAACTAGAAGGGATCAATCAGGTTCAGGTGAATAGCGGTATAGGGTTAACTTTTGCTGCGGGTCTCCGTTCGATTTTGCGTCAAGATCCAAATATTGTCATGGTAGGGGAAGTTCGGGATACAGAAACCGCTGAAATTGCGATTAGAGCTTCCTTAACTGGGCACTTGGTTTTTAGTACCTTACATACAAATAGTGCAGTTGCTGCGATCCCACGGCTGATTGATATGGATATTGAACCATACTTGGTTGTTTCTTCCTTAACTGCAGTGGTTGGCCAACGGTTAGTAAAAAGAATTTGTAGAGATTGTAAAACCGAAAGAGAAGCAACGGAATTTGAGAAAAATATATTTCAAAGAAGAGGTATTGACGTAACTACTATTACAGAAGGAAAAGGCTGTAATAGCTGTAAGCATACAGGCTATAAAGGTAGAATGGCGATTCATGAGCTACTTGTGATTGATGATGATATTCGCGAACTAATCATTAAAAATAATGCAGCTTCTAAAATTAGAGAGTACGTAAAAGAGAAAGGCATGCACTTTTTAATTGATGATGGGTTAATGAAAGTTACGAAAGGCTATACAAGTGTCGAAGAAGTATTACGCGTAGCACTGGATGAATAGAAAGGAAATGATTATGTCCCGATTAGATGAGTTACTTAAAACAGCCTACAACCTAGAAGCCTCTGATATTCACTTGACAGTTGGTTCTGCTCCAATTTTTAGGATTTACGGAGAATTACAAGCACAAGGAAATGAAAAATTGCTACCACATGATACAGAAGAAATGGCGAAAAGTATGTTAAACGATGAATTATGGGAACAGTTTTTTGAAAAAAGAGAGCTTGATTTCTCCTATGGTATAACAGGTATATCAAGATTCCGTGTAAATATTTATTTCCAACGGAATTGTATTTCTTTAGCGATACGTGTTGTTCCTACTAAGATTCCTACACTAGAGGAGTTAAAGCTTCCTGACACATTAAAAGCGATAGCGGATAGTGCACATGGATTAGTATTAGTAACAGGGCCTACAGGGAGCGGGAAAAGCACTACACTTGCAGCAATGATAGATTACATGAATACGACTAAAAAGAAACACATCATTACACTAGAAGATCCTATTGAATATTTACATTCGCATAAAGAATGTATCATAGACCAGCGAGAGGTTGGCTTTGATACGAATAATTTTCAAAATGGATTAAGAGCATGCTTGCGTCAAGACCCTGATGTTATTTTAGTTGGAGAAATGCGCGATATTGAAACGATTGCGACTGCGATAACCGCAGCAGAAACAGGTCACTTAGTTCTAGGAACATTACACACAACTGATGCAGCTTCAACTATGGATCGTATTATTGATGTATTTCCAGCTGAACAAAAAGGTCAAATTCGTATTCAACTAGCAAATGTACTAGAAGCCATTATTTCTCAACGACTATTTCAAACTACAGATCGGCACGGAAGAACCGCTGCTTTGGAAATATTGCGAAATACCCCTGCAATTAAGAACTTAATCCGGAATGAGAAAATGCATCAAATTCCTAATGCAATGCAAACCTCTAAATCACAGGGTATGCAAACGATGATGATGGATGTTAAACGCCTGCTAGCAGAGGGCTCTATCCAAAGAGATCATGCCCTACCATATTTGAAGGAAGGGATTTAAGAAGCTCATGGCATACTTTAGCTATAAAGGTCGAACGCTATCGGGTAAAGGCCAAAAGGGTAGGATTACTGCAGAAACAAAAAAAGAGGCCCTTATTCGCCTAAAGCAGCAGGGAATTCATGTATTTGATATTCGTCAGTTAAATAGTGTGTTATATAAAGAAATTAGCTTTGGGAAAAAGGTGAAAAGTAAGGATTTTATTATTTTTCTAAGGCAGTTATCTACATTAATCTATGCAGGTATTCCTATCATTGAAGCTACAACCATTATGAAAGAACAGATGGAAAATAAAGTGTTTAAAGAGGTTTTAGAGACGATAAGTGATGATATCCAGAGTGGAGAAAGCTTGTCGAACTCAATGGGGAAGCATCCTACCATCTTTCCTCGGTTACTTGTCAACATGATTCATGCTGGAGAGATTAGTGGTAACATTGATGAAATACTAGATAATATGGCGACGTATTTTGAGAAACAATATGAGCTACGACAGAAAATTATTTCTTCTTTAACGTATCCTGGAGTCGTTGCAACTATTTCTTTACTAGTCACTATTTTTCTATTAACCTTTATCGTTCCTATATTTTCCGAATTATTTGAGTCATATGGTGAAGAATTACCTGCTTATACTGCATTTATATTACAATTAAGTGGAGGTATACAAACTTATTGGTGGGTAATTTTACTCTTTTTAGCTAGTGTTATTTTTATTTATAAATCTTTACAACGTCAAGAAAAATACGCGTATCGGTTTGATTTGTGGAAGCTTAAAATACCTATTTTCGGTAGATTTCTGCAAAAAGCACTGCTAACACGCTTAACGCAGACTTTAAGTATTTTATTAGCAAGTTCAATACCTATTTTACAGGCGGTAGCTGTAACTGAAAGAGTGATGGACAACAAAGTCATTAAAGGAGTACTGAAAGAAAGTCAAAAAGGATTAGAAGAAGGACAATCGCTTGTGAAACCAATGGAAAACCACTGGCTATTTCCTAGAATTATGACACAAATGATTATTGTTGGTGAGCGATCTGGTTCTCTAGATGAGATGTTATTAAAGGTATCAGATTTCTATGAAAAAGAATTGGATAATGCTTCCGATAAATTAAAGGTATTACTAGAGCCTCTGATGATTGTATTACTTACTGTAATTGTGGGTGCAATTGTTCTAGCTATTATTATACCAATGTTTTCCATTTTTGAAGCAATCTAATCATGAAATAAATTCCAATTATAGTTAAAAAGTAGTGGACTTTACATGTCGAATGTTGTAACATTTACTTTAAGAACGCATTACATTTTAACAGGGCGCGAGGATCGATTACCTAGATCTGGGCACTTTGGTAATCTGGAGCAATTAGTGCAACCGACTGGCTGGCTTCATGAATTAATTTGTGTTGTGAGTCTTTATTCTAAAAAGGAGCGGATGAGTATGATGAAAAGAGTTTTGGAAAGTTTACGTAACACGCGTGGTTTTACCTTAGTAGAATTGTTGGCTGTAATTGTTATCCTAGGTATCATTGCTGCAATTGCTGTTCCTAGTATCGGTAACCTTATTGAAAATACGCAAAATAATGCGGATGATGCAGAAGTAGAAATGATAGAAGAAGCTGCTAGAATTGCTTGGGCTGCTCAAGAATCAGATTTTACGGATGATGACAAAATAACTGTACAAGAATTGAAAGATAATGGTTATTTAGACAATGCAGATGATGCTCCATCTGGAACTGTGACACACAGTAGTGGTACATTTAGTTTTTCTGAAAGTAGCCCTTAATAAAATCATTTAAGATCCCTTTTTAAGGGGTCTTTCTACATATTATAGGAGATTAATAGATGGAAACCTTTCTTCTTTTTTATTTTTTTATACTAGGTCTTGTACTTGGTTCATTTCTGAATGTTGTCGGGCTTAGAGTTCCAACGAAAACCCTTTTTAAATCATCACGTTCTATTTGTCCGAATTGTAAGCACCAATTAAGTTATTTAGAACTTATACCAGTGTTTTCTTATATTTTTCAACGTGGAAAATGTAAACACTGCCAACAACATATTTCCCCCATATACCCAATTATTGAGCTTTCTACTGGGATATTATTCTTATTTAGTTTTATGCGAGTGGGATTAACCTATGAACTGATTACCGCATTTCTTGTTGTATCATTATTAATGATTGTAATTGTAAGTGATTTGAACTATATGTTAATACCAAATGCGATTTTACTATTTTTCTTACCTCTTTTCATTTTCGTAAGAATAATAAGTCCTTTAGAACCATGGTACGACATGATTTTAGGGGCTGTACTTGGTTATGTATTGCTTGCGCTAATCATCATTATTAGTCGCGGAGGTATGGGTGCAGGTGATATGAAACTGATTGCTTTATTAGGTATCATACTCGGATGGCAGGATGTTCTATTAACTTTTTTTCTAGCAAGCTTATATGGAACTGTGATTAGTATAGCTTTATTACTTACAAGGAAATGGGACCGAAAAAAAATGATTCCTTTTGGCCCATTTATAGCTTTAGCTGCACTTACCATTTATTTTTTTGGAGAAGAAATCGTAGAGCTTTATATCAGTTATTTTTTATAAGGTAGGGGATAAACATGTTTAATCAATATAAAAAGCAAGTAAATATCATCATCTATGATCGTGTTATCCGCTACGCTGTTTCTACCAATTCCTCTAATCCTAAAATTACGAGCTTTGGTGAAAAAATTATTGATGCAGATATAATAGAAGACGGAAAAATATTAAAACCTGCTGCTCTTCAGTCCGTTTTAACAAAATTAGTGAGAGAGAAAAAGTGGAAAAGAAAAAAATTAGCATTTATTGTCCATGACTCTTCGATCACGGTTAGAGAACAAATCGTACCAAAAGGATTATCAAAACCCGAGATTAAAAGTTATATTATGATAGAACTAGAAGATAATATTCGGTTACCTTTCACTAATCCAGTAATAGATTTTGACATTATAATAGAAGACGAAGAACAGACAAAGATTCTCTTATTTGCTTATCCTAAAGATCGATTGCAGCCTTTTATCGATTCATTTGAAAAAGTTGGGTTAAAACCATATGTTGCAGACTTCTCTGCTATCAGTATTTTTCGAGTGTATAAAGAGTTACAGATGCAACAGGATCAAGAGCACTTATTAATGGTGCAATGGCGAATAGATGGGCTAGTTTTAACAGCCTTTTATCAAGACAAACCTATATTTACAAGATATATTAAATCTAGACTTAACGAATCAGAGTGGACCTGGACTGCCCAAACCAATACTCTTAATTGGACAGGTGATGAAGAAGATCTCAATCAAGACATGGAAGAACATTTTACTGCAATAGAACGTTTCTTAGATTTCTACCGCTACTCTGTTAGAAATGGTGATGAACAGATCACAAAAATTTTATTTTTAACAGATTCAGAGCAACTTAAGTCTATGGATGATAATCTGAATGCACGTTTTAATATACCCGTTGAAATGATGGATCAACTTGAAGAAATGAAAAAAATACCAGCTAAATACGCAGATGTTGTAGGTTTATCGTTAAAAAAATGACAAGGGGATAGGAAGGGATAAGACATATGATTGAAATTAATTTTATAGAGATAAAAAAAGTTAATATGGTTCCTTATTTCTTACTCTTCCTATTTTTGTTGTTAACTGCATCTATGAGTGCGATTTTATACTGGCAGTATCAAAATGCGGAAGAAGTATTAGAAAGCAATCAACTTCAATTAAATAACAATTATTCTGTTCAAACGGAAATTGTTAATGATAATCAGCTACAACAAGAAAGATTACAGTTATCAGATCAAGTAAAAGAATTACAAACTTTAACATTCCCTAGTGTAAAATTAAAAAACGATTTATTAACTCTCCTGCCGAGTGAAAATCAGGTTATTTCATATTTATATGAAGCTGAGACTGGTGTCACGTTGAATGTTCTATTAAACTCTTTTGAAGATATAGCACTTTTTACACAAGAGCTTACAAATACAAGCTATGTAGAGGACGTACTTGTTAGTGAAATATTTAATCTAACAGATCAATCTCCCAATATGTATGATGTAATAGTAGAGATTAAAATTGATGACCTCGCTTATATAAAGGAGGTCGAATAACATGACGTTTATTTGGAGCAAAAAATCGGTCATTGCCCTAATTATTATCGTGTTATTATTGATTGCTGCTTACTTCTTTCTATTTTCACGTTTTATCTCACCTGTAAAAGATGAAGTGAACCTAGTGACGGAGCAAGTTGAAATTCAAGAGCGAATTATTGAGAATGCAGGGTTATCTGACACAGAAACAGAAACAAACGAATCTGGTCAGTCGACTACTTTACAAAAAAAAGTTTCGATTGATAAAAATATGAAGCAAATAATAGACTCATTTCAAATGATAGAGAAGAATTCAAATGTTGTCATCCAACAATTACGTGCAGAAGAATCACCTGAAACAGCATTTGAGTTAGAATTGTTAGAGCCAATAGAATCATTACCGATAGAACTTCAAGTTAGTAGTAGTAATAGAAACAATTTGTCGACTTTTTTAGAAGAATTGACAAAAGAAGAGAGAATTATGCATATAAAGCGGATAGAGGAAACAGTGACAGAGGAAAATGAATGGCAATTATCGATACAATTAGATGCCTTTTATAACCCCAATTTAACCTTATTAGAGGCTGAAGCACCTCAAATGGAATAATAAAAAAAGATAGGATTAACTTCCTATCTTTTTTTGTTGAAAAGAAAAAATTATGCCTAAATTTGCAGAAATGTTTTTTCCCCTTATGACAGGACTCGTCTAATATTTTAATAGAGTTGTGATATGGTGAAAAAAAGCCTGTAAATGAGGGATAATAATGAAAAATAAAAAATTAGCTGTAAGAGTAAATGGTAAATTACAAACTGTCCATCAAACTCCTCATTTCTTTGATTCCATAGAGGATAAGGAAAACGAAGGTAAGAAAAGTAAGGAATCAGTGACTCAGATAAGTGAGAAAGAAAATGAAGAAAAGATTAACTATAACGAAAAGGATTGGGAGCAATCACTATTAAAAAAATATGACAGAAAACCGTCTAAAAAGCCGTTTGGAGCTTTTTTAGATAAAGCTGCAGGATATAAAAAGATACTTATGGTAGCGTTCTCTGCTATTTTTATTGGAGTTTCCATGGGCCTTATTATGCTTCAATTTATTTCGCAAATGGAACAAGGACAAAATGAAGCTAGGACAATAGCACAAGAGGTTCCTACTGTAACGGATGATAATAATAAAGAAGAAACTGCTTCAATTGAAACAGTACCTTTTGAAGTTACTTCCTTTAATGCTTTTGTTGTACAAGCAGGTGTATTTACAACACAGGAAAAGGCTAAAGCTAGTTTAAATACATTAAAGGGAAATGGTTATGGAGGTATGATTTGGCAAAGAGAGAATCAGTATTATGTCTTTATTGGTTATGCCAATACAAAAGAAGAGGCAAAAGCCTTTGCCGCCAACCATCTATCTGCGTTACATGATATATACATAGGGAAAGAATGGAGCACGCCTAACCTCAACTTAGATATTAATAAAAATCTAATCGATGATTTGAAAATTTATCAACAGCAGCTTCTTGCATTTTTAAATCAACCTACAAATAAAGAAAATACAATTGATACCTTTAAAAAAAGCAATAATGAGGATCTTAATGCCTTGCAAGATAATTTAATGGAAACACAGTCAAAGATATTAAATGATCCATCTAATCAAAAGCACCACGTTGAAATATTAAACAGATGGAAGGAATATCAAGCATTTGTAAAAAAGATCTCAGATTGATTAAAATCGTTTTCTTTAACGGAATAAATAAATAAAATACTCCTATTTTTATACTGTTAGATTCTTTTAAGGGATCATTTTTCGCTAAAATGCATTTTTCTTGAGTTGTTTATAAAAATTACTATAAGTAAACTATGAGAGTAGCATAAACGCTATCAAATTAGTTTATGGAGGTGATAAAGATTGAAAAAAATGACATTAAAAATGAAAGAGATCCCTAAAGCTGATAGACCCCGGGAACGCTTAATTCAATATGGTCCAAGTTATTTATCAAATCAGGAATTACTCGCAATTATTCTTGGAACGGGCACAAAAATGGAAAATGTTCATCAGTTAGCAGAAAGACTGCTGCGTCATTTTGAAGGACTCCAGCTATTAAAAGAAGCTACGATTGAAGAGCTTATTCACATCAAAGGAATTGGTTTAGCTAAAGCGGTCCATATTTTAGCCGCAATGGAAATCGGAAAAAGAATTCAGCAACTCCGTACGATCGATCGTTATGTCATAAGAAGCCCGGAAGATGGTGCCGATTTTGTGATGGAGGAAATGCGTACTTTAAATCAGGAGCATTTTGTCACCATTTTTTTAAATACCAAAAATCAAGTAATCCATCATCAAACGATCTTCATTGGAAGTCTAAACGCCTCAATTGTACACCCAAGAGAAGTCTATCGAGAAGCTGTAAAACGTTCAGCTGCTTCCATCATTGTTGCTCATAATCATCCATCCGGAGTGCGCCTTAAAACTGCTTAATTCTAGTGATTATCAATAATCTAGAACTCCTTACAATGTTCTATGGTCAGCACCTAACCAAATGGGGAAACTCTAATGGGAAAATAGCATGGTGTAAAAGGTGAAAAGAATATAGATTAAATATTTCTGGTTCATTAGACCAAGTGATATATGGTAAAAGCTTGATTGCTTGAATCCTAGGTAAAGGAGTGTGGGAACACCATTATTTTTTAATAATATGAGAATAAAATAAGTGAGACTGCTTCGGAGTGATACACTTATCGTAAGGTTTATTCTTCCATCCTCGGCTTGAGGAAACTACCAAAAGGGATACCTAAGTATCGCGCACCTAGAATAAGTATTAATATAGGGATTACCTAAGTGCCATTTTGCATAAGGTAACGGAGTCTTCGTAGTACTCAATCGTTTGCTCGTAATGAGTTTAGCAAGGGGAAGGAAGACAGGCTATCATTCGTCTTTGTAAAAAGGAGTCATGAATATGGCGAAAGATCCATTTCTACAATTAGACGTCATTAGGGAGGCATCTAGAAAAAGACAAAAAATAAAAGATTGCTACCGGCTAATGTGTCATCCTTTATTATTAGAACAAGCTAATTACAATATTAATCATCAAATAAACTGTAGTCAGAAAAATCCATTTGAACCCGATTACAGCCTAAATCAAAATGATATAAACCGTTTATGTACGCTACTAAAAAATAAAGCGTTTTGCTTTGTTAGATATCCTCAAAATACCCTTCAATATTCTATGCAGTTAATTGTGATTGAAGTTATTTATATAATTTTAACGCACATATTTCCTTCTGCTACTTCTTATATTTTGCAAGATAATAATTCCCACCGCCATAAAATAATACAAGAAATAAAAAATGACTGGTATCAATATAGCTGGTGTATTCAAGGAAGTATTAAAGATACCGTATGTAAAAAGTGGATTAATAAATGTGTTAGCACTATGAGGGAAAAAATTGATGATCTTTATTTTGATAAAATAATACGTGAAGCATTAAAAATAACCTTTATTGAATATTCTTCTCTTCAGTATTCAGTAGGAAAAACATGCAATACTAATAGCTTAATTCGTTTAGTAATAGGTCAGTATTACCAAAAAGTATTACTTAAAATTTCTACATTACCTCACGTGACCGAAAGTAAGCTTCATTATACTCATCCAAATCAAACTTTTTCTTCAATGGTGAAAATAGATTTTTGCTTCAGTTTAAAATGTTCTAAGAGTGAAGCAAACCTCGTCTTTAAACAGATTCAAATTTTATTGGAAAATGAAAAAGACAAGACAATTAAATTAAGTCACTTAACAGATGGATTTCGATTTCTAGATTATCAATTCAAAAAAAATTATAACAGTTCTAGCGAGGCGAACATGTATTTAGGTATTCCTAAAAATGAACTAGCTAAATTTATTTCTAATAATAAATACGGCGAATACATTACATTAAAAACTAGCTCGAGAGCTGAATTGATAAACTTATCTGAAAAAGCGATTATTGCTATTTATAATAGGGAGTTAAAAAAATTTCTGGATTACTATTGTTGCATAGATAATAAACATACGCTAAAACGTTTCTTTTATCTTGTCAAAGGAAGTCTCATCAGAACAATAGCTCAAAAAAGAAAAACCTCCATGAAAATAATTGCGCAAGAAATCAGGCAAAATAAAGCTGGTTTTTTTATAAGAATGTAAAATAGAAGTTATAATCATTAGCTGGTAGCTTTAACTTACTCTCCTTATAGCTGGCGAGCCGTATACATTGAAAGGTGTACGTACGGTTCTGAGGAGGGGATTTAGAAACCAATTGGGTTGGATCTGTGAAAATGAAAACAGATGAAATTTATATCAGGCGCTAAATCCCTATCCTACGATCCATCTCCATCAAAAGAAGATATAAATGTAACAAAACGATTAGTAGATTGTGGAAAAATGATTGGTATTGAACTTCTTGATCATTTGGTTATTGGCGACCATAAGTATGTGTCACTAAAAGAAAAAGGGTACTTATAGCACTATCTATTTTTAACCTTTTTAAGTATAATGAAAAATACAAGCTATAATAGCGCGATATACAAGATTCTGCTTGTATATGGCGCTTATTTCAAATGGAAATGATTTCTAAGAGATATATTGCTTGTTCTGCTAATATTTCTTGATAGATAGGAAAGAAAAGCATACAATAACTTAAGGTACACCATGAAAAAATAGTTGAGAGGAAGAATGTAGTTGGGTATTTTTAATTTTTCGCAAGATCTTGGAATTGATTTAGGAACAGCGAATACGCTGGTTTTTATAAAAGGAAAAGGAATCGTTGTAAGAGAGCCATCTGTTGTGGCAATTAATAAAACTACTGGAGGAATTGAAGCAGTAGGAAGTGATGCTAGAAATATGATTGGTCGAACTCCAGGTAATATATCTGTAATAAGACCAATGAAAGATGGAGTTATAGCAGATTATGATACGACTGCGTCGATGATGAAGTACTATATTAAATTAGCACAAAAAAATCGATCTTCATTTGCAAAAAAACCAAATGTGATGGTATGTGTTCCTTCAGGAATAACTATGGTAGAAGAACGCGCTGTTATTGATGCTACGAAGCATGCAGGTGCAAAAGAAGCGTTTCCTATAGCAGAGCCTTTTGCTGCTGCAATTGGTGCAGGTCTTCCGGTATGGGAGCCTACAGGTAGCATGATCGTGGATATTGGTGGAGGAACTACAGAAGTAGCGGTTATTTCACTTGGAGGAATTGTAACAAGTCAATCTATTCGAGTTGCTGGTGATGATATGGATGAAGCTATTACACAATATGTTAAAAAGAAATATAATTTAATGATTGGGGAACGTTCTTCTGAATCGATTAAATTAGATATTGGTTCTGCTTCACAGCCGGATAAAGATGAGGAAATGGATATAAGAGGTAGAGATTTATTAACAGGTCTACCGAAAACAATTACAATTACAGCATCAGAGATTGCTACTTCATTACATGACACTGTAACAGCTATTGTAGATGCAGTGAAAAATACGTTAGAAAGAACGCCACCAGAATTAGCTGCAGATATTATGGATCGTGGGATTGTTTTATCAGGTGGAGGAGCTCTTTTAAAACAGCTTGATAAAGTCATTAGTGAAGAAACTAAAATGCCAGTCTTTGTTGCAGATGATCCGTTGGATAGCGTTGCAATTGGAACGGGTAAATCGTTAGAATATATCCAGCATTTTCGCGGCCATCCAAATGTTTCCTCCCAACGAATTTCTGATTAAGAGGGGTTGCTATGACTTTTTTTAGAAAAAAACGCCTTTTTATCCTACTGATTTCTTTAATGATATTAGTGGGATTAATAGGCTTTACTATTCGTGAAAGATCTGAACTTACTGCAGTGGAAGACTTTATTAGAGATACGACAGGTTGGGCACAGGAAATTATAACTGTACCGGTAACTTTTACCACTTCAGTTGTTTCAAATGTGCAAGAAATTAAAAATGTATATCGAGAAAATCAAATACTTAAGTCAAGGTTATCTGAATATCGAAAATTACAATATCAGAATCAAGAGCTATCTAGAGAAACAATTGAGCTCGAATCCCTTCTAGATAAAACAGAGTCACTTAGTGATTATACACCCATACAAGCTTCTGTTATTGCTAGAAGTAAGGAACAATGGTTTGAGCAAATAACTATCAATAGAGGAACTCAAAATGGTGTAGAGCCAAATATGGCTGTAATTACTGGAGAAGGTATGATTGGTAAAGTTCAAACAGCTTCACCATTTACATCGACTGTATTATTATTGAATGGTTTTGACAGGTCAAATAGGATTTCTGTAGAAGTTAATATAGAGGGTGAAGATACATTTCCTTCCGGATTTATTCTTGGCTATGATGAAGAGTCAGAATCATTACTATTAGAGATGAATCAACGAGACACTAATGCTGAAGAGGGAAACTTCGTTTTTTCATCAGGACTTGGTGGGATTTTTCCAAAGGGATTAGAAATTGGAGAGATCAAAGAAATAAGATCAGACAGATATAATTTAACAGACATTGCTTATGTGGAGCCTTCTGCAGACTTTGAAGTGTTAAATCATGTAATTGTAGTAGATCGCACCATGCCACAACCTCAAACGGAAGAAGAGGAGGAAAATGAATGAAGCGCCTTTATATTCCTCTTTTCTGTTTTCTTATACTAGTATTAGAAAGTGTTCTTTCCTTTTATTTAGTAGATTTTAACTTCATCCCTGAGAAATGGATACTCGTAAGTCATTGGTTGTTGTTATTTCTTATCCAGGTGTCAATTTTTTATGATCTAGAACGAACTTATTATAGCCTATTTTATGCTATTATTTTTGGGTTATTTGTTGACCTCTTGCATACAGATTTAATTGGTGTCTATTTATTTGTATACACAGCGGTGACATATTTAACACATGGAATTCGAAAGCTATTACATACTAACTTTTTTGTAGCTTTATTACTTTCCGTGCTTGGGGTAGCGTTTGCAGAAGTACTTATTTATTTTTTGTATGACACGATACAAATTCATCAAGTTATATGGGAAGATTATTGGCAATTACGATTATTACCAACACTTGGTTGGAATCTACTTTTCTTTTTACTTATTTATCTATTATTTAAGAAGAAGCTAACCCAATGGTCTAATGATCGCTTTGATAGAAAAGATTGATGAAAAAATTGTAGTAAGGGGTGAGGCTTTCGTGACAAATAGGCCACTAATTACGATAAAAGGTACAAGAGATGGTTTAACCTTATATATGGATGATAATTGTTCCTTTGATGTACTTATGGAAGAACTCGAAAAGATTTTATCTAGGGAGCAAACAGATGAAGATGACCCTTTAATTACTGTTAACATTCAATTAGGTTATCGTCTATTACATAAAGAAAACGAAGACAGGCTAAGAGAAATTATTAGAAGAAAAAATAAATTAGTCGTTCATCGAATTGAATCTGAAGTAATAGAGAAAAAAGAAGCCTTAAAATGGAAAGATGAAAGTGATATTAAGTGTTATACCCAAATTGTTAGGTCAGGACAAGTTCTTAATATTACCGGCGATCTTCTGTTGGTTGGTGATGTTAACCCCGGTGGTAAAGTAATGGCTACAGGTAACATTTTCGTATTAGGAAGCTTAAGAGGAATTGCGCATGCTGGTGTAAACGATAATAAAAAAGCAGTTATTGCAGCTTCCTACATGGAACCAAGTCAACTAAGAATAGCAGATTTAATAAGTAGACCTCCTGATCAAGAAGCGGATGGCGTATACATGGAATGTGGTTATGTTGATGCAAAAAGAAACACCATTATTATGGATCGATTAAGTATTCTTGGAAAAATTCGTCCAGACTTAAATGGTTTAGAAAGGAGAATTTTAAATGGGTGAAGCAATTGTTATTACGTCGGGTAAAGGTGGCGTTGGTAAAACAACAACCACAGCTAATCTAGGCACATCATTAGCACTATTAGATAAAAAAGTTTGTTTAATTGATACGGATATTGGACTTCGGAACTTGGATGTTATAATGGGTCTTGAGAATCGAATTATTTACGATATTATAGATGTTATCGAGAAAAGATGTAAATTAAATCAAGCTCTTATAAAAGACAAACGATTTGAGTGTTTGTATCTTTTACCAGCTGCCCAAACAAGTGATAAGTCTGCCCTTACTCCTGATGGTATGATAGAAATTATCAATGAGTTAAAGCCTGAATATGACTATATTCTTATTGATTGTCCTGCTGGAATTGAACAAGGTTACAAAAATGCAGTGGCAGGAGCTGATAAAGCTATTGTAGTAACTACTCCGGAAAAGTCTAGTGTCAGGGATGCAGATCGGATTATAGGTTTACTAGAGCAGGAAAATATAGACCCACCGCACTTGGTGATTAATCGAATTCGAAATCATATGATGAAAAATGGGGATATGCTCGAAGTGGATGAGATCGTACAAATTTTATCTATCGACTTATTAGGCATTGTTGCTGATGACGATGATGTTATTAAAGCCTCTAATCACGGAGAGCCTGTAGCTTTTCAGCCAAATACTAGAGCCTCCATAGCTTATCGTAATATAGCAAAAAGAATTTTAGGAGAATCTGTTCCGCTTCTATCATTGGATGAAAAGCCAACATTTTTAGACAAAATGAAAAACTTTTTCGCTATTCAAAAACGAAAATAATAGCTTAATATAATCAAACTATATTATACCTAGAAAAAACTTGCCAAATGGCGAGTTTTTTTCTTGTACTATAAGGAAAACAAAGGCTTTCAACATAGACTTAGCGATAAGCCTTCGTTTTTTTCAAAATTCTACAAATATGAACACAATGCAGACTGTAATACTATCTCCATAAGAATAAAAGATCCTAGAATATTTTAAATTCCTTTTCATAGAATAGTACAAACCTTCTGAAAAGGAATGAGTTCAATATGAATAAAGATGTTAATCGCATTAGAAAAAACATAGCAAATAGAAAAAATGTGAAATATATTCCTATTAAAAACGAAAAAGATCACAATCTATCCTCTCGTTTATTTCAGGTTAACGATGAGGAAAGACATGGTCATATGGAATCGGTAAGGTATGACGAAAATAAAGCTGCAACATTTTCGTATAAAAAGGTGTCTATCAAGTGGTTGCTTGCTGCACTTTTATTCATCGGTATAACAGGTTTGCAAATGGTACAAGCACCATGGCTTAATGAGTCAAAGAAAGTGGTATCAAATGCGTTGTCGGAAGAATTTCCTTTTGCAACAGTTAATCAATGGTATCAAGCCCAATTTGGAAGTCCACTTCTTATGCAGTCCATGGAAGAGGCTGCTTATAAAGGCGCAGTTGCTCTACCGGTAAATGGCACGGTTCAACAATCTTTCTATGAAACCGGTGATGGAGTTTTTATCCAAACAGAAGACAAAACGGATGTTATCACATTAGAAGAAGGCACGGTTATTTTTGCTGGAAATGATTTGAAAACCAAAAAAACAATTAAAATCCAGCATCCTGATCAAAGTATATCCACTTATGGTTTTTTATCTAGCATTGAAGTGAACCAATATCAAATGGTGGCTAAAAATCAACTTGTTGGTACTTATTTACCAGAAGAAAACAATACATCCGCCTTTTATTTTTCACTTCAAAAAGATCAACAATATATTGATCCGGTAAAGGTGATTCAAGTCCATGAAACACCTTAGATATTTTTATATCATTCATTTACATCCAATCTTATTCATAATATTATCACTTGCCTTTGTTACAGGGATGATTATGGAATTTCTTGTGATTTTTGGAATTGTTCTATTTCATGAATATGGTCACTACTTTTGGGCTAAACACTTTGGATGGAAAATAGAAGGGATTTACCTTTGGATATTTGGAGGTGTGATGCACACAGAAGCAGATTGGAAAAGACCAATGAAGGAAGAAGTAATCGTTACGATCGCAGGTCCTTTGCAGCATCTTTGGATATACTTAGCTCTATATTTTGTAACTCCACTTGATATTCTACCAGAGGCAACGATTCAACTCATCCATTATTATAATATACTAATCTTGTTTGGTAATCTACTTCCAATTTGGCCGTTAGATGGGGGGAAGCTTCTTTACCTTTTCTTTAGTTTCTTTTTATCTTTTTTAAATGCATCTCGTTATATTATTACCTTTTCGGTAACATTCATTTTAATGTTTACTGTTTATTTGTTATTGCGTGTTAATTTACCATTAACAGGTTTTTTTCTTTTAGCTTTCCTTATCTGGGAAAATAGAATAGAATGGAACCGTCAATCGCATTTATTTCTGCAATTTTTATGGCAACGGTTTGTACATACACACAAACCCGATCGCTATTGTCAAATATATTCCAATTTGGACGCTTCTTTAATTTCTATTTTAAAAAAATTCAAGCGATATCATTACCATCAAATATACTTAAATGATAATAATAGAATGATCACGATTTTAGAAGATAAATGCTTAGCTGCTTTTTTTAATAAAGAGGAGCAGTTATTAAAAATAAAACAACTAATTTAATTGGATAAAGAAATGAGGATATTATGACTACACTATTATTCCAAACTAAAACTACGGAAAGAATGGGAATAGTCGTTCAAAATAATACAATTAAAGAAATAATGGTCGACCGACCTGATAATAATTTGTCAGCAGGAACAATCCTTATAGGTAAGGTAAGAAATATAGAAGAAGGCTTGAAGGCAGCTTTTATAGATTTGGGACTAGAAAAGCCAGGGTTTTTACCAGAAAATGAATATCCGTTAAAAGATAAAGCTCATTTTAATTCTGACCTTTCAGAGGGCGCACGGACTATCGTTCAAGTTACAAAAGAAGCTTATCAAGATAAAGGACCGAAGTTAACTGCAAATATTACAATTACGGGAAAAGGATTAATCTATTTGCCTTTCGGGGACTATGTTGCTTTCTCAAAAAAAATAGAGAATGAAGCTCGTGAAAAATATCAACCAATATTTCGTGAGAATCTAAAAGGTACAGAAGGTGTTATTATTCGTACCCATGCTGAAAAAATGACAGTTGATGATTTGTTAAAGGAATTAGATTATTTACGAATGAAGTGGCAGGATATAGTTGAGAGTAGTAAAGCTACAAAAAAAATAAAAGTAATACATCAACCAAAAAAATCACCAGAGCAATTGATAAATCGTTATTTATCAACCGATATAGAGCATGTCTACATAGATGATCCGCAAAGTGCAAATGTACTTAGAGAAATGCATCCAAACTTACGTGATAATATTATTTTTGAGACAGAGATTGAGAAGCTGTTACCCATATCAATTGATGGTTTAATTGATCAAATTCTCACACGAAGAATTACTGTGGATAAAGGTGTTCGGCTTTTCTTTGACCAAACAGAAGCAATGCACATCATCGATATTGATAGTAGTCAGTACCATAGTAACAAAGATAAAAAATCGATGGTTCGTAGTGTGAATGAAATTGCCGCGTATGCTATTGCCGATGAGATTAGGAAAAGAAATCTAGCCGGTATTATCATCATTGATTTTATTACGATGAGGCATCCCAAAGATAGAAAACATATTATTGATTGTTTAAAAGACGCTTTTATAAGTGACCCCACACGGACAGAAATATATGGATTCACTAAACTCGGCCTTTTAGAAATGTCAAGAAAACGCGAGTCAAATAGTATGTTAGAGTTATTTGGTGAAGCAAGTAGAAATCATGAAATGAAAAAAAATAATACAAGCTATGGATATAGTTTGGAAAGATATCTTAGACAGTTGCAAGTAAGGAATGTAGAGGCAATTGCCATTAAGATACATCCAGAAGTTGCTAAAACCTTTAAAGATAACGTAATAGATGTTTTGAAGTCGTCTATTTATGTAGATCTATATTGGGAAGTAACAGATCAAGTAGATGGTTTTGAAATAATTAGAGAAGGCTCAACGAATTTAGTAAATGATTGGCTCAGTGAAAATGACAGAGAGAACATTGACAAGGTACTTTAATTTATGGTATGATCGATTCGTTATTCTTCGTAGCACCCGTTGCTACAACCGCGCAGATCAGGTAATAAGCTTTTTGAATGTAAAGCACCTGTATGGCGAGTCTTAGTCTAAGAGGAGGTGCATATTATGTACGCAATTATTGAAACTGGTGGTAAACAAGTTAAGGTAGAAGAAGGTCAAGTGATTTACGTTGAGAAATTAGCTGGTGAAGTTGGTGACTCAGTAACATTTGATAAAGTACTAGTAGTTGGTGGCGACGATACTAAAGTTGGTGTTCCATTTGTTGATGGAGCAACGGTTACGGCTAAGGTTGAAAAGCAAGGCCGTGCTAAAAAGGTTACAGTATTTAAATACAAGCCAAAGAAAAACTACGCTCGTAAACAAGGTCACCGTCAACCATACACAAAACTTGTTATCGACAAAATCGATGCATAAGGTTTGTGAGCGATGATTCAAGTAGTAATTAATCGTGTTGATCAAAAAATTAAAGCTTTCGAAGTATCTGGTCACGCCGACAGCGGGCCCATGGGGCAGGATTTAGTCTGTGCGGGTGTATCTGCAATTACTTTCGGAGCTGTCAATGCAATAATAAAGTTATGTGAGATAGATCCAATAATTGATCAAGCTGGTGATGAAGGTGGTTATCTACGTGTAGAGCTTCCAACTGAACTTCCTTTTATGTCTAAAGAAAAGGCTGAATGGTTATTAGAAGGAATGCTAGTATCACTAGAAACTATTGAATTAGATTATGATCAATTTATATCCATCTCTGAAAAATAAGGAGGTGCAAGACATGCTACGTCTTAATTTACAGTTTTTCGCATCGAAAAAGGGTGTTGGTAGTACAAGAAACGGTCGTGACTCTGAGTCTAAACGTTTAGGTGCTAAGCGTTCTGATGGACAATTTGTTACTGGTGGTTCAATCCTTTTCCGTCAACGTGGAACTAAAATTTATCCAGGTGTAAACGTTGGTCGTGGTGGCGATGATACGTTATATGCTAAAACTGACGGTGTTGTTAAATTCGAACGTTTAGGTCGCGATCGCAAAAAAGTGAGTGTGTATCCTTTAGCGCAAGAAGCATAATATACACAATGAAAAGACTCTAGCCTATTATTAGGTTAGGGTTTTTTTGATACAGAGATGAAAGGCTTTTAAATGGATGAATATCCATGATTACTATGCTATAATTTCTTTAATTAAATGAGGTGAAGAGATTGACTAATGAAGCGGAAATAATGCAAGCAATCAGACATTATCGTCATGATTATTTAAATGATCTGCAGCTTTTGCATGGATACGCTCAATTAGGTAAGTGGGATAAAGTAAAAGAAAAAATGAATATGTATGTTCAAAAAGCAAATAATGAACGTGAGTTAGATCAACTAAATATTCCAAAAACATCTCTTTATATTTATCGTACGAACTGGGAAACAAACAATATCCAATTGTCCTTTTCTGTTAATAAAAAGGTGGATATAGCAAGTAATTCTAATATCGATGAAAGTTTAAAATATCATTTGGAAGAGCTCATAAATGAGATTCATTTTTATGAAAATCCAAATGAATTAATCATAGCTGAGCTCGACATGGAATTAGAAACGAGTGAAAAATTAAACATTCGATTAATACTTGCCCATAATTTTAAAGATATAGTTAAATTAACAGAAAAACTGAAGAATAAAAAATTTATAGCAGATATCAAAGAAAATAGGAATGATCACCTTATAATTAATTGGGTGGAAATAGAGAGAAGGTGAAGCATAATGTTTGTAGATCAGGTCAAGGTTTATGTGAAAGCTGGTGACGGTGGTAATGGAATCGTAGCATTTCGCCGAGAAATTTATGTTCCCATGGGTGGACCAGCTGGTGGAGACGGAGGAAACGGTGGAGATATCATTTTCGAAGTAGATGAAGGATTAAATACTTTGATGGATTTTCGCTACCAACGTCACTTCAAAGCAAAACGCGGGGAAGCTGGAATGAGCAAAGGAAAGCATGGTAAAAATGCGGAACCCTTAGTGCTAGCCGTTCCTCCAGGTACTACGGTCAAGGATGCCAATACGGGGGAATCATTAGCAGATTTAACAGAACATGGTCAACGTGCGGTTATTGCTAAAGGTGGACGAGGTGGACGAGGGAATATTCGTTTTGCGACAGCAAGAAATCCTGCACCTGAGTTAGCTGAAAACGGTGAACCAGGAATAGAACGGGATATATTTATTGAATTAAAATTAATCGCAGATGTTGGGTTAGTTGGCTTTCCAAGTGTTGGGAAATCGACCTTATTATCTGTCGTTAGTGCTGCAAGGCCAAAAATTGCTGATTATCACTTTACTACATTAGCACCAAATCTGGGTGTGGTGGAAACAAAGGATCAAAGAGGTTTTGTAATGGCTGACCTTCCTGGTTTAATTGAAGGCGCACACGAAGGTGTCGGGTTAGGTCATCAATTTTTACGGCACGTTGAACGTACGCGTGTTGTGGTTCATGTAATAGATATGGCAAGCTCAGAAGGACGAGATCCGTATGAAGATTATCTTACTATAAATGAAGAATTAAAAGCATATGATCCGACGATTTTAGAAAGACCACAAATTATTGTTGCAAATAAAATGGATATCCCAGAAGCGCAAGATCAATTGGAGCTTTTTAAGGAACAGCTAGATGATAATGTGCAAATTTATCCAATATCTACGATTACAAGGGAAGGTATACAGGATCTATTATTTGCAGTTGCTGATAAATTGGATAGTATACCTAAAAATAATAAACCAATCGATGAAAAACCTGAGCGAGTGGTTTACCGTTATCATCCCGAAGCTTCCGGTTTTGATATTAGTAGAGAATCTGATGGTGCATTTGTTTTATCCGGAGAGAAAATTGAAAAATTATTTAAAATGACAGACTTCACCCGTGATGAATCAGTTCAACGATTTGCTAGACAGCTTAGAGGTATGGGTGTCGACGAGGCTTTACGAGAAAAAGGGGCACTAGATGGAGATACCGTTCGTTTGTTGGATTATGAATTTGAATTCAAAGAGTAAAGTTTAGTGGATCCATTCACATGAAAAGGAGACGCTTAATATGGCTGAAGGCAGTGAAAAGTTTTTTTTGGTGAGAGAAGATTTTTTACCAGACGGAATGAAAAAAACACTAGAGGCTAAACAATTATTAGAGCGAAAAAAAGCTGATTCGATCAATGAAGCTGTAAAAAAAGTAGGCGCTTCAAGAAGTGTTTATTATAAATATAGAGATGCTGTCTTCCCATTTCAAAAAATGGTGAAAGAACAAATGATCACGCTTTTTTTCCATCTTGAAGACCGAACAGGAGCATTATCCCATTTGCTCTCTGTGGTCGCTCAAGCAGGCTGCAATATATTAACGATTCACCAAACGATTCCGTTACATGGAAAAGCAAATGTGACACTATCCTTAAATACTTCCGCAATGAGCGTTGAAGTGGATCAGCTTTTATATCAACTTAAACAAATAGATTTTGTCGATCAGGTAGAAATTCTAAGTTCAGGTGTATAGTATAGGGGGAGCTTTACAATGGCAGGAGCAATAGGTTATTTAGGACCAAAAGGAACTTTCACTAAAATAGCAGTAGATTCAATGTTTAATGGTGAAGTAAAAAAAAGCTATAAAACAATTCCTGAATGTGTCGATGCTATTCAGGATGAAGAAGTAGAATATGCAGTCTTACCATTGGAAAACACAATTGAAGGAACGGTCAATATAACGTTAGATTATTTGATTCAAGCGAAAGAAGTGAAAATTGTCAGTGAAGTGATCGTTCCAATACGCCAGCATTTAATGGTACATAAAGATAATGTGAAATCTTGGAAAGAATTAGACGTGGTTTATTCACACGCGCATGCGATAGCACAATGTCATACTTTTTTACATGATGAATTTAAAAACGTAGAGCCGCAAACGATGACTTCAACAGGGGCAGCTGCTGAATTTGTGAGCAAACATCCTGAGCTTAATATTGGAGCGATTGCAAATCATTTAGCAGCTGAAGCTTATGAATTAGCAATTGTTAAAAAGGATATTCATGATTTCAGTAATAATCATACGAGATTTGTTGTGCTTCATAAAAAGGATATTCCTTTAACTTCAACTAGATTAGAAGCAAAAGGAAATAAGACAACTTTAATCATTACATTACCGTCTGATAATCCGGGAACTCTCCACCAAGTATTAGCAGCATTTGCTTGGAGAAAATTAAATTTATCTAAAATCGAATCTAGACCAATGAAAACAGGTTTGGGTAATTATTATTTCTTAATTGATATTGAAGCGAAAATGGATGACATATTAATTCCAAACGCAATTGCTGAAATGGAATCCTTAGGGTGTCAGGTAAGTGTATTAGGAAGTTATCCATACTATTTATATAATGGAAATGGAGTAACGCTTACGGTATAATCGTAAGCGTTTTTAATATGGAAGTTAGAGAGTAAATCAATATTGTTTATAAGTACTTAAATTTGTCTAAAATTATTGAATAATTAAGTATAAGAAAATGACACATCTTTTTTTATGAAGATGTGTCATTTTCTTTATTCATTCAATAATGATATCTAATTCTTTTAGAGCGTTATGTGCAGCATCTATTTTTTCTTTCGTGTCAGCTTCAACCGTATGAAGATGAACACCGTTGGTAAGTTCTAATAAATAGGGAGCATTTGTAGATTTTACTTTATTTAAAAACTGGTCTACTTCAGCTCGACTACTAACCATAACTGCAGCTTTTAAATCACCATATATAGGGTGCTCTATAATAACGTCTTTGACCGTTACTCCGTGATCGACAATTGTATATAATTCTTCTTTTGTTTGTTCTCTCGTGTGATTACAGGCAAAAACCTGTTGGAAATTATTATTGGTATTTGTTTTTTCTAAATATATATAACCATTACTTGTCGCTAATATCGGTTCATCTTTAGCTTTTAATAAGGAGATATCTTGAACGATTACTTGTCTACTAACGTTAGCTTTATTTGCTAATTCTGTTCCAGTTAAAGGTTGTGAGCTCGCTTTTAACCAATTAATGAGTTTTGTTCTGCGCTCATCTCCAATTAATTTTTTCATCGTTAAACCTCCAGTATATTTGCTCTATAAGCCATGTCATAGTCATATTTTATCAAAGGACAATGGATTATGCGAATAACTCTCTTCATTTTTTATACTTAGAAAGTTATAAATTTTTATCAATTTTCTAGGCTCGATGCATAGGCTATAAAGTAAAGATATTTTTAAAACTTTTTATAGAGAAGGAATGAAGAGAGGAGAGTAAGAAATGAGCATGCACGTCGTTCAAAAGGGAGAAACATTATGGCAAATATCAAAAAATTATGATGTGGATTTCGAACAATTAAAAAATTTAAATAATCATTTATCTCATCCAGAAATGCTTTTACCAGGAATGAAAATAAAAGTACCTGAGAAGGTTACTCTAACCAAAGCTAAGCAAAAAGAAAAACCAACTCCATACCCAATAGTACCGAAGCTTCATGAGGATGATGAAAAAAAAGAACCGCAGTATATGGAACCAATACCGCATTCACCAAAGCCAACACCCAACAGCTCACCTTTAAAAAATGATAAGCTTCCTCCAATGCAACCTGAATATCCAATGATACCGCCTGGACTTACGAAAGAACAAATGACACAACACTCGATACACGTACCTAAATTACTAGCTTCACCAATAATCCCTCATCATGGAGGGCATCCTTATCCTTATCAAAAGGGTTGTTATCCTTATAACCAAATGCCACAAGCTCCAATGCCTTATCCCAACCCAATTTATTGTCAACCTAAAGTGAATAATATGCATAGTCATCCTATGCATAATTATAAACCAATGCCTTTATTTCCTCATCCTATTCATCCTATGAAGCAATGGGGGGCAGTAGGACCCAAAAATCCCCCAGCCTCAGGTGGATGTGGATGTAATCGCTAAAACAATTAAAATGAAAGAAATACAATTAGAATTAAATTTAAAGATAAAATTTCCACTAAAAGTATGATTAAAAATTCTCTTCTCACACATTATAGATGTGAGGAGGTTTTTTTATGAAGCTATATTCAAGTATATACTTAAGTATTTTTCTGTTATTATTGACGGCCTGCCAAGCAGAAGAAAATAAACAATCACAACCAATTCAACAACGTTCTGAATTAAATTATGTGAGTCAGAATGAGGATTCAAAAGATATTGGCAATACACAAAAACTGTCTGTAACTGAACCGACTTCTAAAGATATTGAAAATATAAGGATAGAGATAGAATCCATAGAAGAAGTAAAGGTTGCTCAAGTGCAAGTACAGCAAGATAAAATGTACGTTGGTGTTTCTATGCATCCAGAAGTAGATCCATTAGAAGCGGATTATGTGCAAGGGGTTATTGAAGCGTTATTAGATGATATATCTCCAAATGTAGATAGAGAAGTTTCCGTTAATGCGAGCCATTTATGGCAAATGCGTAATTTAGATGGAATAGGTAAATAAGATATACTTTTGATCTTTTCTTCAAGCTCTGGCTCTGGGTAGCTTGTTATTTTCAATAATCTGTTCTTATGGTAAAGTATAGATTAGATTGTGAATTAACTAGCTATCATTCATTACTGAGCATAAAATAAAGAGTTTAGAGAGAGGAGTTTTTTTATGGCAGGACATTCAAAATGGAAAAATATCCAGCGGAGAAAAAATGCACAAGATGCAAAGCGTGGAAAAGTTTTTATGAAATTAGCTAAAGACATATACATTGCAGCAAAACAAGGTGGAGGAGATCCTGAGATGAATCCCTCTTTACGTCTAGCTGTAGATAAAGCGAAAGCAAGTAACGTGCCAAACGAAAATATAGATCGTGCCATCAAGAAAGCTACAGGTGATTTAGATGGTGCAAACTATGAAGAGCTTATCTATGAAGGCTATGGACCTGGAGGAGTAGCTGTCATGGTTGAAGTTTTAACTGATAATAAAAATAGAACGGCTTCAGAATTGCGTCATGCTTTTAGTAAGAATGGTGGTAATTTAGGAGAAAATGGTTGTGTAGCTTTCATGTTTAATCGTAAGGGCTATATTGTAATTGAGCAGTCTACCACAGACGCTGATGAAGACACGATGATGCTTGAAGTCATGGAAGCTGGTGGAGAAGAAATGGAAACTTCAGAAGGAGCGTATGAAATTTACACGGAACCTGAGGATTTTCAATCTGCCAAAGAACAATTAGAAGAAAATGGATATACTTTAGAGACAGCAGAAATTACAATGATTCCTGAGACATTATCAGAAGCTTCAGAAAAAGATGCACTTAAAATGGTGAAACTGGTTAATATGCTTGAAGAAATGGAAGATGTGCAAGAAGTGCATCACAATTTGGATGCGGACGAAGAAATATTAGTTCAAATTTAGTGACATTTTTTCATTGATTTGTCAAATAATATACACAATATTCCCCTTTAGACAACCTCTATAACTGTTATGATGAACACATAGAACTTATCTTACTCAAAGAGGTGTTTGAAATGATGATTCAAAAAGAATGGGCACTTAAGGAACAACCAAATGAACTAAAAGAGAGTGCTGATTGGTTGAAAAACATTGAATCTACGGATCAAGAGTATTATGTTATTTATCAAAAGCAAGAAGGCAAGGATCGTGAGTTTAAATTCAATAAGGTTAAGGAACTAGATAATGAAACATTTAAGTTTTCTTATCATTTAGAGAATGAACTTGAAGGAGTTCGTTACTATAGTGGTGAAGATATTGTTTTAGATAATGAAGATATTATACATGTATTCAAAATCGACCCAAAAGATTATGATTTTCTAGTTTTTACCGACTAATTATTAGTCGGTTTTTTTTTATGGAAAGCAAAACCATAAATTTTTTACTCAGAAGTTCAAGCGAAGTAGTGAAAATTCATTGTACGAAGTAAAAGAAAAACTAATATATGCGCTAAAGAATGAACGAAAGCAAGTTTTTACAATGGAACTTTGCTTTCGTATAAAAATTAAATCTATTGTCCAAACTATAATTAGAAGGCTCACATTCTATTTATGGGGTGGGAAATATGAAAAAAAAACACACGAAAATATTTTTTATGTTCCTTATTTTGGTTTGTACTGGTTGGTTTTTATCCGTTTATTTATTAGGAAATGAACCAGACAGTAAAATACAAGAGACGGTAAATGAACCAGTGATCGCTCAATCTCCACTCGAAATGAAGGTTATTATACAGAAACATTATATTGATGGACAAATTGAAGAGGATTCTTTTAACGAAGTGATAGAATCGATGCAAGATTTTTGGTCAATGTATAGTGGTTTTGAAGTAGTTGATCAAACCCAAGAAGAAATAATTTTTAAACAAGAGATAAATGATATATCACCTACGATCAAAGAAAATGGTTATTTTGGGCTGCAAAATAACATTTTAACAATCTTCGAGGGCAAACCAACTGAGGAAAGAGTTATAGATGCTTTCTATCCGGTTAGTACAGACGAGTTAAAAAGTAGTACGTATGAAAACTTAGAAAAAGGGATCAAAATAGATTCAAAAAAGACTTTTCTTCAGATTCTCAAAAGGTATCCAAAATCAAAAGAAAAGTCTCAATCAATGTCCTAAACTAAAGGAGCGGTAAACACTATCGCTCCTTTAATCTTGTATATCGGTAGCTGAGAAAAATGGCGATGGTAGCAAGAAATGTAATACTTGCCATTATTCTATACATGTTTTCTGAGCCGAGGGAAGTGAAAATACTGCCGCCAACTGTACCACCGACTGCTCCCCCTAAACCAAAACAAACGGAAGTTAGTAATGCCTGACCCGTACTCCTTAAATGATTAGGTACGAAGCTAACAGCCGTTTGTAAGGCTACTAACCAGAATAATCCAAAAGTGATTCCTTGTGTAAGCTGTAATGCTGTAATTATTTCAGGCGAATCTATTAATCCATACAGTAACCAGCGAATCGTATAGAAGATAGCAATCAATCCTAATAAAAATAAGTGATTGTAATGCATTATTCGCTGTGAGAGGTAATAAAAAACAGGGACTTCACTAAAGGCTGCTAGTGCCCAGGCAAGTCCTATTAGTAATTCAGTTCCTCCTAATTCTTCTAAGTGCAGAACAATCATCGTATCATTCATACGGTGCGGGATCATCACTAAAAAACATAGAAATAGAAAATACATAAAATTTTTATTTTTTAATATTTGCTTCACACCTTGAAGGCTAACTGGAGTAGAGGATTGATTTTTATCTTTTAGAAATATAGTTAAAATAATCGTACCCAACATCAATATCCAAAAAAGAATATAAATTTTATCAATGCCAATAAAAGATAGAACGGGTCCTGAAATAACTGCTGTTATCGCAAAGCCGATAGAGCCCCATAATCTAATCTTTCCATACTGATTTTGCCTCTTTTCCCCTAAACTTTTAATCACCATACTGTCGATCAAAGGGGTGGAGGGTGATAATGCAAAATGAAAAGCGATAAAAGATATGAAAACAACTATAAATTCTCCACTAAAAAAGATAGTAAAGGTTGTGGCAATAACTGCAAAGTATAAAATAATTAGTATCCCTTTTATCGTTTTATACTTATCACTTAGATATCCGACGAAGGGCTGAGCAATAATACTCACCATAGGCGCAATTCCCATGATCATTCCTATTTCAACTGGGGAAAAATTTCGAAAATACAAAAATAATGGTAAGAAGGGAAGTATGATGCCTTTACTGCTCATATTTAAAAAAGTAAGTGCTTTCAAAAAACTTATTTGCTTTTTCCATTCCATATTTGACATCCTCTGTTTACATATGATTGTATCAATGTATCATAGAAGGAAGGCTGTATCATGTAATATGCTCTAAAATTGTCGAAAAAAATCGTAAAGTTTATTATAGAAGAATGAGGAGAATCTATTTGTCTAAATATATTGTTATTGGTGCTGGAATTTTAGGAGCTTCAGCAGCCTATCATCTAAGTAAAGAGGGGAAAGATGTTACTGTTATTGATAGGTTTGATAAAGGTCAGGCTACAGAGGCCGGGGCTGGTATTATTTGTCCCTGGTTAACCAATAGAAAAAATGAAGATTGGTTTAAGCTTGTCACGGAAGGTGCCGCGTATTATCCGCGTTTAATTAAAGATTTGAATGGGTTAGGGATAAAAGATATAGGTTACGATCAGGTTGGCGCTATAAATATTTTTGACACAGATGAAAAGTTAGATCAAAAATATAAAATAGCCAAAGAAAGACAACAGCAATTTCCTGAAATGGGTAAAGTATCGAAGCTTTCTTCTAAAGAGGCGCAGGAACTTTTCCCTCTCCTATCTGATGAATTTGGCGCGATTCATATTAGCGGAGGAGCAAGAATTAGCGGAAAAAATATAAGAAATGCATTGCTATTAGCTACAGAAAAAAATGGAGCTAAACTTTTAAAAGATAATGCTAAATTAACAGCTAATAAAACGGGAAATGTTAGTGTCCATGTAGATGGAAAAACCTATCCGTCAGATAAAGTTATTATTACTGCAGGTGTGTGGGCGGAAGAATTATTAAACCAACTCGGATTCAATCTTTCTATAAGTAGTGAAAAAGCACAGATACTACATCTGTCTATGCCAGAGCAGAAAGTGAAAGTTTGGCCGGTAGTGATGGCTCCTTTTGGACAATATATGCTAAGTTTAACGCCGGATCGAATCTTGATAGGTACAACACAGGATACGAATGATACTACTTCACTATCAACTGTTAAAGGTGTGGAAAGTATTTTAGATAAAGCTCTTCATATAGCACCAGGTATTAAAAATGCGACATATATGGAGACAAAAGTAGGTTTTAGACCTTTTTTCAAGAAGGCTATACCGGCAATTGGCTACCTTCCTGGTTATTCGAATATTCTTTTTGCAAATGGATTAGGTGCCTCTGGCCTTACAAGTGGTCCTTATATTGGTAAAGAATTAGCTTGCTTAGCTGTAGAAAATAAAACGGAATTAAATTTAGATAGCTTTACATTAGAACATGTAGTTTCCAAAAGATAAGTATTATACACTTTTTAGATTCTTGTAATTATGAAAGGTTTATTTATACGAACGTACGATTGTATGTTAAAATATATAAAAAGAGATTGAAAGGGAGAAATGAATGATTGCCTATGTTAAGGGAATAATTGAAGAAATTACAGATACCGCTGTACATATTGAAGCAAATGGAATTGGCTATGAGGTAATAAGTGCCAATCCTTTTATTTTTCAATCATATATAGGAAAAGAGCAAAAAATATATACCTTTCATTATGTGAGAGAAGATACACAAGTACTATATGGCTTTAAGAAGCCGGAAGAAAAAACATTATTTTCTCAAATATTAAATGTATCTGGAATTGGTCCAAAGGGGGCACTTGCTATTCTTGCTTCTACCTCTGTGAAAGATTTTGTAATAGCGATTGAACAAGAGGACGAAAAGTTTTTAACAGGATTTCCTGGAGTAGGAAAAAAAACTGCCAGACAAATGATTCTAGACTTAAAAGGAAAATTACCTTTTCAATATCAATCCACAAATGATAATCTGTTTACGGAGCAAGATACAAATGAAAACATAGCGTTACAAGAAGCAAAAGAAGCACTGAAAACTTTAGGATATTCCGATAAAGAAATAAAACAGGTACTACCAATTATTCAACAAGAACCAGATTTAGAAGCGGATGTTTATATTCGAAAAGCTTTAGCTCAGCTTATGAAGTAACTAGAAAGGCGGTTATAGGATGGAAGAAAGAATGGTTTCTAGTGATCAAAAGGAAGAAGATTTAAACAACGAACTTAGCTTACGTCCTTCGAATTTATTACAATATATTGGTCAAGATAAAGCTAAAGAAAACTTAGCTATTTTCATAGAAGCTGCTAAACTTCGAAATGAACCTCTCGACCATGTGTTGTTGTATGGTCCCCCTGGACTTGGAAAGACCACGATGGCTGCAATTATCGCAAACGAGATGGGGGTGCAGTTTAAAACAACATCTGGCCCAGCTATTGAAAGAACGGGTGACCTCGCCGCGATTCTTTCATCATTAGAGATTGGGGACGTTCTCTTTATCGATGAAATTCATCGCTTGCCAAGAGCTGTTGAAGAAATACTGTACCCCGCGATGGAGGATTTCTGTCTAGATATTGTTATTGGTAGTGGCCCAAGTGCAAGGTCCGTTCAATTAGACTTACCTCCATTTACTTTAGTTGGGGCAACTACAAGAGCTGGGTTATTATCTGCACCATTACGTGATCGTTTTGGAGTTTTAAGCAGGTTAGAATTTTATGAAACAAAAGATTTGTGCGCGATAGTGGAACGTACTTCAGACATATTTGAAGTAACTATTGATAAAGAAGCGGCTATAGAAATTGCGAGAAGATCAAGAGGCACACCCCGAATTGCAAACCGATTACTTAAACGGGTCAGAGATATTTCTCAAGTGAGAAGAGAACCATCCATTAGCATTGACACAACGAGAAAAGCCCTTCAAATGTTACAAGTGGATCAAGAAGGACTTGATCATATAGATCATAAACTTTTACTTGCCATTATTGAAGGATTTCAAGGTGGTCCAGTAGGAATAGACACACTTGCGGCAACAATCGGAGAGGAATCACAAACGATAGAAGATGTATATGAACCATTTTTATTACAACAGAGCTTTATTCAAAGAACGCCAAGAGGAAGAGTTGTGACACCAAAAGCATATAGTCATTTAAATATGGAGGTGCCAAAATCTTGACGGAGATGGGAAAAATCTTTATTGTAATAGGGGTTGTATTAATTATCGTAGGTCTATTATGGGGATTTATTGGAAAACTACCTGGTGATATATCTTTTAAAAAGGGTAACTTTTCTTTTCATTTTCCTATCATGACTTCTATTATAGTGAGTATTATATTATCTCTTATTTTTTTCATTATTAGTCGTTTTCGATAGAAGGAGTAAGGCAATGAATATTGAAGATTTTGATTTTGAGCTACCTGAAGAATTAATAGCACAAACACCGCTTATAGATCGCACCGCATCAAAAATGATGGTTTTACATGCGGCTGAAAATACAATAAGTCATGAACGATTTTACAATATTAGTAACTATTTAAAGCCTGGTGATTGTTTAGTATTAAATGATACCAAGGTTTTACCAGCTCGACTGTATGGAAGTAAAACAGATACTAATGCTAAAGTTGAAGTTTTATTGTTAACACAGGAACAAGACGATAATTGGGAAGTACTTGTAAAGCCTGCCAAAAAAGTGAAAATAGGAACAACGATCACTTTTGGAGATAACAAATTAACTGCAACATGTATCAAAGAATTAGAGCATGGAGGAAGGATTCTCCGTTTTTCTTACTCAGGTATTTTTTATGAGGTGTTAGATGAGCTTGGTGAAATGCCACTACCTCCTTACATCAAAGAACAGTTGCCTGACAAGGACAGATATCAAACTGTTTTTGCAAAAGAACAAGGTTCAGCGGCAGCTCCAACAGCAGGTTTGCATTTTACAGAAGAGCTTTTAGATGAAATTAAATCGAAGGGTGTAGAAATCGCATTTATAACTCTGCACGTAGGATTAGGCACTTTTAGACCTGTAAGTGTTGAAACAATTGAAGATCATCATATGCATGCTGAATTCTATCGAATGACGAAAGAAACAGCAGACCAATTAAATCAGGTTAAGAAAAAAGGTGGAAGAGTTATTTCAGTTGGCACAACTTCAACTCGAACACTTGAAACAATTGCTCGTGACCATCATGGTGAATTTAAAAACTGTAGTGGATGGACGGATATTTTTATTTATCCACCATATACTTTTAAAGCTATTGATGGTTTGATAACTAATTTTCATTTACCTAAATCAACCCTCATTATGCTTATAAGTGCATTTGCTGGTAGAGAGTTTATTTTAAATGCATACCAAGAAGCTGTAAAAGAAAAATATCGATTCTTTAGCTTTGGAGATGCGATGTTAATATTTAAGTGAAGAAATGAAGAAGGGAAAATATTATGACTGCTATACGTTATGAACTAATTAAAACCTGCAAACAGACAGGTGCCAGAGTTGGGAAAGTCCATACACCGCATGGTTCATTTGATACACCTATATTTATGCCGGTGGGAACTTTAGCTACAGTTAAAACAATGAGTCCGGAAGAATTAGAAGAATTAGGTGCAAAAATCATTCTCTCTAATACATATCATCTCTGGTTACGACCTGGTGAGGATATTGTAAAGACAGCTGGTGGCTTGCATAAGTTTATGAATTGGGATAAACCAATTTTAACCGATTCAGGAGGCTTTCAAGTTTTCAGCTTGAGTGATTTACGTCAAATAGAAGAAAAAGGAGTTCATTTTAGAAATCATTTAAGTGGTGAAAAACTATTTTTGTCTCCAGAGAAAGCTATGGAGATACAAAACGCGTTGGGGTCAGATATTATGATGGCCTTTGACGAATGTCCACCATATCCAGCTTCTGAACAATATATGAAGGATTCAGTAGAAAGAACCTCCAGATGGGCAGAGAGATGTCTAGAAGGCCACAAAAGACCTGCAGAGCAAGGGTTATTTGGTATTGTTCAGGGTGGGGAATATGAAAACCTTAGAAAACAAAGTGCAAGAGATTTAACCTCCTTAGATTTTCCTGGCTATGCAATTGGTGGCTTGAGTGTGGGGGAACCGAAAGATGTAATGAACAGAGTGTTAGAGTTCACTACACCACATTTACCTGAAAATAAAGCAAGGTATTTAATGGGTGTTGGTTCACCGGATTCATTAATTGACGGTGCAATACGTGGAATTGATATGTTTGATTGTGTCTTACCTACAAGAATTGCAAGAAACGGTACATGTATGACATCGAATGGAAGATTAGTTGTACGAAATGCAAAATACGCTAAAGATTTCTCTCCAATCGATCCAAATTGTGATTGTCATACTTGTAAAAATTATTCAAGAGCATATATCAGACATCTGGTTAAATGTAATGAAACCTTCGGATATAGACTTACTACTTATCATAATCTATATTTTCTGTTAAAATTAATGGAGCAAGTTCGAGAAGCGATAATGCAGGATCGACTTGGTGATTTTAAAGAAGAATTTTTTGAGCAATATGGTTTCAATAAACCTAATGCAAAAAACTTTTAAAAAGGGGGAGGGAATATAATGGAAGCTATTCTACTAAATTTAGCACCGATTATTTTAATGATCGTTATTTTTTACTTTTTACTCATTAGACCACAGCAAAAGAAACAAAAGCAAGTGCGTCAAATGCAATCAGATCTTAAAAAAGGTGATAAAATTGTAACGATTGGTGGTATGCATGCTACTGTTCATGCGTTAGATGAAAATACCGTAGTAGTTACAAGTACAGATGGTACAAAACTTACATATGATCGTTCATCAGTGAGAGAAATTGTAAATCCAGACTGATTTTAACCAAGCATAGTAAGTAAAAGAAGAAGTCCTTCTACTCAATCGTAGAAAGGACTTTTTTTAATTTGCCAAATTTACATTTGTTTTCATTAGTAATTGTTATGGGACTCTGGTGTAGATGTTTGGGAAATATTGACGCTTATGATTGCGCCGAAAATACAAAGGAGTAAATAAGCGAGATGTTGTACAACTTGTGGCACGGAGAATAGTTCATGTTGCGATTGAAATTGATAAATAAAGAGAAAAAAAGAAAAGCTTAAGCTTGTCGAAGCACCAATCCACCATGCCTTTCTTTTTGCCTTAAGACCTGCTACAAAACCTCCTATCCATAATGCCACAAAGCTAATGATTAAAGTCGACCACATTAAAGTTCCCTCACCCAGGGATGTAAAGCGAAAAATCATTGCCAGAATTATACTCGAGAATATAAAAATTGAAAAAATCGCTAACCAACCATATAAAACACCTTTAAGATGATTCATCATATTCCTCCTTTTGAAGTATGTAGTTGTTATAGCTTATGCTAGTCCGAATTAAATAAGAAGTAAGACAACGTCATTGAATAGTTCTACACAATTAAGAATATAGTGAAGTATATATTTAAATAATATTCGGTCACTGAATTGTTAGGGGGAAAAAAATGACGGTTGTTGCTACTATACTAATATTTATTGTGAGTTATATTGGAATCATGCTTGAAAAGGTTAATAGAGCGGTCGTTGCTATGACAGGTTCTGTGCTTTTATTAATTATTGGGGTGTATCCTTGGAGTGATGCATTCTCTACGTATATAGATTGGAATACGATTGCATTACTTTTTTCCATGATGGTTTTAGTTTCTATTACAAAAAAAACTGGCATTTTCTCTTTTATCGCTATACGATTCGCTCAGCAGGTGAAAGGTCATCCCTTACACTTACTCATCGGTTCAGCCATCTTTACAGCTGTTGGCTCAGCTCTTTTGGATAATGTTACAACTGTATTGCTTTTTGTTCCGGTTATTTTAACTTTAACAAAAATGCTCTTGCTACCTTCTTTTCCCTATTTAATTACGATAATATTTAGCGCAAATATCGGAGGCACAGCAACTTTGATTGGTGACCCTCCTAATATTATGATTGGCCAAGCCGTCGAACACTTTACTTTTTTATCATTTATTCAACATGCCGCTCCAGTAGCAATTATTCTTTTATTGCTACTGCTGATTGTCATAGCCAAATTATTTAAAAATAAATTACAACCAAAAGAAAAAAATAAAATTGAGGAATTAATGAAGATGGATGCATCCAAAGATTTGATAAAATCGCCGATGTTATATCAATCCATATCCATTCTTAGCTTAACGATTATTGGCTTTCTATTGCACACCTTTATTCATATTGATTTAACAACGGTTGCGGTATGTGGTGCCCTGCTTTTATTACTTGTAACGGATAAAGAATTAGGGGCAGAAAAAGTGTTTAAAGAGGTTGAATGGGTAACTTTATTCTTTTTTATTGGTTTATTTATGCTAGTGGGTGGGTTAGAACGTGTTGGTATTATCGATGAAATTGCTAGAGGTATCATGTGGATAACAGAGGGTGACCTGCCAACTACAGCAATATTATTATTATGGACTGCAGGGCTTTTTTCTGGTGTGGTGGATAATATTCCTTTTGTAGCCGCAATGATCCCTGTTATAAATGAATTGGAAAGCTATGGTATTGATAATCTTGATCCATTATGGTGGTCATTGGCTCTAGGAGCTTGCTTAGGTGGAAACGGCACACTTATAGGCGCATCTGCAAATGTTGTAGTTGCAGGACTTGCTGCAGGAGAAAATCAATCCATTTCGTTCATTCGATTTATGAAATATGGTGTTCCGATCGTAATAGTTTCATTAATTGTATCTAGCATCTATATTTATGTACGTTATCTTTACCCATACACATTAATATTGCCGTTGGTTTTTTCATAAAGATACTCGCATAATAGTAGCTATACCTGTCAAAACTATAACAGGATTTTTGAAATTATTTCCTTGAAGGCAGGTATGCATTGTGGATGGTCATGAAATCATACTATTGATAATTCGGACAATTTTTTCTTATATCATGATTGTGTTTGTATTTAGACTTATGGGGAAGCGTGAAATTGGGGAATTAAGCTTATTGGATATTGTCATTTTTATTATGATTGCAGAAATAGCTGTCTTTTCAATTGATGATTTAAAACGTCCGTTTATTCATGGAATAGTACCAATGCTTGTATTATTTCTTATTCAAAGATTTACTGCACAAATATCGATGAAGAGTAAGCTTTTCAGAGGGTGGTTTGAGGGTAGGCCATCTATCATTATTTCAAATGGGTATATTAATGAACAAGAAATGAGGAAAAATCGGTATAATTTTGATGATTTAACACAACAATTGCGAGAAAATGGAATTGATGCAATTAACCAAGTGCAATTTGCTATTTTAGAACCGTCAGGAAAGTTGTCTGTTATAGAAAAGGAAGAAGAAAGCACATCGAACACAAATTACTTTGGATTACTTTATCCTTTGATACTTGACGGCAAAATTCAAACTTCTTCCTTAGACAAGATTGGTAAGGACGAAACGTGGTTAAAAAGTGAATTAAAAAAACGGGGAATTAGTGATTGGAAGGCTATTTCCTTTTGTACCATTAATAGTGATAAGAAATGGAGTATCGATTTCGATACTCCATCTTCCTAATGCTTTTTTTCTCTAAGCAGACTAAGCTCTTTTTTTGAAATAAACCCCAAACCAAATAGAAAAATACAATAGATGATCGCAAGTAAGACTAGAAGGAATAGAAAGACTGCCAGACTTTCACTGTAATTTGTTAAGTATATTTTAAATAGAGAGCCTGCCCAATAAGTTAATATAAATAAAAGTATCATCTTAAAAAGCATACCCCAAGAAATAGTGAACTTGATCGTTCTCCATAAACTTATTAAATGCAGTGCAGTGCCAACTACTACTCCAATAACTAAAGAAATCGCGACACCTGTTATACCAAATGCTGGGTTTGCAGTTAAAATAAAAAGAATGATAAATTTGATGATGGTAGCAATAATGCTATTCCACATAGCTTCTTTAGCAAGATCTAATGCTTGTAAGGTTGCATATAAAGGAAACTGAATATACATAAATAGAAAACCTGGTGCCATAATCTTTAAAAATATTGTAGCATTGGTGTTGCCATACATATAATGTAAGATTGTTTCACCAAAAAGCATTAAAGAAACAGTTGCTATAGCACCTGAAGCAAAAGAGAGCCTTATAGCTTGATGAATGCGATAATGAATAACAGAGGTGTTTTTTCTAGCATCAGCCTCACTTATATTGGGAACGAGAGCAATTGCTAAAGCATGCGTGAAAAATGTTGGTAAAAAGAGTAACGGAAACGCATAGCCTGTAAGTGATCCATACTGCTTGGTTGCTAGCTGCACAGGTATACCTGCTAGTAATAAACTTTGAGACACAATAATTGGTTCTAAAAAATTTGAGATAGATCCTATCAATCGGCTAAATGTACTTGGAATAGAAATCTTCATTAGCTGCATGAAGGTTTCTTTTCCACTAAATAGATAACTTTTCAACTTACTTCTTAATTTTATTGTTTTCTTAGTTTTAAACATAAAGACCATAAACAACAAGGAAATAAATTCACCTAATATAACGGAAAACATAGCTCCAGCTGCTGCAAACTCTATACCTAACGGTAAAAATAAATTCACAAAAAATGCTACAGAGAGAATACGGACGGTTTGTTCTAATACTTGCGCGTAACTTTGAGGTTTCATGTTTTGTTTCCCTTGAAAATAACCTCGAATAACAGCTGCTATGGCACTAATCGGAATTATGGGTATAATGGCTATTAAGGGATAATATACACGTTCATCAGTGAGAAGATTCTTAGCTATGAATGGGGCGAAAAAAAATATACCTATTGTTACGACTATACTAATGGATGTTGTAAGCAAGAGTGATAAAACTAATATTTGTTTTATTTTTTTCTGATCACCTAACACTGTAGCTTCAGCTACCCTTTTAGAAATAGCAATAGGCAGCCCCACTTGTGAAATAGTATATAATAAAAATAGTGTAGGAAGAGCCATATTATAGAGTCCTATACCTTCTTCCCCAATTAATCTAGCCATTACAATGCGATTAATAAAACCTAAGAAGCGGGTGATTAGTCCGGCAATGATTAATATTAATGCACCTTTTAAAAAAGATTGTTTGGTCACTTTATTAGACCTACCTTCTCAAAAGAAAATTTTTCATATACAATGTAATATATGCGACTACATTGGACAGGCATGACACAAAAATAAAATAGGTCTAGGAGGAACATCAGATGGAGGAAGTTAAATCTGTTTCTGAGTGGAAATTTAAACTTCATGAGATATTAGATAGTAAGGTAGATGAATTTAAATTACTCGATTATTCTAATGCAAATAAAGAGGATATTTGGAATTGTTTAGTACAAAAGGTGTGGAAAGGAGAACCAGACAAGCGTCTACACCAAATTGTACAGGATATTTTTCATCTTAATCCGTCTATTTATATGGTTTATTTAACCCAGCAATCTTTAAAAGATGATAATTTACAAGCATCTTTACAGGCTCTTTTAGGGGATCAAGATTATTAAAAGTAATACATATAATAAAAACTGGATAGGTATAGAAAAAGAGGAGGCACGTCTTAATGATTAAAAAAGGTAGAATCGTTGCCTTTATTCTAATCGTACTAATATTTGCTGGTACGATCGGAACAACGATAACAGATATAACAAAAAATATAAAATTAGGTTTAGATCTTCAAGGAGGATTCGAGGTTTTATACGAGGTGGAGCCGATTGATGATTCTCAAGAAGTAACAACAGATTTGTTAGAGGCTACTACTCGTATTTTACGTGAAAGAGTAGATGTTTTAGGTGTAAGTGAACCTAACTTTAATATAGAAGAACCAAATCGAATTCGCGTACAACTAGCAGGTATTGATGATCAGACCGAAGCAAGAGATCTCTTAGCCACATCTGCACAATTATCTTTTCGTGATGTTAATGATAAAGAGTATTTAGATGGATCAGACATTAAGGAAGGTAGTGCTAGACAAGAATTCGATCCGAATACCAATGAACCAGTGGTAACAGTCCAATTTAAAGATTCTGATCGATTTGGGAATACAACTCAAGAAATATTAGAAAGTGATGTTGCTGATCGCTTAGTTATCTGGATGGATTATGAAGAAGGCGATTCCTACGCAGAGGAGTCTCAAAAAGCAGACCCGAAATTTGTTTCTGCTCCAGGATTTGACCAAGTACTTCGGACCTCAGATATCCAAATAACTGGTGACTTTACAGTGGAATCCGCCAATAGACTTGCTGATATACTGAATGCAGGGTCTTTACCGGTTAATTTGGAGGAGGAATACTCTACTTCTGTGGGTGCTCAATTTGGATTACAAGCACTTGATAAAACAGTATTTGCTGGTGCGTTAGGTGTCGGTTTAATATTTCTATTTATGATGTTATATTACCGATTTCCAGGTGTGATTGCTACGATTACACTTAGTATATATATATACTTAGTTCTACTCGTTTTTCAATTAATGAATGGTGTTTTAACTTTACCAGGAATTGCTGCTTTAGTATTAGGGGTTGGGATGGCAGTTGATGCCAATATCATTACCTATGAACGAATTAAAGAAGAATTAAAAGAAGGAAAATCGATAAAAGCAGCTTTTAAAGCTGGTAATAGTAATTCTTTATCAACGATATTTGATGCGAATTTTACTACTTTAATAGCAGCATCTGTGCTATTTATTTTCGGTACAAGCTCTGTTAAAGGATTCGCTACACTATTAATCGTGAGTATTATCCTTAGTTTTGTTACAGCTGTATTTGGTTCTAGGTTATTCCTTGGACTGTGGGTGTATAGTAACTTCTTAAATAAAAGACCTGGCTGGTTTGGTGTGAAGAAGGATCAAATAAAAGATATAGCAGATAAAGATGAAGTTGAACCAACTGTTTTTGGACGACAATTTGACTTTGTTAAACATAGAAAAAAATTCTTTCTTATATCTCTTTCACTCATTAGTTTAGGGATTATATTTCTAGCTGTATTTAAATTGAATTTAGGAATTGATTTTGTAAGTGGTTCTCGTGTTGAAGTGTTAGCTGAAGAAACGTTAACAGAAGAAGAAATTGAAACTGCTTATGAATCTTTAGGTTTATCAACTACTGGTAAGATTGTATTTGCTGGTGAGGATAATAATATTGCCGTAGCACGGTTTGATAAAGAATTAACACAAGAGCAAGTTGCTGAGGTAAGGGAATATTTCACAGATGCATACGGGTCAGCTCCAAGTGTAAGCACAGTTTCTCCTACTGTTGGTCAAGAACTCGCTAAAAATGCGGTCCTTGCGGTGTTATATGCAACAATCGGTATTGTATTATATGTTACTTTCCGCTTTGAGTTTTACTCTGCATTCACGGCCATTCTGGCTCTGTTCCACGATGCGTTCTTTATCCTTGCTCTGTTTAGCATTACTAGACTAGAGTTTGATATTACGATTATCGCAGCAATATTAACAATTGTTGGTTATTCGATAAATGATACCATTGTGACTTTTGATCGTATAAGGGAAAATTTAAAGAAAAAGAAACGTGTACGTTCCTTCGGTGAGCTTGCTAAGCTAATAAATCACAGCTTGATGCAGACTCTAGGCAGAAGTATAAATACCGTATTAACCGTTATTTTCGCAGCACTAATGCTACTAATATTTGGTGCTTCATCTATCACTAACTTTGCATTTGCTCTCGTAGTCGGGTTGTTGGCAGGTACCTACTCATCCTTATTTATTGCGGCACAGGTGTGGTTAGTATGGAGAGGGAAAAACATAAAAGAAAAACCAATCCTTTATATTGAGAAAAAGAGAAATGATGGACCACAAGTATAGGTAATTATTATTTTAAAAGGTAATCTATCATTACTACACCCCGAGAGTTAGAGTGAAAATCTAACTCTCGGGGTGTTTATTTAGGTAAGACTTGAAGAAAATGATAAATAAAGTTTAAAAACAGAAGGGGAAGAGAATAAGTAAGTATATAGGGAAGATAACCTGTAGGAATCGCGTTTAATTATTTAAACCTATATACTTAAAGAAGGAATTATACCTAACTAAGAAAGGAGATAAAATTATGCGGGGTCAAACTTATATTATTTTAGCAGTTGTTTTCGCAGTCATAGTAGCAATTTTTGCAGTGATTAATGTCGATGCGGTAGAAGTTAATTATTTATTTGGTACTGGTGAGGCGCCATTAATTCTTGTGATATTGATTTCTGTTTTAATGGGAGCACTAATAACTGCTGCGGTGGGCGTTGTACGCGTGATTCGTTTACAAAAAGAAAATCGTCAGTTAAAACATGAGATCAATGGATTAAAAGCATCAGACAACACAATTATTGATGATAACTCTACCAACGAAAGTAAAGAACAAACACCAGGAATAGAAGAAAATAATATATCTTCAACGAAAGAATAACTAGTTTCAACATTGAAAGAGAGCTTTATTCTGTTTCTTCCTCTGATTACCATTATATTTATGGACCATATCTGTTTGCTACCCTTGACACACTTTTGTATAATAAGTGAGTCAGGGGTGAATTTATGTTAAAAAGCCAAGCAAATTGGTCATTTACATATGAGGAAATAAAGCAAGATAATAATGAACTGAATGAATTAAACATTTCAAAAATCACAAAAGATATTCTCTTGCATCGTGGTATTGAATCAGTAGATAAAGCGAAGGATTTTCTAAAGCCTTCTATTGAATCACTTTTGGAGCCTGCATTACTGTCTGATATAAAAAAAGCCACTTTGCGCGTTAAAAAAGCAATTGATGAGGGAGAAAGCATTCTTGTTTATGGGGATTATGACGCTGATGGTGTGACTTCAACAACACTTATGGTAGAAACCTTAAACGAAATGGGAGCAATGTGCGATTATTATATTCCGAATCGCTTTACAGAAGGTTATGGCCCAAATAAAGACGCTTTCAAGCAAATTAATCAACAAGGTTTTAACTTAATTATAACTGTCGATAATGGAATAGCTGGTGTTGAGGCGATTAATTATGCTACTGAATTAGGGCTTGATGTAATCGTTACAGATCATCACGAAGCACAAGATCAATTACCTAACGCATATGCAATTCTACACCCTAAATGTTCAGATGATTACACTTTTAAAGAATTAGCAGGGGTTGGGGTAGCTTTTAAATTTGCATGGTATTTACTTGGTTATTTCCCAAAACAATTTTTAGATTTAGTTGCAATAGGCACGATAGCCGATTTAGTCCCCTTAATAGAGGAAAATAGGGTTCTCACCTATCACGGCCTCAAAGTGCTTAGTAAAACAAATAGAGTAGGCTTAAAAGCGTTAATGGATGAGTGTGGAATGGAAGGCACGGTAACGGAAGTCGATGTTGGTTTTAAAATAGGACCACGACTTAATGCTGTTGGACGATTACAGGATGCCAACTTAGCAGTAGAATTACTTTTAATTGATGATTTAGCAGAAGCTAGAAATTTAGCTGAGCATGTACAGGCACTTAATGCTGAAAGACAAAAAATAGTTTCTGATATTACAAAGGAAGCAGTAGAGTTAATAGAAAATGATACTTCAGACCGCTTTAAAAATGTGATTGTGGTTGCTAAAACTGGGTGGAACCAAGGTGTTCTTGGAATAGTTGCTTCAAAGCTTGTCCAGCTTTATCATAAGCCCACACTCGTCCTTACTTTGAATGAGGAATCACAATCTGCGAAGGGGTCTGCCAGAAGTATTGAAGCCTTTGACCTTTTTAAAGAATGTATGCAAATTAGGTCACTGTTTACCCATTTTGGAGGACATGCGCAAGCAGCAGGAATGACTCTGCCAATTGAACAAATTGAAGCTGTTAGTGAGCAATTAAGTGAAAGAGCTGAAGAGAGTTTAACTGCAGAGGATTTCTATCCTAATTTGTTTATCGATTTTACAGTGGATTTAGATGACGTTACCATGGAATTACTACAAGAAATGGATAGCTTAGCACCCTTTGGGATGGGCAATCCAAAACCACTTTTTCATATAAGTGCAAAGCCGGATAATCTTAAACAAATTGGTGCTGAAAAAAATCATTTAAAATTTCAATTTAAAAAAGATAAATCTTTAGTAGATGTAATTGGATTTGGGTTTGGTCATGTATTCCATAAAATTATGAACGATTCCGAAATAGAAGTAGTTGGAGAATTACAAACAAATGAATGGAATGGTATTAAAAAGCCACAATTCTTTCTTAAGGATTTGCGAATTAATGAGTGGCAACTTTTTGATTATAGAGGAACAAATAAATGGCAAAAATCTTTAGAAGGACTCCAACAAAAAAGTGTATTGGTTTATTTTGAAGATCTTCCCAAAGGGTTACCATCTACGTGGGAAAGTAAAGCGGTACATGTAGAGGACTTAGATGCTAAAAAAATAGATTTTCATCATTTAATTATGATTGAATTACCTTCTGAAAAAGAGATCATCAAAAAGCTAATACAAGAAATTGATTTGGATTCTCTTTATCTTTGTTATCATGCTAAATTAGAATCAGGGTTATCTTTATTACCAAGAAGAGAAGACTTTAAAGAGTTGTATGCACTTGTAATGAAAAGAGGTTATTTTGATTACAAGGTTGATGCTCCAAAGCTTTCTAAGTACAAAGGATGGAAACTTGAAAAAATAAAATTTATGTTTCAAGTGTTTTATGAGTTAAACTTTGTTAAAATGAACGATGGGAAAATAATTCCGAATAAACAGGTGGAAAAGAAAGATCTTGAAACGTCTGAATTATACCAAGGTTTAAAAAAACAAATTGAAGTTGAAGAGTTACTCTATTACTCATCCAGAAATGACATAAAAAAATGGATGGATAAACAACGTGTGCCTTTGCAACAACCTGAGGAGGAAATGAGTTATGGATTATAAAAAATATATTACAGTGGTGGAAGATTGGCCAAAAGAAGGTGTCCGCTTTAAAGACATAACTACCTTGATGGATAATGGTCCTGCCTATAAATCTGCTGTAGATGAGATTGTTAGTTACGCTAAAGAAAAAGAAGTAGATTTGATTGTTGGTCCTGAAGCGCGCGGTTTTATAGTTGGTTGTCCTGTTTCCTATGCACTGGAGATTGGCTTTGCACCCGTGAGAAAAGAAGGCAAATTGCCAAGAGAAGTGATAAAAGTAAGTTATGGACTTGAGTATGGCGAAAACGTATTAACCATACATAAAGATGCTATTAAACCTGGTCAACGTGTGTTAATCACAGATGATTTACTGGCAACTGGAGGTACCATCGAAGCTACGATTAAATTAGTAGAAGAATTGGGTGGCGTTGTTGTAGGGTGTGCATTCTTAATTGAGTTAACCTATTTAAATGGAAAAGATAAACTAGAGGGTTATGACGTATTAACTTTAATGCAGTACTAAGGAAATTATAACTTCAAATAATAATGAAGTACTCGTTTTAGGGTGCTTCATTTTCTTTTATCGCAAACATGAATTATAAATTTATAAATATTTTAAAAGCTTTAAATAATTTAGAAGGTCAGAAAAAAAGTTGATATTTCCAAGTTAAGCGTGATCTATTATAATTAAGCGAAGGATTTCAGCGGTTTTTGTCGAAAATATCGTAAATACTAGGAAAGAAATCCAATCTTTTGGTATGATAGTTAAAACAAATCCTTTTCACATAGATAGGTGAAAAAGAATAAAAAGGTGATTACATGGCGAAGGATAAAATCTTAACACCAGATGATGTTTTTGAAAAAGCGTCCACATACTTATCAGATGAAGATATAGAGTTTATTCGCCGTGCTTATATATATGCAGAAAAAGCCCACGAAGGTCAATTCAGGAAATCTGGCGAACCATATATTATTCATCCTATTCAAGTTGCGGGAATTTTGGTTGACTTACGATTAGATCGTGAAACCATTGCCGGCGGTTTTCTTCATGATGTTGTGGAAGATACGAATACAACCGTTACAGAGCTTGAACTCTCATTTAATGAAGAAGTTGCTATGCTGGTAGATGGGGTAACAAAATTAGGTAAAATCAAATACATGTCAAAAGAAGCGCAACAAGCAGAAAATCATAGAAAAATGTTCATAGCGATGGCTAAGGATATTCGTGTTATCTTAATAAAGCTAGCTGATCGTTTGCATAATATGCGGACATTAAAGCATCTTCCTGCTGAAAAACAACGTAGAATATCAAATGAAACACTTGAAATATTTGCACCATTAGCTCATAGACTAGGTATTTCCGCTATTAAATGGGAGCTTGAAGATACTGCTTTAAGATATTTAAATCCTCAGCAGTACTATCGAATTGTCCATTTAATGAAACAAAAGCGTGAAGAAAGAGTGCATTATATAGATGAAGTGATGAATGAAGTCCAAAAGCAGTTGGAAGAAGTAAACATTCATGCTGAATTCTCTGGCCGACCAAAGCACTTATATAGCATCTATCGAAAAATGGTGATGCAAAATAAACAGTTTAATGAAATATATGATTTGTTGGCCGTTCGAATATTAGTGGATAGCATTAAAGATTGCTATGCGGTTCTTGGTATAATTCATACCTGTTGGAAACCAATGCCTGGCAGATTTAAAGATTATATCGCAATGCCAAAGCCCAATTTATATCAATCGCTTCATACCACTGTAATTGGACCTAAAGGAGCACCATTAGAGGTTCAAATACGAACGAAAGAAATGCATGAAATTGCAGAGTATGGAATTGCTGCGCATTGGGCTTATAAAGAGGGAAAAACGCTTGACATGAAAAAACAATCCAATGAAGATAAACTAGCATGGTTCCGTGAAATTTTAGAATGGCAAAATGAAACCCATGATGCAGAGGAATTTATGGAATCGTTAAAAGTGGATCTTTTTTCTGATATGGTATATGTTTTTACCCCAAAAGGCGATGTATATGAATTACCGAGAGGCTCTGTTCCAATTGATTTTGCATACAAAATTCATACCGAAATTGGTAATCAAACGATAGGAAGTAAAATTAATGGCAAGATGGAACCATTGGATTACCAATTAAAAAACGGCGACATTGTAGAAATGATGACTTCCAAGCATTCGTATGGACCATCTCAAGATTGGTTAAAGTTAACACAGACCTCACAAGCCAAAAATAAAATAAAACAATTCTTTAAAAAACAACAGCGTGAAGAGAATATTCACAAGGGTAGAGAATTAGTAGAGCGAGAAGTGAAAAACGATGGCTTTGAACCGAAAGATGCTATTACTCCAGATAATATTAAAATAGTGTTAGAAAAATTTAATTTTACAAATGAAGATGATATGTATGCCGCAGTTGGTTACCAAGGGATTACTGCTGCACAAATTGCAACTCGATTAACAGAAAAGTTAAGAGAAGAAGAAAAGAAAAATAAAAATATCGAAGAAACAATTGAAGAAGTTAATAATTCTGGTAAGAGTATGCAGAAAAAATCCAAGCGTGATTCAGGAGTTAAAGTCGAAGGTGTAGATAACATGTTAATCCGGTTATCTAAGTGTTGTAACCCTGTACCTGGAGATAAGATTGTTGGTTATATAACCAAGGGAAGAGGCGTTTCTGTTCATAGAGATGACTGTCCAAACGTTAATACGGAAGAAGCAATAGATCGAAGAATACATGTAGAGTGGGAAAATGAAGATACGGAAACAAAGCAGTATCATGTAGATATTGAAATTACTGGTTATGATCGTAGAGGGCTGCTAAATGATGTATTACAAGCAATCAATGAAACCAAAACAAATATTATCGCAGTAAACGGAAAATCAGATAGAAATAAAATAGCTATTATACATGTTACTATATTGATTCATAATGTGAAGCATTTGAAGCGGATTGTAGATCGATTAAAAAAGATAAAAGATATTTACACTGTAGAGCGTACGATCCAATAATGTTGGAGGTAGCAGGAGCATGAAGGTTATTATACAGCGGGCAGAAAATGCATCTGTTCGTGTGAATGAAGAGGAAATAGGGTCGATCAAAAAAGGACTAGTAGTGTTAGTGGGAGTAACCCATGATGATAAAAAAGAGGATGCTTCTTATCTAGCGAACAAAATTGTAAATTTGCGAATTTTTGAAGATGAAAAAGGGAAGATGAATTTATCATTGTTAGATATGGGTGGACAAGTTTTATCTATTTCACAATTTACACTTTACGGAGAGACTAAAAAAGGTAGAAGGCCAAATTTCATGCAGGCTGCTAAACCAGAAGTTGCTAATGATTTGTATGAATATTTTAATTTTATGTTGAATGAAGCCGGTGTAGAAGTAGCCACAGGAGAATTTGGATCTATGATGGATGTTTCTTTTACCAACGTTGGGCCAGTCACTTTGATTATCGATAGTAAAGATAAATAGCAAATATAAAACACCAGATTCAGACAACTTACTCAGTTGCTACTGGAATCTGGTGTTTTTGCTTGTTCATTTCACTTTCGTACGTCGAAACATTTTTATTTTTGAAAATGTTGGGATATACCCATAATAATGGCTCTGGTTAATGTATCTTGAAATGCTTTTGACTGAATATTATGCTCTTCTTCTTTATTGGAGATGAATCCCAATTCAAGTAACAAAGATGGCCTGTGATTCGTTCGTAGTACTTGTAAGTCTTCTTGATGGACTCTTCTGTCTTCCATTCCTGTTTGTGAGAGCATTTGATATTGGATGCTATTAGCCAATTCTTCATCTCTATCACTATAATAATACGTACTAATTCCCTTAGCATTAGGATATTCAGGAGTGCTATTATAGTGCAAACTTAAAAATATGTCAGCTATTTGAATATTAGAAAAAGATGCTCGGCTTGTCAAAGGAACATAGTTATCCTGGGTCCTTGTTAGTTTTACATTAGCGCCTAATTTTTCTAGTTTTTCCTTTAATAATTGAGCTGTTCTCATAGTATAATCTTTTTCAAAGGCATCGCTATCTCCTATTGCTCCGACATCTCTGCCACCATGACCTGGGTCAATAACGATAAGTAAATCACTAAAATCTTTGTTTTTGTTTACCTTTGAGGAGGATTTAGAGGGAGGAGAACTATTTATTTCTTTACTCATTTCCTCTTCTATTTCTTCTTCTTGAATTTCAGACTCAGAGATTGTTATATAGTCTTTAGTAATCCAACCTTCTTCATTATTAAGTTGAATCTTAACCCAATCTCCAGATTCCTCTACAATGGGATAGCTTTCTGGTTGGTTCACTTGTGTGATTACCTCAAAATCTAATCCTGGACCACTTCTCACATTTAAGTTATTCGTATCAATCTTGGCATTTTCAGCATAAACCATAGAGGTTAAGGACAGAATAATGAATAAGCTACATAATATAACGGGAACTGCTAAACGTTTTTGCAATTAAATTCCTCTCTTTCCATTGTAGATCTAATTTTCATGATACGAAAAAATCCACATTATTGCAAAATCTAGGGGAGAAATTTAGATTTGGAATATCATATATAAATAAATTTGAACCAAAAGAAGATATAATTATTTCCTATTTTAATCATTTGAAAAAACAGTATCTAATAAAAATGGTATAAAAATTAAATTCAACCTTGACAAGACTATAGAAATAAATTTATGATTAGAACAATTCAGTTTATTATTGTAATTTTATAAATGCCGATGACGGAAAAAGTAACAATGAACTACACTAGCAAAGAGAGAGTGTCTAATAGCTGAAAGGATACTCGCTAGATGATCATGTGAAAGACATTCATGAGGCTTTGTATTGAACCTAAGTAGATACAAACGTTTGCAGGCGTTAACTGCTTGAGTGGAAGTATTGCATAAATGCTTCAACTAGGGTGGCAACACGGGTTATAATCTCGTCCCTTCTTTATTAGAAGGGGTGGGATTTTTTTGTTGCTAAAAAATTCTAATTTGGATACAGGTCTTTTCTAAAGGGTGAAAAAAGTTGAACAAAAGAAACAACTATCATTCTAAGGAGATTTACATATTTTTCATATTCAGTTTGAAGCACCTATTTTGAGAAATTAGAAAAGTGTGCTGATATCATTAATTACATTGTTTACTTTTAAAGTAGAGATAAAATTAAAATATATTAGTTTTTATACTTTCACACTATAATAAGAGGGGGAAAAAACATGAAAGCACCGCGTGGTACACAAGATTTGTTGCCTGGAGTAACTGAAAAATGGCAATTCGTAGAGGAAAAGTTAATGGAAATTAGCAGAAATTATAATTACAAAGAAATTAGAACGCCAATATTTGAACATACGGAGTTATTTCAACGTGGTGTGGGTGATACTACAGATATTGTCCAAAAAGAAATGTATACCTTTGTTGATAAAGGGGATAGAAGTCTTACCTTACGTCCAGAGGGCACAGCATCTGTAGTAAGGTCATTTGTAGAACATAAATTATTTGGTTCTCCTACTCAACCTACGAAATTATTTTATATTGGTCCAATGTTTCGCTATGAGCGTCCGCAACAAGGAAGAATGCGCCAATTTGTTCAATTTGGAGTAGAAGCACTAGGAAGTGCAGATCCAGCTATTGATGCCGAAGTAATTGGCTTAGCAATGGAAGCTTATCAATCCTTAGGCTTAAAATCACTAAAATTAGTGATAAACAGTTTAGGTGATCAAACAAGTAGAGAAAGTCATCGTCAAGCGCTAGTCGATCACTTTTCACCGTATAAAGATGAATTATGCGTGGATTGTCAGAGTAGACTAACCAAAAATCCGCTTCGAATATTAGATTGTAAAAAAGATAGGGATCACCCAGCAATGAATACAGCTCCATCTATTTTAGAATATTTAAATGAAGAGTCAGAGAAATACTTTATCCAAGTTCAAAAGTATCTAGAGTCAATGAATATTCCATACACTGTCGATAAAAACTTAGTTAGAGGCTTAGACTATTATAACCATACTGCATTTGAGATTATGAGTGATGCAGAAGGATTTGGAGCTATAACAACACTATCTGGTGGTGGTAGATATAATGGACTTGTACAAGACTTAGGTGGTCCAGAAACGCCAGGGATCGGTTTTGCTATGAGTATAGAACGATTATTGATGGCTTTGGAAAAAGAGAATATCCAATTACCGATAAAAGAAAATTTAGATTGTTTTGTCATAGCTATGGGCGAAGAAGAAAATCTGTTAGCTGTGAAAATGATAAAGAAGCTTCGTGAACAAGGAATTCAAGTGGATAAAGATTATCAAATGAAAAAAATGAAAGCACAATTTAAAGTAGCAGATCGCTTGAATAGTAAATTTGTTCTTGTAATTGGTGAAACAGAGTTAGAAAATAATCAAATCACAATTAAAAATATGAATACTGGTGACCAAGTTACTATTGATACCGAACAGACGGTTGACTATATAAAACAAGCAATTCAGGGGGAATAATGATGGAAAATACGCGAACATTAGCAGGTAGTTTAAGAAAGGACCATACAGATACTTCAGTAACTGTTAAAGGTTGGATTCAGAAAAGACGTGATTTAGGAGAGTTAATTTTTCTAGATGTTAGAGACCGGTCAGGTGTTGTGCAGGTGGTTTGTAATGCTGAACTATCTAAAGAAGCATTACAGGTTGCTGATAGTATTCGATCGGAATACGTGGTGGAGATAACTGGTAAAGTTATCGAACGTGATATAGAGACGGTAAACCCTAAAATTGAAACAGGAGAAATTGAAATTGTCGCTTCTACTATAACTGTGTTAAATGAAGCAAAGCATCCTCCTTTCTCATTAACAGATGACATCGATGTCTCTGAAGACGTTCGACTAAAATATCGTTATTTAGACCTTAGAAGAGAAACAATGCAAGAAACCTTTAAATTAAGACACCAAGCTACTCAAGTTATTCGGAGCTTTTTAAACGAAGAAATGTTTTTAGAAATGGAAACACCAATGCTTACTAAAAGCACTCCAGAAGGTGCTAGAGACTACTTGGTTCCAAGTCGTGTACATGAAGGACATTTTTATGCATTACCGCAATCCCCACAATTATTTAAACAATTACTGATGGTTTCAGGGTTTGAAAAATATTACCAATTTGCTCGTTGTTTTAGAGATGAAGATTTACGTGCGGATAGACAGCCTGAATTCACGCAAATCGATATAGAAACTTCTTTTATGACAATGGAAGATATTCTAGCTATGACAGAAAGAATGATGAAAAAGGTTATGAAAGAAATAAAAGGTATAAATTTAGTTACACCTTTTATTCGTATGACATATAAAGAAGCAATGGATCGTTTTGGATCAGATAAACCTGATACGCGTTTTGGAATGGAACTAGTTAATCTTTCTGAAGATGTAAAAGATTGTGGTTTTAAAGTTTTTAGACAAGCTGTAGAAGCGGGTGGGCTAGTTAGTTCTATCAACCTTAAAGGTAAAGCTGCACATTACTCTAGAAAAGATATGGATGGAATGACTGATTTTGCAAAGATTTACGGTGCAAAAGGCTTAGCTTGGTTAAAAGTTGATGAAGATGAATTAAGTGGACCAATTGCAAAATTCTTTAGTGACGATGATTTTGAACTTTTTAAGTCTAAATTAAATGCAGAAAATGGAGACCTATTATTATTCGTAGCTGACAAAGCGAAAGTCGTTTATGACACACTTGGTGCTTTAAGGGTGAAATTAGCGAAGGATCATCAACTAATTGATGAGAGTGTATTTCATTTCTTATGGATTACTGATTGGCCGCTACTTGAATATGATGAAGAAGAAGGAAGATATTTTGCAGCACACCATCCATTTACGATGCCGTTTAAAGAAGATTTTGATCTTTTAGAGTCTGACCCAGGAAAAGTAAAGGCACAAGCGTATGACCTTGTGTTGAATGGATTTGAACTTGGAGGGGGATCTCTACGTATTTACCAACGTGAGATGCAAAATAAAATGTTTGAAATTCTAGGCTTCACTGAAGAAGAAGCCAAAAGTCAGTTTGGATTTTTATTGGATGCTTTGGAATATGGAGCTCCGCCACATGGTGGTATTGCGCTAGGTTTCGATCGTTTTATAATGCTTTTAGCAGGTAAGACAAATTTAAGAGATACCATTCTTTTCCCTAAAACTGCTTCAGCATCAGATCCATTAACAGAAGCACCTAGTAGAGTAGATCAAAAACAACTAAATGAGTTGAAATTGCGATTGAAATAATTCATAACGTGTCATCAAAATGTAAAATGTTTTAATCAAATTGTCATAGTAGTTGTCTTGAATAAAACGGTAACATGTGCTATTATAATTGTATAAGAAAGATTAAATCCTGATGTGTTCGTCAGTTAATTGAAGTTTTGACCGAACATCAATTACATTGGGAGCTTGGAGTTTCTAAGTGGAGTGCAAGCCTCTTTACTTACAGTGTTATAGAGGACGCATAAAGCTTAGGGCAGAGCACCCACCTGCTAGGAGCGGGATCAAAACATCATCACCACGACGGCACGATTGGGATTTAAAAAGTCAATTAAAACAGCGCTTCGTCGATAAAATGACGAAGCGTTTTATTTATTCTTTAGAGTAAAAAAAGCTAGACTTATTCGCTAATTGGCGAGTGAGTCTAGCTTTTTTAATGATTATAATTCATATAACTCAATTACTTGGCAACTTGCTCTAAATTACCGTTCTTTTCCATTCTGAATGTTGGAACCTGCGTGTTGTCATCATCAAATACTACCATTTTTCGCGCACGGTCCATTATTTTTATAATGGTTTGGTAATCCTCTTGCATCACTTCTAATTTATGTTCCAATTCATGAACCTTTTTCTCTAATTGTTCCTTATTGTTTTTTAACTGAGTATTCTCTAAAATAAGTTTTTCATTGTTTTTGGCAGATTGTTTCGTGCTATTATAATTTGTTTTTAACTTTTTAAGAGAAGCAATAATAGAATCAATAGACACAGGCTGATCTATTTCTTTTTCCATATTGATAGATAGATCAGATGTACTCTCTGGCATATAGAGATTTTCATTATAAAATAATTCTTTATAATCTTCTTTCTTATTTTCTTCTAATTCTGTTAGATCAATAGAGAGTGTATCAAGTTCTTCATTTTGCTTGTTACCAGTGCCGATTTTTGCAAGCGCTCGTTTTTTCTCTTTGCGATGTCTTTTAGCAAGTGCTACAGCTTGATCGTACTGTTGTCTTACCTCTGCATTCCATCTGAAACCACATGCAGCTGATGTGCGATTTAATTTATCTCCTACTTCATCAAATGCTTTTAGCTGTGTACTTCCATCGCGAATATGTCTAAGTACAGTTTCCGCTAATAAAAGATCATCTTCATGCGACCACGCATCTTGTCTAATTTTAGCCACGGTTTTCACTCCTTCATCCTAGGTCAACAATATTATAATTATCGTACGTTGATAATAATAGTCTTATCGTTGACCGGAATGCAGGAAATTATACCTTTTTAAAAATATTTTCATATACTTGTTTAAGAGATCTCTCAAACTTACCAGTATCTTTTGGATGATAATATTGCTTGTGTAAAAGTTTATCAGGTAAATATTGTTGTTTTACCCAGCCATTTTCGAAATTATGCGGATACTTATAATCAATTCCTCTACCCAAATTTTTTGCACCTTTATAATGGGAATCTTTTAAATGAGCTGGAATATCTCCTATATTTTCATGTTGAATATCGTAAAGCGCATCATCTAGAGCTTTATATGCACTATTTGATTTTGGAGATAAACACAATTCCACAATTGATACGGATAACGGGATACGGGCTTCAGGAAAACCAATTCTTTCTGCTGCTTGTATTGCTGCTAATGCTCGAGGTCCAGCTTGAGGGTTAGCTAGACCGATATCTTCATAGGCAATAACAATTAATCTTCTTGCAATACTGTCTAGATCTCCGGCCTCTATTAACCTTGCTAAATAATGAAGTGCTGCATTAACATCACTACCACGGATGGACTTTTGAAAAGCAGAAAGTACGTCATAATGTGCATCTCCATTTTTATCATGGGAAAAACTCTTCTTTTGCATACATGCTTCTGCGATATCTAAGTTTATAATGATTTGATTATCTTTTGCTTTAGGTGTGGATAGTGCTGCAAGCTCTAATCCATTCAAGGCAGCCCTTAAATCCCCGCCTGCTGCATTTGCAAAATGCTCTTTCGCGTCGGTAGAAACGTCTAAGTCAAGGTGCCCTAATCCATTTTCCTGATCACTTATAGCACGCTCAATTGCTTCCTCGATATGATCTTCATTTAATTTATGAAGCTCAAATAAATGTGTTCGGCTTCTTATTGCTGGATTAATGGAATGATAAGGATTACTTGTTGTGCACCCAATTAGGGTTATTAAATTCGTTTCAAGGTGTGGAAGTAAGAAATCTTGTTTTGCTTTATCAAGGCGATGCACTTCATCTAAAATAACCATCAAATGGCCAGACATTTTTGCTTCTTCTACTGCAATTTCTAAATCTTTTTTCTTATCAACTACTGCATTTAATAATTTATAGCGAAGATTTAAGCTATTAGCAATAGCAATTGCCAATGAAGTTTTACCAGTACCAGGTGGCCCGAAAAGTATCATGGAATGAAGCTGATTTGCTTCTACCATTCGACGTATCATTTTTCCATTACCAACGATATGTGTCTGTCCGATAACTTCATCTATATTTTTTGGTCGCATTTTCAGTGCGAGAGGTTGTCGACTCAAAAAGCTTCATCCTTTCCATAAATGTATACAATAATGTTATAATGTAATTTTGGTTATGTTATCGTTTCATGCATTCATTCTAAAATTAAAATTCTAAAGTAATTCATCATGCTTGAATTCACATGAATGCATTCAGTATATCATTCATGCTATAATATCGAATAGTAAAACCAACTGAACGGAATGTAAGCTATATAATGAGGTGTGTTTAATGAAAATTTCAACTAAAGGCCGTTATGGCTTAACAATAATGATAGCTTTAGCTAAAAATAATGGAAATGGTCCCATGTCGTTAAAAAGTATAGCTAAAGAACATCAGTTATCGGAGCATTATCTAGAGCAATTAGTTGCTCCACTTCGTAATGCAGCTCTAGTTAAAAGTGTGCGGGGTGCTTATGGTGGTTATATATTGGCGAAAGAGCCAGATGAAATAACAGCTGGGGATGTTATCAGAATACTAGAAGGACCGATTACACCGGTAGAAGGAATAGAAGATGAAGAGCCAGCAAAACAAGAGTTATGGATAAGAATTCGGGATGCTGTTAAAAATGTATTAGATACTACGACACTAGAAGATTTATCTAACTATGATGAAAAAGGTACACAGGATCCATATATGTTTTATATTTAAAAAAGGGACGGATGAACATGAAACAAATTTATCTTGATCATGCTGCGACAACACCAATGGATCCGGCAGTGATTGATGAAATGACAGATAGTCTAAAAAACCTTTATGGCAATCCATCAAGTATTCATTCTTTTGGCAGAAAAGCTCGTCAAGCATTGGATAAAGTAAGAAGGACTACCGCAAAGGTTATTGGTGCAGATGAAAAAGAGGTAACTTTTACCAGTGGTGGGACTGAAGCTAATAATTTAGCTTTAATTGGTACCGCCTTTCGGAATAAGTCAAAAGGTAACCATATTATAACAACGAAAATAGAGCATCATGCAGTACTACATGCAGCTGAATATTTAGAAAAGAATGGGTTCCGAGTTACTTATTTGGATGTAGATAAAGATGGTATGTTAGATGTGGAGAAACTAAAAGCATCCTTAACTCAGGAAACGATTTTAGTATCTGTTATGATGGTTAACAATGAAACAGGTGTATTTCAACCAATAAGTGAGATTGGGCAGTTAATAAAGGATCATCAAGCATATTTTCATACAGATGCGGTACAAGCGCTAGGTCTAACTAATATTCATGTTGATAATTTATCTGTAGATTTATTAACAGTTTCTTCTCATAAAATAAATGGACCCAAGGGACTTGGTGTTCTTTATGTTAAAAAAGGCACCAAACTTGATTCACGGCAACATGGTGGCGAGCAAGAAAGAAAGAGACGACCAGGTACTGAAAATGTAGCTGGTATTATTGGTTTTGGTAAGGCCCTTGAGATTGCAGAAGAAAAAAAGCAGGTAAGAAAAGAAACCTATTTATCATTTAAAGAATTATTTTTAAAAATACTAGATAAAAATGAAATATCTTATTACATTAATGGTAGTAAAAATAATACCATTGAACATATTATCAATTTAAGCTTTCCGGGTACAAATGTTGAATCTTTGTTAACTAATTTTGATTTAGAGGGTATTGCTGCTTCTAGTGGAAGTGCTTGTTCTGCAGGTTCAGTTGAGCCTTCTCATGTATTGGTTTCCATGTATGGATCAGAGAATAGTCGAATAATTAATTCCATTCGTTTTAGTTTCGGATTAGCCAATGATTTATCTCAAGTTGAGCTAGCAGCAAATAAAATTGCTAAGATCGTAAAGCGGCTTACGAAGTAAAAGTAAAGCTCGTGGAAAGAAGGTGTTACGATGAAAAATAAGGAAGATATAAGAGTTGTAGTAGGCATGAGTGGAGGCGTTGATTCGTCTGTGACCGCGCTTTTGTTAAAAGAACAAGGTTATGATGTTATCGGGATTTTTATGAAAAACTGGGATGATACAGATGAATCAGGAATGTGTACAGCAACAGAAGATTTTGATGATGTTGTTCGCGTATGTAATCAGTTAGATATACCATATTATGCAGTTAATTTTGAAAAACAATATTGGGATAAAGTGTTTACCTATTTTCTAGATGAATACAAAAAAGGAAGAACTCCTAATCCTGATGTAATGTGTAATAAAGAAATTAAGTTTAAAGCATTTTTAGATCATGCACTTGCTTTAGGTGCTGACTATGTAGCAACTGGACATTATGCACAGGTTGAAAAAGTTGGAGATAGTTATAGAATGTTACGTGGTGTAGATGAAAACAAGGATCAAACTTATTTCTTAAATCAATTAAGTGACGAAGTTTTAAGCAAGGTCATGTTTCCACTTGGGCATTTACCAAAAAAGGAAGTGCGAAAAATAGCGACAGAGCATGATTTAGCTACAGCTAATAAAAAAGATAGCACTGGAATCTGTTTTATTGGAGAAAGAAACTTCAAAGACTTTTTAAGTGAATATCTTCCTGCGCAGCCTGGTAACATGACGACATTAAATGGAGAAATTAAGGGTAAACATGATGGTTTGATGTATTACACACTTGGCCAAAGACAAGGACTCGGGATTGGTGGTGCGGGTGAACCATGGTTTGTGGTAGGGAAGAATGTAGAAGAAAATGTTTTATACGTGGAGCAAGGTTATCATCATGATGCTCTTTATGCCGACGGATTAATAGCTAGTCAACTGAATTGGATTAATGAAGAGCCCGATAATAAACCATTTTCATGTACAGCGAAATTTCGATATCGCCAAAAGGACAGTGGCGTAACTGTACATCCATTAGAAGATGGGAGAGTAAAAGTAACTTTTGATCAACCAGAAAGAGCGATAACGCCAGGACAAGCAGTAGTATTCTATCAAGATGAAGTTTGCTTAGGCGGTGGAACGATTGATATAATTCTAAAAGATGAAAAACAATTAGACTATGTAGGATAATGTTAGAGGGCAGACTTTTATTCATATGAAAGTCTGTCTTTCTCCGTAATAAAGGCTTTTAGATACTTAGCTATGTAAAAACAACGGAAATTGTAAATTAGTAAGAATAGATTTAAATACAAAAAATTGAAATTTCAGCTACTTACTTTCTCGTAATTTTAATAGCTAATAAGTTTGTCTTATCCTTTTCATCGATGAAGTTATTGGTTTTTATGTCTTTAATTGATCTAAATTGTAAGTTAATTTTTACTCGAGTGGTAATTGGTCGATACACTTTCTAATTTATTCGTAATGAAGTAAAATAATAAGAAGTAAGTTGTAGGAGGATTTTGTAATGGACAAGATTAAAAAAGGAATAGACTTAATGCAAGAAAATAAATTTGAAGAGGCAGCAGTGATTTTTAACGAAATTATTGAAGAAAAGCCAAATGATCCAGTTGGATATATAAATTTTGCTAATCTACTTTTACATATGAAGGATTATGATAGATCAATTCGTTTTTTTGAACGGGCAATAGAACTTAATCAAAGTGCTGCAACGGCCCATTATGGACTAGGTAATGTTTATTTTGAAACAGAAGATTTCGTTAATGCTCGAAAAAGCTTTCAGAAGGCGATAGATAATGGTTTAGATGAAGCTGATGTTTTTTTCATGTTAGCGATGTCCTATCAAAACGAAGAGCATAATAAACTCTCATTACCTTTTTTTCAGCGGGCATATGAGTTTAATGGAAACGATGAATCAATTGTATTTCAATATGGTCTTGCTTTAGCTGCAACGAACCAAATAAAAGAAGCAAAAAGAAAGTTTCTAGAAGTGCTAGAGATGAACGAAACCCATAGTGACGCACTTTATAATTTAGGAGTCGTTTTTCTTTATGAAGAAAATATCGATCTTGCCTATGAACAATTTTGTAAAGCGTTAGACGTTCAACCAGACCATGTACTAGCTGGAAATGGAAAAAAACAAATCGAAATTCTTCGTGAATCTGAATGATAGATAGATCATAGTTTAAAAGGAGATTATTTTAGCAATGGAAAATCAAGAAGCTAATATCGAACAAAATTATATAAAGGGAGAAATGATCTATACAATTTTTTCGAATGAAGCTGAGCATTTTTCTATTGCTAAAATAAAAATATTAGAAACAAATATTACATTTAATGATGACGAGATTGTTGTAAAGGGTTATTTTAGAAAGCTTGACCCTGGTGAGACTTATGAATTTTACGGTGATTTTGTAGAGCACAAAAAGTTCGGAAAGCAATTCCAAGTTACAAATTATCAGCGATTTAGACCTAAAACAAAAGATGGTATTATTGCTTATTTATCTAGTGACTTGTTTGTTGGAATAGGAAAAAAAACTGCTAGCAACATTGTAGAGCATTTAGGTGAATCAGCAATAGAAAAGATATTAGCGGATAAAAATACTCTAAACGAAATCCCCCGATTGAATAAAGATAAAGCTGAAAAGTTATATACCGCACTTATGGAAAATCAAGGTTTTGAACACATTGTCTTAGAATTATCTAAATTTGGTTTCGGGTTAAAAATGACGCAAAAGATATATCAAGTGTATAAAGATGAGACATTAAATAAATTAGTAGAAAACCCGTATGAATTTGTTTTTGATATAGACGGTTTTGGATTCTTAAGAGCGGACACCTTAGCAAAACAAAATGGTCTGCCGATGGATCATCCTTCAAGAATTCAAGCAGCATGTATTTATACTTTGCAAAATAGCATTCAGGATGGTCATGTTTATCTGCCGGTTAAACAATTGCTTATAAAGATGGATGAATTATTACTAGGTGAATTTAATGGGATAAATTTTGATAAAATGGTAGAAGAATTAGATAAACTTAATACAGAAAAAAGAATTATCTTACTATCAAAAAAAGCGTATTTGCCAACTCTATATTATTCTGAGGCCGGAGTATGCTCGCATGTAAAACGGTTATATGAGAAAAAGACTGAAGCAAAGACAGATGAAGCTAGCTTATTAAAAATTGTTGGAGAAATAGAAGAAGCGGAATCTTTAAGTTATAGTAAAGATCAGTTTGATGCCATTAAACAAGCATTAGAGTCAAAAATAATGATTTTAACTGGTGGGCCAGGTACAGGGAAAACTACTGTTATTAAAGGAATATTAAAAGCATATGCGAAAATTAATAACCTTTCTTTAGATAGCGATGATTATGATAAGAGAACAGAATTTCCATTTGTACTAACAGCACCTACAGGAAGAGCTTCCAAGCGTATGACGGAGTCTACCGGGATACAAGGGCAAACCATTCATCGTCTATTAGGTTGGGACGGACATGAAAGTTTTGAGAAAGATGAAAATAGTCCTTTGAATGGAAAACTACTTGTGATCGACGAGTTTTCAATGGTAGATATATGGCTTGCTTATCAATTATTTCGCGCTATACCAGATGAAATGCAAGTTTTAATAGTCGGTGACGAGGATCAATTACCTTCTGTTGGTCCTGGTCAAGTATTGGCTGACTTAATGGCAAGTGATATCATAGATTACGTGCAGCTAACAGAGGTGTATCGTCAAAAAGAAGGATCAAAAATAATACAACTCGCACATCAAATTAAACAGAAAACAATAGTTGAAAATGATTTGGATAAAGCAAAAGATTTTAATTTTATTGAATGTAATGAAATGCAGGTAGTCTCCACGATTAAGCAAATAGTGAAAAAAGCAGTGGATAAAGGCGTCGATATTCATCATTTTCAAATATTAGCTCCGATGTATCGTTCAAGTGCGGGTATTCATCTATTAAATCAAGAATTACAAGAGATTCTGAATCCGAGTAAAAAAGGACAGCGAGAGATGCGGATGAAAGACGTGGTATACCGAAAGGGTGATAAAATCATCCAATTGGTGAATCAGCCAGAGGATGGAGTCTTTAATGGTGATATCGGAGAAGTCGTTGCAATATTCGATAAGGATGAGTCAACTGAGCAGGAAGAGCAGCTTGTAGTACAATATGATGAAAAGGAAGTTGCTTATTCTAGAAATGAATTGCTTAATGTGATGCACGCATACTGTACTTCTATTCATAAATCACAGGGTAGTGAATTTAAGATCGTAATATTACCTGTAATTCCAGCATATAAACGTATGCTTCGAAAAAATTTATTGTATACTGCAATAACGAGAGCGAAACAATCTCTTATTATATGTGGAGATAAAAGTGCTTTTTTAACTGGTGTAAGAACGGAAGATTCGAATCAACGATTCACTTCGTTAATTGAACAATTGCAGGATGTATTTCACATTAAATCAAATACAGTTATAGAGAACACAGGTTATACCTTGATTGAATCACTTGATCATGTCCAGGTTGACGATATTCAACATCTTTCTCCATATGATTTTATGTAAAATTACTGAAACAGGAGCACTAAAATTCTATTTTAAGCTTGAAAATTAAATCTATAATACACGAAAAGATTAGCGTTAGGGGAAAGGAAAATTCCTAACGTTATTTTTTTGCGCGAAATTGTATTTTTAATGGGCTCTAAAATATATGTTGGGGTAAAGAAAAAATTCAGACAAATAAAAACACGCAATCTCCTAATTTTGATAAACTTTGTTTAGACCAATAAACA